>NZ_WIDL01000019.1 GCF_009496535.1 Stenotrophomonas sp. MYb238
CCACAACCCCCGCCCCCCCGCCGCGCCCACCCTGTGCCCCGTCTCCACACGAGGATGGGCCCATGACTTCCCTGAAACTGTTGTTGCGCTTCGCCGTGGTCGGCGGGCTGGTAGTGCTGCTGCTGGTTCCCCTGCTGCTGATCCGCGGCACCATCGCCGAACGCGAGCGTTACCGCGACCAGGCCATCGAGCGGGTCGCGCAGAGCCGTGCCGGCGCGCAGTCGCTGATCGGCCCGGTGCGGGTGCTGCCGTGGACGCAGCAGCGCGAGGTCGAGGTGGTCGAGGCCGGCCTGCGCAAGACCGAGCTGCAGACCGAGCACGGCTACGACCTGCAGATGCCGCGGCAGCTGCGCGTGCAGGGCGAGATGCGCCCGGACGAACGCCGCGTCGGCCTGTTCCGGGTGCCGGTGTACAGCTGGCACGCGCGCCTGCAGGCCGAGTTCGCCGACGCGGCCTATGCCGCCACGCCCGGCCGGGTCTACGGCCAGCCCTACCTGGCGCTGGGTATCGCCGACGTGCGCGGCCTGGTCGGCACCCCGAACCTGCGCGTGGACGGGCGCGCGCTGCCGCTGCGGGCCGGCTCGCGGGCGCTGGAGCGCACTTCCAAGGGACTGCATGCCGCGCTGCTGCCGCTGGCCGATCCGCACCAGGGCACCCTGGCCGAGGGGCGCAGGGTCGAGCTGGAGTTCGTGCTGGACGGCACGCGTTCGCTGTCGGTGGTGCCGGTGGGCGACGACACCCGCGTGGCGCTGTCCTCGCCGTGGCCGCATCCCCTGTTCGGCGGCAGCTTCCTGCCCAACGAGCGCAGCGTCGACGATGCCGGCTTCAAGGCCGACTGGGCGGTGTCCTCGCTGGCCTCGGCCGCACAGGACCAGCTGCGCCGCAGCCTGCGCGGCGAGGGCGGCGGCGTCGAGGCGCTGGAGGTGGCGCTGGTCGATCCGGTCGATGTCTATACCCAGGCCGACCGCGCCAGCAAGTACGGCATCCTGTTCGTGCTGCTGACCTTCGTCGGTTTCGTGCTGTTCGAGCTGATCAAGCGCCTGAAGATCCACCCGCTGCAATACCTGCTGGTCGGCCTGGCGCTGGCGATCTTCTTCCTGCTGCTGCTGAGCCTGTCCGAGCACATCGCCTTCTGGCAGGCCTACCTGGTGTCCGCGGCGGCCTGCATCGGTTTGCAGGGCTACTACCTGTCCGGCGTGCTGCACAGCTGGAAGCGCGGCTTGGGCTTTTCCACCATGCTGACCCTGCTGTACGGCGTTCTCTACGTGCTGCTGGCCTCGGAGAACAACGCGCTGCTGATGGGTTCGCTGCTGCTGTTCGGGATCCTGGCGGCGATCATGTGGATCACCCGCAAGGTGGACTGGTACGACGTCGGCAGCAGCCTGCGGTGAACGCGATGCGGCTGCACGCACGGGTATTCCGGCGGCTGCGGCAACTGCTGCCGCCGGGCTTGGCAGGGGTGGGGCTGCGGCTGGAGCGCGGCGGTAGCTGGTCCGCTTCCCCGCTGGCCGCACTGGCATTGGGAACGGCCGCACGCCACGGTTGCCTGCGCCTGCGACTGGATGCCGTGCTGGCGGAACGGATCCGCCAGCACGGCGCCGCCGGCCTGCCCGCGCTGGACGGCGCAGGCCGCTGGCGGGCGCTGGGCCGCCGCGGCCTGCGCTTCAAGGCGGTGCTGGGGAACCCGCGGCAGGTGGTGGTGTGCGATGCCCTGCACGAACGCCTGTGGCTGCTGTGGCGCGAGCCGGGAGCGGCGCGTTGCGCACGCGGATATTGAAGCGCCGGCAGGCCGGGGCGTGATGCGTTTCCATCACGCCCCGGCGTTGCTGGCGGTGGTCGCGTTGCCGCTGCTGGCCGGCGTGGCGGCCGCCATCGGCGCGGGTTGCAGCAGGGGTCCGGCCGTCGGCGTGGCGGTGTCGGCGCTGGCGTCGGCCTTCGCCAGCGTCGTGCCGGCTATGCAGTGATGCTCGGCATCGTGGTATTTCGCCTGGCGATGCCGCTGCTGCTTACCGCGACGGTGCGCGGGACCCTGCGGCGTACGACGCTGTCCACCGGACCGGGCGCGATGGCCGCGACGGATGCCTCGTCCCGGACGGGGAGGGCAGCGCCTTCGCCGGCTGCGGCCGAGGCGCAGTGCAGCGCAGGGCTAGAATTCCGCCATGGACACCGCTCCCACCGTCGCCGCCCTGCGCGGCCCCGAACTGCTGCCGGTACTGGACGACGTGGCGCGCCTGCGCATCGGCGTGTTCAACCACTGGCCCTACCTGTACCAGGGCAGTCTGGACTACGAACGCGACTACCTGGCCGCCTATGCGGCCACGCCGGATGCGGTGTGCGTGGTGGCGCGCGCTGGCGGCGAGATCGTCGGCGCTTCGACCGGCCTGCCCTTGCTGGACGACGGCCCGGCCTTCCGCCAGCCGTTCGAGGCGGCCGGCATCGACCCGGCGCGGGTGTTCTATTTCGGCGAGTCGGTGCTGCTGCCGGCATGGCGCGGGCGCGGCATCGGCCATGCCTTCTTCGACGCGCGCGAGGCGCATGCGCGCGCGCTCGGACGCTTCGTGATGACCGCCTTCTGCGCGGTGGACCGCGATGGCGACGACCCGCGCCGGCCCGCCGGCCATCGCGACAACGACGTGTTCTGGCGCAGGCGCGGCTATGCGCGCCAGCCGGGCATGACCATGCACCTGCGCTGGGAAGAAGTCGGCCGCGGCGAGGTATCGCATCCGCTCACGTTCTGGACCCGCGCCCTGGAGCCTGCCGCATGAAGATCGCCGTCGCCCGCTACGAGATCGGCGCTCCGGCGGATTTCGCTGCCTTCGCCCGGCGCCAGCGCCGGGAGCTGGCCGAGGCTGCGGCCGCCGGCGCACGCATCGCGGTGCTGCCGGAATACCTGTCGCTGGAACTGGCGGCCACCTTCGCCCCGGACATCCAGCGCGACCTGCCGGCCTCGCTGGCCGCGATCCAGCGTTACCGCCAGCCGTGGCTGGAACTGTTCGCCGGCCTGGCCCGCGAACTGGACATGCACGTGGTCGCCGGCAGCTTCCTGCTCGACACCGGCGGCGGCCGCTACCGCAACCGCTGCGACTGGCTGACGCCGCAGGGCGCGCCGCTGTGGCAGGACAAGCTGCAGCTCACCGGCTTCGAGAAGGCCACCGGGCTGATCGACGGCGGCGATGCGCTGAAGGTGTTCGAGATCGACGGCATCCGCGCCGGCGTGGCGGTCTGCTACGACAGCGAGTTCCCGCTGCCGGTGCGCGCGCAGTACGAGGCCGGCGCGCGGCTGCTGGTGGTGCCCAGCTGCACCGATACCGACGCCGGCGCCACCCGCGTGCGCGTGGGCTGCCTGGCGCGGGCGCTGGAGAACCGCATGTTCGTGGCGCAGTCGGTGACGGCCGGGCTGGCCGGCTGGAGTCCCGCGCTGGACGTCAACACCGGGCAGGCGGCGGTATACGCGCCGATGGACCGCGGCTTTCCGGACGACGGCGTGCTGGCGCGGACCGCCGACGGCCAGCGCTGGGCGGTCGCCGAACTGGATTTCGCCGCGTTCGAGGCCGGCCGCGCGCAGGCGCAGGTCGCCAACGACCGCGACTGGCCGGACCAGTGGCAGCCGGCGCTGCAGCGCGCGATGCTGTCCCCGGCCGGTAGCGACCCCGCACCGTAGGAGCGGCTTCAGCCGCGAAGGGGACTTCGCAGGCAAAGCCCCATCGCAGCTGAAGCCGCTCCTACCGGAAGCGGGGCGGGGTTCACCACATCCATGACCATTGGCCGGCTCGGCGGCCCCCGGCGCTGGCTAGACTCGGGCCTTTGTCGTGAGTGGCCACGGGCCGGGGGAAGTGATGATCAAGCGGTGCTTGCTGGTATTGGGCATGGGGCTGGCGTTCGCGGGCGGCGCGGGCGCGGCCGAGCAGGTGGACCTGGACATGGTGGGCAAGATCCGCCAGGAAGCGTTCCACCGCTCGCAGGTGATGGACACGTTCTCCTACCTCACCGAAAGCATCGGCCCGCGCCTGACCAACTCGCCGGCCATGGCCCGCGCCAACGACTGGACCCGGCAGAAGTTCGGCGAATGGGGCCTGGCCGACGCGCATGACGAGGCCTTCGACGGCTTCGGCCGCGGCTGGGAGTTCGAATCGGCCAGCGTGGAGATGCTGGAGCCGCGCCTGACCCAGCTGTACGCGCTGCCCAAGGCGTGGACGCCGGGCACCAACGGCACCGTGGAAGGCGAGGTGATCAAGGTCGACATCAAGAAGCTGGCCGACCTGGAGAAGTACAAGGGCAAGCTGCGCGGCAAGATCCTGCTGCTGGGCGATGCGCGCGAGTACAAGCGCGGCACCGAGGCCGATTCGCACCGCCACGACGCCACCTCGCTGGAAGGACTGCAGGAATTCACCATTCCAAAGTCCATGGACAAGGACCGCGCCAAGCGCATCAAGGAATACGGCGAACGCCAGGAACTGGCGCGCGCCACCAATGCCTTCCTCGCCGAGGAAGGCGCGCTGGCGGCGATCAGCATCAGCGGCTGGGACAACGGCATCATCCGCGTCGGCGGCGGCGGTTCGCGCAAGGCCGGCGAGCCGGTGGGCATTCCCGAGCTGGCGATGATCGCCGAGCACTACAACCAGCTGGCGCGCGCGCTCGAGCGCAAGCAGCCGGTGAAACTGCGGGTCAACGTCGATGCGCGCTTCACCGACGAGACCGACCAGCCGGGCCACAACACGGTCGCCGAGATCCGCGGCAGCAGCAAGGCCGACGAGATCGTGATGCTGGGCGCGCACATGGATTCCTGGCACACCGGCACCGGCGCGGCCGACAACGCCGCCGGCGTGGCGGTGATGATGGAGGCCATGCGCATCCTCAAGGCGGTGGGCGCCAAGCCCAAGCGCACCATCCGCGTGGCGCTGTGGAGCGGCGAGGAGCAGGGGCTGATCGGCTCGCAGGCCTACGTGGCCAGGCACTTCGCGCACTATCCGGAACCCACCGACCCGGCGCAGAAGGCGCTGCCGGCCTCGCTGCGCGAGCCGACCGGCCCGCTGCAGAAGCTGCGCGACTACGAGAAGTTCTCCGTGTACTTCAACATGGACAACGGTTCGGGCCGCTTCCGCGGCATCTACGCGCAGGAGAACATCGCCGCGATGCCGATCTTCGAGGCGTGGCTGAAGCCGTTCAACGACGTCGGCGCGTCCACCGTGGTCACCCGCAACACCGGCAGCACCGACCACATCAGCTTCGACCGCGTGGGCCTGCCGGGCTTCCAGTTCATCCAGGACCGACTGGACTACTTCAGCAACGTCCACCACAGCAACCTGGATACCTGGGACCACGCCGAGCCGGAAGACCTGAAGCAGGCCGCGGCGATCGTCGCCTCGTTCGTCTACAACGCCGCCATGCGCGAGGAAAAGATGCCGCGCAAGCCGCTGCTGGAAGACTGAGCGCGCTGCAACAGGGAAACGACGAAGGGCCGCACTGCGGCCCTTCGTCGTTCTGCGGCGGGGTGGCGCCCGGCCGCAGGTTGGGCAGGAACTTTCATGCGACAGGAAGTCAATGCTTGTGCGCACCGGCACCGGCACCGGCACCGGCACCGGTACCGACCACGGTGCGCATCTGCCTGCAGCAGCGGGCCGTGCCGGTGATCGCCCTCCTGCGCGGAGCATGCGCCGGCAGTGCGGGCTCCCCCCGAAGGCGGCACTACCCGGCGGTATTCCGCGCAGCGCGGTGGACGCCGGCCAGCTTGAACGCGAGCGCGGTGCCAACATAGCCGCTGCCGGTCAGCAGCAGGTTCCACAGGACGCGGCCGAGCGGGCGGGTCGTGCCATGGGCGAAGGCGTCGACCACGGCGATGGCGGCCGGATGGAGCACGCGCCGCACGAAGAGCGCGGCGCACGGCGCGACCCGTTCCCGGTAGACGTCGAGCACCTGCAGGCCCGCCAGGCCCAGCAGCAGTTCCAGGCCGAGCGTGTCGAGCAGCGGAACCAGCAGGCGCAGTTCCGGGTGGCTGATGAAGGCAAGGATCAGCAGCCAGGTGAGGATCTGGAAGACGCGCTTCCAGACGTTCCGGTTCCTGAAAAGCGCATGCATGGCGGGTCCCATCGCGTGTCTCGATCCTTCGCGCGCGCCAGTGGCGCACACATCGTGTCTTCCCGCTCCGGGGAAGACGGCCAGGGCTCAGCTCGACGCGGCGCGCACCGCTTCGGGCAGCGGCGCGCTCCTGCCGGTCTGGGTATCCATCCACACCACCACCACGTTGCCGTCGGAGTACAGCTTGCTCTCGTCCTTCTGGTCGACGATGCGGTGGCCGATGGTCACGCTGCTGTTGCCCAGCCGCTCGACGAACAGCTCCACGACGATGTCGTTGGGCCACTCGATCGGCAGGCGGTAGTTGATGTTGGTGTTGGCCACCACCGGCGCGATGCGGTCGCTCATCGACACGCCTTCCACGCCCAGCATCCAGCGCACGCGGGCTTCTTCCAGGTAGGACACGTACTTGGCGTTGTTGACGTGGCCCATCGCGTCCATGTCGCGCCAGCGCACGCTGATCGGCACGCGGGCCAGGTGCTTGTGTTCGGTGCTCATCACGAAACCTTCTTCTTGCCGGCCGGGGCCTTCTTGGCGGCCGCTTTCTTCGCCGGCTTTTCCTTGCGCGGCGGGCGGGCGTCGGGTTTGTTGGCAGTGGCGGCCGGCCGTTCCGGGCGCGCACTGGTCGAGGGCAGCATCTTGGCCAGGAACTGGCCGGTGTACGACGCCGGATGCGACGCCACGTCCTCCGGTGTGCCGGTGACCAGGATGGTGCCGCCGCGGTGGCCGCCTTCCGGGCCGAGATCGACGATCCAGTCGGCGGTCTTGATCACGTCCAGGTTGTGCTCGATCACCACCACCGTATTGCCCTCGTCGCGCAGCTTGTGCAGCACGCCCAGCAGCGCCTCGATGTCGTGGAAGTGCAGGCCGGTGGTCGGCTCGTCGAGGATGTAGAGCGTGCGCCCGGTGTCGCGCCGCGACAGTTCCTTGGACAGCTTCACGCGCTGCGCCTCGCCGCCGGACAGCGTGGTCGCGCTCTGGCCCAGCTTGATGTAGCTCAGGCCCACGTCGACCAGCGTTTCCAGCTTGCGGGCGATGGCCGGCACCGGCTCGAACAGCTTCAGCGCATCCTCGACGGTCATCTCCAGCACGTCGTTGATGTTGTAGCCCTTGTAGAGGATCTCCAGCGTCTCGCGGTTGTAGCGCTTGCCGTGGCAGACGTCGCAGGGCACGTACACGTCCGGCAGGAAGTGCATCTCGACCTTGATCAGGCCGTCGCCCTGGCAGGCCTCGCAGCGGCCGCCGCGCACGTTGAAGCTGAAACGGCCGGGCGAATAGCCGCGCGCGCGCGCTTCGGGCACCTGCGCGTACAGCTCGCGCAGCGGCGTGAACAGGCCGGTGTAGGTCGCCGGGTTCGAGCGCGGGGTGCGGCCGATCGGCGACTGGTCGATGTCCACCACCTTGTCGAACAGGTCCAGTCCCTCGACCTCCCGGTACGGCGCGATCGGGTGCGAGGCGCCGTTGATCTCGTTGGCGGCCAGCGAGAACAGGGTGTCGTTGATCAGCGTGGACTTGCCCGAGCCGGACACGCCGGTGATGCAGGTCAGCAGGCCGGCCGGAATGTCCAGGTCCACGCCCTTGAGGTTGTTGCCGCTGGCGCCGCGCAGGTGCAGCGTCATCTTCGGGTTCGGCTTGTGCCGGCGCGCCGGGATCTCGATGGCGCGCTTGCCCGACAGGTACTGGCCGGTCAGCGAGCGCGGCGCGGCGAGGATGTCCTCCAACTGGCCCTGGCCGACGACTTCGCCGCCGTGCACGCCGGCGCCGGGGCCGATGTCGACCACGTGGTCGGCCAGGCGGATGGCGTCCTCGTCGTGCTCGACCACGATCACCGTGTTGCCGAGGTCGCGCAGGCGGGTGAGGGTGCCGAGCAGGCGCTCGTTGTCGCGCTGGTGCAGGCCGATGGACGGCTCGTCGAGCACGTACATCACCCCGACCAGGCCGGCGCCGATCTGCGAGGCCAGGCGGATGCGCTGCGCCTCGCCGCCGGACAGGGTGTCGGCCTTGCGTTCCAGGGTGAGGTAATCCAGGCCGACATCGACCAGGAAGCCGAGCCGCTCGCTGATCTCCTTGACGATCTTGGTGGCGATCTCGCCGCGCCAGCCCGGCAGGCTCAGCTCGCCGAAGAAGCGCTTGGCCTCGTCGATCGGCAGCACCGCCAGTTCCGGCAGCGGCCGGTCGGCGACGAACACGTTGCGCGCGGCCTTGTTCAGGCGCGCGCCGTTGCACTCGGGGCAGGGCCGCTCGCTGATGAACTTGGCCAGTTCCTCGCGCACCGCCGGCGATTCGGTCTCGCGGTAGCGGCGCTCGAGGTTGGGGATGATGCCCTCGAAGCGGTGCTTGCGCTGGCTGCGCCCGCCGTTCTCGGTGAAATAGGTGAAGGTGATCTGGTCCTCGCCACTGCCGTACAGCACCGCCTGGCGCACGTCCTCCGGCAGCGACTGCCAGGGCGCGTCCACGTCGAACCTGTAGTGCTTGGCCAGCGAGGCGATCAGCTGGAAGTAGTAGGCGTTGCGGCGGTCCCAGCCGCGCACCGCGCCGGCGGCCAGCGACAGCTCCGGGTGCACCACCACGCGGCCGGGGTCGAAGAATTCGGCCATGCCCAGGCCGTCGCAGCCCGGGCAGGCGCCGACCGGCGAGTTGAACGAGAACAGGCGCGGCTCCAGTTCCGGCAGCGCGTAGTCGCAGACCGGGCAGGAGTACTTGGACGAGAACAGCTGCGGCACCGCCTGTGCATCGTCCAGCGACTGCACCGTGGCCATGCCGTCGCCCAGCTTGAGCGCGGTCTCGAAGCTCTCGGCCAGGCGCTGCTTGAGGTCCTCGCGCGGACGGAAGCGGTCGATCACCGCCTCGATGGTGTGCTTCTGGCGCAGCGCCAGCGGCGGCACCGCGTCGATCTCGTGCAGTTCGCCGTCCACGCGCACGCGCACGAAGCCCTGCGCGCGCAGCTGGTCGAACACCTGCACGTGCTCGCCCTTGCGCTCGCGGATCACCGGCGCCAGCAGCATCCAGCGCTGCTCGCCATCCAGCGCCAGCACCTGGTCGACCATCTGGCTGACGGTCTGCGCCTCCAGCGGGTAGCCGTGGTCCGGGCAGCGCGGGCTGCCGACGCGGGCGTACAGCAGGCGCAGGTAGTCGTAGATCTCGGTGATGGTGCCCACGGTCGAGCGCGGGTTGTGGCTGGTGGACTTCTGCTCGATCGAGATCGCCGGCGACAGGCCCTCGATGTGGTCCAGGTCCGGCTTCTCCATCACGCTCAGGAACTGCCGCGCGTAGGCCGACAGCGACTCGACGTAGCGGCGCTGGCCTTCGGCGTAGATGGTGTCGAACGCCAGCGAGGACTTGCCCGAGCCGGACAGGCCGGTGATCACGATCAGCTTGTCGCGCGGCAGGTCGAGGTCGATGTTCTTGAGGTTGTGCGTCCGCGCGCCGCGGATGCGGATGAAATCCATCGCCATGGGGAGTCCGGTCTTGGCCGCGGCCGGCGGAACCGGGCGCGGCGGGGCAAGGAGGGTGCAGCTGACGGCAGTCGATCAGCCTAACGAGCTTGCGATTTGGGGGCAATTGCCGGAATTGCCAGCGCTCGCGCGGGCCTGCGGCCGCGGCGCAGGCCATTGTTCAGGCACGGTTTTCCGGCCGGAGGGGTGGCTTGACCCGGGAAATGCAATGCCGGTAAAATCCCGCTTCTGTCCGCCCCCGATGGCGTGGCAGATCCCAAGAATAACTACAGAAGAGACATCCCATGTATGCAGTCCTGGTAACTGGCGGCAAGCAGTACCGCGTCGCGCAGGGTGAAACCCTCCGCGTTGAGAAGCTCGAGGCCGAAGCCGGCAGCGAGATCAAGTTCGACACCGTCCTGATGCTCGGCGATGCCGACGGCATCAAGATCGGCGATGCCCTGAAGGGCGCTTCGGTGACCGCCAAGATCGTGGCCCACGGCCGCGCCGACAAGGTGAAGATCATCAAGTTCCGCCGGCGCAAGCACCACATGAAGCGCCAGGGCCACCGCCAGTACTACACCGAAATCGAAATCACCGGCATCGCCGGCTAATCCAAGGAGAATCCGTCATGGCACATAAAAAGGGCGTAGGCTCCTCGCGCAACGGCCGCGACTCCAACCCGAAGTACCTGGGCGTCAAGATCTTCGGCGGCCAGGCCATCGAAGCCGGCAACATCATCGTGCGTCAGCGCGGCACCCAGTTCCACCCGGGCGCCGGCGTCGGCCTGGGTCGTGACCACACGCTGTTCGCGCTGGTCGACGGCAAGGTCGAGTTCTCGGTGAAGGGCGCCAACAAGCGCCGTACCGTCAGCGTCGTCGCGGAAGTCTGATCTCCCGCACGCGCAGGCGCCCAGGCCACGGCGTGGGCGCCGCCGACGAAAGCCCCGCTTCGGCGGGGCTTGTCGTTTCCAGGTGGTCCACGGTTTCGCGTACGGGCAGGAGGCAGGGATGGTGATCCGTTGTTGGGCTGCGGCCCTGCTGTCCGGCCTGCTGGCCTGCGCCGGATGCGCGGCCGATATTCCCAGCGATCGCGCCACCCTGACGGTCGCCGGGCCATTGGCATCATTGCAGGCCGACACCCTGACGCTTCCGCCGAGTTCGCCGCAGCTGTCTGCCCTGCTGGCCGATCCGGCGGGCTGGCAGCCGGAGCCTGCCGTCGAAGGCGTCGAGCGCAGCCATGCCCGCGGCGATTTCGATGCCGATGGCTGGTTGCGCACCACGGTCTTCAGCTGGGACGGCAGCCGCAGCTGGGAAGTGCACATGGCCTACGGCGAGGGCAGGCGCCCACCGCCGGCCACGGTGCGGATATGGATGCAGGCGCCGCAAGGCAGCGGGCAGCCGGACTGGCCGATGGGCGAGGGCACGATCCGCTATGCTGGCGCCACGCGCACCCTGAGCTATAAAGGCCGACGCCCCGGCGTCGAAGGCCGCGAAGACTTTGAAAGAAGCTTGACCCTTGGCCCGTCCCACTGGGTCGAGCTGGAAGAATCCACCAGCGTCGCGCCCGATGGCGCCGCCGTCCGCAAGCGCCGCCAGGTCATGGCGCGCGATGCGCAGGGGCGTCCGGTGGACGACGCGGAACTGCTGGAAGGCGTGGAATACCGCGTCTCCAACCACTATTTCCTGCCCGACGGGCAGGGCACCCCCCGCCGCATCGTGCGCCTGTACCGCGCCGCCGGCGCGGCGCAGGATGCGCCGGTGCTGCGGGCCGAAGTGATTCTGAGAACCTTGCGATACCAAGATGAAACTCGTTGATGAAGCCGAAATCTCTGTAATCGCCGGCAATGGCGGCAATGGCTGCGTCGGTTTCCGCCGCGAGAAGTTCATTCCGCTCGGCGGTCCCGACGGCGGCGATGGCGGCGACGGCGGCAGCGTCTGGCTGCGCGCCGACGAAAACCTGAACACCCTGGTCGACTTCCGCCACGAGCGCATCTTCAAGGCGCAGCGCGGCGAGAACGGCATGGGCCGGCAGGCCTACGGCAAGGGCGGAGAGGACCTGACCATCACCGTGCCGGTCGGCACCGTGGTCATCAACGTCGCCACCGACGAGGTGATCGGCGACATGACCACCCATGGCGACCGCCTGCTGGTGGCCAAGGGCGGCAAGGGCGGCCTGGGCAACATGCACTTCAAGAGCTCCACCAACCGCGCGCCGCGCCAGGCGCTGCCGGGCGAGGAGGGCGAGGAGCGCCTGCTCAAGCTGGAGCTGAAGCTGTTGGCCGACGTCGGCCTGCTGGGCTTCCCCAATGCCGGCAAGAGCACCCTGATCCGCGCCGTCTCGGCGGCGACGCCGAAGGTGGCCGATTACCCGTTCACCACGCTGTACCCGAACCTGGGCGTGGTGAAGGTGGAGAACTACCGCAGCTTCGTGATCGCCGACATCCCCGGCCTGATCGAGGGCGCGGCCGATGGCGCCGGCCTGGGCGCGCAGTTCCTGCGCCACCTGCAGCGCACCCGCCTGCTGCTGCACCTGGTGGACATCTCGCCGATGGAAGGCGGCGTGGAGGGCGTTTCCCCGGTCGAGCAGGTGCGCGCGATCGAGCGCGAGCTGGGCAAGCACGATCCGGAACTGCTGGAGAAGCCGCGCTGGCTGGTGTTGAACAAGGCCGACCTGATGTTCGAGGACGAGGCGCAGGCCGCGGCCGAGCAGGTGGTCAGGGAGCTGGGCTGGACCGGCCCGTGGTACCTGGTCTCGGCGCTGGGCCGCGAGGGCACCTGGCCGATCATGAAGGACATCATGGCCTTTTTCGACCAGCAGAAGCTGCTCGAGGCCGAGGCGCGCGAGGCGCAGGGCTGAGGCCGCGCCCGCCGCGGCGCGCAGGAAAACCCGGCCATGGCCGGGTTTTCCGTTTCCGCCGGGCGCAGCGGCGTTTCGTTTCGTAGGAGCGGCTTCAGCCGCGATGGGGCCTTCCCGGGAAAGCCCCTCGCGGCTGAAGCCGCTCCTACGAAAGATCCGGGCAACAAAAAACCCGGCCTGGGCCGGGTTTTCTGCGGCGGGAACCTTGCGGCTCCCGGTGAATCGCCCGGATCAGGCGGCCTTGAGGGCCTTGATGCGGTCGTTCAGGCGGCTCTTGTGACGGGCAGCCTTGTTCTTGTGGATCAGGCCGCGCGCGCTGAAGCGATCCAGGATCGGCTGGGCAACGGCGAAGGCGGCTTCGGCGCCAGCGGCATCGTTGGCGTCCAGCGCCTTGATCACTTTCTTGACAGCGGTGCGCAGCATCGAGCGCTGAGCCACGTTGCGCGCGTTGCGCACAACGGTCTGCTTGGCGCGCTTCTTGGCGGACTTGATATTGGCCACGGTGGTGGTTTCCTGAAAATCGGTATGGTGGGAACAGCAAGCACGCAAGTATGATGGCTGGACGAATGAACGTCAAGTCGAGTTGTCAAGGGGGCCGTGGGTGAGTTCACCGCGCATGTTGCGGGGGCTGCTGTCGTTCAGCAGCATGACGATGGTCTCGCGGGTGCTGGGGCTGGTGCGGGATCAGGCGATCTCCATCACCTTCGGCGCCAACGCCACCACCGATGCGTTCTGGGTGGCGTTCCGGGTGCCCAATTTCCTGCGCCGCCTGTTCGCCGAGGGCTCGTTCGCCACGGCCTTCGTGCCGGTGTTCACCGAGGTGAAGGAAACCCGGCCGCATGCCGACCTGCGCGAACTGATGGCGCGGGTGTCCGGCACGCTGGGCGGCGTCCTGCTGGTGCTGACCGCGCTGGGGCTGATCTTCACCCCGCAGATCGCCTGGCTGTTCGCCGACGCCGACGCGGCCGACCCGGTCAAGTACGGCCTGCTGGTGGACCTGCTGCGGCTGACCTTCCCGTTCCTGCTGTTCGTTTCGCTGACCGCGCTGGCGGGCGGGGCGCTGAACAGCTTCCAGCGTTTCGCCATGCCGGCGCTGACGCCGGTGATCCTCAACCTGTGCATGATCGCCGGCGCGCTGTGGCTGGCGCCGCGGCTGGAGGTGCCGATCCTGGCGCTGGGCTGGGCGGTGCTGGCCGCCGGCGTGCTGCAACTGCTGTTCCAGCTGCCGTCGCTGAAGGGCATCGACCTGCTCACCCTGCCGCGCTGGGGCTGGAACCATCCCGACGTGCGCAGGGTGCTGACCCTGATGGTGCCGACCCTGTTCGGTTCGTCGGTGGCGCAGATCAACCTGATGCTGGACACGGTGATCGCGGCCCGGCTCAGCGACGGTTCGCAGTCCTGGCTGTCGCTGGCCGACCGCTTCCTGGAGCTGCCGCTGGGGGTGTTCGGCGTGGCGCTGGGCACGGTGATCCTGCCGGCGCTGGCCCGCCACCACGTCAAGACCGATGGCGAGGGTTTCTCCAACGCGCTGGACTGGGGCCTGCGCATGACCCTGCTGATCGCGGTGCCGGCCATGCTCGGCCTGCTGCTGCTGGCCCAGCCGCTGATCGCCACCCTGTTCCAGTACCGGGAATTCACCGACTTCGACACGCGCATGACCGCGCTGTCGGTCTACGGCCTGAGCTTCGGCCTGCCGGCGTTCGCCCTGCTGAAAGTGGTGCTGCCGGCCTTCTATTCGCGCCAGGACACCCGCACGCCGGTACGCGCCGGCCTGGTCGCGCTGGTCGCCAACATGGTGTTCAACTTCGCGCTGCTGGCGGTGCTGTACCAGGTGATGGTGCCGGAGGCGTTGAAGGCGCAGGGCGTGATGGCGGCGCTGGCGGCGCAGCCGGGCCTGCACCTGGCGCTGGGCATCGCCAGCGCGCTTTCCAGCTACCTGAACCTCGGGCTGCTCTGGTACTGGCTGGGCAAGACCGGGGTCTACCAGCGTCGTCCCGGGTGGGGCGGCTATGTCCTGCGGCTGGTGCTGGCCTGCGCGGCCATGACCGCGGTGCTGCTGGCGCTGCTGCACTGGCTGCCGGGCTTCACCGGCCTGGACAAGTGGCAGCGCATCGGCTGCCTGGCCCTGCTGGTCGGCGGCGGCGGGCTGACCTATCTGCTGGCGATGGTGGCCATGGGCTTCCGCCCGCGCGACCTGCGCGGGCAGTGAGGCGGGCATGCCCGCGCCGCCGCTATACTTCCCGGCTACACATGACGAAGCGCCGGCCTGCAAGGGCTGGATCCGGGTTTGAATGAGCAGGCTGTTTAGAGACGTCGAGGGCGGGGTGTTGTTCCCGCAGGGAAGCGTGGCCTGCATCGGTGCCTTCGATGGCCTGCACAGGGGCCACCGGGCGCTGGTGCGCCATGCGGTCGAGCGCGCGCGCGCGCTGGGCGTGCCGGCGGTGGCGCTGGCCTTCGAACCGTTGCCGCGCGAGTTCTTCGCCCGCGACAACCCGCCGCCGCGGCTGATGCTGGCCCGCGACAAGGTGGCCACGCTGCGCGGGTTGGGCATCGACAGCGTCGGCCTGCTGCGCTTCGACGCGAAGATGGCGGCGACCAGCGCCGAGGATTTCGTGCGCGGCCTGCTGGTGCGCCGGCTGGGCGCGCGCGAGGTGTGGATCGGCCCGAAGTTCCACTTCGGCAACCGCCGCGGCGGCGACCTGGCCCTGCTGCAGGCCATGGGCGCCGAACTGGGTTTCGCCGCCGGCGAGATTGCGCCGGTGCACCTGGGCGGCGAGCGCATTTCCAGCACCCGCATCCGCGAACTGCTGGTGGCTGGCGAATTCGCCCATGCCGCCGACCTGCTGGGCCGTCCGTACACGATCGGCGGCAGGGTGGTGCGCGGGCAGCAGCTCGGGCGCACCCTCGGCTTTCCGACCGCCAACTTGCGTTTCCCGCGTACGCCCGCACTTTCGGGTATCTACGCTACCTGGGTGCACGGCGTCTTCGGCGATTCTGGCAGGAGCGGGCCCTGGCCGTCGGTATCGAGCTTCGGCACGCGCCCGACCGTGCAGGGCGTGGAGCCGCTGCTGGAAGCCCACCTGTTCGATTTCCAGGGCGACCTGTACGGGCGCCACATCGAAGTGGAGTTCGTCGCCAAGCTGCGCGACGAAGAGAAGTTCAACGATCTGCCGGCGCTGACCGAGCAGATGCACCGCGACGCGCGGCAAGCCCGTCATATCCTCAGCAAACATGCGAGTCCCTCGCAAAAGCCCGCACATTCATGTGCGGACACCGAAAATGCGAGTCCTTCGCAACAGCCCGCACATCCCTGTGCGGACTCTTCAATAACAGCCGCGCAAGGGTAAGTACCCGTGACCCAAGACTACAAAGCCACCCTTCATCTGCCGGCGACAGAATTCCCGATGCGCGGCGACCTGCCCAAGCGCGAGCCGGGCATCCTGGCGCGTTGGGAAGAGCAGGGCATCTATACGCAGCTTCGCGAAAACGCCAAGGGCCGTCCGCTGTTCGTGCTGCACGACGGCCCGCCGTACGCCAACGGCCAGATCCACCTCGGCCACGCGGTCAACAAGATCCTCAAGGACATCATCGTCAAGTCGCGCTACCTGGACGGCTTCGACGCGCCCTATGTGCCGGGCTGGGACTGCCATGGCCTGCCGATCGAGATCGCGGTCGAGAAGAAGTGGGGCAAGGTCGGCACCAAGCTCGACGCCGAGCAGTTCCGGCAGAAGTGCCGCGAGTACGCCGAGGAGCAGATCGACCTGCAGCGCGCCGACTTCAAGCGCCTGGGCGTGATCGGCGACTGGGACAACCCGTACAAGACGCTGAGCTTCGACTTCGAGGCCAACGAGATCCGCGCGCTGGCCAAGATCGTCGCCAACGGCCACCTGCTGCGCGGCGCCAAGCCGGTGCACTGGTGCTTCGACTGCGGCTCGGCGCTGGCCGAGGCCGAGATCGAGTACCAGGACAAGACTTCGCCGGCGATCGACGTGGCCTACGCCGCGCGCGATGCGAAAAATTTGGCCGCCAGTTTCGGCGCTGAGTTGCCGGAAGGCGTGGAAGTGGCGGTGCCGATCTGGACCACCACGCCGTGGACGCTGCCGGCCTCACTGGCGGTGTCGCTGGGCGCGGACATCGATTACGCGCTGGTCGAGGGCCCGGCCCACGACGGCAAGCCGCGCTGGCTGGTGCTGGCCTCGGCGCTGGCCGAGCGCGCGCTGGCGCGCTACGGCGTGGCTGAAATGGTCGTGCACGGCCATGCCAAGGGTTCGGCGCTGGAGAACCAGCTGCTGGCGCACCCGTTCTACGCCGAGCGCGACCTGCCGCTGCTCAATGGCGAGCACGTGTCCGATACCGACGGTACCGGCGCGGTGCATACCGCGCCCGGCCACGGCCAGGAGGACTTCGCGGTCAGCCAGCAGTACAGGGTGATGGATCGCTACAACGCCGGGCAGATCAACCCGGTCGATGGCCGCGGCGTCTACCTGCCGTCCACGCCGCCGGCCGGCGACGTGGAACTGGCCGGCGTGCACCTGTGGAAGGCGCAGCCGCTGATCGTCGAGGTGCTGCGCGGCAACGGCGCGCTGCTGGCCTTCGCCGAGATCAACCACAGCTACCCGCATTGCTGGCGCCACAAGACGCCGGTGGTGTTCCGCGCCACGCCGCAATGGTTCATCTCGATGGACAAGGCCGGCCTGCGCGCCGACGCCATGGATGCCATCGACAACGTCGGCTGGTTCCCGGCATGGGGCAAGGCGCGCATCGCCAGCATGGTCGAGGGCCGTCCGGACTGGTGCATCAGCCGCCAGCGCACCTGGGGCGTGCCGATCGCGCTGTTCACCCATCGCGAGACCGGGCAGCCGCACCCGCGCACCGTCGAACTGATGCAGCAGGTGGCCGACCGTGTGCAGGACGGCGGCATCGACGTGTGGTATTCGCTGGACCCGGCCGAACTGCTGGGCGAGGAAGCCGCGCAGTACGAGAAGGTCACCGACATCCTCGACGTCTGGTTCGACTCCGGCGTCACCCACGAGGGCGTGCTGCTGGCGCGCGGCTTCGGCAAGCCGGCCGACCTGTACCTGGAAGGCTCCGACCAGCACCGCGGCTGGTTCCAATCCTCGCTGCTGACCGGCGTGGCCATCGACAAGGCCGCGCCGTACAGACAGTGCCTGACCCACGGCTTCACCGTGGACGAGCACGGCCGCAAGATGTCCAAGTCGCTGGGCAACGGCATCGAGCCGCAGGAGATCATGCGCACGCTGGGCGCGGACATCCTGCGCCTGTGGATCGCCTCGGCCGACTACAGCAACGAGATGTCGCTGTCGCAGGAGATCCTCAAGCGCAACGCCGATGCCTACCGGCGCCTGCGCAACACCGCGCGCTTCCTGCTCGGCAACCTGGACGGCTTCGACCCGGACCGCCACCTGCGCCCGCTGGAGGACATGGTGGCGCTGGACCGCTGGATCGTGCATCGCGCGTTCGAGCTGCAGGAGAAGATCAAGGCCGCCTACGCCAGCTACAACATGGCCGAGATCGTGCAGCTGCTGCTGAACTTCTGCTCGGTCGACCTGGGCTCGCTGTACCTGGACGTGACCAAGGACCGCCTGTACACGATGCCGGAAGACTCGCGCGGCCGCCGTTCGGCGCAGAGCGCGATGTACCGCATCGCGGAAGGCTTCGTGCGCTGGGTCGCGCCGATCCTGACCTTCACCGCCGACGAGCTGTGGGGCTATCTGCCGGGCGAGCGCGCCGACAACGTGCTGTTCGCCACCTGGTACGACGGCCTGGCGCCGCTGCCGGCCGATGCGCAGCTGTCGGCCGCCGACTTCGAGCACCTGCTGGCGCTGCGCGAACAGGTGGCCAAGGTGCTGGAACCGATGCGCGCCAACGGCGCCATCGGCGCCGCGCTGGAGGCGGAGATCACCGTGGCCGCGAACGCGGAGCAGGCGGCGCACTGGCAGCCGCTGGCCGACGAACTGCGTTTCCTGTTCATCAGCGGCGACGTGAGCGTGCGCGCGGCGACCACCGACGAGGTGTTCGTCAGCGCGCAGCCCACCGGCAAGGCCAAGTGCGTGCGCTGCTGGCACTACCGCGACGATGTCGGCAGCCATGCCGATCATCCGGAACTGTGCGGCCGCTGCGTCAGCAACATCGAAGGCCCAGGCGAGGACCGCCGCTGGTTCTGAGCGCCCGCATTCCCGGTAGGAGCGGCTTCAGCCGCGATGGGGCTTTACTAGGGAAAGCTCCATCGCGGCTGAAGCCGCTCCTACAACGGCCCTGTCGCCACTTTTACGGTAGAACGACGCGATGACCGCAAGACCCAAACCCGACGCGCTGATCTGGCTGCTGCTCTCGGCAGCCGTCATCGGCCTGGACCAATGGAGCAAGGCCTGGGTGCTGGCCAGCCTGCCCGAATTCACGCCGGTGCCGGTGATCGACGGCTTCTGGAACTGGTACCGCACCTACAACACCGGCGCGGCGTTCAGTTTCCTCAGCGACGCCGGCGGCTGGCAGCTGTGGTTCTTCACCGCGCTGGCGGTGGGCATCAGCGGGCTGATGGCGTTCTGGCTCTCGCGCACCGCGCGCGGCAACTGGCGCAGCGCGCTGCCGTATGCGCTGGTGATCGGCGGCGCCATCGGCAACGTCATCGACCGGCAGCTCCACGGTCACGTGGTGGACTTCATCCAGTGGTACGTCGGCGACCATTACTGGCCCTCGTTCAACATCGCCGACTCGGCGATCGTGGCCGGCGCCATCGGCATCGCCCTGTCGGGGCTGTTCGATGGGAAGAAACGGGAAAAGGGAGCGGGGAGCGGGGAATGACACAACACGGTTTCATTCCCGTTTCCCTTCTTCCCCGTTCCGGCCCGTAGAATCCCCGCATGGACGTACTGCTTGCCAACCCCCGCGGCTTCTGCGCCGGCGTCGACCGCGCCATCGAGATCGTCAAGCGCGCGATCGAGACGCTGGGCGCGCCGATCTACGTGCGCCACGAAGTGGTGCACAACCGTTTCGTGGTCGACGACCTGAAGCAGCGCGGCGCGATCTTCGTCGAGGAACTGGATGAGGTACCCGACGGCAACACGGTGATCTTCAGCGCCCACGGCGTCTCGCAGGCAGTGCGCGACGAGGCCGACCGGCGCGGGCTCAAGGTGTTCGACGCGACCTGTCCGCTGGTGACCAAGGTGCATTTCGAGGTCGCGCGCCACTGCCGCGCCGGTCGCGACGTGGTGCTGATCGGCCACGAAGGCCATCCCGAGGTCGAGGGCACGATGGGACAATGGCGCAGCGAAGCCGGCGCCGGTTCCATCTACCTGGTCGAGGACGAGGACGATGTCGCCGCGCTGGACGTCGGCCAGCCCGACAACCTGGCCTATACCACCCAGACCACGCTGTCGGTGGACGACACCTGCAGCGTGATCGCCGCGCTGCGGTTGAAGTTCCCCGCCATCCAGGGCCCGAAGAACGACGACATCTGCTACGCCACGCAGAACCGCCAGGACGCGGTGCGCGAACTGGCGCAGCAGTGCGACCTGGTGCTGGTGGTCGGCTCGCCGAACAGCTCCAACTCCAACCGCCTGGCCGAACTGGCGCGCCGCGAGGGCGTGGAGTCGTACCTGATCGATGGCGCGCACGAGATCGACCCGCGCTGGGTCGCCGGTAAACGCAACATCGGCCTCACCGCCGGCGCCTCGGCGCCGCAGGTGCTGGTCGATGGCGTGCTCGAGCGCCTGCGCGACCTCGGCGCCGGCAGCGTCGCCGAACTGGCCGGCGAACCGGAGTCGATGGTGTTCGCGCTGCCCAAGGAACTGCGCCTGCGGCTGGTCGATTGACCGTCCCGGAAACCGCCTCTACAATTCGCTGCTTCGCCGGAATAGCTCAGTTGGTAGAGCGGCGCATTCGTAATGCGTAGGTCGCAGGTTCGACTCCTGTTTCCGGCACCAGCATCGAAGATGGCCGGGCGATTGCGCCTGGCCATTTTTTTTTTGGGGGGGGGGATGGCGCTGATGCACTCTGCGAAGCAGAGCATATGAGTTGAAATAATCAACTGCCGAGCCGCCTCCAACAGAAAGCCCCGCTATGCGGGGCTTCTGGATCGGTCAATGGCGCGGATCCACGATGATGCGTGATGGCGATCCATAGAGCACTAGTACTTTTGCGCCTTTGGAGAAGACCGGATCCGATCCTTGGACGATCGTCATCAGGTTTCCGTTCTCGGTCTGCACTACATACTCCAGTCCCGTTGTTTTCGATGCGGCTCTTTCCGTAGCCGCACCTGCGATCGCTCCAATGACAATGCCCCCGATTGCGCCAATGGCATTGGCTGCGTCGCTTCCGCCCACCTGAGATCCCGCAACGCCTCCAAGAGCGGCCCCGGCTGCAGTGCCGCCGCCTCGATTGCCATCTATGGATACCGGTCGGACACTGACGACGGTTCCTGCCACCGTCCGGTTGACCTGGCCTACTGAGCCAATCGAGTAACTATCCGTGCGGACGTTCGGCGCGCATGCCGCGACGGAAAAGATCAGCAGGAGGATGGTCGCGGCACGGTTCAAGGCGTGGATTCCTGCCTGTTAGGGAACATCGGCTTTGACACGTCTACCGTTTCCAGCGCCTGGAGGAACTGGGCGATATTGTTCTGGGCGGAGCGGCTGACCGACTCCCGCGCCCTGATTACCCCGGCGAAGGCGTAATTGAAGGGCACCTCGCCGTCGGCAGATACGTCCTGCGTATAAATGATGCTGCCATCAGCACGATCTATCAGTTCGTAGCGAGCGATCGTCGTCGTCGTCATCGAAGCGCCGAACGAGGGTATGTCGATCGCGAGTATCTTCACCGAGAGGCTGAGCTTCCGGGGTGCATCATCGCGAAAGATGGCCATTTTGTTCAGTGCTTCGGTGAGTGCGTTCTGCCACATCTGCGGCACTTCGTGCTGCGCCTGCGCAGGTATCTTTCCTTTGGCCTCGTCCGGGCGGGCAAGCGATACGGTCAACGATTTCAGTTCGGCATCGATCTTCTTTGCCGATACGCCAATGTTCGGCACTGAGAAATTGAGCGGCGGATTGGTCGAGCACGCAGCAACCGAGGCCGCGATAATCGCAGCCAGAACAATCTTCTTCATCCGTGTTTTCCCCTTGAGTTATGGCCGAGTGGCTTGGTCACCGTACGAAATCATGCCGGCAACCTTGCCGGCAACGATGACAGTCTCGAGGTGTACTGCCACCTCAATGTGCAGCGTGTCCGGCAGGACGCTTTCATTTTTCTGCATCCTTCCCCATTAATCAATGTTCTGGGTGTTCCGTGTAGACCCGGCAGCGTGGGCCGACTCAATGCTGACGGTGCTTCATTTGTTTGCAGATGACTCAAAGGCGCGATTCATGAGAAGCGCCGCCGCTGTGTGCGCATGGAGCGGATTGTCGGAGAATTCGCTTCAGTGAAACTGCAGGGTCACCTGGACGTAGCGCCCCAGCGGATCGTCCTGGCCCGTGGCCAGGCCGCCGTTGCCGGGCAGGTAGTCCACCGGCTTGGTATCCAGCAGGTTGAGGATGTCCAGCGCGGCGGAGAGCCGCGTGCCGATCCGGCGGTCGAGATGCAGGTTCCAGCGCAGTTGCGCGGGGTTGCTGCAATGGCCGTTGCCGCGCTGCGGGGCAGGGCAGGCGGCGCCCGCTTGCCAGGCGCGGGTACTGCCGGCGTAGCGCGCATGCAGCGCGGTTCCCCAGCGCGCACCCTGCCATTGCAGCGAGGCGGTGGCGGCGGTGCCCGGCGTGGGGTGGCCGCGCAGGTCGATCCAGCGGTCGCCGGCGCGTTCGCGGCGGCGCAGCGCCTGCTGGTGGATGGCATCGAGCGAGAACCGCCACTGGCCGGCGCCGGCGGCATGCAGGTAGTCGCCGTGCAGCACCCAGTTGCGCGAGACCGTCCGCCCGATGTTGTCGAAGGACAGGCGCAGCGACCGCAGCCGGCCGCTGTCGTCCAGCAGCCAGGTATCGGCGTTCCAGCCGGCGTCGGCCGGGCGCAGGGCCAGGATCTCGTTGCGCAGCTCGACGCGGTTGTGGGTGAGCGACAGGTTCAGGTCGGACCGTGGATTCCATAGGGCGCCCAGCGACTGGTTGCGCGAGGTTTCGGCCTTCACGCCTGCGTTCTCGACGACCTGTACGTCGACCAGGCAGGCGTCGTCCGCCGGGTGCGCGCACGGCGGCATGTCCGGCGACCAGGCCACCGCCTCGGTGCCGAAATAGCCGGGCGGACGCCGGCGCTCGAACAGGCTGGGCGCGCGGTAGCCGCGGCTGGCGGACAGCAGCAGCGACCAGGCCGGCGAGACGTTCCAGCGCAGGCCGGCGCGGGGCGAGAACGAAAGGTCGCCGGCGTCGTGGTCCAGACGCGCGGCCAGGTCCACGCGCACGGGGACGGCCAGCGGCAGGCCCAGTTCGGCATAGGCGGCGCTGCTCTGGCGGGAAAGGCGGCGGCGCTCGGTCGGCAGGCCCAGCGCCAGTTCGCCTTCTTCGAGCAGGCGGTCCGGGCGCGAGGTCCAGGTCTCGTGGCGCAGGTCGATGCCGCTGGCCAGTTGCGCGGCGCCTCCGGCCAGGCGGCCCAGCTCGCGGCGCGTGCCCCACCAGGCCAGCCACTGGTCGGTGCGGCCGCGGTTGCGGGTGGTGGGGAACAGACCATCGCGCAGCGTCGGGTCCAAGGGCGTGAACCCAGGGAAGTAGCCATCCGCCACCGCATCGAACAACCGCGCCGTGCGCACCGCGCCCTCGGTGGTCAACGCGGTCGCGCTGCGTTGCCGGCCCAGGCCCGCGTCCCATCCCCTGTCACCGCGGTCGCGGCCGATGCCGGCGGCCAGGTCGATCTCCAGGCTGCGGATCGTAGGGCGCACGATGCCGCCTTCCTGGAACACATGGTTGATCAGGTCGCCGCCGCCCAGGCGCAGGGCGGCCGCCGTCGGTCCCAGTTCATAGCGCTGACGGGCATGGCTGGCGCGCAGTTCGGCATGGGCGTGCAGGCCGTCGCCGGCGTCGTGGCGCCAGTGCGCGTACACGGCGGCGGCGGACGTCGCCGGCTGCAGCGAGCGCGGGCGCGAGCTGTCGTACCAGCAGCCACTGTCCTCGCGCATCCCGGTCGGGCACAGCTGGGCCGGCAGGTAGTAGCCGTCGCGGGTGAGCAGCCCGATCGGATAGCGCTGCCGTTCGCGATGCCAGTCGCGGCGGTCGCCGGCGACGTGGTCGGCCCGCTGCAGGTCGATGCCGAGGAACCAGTCGTCGCCGGCGCCGCCGCGGCCGGTGGCGGCCTGCATCCGGTACTGGGCGCCATCGCCCTGGTTGCTGATGCCGGTCTGCAGCATGGCTTCCGGCCCGTCGGCCTGGTCGCGCAGCACGATGTTGACCACGCCGGCCATGGCGTCGGCGCCATAGATGGCCGAGGCGCCGCCGCGGACCAGTTCGATGCGTTCGACGAAGCTCAGCGGGATGCTGCCCAGGTCGGTCAGCGCGCCCTGCCGCAGCGACACCATCGGGTAGCGCGGCAGGCGCCGGCCGTTGACCAGGAACAGGGTGGCGCGCGGACCCATGCCATCCAGGCTGGTGGCCGCGGCGGCCGCGCCGGGCAGGTAGGGCGAGTCGCCGTCGCGGGACGCGTCCACTGGCGGGTGCCCGTTCATGCCGGGCAGGTGGCGCAGCAGGTCGAACAGCGAGCCGTAGCCGCTGCGGCGGATGTCCTCGCGCTCGATGACGTCGACCGCCATGGTCGCCTGCAGCGAGGTGCGCGGCAGCCGGCTGCCGGTGACGTGTACCGGAGCCAGCTCCACTTCCGCCGGCGTGGCCTGCTCCGGCGCGCGCGCAGGCCGGCGGGCGGGCGCCGGCGGGTGCGCACGTTCCCGCGCGGCGGTACGGCGTACCGTGAATATCCCGCCCGGCGAACGCGACAGCCGGACGGGCAGGCCCCGCAGCAGCTTTTCCAGCGCGGTTTCGGGCGTCAGCGCGCCGCTGATGCCGGCGCTGTCCAGCCCGGCCAGTTCGCGCGCGTCGAACAGCAGCGGCGTGCCGCCCTGCCGCGACCATTCGCGCAGGGCCTGCGCCAGCGGCCCGTTCGCCACCCGGTAGTCCACCGTGTCGCCTGCATCGGCGGCCACGGCCGCCAAGGGCGCCAGCAGCGCCAGGCACAATGCGGTCCGGCGCAGCCGGCCAAGCCATTCCTCCATCGCCACGCTCACTGCCTGCGGCGCAGTTCGAGCGTCCCGTCGGCGCGGGCGTGGCGGGTGATCGACCAGCCTTCTTCCAGGGCGGACAGCAGCGCGGCCTGGTCGCCGGCGCCGAAGGTGCCGCTGACCGCGAGCGCGGACAGCGCCGGATCGCCGAGGACCACGCGCGTGGGCGTGTAGCGGTTCATGCGCGCGAGGGCGACCGGCAGCGGCGTGGCGTCGAACACCAGCCGCCCCAGCGGCCAGCCTTCGGCCTGTTGCCGCGACAGCGGCTGCGCCGGCGCGATGCGGCCGGACGGCTGCACCTGCAGCTGTTGCCCCGGCCGCAGCGCGCGGCGCATGCCTTCGGCGCCGCGGCTGTCGATCTCCAGCGCGCCCTCGAGCAGGGCGACGTCGATCCGGCCGTCGTCCAGCCGCTCCACCTGGAACGTGGTGCCGATGTCGCGCAGCGTGCTGTTGCCCGCCTGCACCCGCATCGCCTGCCGCGCCGGCGCCACCTGCAGCTGCATCCGGCCCCGCTGCAGCTCGATGCCGCGCCTGCGCCAGCCGAAGCGCGCGGTCAGGGTCGTGTGCGCGTCCAGCACCACGACGCTGCCGTCCTCCAGGACCTGCTGCTGTGGGGCGGCACCGCTGTTCACGTAGGTGTGCAGGGTGGGATTGCCGTCGGTGGTCCAGGCCCAGCCGATGCCCACCGCCAGGCAGAGCGCCGCGGCGGCGGCGAACCCGAACAGCGGCCGCCGGTACAGCGGCGGCCGCCGCACCACGTGGCGCGCGCCGGCGCGCAGCCACGGGTCATTGCGCAACGACGCCGCGCGCGCATGCAGCCGTTCCGCCTCGGTCCAGGCGCGCACGCGGGCCGGATCGCCGGCAAGCCAGTCCTCGAAGGCCTGGCGTTCGGCGCGGGAGCAGTCGGCGGCGTCCAGCCGCGCCACCCAGGCCGCGGCCCGGGCGAACAGTGCGTCGCGGGTCGGTGCATCGCGGTCCATCATTCCTCCCCGCCCATGCCGAAGGCGTCCGCGCCCAGTTCCCGGCGCAGTCCCTGCAGGGCGCGCGCGACGTGTTTCTCGACGGTCTTGGCGGTGATGCCGCGATGCCGGGCGATCTGGCTGTAGCTCATGCCGGTGATGCGGTTGAGCAGGTAGACCTCGCGGCAGCGCTCGGGCAGTTTCAGCAGCGCCTGGCGCAGGGCGTTGAGCATCTGCCCCGACTCGGCCTGGCGCAGCGGCCCGGGCGTGGAGAACGGCGCTTCGCTCGGCAGGTCGTGCTCGGCCAGCGGCAGGTGCGGCGTGGCATGCGGGGACCTGCCGCGGTCGGCCAGGCGGTTGCGCGCGATCCGGTACAGCAGCAGCTTCAGTTCTTCCTGCGGATGTTGCCGGTAGCGGATCAGCCGCTCCATGCAGTCCTGCACGATGTCCTCGGCGTCCTCCCCGCTGGCGCCGCGCGCGCGCAGGAAGGCGCGCAGCGGCTCGCGCTGTTCGCGCAGGAAGCGCGCGAAGGCGTCGCCGGCGGCGGCGTGCGCGGTGTCGTCGGCCGTGGCTGGGAAAGGAGGCAGTCGGACGATCCGGAGACGAAGGGTGCGGAGAGTGTACGCAGGGTGGCGCCGGCGGGAAGCGCCGAGGCCGAGTGTCAGCGCATGAATGAACATGTTCATTTTCATGCGACGGGACGACCGGGGGTGAACGCCACCGTTCCACGTTCTGCTCTGGTCCCGCAGGCGCGGGATGGGCGGGATTGCCCGCCGCCACCATGGAGAGAGAAGTGCGAATGAAACGATCGGTATTGAGTATGGCGCTGTCCGGAATGCTGGCCACCGCCGCCTTCGGTATGGCCGCGGACGCGAACGCGATGACGGTCCACGTCAACGGCGACCGCATCTTCCTGAGCGGCGACGTCACCCTGGCGGACATCGTGGCGTTGCCGGCGATGCTGGCCAAGGCCGAGGCTGAAGGCAGGCCGTTCCGCGAAGTGGTGCTGCGCACCTCCAACGGCGGCGCGCTGATCAGCGGCGAATGGCTGCAGGCGGTGATCCGCACCGCCGGCCTGAACACGATCGTTTCCGGCCACTGCATTTCCTCCTGCTCGATCATGCAGTCCGGCGGCGTGGAGCGTTACATGGCCGGCGACCTGCCAACCGAAGTCGACTCGGTGCAGATCCACGCAGCCAGCTCCGGCGGCCGCGTGACCTACGGGCCGTCGCCGCGCATGTTCGGCATCTACACCGGCAACTACGGTGGCGGCATGGACGAGGAACTGCTGTACAAGGCGCTGTTCCAGGTCACCCAGCCCAACGGCCTGCTGGTCTTCTCCGACCCGGCGCGCACCCGCGGCGATTCGGTCAGCTTCGATCCGGACGGTAGCGGCCGCGCGAGCCAGACCTTCCCCGGCCAGGACATGTTCAACAACAACATCATGACCTCGGCCGATTACAACAACCCGGGCGATACCCTGCGGGTGACGTCCAATGTGACCGGCGACATCAACCCCGGCTACCTGCGTACCGGGCGGCTGCTGCAGGCCCTGGTGGACGACGATTTCGCACGCTGGAACGACGAGGAATACGGCACCACCTACATCAACCTCGCCGTCACCATCTACAACCTGGCGCAGAACGGCCCCAACGGCATCGGCCAGTTCTCGATCCAGGATTACCTGAGCGATCCGGGCATCCAGGAGATGCTGCGGTCCAAGCTGCGCCTGGACGAGCTGGACGTCTCGGCCCTGGCCAACTCCGCCGGCGTCATCAGCATCGGCAACGGCGCGATCTGGCGGACCGCGGCGACCACCGGCGCCGACCTGATGCGGGTGGACAGCGGCGCGATCGCCCTGGAAGGCGGCGCCCTGCGCACCACCGAGCTGCGCGTCCAGCGCGACGGCGCGCTGATCGGCCATGGCGACATCGCCTCGGCGACGATGGATTCCGACGCGCTACTCGACGCCAGCGGTCCCTCGTGGCGCGAGGACGGCTTCAGCCGCGTGGTCGTCAACGGGCTGCTGATGCCGCGCGGCGGCGACCTCACCACCCACGGCTACGTCAACATCCAGCCGGGTTCGCTGGTCGCCTTCGACGTGACCGAGGCCGGCGGTGCCGCGGCCGGCCGCCTGCGCGTGGGCGACTTCTACGACGGCGGCATGAACGAGGGCGCGCTGGTCGTGGCCCCGGGCGCGCAGCTGGCGCTGAACGTCGCCGAAGGCTTCTACGGCGCCGGGTACACGCGCGAACTGATCGACGGGCCGATCTACATGGCTGGCAGCTACAAGGGGTTCCAGCAGGTCGCGCGCCTGGGCGACGCCGGCTACAGCGCCAGCATCGCCGACGGCGAGGTGTTCCGCCCGCGCCACAACTCCCTGCTCAGCTTCAACGTGCACCAGACCGCCGAAGGCCTGTGGCTGACCGCCAACACCGGCTTCGAGCAGACCGGGCTGTTCGCCAACGCGCAGTCCGGCGACGGGCTGGGCCGCGCCCTGGCCGCCGCCGCCAATGCCGGGCGCGCCGGCATGAAGCCGCTGCTGGGCGCGCTGCAGTTCGCCGACCGCGACGCGATCCGGCAGCAGGCCGGCGCGCTGCGCGGCGACGCGCACGCCACGCTGCAGCTGGCTGACACCGCGCTGGTCGGCGGCATCGGCAGCGTCATCCAGCACCACCAGTTCGACCTGCGCAGCAACGGCGGCGACGCCGACGGCCTGGCCGCACAGGCGGCGCAGGCGGCCTCGGCGCAGCCGGGCATGGGCAACGGCAGCCTGTTCAGCCAGCTGGCCATGCACCTGGTCGAGCCGGCCGCCAATGGCGAAGGCGAGGGCGGCATGCAGGGCGGCGACAGCCGCCGCGGCGTCGGCATCTGGGGCCGCGGCTTCGGCAGCCAGGGACGGATCAAGGCGCAGGGCAGCGTCGCCGGCATGAACCAGAACATCGGCGGCATCGTGGTCGGCGCCGATACCCGCGTGGCCGACGACAAGGTGGCCCTGGGCGTGAGCGTGGCCGCGGCCGACATGTCGGCCAAGGCGCGCGACGGCGTGGATTTCCACGGCGACGTGCGCGCGCTGGACATCGGCGGCTACCTGGACGCGGCCTATGCCAAGGGCTACGTGGCCGCCTCGGTGCGCTACACCGACCTGCGCCACGACACCCGCCGCGGCATCGCCGGCATCGAGGGGCTGGAAGCCCCGCTGCGCGCGAAGTACGACAGCAACGCGGTATCGGCACGGCTGGAGCACGGCTTCTCGTTCACCACTGCCGGCGGCGCGGTGGTGCAGCCGCTGTTGCCGGTGGTCGACTACACCCGCCTGTCCGATGCCCGCTTCGATGAAGGCCAGGGCGCCGGCGCCCTGGCCGGGCGCAGCGGCAGCCTGGAGAGCCTGCGCGTGGGCGCCGGCCTGCAGCTGTTCAAGACCTTCGACGGCCGCAACGGCGAACGCATCACCCCGCACGCGCGGGTGCTGTGGCAGAAGGAGCTGCGCGACAGCCAGGCGCGCTTCACCTCGGCCTTCACCGCGGCGCCGGACCTGACCTTCGGCGCGGCCAGCCAGGAACTCGGCGAGCAGCTGCTGTCGTGGAACCTGGGCGTCAGCAGCCGCGCCAGCGAGCGCCTGTCGGTGATGCTGGACTACGTCGGCGAACGCCGCGACGGCCAGACCGTGAACGGCGTCATGCTGGGCCTGGGCTACCGCTTCTGACCCAGGCAATACCCTCCCGGTGGCCGGCAACGGCCACCGGGAGGCAACGAAATGCCGCACTGCGCGCAGGTGCGACAACATGTCGCATGCTGAACCGGGCTCCAGCTGCGCTGGATCATTGTCAATGCCTTTCTAAAGTGATGGGCGAAGCCTAGAATTGCCGAGCTGAATCCGGCAGTCCCGTATACGTTTTCCCCGGTGGGCAATCCATCGGGTGGTCGTTCCGCGCAAGCGTGCAAGGGAGTGCCGGACCAGGCCCCCCCTCGCAATTGGATCGACCGATGATTCCGTTGAAATCACTTGGACGCAGCCTGCGTCCGGGCCTGCTGCTTGCCTTGTCCGCGCTGTTGGCGGGCTGCGACGCGGCCATCCTCAACCCCAAGGGCCAGATCGGCCACGACGAGAAGACCCTGCTGATCACCGCCACGGTGCTGATGCTGCTGGTCGTGGTTCCCGTGATCGTGATGACCTTGGCGTTCGCGTGGAAGTACCGCGCCTCCAACACCAAGGCCCGCTACGAGCCGAAGTGGTCGCATTCCACCGCCATCGAAGTGGTGGTGTGGTCGATCCCGTGCATGATCGTGCTGGTGCTGGCGGTGCTGACCTGGCGCTCCTCGCACGCGCTCGATCCCTACCGGCCGATCGAATCCGAACACGCGCCGGTCGTGGTCGAGGCGATCTCGATGGACTGGAAGTGGCTGTTCGTCTACCCGGAAGAGAATGTGGCCGTGGTCAACGAGCTGACCTTCCCGGTCGATGCGCCGCTGAACCTGAAGATCACCTCCGACACGGTGATGAGCGCGTTCTTCATCCCGCGCCTGGGCAGCATGGTCTATTCGATGGCGGGCATGGAGACCAAGCTGCACCTGGTCGCCAACGAGGCCGGCGCGTTCGAGGGCATGGCCTCGCATTACAGCGGCGCCGGCTTCAACAAGATGCACTTCACCGCGCACGCGGTGAGCGAGCAACAGTACCGCGCCTGGCTGGACAAGGTCCGCGCCGGCGACAAGACGCTGGACAAGGCCGCGTTCGGCGAACTGGGCGCGGAGAAGAACCACGACTGGTATCCGGTGACCTATTACGGGCGCACCGAGGCCGGCCTGTTCGACTGGATCCTCGCCCGCCACATGGGCGAGAACCGCCACTTCGGCATGAAGACGCACAACCACGCGGCTGCGCCGCACGATGCCGCCGCGCACGAGGGCCATGACGGCCACGACGCCGGCGACAGCCGGCCGGACGCTGCCGGCGACGCCGGACACAACGCTGACGAGCACGCCGCCCATGCCGGGCACGGCGCCTCGGGAGAATGACAATGCTGGGCAAACTGACTATCGAAGCGGTCCCGTACCACGAGCCGATCATCATGATCACGCTCGGCGCGGCCGCGCTGATCGGCCTCGCGATCCTGGGCCTTCTCACCCGGGCGAAGCTGTGGGGCTACCTGTGGAACGAGTGGTTCACCTCGGTGGACCACAAGAAGATCGGCGCGATGTACCTGATCGTCGCCTTCGTCATGATGCTGCGCGGCTTCGCCGACGCGATCATGATGCGCATCCAGCAGGCCGTCGCCGCCGGCGGCGCCGAGGGCTACCTGCCGCCCCATCACTACGACCAGATCTTCACCGCCCACGGCGTGATCATGATCTTCTTCGTGGCGATGCCGCTGATCACCGGCCTGATGAACCTGGTCGTGCCGCTGCAGATCGGCGCGCGCGACGTGGCCTTCCCGTTCCTCAACTCGCTCAGCTTCTGGCTGTTCGTGGCCGGCGCGGGTCTGGTGATGATCTCGCTGGGCGTGGGTGAGTTCGCGCAGACCGGCTGGCTGGCGTTCCCGCCCCTGTCGGGCAGGGAATACAGTCCCGGCGTCGGCGTGGATTACTACATCTGGGGCCTGCAGGTCTCGGGCCTGGGCACCACGCTGAGCGGCATCAACTTCTTCATCACCATCCTCAAGATGCGCACCCCGGGCATGAAGCTGATGCACATGCCGGTGTTCAGCTGGACCGCGCTGGTGACCAACGTGCTGATCATCGCCGCCTTCCCGGTGCTGACCGTCACCCTGGTGCTGCTGACCCTGGACCGCTACCTGGGCATGCATTTCTTCACCAACGACGCCGGCGGCAACGCCATGCTGTACATCAACCTGATCTGGATCTGGGGCCACCCGGAGGTCTACATCCTGGTGCTGCCGGCGTTCGGCGTGTTCTCCGAGGTCATCGCCACCTTCTCGCGCAAGACCCTGTTCGGCTACAAGGGCATGGTGTACGCGACCGCCTGCATCGGCGTGCTGTCCTTCATCGTGTGGCTGCACCACTTCTTCACCATGGGCTCGGGCGCCAACGTCAATGCCTTCTTCGGCATCACGACGATGATCATCTCGATCCCGACCGGCGTGAAGATCTTCAACTGGCTGTTCACGATGTACCGCGGCCGCGTGCACTTCACCTCGCCGGTGCTGTGGACCATCGGCTTCATGGTCACCTTCGTCATCGGCGGCATGACCGGCGTGATGCTGGCGATCCCGGCCATCGACTTCGTGCTGCACAACTCGCTGTTCCTGATCGCGCACTTCCACAACGTCATCATCGGCGGCGTGGTGTTCGGCATGTTCGCCGGCATCACCTACTGGTTCCCGAAGATGTTCGGCTTCAGGCTGGACGAGACCTGGGGCAAGCGCGCGTTCTGGTGCTGGTTCATCGGCTTCTACGTGGCCTTCATGCCGCTGTACGTGCTGGGCTTCATGGGCGTCACCCGCCGCCTGCAGAGCTACCCGAACGCCGACTACCAGCCGTACTTCGTGGTCGCGATGATCGGTGCGTTCATCATCGGCGCCGGCATCCTGTGCCAGCTGATCCAGATCGTGGTCTCCATCCGCGACCGCAAGAAGAACGTGGACCTGACCGGCGACCCGTGGGACGCGCGCACCCTGGAGTGGGAAACCGCTTCGCCGGTGCAGTTCTACAACTTCGCCACCCTGCCCAAGGGCGAGGAACTGGACGATTTCTGGGAGCGCAAGCAGCGCGGCGAGGCCTGGCCGAAGCCGGCCAGGTACAGCGACATCCACATGCCGCGCAACACCGGCGCCGGCGTGGTGATCGGCGCCTTCAGCCTGGTGTTCGGCTTCGCGATGATCTGGCACATCTGGTGGCTGGCGATCATCGGCCTGGTCGGCATGATCGGCGCCTTCATCTGGCGCACCTTCGACAAGGACGTGGATTACTGGGTGCCGGCCGCCGAAGTGGAACGCATCGAAAACGAACATCGCCGCCACCTGGAAGCCCAGGGGCTGGTGAAGACCGAGGTGAAGGCATGAGCACGACCGCCCACACGCTGAACCCTGGCCACGCCGCGCACGCGGCGGAGCATGGCCACGACCACGAGCACCACCACGACGCGGGCGAGAACACCGTCTTCGGCTTCTGGGTGTACCTGATGAGCGATCTGCTCATCTTCGCCTCGCTGTTCGTCACCTACGTGGTGCTGTCCGGCGGCACCAACGGCGGCCCCGGCGCGAAGGAGCTGTTCGACCTGAAGTTCGTGGCCGGCGAAACCGCGCTGCTGCTGGTGTCCTCGCTGACCTTCGGCCTGGGCATGATCGCCATGCACCAGAAGAAGACCGGCCTGATGTTCGCGTGGCTGGCCGTCACCTGGCTGCTGGGTGCGGGCTTCATGTACATGGAAATCACCGAGTTCAGCCACCTGGTGCACGAGGGCTACGGCCCGGACCACAGCGCCTTCCTGTCGGCGTTCTTCGCCCTGGTCGGCACCCACGGCCTGCACGTGAGCGCCGGCCTGCTGTGGCTGCTGGTGATGTTCATCCAGCTCAAGCAGAACGGCCTGACCCAGACCAACAAGACCCGCATGGCGTGCCTGAGCCTGTTCTGGCACTTCCTGGACCTGGTCTGGATCGGCGTGTTCTCTGTCGTCTACCTGTCGGGAGCCCTCTGATGTCCGCACATGACAACCACGACCACGGCGCCGGCGGCGAGAGCCACGGCAGCGTCAAGTCCTACCTGATCGGCTTCGTGCTGGCCGCCATCCTGACCATCATCCCGTTCTGGGTGGTGATGGGCGGCGGCCTGTCCTCGACCCTGGCCACCGCCCTGGTGATCCTGGTCGCCGGCGTGCTGCAGCTGCTGGTCCACCTGGTGTTCTTCCTGCACCTGGACCGCTCCTCGGCCGCGCGCTGGAACGTCAATGCCGGCCTGTTCACCGTGGTGGTGATCGGCATCATCGTCGCCGGCACGTTGTGGGTCATGTGGAACATGAACTACCACATGATGCACTGAGGTCCGACGGCGTCGCGATCGAAAGAAAGGCCGCCCTCCGGGGCGGCCTTTTCTTTTGGACGGGGAAAGGCGGCGCGTTGCCGATGCCGGCGGCTGCCTGCGCAGCCGGCATCGCGGGCCTGCGACAGGCGCGGCATCGGCGCATGCCGGCCGGGGTTTCCGGATTGGCGGCGCGGCCACCGGGCCGCGATGCGCCCCCGCTTCCCGATAGCGCTGTGGCCGAGTGTGGCCCCGGCGTTGCCGGGGCACCCGGCAGGCGGACTGCGAAGGCCGGTGGCGGCATGCCGGCCGATGCCAGCAGCCCGGGGTGGGGCGTCAGCTTCCCGCTTGAACGGCCTGGCGCAGGAAGGCTTCCGGATCCATCGGCTTGCCGAGGTGGTAGCCCTGCAGCAGGTCGCAGCCCAGCTGGTCGAGGAAATCGCGCTGGGCCTCGGTTTCCACGCCTTCGGCCACCACCTGCAGCTGCAGCGAGCGGCCGAGCGCGACGATCGAGGAGACGATGGCGGCGTCCTCGCTGTTGCTTTCCAGGTCGCGCACGAAGGCGCGGTCGATCTTCAGCTCCGAGGCCGGCATGCGCTTGAGGTAGAGCAGGCTGGAATAGCCGGTGCCGAAGTCGTCGATGGCGATCTTCACTCCCATCGCGGTCAGCGTGTTGAGCAGCTGCAGGCTGCTCTCCACGTCCTTCATCGCGGTGGTCTCGGTCACTTCCAGGGTCAGGTGGCCGGGATCGAGCGCGTGGCGCTGGAGCGTCTGGCGCACCGTCTCCACCAGCGAGGGCGAGGCGAACTGCAGCGGCGACAGGTTCACCGCCATCGACCAGTGGCCATGGCCGGCGTCGTGCCAGGCGCGCAGCTGGGCGCAGGCGCGGTCCAGCACCCAGTCGCCGATGGGCAGGATCAGGCCGCTGCGTTCGGCGATGGGGATGAAGGCGTCCGGCCCCAGCAGGCCGAGTTCGGGGTGCTGCCAGCGCAGCAGCGCCTCGGCGCCGATCACCGGCTGGCCGCTGGCTGGGAACTTGGGCTGGTAGTGCAGCAGCAGTTCGTCGCGGGCCAGCGCGCGGCGCAGGTCCTGCAGCAGGCGCAGGCGCCGGCTGGCGCTGGCCTGCATGGCCGGGGTGAAGAAGGTGTAGCCGTTCCGCCCGCTCTGCTTGGTGTGGTACATCGCCGCGTCGGCGTGGGCCATCAACTCGCGTTCGCTGGTGGCATCGTCCGGGTACAGGGCGATGCCGAGGCTGGCGCTGAGTTGCAGTTCGGCCGCGTCGATCACGAACGGTTCGGCCACCGCCGCGGTGATGCGTTCGGCCACCACCACCGCGTCGTCGGTCGATTCCACGCCCAGCACCACGACGAACTCGTCGCCGCCGAGGCGGGCCAGGGTGTCCTGCGGGCGCAGCAGGTCGCGCACGCGCTCGGCCATGCGCATCAGCAGGCGGTCGCCGAACTGGTGGCCGTAGGCGTCGTTGACCAGCTTGAAGCCGTCCAAGTCGCAGAACATCACCGCCACCGAGGCGTCGTGGCGCCTGGCCTTCTCGATCGCCTGCTCGATCCGGTCCTGCAGCAGCATGCGGTTGGGCAGGCGGGTGAGCGGGTCGTGCAGCGCGGCTTCGACCAGGTCCTGGTTGGCGCGCGCCAGCGAATCGACCAGGCGTCCGGTGCGGCTGTGCAGGCGCTTATCGAACAGCGAGGCGATCAGGGTGATGCCGATGATGCCCAGCGTGGTGACGATCACCAGCACCGCCAGCCAGCGGCTCTGCAGCCCGCCGTCGACCGCAGCGCCGCAGAAGCTGCCGGCCGGGAAGTCCGCCGCAGCCATGCCGGTGTAGTGCATGCCCACGATCGCCAGGCCCATCACCAGCGAGGCGGCCAGCCGCAGCAGCCGGGTATGGCGGCCCTCGCGGCGCAGGCGCAGGGCGATCCACAGCGCCGCGCCGGACGCGGCGATAGCCACAAGGATCGAGGCGGCGAACCAGAGCGGGTCGTAGTCGATGCCCGGCTGCATGCGCATCGCGGCCATGCCCAGGTAATGCATGGCCGCGATGCCGCTGCCCATCAGCACGGCGCCGGCCAGCAGCCGCAGCAGCGGCAGCCGCGGGCGCGAGACCAGCCACAGGGCGTAGGCCGAGGCGCCGACCGAAGCGGCCAGCGAGTACAGGGTGATGGCCAGGTCGTAGCCGACCGGGATCGGCAGGTTGAAGGCCAGCATGGCGATGAAGTGCATCGACCAGATGCCCAGGCCCATCGCCAGCGCGCCGCCGGCCATCCAGCCGTACAGGCCGCGCCCCTGCGCCGTCGCCAGGCGCCCGGCCATGTCCAGAGCGGTGTACGAGGCGAGGATGGCGACCAGCAGGGAGAACACGACCAGCGGCGGGTCGTAAGTACCGACCATGGGGGAATTCCGATGTTCCGTGGGTGAAAGAGTGCATCAACTAACGGCCAGCGCCCCGGCTTCTTTAGGCGCGCGGTCGCATCGGCTGCGACGGCTGGCGGGTATCCTGTGCGCGCATCCACCGAAGGAATCCCGATGGCGAAGAACCGCACCGCCTATGTCTGCAGCGAATGCGGCGCCGAGTACAACAAGTGGCAGGGGCAGTGCACCGAGTGCGGCGTCTGGAACGTGCTCGGCGAGGTCGTGCTGGAGAGTGCGGCCGCGGCGAAGGCGCCGGCCGCGCGGCGCGGCGGCTGGGCCGGCAAGGTCGAGGCGCCGAAGATCACCGCGCTCAAGGACGTGCGGCAGAGCGAGCACGCGCGTGTGTCCACCGGCATCGGCGAGTTCGACCGCGTGCTGGGCGGCGGCCTGGTCGAAGGCGCGGTGGTGCTGGTCGGCGGCGACCCGGGCATCGGCAAGTCGACCCTGCTGCTGCAGGCGCTGGCGAGGATGGCCGGCACCCTGCCGGTGCTCTACGTCACCGGCGAGGAATCGCTGGCGCAGGTGGCCGGGCGCGCGGTGCGCCTGGACCTGCCGCTGGACGGGCTCAACGCCCTGGCCGAGACCGGCATCGAACTGATCCTGCAGCACGCCGCCGCGGCGCGGCCGAAGCTGATCGTCGCCGACTCGGTGCAGACGCTGTGGACCGAGACCCTCACCGCCGCGCCCGGCTCGGTCAGCCAGGTGCGCGAGAGCGCGGCGCGGCTGGTGCGCTTCGCCAAGGAGACCGGCACGGCCGTGTTCCTGGTCGGCCACGTCACCAAGGAGGGCGGCATCGCCGGGCCGCGCGTGCTCGAGCACATGGTCGATGCGGTGCTGTATTTCGAGGGCGAGAGCGGCAGCCGCTTCCGGGTGCTGCGCGCGTTCAAGAACCGCTTCGGCGCGGTCAACGAACTGGGCGTGTTCGCGATGGGCGAGAAGGGGCTGAAGGAAGTGCCCAATCCCTCGGCGATCTTCCTGTCCGGCGGCAGCACGCGCCAGCCCGGCAGTTGCGTGATGGTCACCCGCGAGGGCACCCGGCCGCTGCTGGTGGAAGTGCAGGCGCTGGTCGATGCCTCGCCGCTGTCCAACCCGCGCCGGGTCGCGGTGGGGCTGGAGCAGAACCGGCTGGCGATGCTGCTGGCGGTGCTGCATCGCCATGGCGGGGTGATGGTCGGCGACCAGGACGTGTTCATCAACGTGGTCGGCGGCATCCGCGTGCAGGAGACCGCGGTCGACCTGCCGGTGCTGCTGGCGGTGCTGTCCTCGCTGCGCGACCAGCCGCTGGCGGAAAAGACCATCGCCTTCGGCGAGGTCGGCCTGTCCGGCGAGATCCGCCCGGTGCCCAATGGCGAGGAACGCCTGCGCGAGGCGGCCACGCATGGCTTCAGGCGCGCCATCGTGCCCAAGGCCAACGCGCCCAAGGCCGGCTCGGTCAAGGGCATGGAAGTGATCGCGGTCGAGCGCCTGGCCGAGGCGATCGAGGCCGCCTGAGCCTTACACTCGCGGTTCGTCGCCGTAGGGAATGCATCGATGCGTAGCGCATGGGCCGGGATCGGAATGCTGGGGCTGCTGCTGGCGCCGGCGGTACAGGCCGCGCCCGCCTGCGGCGATCCGCTGGCCGTGGCACGCGCGCTGTTCGAGGCGGGCACGGCGGCGCGTTTCCTGGATGCGCCCGATACCCTGCTGAGTACGCAGTTCGCCACGGCGATGGCGGACGAACGCGACTGCGAGGAACGCGAGCAGGGCATCTGCCGGCTGGATTACGACCCGTGGCTGGACGGCCAGGACGGCGAGATCGACAGCGACGCCGCCTACCGGTGGCAGGCGCGGTCTGCGGCGGCCGGCACGGTGGAGGTGCGTTTTTCGGTCTGGGGCGAGCCCCGGCGGACGCGCCTGGCGATGCGCCGGCAGGATGATGGCTGCTGGCGGGTCGACGACCTGGTCACCGATCGCGGCCAATCCCTGCGCGGGATACTGGAGCAGCCGCTCCCCTGAGGCGGGCGGCGCCGGGCCGGCCGCTCAGCGTGCGTGCCCGAACACCAGTTCGATCACGAACTGGCTGCCGAAGAAGGCCAGCAGCAGCAGCACCATCGCGCTCAGCGTCCAGTGCACGGCCTTCACCCCGCGCCAGCCATGGCGGCGCCGGCCGATCATCAGCGTGCCGAACACCAGCCACGACAGCACGCTGAGCACGGTCTTGTGCACCAGCTTCTGCGCCAGCAGGTCGTCCACGAACAGCACGCCGGTGACCAGGGTCAGGGTCAGCAGGCAGAAGCCGACCGTGATGGTGCGGAACAGCAGCATTTCCAGGTCGGTCAGCGGCGGTAGGGCGCGCAGCCACGGGCGGAAGTCGCGCCGGCGCAGCGCGCGTTCCTGCAGCCACAGCATGATCGCCAGCAGCGCGGCGATACTCAGCGTGGCGTAGGCCAGCAGCGCCAGCCACGCGTGGGTGGCCAGTTGCCAGCCCAGCACCTTGCTCGGTTCGTGGCCGTAGCCGTGGTAGGCCAGCAGCAGCAGCGCGGCCATCGGGAACACCAGCACGCCCAGCGCCGCCATGCGCCCGCGCGCGCCCACCACGGTGGTGAGCAGGGCCATGCCCAGGCCCACCAGCGACAGCGCGGCGAAGAAATGCATGTCCGGCCCGCCGCTGGTGCGCATCGCCACCATCAGGTGGTAGCCGCCGTGCAGCACGACCGCGCCGGTCGCCGGCCACAGCCAACCGCGGGCGCTGGCGGCGCGCTCGGCCGCCAGGCCATGGACGAGCAGTCCGGTGGACAGCAGGTAGAGCGCGACGGCGATGAGAACGATTGTCATCGCCACAGTTTCGCACACGCGCCCGCCGCTGGCGACGTGCGCCGGGGCGGGGCGGCGGTCGAAGCCGCCGGCCGCTATAATTTCGATCTCTTTGCCAACGTTCCCGCAGGTTGCACCGCATGTTCGAGTCCCTGACCCAGCGCCTTTCCGGCACCATCGAGCGCCTGCGTGGCCGCGGCCGCCTGACCGAGGAGAACATCCGCGAGGCGACCCGTGAGGTGCGCATCGCGCTGCTGGAGGCCGATGTCGCGCTGCCGGTGGTGCAGGCGCTGATCGAGAAGATCAAGGTGCGCGCGGTCGGCCAGGAAGTGCTCAAGTCGCTGACCCCGGGCCAGGCGCTGATCAAGGTGGTGCGCGACGAACTGACCGCGGTGATGGGCGCGCAGGCCACCGACCTGAACCTCAACGTGCCGGCCCCGGCCATCATCTTGATGGCGGGCCTGCAGGGCGCGGGCAAGACCACCACGGTCGGCAAGCTGGCCAAGCACCTGAAGGAAAAGCGCAAGAAGAAGGTGATGGTGGTCTCGGCCGACGTCTATCGCCCGGCCGCGATCGAGCAGCTGAAGACGCTGGCCGAGCAGGTCGGCGTGCTGTTCTTCCCGTCGGCGGCCGAGCAGAAGCCGGTGGACATCGTGCGCGCGGCCATCGACGACGCGCGCAAGTCCTTCGCCGACGTGCTGATCGTCGACACCGCCGGCCGCCTGGCCATCGACGACGCGATGATGGCCGAGATCAAGGCCCTGCATGCGGCGGTCAACCCGGCCGAAACCCTGTTCGTGGTCGATTCGATGACCGGCCAGGACGCGGCCAACACCGCCAAGGCCTTCGGCGAGGCGCTGCCGCTGACCGGCGTGGTGCTGACCAAGACCGACGGCGACGCCCGCGGCGGCGCCGCGCTGAGCGTGCGCTACGTCACCGGTAAGCCGATCAAGTTCACCGGTACCGGCGAAAAGGTCGACGGCCTGGACGTGTTTCACCCCGAGCGCGTGGCCAGCCGCATCCTGGACATGGGCGACGTGCTGTCGCTGGTGGAGCAGGTCGAGCAGCAGGTCGACAAGGACAAGGCGCAGAAGCTGGCCGAGAAGGTCGCCAAGGGCAAGAAGTTCGACCTCAACGACATGCGCGACCAGTTGGAGCAGATGCAGAACATGGGCGGCATCGGCGGGCTGATGGACAAGCTGCCCGGCCTGGGGCAGATCCCCGAGCACCTCAAGCAGCAGGTGCAGCAGAGCAAGGAAGTGCCGCGCATGATCGCCATCATCAACTCGATGACCAGGAAGGAGCGCCGCAACCCGGGCCTGCTCAACGGCTCGCGCCGCGCCCGCATCGCGCGCGGTTCCGGCACCCAGCCGGCCGACGTCAACAAGCTGATGAAGCAGTACATGCAGATGGAAAAGATGATGGGCAAGCTGGCCGGCGGCGGCATGAAGGGCATGATGCGCAACATGAAGGGCATGCTCGGCGCCATGGGCGGCAAGGGCGGCCTGCCGTTCCGCTGAGCCGTCGCGTGTCCTGGTCGCCGGGCCAGCACGCCATCCTCCTGGGCCTGGCGTTGGTGCTGGCCCTGCGGCTGGCGTCCGGCTGGGCGCTGCTGCCGGCCACGCTGGTACTGTGGGTCGCGCTGCTGCTGGGGGCCGGGCTGGTCGATGCCCTGTTCCGGCGGCGTGCAGGATCGCCCGCGGTGCGGGCGGAGCGGGAGCCCGCCGTCGCGCCGGCTGCCGCCCTGTCGCCCCTGCACGATCCGCCGCCACGCGCCGATGTGCTGCGGGAACCGGCGTCGGCCGGACGCGAATGGCGCCGGCATGTCGCCGACCTCGAGCCGTTTCACAATGAACGCTTCCCGCGCGCGGACATCTGCGCCACGCACGAGATGTTCCTGCGCGCAGGCGACGTGCTGCTGCTGCGCTTCCACCCCGATGCGCGGGGCGAGAGCGGCGCGCCGGCGCACTGGCCCTGCGACCTGTGTGCGCCGGCGCCGGGCGGGCGGCGCTGGTTCGACGCCGGCAGCCTGGACGAGATCCGCATTGCGATCGAACGCACCGGCGTGTATTCGCTGGGTATCGGCCAGGACGCGCCGGGCGCTTCCGCGGCCGCCGGCAGCATCGGCATCTGGCTGGCGGTGCCCGCGCCGGACGCGCTCTCGCTGCCGCTGGAGCCGGAGGACGGCGCGACCTGCCGCTACGAACGCGACGGCGAAGGCGGCGTGGTGGTGCGGATCGACGGCGAACACCCGCTGCAGACGCGCGCGCGCCTGCCATCGCGCGAGGTCGCCAACGTGCCGTGCGGCGCAGTGCTGCTGTTCGCCGATGTCGCCGATGCATGGGACGCAGCAGGCGTGGGCGATCCTTCCATCGACTGGCTGGCGCAGTACCGGCACCTCTACCGCTGGTACCTGCAGCTGAGCCAGGGCGACGTGCTGGTGCTGGAGCAGGCATGGCAGGCGGACGTGTTCGGCCGCCGCCTGCCGCGCGACGACGGCGCGGTCGGTTTCACCGACGCCCGTCTGCGCCTGTATGGCTTCGTGCGCGGACCGCACCTGTACGACGGCGGCGTGGCGGATGGCCGCCACGTCTTCACCTGCGGCGCCGACGGCTTCCACTGCCTGGAGCTGGAACTGCACGGGCCGCCGGAGTGGCGCGCCCGGCCGGCCACGGATTTCGTTGACCTGCGGCTGTGGGGCCCCTTCCTGCAGCGCCCGCAGGCCGTGCGCGACTTCGACCTGCGCCAAGGCCGGGTCGAGGACTGGTACCGGATGCAGATGCCCGTGCCGCGGGAGCTTGCGTGACTTGCTGTCTGCCGACATTGGCGCCACAGGACGGCTCGGCGATGATGGCGACCCCCGATTGGAGTGCGCCATGACCCCGGACATCCGGCAACGCGCGGACCGCTTCTGCCAGCGTTTCGGCATCGCGCTTCCCATCCTGCTGGCGCCGATGGCCGGCGCCTGCCCGGTGGCCCTGTCCGCGGCCGTGGCCAATGCCGGCGGCATGGGCGCGATGGGCGCGGTGCTGTCCACGCCGGAACAGATCGGGCAGTGGATGGACGACTTCCGCCGGCAGTCGGATGGGCCGGCCCAGGTCAACGTCTGGGTGCCCGACCCGGCGCCAGCGCGCGATGCCGCGGCCGAAGCGGCGACCCGTGCCTTCCTCGAGCGCTGGGGGCCGCCGGTGCCGGCCAGCGCCGGCGATGCCGGCCCGGCCGATTTCGATGCGCAGTTCGATGCCTTGATAGCGGCGCGGCCGGCGGTGGCCTCGACCATCATGGGCGTGTTCTCCGCGGCGCAGGCGCGCCGCCTGAAGGCCGCCGGCATCGCCTGGTTCGCCTGCGCCACCACGCTGGACGAAGCGCTGCGGGCGCAGGCGGCCGGTGCCGATGCGGTGGTCGCGCAGGGCATGGAGGCCGGCGGCCATCGCGGCGCGTTCGAGGCCGCGCGCGCCGACGCGCAGATGAGCGGGCTGTTCGCGCTGCTGCCGCGCCTGGCCGACCGGTTGGACGTGCCGGTGATCGCGGCCGGCGGTATCGGCGATGGCCGCGGCGTGGCCGCCGCGCTGATGCTCGGCGCCAGCGCGGTGCAGGTGGGCACGGCCTTCCTCGCCGCCGACGAATCCACGATTCCCGATGCCTGGAAACAGGCGCTGACCGCGGCGGAGCCGGAACACACCCGTGCCACCCGCGTTTTCAGCGGCCGCCTGGGCCGTGCGCTGGATACCGGCTATGTGCGCGCCGCCGAGGCCGCCGATGCGCCGCGTCCGCAGCCCTATCCGGTGCAGCGTGGGCTCACCGCCGGCATGCGCAGGCAGGCGCAGGCCGACAACCGCCTGGACGCGATGCAGGCCTGGGCCGGGCAATCGGCGTGGATGGCCCGGCGCGGTCCCGCCGCTGCCGTGGTCCAGGGGATGTGGCAACAGGCGCAGGCGCTGCTGTGAGCCACCTGACCTGCAACGGCGAGCCCGTCGATGCGGCGCTGGTCGGCGCCGCACTGGTCAACTACGGACACTTCACCTCGCTGCAGGTGCGCGGTGGCGCGGCGCAGGGCTGGGCCCTGCACCTGCGGCGCCTGCAGCAGGGCACGCGCGAACTGTTCGACGCCGAACTGGACGAGGCGCGGCTGCTGGGTTGGCTGCGGCAGGCGCTGGAGCGTTGCGGCAGGGAGGACGCCTCGGTCCGCATCACCGTGTTCTCGCGCGCCTTCGACTTCCGCCAGCCGCTGCGCGCGGTGCCGGTGGACGTGCTGATCGGCATCGCCGCGCCGGCGACGGTGCCCGCCGCCGCCTGCGCAGTCCTGCCGGTGCGCTACCAGCGCGCGTGGCCGCAGCTCAAGCATGTCGGCACCTTCCCGCTGTTCCAGTACCGGCGCCAGGCCATGCGCGAGGGATTCGACGATGCCCTGTTCGTCGATGCGGCCGGGCGGGTGGGCGAGGGCAGCACCTGGAACATCGCCTTGCTCGCCGGCGACGAGGTGGTGTGGCCGCAGGCGGAGGCGCTGCGCGGCACCGCGGAACAGCTGCTGGTCGCCGGGCTGGAGCGGCAGGGGCTGGCGCAGTCGCGGCGGGAAATCCCGCTGGAAGCCTTACCCGGTTTCTCCGGGGCGGTGGCCTGCAACGCCACCGGGCTGTGGCCGCTGGCGCGCATCGGCGGATGCCGGTTTGCGGATTCGCAGGCGCTGCTGGAACGGCTGCGGCAGGCGCTGGCGCTGGAGCCCTGGCGGCCGCTCTGAGCCAGCCATTCAGGCAGGACGGGCGGCGGGCTTGGAATGGCGCAGGGCCGCGGCTATAATCGCCGGCTTACCGCGCCATCCTGGCGACTGGGCTACAAAGGAAAAACCACCATGGTCAAGATCCGACTGACCCGCGGCGGCGCCAAGAAGCGTCCGTTCTACCACATCATCGTCACCGACGTGCGCAGCGCCCGCGACGGCCGCAACATCGAGCGCGTCGGCTACTACAACCCGGTCGCCCAGGGCGCAGAACAGCGCGTGGTGCTGGACATCGCCGCCGTCGACAAGTGGGTCGCCAACGGCGCCCAGCTGACCGACAAGGTTCGCAACCTGTACAAGGAAGCGACCAAGGCCCAGGCCGCTGCGGCCTGATCCTGGCGGGCCGCGCGCAAGCGCGGCCCGACTGCTTTATGAAGAAAGATTCCGAGCGCCGGATCCTGCTGGGCAGGGTGACCGGCGCTTTTGGTGTGCGCGGCGAGCTCAAGCTCGAGTCCTGGACCGAGCCGCGGCTGGCCATTTTCAACTATCAGCCGTGGATCCTGCGCAGCCCGTCCGGGCAGGAGTCGCAGATCACCGGCGTGCGCGGCCGCGAAGCCGCCAAGACGCTGGTGGCGACCTTTCCCGGCGTGGACGACCGCAACGCGGTCGAAGCCATGCGCGGCACCGAGATCTACATCGCGCGCAGCGCGCTGCCGCCGCCGAGTCCGGACGAGTACTACTGGGTCGATCTCGAGGGCCTGGACGTGCAGACCGTGGACGGCGTGAAGCTGGGCCGCGCCTCGCACCTGTTCAACACCGGCGCCAACGACGTGCTGGTGGTGCGCGGCGACCGCGAGCGCATGGTGCCGTTCGTGATGGGCGACTTCGTCAAGTCGGTCGATTTCGACGCCAACCTGATCGTGGTCGACTGGGATCCGGAGTTCTGACCCGGTGCGCGTCGACGTCATCACCCTGTTTCCCGAGTTCATCGCGCAGTCCGCCGCGCTGGGCGTGGTCGGCCGCGCGCAGGAGCGCGGCCTGCTCGAACTGCACGGCTGGAACCCGCGCGACCACGCCGAGGGCAACTACCGCCGCGTGGACGACCGTCCGTTCGGCGGCGGCCCGGGCATGGTGATGCTGATCGAGCCGCTGCGCGCGGCGCTGGCCGCCGCGCGCGCCGCCGACCCGACCCCGGCGCCGCTGATCTACCTCAGCCCGCAGGGTCGGCCGCTGACCCAGGCCGGGGTGCGCGAACTGGCGGCGCTGCCGCGCATGATCCTGCTGTGCGGCCGCTACGAGGGCGTGGACGAGCGTTTCCTCGCCGCCGAGGTGGACGAGGAAATCTCCATCGGCGACTACGTGTTGTCCGGCGGCGAGCTGGGCGCGGCGGTGATCATCGATGCGGTCACCCGCCTGCAGGAAGGCGCGCTCAACGACGCCGAATCGGCGGTGCAGGACAGTTTCGAGGGCGATGGCCTGCTCGACTGCCCGCACTACAGCCAGCCGGCCAGCCACGCGCTGGGCGAGGTGCCGGAGGTGCTGCGCTCGGGCAACCATGCCGCGATCGCGCGCTGGCGCCGGCAGCAGTCGCTGCTGCGCACCGCCCTGCGCCGACCGGACCTGCTGGACGAAGCCGGCCTCGGCAAGGCCGACCGCAAGCTGCTGGACGAGGCCCGCAAGGAACCGTAGGCGGGCGGTTTGCCGCGCATCGAGTTTCTTCGGCAGGGTTTTGTGCCCGGCCTCTGCGCGTGGACCGGGTTTCCGGCGGATCGGGAGGCACTCCACGCGTTCCGCCCGGGCACCCCGGCAGCGCGGCCGCTGGGCGGCAACGCAGGAATACCAGGTGATGCGGGCTGGCCGGCACTACTGGCACCGGGCCGGAAGGTCATCTATAATGCGCGGCTTGCTGCTGCCTGACCGGTAGCGGCGGTTCCAACTACAACAAACGTGCAGCGCAATCCGGCGACTGCATGAGACCCCGCTGTCGAATCGACACGCCCACTCCGAATACATCGGTGCACCCATGAGCAAGCTGAACAAATCCATCGTCGCGGACTTCGAATCCGCCCAGATCACCCGCGAACTGCCGAAGTTCAGCCAGGGCGACACCGTCGTGGTCAACGTCAAGGTCAAGGAAGGCAACCGCGAGCGCGTGCAGGCCTACGAAGGCGTCGTGATCGGCACCAAGAACGCCGGCCTGAACTCCTCGTTCACCGTGCGCAAGATCTCGCATGGCTACGGCGTGGAGCGCGTGTTCCAGACCCACAGCGCGCTGATCGACTCGGTCGAAGTCAAGCGCCGCGGCAAGGTCCGCGCCGGCAAGCTGTACTACCTGCGTGGCCTGGAAGGCAAGGCTGCCCGCATCAAGGAAGACCTGGCCGCCGCCGCGCAGGCCAAGGCCGCGCGCCAGGCTGCCAAGGCCGCCGAGTAATACCCGCCACGGGCTTCGCGCCCGTCGCAGCAACGGCCGCCTCCGGGCGGCCGTTTGCGTTTCCGCTTTCCACAGGGGAAGTGAGGCGTCCAACGGATGCCTGCGCCTTCGCCACACTCGGCGGTGTAGCGCCGATGGCATGGGCGCGCTTGTCCCTTCTCCCCACGGGAGAAGGTGCCCCGAAGGGGCGGATGAGGGCAGGGCGAAGCCTCACGACGTGTCCACCGTTCGTGTTTCCCGTCAGGCTGGTGGCGATGCGTTTGCCGTCGCGCTGCCGATGGTTGCTTTCGGCGCGGCTGGTTCCCTTCCAGTCCGCTCTGGCGCCGGCCCACACCTGCGGCACGCAGCCGCGCACTATCGCTCCAGGGGGAACGGGGCTTCGTTCCGGGAGGGACCGTTCCGGCCTACGCCGCCGCTTCGGCGACCACGACTTCGATGCCGCGGCGCTGCAGCCCCTCGCGCGTGGCCTCGTCGATGCCGGCGTCGGTGATCACGGCGTGGATCTGGTCCAGGTAGGCGATGCGGTGCAGGCTGACGCGGCCGAACTTGGAGGTGTCGGTCAGCACCACGATGCGCCGGGCGCGTTCGACCATGCGGTGGTTCAGGCGCGCCTCGGCCTCGTCGTGGGTGGTCAGGCCGAACTGCAGGTCCAGGCCGTCCACGCCCAGGAACAGCGTGTCGAAGCTGTACGGGTTGAGGCTGGCCTCGGCCTGGCTGCCCTGCAGCGACAGCGACTGCTTGCGCAGCTGGCCGCCGGTGAGCAGCACGTTCACGCCCGGTGCGTTGGCCAGCTCCCAGGCGATGTTCAGGCCGTTGGTCATCACCGTCACGTCGCGGTGCCCGCGCAGGTGGCGGGCCAGGGTCATCGTGGTCGAGCCGGAGTCGATGATGATGTTGTCGCCGGGCTGCACCAGCTGCGCGGCGCACGCGCCGATGGACTCCTTCAGCGGCAGGTTCAGCGCATCCTTCTCGTGGATGTCCTGCTCCTGCGGCGGCGTGCGCACCAGGGTGGCGCCGCCGTGGGTGCGCGTGGCCAGGCCCTGTTCCTCGAAATGGCCCAGGTCGGTGCGGATGGTCACCGCCGACACGCCGTAGCGCCCGACCAGCTCGGCGACCTGCACCGCACCCTGCTCGATCAGCTGCTGCAGGATCTGTTGCCGGCGGGAACGGGTGTTGCGCATGGCCATCTCGTGCTTTCTCCGCGAAAGGCCGAGCTTAGCCGTTCGCAAGGTTCGGGTGGGCGGAACTTTCGCCTTGCCCGCGCGCACCGGCGGTATTGGCCGAGCAGGCGCGCGCGTATTCGTCCAGGCACAGGCCGATGCGGTGCCGCACCAGTGCGCCGGGGGTATTGGCCAGCGTGCCCTCGCGCACCGCGCGGAACTGTTCGGGCAGGTACTGGCTGAGCAGCACCAGCGGCGGCGCGTGTTTTTCCAGGTTGGCGAACAGCGTGCGCACCGCGTCCAGCAGCGCCGGCTCGCCCCAGTAGTAGCGGCAGCGGTCGCTGAAGGCGAAGGCGCGCAGCAGGCGCAGCGTGCCTTCGTCGCCGTGGTAGTGCGCCTGCCAATACTTCGGTTGCGCGACCATCACCTCCTCCAGCACCTGCGGCAGGCGCGAGCACTGCGCGGCCGGCAGCAGTTCGGCCTCGATCGCGGCCAGCGCGAACAGCGCCTCGCGGTAGGCGAAGGTCGCCGCCGGGCCGACCTTGAGGATGGCAAAGTGGTCGCGCACCAGCGCGTGCAGCCCGCTCTCGCGCTGGTAGTCGGTGGAGTGCGCCTCGAACACGATGCGCGGCTGCTTTTCGAGGAAGTCGGCCAGCTCGCCGGCGGCCGCGGGATCGTAGTCGTGCACGCTGCTGTGGTCGAAGTCCACGCCCGGCTGCACCACCATCGCGATCACCCGCTGCCAGGCATCGCGTAGCGGCGGCGTGTCGAAGGCCCGGCGGTGGATCTCCAGCGTCTGCGCGGCCGCGGCCGGCGCGGTCACCGCCAGCCCGGCGTCCAGCGAGGCTTCGCCGCCCGGCACGGGAACCTCGGTGCCGATCACGTAGACCGGCGGCGGCAGGTCGTGCGCGGCGGCGGTGCGTTCGGCGATCACGGCCAGTTCGGCCGAGCGCGCGGCGACGGTGGCGTCGGGCAGCGGCACCGGGTCGTCGGCGCAGGACATGCTGCAGTCCAGGTGGATCTTGTGGAAACCGGCGGCGACGTAGGCCTCGATCAGCACGCGCGCGTGCGCCATCGCCTCGGCCGCCGGCTGCTTCTGCCAGGCGTTGGGGCCCAGGTGGTCGCCGCCGAGCACCAGCCGGTCGCGCGGGAAGCCTTCCTCGTCGGCCAGCGCCCGCACGTAGTCGCGGTACTGCGGCGGGGTCATGCCGGTGTAGCCGCCGAACTGGTCGACCTGGTTGGAGGTGGCTTCGACCAGCAGCACGGTGCCGTGGCGCGCGGCCACGTGCATGGCCGCGCGCAGCACCTGTTCGTTGCTGCAGCACACGCTGTACAGGCCGACGTTGTGGCCGGCGCGATGCGCGGCGAGCAGGGTCTGCAACGGAGACATGGGCGAACTCCCGGGTCAGGAAAAAGTGGGTTGGCAGGCGAGCAGAGCGGCGCCGCGCGCGCCGCCGGCATCGCCGAAGCGGGGTGGCACGATGGGCGGTACCTGCACGCCGGCGAACAGGTGCGCGGCGATCGCCGCCGGCAGCTGTTCGTACAGCGGCGCGTACTGCGACAGGCCGCCGCCGAGCACGATCACGTGCGGGTCCAGCGCCAGGATCAGCGCCGCGAAACTGTGGCCGAGCAGGTCGCGGTGGATGTCCAGCGCCTGCCGCGCGCGGGCGTCGCCGGCCTCGGCCAGGGCGATGACCTCGCTGGCGTTGGCGGCGCTGCCGCCGAGATGGCGTTCGATCATCGCCACGCCGCTGCCGGAGACATAGCGCTCCACGCAGCCGCGCAGGCCGCAGCCGCAATCGAGCAGCGGCAGGCCGTGGCGCTGCAGCAGGTTGGCCGGCACGCTCCAGTGGCCCCATTCGCCGGCCAGGCCGTTGAAGCCGCCGATCAGCCGGCCCTGCACGCAGTAGCCGCCGCCGGCGCCGGTGCCGAGGATCGCGCCGAACATGCTGGCGTAGCCGTCGGCGGCGCCGCCATGCGCCTCGGACAGGGCGAAGCACTGCAGGTCGTTGCCGAAATGCAGCGGCCGTTGCAGGCGCGCCTGCAGGTCGCGGGCCACGCACTGGCCGGTGAGGGCCGGCACGTTGGCGCTGAGCTGGCGGCCGCTGCGGCGGTCGCGCACGCCGGGCAGGGCGATGCCGACGGCCTGCGCGGCCTGTCCCAGCGACGCGTCGGCATCGGCGACCAGGGTTTCGACGGCCTGCAGGAAGCCGGCGTAATCGCCCTGCGGCGTGGCGATGCGCTTGCGCCAGGCCACCTGCAGGGCCGCATCGCAGGCCACCAGTTCAATCTTGGTGCCGCCGATGTCGATGCCGTAGCAGGCCTTGGCGGCGGACTCAGCCATGGTGGATGGTGACGCCCTTGACCACGCGGTTGACGGTGCCGTCGGGGAACGGATTGTCCGGCGTCAGCCCCAGCGCGGCCGAGCGGCGCAGCGCATAGAGCTGCGCGAACGGCAGCCACGCCGGCGCCAGCCAGGCGTCGGGCAGGGCCGGCACCTGCAGGGTGAAGTCGTCGCCGATGCCGATGTCCGAATGCGGGCCGATGGACAGCACCCTGCCGGCCACGCCGTCGCCGCGCAGTTCCTCCAGCAGGTCCTGCTCGTAGCGGCGCGCCAGCGGCTGCGCGCTGCGCACCATCACCACCAGGGTGCGCGCATCGAGCGTGGACTTGGGACCATGGCGGAAGCCCAGCGGCGTGTTGGCCATCGCCAGCACGCGGCCGGCGGTGAGTTCCAGCACCTTCAGCGCGGCTTCGCGCGCCAGCGCTTCCAGCGGGCCGCTGGCCAGGTAGATCACGCGGTCGAACGGCTGCGCGGCGAGCGCGGCCACCGGCGCGTCCCAGCGCTGCAGGCCTTCCCGCGCCAGCGCGGCGACCTGGCCGATGCGCTCGCCGCGTTCGCTCCACGGCGCGCGGTCGAACACCGCCAGCGCCGCCAGCAGCATGCAGCTCAGGCTGCTGGTCATGGCGAAGGCGCGGTCGCAGCTGGCCGCCGGCATCAGCAGGGTGCAGGTGTCCTCGCGCCCGGCGCCGCGGCGTGCCAGTTCGCCGTCGGCGTTGCAGGTGATGTCGAGGAAACGGGCGTCGTCCACGTCGGCGCGCACGCGCTCGACCGCGGCCACGCTTTCCGGGCTGGAACCGCTGCGGCCGAACGACACCAGCAGGGTCGGGCGCTCGCGCTGCAGGTACAGCGCCGGGTGGGTCAGCAGGCTGGTGGTATGCACCGCGCGCACTTCGGCGGGCCACTGCGCGTTGATGTGGTCGGCGACCATCTCGGCGATGAAGCCGGAACTGCCGGCGCCGGTGAACAGCACGCGCTGCGCCGGGTCGGACAGGCGCTGGCCGAGGAAGGCCTGCAGGCGCTCCTGGTCGCGTTCCAGGCTGGCGGCCAGGGTTTCCCACAAGGCCGGCTGCTGGGCGATTTCGGCGGCGGTATCGGCTCCGCCCAGGCGCTGCCAGGCGGACGGATCGGTAAGCAGGGTGGCGTCCATTCTTGGTTCCTGTTGGGCCGGTGCACGATCTGCTTTTTCTTTCGAAATGTCAAACATCGAAAGAAAAAGGAAAGAATTCTTTCGTGCTACCGCTTCTGCCGGCGCGCCGCCCCGAATCGAAAGGTCGGCCGGAAATTGCTTTCGCAGGCAGAGTTCACGCCGCAGGAGCGCATAAGGAAAGTGGTGCTTTGCACAATCTTTCGATTGATATAAAAATTCTTGTCTTTTGCTTTCATTTTGTTGACATCTTTCGAAATGCTGCCCTAGAGTCGGCGTAACCGCCATCGAATGCCCGCACGGGCCTGGGGAGCAAGGTGCACAAGCGCGTACGTCGTCTGCCACTGCCGGTGGCGCTGCTTTCCGTCCTGCTGCTGCCGGCGCTGCCGCTGCATGCCGAGCCGGTGGGCAACCTGCGTTCGGTCGGCGCCAACGACGGCCGCGACGGCGTGCGCGGCTGGGACCTGCTCACCGACAACGGCGCGCGCATCCGCATCGAACTGCCGGCCAGCGACATCGTCCGCGTGCAGGCCGGCCGTAAGGGCAAGCTGACCGGCGCCGGCGACAAGGCCGCGCCCATCGTGCTGCCGCAGCCCAGGGCCACCGTGCAGGCGCAGCTGGAAGAAGACGCGCAGGAAATCCGCGTGCGCACCGATGCGCTGGTGCTGCACGTGCAGCGGCAACCGCTGCGGCTGCGCCTGGAGCGGCTGGACGACGGCCGCGCCACCGCGCTGTGGCAGGAGCTGCAACCGCTGGACCTGGATGCCGAGCAGAGCGTGCAGGTGCTGTCCTCGCAGGCCGACGAAGCCTTCTTCGGCGGCGGCCAGCAGAACGGCCGCTACCAGTTCAAGGGCCGCGAACTGGAGATTTCCTATTCCGGCGGCTGGGAGGAAGGCGACCGGCCCAGCCCGGCGCCGATGCTGCTCAGCTCGCGTGGCTGGGGCATGCTGCGCAATACGTGGAGCGACGGCAGCTACGACCTGCGTCAGCCCGACCAGGCCACGCTGCTGCACCGCGAAGACCGTTTCGACGCCTATTACTTCGTCGGCGCCGACCTGCCGCGGCTGATCGAGCGCTATACCCGGCTGACCGGCCGCCCGAACATGGTCGCGCGCTGGGCGCTGTCCTACGGCGATGCCGACTGCTACAACGACGGCGACAACATCAAGAAGCCCGGCAGCGTGCCCGAAGGCTGGAGCGACGGCCCCACCGGCACCACGATCGACGTGGTCGACAGCGTCGCCGCCAGGTACCGCGAAAACGACATGCCCGGCGGCTGGATCCTGCCCAACGACGGCTACGGCTGCGGCTACAGGCAGCTGCCCGAGACCGTGCAGGGCCTGGCGAAGTACGGCTTCAAGACCGGCCTGTGGACCGAGAACGGCGTGGACAAGATCGCCTGGGAAGTCGGCAAGGCCGGCACCCGCGTGCAGAAACTGGACGTGGCCTGGACCGGCAAGGGCTACCAGTTCGCGATGGACGCCAACCGCCAGGCGTTCAACGGCATCCTCGACAATTCCGATTCGCGCCCGTTCCTGTGGACGGTGATGGGCTGGGCCGGCATCCAGCGCTACGCGGTGGCCTGGACCGGCGACCAGAGCAGCAGCTGGGACTACATCCGCTGGCACGTGCCGACCCTGGTCGGCTCGGGCCTGTCCGGCATGGCCTACGCCAGCGGCGACGTCGATGCGATCTTCGGCGGCAGCGCCGAGACCTTCACCCGCGACCTGCAGTGGAAGGCGTTCACCCCGGTACTGATGGGCATGAGCGGCTGGTCCTCGAGCGCGCGCAAGCATCCGTGGTGGTTCGACGAGCCCTACCGCGGCATCAACCGCGACTACCTCAAGCTGAAGATGCGCCTGACCCCGTACATGTACGGGCTGGTGCACGAGGCCGCGCAGACCGGCGCGCCGCCGGTGCGCGGGCTGATGTGGGACAACCCGCGCGACCCGCATGCGCGCGACGAGGCCTACAAATACCAGTTCCTGCTCGGCCGCGACCTGCTGGTGGCGCCGGTCTACCGCAGCCAGGCCGCCAGCCGCGGCTGGCGCCGCGACATCCATCTGCCCGAGGGCGGATGGTACGACTACTGGGACGGCCGCCGCGTGCAGGCCGGCGCTGAAGGCCGCCAGTTCGACCGCCAGGTGGACCTGGCCACGCTGCCGGTGTTCGTGCGCGCCGGCGCGATCCTGCCGATGTACCCGGCCATGCTGTTCGACGGCGAGAAGCCGCTGGACGAGGTCACCTTCGACCTGTATCCGCAGGGCGATTCGAGCTACACGCTGTACGAGGACGACGGCAGCACCCGCCGCTACCAGCAGGGCGAATCGAGCACGCAGCTGATCCGCGTGCAGGCGCCGGCGCAGGGCAGCGGCCCGGTGCAGGTGCGCATCGACCCGGTGCAGGGCGAGTACCGCGGACAGCTGCAGCAGCGCCGCTACGGCCTGCGCGTGCTCAACCGGCAGGCGCCGGCGGCGGTGCGGCTGGACGGCCGCGCGCTGCCCGCGCTCGCCGATGCGGCCGCCTTCGCCGCGGCCGGCGAAGGTTGGTACTTCGATGCCGGCGAACGCCGCGGCACCCTGCACGTGCGCACCGCGACGGTCGACATCCGCCAGCCGCTGCAGCTGCAGATGGATTTCCCGGCCGCCGCGGCCGCGGCCGACGACGCGTTCCCGGCCGCGCCGGAGCAGGGCCGCGCGCTGCCGCCGGACAGCCTGCTGGTGGTAAACCGCCCGGCCGAGGAAAAGGGCTATCCGCTGGAGAACGCCTTCGACGACGATCCGGCCACCTGGTTCCGCACCGTGCGCAATCAGGCCATCCGCACCGGCGCCCACGAATGGGTGATCGGCTTCGGCGAGCGGCGCATGATCGACGGCGTCGAACTGGCGCCGCGCAACGACCAGCACTGGAAGCACGGCCAGGTGCGCGACTACGAGATCTACATGGCCGACAGCAACGGCGAGTGGGGCCAGCCCATCGCCCGCGGCCGCCTGCCGCTGAAGGAAGGCCTGCAGCGCATCGACTTCCCGGCCCATGCCGGCCGCCTGCTGCGCTTCCGCGTGCTCGGCGTGCAGAACCCGGATGGCGACGGTGCTGCCGGCAGCGATCCGATGGTCACTGCCGCGCAGGCTGAAGCCGCGCGCGCGGTCGACGCGCTGCAGCCGCGCGACGTCGGCCCGATCGCGCTGTCCACCTTCCGCATCCTCGAACAGCAGCAACCGGAACGGCCGGCACGGCAGCAATACCTCTCCCAGCTGCCGCTGCCGGCCGCGCTGGCCGGCAGCGTCCGCGCCGACCAGTCCTTCCGCGGCGATGCCGCCATGCGCATGAACGGCCTGCAGTTCCGCCGCGGCCTGGGCGTGGGCGCGGACAGCCGCGTCGATCTCGCGCTCAAGGGCCGCTGGCACCTGCTGCGCGCCGACCTCGGCATCGACGATGCCTGCCGCGCCGCCGGCGGCATGCAGTTCCAGGTCTGGGGCGACGGCCGCCTGCTCTACGACAGCGGCCTGGTGAAGGCGCCCGGCGTGGTCAAGCCGGAGCTGGACATCCGCGGCCTGTCCTCGCTGAGCCTGCGCACGCTGGGCGCGCAGGGCAGCCAACCCGCCCAGGTCTGCGGCAACTGGGCCAACGCCGTGCTGATCGGCGAGGAGGGCGATTCGGCCGAACTCGTCGCCCCATGACCCCCGCGTAACGCTGCTGCTCCCCCAACACACCGACCACGGCCGCCGCGGCCGTGGAACGGGATCGCCATGCCCGCCATCCGCTGTTCCGTGCGTCACCGCCAGGAGAGAACCCCGATGTTGCCAGCCCGCCGCAATCCCAACCGCTGCCTGATCACGCCGCTGTCGCTGGCCGTGGCCAGCGCCCTGATCGCCATCGCCGCGCCCGCGCTCGCGCAGGATGCCGGCAAGGACAAAGACAAGGACAAGACCACCGAGCTGGCCCGCGTCGAGGTCACCGGTTCCAACATCCGCCGCACCGATGTGGAGACCGCCTCGCCGGTGCAGGTCATCAGCAAGCAGGACATCCAGAACATGGGCGCCCGCACCCTGCTGCAGGTGCTGGACAACCTGCCGGCCGCGCGCCCGGCGCAGGTGGATTCCAAATCGCTGTTCACCGGTTCCGACGGCGCCTCGCAGGCCAACCTGCGCGGCCTCGGCCCGCAGGGCACGCTGGTGCTGCTCAACGGCCGCCGCCTGTCGTACTACGGCGCGCCGTCAGGCTTCCAGACCCAGTTCGTCAACATCGACGCGATTCCCGCCGCCGCCATCGAGCGCATGGAGGTGCTGACCGACGGCGCCTCGGCCGTGTACGGCACCGACGCGGTGGCCGGCGTCATCAACGTCATCACCAAGAACAACTACCAGGGCCTGGAAGTCAGCGGCACCTGGGACACCGCGCCGCGCTTCGATTCCTTCGGCGAGAAGCAGGCCAGCATCACCGGCGGCTTCGGCGACCTGTCCACCGACCGCTACAACGTCTACGCCAGCGTCAACCTGTACGAGCGCAACGGCATCCCCGACAGCGAGTGGTACGACAAGAACCCGGCGCAGTTCTACGTCAACAATCCGGACTACATCAAGAACCTGCGCCTGGACACCGGCAGCGCGCCGGGCGTGTTCAACCCCGGCTACTACTACGCCATCGACCCGGTGACCAACGCGCGCGTGGACGAGGCCGCGCCGGGCTGCCAGAACGTGCTGCAGGTGGCCACCGGTACCCGCTGCATCTGGCAGACGTGGATGAACCGCCAGATCAACGGCGGCGCCGATTCCCGGCGCGTGACCGCCTACGTCAACGGCCATTTCCAGGTGAACGACGCCACCGAGGCGTTCGCCGAGGTGACCTATACCGACATCGACCTGCGCGCCAACGGCGGCACCCCGCGCGCCTACGGCACCACCACCGGCAACCCGCAGAGCTGGTTCTCGCGCAATACCGGCAACACCGTCAACCAGTTCCTGACCCCGTGGCTCGGTCCGAACAACGAGTACAACCACGCCAGCCCTGAGATGAAGGCGCTGATGGGCGGCGTGGTCGGCCTGAGCTACCTGCTGCAGGACGTGGGCGGCAACCACTTCGGCCAGCGCAACACCGACAAGAGCTATCGCGCGTTGGCCGGCCTGCGCGGCAGCCTCGGCGACAGCGACTGGAGCTGGGAAACCGCCTTCGCCACCGCCGGCGCCCACTCGGTCACCTACCAGACCACCAACGTCAACCTGAAGGGCTTCGAGAAGGCCTTCGGCCCGTACACGATCGACCCGGGCACCGGGCGGGTGATCATCTCCGACCATCCGGCGTACAAGTTCGGCGAGCTCAGCGAGGCCAACGCCGCGCTGATCCGCGAGGCGTTCCCGACCTTCGACATCCAGTCGTGGACGCGCCTGCACACCTTGGACGGCAAGGTCGAAGGCCCGCTGTTCAAGCTGCCGGCCGGCGAGGTGCGCGCCGCGTTCGGCTTCAACGCCACCCGCGAGACCTTCTATACGCCGGGCAACCAGGACGCCGCCGACGGCCTGATCACCCAGCAGGGCGGCTCCTGGTTCGACGGCAAGCGCAACACCTACGCGCTGTTCTCCGAAGCCGTGGCCCCGCTCACCGACAAGCTGGAACTGGACGCCGCGCTGCGCCTGGACAAGTACCCGGACTTCAGCGCCAACCTCGCGCCGAAGGTCGGCCTGAAGTACCAGGCGCTGCCGCAGTTGCTGCTGCGCGGCACCTATTCGGAAGGCTTCCGTGCGCCGAGCCTGGCCGAGTCGGGCACCGGCGGCGTGTACGCGCAGATCGGCGGCTACCGCGACGAGACCCGCTGCGCCGAGACCAACGCGATCGCCGGCCTGCTGCGCCAGTCCAGCCGTACGGTCGACAAGGACCTGGGCAACAGCCTGTGGAACAGCGACTGCAGCCGCAACGTGGCGCGCATGACCCAGCCCAACCCGGACCTGAAGCCGGAGAAGGCCAAGATCGCGACGCTGGGCTTCGTGCTCGAGCCGACCGACTGGCTGTCGGTGTCGGCCGACTACTGGTTCGTGTACCGCCGCAACGAGATCGTCGCGCCGGACTACAGCAAGCCGGAAGAGATCAGCGCGATGACGCGTTTCCCGATCACCGAGACCGACCTGGCCAACCTGGCCGCGCTGGCCCGCATGTGCGCCGACCCGGCCAGCGGCGTGGCCTGCCCGTCCACCCTGCCGGGCTACAGCACCGGCAACGTGGCCAGCGTCATCGGCCAGTACAAGAACCGCGGCCGCACCCTGATCGACGGCCTGGACGTGGACGCCCGCGGCCGCTTCGACCTGGGCGAGTGGGGCCGGCTGAACATCGGCGTGGCCGCGACCATCGCCAACCGCAACATGTACAACTCCGACGACGCCGACGGCTGGTACTACGGCAATGTCGTCGGCTACTACAACAACCCGCGCCTGCGCGCCACGTTCAACACCAACTGGACCTACGGCAACTGGGACACCGGCTTCTACGTCAACTACGTCGGCGGCACCAAGTGGGCGTACGACCGGGTCGATGGCGAGGACAACAACGCCGAGACGTGCACCGGCAGCTATGTCGATGCGTCGCCCAGCCAGTGCGAGGGCGCGCCTTCGTGGTGGACGGCCAACCTGAGCGTGAACTGGCGGCCGATCGAGAAGCTGAGCGTGGGCGTGACGGTGAAGAACCTGTTCAACCGCCTGCCGTTCTACGACCCGAACGACTGGATGAACTTCCCCGGCTACACCAACAACTTCGGCCGCATCTACAGCGTGACGGCCACCTACCGGTTCTGATGCAGGACCGTTGCGTCCTCCCCTGCGTGCATGGCATGAAGGGGAGGACGCCGCTTCGCCCGCGCGGCACGCCATGCAGGCCGCGACGGGCGCGATTCCAAGTGAAAGAGGACATGCAATGAAACGCAGGGAATTCATCCTGGCCGGCGCGGCGCTGGCCGCCACCAGCCTGTTGCCGGATACCCCGGCCTGGGCGCGCGGCCGCAAGGTGCGGCTGGGCATGATCGGTACCGGCATGCGCGGCCAGGTGCTGCTCAAGGAGCTGCTGCGCCGCGACGACGTGGACGTGGTGGCGCTGTGCGACATCGAGCCGATCATGCTCGGCCGCGCCACCGCCATGGTCGCCAAGGCCGGCAAGCCGGCGCCGAGGACCTACGGCGCCGACGGCGACGCCAACGCCTGGAAGCGCCTGCTCGAACAGCGCGGCCTGGACGGGGTGGTCATCGCCACGCCGTGGGAACTGCACGCGCCGATGGCGATCGCCGCGATGCAGGCCAAGGTCGCGGTCGGCTGCGAAGTGGTGGCCGGCATCACCCTGCAGGACCACTGGGACGTGCTCAACACCCAACTGCAGACCGGCACGCCGTACATGCTGCTGGAGAACGTGTGCTACCGCCGCGACGTGATGGCGGCGCTGCAGATGGTGCGCGAGGGCCTGTTCGGCGAACTGGTGCACCTGCAGGGCGGCTACCAGCACGACCTGCGCGCGGTGAAGTTCAACGACGGCGATCCGGACCATCCCTACGGCAGCGGCGTCGAGTTCGGGCCCAGGGGCTGGTCCGAGGCGCGCTGGCGCACCGAGCATTCGGTCAGGCGCAACGGCGAGTTGTACCCGAGCCACGGCATCGGCCCGTGCGCGATGTACACCGGCATCAACCGCGGCAACCGCTTCACCCACATCAACGCCTTCGCCAGCAAGGCGCGCGGGCTGCACGACTACACCGTGGCCAAGAGCGGCGGCACCACGCATCCGAGCACGAAGGTGCAGTTCAAGCTCGGCGACATCGTCACCACCACGCTGGCCTGCGCCAACGGCGAGACCATCCTGCTGCAGCACGACACCTCGCTGCCGCGCCCGTACTCGCTGGGTTTCCGCGTGCAGGGCACCAAGGGCCTGTGGATGGACCTCAACCACGGCATCCACATCGAGGGCCGCAGCCCGCCGCACGAGTGGGAGGACTTCAAGACCTACCAGGACCGGTACGAACATCCGCTGTGGAAGCAGCACGCCGACACCGCCGCCGGCGCCGGCCACGGCGGCATGGACTGGTTCGTGATCCACGCCTTCGTCGAGGCGCTGAAGGCGCGCGCGCCTATGCCGATCGACATCTTCGACGCGGTGACCTGGAGCGCGATCACGCCGCTGTCCGAACAGTCCATCGCCAACGGCTTCCAGACCCTGGCGTTCCCCGACTTCACCGGCGGCCTGTGGCAGCAGCGCAAGCCGATCTTCGCCTTCGACGGCAGCTACTGAAGCACCTCTCGCCACCCCGTAGGAGCGGCTTCAGCCGCGACAGGGCCTTTCTCGACAAAGGCCCCGTTCGCGGCTGAAGCCGCTCCTACGGCGGGTGGGGCAAGTCTTCAGGCCTCAGCGCCCGCGTCGGCCACAGGCGATGACGGGCACGCCGGCACTGCCGCCATATTCCCGTAGGAGCGGCTTCAGCCGCGACAGGTTTTCCCGACGAAGGCTCCGTTCGCGGCTGAAGCCGCTCCTACGGTGGGTGGGGCAAGTCTTCAGGCCTCGGCGCCCGCGTCGGCCACCGGCGATGACGAACACGCCGGCACTTCCGCCACATTCCCGTAGGAGCGGCTTCAGTCGCGACCAGGCTTTCCCGACGAAGGCCCCGTTCGCGGCTGAAGCCGCTCCTACGGTGGGTGAGGCAAGTCTTCAGGCCTCAGCGCCCGCGTCGGCCACCGGCGATGACGGACATGCCGGCACTTCCGCCACATTCCCGTAGGAGCGACTTCAGTCGCGACCAGGCTTTCCCGACGAAGGCCCCGTTCGCGGCTGAAGCCGCTCCTACGGTGGGTGAGGCCATCTTTTCAGGCCTCGGCGTCCGCGTCGGCCACCGGCGATGGCGGGCACGCCGGCACTTCGGCCGGCGTCGCCAGTTCCGCGGCATGCGGCGGGGCGGCCATCATCGTCGCCTTGCGCCAGCCGCCCCAGCGGTAATAGGCCAGCGACAGCAGCATCGACACCAGCGAACTGACCGGGAAGCTCCACCAGATCGCGTCGGCACCCCAGTACGGTTGCAGCAGTTCGGCGAAGGGCACGCGCACGCCCCACAGCGAGGCGGCCAGGATCAGCAGCGGCGCGATCACCGCGCCGGTGGAGCGCACCACGCCGGAGATCACGAAGCTCACGCCGAAGAACAGGAACGACCACACCGCGATGTGGTTCAGGTGCCGCGCCACCGCCAGCGCCTGGCTGCCGTCGGGCAGGAACAGCGCCAGCGAATGCCGGTCCAGCAGGATCAGCGGCAGGATCAGCACGCCGGTGAGCAGGAAGTTGAACAGCACGCCCTTGCGCGCGGTGCCGCGCACCCGGTCCCAGCGGCGCGCACCCACGTTCTGCGCGGCCATCGACGAACACGCCGCGCCGATCGCCATGGCCGGCATCTGCACGTAGGTCCACAGCTGCAGCGAGGCGCCGTAAGCCGCGGCGGTGTCGGTGCCGTAGTCGTTGACCATGGTCATCAGCATGATCATCGACAGCGAGATCAGCACCATCTGCAGCCCCATCGGCACGCCCTTGACCACCAGCGCGCGGAGGATGGCCAGGTCGATGCGGAACAGCGCCATGTCCTTGCGGCCCAGCCACAGCACGTGGCCGCGGTGGCGCATGTAGGCCAGCAGGCCGAGCAGCGACAGCGACTGCGCCAGCAGCGTGGCCCACGCCGCGCCGGCGATGCCCAGCTGCGGGAACGGGCCTATGCCGAAGATCAGCAGCGGGTTGAGCACGATGTCCAGCGCCACCGACAGCAGCAGGAAGCGGAACGGCGTGCGCGAATCGCCGGCGCCGCGCAGCGCCGCGCTGAGGAAGGCGAAGGCGTACAGCGTCGGCGTGGCCAGGAAGATGATGCGCAGGTAGGCCTCGGCCAGCGGCAGCGAGACCGCCGGCGTGCCCATCGCCGCCAGCAGCGGATGCGCCATGAACCAGCCGGCGATGGCGATCAGCACCGAGATGCCGATGAAGAACGTGGCGCTGGTGCCCATCACCCGCCGCGCCTGGGGCACGTCGCGCGCGCCCATCGCCTGGCCGATCAGGATGGTGGCGGCCATGCCGATGCCGAACACCGAACCGATCAGGAAGAACATGATGTTGTTGGCGTTGGCCGTGGCGGTCAGCGCCGCCTCGCCCAGGAACTTGCCGACCCAGATCGCGTTGACCGAGCCGTTGAGCGACTGGGCGATGTTGCCGGCCAGGATGGGCAGGGCGAACAGCAGCAGGTTGCGCCCGATCGGGCCTTCGGTCAGCGAACGGGTCGGGGGGGCGGCGGCGGTCATGGGCGCGGGTCGATGGCTGAATGCGGACAGTAGCATCGCCGCTGTGACGAGGGTTGCAGGTGCCGCTACGATGACCTGCATGCATCCAAGGGAGAAGCGGCAATGCTGAAACCGCTGTGTGGCGCGCTGGTGGTGCTGGGCCTGTCGGCCTGCGCCAGCTCCGAGCGGCTGATGGACGCCGGCGTGCGCCCGGCCGACCGCGCCGATTGCCTGGTCGGCGGCGAGCGCGCCGACGCGCGCCACGAGGGCGGCGTACCTTCGGCGCGCAGCCGCCGCTGCAATCCCGACGACAGCCTGAACTGGACCATCGGCCAGCCGCGCAAGGATGCGATGGACGTGGATTTCAGGAAAAAGCATGACTGAAACGGAAAACGCGCCGGTGGCCGCCGTCCGCCTGGATGTCTGGCTGTGGGCGGCGCGCTTCTTCAAGACCCGCAGCCTGGCCAAACACGCGGTGGAGACCGGCAAGGTCGAGATCGATGGGCAGCGCCCGAAATCCTCGCGCGCGGTCCGCGTCGGCGATGCGCTGCGCGTGCAGCGCGGCGAGGAGACGTTCGAGATCGGCGTGCTGGGCCTGAGCGACACGCGCGGACCGGCGCCGGTGGCGCAGGCGCTGTACGCCGAGACCGAGGCCTCGCGCAGGGCGCGCCAGGAACAGCGCCTGCAGCGCGCCGCGGCCCGCGACGGTTACCTGCCGCCGGAGCACAAGCCGGACAAGCGCGCGCGCCGGTTGATCCGCGCGCTGGGCGACATCGACGCGCTGTAGCCGCGCGCCGCCTTGCGCGCCGTCGCCGGCGGTGTGCCGCCTTGGCCGTGGCAACGGTCGCGAAATCAGCCGCGGCGCAGGCGTTCATGGTGCGGCGTTCATGGTGCGGCGTCCTCGCCGGAAGGCCCGGCCTTGTCGGCGGGATCGTCCTTCCGCCGGCGGTACTGCGCCAGCTCGGCGATGCGCAGGCCTTCGGGCACGGCGTCGCGGTGCCGGCGGTGCTTGCCTTGCCCCATGCGCTGGGCGTGGTAGATGCCGGTATGGCCCGAGCACAGGTAGGCGGTGATGCAGCCGATGGCGGCGAGCGGGCCGATCTCGGCGCCGAACAGCTCCATCGCCATCACGGTGGTGGCGATGGGCGTGTTGGCCGCGCCGGCGAACACCGCCACGAAGCCGATGCCGGCCAGCAGCGGGAACGGCAGGTGCAGCAGCGGCGCCAGTGCGTTGCCCAGGGTCGCGCCGATGTAGAACAACGGCGTGACTTCGCCGCCCTTGAAGCCGGTTCCCAGCGACACCACGGTGAAGCCGAACTTGCCGAGGAAATCCCACGGCGCCACCGGTTGCCGGAAGGACTGCTCGATGCCGAGGATGCCCAGGCCGAGGTACTGCCAGGCGTCCAGCGCCCATGCCGCGACCGCCACCACCAGGCCGCCCACGGCCGGGCGCAGCGGCGCGTAGCCGATCGCGCGCCGGACCAGCGCGCCGAGCCGGTGGGTGGCGGTGGCGAACAGCATGCCGGCCAGGCCGAACACAATCCCGGCCGCGACCACCGCGCTCACGCTGCCCAGGCCGACCGGGACGACCGCGCCCATCGCGTAGTGCGTGTGGTGCGCGCCCCAGGCCAGGCACACCCGGTCGGCGAGGATGCCGGCCACCGCGCACGGGAACAGCGCGTCGTAGCGCATGCGGCCGATGGCCAGCACTTCCAGCCCGAACACCGCGCCGGCCAGCGGCGTGCCGAACACGGAAGCGAAGCCGGCGCTCATGCCGGCCATCAGCAGGATGCGGCGGTCCTCGCGCCGGATGCGCAATACCCGGGTGAGCTGGTCGGCCAGTGCGCCGCCCATCTGCACCGCCGTGCCCTCGCGCCCGACCGAGGCGCCGAACAGGTGCGAGACCACGGTGGCGCCCAGCACCAGCGGCGCCATGCGCAGCGGCACGACCTTGTTGGGGTCATGGATCTGGTCGATGATCAGGTTGTTGCCGCCATCGACCGCCTTGCCGAGTCGCAGATAGATCCAGCCGACGCCGAAGCCGGCCAGCGGCAGCAGCCAGACGATCCAGCGATGGCTTTCGCGCCAGCCGGTGGCGTGGTCGAGGGCGACTAGGAAGAAGGCCGAGGCGCTGCCGGCCATCAAGGCCACGGTGCTGGCGATGAGCAACCATTTGCCGATATACGGCAGCAGTTCCAGGTGTTCGGATCGGGGGAAAGGGCGCATGGGGCGGGTCCGCTCGATGGAATCGGGCCGACCAGCGACGGGGCGCGGACGCGAACGCCTGCAGCCCGGCGTTGGCCGGGTGTCTGCAGGCGTCATCAGCAGCAGGGGATCGCTGCGGTTGAAGGAGGAACGCCATCTCCTGGAGCGGCGATTATGGCAAGGCCGCACGCGGCCCGTCCACGCGCGTTGCCGGAAAGGCCGCCCTCCGTCTTACTCCAAAATCACCCTCGCATTCGCATCGGCGAAAGGGCGGAGCAGTGCGCCGCCCGGAGGCATCCGCAGTGCTTTGTGGCAGGCCGCGGTCCCGGGGTGCGGGCACCGCGACCTGCGCGGCCGATCAGCGCTTGCCGCTGCCCAGCAGGCCGCTGCCGAGCTTGATCAGGTCGGATACGCCGAACTGGCCGTCGCCGTCCTGGTCGAGCAGACTGCCGAGCAGGCCGCCGCCGACGCCGCCCTGCTGCACCACATGCTGCTTCTCCTGGCCGAGGATCCGGCTCAGGTCGCTGGCGTTGGCCTGGCCGCCGCTGGACATGCGCTGGGCCAGGTAGGCCATCACGATCGGGGCGAGGATCTTCAGCAGCTGGCCGGCGCGGTCGCTGCTCAGGCCGGTGGCCTGCGCCAGCCCGGCCTCGGCGCGGCCCTGGCTGCCGCCGAAGATGTGGCCGAGGATGCCGGCGCCGTTGGCGGCCGGGCTGCCGCCGCCGCCCAGCACCGCGCCGAGCACGCTGCCGATGTCCAGGCCGCTGTGGTTGTTCTGCAGCGCGCCGAGCAGGGCTTCGGCGCCCTGCGGTCTGGCGGCGTTGTTGCCCAGCGCGCCCATCAGCAGCGGCAGCGCGGCGCCGATGGCGCCCGAGGCCTGCTGGCTGTCCAGGCCCAGCTGCTGGGAGACCTGCTGCAGCGGCGCGCCCTGCAGTTGGGAAAGGAGATCGTCGGTGAGGCTCATCGGAGCGTGGTCCTTGCGGTGGGTGAACAGCGGCATGGTAGCGCCGTGCGGGCCTGGAATGATCGCGCCGGGCCGCAGTTGGCCCGCGGCCGGCCTCTGCCGGAATGCGGTGGGATGGCGTTACCACCCCACCGCATCGGCCTCAGAGCGAGATGTCCTCCGCGCCCGGCGTGGCCCTGGGGAACTTCGCCTCCGGCCTTGCCGGAGCGAACGGATCGGCCGGCGGCATCTCCGCCAGCTTCTTCAACGCCGCCGCCACGCCGGCGCCGTAGGCCGGGTCGGCCTTGCCGCAGTTGTCCACGTGGCGCTGCTTGATGAAGTCCGGCGCATCGCCCAGCGCCCGCGCGGTGTTGTCGAACAGGCGCTGCTTCTGCGCGGCGTCGTAGCTGCGGAACAGCGCGCCGGGCTGGCTGAAGTAATCGGCATCGTCCTCGCGGAAATTCCAGAAGTCGGCGTCGCCGCGGATGCGCAGCGCCGGCTCGCGGTACTGCGGCTGCTCCTGCCACTGTCCGTAGCTGTTGGGCTCGTAGTGCGGCAAGCCGCCGTAGTTGCCGTCCACGCGCATGGCGCCGTCGCGGTGGTTGCTGTGCACCGGGCAGCGCGCCGCGTTCACCGGGATCTGGTGGTGGTTGACGCCGAGGCGATAGCGCTGCGCGTCGGAATAGGCGAACAAGCGCGCCTGCAACATCTTGTCCGGCGACGGGCCGATGCCCGGCACCAGGTTGCTCGGCGCGAACGCCGACTGCTCCACGTCCTGGTACCAGTTGTCGGGATTGCGGTTGAGCTCGAACTGGCCCACTTCGATCAGCGGGTAGTCGCTCGTGGGCCACACCTTGGTCAGGTCGAACGGATGGATGCGGTAGGTCTCGGCCTCCAGTTCCGGCATGACCTGCACGAACAGCTTCCACTTCGGGAAATCGCCGCGCTCGATCGCCTGGAACAGGTCGCGGCCATGGCTCTCGCGGTCCTTGCCGGCCAGCACTTCGGCCTGGGCGTCGGTCAATGCCTCGATGCCCTGCTGGCTGTGGAAGTGGAACTTCACCCAGAAACGCTCGCCGTCGTCGTTGGTGAAGCTGTAGGTGTGCGAGCCGAAGCCGTGCATGTGGCGGAAGCTGCGCGGGATGCCGCGGTCGCTCATCACCACGGTCACCTGCATCAGCGCCTCCGGCAGCAGGGTCCAGAAGTCCCAGTTGTTGCGCGCGCTGCGCAGGTTGGTGTGCGGGTCGCGCTTGACCGCCTTGTTGAGGTCGCCGAACTTGCGCGGGTCGCGCAGGAAGAATACCGGCGTGTTGTTGCCCACCAGGTCCCAGTTGCCTTCCTCGGTATAGAACTTCAACGCGAAGCCGCGGATGTCGCGCTCGGCGTCGGCCGCGCCGCGCTCGCCGGCCACGGTGGTGAAGCGGGCGAACATCTCGGTCTTCTTGCCGATCTCCGAGAAGAGCTTCGCGCGGGTATAGCGGGTGATGTCGTGGGTGACGGTGAAGGTGCCGAACGCGCCCGAACCCTTGGCGTGCATGCGCCGCTCGGGGATCACCTCGCGGTTGAGGTTGGCCAGTTTCTCCAGCAGCCAGACGTCCTCCATCAGCAGCGGGCCGCGCGGGCCGGCGGTCTTGCTGTTCTGGTTGTCCACCACCGGCGCGCCGAAGGCGGTGGTCATCGGCGTGACCGGCGCATCGCCGTGCTTCTGCTGCGGGGTGGTGCTGGTATCGCGCTGCGACTGCGCGGCCTGCGCCGGCGTGGGGGCGGTGTGGTAGGGGCAGGTGGGTTTGCTGTCGTTGCTGCTCATGGCGGCGGGCTCCTTGGCTGGCTCGGGAAACATCCTGCGACGACGATAGCGACGGGGTGATGAAATGGAAAATCGAATGATCCGCTCGGATCGATAGGGATTTTCTATGGCTGTCCGTATCGAGCTTGCCGGCAGCCGGGCGCTCCGGCGCTTCGGCCAGGGCCGGGTGATGGCTCAATCGCGGTCCGGCGCGCCCAGCGGGAACAGCGTGCGGTATGGCCGCGCTTCCTCCACCGCACGCGCGAACGAGGGGCGCGCCAGCAGGCGCGCGCGATAGCCGCCCAGCACGGGAAGGGTATCGGGGATGCGGTGGGTCCAGTCGGCGTAGAACAGCGCGGGCGCGGCGGCGCAGTCGGCCAGCGTGAAGGCATCGCCGCATGCCCAGTGCCGGCCGGCCAGTTGTTCCTCCAGCCATGCATAGGCCAGTTCCAGCCGTTCCACCGCCGTGGCCAGCGCCTCGCGGCGCTTGCCGTCGTCGCCGCTCAGCGCGCCGCCGACCGCGTGCTGCACCGGGGTCATCACGTGCAGGTCGAAGAAGCGGTCGAGGAAACGCACGTCCAGCGCCGCGGCCGGGTCGTCCGGCAGCAGGCACACCGGCCCGCCGTGCGCCTGCTGCAGGTACTCGATGATGATGCTGGTCTCCACCACGCCGCGTTCGCCGTCCACCAGCAGCGGGAACTTGCGCAGCGGCCAGCGCCGCAGCCATTCGGCGGCGTTCTGCGGCGTGTCCGGCCCGAGCATGCGGAACTGGAACGGCGTGGCGTTCTCGTACAGGGCGATCAGCACCTTCTGCGTGTACGACGAGAACGGGTGGCCATAGAGCAGCAGCGACATGGGGCCTCTCCGGTGCGGTTGCCGGAGGCCAATGTGTTGCGGGCGCTGGCAAAGCGCAAGGGGCGCGGTGCCGTGGCGCCCGCGATCTGCCAGACTCCGGGCGGCCCATCGATACACCCCGGAATCCCGCATGAGCGAACGTGCCACCCGCCTGCTGCACCTGCTGGACGAACTGCGGCGGCGGCGCACGCCGGTGCGCGGCGCGCAGCTGGCCGAGCGGCTGGGGGTGAGCCTGCGCACGCTGTACCGCGACATCGACGCGCTGCGCGGGCAGGGCGCGGACATCCTCGGCGATCCGGGCGTCGGCTACCAGCTGCGCGGCGGTTTCCTGCTGCCGCCGATGATGTTCTCGGCCGAGGAACTGGAGGCCATCGTGCTCGGCGTGCGCTGGGTGGCCTCGCATGCCGATCCGGAGCTGGCCGCCGCCGCCGGCGCCGCCCTGGACCGGGTCACCGGCGTGCTGCCCGAGGACCTGCGCCTGCAGGTGGAGACCAGCGGCCTGTACGCGCCGCAGTGGCATCCCACCGAGCCGGAACCGTGGCTGCCGGCGCTGCGCCGTGCGATCCGCGCCGGCAACGCCGTGCGCATCCACTACCGCGATGCCGAGGGCCGCGCCAGCGAACGCATGATCTGGCCGTTCGCCATGGCCTTCCTGGCCGAGGTGCGCCTGCTGGCGGCGTGGTGCGAGATGCGCGGCGACTTCCGCCATTTCCGTGCCGACCGCGTGGTGACGCTGCACGACACCGGCATGCGCTATCCCGAGCAGCGCCACCGCCTGCTCAAGCGCTGGAGCGACCAGCGCAGGCAACGCCGCAGCGCCGACTGCTGACAGCGGCTGTCAGCAGCCCCCGCGCACACTGCGGGCTCCCGATACAGGAGCCGCCATGACCACGTTGACCTTCTACACCCATCCTTTCTCCCGCAGCCGCGTCACGCGCTGGATGCTGGAGGAAACCGGCCTGCCGTACGACGAGGTGGTCCTCGACTTCGCCACCACGATGAAGGCGCCCGAATACCTGGCCGTCAATCCGATGGGCAAGGTGCCGGCGTTGCGCCACGACGGCGTCGTGGTGACCGAGAACGCCGCCATCTGCCTGCACCTGGCCGAACTGGCGCCGGAAAAGGGCCTGCTGCCGCCGCCCGGCTCGCCCGAGCGCGGCGCCTGCTACCGCTGGGTGCTGTTCGCCGCCGGCCCGCTGGAGGCCTTCATCACCGCGCGCCGGCACGGTGCGCTGGCGCCGTCGACGGAGGCGGGCTACGGCAACGAGGCCGACCTGATGCGCACGCTGGAGGGCGCGCTGGCAGGCAGGACGCATCTGGTGGGCGAACGGTTCACCGTGGCCGACCTGTACATGGCCGCGCTGCTCGGCTACTACATGCGCATCGGCGAACTGGCGCCGACACCGTGGTTCGAGGCCTATGCCGGGCTGCACCTGCAGCGGCCGGCGGCGCAGCGGGCCAATGCGCGCGACGATGCGCTGGTGGCGGCGCGGGCGGAGAGTGCCTGAGCGCAGCACGCTGCCGCGGTTGCCGTTGCCGTTGCCGTTGCCGTTGCCGTTGCGTTGTCGCCGTTGTTGCCGTTGCGGTGCTTGTGAAGTTGCTCTGTTTTTGACTTCAGTATCCCCTTCCGCAGCGACGGAGCCGACGGACAAGACCCCGAAGGGGCGACGTGCAGGGACGCACGTCGTTTTTCGACACGACAGGGATGTCGTGTCGAAAAATCCCGGCGGCGGAGTGGACCCGGAGTGCCGTAGGCACGGAGGGCGCAGAGGCAGGGGCGTGTTTCTTTGGGCCACGTTTCTTTGCACGAGCAAAGAAAGGTGGCTCGCGCCCCCGGAGGGGAGCGAAAGCCTTTGATCCAGTTTTTGCCTTGCTCTGGCTTCCCTTGGACGTCGGTACCAAAGCGATAGGCAACGGGCCAAGCCAGAGCCAGAGTAGGGGTAGAGGCAAAGGCCAAGGCCAAGCATGAAAGCGGGAACTTGAAAGCAGAGCTTTCGCCCCTGCTTCGCAGGAGCGAGTTACTTCTCTTTGCTCGTGCAAAGAGAAGTAACCAAGAGAAACACGCCCCTGCCTACGCGCCCAACCCGCTACGCGGGCTGGGTTCACTCCGCCGCCGGGATTTTTCGACGAGACATCCATGTCTCGTCGAAAAACGACGTGCTCGCCCGCTTCGCGGTCGAGTCCGGGGCAGTCGCCGCACGGCGCCTGCCCGTCCGGCGGGGCGAAGCAGTGCTTCGCCTAATTCCGCCGAACCCATGCACGTCGCCCCTGCGGGGTCTTTTCCGTCGGCTCCGTCGCTGCGGAAGGGGACCCGGAAGTCAAAAGCCAAAGGCGACAGCAGAATCACGGGCAACCGCAACCGCAACCGCAACCGCAACTGCAACTGCAACTGCAACTGCAGGGTGGCTCACGGTCAGCGAGCGCCAGCGCTCACAGCAACGACTTCATCCGGTACAACGCCTCCAGCGCCTGCTTCGGCGTCAGTTCATCCGGATCGATCGCCTGCAACGCCTCCAGCGCCGCCGAGGACACCGGCGCGAACAGGCCGAACTGCTGCGGCGCGTCCAGCGACTGCGGCGCCATCTGCGCGGCGTGGGTCTCGCCGCCGCGCTGCTCCAGCTCGGCCAGCCGCCGCCGCGCCTGCGCTACGGTGGCGCGCGGCAGGCCGGCCAGCGCCGCCACCTGCAGGCCGAAGCTGCGATTGGCCGGGCCGTCCTTGACCGCGTGCATGAACACCAGCGCCTCGCCGTGCTCGACCGCGTCCAGGTGCACGTTGGCGATGCCGCTAGGGCCGCCTTCGTGGCTTTCGTCGGCCAGGGCGGTCAGTTCGAAGTAGTGCGTGGCGAACAGGGTGTAGCAGCGGTTGGCGTGGGCGAGGTGGCGCGCGACCGCGTCGGCCAGGGCCAGGCCGTCGTAGGTCGAGGTGCCGCGGCCGATCTCGTCCATCAGCACCAGCGAATGCGCGGTGGCGTGGTGCAGGATGTAGCTGGTCTCGGCCATCTCGACCATGAAGGTCGACTGGCCCTTGGCCAGGTCGTCGCCGGCGCCGATGCGGGTGAGGATGCGGTCGATCGGGCCGATCACCGCGCGGCTGGCCGGCACGAAGCTGCCGATGTGGGCCAGCAGCACGATCAGCGCGTTCTGCCGCATGTAGGTCGACTTACCGCCCATGTTCGGGCCGGTGATGACCAGCATGCGCCGCTGCGGGTGCAGGTCCAGGTCGTTGGGCTCGAACGGCGCCTCGCGCACGGCTTCCACCACCGGGTGGCGGCCGCGCTCGATCTTCAGGCACTGCGCGGTTTCCAGCTCCGGCTGCGACCAGTCCAGCGCCTGCGCGCGCTCGGCGTAGCAGGCCAGCACGTCCAGTTCGCTCAGCGCCGCGGCGCAGCGCTTGAGCGGCTCCAGGTGCTGGCCGATGGTGTCGAGCAGGCCTTCGTACAGCAGCTTCTCGCGTGAGAGCGAGCGCTCGCGCGCGGACAGCACCTTGTCCTCGAAGCTCTTCAGCTCCTCGGTGATGTAACGCTCGGCGTTGGTCAGGGTCTGGCGGCGGGTGTAGTGCACCGGCGCCTTGTCGGCCTGGCCCTTGCTGATCTCGATGTAGTAGCCGTGCACGCGGTTGTAGCCGACCTTCAGCGTCGGGATGCCGCTGCTCTCGCGCTCGCGCACTTCCAAGTCGATCAGGAACTGGTCGGCATGGGTCGAGAGCCGGCGCAGTTCGTCCAGCTCGGCATCGAAACCCTCGGCGATCACGCCGCCGTCGGACAGTTTGAGCGGCGGTTGCTCGGCGATGGCGGACGCCAGCAGGTGCGCGCTGTCCTCGTGCGAGCCCAGCTCGGCGCGCAGCTGCTGCAGGCGCGGCGAATCCAGGGCTTCGAGCTGCGCGGCGATGGCCGGCAGCATGCCCAGGCCGTCGCGCAGGGTGGAGAAGTCGCGCGGGCGCGCCGAGCGCAGCGCCATGCGGGTGAGGATGCGTTCGATGTCGCCGAGCGCGCGGAAGGATTCGCGCAGGTCGGCATCCACGCCGCGGTCGATCAGCATCGCCACCGCGTGGTGGCGCTGCTGCAGCACCTCGCGCAGCCGCAGCGGGCGGTGCAGCCAGCGCCGCAGCAGGCGCCCGCCCATCGGCGTGACCGTGCTGTCGAGCACGCCGAGCAGGGTGTTGCGGGTGTCGCCGTCCACGCGCGTATCCAGTTCCAGGTGGCGGCGGGTGGCGGCGTTCATCGCGATCGCCTCGCCGGCGTTCTCCATCGCGATCGCGGTCAGGTGCGGCAGGCGCTGCTTCTGGGTTTCCTCGACGTAGCCGAGCAGGGCGCCGGCGGCGGCGGTGGCGCGCGGCTTGTCGTCGATGCCGAAGCCGGAAAGGTCGTGCAGCTTGAAGAAGGCCAGCAGCTGGCGGCGGCCGCTGTCGGCATCGAACAGCCATGGCGCGCGGCGGCGCACACCAGTGCGCTGGCGCAGGAACTCCGGCCAGTTCTCCTCGTCCGGGACCAGCAGCTCGGCCGGCTCCAGCCGCGCCAGTTCGGCTTCGAGCGCGTCGTCGGTCTCGACCTCGTTGACCAGGAAACGGCCGCCGGCCAGGTCGGCCCAGGCCAAACCGTAGCCTGCCTTGCTGCGCGAGAGCGCCATCAGCAGGGTGTCGCGGCGCTCGTCCAGCAGGGCCTCGTCGGTGACCGTGCCGGGGGTGACGATGCGTACCACCTTGCGCTCGACCAGGCCCTTGGCCAGCGCGGGGTCGCCGATCTGCTCGCAGATCGCCACCGATTCGCCCAGCGCCACCAGCCGCGCCAGATAGCCCTCGTAGGCGTGCACCGGCACGCCGGCCATCGGGATCGGCGCGCCGCCGGAGCTGCCGCGCTGGGTCAGGGTGATGTCGAGCAGGCGCGCGGCCTTGCGCGCGTCGTCGTAGAACAGCTCGTAGAAGTCGCCCATGCGGAAGAACAGCAGCAGGTCCGGATGGTCGGACTTGGCTGCGAAGTACTGCTTCATCAGCGGGGTGTGTTCGACCGCGCCGTTGTCCTGGCGGCCCTTCTTGGTGGGTTCGGCGTGTTGCAAGTGCTTGGCTTCCGGCGGATGGCCCGCGGCGCCGGCCGGTGAGGGCGGCGGCATGGGCATGGTGCATGGATGGCCCATGATACGGGGCGGGGCCGCCGGCGACGAACCGGGCCGCGGCGACGCCTGCGGCGGGACTATTGCCCGGCTTCTTCGAGGAAGCCGGCCGGCGGCGCGAAGAACAGGTTGCCGCTGACCGCGCGGCTGAAGTCGAGCAGGCGGTCGTAGTTGCCCGGCGGGTTGCCGACGAACATGTTGCGCAGCATCTTCTCGATGCGCGCGGGCGAACACGCGTAGCCGATGAAATAGGTGCCGAACTCGCCCTTGGCGGTGTCGCCGAAGGGCATGTTGTCGCGCAGGATCTTCAGTTCGCGCCCGTCCTCGACGATGCTGGTCAGGGCGTTGTGCGCGCAGCTGGGCTTGGTCTGGTCGTCCAGCTCGATGTTGTCCTGCTTGGTGCGGCCGATGATGCGTTCCTGCTCGGCCACCGGCACGGCGTTCCAGGCCTGCAGGTCGTGCAGGTATTTCTGGGTGACAACGTAGCTGCCGCCGGCGAAGTCCGGGTCCTCGACGCCGACGATGGCGGCTTCGCGGGCGGCGTCGTCCACCGGGTTCTCGGTGCCGTCGACGAAACCGATCAGGTCGCGGCTGTCGAAGTAGCTGAAGCCGCGCACTTCGTCGGCGCCGGCGACGGCATCGCCGAGCCGCGTCATCACGTGCGTGGACAGCTCGAAGCACAGGTCCATGCGGTCGGCACGGATGTGGAACAGCAGGTCGCCCGGCGTGGCGATGGCGTGGTGCTTGCCGACGATTTCGGCGAACGGGTGCAGTTCCTTCGGCCGCGGCGCGCCGAACAGGCGGTCCCAGGCGTCGGAGCCGACCCCCAGCACGCACGACAGCCCGCTTTCGGGCACGCGCGTGCCAATCGAGCGCACCAGCGCGGCGAGGTCGCCGCACAGGGCGCGGCAGCGGGCGGCCGCGTCGGCGTCGGGCCGGAGCACGACCACCAGGAAGAGGGCGGCGCGGGTGACGCGGGCGGTGACCTGCTGGGGAACGATGGTCTGCATGGGGGCCTGCGAAGGGCGTTGCGCGGGCCGGAATGGTCCGTGCGGCAACAGATTCTAGCCGGCCGCCCGCCGCCTCAGTCGTCCTGGCCGATGCGGCCTTCGGCCAGCGGCACCCGGGTGCCGTCGAGCAGGCCGCGGCTGAGCCGGCCGTCCTCGATGAACAGCAGCTCGCCGTTCTCGCCTTTCTTGATGCTGCTGTCGATGGCGATGATGCGGTCGCCATGGAAGCTGCTCACGTGCGGCATCGAGGTGTGGCCGACGACGATGCGCTTCAGCCCCAGGCGGTCGAGCACGTCCTGCACGCCGGCGGTGTCCAGGCGGCCGTCGAAATAGCCGCGGTACCAGATCGGGCTGGTCTTGCCGTCGTACAGCGGCGCGGTGGCCGGATCGGCCTTGACCTCGGCCTTGGGCCGGCCCAGCGAGGCCTGGTAGGCGGCGTTGGTGGCGGCCGGGTCCAGCGCCAGCTGCAGCGCCTCGGGCGAGATGCCGCCGTGCAGGAACAGGGTGTCGCCGATGCGCAGCAACACCGGCCGGGTGCGCAGCCACTGCCCGATCACCGAATCGGCGCCGTACAGCTGCGGGTAGCTGCGGCCGAGCAGCTGCGCGCTGCGCAGGTACTTGGGATTGACGTAGCGCAGGTCGTCGTACAGCACCATGGTCTCGTGGTTGCCGAGCACGAAATGCACCGCGCCGCCGGCCGCGGCCGCCTGCTGCTGCAGGCCGTACAGCAGCCAGAACGCCTCGGTGACCTGCGGGCCGCGGTCGAACACGTCGCCGGCGATCACCAGCGTGTCGCGGCCCAGCGCCCAGTTGTCATCGCCGTCGATGACGCCGTTGGCGCGCAGCAGCTTCACCAGCAGTCCGTACTGGCCGTGGATGTCGGACACCGCGACGATGCGCGGCGCCTGCGGCAGCACCGCCGTGGCCACCGGCGCCGGCAGCGCGACCGCCACCGGATGCGCATAGCCGCAACGCGCCGGCACCGTCGCCTGCGCGGCGTCCCAGGCCTGCTCCTGCACCGCGTCGTCGCAGATCCAGCGGGCGCGCAGGCGGCCGTCCTCGCGGAACACGTAGGGGCCGTCGGCGTCGACATGCGCGGCCGGTGCGGGCGGCTCGGCGGCGAGGGCCGGGCCGCTGGCCAGCAGCATCAGGAGCAGCGGGAGGAGGTGGCGGAACGAAGGACGGATGGTCGTCATCGGAGTGTCCTGGAGCGACGGGTACCGCGCGATGCTATGGCAGCGACCGCGCGGCGGCATGTGTCATCGGTCCTGCGCGGAAACATCGGGCCATCGTTGCGGCGCGGTCTTTCCCCGCACCGGGTGCCGCCGCTCGGGGAACTGGCCTCGGCACCGGGCGTGCCCGGACCCGCCGCTGATTTTCTGGGCGCACAGGCACTAGACTCCACGCTGATTCCCTCTGCGAGAACAGTCCATGCCGGTTTCCCGAATCCTGCGCGCCGCCCTGGCGGCCACCCTGTTCGCGGCGGTCGCCGCGCAGGCCGGCGAACCGCGCCTGCCGCCCGCGCAGGCGCAACTGCTCGACAGCATTTCCGCCGACGCGATGCGCGGGCATCTGTCCTTCCTCGCCTCGGATGCGCTGGAGGGGCGCGGCACGCCGTCGCGCGGGCTGGACATCGCCGCCGAATACATCGCCTCCCAGTTCCGCGCCGCCGGGCTGGAGCCGCTGGGCGACGACGGCTACTTCCAGACCGCGGACTGGCGGGAAATCGCGCCCGAGCGCGAGCGCGCCAGGTTCGCCGACGCGCCGGCGCCGCTGCCGGTACGCAACGTGGTGGGGCTGCTGCGCGGCTCCGATCCGGCGTTGAGCGGGACCTACGTGCTGGTGACGGCGCACTACGACCACCTCGGCATCCGCGAGGGCACCGGCGACGATGCGATCCACAACGGCGCCAACGACGACGGCAGCGGCACGGTCTCGGTGATCGAACTGGCGCGCGCGTTCGCCGCGCAGAAGCAGCGCCCGAAGCGCAGCATCGTGTTCATGACGGTGTTCGGCGAGGAACACGGACTGGTGGGCTCGCGCTACTACGGCGCGCATCCGCTGGTGCCGGTGGCCGACACCGTGGCCAACATCAACCTGGAGCAGATCGGCCGCACCGACGACAGCGAGGGCCCGCAGGTGCTGGCCGCCGCGGTCACCGGCGCCGACTATTCCGAAGTGGGCGACGTGCTGCGCAGGGCCGGCGAACGGACCGGCACGCGCATCACCCGCCACCCGGTGAACAGCGACCGCTATTTCGGCGCCAGCGACAACCAGGCGCTGGCCGATCTCGGCGTGCCGGCGCATACGGTCAGCGTCGCCTACGCCTTCTCCGATTACCACGGCCCGGCCGACACCTGGGACAAGATCGACTACGCCAACATGGCGGCGATCGACCGTACCGTGGCGCTGGCGGTCCTGACCATCGCCAACGACCCGCAGGCGCCGCGCTGGAACGCCGACAACCCGAAGGCCGCCAAGTACCTGGAAGCGGCGCGGAAACTGCACGCCGGGAAGCAGGAAGCCCAGGCTCCGGCGAAGTAAGCCCGGAGCAGTTTTCCCGATTCAGCCGCGTTGCAGCGCGATCCTGCCGGGCGCTTCCGGCAGCGATCCGTCGGCCAGCACGACGCGGTTGCGGCCGCGCTTCTTGGCCTGGTACATCGCCGCATCGGCGCGGGCCATGACCCGTTCGTAGTCCGGATGCCCGTCGTGCACGGCCACACCGATGCTGGCGGTGACGTCCAGGTTGCCGCCGTTGGCCAGCACCACCGGCGATTCGGCCACGCGCCGGCACAGGCTGTTGGCGATCACCATCGCCTGCGGCTCGTCCACCGCCACCAGCACCACCACGAACTCCTCGCCGCCGTAGCGGAACACGTAGTCGCTGCCGCGGGTGAACTGGCCGAGGATGCCGGCCACGTGCTGCAGGGCGCGGTCGCCCGCTTCGTGGCCGTGTTCGTCGTTGATCGCCTTGAAATGGTCCAGGTCCAGCAGCAGCACCGCGAAACTGCCCTGCGCTTTGGCGGCCAGTTCGATCTCGCGGCGCAGCACGGTGGGCAGGAAACGGCGGTTGAGCAGGTTGGTCAGGGCGTCGCAGCCGGCGTCGAGTTCGCCGATGCGCTCGAACAGCATGCCCAGCAGGTTGCGTATCTGGCTGACGCGGCCGCGGATGTCCTGCAGCTGCACGGCGCGCATGCGCGCGTCGTTTTCCCCGCGCAGGGCCTGCTGCAGGGCGCGGTCGACCTCTTCGATGAGCCCGCAGATCTGCAGGGTCTCTGCGCTTTCGCCGAAGCTGGGAACGCCCTTGTGGGTGAACCACAGCCCGAACTCGGAACCGGCCAGCGGCTGGAAGCCGGCCGTGTCGTACTGGCTGGCCAGCGCGTAGAGCAGGGTGTTTTCCCAGTCGAGCAGGAGCGCGCGCTGGCGCTCGCGTTCGGTGCCGACGTTCTGCACCAGCGAGAACAGCCGGTAGGCCGCATCGGTGCGCGAGGAGCGTTCGCGCGCGTTGGAATAGGCCAGGGTCATGCCTTCCAGCGCGATGTCGAACGAGGCGGTGAGGCTGGCGATGGCGGCATGCGCCGCCTCGCCGTGCCCGGCCTGTGCGGCGATGGCCTGGAACAGCCGCTGCTTGAGCACGCGGGTGCCGCGCGTGACCAGGTCCACCGGGATGCCGACGCGGGCATGCACGTCGCCGATCACGCGCTGCGCGGCGATCAGGCCGTCGACGTCGTCCGGGGTGGCGCGCAGCAGGCCGATCACCCAGCGCTGCATCGCCGGTTGCAGGCGCGTGCGCACCTGTTGGTGCGACAGCAGGCGCGAGGCGCGCGTGTCGTCCATCATCACCTGGTAGAAATGCACCGCCATCGCGGCGGCGTCGGTGTCGGCCAGCGCGGCCAGCACCTGCGCGGCCTCGGAGCCAGCCTCCAGCAGGCTCCCGCGCCAGTCGGCGGCAAGGCCGTGGCTGTCGTGGTCGGCGGGAGGTGAATGAACGGGGATCATGGCGATGGCGTGCGGCGTGGCGGGGGCGAAGAGACATTATCGGCCGTTGCCGCTACTGTTTGAGCGTTTCTCCCTGTCGTTCCAAGCTCACGTGCCGCCCAGCGCCTTTTTCTCCGCCATGCCGCAACCGCATCCCGATGCAATGCGCGCGCTCCGTTGCCCGCCTGCGCCGGATCGGGCGCGCTCTGGACGCGGTGCGGCGCCGTGTCCGTGATCAGCGCCGGACCGTTTCCGCTGATGGCGGTGCTGGGTCTTGCCGCGGTGTTGATCGCGTGGCTGTGCGCACGTGGAATGACGACGGCCGCCGATGACGCGCGCCGCCGCGCCGGCGCGGTGGTATTCGACGCTTTCCTGCTCGGTGTGCTTGGCGCGCGCATGGCGCACGTGCTGCGGCACGTCGGCGACTACCTGCCGCAGCCGCTGTCGATCATCCGCCTGGGCGATGGCGGCTATTCGGTGTGGGCGGGCTTGGTTGTGGCGGTGGCGTACGCGCTGTGGCGGACGCGCCGCCACGCGCCGCGCAAGCCGGTGCTGATGGGGCTGGCCGCGGGTGCCGCGTTCTGGCTGGTCGGCGGCATGGCGCTGTTCGCGCTGCAGCGCTCGACCATCGTGCTGCCGGACATCGTGCTCGCCGACGTGCGGGGCGCTCCGGTATCGCTGTCCACGCACGCGGGCAGGCCGCTGGTGGTCAACCTGTGGGCGAGCTGGTGCGGCCCGTGCCGGCGCGAGATGCCGACGCTGGCGCGCGCGCAGGCCGAGCATCCGCGGATCGGGTTCGTGTTCGCCAACCAGGGCGAGGATGCGGCCGAGGTCGCCGATTATCTGCGCACCGAAGCGCTGGCGCCGGGGAACATCCTGCTGGACCCGGAGTCGGAGCTGATGCGCCTGACCGGCGCGCGCGCCCTGCCGACCACGCTGTTCTTCGATGCCGACGGCCGGCTGCGCGCCGCGCACATGGGCGAACTGTCGCCGGCGACGCTGGAAGCGCGCCTGCGCGACCTGCGATGACTTCCCGATTCCGCTGAAGAGATACCCGATGATCCGTTCCCGTCCCACCCTGTTCCTGCTTGCCGCCACGCTGCTGGCGCCGACCGCCTGCGCCCGCGATGGCGGCGCCGCGCCGCCCACCGACGGAAAGACCGGCAGCACCGCCGCCGCCGAACCGGAGGTGGTCAAGACCCTGCGCGGGCAAGGCGTGGAGTTCATGGGCACCTTCGACACGCCGGTGGGGTTGACCGGCTATGCCGGCGTCGCCGGGCAGCGGCCGCTGGCGGTGTATGTGTCCAAAGATGGGCAGCACGCGATCGTCGGTACCCTGGTCAACGCCAAGGGCGAGGATGTCGGCGCGGCCAAACTCAAGGAGCTGGTGTCCGGCCCGATGGGCGCCAGAATGTGGCAGCGGGTCGAGGCCAGCCACTGGGTGGCCGACGGCAAGGCCGGCGCGCCGCGCATCGTCTACGCCTTCAGCGATCCCAACTGCCCGTACTGCAACCGTTTCTGGGAAGCGGCGCGGCCGTGGGTGGACGCGGGCAAGGTGCAGATCCGGCAGATCCTGGTGGGCGTCATCCGCGAGGACAGCGCCAACAAGGCCGCGGCGATCCTCGGCGCGGCGTCGCCGGAGCAGGCGCTGCAGCAGAACGAACGCGATTTCGCCCGCGGCGGCATCAAGGGCGTGGCCAAGGTGCCGGCCGACATCGAGGCCAAGCTGCGCGACAACGAACTGGCGATGCTGGAGCTCGGCTTCCAGGGTACGCCGGGCATCGTCTTCAAGGACGCCGACGGCAGCGTGCAGACGCGTTCGGGCCTGCCGCAGGGCGAGGATCTGCAGGCGGTGCTGGGGCCGCGTTGAGCGGACGGTCCGGGGGCTGGCAGCGGCGATGTAATAGTCTCCGCCGGAGCGGGCTGACTAAGCTGGCCGCGTCCTGCAGGAGCCCGCCATGAGCCACGACCACAACCACCTTCCCGGCGAGATCCGCCACGAAAAGCCCCTGTGGTGGGCGCTGGCGCTGACCTCGTCCTACCTGGTGGTGGAAGTGGTCGGCGCGTTCATGACCAACAGCCTGGCGCTACTGTCCGACGCGGCGCACATGGCCACCGACGCGCTCGCGCTGGTGATCGCGCTGACCGCGGTACGGCTGAGCCGGCGCCCGCCCGACGCGCGCCGCACCTACGGCTACGCGCGGCTGGAGGCGCTGGGCGCGCTGGCCAACGGCCTGCTGCTGTTCGCGGTGGGCCTGTACATCCTGTGGGAAGCGGTGGACCGCTTCCGCGAGCCGCAGGCCATCGCCTCGACCGGCATGCTGTGGGTGGCCGGCTTCGGCCTGCTGGTGAACCTGATCGCCATGCGCCTGCTCAGCGCCGGCAGCGGGGAGAGCCTCAACGTCAAGGGCGCCTACCTGGAAGTGTGGAGCGACATGCTCGGCTCGGTGGCGGTGATCGTCGCCGCGCTGATCATCCGCTTCACCGGCTGGACCCTGGTCGATCCGATCCTGGCCGTGCTGATCGGCCTGTGGGTGCTGCCGCGCACCTGGGTGCTGCTGCGCGACGCGCTGAACGTGCTGCTGGAAGGCGTGCCCAAGGGCATGGCGCTGGCCGACGTCGAGCAGGCGCTGCGCCGGCACGCGGGCGTGGCCGACATCCACGACCTGCATGTGTGGGCGCTGGGCTCGAGCACGCCGGCGTTGACCGCGCACGTGGTGACGGCCGACGGCCAGCCGGCGGATGCGCTGCGGCGTGCGCTGGCCGGCATGCTGCATGAGCGTTTCGGCATCGACCACGTGACCCTGCAGGTGGAAGCCGACCATTGCGGCGATGCCTGCACCGCGCACGCGCCGCAGGCACGGCACGATCATGGCGATCACGATCACGATCACGATCACGATCACGAAAGCCACGACCACCGGCATTGACCGGCGCGGTCCATCGCGGGGAATACCGTCCCCGTAGGAGCGCACCTTTGGTGCGCGATGGGCTTGCATGCAGATCAACCCTCGCATCCATGTGCGGGGTTCAATGGGAAGGCCCATCGCGCACCAAGGTGCGCTCCTACGGGTGCAGGGGCTGGCAGCCCAGCGCGCTGAGCACGCCATGCAGGGCCGGCACCTGCATCAGCCAGGGTGCGGCGATGGTGAGCAGGCCGGCGGCGAGCACGAAGCCGGCCAGGGCCACGCGCAGGCCGGGGCGCTGCAGCCAGCGGCCCATGCGCGCGCCGGACCAGGTCAGCGGCAGCATCACCGGCAGCGTGGCCAGGCCGAATACCGCCATCACCAATGCGCCACCAGGCGCATTGGCCTGCAGCCAGGCCACGCTCAGCAGGCTCAGGCTCAGGCCGCAGGGCATCCAGCCCCACAGCGCGCCCAGCGCGAGGCGCCGCCAAGCGCTGTCCGCCGGCAGCAGGTGGCGGTGCAGCGGCCGCAGCCACTGCCACAGCTGCTGGCCGGGACGGGCCAGCAGATCGAAGCGGCCGCCGCGGCCGAGCAGGCGCAGCGCGAGCAGGACCAGGGCGATGCCGGCGGCGATGCGCACGCCCAGCGCCAGGGAGTCGCTGCGCGCCAGCCGCAGGATGCCGCCGCCGAGACCGCCGGCCAGCGCGCCGGCCAGCGTATAGCCGCCGACGCGGCCGAGATTGGCCTGCCAGGCCACGCTCAAGGCGCGGCCCGGCGCCATCGCCGGGAAACCGGTGGCGATGCCGCCGCACATCACCGCGCAGTGCAGGCCGCCGAGCAGGCCGGCGACGAAGGCGGCGGTCAGGACCGGGATGTCCAGCGGCAACACGGTCAGCGTTCGCGGGCAGGGTCCGCGGCGCGGGCGTCCGCGTCGGCGGCCTGGCCGGGCGGCGGGGCGGGGCGGTCGTTGTCCTCGAGGATGTCCAGCGCCGGGGTGTCGAGGTCGTCGAACTGACCGCGCTTGACCGCCCAGATGAAGGCGGCCACGGCCAGCCCCAGCAGGACCAGGCTGATCGGGATCAGCATCAGCAGGATGGCCATCAGGGTGCCTCCATGGGCGTCTTGAGCCGCGCCAGGCGCAGGGCGTTGAGGGTCACGATCAGCGAGGACAGGGCCATGCCCAGCGCCGCCAGCCATGGCGTGACCCAGCCGGCCGCGGCCAGTGGCAGGGCCACCAGGTTGTAGCCGGTGGCCCAGGCCAGATTCTGGCGGATGATGCGCTGGGTGGCACGCGCCAGCGCGATCGCGGCGGGAATGCGCCGCAGGCCGCCGCCGGTGGTGACCAGGTCGGCGGCGCGGTGCGCCAACGAGGCGCCTTCGCCCATGGCGATGGAGACGTCGGCGCCGGCCAGTACCGGCGCGTCGTTGAGGCCGTCGCCGACCATCGCCACGACCCGGCCTTCGGCCTGCAGCTGCCGCACCAGTTCCAGCTTGTCTTCGGGCGACTGCCGTGCATGCGCGTCGTCCAGCCCCAGCGTGGCGGCCATGCGCTGCACGGCGGCCTCGCCGTCGCCGCTGGCCAGGTGCACGCGCAGGCCCTGCGCGCGCAGCGCGGCCAGCGCCGGCGCGGCGTCGTGGCGGGCGCGTTCCTCCAGCACGAAGCGGGCGGCGGCGCGCTGGCCGTCGCCCAGCCACAGCGCACCGTCGTCCGCGCGCGCGGCGGCAAAGTCGGCCCGGCCCAGCCGCCAGTGGCGGCCGTCGACCAGGCCCTGCACGCCGCGGCCGGGCACCGTTTCGACCTGGGCGGCGGGCAGCGCGCCGGCATCGCCGCCGGCGAAGGCGGCAGCCAGCGGGTGGCCGCTGTCGCGCTCCAGCGCTGCGGCGATGTCCAGCGCGGCGGCCGCATCCAGCGACGCGTCCAGCACCTGCGTGGCGGCCAGCGCCGGACGCCCGTCGCTGAGCGTGCCGGTCTTGTCGAACACGATGTCGGTGGCGCGCGCCAGCGTGTCCATCGCATCCGGGCGCACCGCCAGCAGGCCGATGCGGGCCAGCGCGCCATGCGCCGTGGCCAGCGCCGCCGGCACCGACAGCGACAGCGCGCAGGGGCAGCTGATGACCAGCAGGGCGAGGGTGACTTCCAGTGCGCGTTCGGGCTGGTAATGCCACCAGCCGGCGAACACGGCCAGCGCCACCGGCAGCAGCGCCAGCACGAAGCGGCTGCCGATGCGGTCGGCCAGGCGCGCCAGCGCGGGCCGGTGTTCCTGCGCCTGTTCGACCAGCCGCGCCAGCTGCGACAGGCGGGTGGCGGTACCGGTGAGGGCCACGCGCAGCCGCGCCGGGCGCTCGCGGCAGACGGTACCGGCATAGACCGGTTCGCCGGGCTGCTTGCGCACCGGCGCCGATTCGCCGGTCAGCAACGCCTCCTCGAACCAGGCCTCGTCCTCGCCGTCGCCGAGCAGCACGCCGTCGGCCGGTACCGCTTCGCCGGCGGCCACGCAGGCCACGTCGCCGACGTCCAGCGCCGCCAGCGGCACCGCCTCGCGGCGGCCGTCGGCCAGCTCGCGGGTGGCGAAGGCCGGGCGGGCGCGCGCCAGCGCGTCGACCTGGGCGCTGGCCACCGAGCGCGCGCGCTGTTCGAGCATGCGCGCGGCCAGCAGCAGGAACACGAACATCACCGCCGCGTCGTACCAGACGTGCGGGCCGCCGCGGATGGTCTCCAGCAGGCTGGCCAGGTAGGCGAGCAGGGTGGAGCCGGCGATCAGCACGTCCATGCCCAGGCGGCGCTCGCGCAGTTCGCGCATCGCCCCGGACAGGAACGGCCAGCCGGAATAGAACACCACCGGCGTGCACAGCAGGAAGGTCAGCCAGCGGAAGAAATCGCGCGTGGGCACCGGCATGGTGCTGTTGAAATCCAGGTACAGCGCCTCGGCCAGCATCATCGCCTGCAGCATGCCGAGCCCGGCGATGCCCAGCCGCAGCAGCCAGCGCCGGCGCTCGCGCGTGCGCTGCCGCTCGGCGGCCTCGCTGCCGGCCAGGTAGGGGCGGTAACCGAGCATCGCCAGCCGCCGCAGCGGCGCCGACAGCGCGGTGCGCGCCGGGTCCCAGGCGATGCGGATGCGGCCGGTCACGGCGTTGGCGCCGCAGTCGGTCACGCCCGGCTCGCGCGCCAGCGCGCGGTCGATCAGCCAGGCGCAGGCGGCGCAGCGCATGCCGTCGGTGAGCAGGGTGATCTCGCGGCCGCCCGGTATCTGCCGGCTGTGCTCGGCCTGCACGTCGGCGCGGTCCCAGACCGCCAGGTCGGGCAGGTCCTCGCCGACGCGCGCGGCATTGGCGCTGCGCAGGCGGTAGTAGCCGTCCAGGTCGGCGCTGGCGATCCACTCGGCGGCGGCGGCGCAGCCGTGGCAGCAGAAGGCCTGCGTGCCGCCGCCCAGCGCCGCCATGTGCGGCTGGGCCGGCAATGCTTCGCCGCAGTGGTGGCAGGTGCCGCTGGCCGCCGCGACGGCGGGCGGGCGGGCCGGATCGGCGACCACGGCCAGGCTCAGCGGTCCCCGCCCAGCGAGGGAGAAAGGCGGGCGGCGTGCTGCTGTTTCGGCAGCCGGCCGTGCAGGCGCCAATGGCCTTCGGCATCGCGCAGCTGCACGACCCAGTCGTGCTCGGCGTCCACGGCCTTTTCGATGCGCCAGCCCGGACCCTGCGGCACCAGTTCCAGGCGCAGGTCGTCGGACTGGCGGGTGGGGGGTTCCAGCACCAGTTGCAGGGAGGCGCTGGGGGCGAACCTGCCAGTGGCCGGCAGGACCTCGACCACGCCGTCCTCCACCCGCAATACCGCGCTCAGGCCCAGTTTCTTCGCCGCTTCGTCCGGGCCGAGGTCGGTGGTCTGGATCTGCGACACCCGCTGCACCGGATCGGATACGACATCGGCACCGCCGGAGCGCACCGCGACGATCACCAGGCCGACGCCGGCCACGATGGACAGCAGCGGCAGGCCGACCACCAGCCAGAACACGGGGATACGCCACAGGGATTTCGGGTTTTCGTTCATTGCACCGGACCAAAGAAACTGCTTTCGACGACGCGCTTCTCGCTGCCGTCCTCGCGTTCGACCACGAAGCGCAGGGGACGGCGGCCGCTGACCTCGCCGTCGGCGACCACGTTCAGCGCCACCGGCAGCACCTGCTCGGGACCGGCCTGGACCTCCGTCTGGCCGCCCAGGCGCAGGCCGGCGTCGGCCGGCTCCAGGGTGATGCGGTAGCGCCGGGTTTCCTGGCTCTTGTTGATCAGCTTGAGCGTGTAGTCGTTGGCGATGCTGCCGTCGGCGGACTGGCGATACAGCGCGTTGCGGTCGCGCAGCACCTCGGCGATCAGTTCGCTGCGGTGGGTCACGCCCCACGCCCAGGCGCCGCACAGGCCCAGCAGGAGCAGGCCGTAGACGAAGATGCGCGGACGCAGCACGCGGGTGGGCTTGCCGTCGATGGCGTTCTGGGTGGAGTAGCGGATCAGGCCATGCGGGTAGCCCATCTTGTCCATCACTTCGTCGCAGGCGTCGATGCAGGCGCCGCAGGCGATGCATTCGTACTGCAGGCCGTTGCGGATGTCGATGCCGGTCGGGCAGACCTGCACGCAGATGGTGCAGTCGATGCAGTCGCCCAGTTCCTCGGGCGCGAACTTCGGCAGCGGCGCGACCTCGGCCAGGTCGCCGTCCCAGGTGATTGTGCCCTTGGCATGCGCGGCCTGGGTGGCGGCCGACGGATGGCGGCCGGCGCGGAACACGTAGTCGTAGGCGACCGCGGGGATCAGCAGGCCGCGCGCACGCTCCAGCACGCTGCCCAGGCCGCGCTTGCGCGGGCCTCTGGGTTCACCGCGCATCGGGTCGTAGGCGATCAGCAGGGTGTTGCGGTCGAACATCGCGCTCTGGAAACGCGCGTAGGGGCACATGTACTTGCACACCTGCTCGCGCAGGACGCCGGCATTGCCCCAGGTGGCCAGCGCGTAGAACAGCACCCAGAAGGTTTCCCAGCCGCCCCACGCGAACGGCAGCAGGCGCGCGCCAAGGTCCTTGATGGGAGTGAAGAAGCCGACGAAGGTGAAGCCGGTCCACAGCGCGAACAGCAGCCACAGCAGGTGCTTGCTGCCCTTGCGCAGCACCTTCTCGCCGTTCCACGGGCCGGCGTCGAGCTTCATGCGCCGGGAGCGGTCGCCCTCGGTCCAGCGCTCCATCCACAGGAAGGTCTCGGTCCACACCGTCTGCGGGCAGGCGTAGCCGCACCACAGGCGCCCGGACAGGGCGGTGGAGAAGAACAGGGTCATCGCCGCGATGATCAGCAGCAGCGCCAGGAACAGGAAGTCCTGCGGCCAGAACACCAGGCCGAAGATGTAGAACTTGCGTGCGGGCAGGTCGAACAGCACGGCCTGGCGGCCGTCCCACGACAGCCACGGGAACAGGTAGTACATGCCCAGCAGCCACACCACCGCGGCCACGCGCAGGCGGTTGAAGCGCCCGGAGACATCGCGCGGGTAGACCTTGCGCTCGCTGACGTAGAACGAATTGCCCTGGTCGTCCACGACATCCAGCGGAATGCGCTTGCTCATGGCGTGCGTTCCATGGTGGCCGCCGCGGGCGGCGAGGGAGGGGGCGG
>NZ_WIDL01000002.1:0-111956 GCF_009496535.1 Stenotrophomonas sp. MYb238
AAAGCGGAGGGTGCGGCCTGGTCTGGATCACCGCCCCGGCATCGGGCAGGCCAGGCGATCTCCCATTCCCGCCTCCCGGTTCCCCGTTCCCGGCTTTCACGCGCACCAGTGCACGCGCAGTTTCGCGCCGGGCGCGTCGATGGCGGCCAGTACCGGATAACGATGCACGTCGCCGGAGGCGAGCGCGGCTTCGAGCACTTCGAGCTTCTGCTTGCCGCGCAGCAGCAGCAGGCGGGTGCCGATGGAGGCCAGCCCGCGCGGGGTCAGGGTGATGCGCAGGTGCCAGTCCTTGGCCACCGGGCAGCCGCTGGCGTCCAGCGCCGCATAGGGCTTGCCGCCCTGCAGGACGCGCTCCAGGTCGCGCGAACCTGGGAACAGCGAGGCGGTATGGCCGTCATTGCCCATACCCAGCACCACCAGGCAGGCCGGTTGCGAATGCTCGGCCTGCAGGTTGGCGTCGTGCACGCATTCGGCCAGCGACTTGCCCACGCGCACCAGCGGATCGAAATGCGCGCCCTCGGCCTGGTTGAGGAAGCTGTGGCGCACCAGCCAGGCATTGCTGTCGCGGTCCTGCGGCGACAGCCAGCGTTCGTCGGCCAGGCCCACTTCCACACGCGCCCATTCCAGCGGCTGCTCGGCCAGCATCTCGTACACCGGCGCCGGCGTGGTGCCGCCGGACAGCAGCATGCGCGCGCGGCCGCGCTGGCCAATCTCGTGGCCGAGGACCTTGGCCATTTCGCGGGCCACGCTCTCGGTCCACGCCTCCTCGTCGGAATGGCGGATCAGGGCAATGCGTTCGGGCAGGGCGCTCATGCGGATGCTCCGTTGGGAGCCTGCTCCAGGTCCAGCGCGTAGGCGGCCGCGCCGAGCAGGCCGGGACAGGGGTGGACGATGGCCAGCGACGGCACCTGCGACAGCGTCGCGGCGAAGCGGCCCTTGTTCTCGAAGTGGCTGCGGAAACCGGAATGCTGCAGCGGCCCGAGTAGCCGCGGCACCAGCCCGCCGGTCAGGAACACACCGTCCCAGGCGCCCTGCACCAGCACGGCGTCGCCGGCGACGGCGCCGAAGATGTCCATGAACACCTCGATCGCGCGCATCGCCACCGGGTCGCCGGCGCCGGCGCGTTCGCTGACCTGCGCCGGCTGCAGCTGGCCCGGGTCCTGGCCGGCGATCTCGCTCAGCGTGCGGTGCAGGTTGACCAGGCCGGGGCCGCAGATCAGCCGTTCGTTGGAAACGCGGCCGAACTGCTGGGTGAGGATCTCCAGGATGCGGATCTGCTCGGGCGTGGTCGGCGCGAAACTGGCGTGGCCGCCCTCGGTCGCCAGCGGATAGTGGCGGCCGTCGCGGACCAGCAGGCCGCCCACGCCCAGCCCGGTGCCGGGACCGATCACGCAGTAGTTGCGCGGCACCGACGGCGCGGCCGGCTGCCAGGCGGCGCCGCCGATCTGCACCACGTCGGTCGTGCGCAGCAGCGCCACCGACATGGCCTGGGCGACGAAGTCGTTGATCAGGTGCAGCCGCGACAGGCCCAGCTGCGCGGCGGTGCGCGAGCGCGAGATCACCCACGGATGGTTGGTGATGCGCGCCTCGTCGCCGTCCACGCGCCCGGCCACGGCGAACACGCCGCTGCGCACCGTGGCGCCGTGTTCCTGCAGGTAGCAGGCGGCGGCATCGGCCAGCGAAGGAAAGCGCGCCACCGGGTACTCGCCGATGCTGCCCTGGTCCAGGGGAACGGCGGCGGTGATGTCGGCCAGGGCGAAGCGCGCATTGGTGCCGCCGATGTCGGCGACCAGCACGTGTTCCGCGGGACCACTCACAGTGCGTTGTCCGTGCGGGTGTCGGCGACGATGGCCGCGGGCAGGAACAGGTGGGCCTGGTCCGGGCCCCAGCTACCGGCCGGGTAGGGCTCCATCGGCAGGTTGGCGGCCTTCCACGCGTCGCTGACGCTGTCGATCCAGGCCCAGGCCGCGCGCACTTCGTCGTCGCGCACGAACAGCGCGTGGTTGCCGTTGAAGGCGTCCAGGAACAGGCGTTCGTAGGCGATGCGGCGGTGCAGGCCGGTCGGTACCGACAGTTCCAGTTCCAGCGGCTGCAGCTCCAGCGCGCCCCATTCCGGGCCGGCCAGCGAGCTCATCAGCCCCAGCTGGATGTTCTCCTGCGGCTGCAGCTGGAAGGTCAGCCGGTTGGGCTGGGCATGGCGGCGGTCGGGGCGCTCGAACAGCCAGTGCGTGACCGGCTTGAGGTTGACCTCGATGCGGGTGGTGCGCTCGGGCAGGCGCTTGCCGGTGACCAGGTGGAACGGCACGCCGGCCCAGCGCCAGTTGTCGATGTGCGCGGTGACGCCGACGAAGGTCTCCGCCTCGCTGCCTTCCGGCGGCTGGTAGGCCTGCGCCGGCTGGCCGTTGATGGTGCCGGCGGTATAGCGGCCGCGCACGCTGTCCTTGGCCGCGTGGCGGGCGTCGAGCGGACGCAGCGCGCGCAGCACCTTTACCTTCTCGTCGCGGATGCGGTCGGCCTCCAGCGAGGCCGGCGGCTCCATCGCCACCAGGCACAACAGCTGCAGGATATGGCTCTGCACCATGTCGCGCATCGCGCCGGAACGCGAGTAATAGGAATCGCGGCCGTCCACGCCATCGCTCTCGGCCACCATGATGTGCACCGATTCGATGTAGTTGCGGTTCCACACCGCCTCCAGCAGGGTGTTGCCGAAGCGCAGCGCCATCAGGTTCTGCACCGCCGCCTTGCCCAGGTAGTGGTCGATGCGGAACACGCGGTCCTCGTCGATCAGCGCGCCGATCGACCGCAGGATTTCCTCGGCGCTGGCGCTGTCCGAGCCGATCGGCTTTTCCAGCATCAGCCGGTGCGGGGCGCTCAGCGCGCCGCCCAGGGCCAGGCCCTGGCAGGTGGAGATGTACAGGCCCGGCGGGATCGACAGGTAGCTCACGCAGCGGCGGTCGTTGAACTCGCGCACCGCGTCGGCGATCGAGCCGGGGTCGCGCAGGTCCACCGAGCGGTAGTCGATGCGCCGCAGCAGGTTGTTGATGTCGTCAAGGCTGGCCTGCGGCAGCGCCTGTTCGAGCCGCGGCCGCAGGATGTCGTGGAATTTCGCGGTGTCGTGCGGCGACAGCGCCATCGCGCGTACCCGGAAATCCTCCGGGAGTAGGCCGTCGCCCAGCAGGCGCAACAGGGAAGGGAACAGATAGCGCTGGGCCAGGTCGCCTGTGGCACCGAACAGGAGGAGGGTGTCGTGCATGGCTCGAGTTTCGTGTTCAGGTGACATCGTTGTCAATCGCCCTTCGCTATGTTCTGGTGGTCGTTCCATTGAGGGTCCCGCGGCCTGCGCCGGCGCCTGTGCGCGACGGGGAAGAAGCGGTGCGGGGCCGATGCCGGCGGGGCCGTGCCGCACCCGCGGAAGCGGACTGGCGCGGGCTTCCGTGGCGGAAACCGCGAACAGCTGATGGTGCCATGGGAAAACGTTTGCGTGGCAGAATGTTTCCACTGTATTCGTATTCGGGAGCGACCGTCCCGGCGCGATGGCTGCCGCCTTCCGCGTCGCCGGTCGCCATTCGTGCGGTCGTTGAGTGAGGCAGGCGATGGCGGACGTGCGGTTCGACGGGGTGCGCAAGGTCTACGACAACGGCCAGGTCGCCGTGCACGGGGCCAGTTTCGGGATCGCCGATGGCGAACTGATGGTGCTGGTGGGGCCATCGGGCTGCGGCAAGTCCACCCTGCTGCGCATGGTGGCCGGGCTGGAGGAGATCAGCGCCGGCACGCTGTCCATCGGCGGGCGTGTGGTCAACGACGTCGCGCCGAAGGACCGCGACATCGCCATGGTGTTCCAGAACTACGCGCTGTACCCGCACATGACCGTGGCCGAGAACCTGGCCTTCGGGCTGAAGCTGCGCGGGCACGACAGGGCCGAGATCGGCCGCCGCGTGCAGGCCGCGGCCGACATGCTGGGACTGGCCGGCATGCTCGACAAGCTGCCGCGGGCGATGTCCGGCGGCCAGCGCCAGCGCGTGGCGCTGGGCCGGGCGCTGGTGCGCGAGCCGGCGGTGTTCCTGCTGGACGAACCGCTGTCCAACCTCGACGCCAAGCTGCGCCATTCGGTGCGCACCGAGATCGCGCAGCTGCACCGCAAGCTCGGCACCACGATGATCTACGTCACCCACGACCAGGTGGAGGCGATGACGCTGGGCCAGCGCATCGTGGTGCTCAACGACGGCGTGATCCAGCAGATCGACACGCCGATGGCGCTGTACGAGCGGCCGGCCAACCTGTTCGTCGCCGGTTTCCTCGGCAGCCCGGCCATGAACACGCTCAAGGGGCGGTTGCAGGCGCTGGCCGACGGCGGTTTCGAACTGGCCATCGACGGGGGAGGGCGGGTGCCGCTGGGCCAGGCGCCCGTCGCGCCGGAATGGACGGGACGCGAGGTGGTGGTGGGCGTGCGCCCGGAACATCTGCAGCCGGCCGCCGGCGGCGCCGCGTTCGACGCGGTCATCGACGGCATCGAGCCGGTGGGCAACGAGATGTTCGTGAACCTGCGCCACGGCGCGCGGCCGCTGGTGATGCGGGTGCCGCCGCAGGCGCTGCCGGCGGTGGGCGAGAGGATCGCGGTGGCCGTCACATCCGAGGCGCTGCATTTCTTCGATGCGGCCAGCGGCCTGCGCCTGGAGCCAGAGGCCTAGCGGAAGCGTCAGGCGTCACCGGAACGTCCGGCGGGCGACCGCCGCCAGCGGACAGCCTCGGCCTCAGCGCGCCAGGCCGTCGAGCAGATCCAGGCGCCCGGCCGATCTGCCACCCACTTCCAGTCCGCCAGCGGGCAGGTCCAGCGGCAGCACGGCCAGGGCCAGCGCGCCGGCGCTGCTGGCGACGGTGCCGATACCGGTACCCGCCTGCGTCACCGCGTCGCCGGCCGTGCTGGCGGCGTCGGTGTGCAGCAGCACCAGCGAACGCTTGGCCTTGCCCAGGAAATGGGTGCGCGCCACGATTTCCTGGCCCGGGTAGCAGCCTTTCTTCACGCTGTAGGCCGACAGGCGATCCAGCCCCAGTTGCTGCGGCGTCCATTGCTCGCGCTGCGACGCCTCCAGCCGCGGCAGGCCGAAGCGCAGGTCGGACTGGCGCCAGGCCAGTTCCGCCGCTTCCTGGTGAGGCGCGTTGCCGGCCTCGACCAGGCGCAGCGTGCGCGGATGCGCGGCGCTGCCGACGTCCAGTTCGATCGCCCCGTCCTCCAGGCGGGCCAGCGCCGCGCCGCGGGCGAGGGCGGGGGCATGGAAACCGGCCTCGACGCTGCCGGTCCCGGCCGGCGCGATGGCGACCTTGCGGCGGAACACGAAGCGCCGCAGCTGTTCGGCCATCGCCTCGACGCCGCCGTCATGGCACACCAGCAGCAGGTGCTCCGCGTCCAGGCGCAGCAGCTGGAAGACCGCCAGCACGCGTCCCTTGGCGCTCAGCCAGGCGTTCCACTGCCAGTGGCCGTCGGCCAGCGACGCCACGTCGTTGGCGAACTGGGCCTGGGCGAAGGCGACCGCGTCCGGGCCGGAAAGACCCAGCACCTGCGGCCGGCGCAGTGTGCGCAAACCGCTGAAAAGAGGGGCGAGGTTGTCAGACACGTGAACGGGGACTAAAATTTGTGCGTTGCGAGACCGAACATGATAGGCCAAACAACCCCCACTCCCGAGGACGGAACCGAAGCCCTGCCGGAACCGGAGAAGCAGCCGCTTCCCGAGGCCGGATCGGTACCGCAGGAAATCGGCGGACGCGGCGGACTCGATCCGGTGCGTTACGGCGATTGGGAGAAAAACGGTCGCTGCATCGATTTCTGAGCAGCGTCAGCCAACGCGGCAACCGCCGCCCAGCCGAGATAACGAGTCAGCGAATGGCGAACAGACCCCGCCCCCTTTCTCCGCACCTGCAGGTGTATCGCTGGCAGATCCAGATGGCCACCTCGATCCTGCATCGAGCCACCGGCATCGTTCTGTCCGTCGGAGCCCTGATCATTGCCGGCGGCCTGCTCGCCCTGATGATGGGCCCCGAGTCCTGGAACTGCTTCACCACCCACGCCGGCGCGTGGTACGGCAAGGTGATCCTGTTCGGCTGGACCTGGTGCTTCGCCTACCACCTGTGCAACGGCATCCGCCACATCATCCAGGACTTCGCCATCGGCTACAGCAAGCCGGCCTTCATCCGCAGCAGCTGGCTGTCGGTAATCGGCTCGCTGGTCATCACCGCGCTGGTCTGGGCCTATGTCTGCTGCTTCGGAGGCGCCGCATGAGCAACTTCCGCACCCCGTTGAAGAACGCGCGCGGCCTGGGCAGCGCCAAGTCCGGCACCGTGCACTTCATCCACCAGCGCCTGACCGCCACCGCGCTGGTCGCGCTGACGCTGTGGTTCCTGTGCTTCGTGTTGAGCCTGATCGGCGCCGACTACGTCACCGCCGTCACCGCCGTGGCCAAGCCGTGGAATGCGATCGCGCTGGTCGGCTTCCTGGTCGCCATGTTCTGGCACGCGCAGCTCGGCCTGCAGGTCGTGCTCGAGGACTACATCCACAACTCGCTGATGGCGTTGGCCCTGCAGACCACGGTCAAGTTCGTCGCCGTGCTCGGTGCGATCGTCAGCATCTTCGCGGTCGCCCGCGTCGCGCTTGGGAACTGATACATGTCCGCTTACAACATCACTGAACACAAGGTCGACATGGTGGTCGTCGGCGCCGGCGGCGCTGGGCTGCGCGCGACCTTCGGCCTGGCCCAGAAGGGCCTGCAGACCGTCTGCATCACCAAGGTTTTCCCGACCCGCTCGCACACCGTCGCAGCGCAGGGCGGCATCGCCGCCGCGCTGGCCAACATGGGCGAGGACGACTGGCGCTACCACTTCTACGACACCGTCAAGGGCGGCGACTGGCTGGGCGACCAGGACGCCATCGAGTACATGTGCCGCGAGGCCATCCCGTCGGTGATCGAACTGGAGCATTACGGCGTCCCGTTCTCGCGCACCGAGGACGGCAAGATCTATCAGCGCCCGTTCGGCGGCATGACCACCAAGTACGGCGAAGGCCCGTCCGCGCAGCGCACCTGCGCCGCCGCCGACCGCACCGGCCACGCCATGCTGCACACGCTGTACCAGCAGTCGCTGGCGCACAACGCGCAGTTCATGATCGAGTATTTCGCGCTCGACCTGATCTTCGACGAGGAAGGCGTCTGCCGCGGCGTGCTCGCGCTGGACATGGCCGAGGGCACCCTGCACCTGTTCCGCGCCCACGGCGTGGTGCTTGCCACCGGCGGTTACGGTCGCGCCTACTTCAGCGCCACCTCGGCGCACACCTGTACCGGCGACGGCGGCGGCCTGGTGGCCCGTGCCGGCCTGCCGCTGCAGGACATGGAGTTCGTGCAGTTCCACCCGACCGGCATCTACGGCGCCGGCTGCCTGATCACCGAGGGCGTGCGCGGCGAAGGCGGCATCCTGCGCAATGCCAGCGGCGAGCGCTTCATGGAGCGCTACGCGCCGCACTACAAGGACCTGGCCTCGCGCGACGTGGTCAGTCGTTCGATGACCATCGAGATCCGCGAGGGCCGCGGCGTCGGCGAGCACAAGGACCACATCCTGCTCGACCTGACCCACCTGGGCCCGGGCGTGATCGAGGACAAGCTGCCGGGCATCGCCGAAAGTGCCCGGATCTTCGCCGGCGTCGACGTGACCAAGCAGCCGATCCCGGTGATCCCGACCGTGCACTACAACATGGGTGGCATCCCGACCAACTACCACGGCGAAGTGGTGCGCAAGGTCGGCGACAACCCCGATGCGGTGGTGCCGGGCCTGTACGCCATCGGCGAAGCGGCCTGCGTGTCGGTGCACGGCGGCAACCGCCTGGGCTCCAACTCGCTGCTCGACCTGGTGGTGTTCGGCCGCGCGGTGGCCAACCGCTGCGCCGAGACCATCAAGCCCGGCGCGTCGCACAAGACCCTGCCCTCGGATGCCTGCGACAAGGCGCTGGGCCTGCTGGACAGGCTGCGCCACGCCAACGGCGACACCCCGACGGCGGTCATCCGCGACCGCATGCAGCGCACGATGCAGGCCGACGCCGCCGTGTTCCGCACCAGCAAGACGCTGGCCGAGGGCTGCCAGAAGATGGCCGAGGTGTTCGACTCGTTCCAGGACGTCAAGGTCACCGACCGTTCGCTGGTCTGGAACTCGGACCTGATCGAGACCTACGAGCTGAACAACCTGCTGCTCAACGCGGTGGCGACGATCAACTCGGCCGAGCAGCGCCACGAGAGCCGCGGCGCCCACGCCCACGAGGACTACCCCGAGCGCGACGACGTCAACTGGCAGAAGCACACGCTGGTCACCGTCGACGAGAAGGGCAAGTGCAGCTTCGACTACCGTCCGGTGCACATGTACACGCTCACCGACGACGTCGCCGTCGTGCCGCCGAAGCCGCGCGTCTACTGATCCGGGGAACCTACGAACATGGCTGAATTTGCACTTCCGAAGAACTCCCGGATCACCCAGGGCAAGCACTTCCCCGCCAAGACCGGCGGCAAGAACGTGCGTACCTTCAAGATCTACCGCTGGAGCCCGGACGACGACCAGAACCCGCGCACCGACACCTACGAGGTCGACCTCGATGCGTGCGGCCCGATGGTCCTGGACGCGCTGATCAAGATCAAGAACGAGATCGACCCGACGCTGACCTTCCGCCGGTCGTGCCGCGAGGGCATCTGCGGTTCGTGCGCGATGAACATCGACGGCACCAACACGCTGGCCTGCACCCGCGCCATCGCCGACTGCGGCAAGGCCGAGGTGCCGATCTACCCGCTGCCGCACATGGACGTGGTCAAGGACCTGGTGCCGGACCTGACCCACTTCTACGCGCAGTACGCCTCGATCAAGCCGTGGATCCGCACCCAGACCCCGGCGCCGCCGGACCGCGAGCGCCTGCAGTCGCCGGATGACCGCAAGAAGCTCGACGGCCTGTACGAGTGCATCCTGTGCGCTTGCTGCTCGACCAGCTGCCCGAGCTACTGGTGGAACGGCGAGCGTTACCTGGGGCCGGCGATCCTGCTGCAGGCCTACCGCTGGATCATCGACTCGCGCGACGAGGACACCGGTGCGCGCCTGGACGATCTGGAAGATCCGTTCAAGCTGTACCGCTGCCACACCATCATGAACTGCGCCCGGACCTGCCCGAAGGGGCTGAACCCGGCGCTGGCGATCGCCGAGATCAAGAAGCTGATGATGGCGCGCCGCGCCTGATCGCCCTTCTCCCTCCGGGAGGCAAAACGGCAGGAATGCCGTTTTGCACGGCCAAGCCGCCCGAAGGGTGGGGTACAGGAATGTACCGGATGAAGGTGCCCCGAAGGGGGCCGGTGAGGGCAGGGCAGAGCCTCCTGAAGCCAGACACCGCGAAGGCATCTCCCCCGACCCTCTCTCCCCAACCCCCGCTTCGCGCCCCGGCTCATGCCGGAGGTGCGGGCGCTCCAAGACACGCGTGCGCCAGTGGCGCGCAAGCAATGCCTTCTCGCCCCATCGGGAGAGGGGCCTTAGCAGGCCACCGCCATGCACACCGAAGACGACATCGAACTGAAGAAGCTGCGCTGGCGCTGCCGGCGCGGCATGCGCGAACTGGACCAGCTGTTCGGGCGCTATCTCGACCAGCGCTGGGGGCAGGCGCCGACGGCCGAACGCGCGGTTTTCCTGCAGCTGCTGGAAACCGAGGACGACAAACTGTGGCGCTGGTCCATGGGCTACGAGGCCTGTCCCGATGCGCAGCAGGCAACCCTGCTGGAGTACATCCGCGCCCTTCCGCTGTGAGTGGCGGCCCTCGCGCTGGCAGGCCGGCGCCTTGCTGCTGCTCGGGCTGCTGGCCGCTGCTGCGCTGCTGAACTGCGAACTGGAAGCGCGCCTCGCCCGGCCGGCCGCGCTGCTGGCGCCCTGCTGGGGAATCGCGGCGGCATGGCGGGAACTGCACCGGCCGCGGCGGCAACTGCTGATCCCGCCCGCGCCGGCTCCCCCCGCCGTGGACGGCATCGCGGTCGATGCGCTGGAACTGCTGGAACGCGGCCCGCTGCTGGTGCTGCGCTGGCGCGAGGGGCGACGGCGCGGGCAGCTGCTGTTCTGGCCGGACACGCTGCCGCGCGCGCAGCGACGTGAACTGCGTCTGGCCGTGCGCGCCGGCGCCGTTTCCCGTTAGCGGGCGGGGATGGCAACATGGCGCCACTCCACCGGCATACGCGCATGTTCAGACCCTTACCCGTCGCAATCGGATTGCGTTACCTGCGGGCCAAGCGCCGCAACGGCTTCATCTCCTTCATCTCCATGGCCTCCATCCTCGGCATCGCGCTCGGGGTGACGGTGCTGATCACCACGCTTGCGGTGATGAGCGGTTTCCAGAAGGAAATCCGCGACCGCCTGCTGCAGATGTCGGCCCACGCGACCGTCAGCGCCGATGGGGCACCGATGACGAACTGGCAGCACGCGGTGGACGTGGCGATGCGCGACCCACGCGTGGCCGGCGCTGCGCCCTACATCGAGATCCAGGGCATGCTCGCCGGCCCGCGCGTGCAGGGCGCGATCGTGCAGGGCGTCGATCCGACGCTGGAGCCGAAGGTGTCGGTGCTGGGCGAGAAGATGCAGAAGGGCTCGCTGGACAGCCTGCAGCCGGGCGGGTTCAACATCCTGCTCGGCAAGGAACTGGCGCTGTGGCTGGGCGTGGACGTCGGCGACAGCGTGGTGGCGACGCTGGCCGAGATCCAGGGCACCCCGGTCGGCGCGATGGCGCGCACCAAGCGCTTCAAGGTCAGCGGCATCTTCGAGGCCGGTTCCAACGAGATCGACCGCGGCGTGGCCTTCGTCAACATGGACGACCTGGAACGCGTGCTGCGCGTGGACGGGGTGACCGGCGTGCGCCTGAGGCTGCACGACATGGACCAGGCCTATACCGTGGCGCGCGACCTGGCCCTGAACCTGGAAGGCTACTACCGGGTCAGCGACTGGACCCAGCAGAACGCCAACCTCTACCACTCCCTGCGCATGGAAAAGACGGTGATGGGCATCCTGCTGTCGCTGATCGTGGCCATGGGCGCATTCAACCTGGTGTCCTCGCAGGTGATGCTGGTGACCGACAAGCAGGCCGACATCGCCATCCTGCGCACGCTGGGGCTGACCCCGGGCGGGGTGATGCAGGTGTTCATGGTGCAGGGCAGCCTGATCGGGCTGATGGGCACGGTGGCCGGCGTGATCGGCGGCATCAGCCTGACGCTCAACCTCGAGCGCATCCTCGGCCTGATCGAATCGGCCTTCGACATCAAGCTGCTGCCGGAGGACGTGTACTACATCACCGGCCTGCCGACCGACATGCAGACCGGCGACATCGTGACGATCACCGCGGTGGCGCTGCTGATGAGTTTCCTGGCAACGCTGTACCCGGCCTGGCGCGCGGCGCGCACCCAGCCGGCGGAGGCGCTGCGCTATGAATGAGAACACGAACATGGAATCGGTGATCCGCGCCGAAGGACTGGCCAAGACCTACGCCGAAGGGCGCATGCGCACGCCGGTGTTCGACGGGCTGGAGCTGGACGTGGCGCCGGGCGAGACGGTCGCCATCGTCGGCGCTTCCGGCGCCGGCAAGAGCACGCTGCTGCACCTGCTCGGCGGGTTGGACGTCCCCACCGCCGGCGAGGTCTACGTGGCCGGCCAGCGCATGTCGGCGCTGTCCGATGCGCAGCGCGGGCGCCTGCGCAACACCTCGCTGGGTTTCGTCTACCAGTTCCACCACCTGCTGCCGGAGTTCACCGCGCTGGAGAACGTGATGATGCCGGTGATGCTCGGCGGCGCCAGCGTGGCCGGCGCCGAGCAGCGCGCGCGGGCGCTGCTGGAGTCGGTGGGGCTGGGCCACCGCCTGGAGCACAAGCCGGGCGAACTGTCCGGCGGCGAGCGCCAGCGCGCGGCGGTGGCGCGGGCCCTGGTCAACCAGCCGGGCTGCGTGCTCGGCGACGAGCCCACCGGCAACCTGGACGACAAGACCGCCGCGACGGTGTTCGAGCTGATGCTGGAATTGAACCGCGCACATCGCACCAGCCTGGTACTGGTCACCCACGACCGCAGCCTGGCCCGCAGGCTGGACCGGGTGCTGGAACTGCGCCAGGCGCGGCTGCATCCCCTGGCCCGCGCCGAGGTCTGAGCGCGCGCCCGCGCCCGGTCCGGCGCGCGGGCGCATCCGATCCGGCACGCCGGCTGAACGGGGATGGGGGCAGCGCTTGCGCCGCCCCGGCCGCGGTGCAAGATGACGCCGTATTCCCGAACAGGAGGTGCGTCGTGAAACGTCTGGCAATCGCTCTGTTGGCCGCGGCAGCCCTGGCCGGCTGCGCCACCACCGGCAAACTTTCCAGCAGCGAGCGGCTGGAGCTGTACCGCGCCCATGCCGGCGCGCCGGTCAAGGACTTCCAGTACTTCGGTTCCCTCAACGGCTGGACCGAACTCGGCGACAGCGCGCTGGCGGTCTGGACCCGGCCCAGCGAAGCCTGGCTGCTGAGCCTGAGCGGCCCGTGCATGGATCTTTCCTATGCGCCGGCAATCGGCGTGACCAACATGATGGGCCGGGTATCGGCCAAGTTCGACCGGGTGATCGTGCGCGGCGGCAGCCCGGGCATGGCGCCGATCCCGTGCCGGATCGATACCATCCAGCCGCTGGACGTGAAGGCGCTGCGCGCGTCGGAAAAGGAACTGCGCGAGGCCAAGATCGAGGCGCGCGCCGAGGACCAGGGCGGCAACTGACCGCGTCACGGCCAAGGGGAGGGAGCTGGATCAGGCTCCCTCCTTCGTTTTTCAGTGAGTTTCGGGCGCGACGTAGCCGGTCGGCTTTTCCGCGCCGCCGCCGAACAGGAACTTGACCAGTTCTTCCTCCAGGAACGCGCGATGCTTCGGATCGCGCGGCGAGAGCCTGTTCTCGTTGATCAGCATGGTCTGGTGCGCCAGCCATGCCGCCCAGGCCTGCTTGCCGACGTTGGCGAAGATGCGCTGGCCCAGTTCGCCGGGATAGGGCACGAAGTCCAGGCCTTCGGTTTGGCGTTGTTCGTACTGGCAGAAGACGGAGCGGGACATGCGGTGTTCCTGTCGATGGAGCGGGCCGCCTCAGTGGCGGTCGAGCAGCTTGCGGATCGGCGCCGGCAGGCCCAGCGAGGCCAGCTCGGCGCGGGCGACCCAGCGCAGGTCGTCATTGTCGCCCACCCGCGGGCGCAGGGCGACCTTGCGCAGGTGCAGCGGCTGCAGGTGCAGGCGGTAGTGGCTGAAGGTGTGCACCACCAGCGGCAGCTCCGCGGCGGCGTCGTAGTCGCCTTCGATGTTGCCGTCGAACCACTGGCGCAGTTCGGCATCGGTATCGGCCTGCGGAAGCGTCCACAGCGAGGCCCAGATGCCGGTGGGCGGCCGCTTGCGCAGCAGGATGCGCCCCTGGCCGTCCTCGAGCAGCAGGGCGCTGGCTTCGCGCTCGGGCAGTACCTTGCTCGGCTTGGGCGTGGGCAGTGAATCGACCAGTCCCTGCGCCTGCGCCGCGCAGGTGTCCTGCAGCGGGCACAGGATGCAGGCCGGGTTGGCGCGGGTGCACAGGGTGGCGCCGAAATCCATCTGCGCCTGCGTCCAGTCGGCCATGCGCCCCTGCGGCACATCGGCCACATGCCGCGCGGCCAGCGCCCACAGCTGCTTCTCGACAGCGGGCAGACCCGGATAGCCGGCGATGCCGTGGTAGCGGGTCAGCACGCGCTTGACGTTGCCGTCGAGGATCGGGAACGGATCGTTCCAGGCCTGGCTGAGGATGGCGCCCGCGGTGCTGCGGCCGATGCCCGGCAGCGCCAGCAGCGCGTCGGGATCGCGCGGCAGGTCGCCGCCATGCAGTTCGACGCAGCGCACGGCCGCGGCATGCAGGTTGCGCGCGCGGGCGTAGTAGCCCAGTCCGGCCCAGTGCGCCATCAGCGTGTCGTTGTCGGCCGCCGCCAGGGCGGGCAGGGTCGGGAACGACTGTACGAAGCGCTGGAAGTACGGGATGACCGTGGCGACCTGGGTCTGCTGCAGCATGATCTCCGACAGCCACACCCGGTACGGCGTGCGCGGATGCTGCCACGGCAGGTCGTGGCGGCCGTGGTGGGCGAACCAGTCGAGCAGGCCGGTGGCGAAGGTGTCGGGAGGCTGGCGCATGGCGGGCATCGGGCGGTAGCGACGTAGGAGCGGCTTCAGCCGCGATGGGGCTTTGCCGGGAAAGCTCCATCGCGGCTGAAGCCGCTCCTACCGGAGCGAGCTGTGTTCAGGCGCCCAGCGCTTCGGGCAGCAGCGCGTCGACGAAGGCTTCCGGGTCGAACACGCGCAGGTCCTCCGGGCGCTCGCCGATGCCGGCGAAGCGGATCGGGATGCCGAACTCGCGCGCCAGCGCGAACACCACGCCACCCTTGGCGGTGCCGTCGAGCTTGGTCACCACCAGGCCGGTGACGCCGGCGGCGGCATGGAACTGGCGCAGCTGGTTCAGCGCGTTCTGGCCGGTGGTGCCGTCGATCACCATCAGCACCTCGTGCGGCGCGGTGTCGTCGATCTTGCCGAGCACGCGGCGGATCTTGCTCAGCTCGTTCATCAGCCCGGCCTGGGTGTGCAGGCGGCCGGCGGTGTCGGCGATCAGCACACCGGTGCCGCGCGCCTTGCCGGCCTGCAGCGCGTCGAACGCCACCGAGGCGGCATCGGCGTTCTGGCCCTGGGCGATCACCGCCACGCCATTGCGCTCGCCCCAGACCTGCAGCTGCGCCACGGCGGCGGCGCGGAAGGTGTCGCCGGCGGCCAGCATCAGGCTGTGGCCCTGGTCCTTGAAGCGCTTGGCCAGCTTGCCGATGGTGGTGGTCTTGCCGACGCCGTTGACGCCGACGGTGAGGATCACGAACGGCCTGGCATTGCCATCGATGACCAGCGGCTTGGCCACCGGCTGCAGCAGGGCGACCAGGTCGGCGCGCAACGCGGCGAGCAGGGCGTTGGCGTCGGCGAATTCACGCGACTTCATGCGCTTGCGCAGGTCCTCGACCAGCGCGGTGGTGGCCGGCACGCCGACATCGGCGGTCAGCAGCGCGGTCTCGATCTCGTCGAGCAGGTCGTCGTCCAGCCGCGGGTTGCGCGAGAACAGGCCGCCGAAGCTGCGGGCGAAGGTGCTGTTGCGCAGGCGGTCGCGCCAGCCGGACTTGCCGGCCGGCGCCGCCGGCGCGGCATTGGCGGGGATCAGGCCGGTATCGTTTTCCGCCACGGCCGGCGTTTCCACCTGCTCCGCAGCGGCGATGGGAAGCCCGGCGGCCACCTGGGCCTGCGCGGGGATCGCGGCTTCGTCGGCAGGGGCGGTTTCCACGACCGGGTGCGTCGGCGCCTCCGGCTCAGGGGGCAGGGGAACGGCGGAGGTCAGCTCCTCGGCGCTGAACTGCGGGGGCTTGCCGACCGCTGGGGTGTCCTGGGGCTTCTTGCGACGGAAAAAACTGAGCATGGATGAGAAAAACCGGGGCAGGGGCCCATGCTACCACCGGCGCTGGCGCCGGCCGGTCCGCAGGGGCCGTGAAACAGCTAAAGTCGGCGCATTCCGGGCCGATGCCATGGCATGAACGCGATTCCCTCCATTGCCGCCTCCGGCATGCGCGTGGCCGTGATGGGCGTGCGCGTGGCCGCGCAGAACATCGCCGTGCAGCCGGTACAGCCGGTGGTGCCACGGCAGGTGCTGGCGGTGCACACCATTTCCGGTGGCGGCGCCGGCGCGCAGGTGACGGCCGGCGAGGGGGCTCCGGACATGGTCGCCGACCTGCTGTCGGCCAGGACCTATGAAGTGGCCTTCGCCGCCAATGCCGTGGTGATCCGGCGCAACAACGAGATGCTGGGGACGCTGTTCGACGCGTTCGCGTGACCGGTCGCCACCGGCGCGGCGGAACCCAGCCCGGGCAAGCCTTCGGCCGCCCGTAGCAGACGTGCAATCACGTAGGAGCGGCTTCAGCCGCGAGGGGCATTCGCATGAACCCCCATCGCGGCTGAAGCCGCTCCTACGAGAAGCCTCCTCCCGTGGAAGGAGGCGTGCTCTCAGGCCGACAGTTCCAGCAGCAGCTTGTTGAGCCGGCGCACGTAGGCGGCCGGGTCCTTCAGGCCGTCGCCGGCGGCCAGCGCGGCCTGGTCGAACAGCACGCGCGCCAGGTCGTCGAAGCGGTCCATGTCCGGCTCGGCGTCGAGTTTCTCGATCAGCGGATGCGCCGGGTTGAACTCGAACACCGGCCGGCTCTCGGGCACCTTCTGCCCGCTGGCTTCCAGGATCTGCCGCATCTGCAGGCCCAGGTCCTGTTCGCCGATGGCCAGGATCGCCGGCGAATCGGTCAGGCGGTGGGACACGCGCACTTCGGCCACGTCCTCGCCCAGCGCGGTCTTGATGCGCGCGGCCAGCCCTTCCTTGGCCTTGGCGGTCTCTTCCTGCGCCTTCTTCTCTTCCTCCGAATCCAGCGTGCCCAGGTCCAGGTCGCCGCGGGCCACGTCCACGAACGACTTGCCATCGAACTCGTGCAGGTAGTTCATCAGCCACTCGTCGATGCGGTCGGTCATCAGCAGCACTTCGATGCCCTTCTTGCGGAACACTTCCAGGTGCGGGCTGTCCTTGACCTGCAGATGGCTCTCGCCGGTGAGGTAATAGATTTTGTCCTGTCCCTCGACCATGCGGCCGATGTAGTCGGCCAGCGCCACGTTCTGCTCGCCGTCGCCGCCATGGGTGGAGGCGAAACGCAGCAGGCCGGCGATCTTTTCGCGGTTGTTGAAGTCCTCGGCCGGGCCTTCCTTGAGCACCTGGCCGAATTCCTTCCAGAACCGCTGGTAGTCTTCGGGCTTGTCCTTGGCCAGCTTTTCCAGCATGTCCAGCGCGCGTTTGGTCAGCGCCGACTTCATCGAGTCGATCACCGGGCCGGACTGCAGGATCTCGCGCGAGACGTTCAGCGGCAGGTCGGACGAATCGACCACGCCCTTGATGAAACGCAGGTACAGCGGCAGGAACTGCTCGGCCTGGTCCATGATGAAGACGCGTTGCACGTACAGCTTCAGGCCCTTGGCGGCGTCGCGGTGGTACAGGTCGAACGGCGCGCGGCCGGGCGTGTACAGCAGCGAGGTGTATTCCAGCTTGCCCTCGACCTTGTTGTGGCTCCAGGCCAGCGGGTCGGTGAAGTCGTGGGCGATGTGCTTGTAGAACTCGTTGTATTCGGCGTCGGTGACTTCGGACCGGGGGCGCGTCCACAGCGCGTTGGCCTTGTTGACGGCTTCCCACTCCGGCGCGGCCGGCTGCTCTTCGCCCTCGGCTTCCTTGCGCAGTTCGATCGGCAGGCCGATGTGGTCGGAGTACTTCTTCACCAGACTGCGCAGCTTCCAGCCGTCGGCGAAACTGTCCTCGCCTTCCTTCAGGTGCAGCACGATGCGGGTGCCGCGCCCGGGCTTGTCGATGGTTTCGACCTCGAACTCGCCTTCGCCGCGCGAGGACCAGTGCACGCCCTCGCTGGCCGGCAGGCCGGCGCGGCGGCTGTAGACGTCCACCTGGTCGGCGACGATGAAGGCCGAATAGAAGCCCACGCCGAACTGGCCGATCAGGTTGGCGTCCTTTTTCTGGTCGCCGGACAGGTTCTTCAGGAAGTCGGCGGTGCCCGACTTGGCGATGGTGCCCAGGTGCGCGACAGCCTCCTCGCGGCTCAGGCCGATGCCGTTGTCGTCGATGGTCAGGGTGCGCGCGGCCGGGTCGGCCTCGATGCGGATGCGCAACGTGCCGTCGCCTTCGAGCAGTTCCGGCCGGGTCAGTGCCTCGAAGCGCAGCTTGTCGGCGGCATCGGCGGCATTGGAGACCAGCTCGCGCAGGAAGATTTCCTTGTTCGAGTACAGCGAGTGGATCATCAGGTGCAGCAGCTGCTTCACCTCGGTCTGGAAACCGCGGGTTTCCTTGTGGGCTTGGGCGGTCATCGTCGGGTTCGCTCCGTAGGGTTGCCGGGGCCGCAGGGCGGCCGATGGCTACCGGGGTATGGGCGGGGGCGCGGATTTCAAGATTCCGCGCGTAGGAGCGCACCTTGGTGCGCGATGGGGCTTCACCATGAAAGCCACTCGCGCACCAAGGTGCGCTCCTACCGGAGCGTGGGTTGGGCTTATCATGCCGGCCCGTCCTGTCCTGCCTGCGCATGTCCCGTCCTCCCCGGTCTTCAGGTTCCGCCTCACGGCCGCCCGCGCAAAGCGGGACGGGGCAGGTGCGCATCATCGGCGGGCGCTGGCGCAATACGCGCCTGCAGGTGCCGTCGCTGGACGGCCTGCGCCCGACCAGCGACCGGGTGCGCGAGACCCTGTTCAACTGGCTGATGCCGAAACTGCCCGGCGCGCGCGTGCTCGACCTGTTCGCCGGCAGCGGCGCGCTGGGGCTGGAGGCGGTGTCGCGCGGCGCGGCCTCGGCGCTGCTGGTCGAACGCGATCCGGCGCTGGCGGCGGCGCTGCGCGGCGTGGTCGGGCGGCTGGACGCGGGCGCGCAGGTGCAGGTCGTCGCCGGCGACGCGCTGCACTGGCTGGAAACCGCCACGCCGACGCAGGCCGACATCGTGTTCATGGATCCGCCGTTCGCCGCGGACCTGTGGGCGCAGGCGCTCGGACGGTTGCCGCGGCACGTGGCCGCCGATGCGTGGTTGTACGTGGAAGCGCCCGCGGGCGCGACGCCGTCGCCGCCGGACGGCTGGAGCCTGCACCGCGAAGGCGGCACCCGCGACGTCGGCTATGCCCTGTACCGGCGCGCCGCTGCTACACTCCACGGCGACCTGAACGCGACTCCCGCCGCATGACCTCGTCCAACCCCCGCATCGCCGTCTATCCGGGCACGTTCGACCCGATCACCAACGGTCACATCGACCTGGTGCACCGGGCCGCGCCGCTGTTCGAGAAGATCGTGGTGGGCGTGGCGCAGAGCCCGTCCAAGGGGCCGACGCTGCCGCTGGAACTGCGCGTGGACCTGGCGCGCGAGGCGCTGGCGCGCCACGGCAACGTCGAGGTGGTCGGTTTCGACACCCTGCTGGCGCATTTCGTGCGGTCGGTGCATGCCGGCGTGCTGCTGCGCGGCCTGCGCGCGGTGTCCGATTTCGAGTACGAGTTCCAGATGGCGAGCATGAACCGCCACCTGATCCCGGAGGTCGAGACCCTGTTCCTGACCCCGTCCGAACAGCACAGCTTCATTTCCTCATCGCTGGTGCGCGAAATCGCCCGGCTGGGCGGCGACGTGTCCGGCTTCGTGCCGGCCACGGTGCTGGAAGCGCTGCGCAAGGCCCGGCAATCCCGCGCGGGCGCCTGACCCATCCCATACAGCCGTAACGAATCCAAGAGAGGGAGACGATCCATGAAGAACACGATGCGCGTGATGCTTGCCGCTTCGCTGGTGCTGGGCTTCACCGCCTGCAAGAAGGAAGAAGCCGCGCCGGTCGCCGAGGCGCAGCAGGCGCTGGTCGCGCCGGCCAAGGACGACGACGCCGGCTGGCGCAAGTACCTGCAGGCCGTGGCCGTGCAGAACATGGGCAACATCACCAACAACCCGTTCCTGTACTACCTGGTGCCGGAGTCCGATCCGGAGTTCGCCGCCAAGTACGAGCGCCAGGTCGAAAGCGCCACCGCCGCCATCGGCCGCGGCGTGTCGCCGGGCAACATGCTGGCCTTCGGTTCCTCGGCCTCGTCGAAGATGGCCGACCTGATCGAAACCGCGTTCAAGGGCGTGCAGGCCGACTCGATGAAGGGCGTGCGCGTGGTGTTCATCGGCGATGCCGCCGACAACGCCCGCGTGCAGACCATCGTGCAGCCGACCGGCGCCGACTACATCTTCGTTGAAGCCAAGTGACCCGTGTCTGGCCGGGCGTGCGCGCGCATGCCCGGCCGCTGCCGGCCCGGTGACGGGCCGCATGGAGCCGGTGGCGCCACGCGCCCCCGGCCTGCCGTCGGCAAGCGCGGGCATGGAGCCGTTCCATGTCGCTGAAAATCAATGAGCTCTGCGTCAACTGCGACGTCTGCGAGCCCGCCTGCCCGAACAAGGCAATCTCGATGGGCGAGACGATCTACGTGATCGATCCGGCCCGCTGCACCGAATGCATAGGCCATTTCGACGAGCCGCAATGCGTGGTGGTGTGCCCGGTCGAATGCATCGACCCGGACCCGGACATTCCCGAGACCCACGACCAGCTGCTGGCCAAGCTGCACGCGCTGCAGCGCGACCATCCCGAACTGTACGAACCGGAGACCCCCTCGGCATGAAACGTTTCGCGCGTTCCTTCCTGTTGTTTGCGCTGGTGCTGGCACCGGCGGCGTGGGCGGCCGACGCGCCGCAGGCGCTGGCCGCGCACCCCGACGGCGCGGCGATCGCCAGCGGCCACGAACTGGCGACCAAGGCCGGCATGGAAATCCTGGCCAGGGGCGGCAATGCGTTCGACGCCGCCGTGGCGGTGTCCTCGACGCTGGCAGTGGTCGAGCCGATCAGCTCCGGCCTGGGCGGTGGCGGCCTGTTCATGCTGCACGACGCGCGCACCGGCAAGGACGTGATGCTCGACGCGCGCGAGACCTCGCCGGCGTCGGCCACCCCGGAACGCTTCCTCGACAAGAACGGCGAACTGGACCGCGACCGCTCGGTCAACGGGCCGTGGTCGGCCGGCATCCCCGGCCTGCCGGCGATGCTGGTGCAGGTCGCGCGCGAGCACGGCCGCCTGCCGCTGTCCGAATCGCTGGCCCCGGCCATCCGCATCGCCAGCGAGGGTTTCCCGGTCTACGCGCGCATGGCGCGCGGCTACGCGGCGCGGCGCGAGGTGATGGAGCGTTACCCCGGTACGCGCGAGGTCTATCTGCGCAACGGCCGGCCCATCGCCGAGGGCGACATCTTCAGGCAGCCGGAACTGGCGCATACGCTGCGGCTGCTGGCCGACAAGGGTTTCGACGGCTTCTACCGCGGCGAGACCGCCAAGAAGCTGCTGGCCGGGGTGAAGAAGGCCGGCGGCCAGTGGACCGCCGAGGAACTGGCCGGCTACACGGTCAAGGCGCGCGAGCCGATCGTGTTCGACTACCGCGGCTGGAAGATCACCACCGCGCCGCCGCCGTCCTCCGGCGGCATCGCGCTGGCGTCGATGCTGCAGATCCTGGAAGGCTGGGACCTGGCCATGCTGGACGACGCGCACCGCACCCACCTGGTGGTGGAAGCGATGCGCCGCGCCTACCGGGACCGTACCTTCTTCCTCGGCGATCCGGATTTCGTGCAGATCCCGCAGAAGGTGCTGACCAGCCGCGACTACGCCCAGGGCCTGCGCGCGACGATCCACCCGGACAAGGCCACGCCCAGCGACCTGCTGTCGGGCAACCCGACGCCGCTGGAAGACGACGAGACCACGCATTTCTCGATCATCGACGGCGAGGGCAACCGCGTCGGCGGCACCCAGACGGTGAACCTGCTGTACGGCTCGGGCTTCATCCCGGCCGGCACCGGCGTGCTGCTCAACAACGAGATGGACGATTTCGCGCTCAAGCCGGGCACGCCCAACGCCTTCGGCGTGATGGGCTACGAGGCCAACGCGCCGAAACCGGGCAAGCGCATGCTCAGCTCGATGACGCCGACCTTCATGGAGAACGGCGACAAGGTCATCGTGATCGGCACCCCGGGCGGCAGCCGCATCATCACCATGGTGCTGCTGGGCATCCTCGGCTACGACGCCGGCCTGGACGCGCAACAGGTCGCGGCGCTGCCGCGCTACCACCACCAGTGGTTGCCGGACGAGATCTCGGCCGAGAGCGGCGCGTTCACCCCGGAAGTGGCCAGGCAGCTGCAGGCGATGGGCCACAAGGTCGACCTGCCCGGCGAAAGCGCCGCCGGCGGGCGCGGTTCCAGCCATGTCTGGGGCAACCTGCAGACGGTGGAATGGGACCGGCGCAGCAACACCCTCAGCGGCGGCAGCGATCCGCGCAACCCGGTCGGCAGCGCCGAGGTGCGCAAGACGGGGAAGGGCGACTGAGCCCTGCCTCCACCGGTGCGATCCACCCGCGAACCCCGCCGTCATGGCGGGGTTCGGCGTTTCCGGCGGGTGCGGACCGGACGTCCGGAGGGGCGCGCCGCGCCTTGCGAATATTTAACGCGGCGTGGGTAGAATTTTTCACATGAAACTATGGTCGATCCGTGGCAACAGCCAGAAGCTGGACGGTGGGGCGATGTTCGGCAACGCGCCCAAGGCCCTGTGGGAAAAATGGACGCCTGCCGATGACCTGAACCGCATCGAGCTGGCCTGCCGGGCGCTGCTGGCCAGCCCGCTCGGCGGCAAGACGGTGCTGTTCGAGACCGGCATCGGCGCGTTCTTCGAGCCGAAGCTGCGCGAGCGCTACGGCGTGCAGGAGCCGCGCCACATCCTGATCGATTCGCTGCGCGAAGCCGGCTTCGAGCACGAGGACATCGACGTGGTGGTGCTCAGCCACCTGCATTTCGACCACGCTGGCGGCCTGCTGGCGCCCTGGTCGGAAGGCCGCGCGCCGGAGCTCCTGTTTCCCAACGCGACCTTCGTGGTCGGCGCCGCGCACTGGCAGCGCGCGCGCCATCCGCATCCGCGCGACCGCGCCAGCTTCATCCCGGAACTGCCGGGCCTGCTGGAAGCCAGCGGCCGCCTGGAAATCGTCTCCGGCGCGCATTCGCAGGCGCTGGGCGAGTCGGTGCGTTTCAGCTTCAGCGACGGCCATACGCCGGGGCTGATGCTGGCCGAGATCGTCGGCCCCGAGCGCATCGATGGCCGGCCGCACGGCGGCCTGGTGTTCTGCGCCGACCTGATCCCGGGCCGTTCCTGGGTGCACGTACCGATCACCATGGGCTACGACCGCAACGCGGAGCTGCTGATCGACGAGAAGCGCGCCTTCCTCGAGGACAAGCTCGCCCGCAACGTGCATCTGTTCTTCACCCACGACCCGCAGTGCGCGATGGCGCAGGTGACGCGCGACGAGAAGGGCCGGTTCGGCGTCGCCCACGAGGTCGCCGAACTGCGCGCGCGTTCGCTGGCGGCCTGAAGAAGTGACTTCCGGCACCCCGCAGGGGTGACCGCAGGCTCCTGCCGGCTGCGGCCGCGTTCGGCAGACTGGTCCCGTCTTCCAACGCGGAACCGGTCATGAAAAAAACAGCAGGACAGCAGTTTTCCACGGCGAAGCCGCCCCAAGGGTGGCGCGCAGGGATATGCGCCATGAAAAAACGTTCTTTCCTTCGCGGGCTGTTCGCTCTGGCGCTGGCCTCGCTGGCCCTGGCCCAGCATGCCTTCGCCGCCCCCGGCGCCACGGTGCCGCTGCAGGTATCGCCCGAACGCGCCACCACGCTGGCCATCTGGGAACCGGCGCAGGCGCGCGGCGTGGTGCTGTTCTCCAGCGGTCATGGCGCCTGGCCGGAGCGCTACGACCGCCTGCTGCAGACCTGGGCCGATGCCGGCTTCGTCGTGCTGGCGCCGCTGCACGTGGATTCGGTCAGGTATCCGGAGCGGGAGAAGTTCTCGCTGCAGCAGGGTTTCGGCGAACGCCTGGCCGACATGCGCGCCACCAGCGCCTACGCCCGCACGCGCTGGCCGGGCCTGCCGGTGGCGGCGGCAGGGCACAGCCTGGGCACGCTGATCTCGGCGGTGCAGGGCGGAGCCCTGGCCGACCTCGGGCCGCTGCGCGATTCCGGCGTGGTGGCGGTGCTGGGCTTTTCCTCGCCGGGCCGGATTCCGGGGCTGATCGGGCCGGCGTCGTATGCGTCGCTGGCGGTGCCGATGCTGCTGGTGACCGGCGACGAGGACCGGGTGCCGGGCTTCGTCACCGATCCGGCCGACCACCTGTATCCGGTGCAGACTGCGCCGGCGGGCGACAAGCGCGCGGTGGTGCTGGCCGGCGGCGGGCACAACCTGATCGGCGGGGAACCCGAATCGCTGTTCGAACGCGCCCGGCAACTGGGCACCGCGTTCCTGCAGGCCGAACTGCTGGGCGACGAGCGGGCGCGGCAACTGCTGGACGCGCCGGCAGCGGCGGGCGAACACTGGCTGCGTCGTTGACGCAATGACCATCGATGCGGAGCGGATCGCTGGCGATCCGCTCCGCGGCGCATCCGCCGTCAATGGGTGCGCAGGCAGTCGCTCATGAAGGTCTTGCGGGCATCGCCGCTCAGGTGCCTGGCCGAGGCATCGGCATTGCACCGGGTCATGCGCTGCTGCGGCGTGGCCACGGCCGTGGCGGACGCGGGATGGGCGCCGAGGCAGGTGCGCTGGGCGTCCTTGTAGGCCTCGCCCTTGAGGCCCTTGTTCTTGGCCGAGCACTCGGCCATGCGTTGTTGTTGCGGGGTGGGAGTGCCGGCGCCGGCCACGGACGGCAGGGCGGCAGCCAACAGCAGGCAGGCAAGCAGGGCGGGACGGTACATGGCGCGGCTCCTGGGTGGATGACGGACGCAAGCATCACCCTGCCCGGGAGCAAGCCGCCGTGAAGCCGCGATGCGGCTTCTTCAATGCATGCGGGTGCCGAAGATGCGGTCGCCGGCATCGCCCAGGCCGGGCAGGATGTAGCCCTTGTCGTTGAGGCGCTCGTCGATGGCGGCGGTGTAGATCTCCACGTCCGGGTGCGCGGCTTCGACCGCGCGCAGGCCCTCGGGCGCGGCGACCAGGAAGATGCCCTTGATGCGACGCGCGCCGGCGCGCTTGAGCATGTCGAGGGTGGCGATCAAGGTGCCGCCGGTGGCCAGCATGGGGTCGAGGATCAGCGCGTCGCGCTCTTCCAGGCGGCCGGTCAGGCGCTCGAAGTAGGGCACCGGCTGCAGGGTTTCCTCGTCGCGCTGCAGGCCGACCACGCTCACGCGCGCGGCCGGGATCAGCGACAGCACGCCGTTGAGCATGCCCAGCCCGGCGCGCAGGATCGGCACCAGAGTGATCTTGGCGCCGGCGATGCGCTGCACCGTGACCGGCCCGGCCCAGCCTTCCATCGTGCAGGGCTCGGTCTCCAGGTCGGCGGTGGCCTCGTAGGCGAGCAGGCTGCCCAGTTCGTCGGTCAGCTCGCGGAACTCCTTGGTGCTGAGCGAGGCCTGCCGCATCAGGCCGATCTTGTGCTGGACGAGGGGATGGCGGACTTCGACGACGGGCATGGGAGCGGCTCGGAGAGGGAAACGGCGGACAGTTTAAGGTACGCCGTCCAGCGCCCGACCCCGCGACGGCCCCGCCTGCCGGCGAGCTGCGCCGGCAGGCGGGGCCTCCACCGCATCAGAACTCGTAGCGGACGCCGCCCAGCCACGAGCGGCCGAAGCCTTCCATTTCCAGTACCCGGCTGCGCTTGCCCTGGAAGCGGACCTGCTTGCTGTCGTTGATGTTGTTGACCTCGGCGAACAGGCGCCAGTTGCGGTTGAGGGCGTAGCTGGCCGAGAAATCGAGGCTGGCGCGCTCGTCCCAGTAGATGTTCAGTTCCGGCGAGTCCACGTCGAAGGACTGGATGAACCTGGAACGGTAGTTGTAGGCCAGGCGCGCGTTCAGGCCATGCTTGTCGTAGGTCAGCGCCAGGTTGTAGTTGGTGCGCGAGGTGCCCGGCAGCTCGGTGCTGCCTTTGCCGAACGGCAGGTCCGCGCGCGACTTGGCCCAGGTGTAGTTGCCGTATACGCCGAAGCCGTCCAGCGGCGCCGGCAGGAAATCGAAGGTCTGCTGCCAGGCCAGTTCCAGGCCGTGCACCTGGCCGCTGCTGCCGTTCTCCGGGCGGGTGACCTGGCGGCTGAGGCCGTTGCCGATGCTCTCACTGTGGGTGGCGACGAACAGCGGGTCGTTGATGCGCTTGTAGAACGCGGCCACCGACACCAGGCCCAGCGGGCGCAGGTAGCGCTCCCAGGACAGGTCCAGGTTGTGCGCGTAGGCGGCCTTGACGTCCGGGTTGCCCTCGGCCACCGCCGAGGTTTCCAGTTCGCCCAGGGTGCGGTACGGCGCGGTGTGCATGAAGTCCGGGCGGTTCAGCGCGGTCGAGTAGGAGGCGCGCAGGATGCTGTCGGCATCGAGTTCGTAGCGGAAGTGCAGGCTCGGCAGCAGCTTGCCGTAATCGCGGCTGGCGTGGGTGGGCTGGATCTGCCTGGTGTCGGTGTTGAACTGGCTGGCGTCGCCTTCGGCACGGGTGCGCTCGTAGCGCAGGCCGGTAACCATGGTCAGCTTGTCCCAGTTCGCGTCCATGCGCGCGTAGCCGGCGTAAACGTCTTCGCTGGCGCGGTAGTCGCCGGTGATCGAGTCGGGGATCAGCCGCTTGTTGTTGGCGCTGTCGAGCAGCGAGCCGGCGTACCTGCTGAAAATGTCGCGGCAGAAGCGGCGGCCGGCGTTGAAGTAGCCGAAGTTGTTGGACTGCGAATCGCACAGCATGTCCGACATGCCGATGCCGAGCCTGGCGAAGTCGGCGGCCGTGTCGTTGCGGTAACGTTCGTCGTCGAAGGACTTGTCGCGCAGCCGTGCGCGCAGGCCGAACTTGAGGCTGCCGCTGTCGCCGAGCAGGTGCTGGTCGCCGGTGAGGTCCACGCGGAAGCCGTTTTCCTTCTCTTCGCCGTACTCGTAACGGTCGTTGAGCCGGCGGAACCCGAACCAGCTTTCCGGCAGGTTCACGCCGGTGGCCGGGGCATCGGCGCGGCCCTTGACCGTCCACACCGGGAAATCCGAATCGGTGTAGTCGTAGTCCATCTTCGGCCGCACGGTGGAGCGGAAGATGTACTGCGCACGCGGGCTGGTCTCCTTGGTGGCCCTGCTCTGCGAGGCCTGCCATTCCAGCTTCCAGTCCTCGCCGACGAAGTGCTCGCCGCCCAGGTTCCAGGTGCGGATGTTCTTGTCGTAGGTGCGCTCGCGCAGTTCCTTGTCGAAGGTGGCGCGGACGTTGCCGTGGATCTCGTCGGACGCCGCGGTGTGCTGGTCCATGCCGATGATCAGGTTGTCGCGGAACTCGTGGTCCTTGAAGCGCGCGTCGGAGGCGACGAAGTACAGCAGGTTGCCCGGGTCGATGCGGTAGTCGAAGCGGCCGGTGACGCCGGTGCGGGTGCGGGTGCCCTCGTAGTCCTTGATCTGCACTTCGCTGGGCAGGATGCGGCCGTCGTCGAAGCGCTGGTAGGTGGTCTCGACGTTGTCGGTGAAACGGCCCTGTCTGCTGTACGAGGCCGAGACCAGTACGCCGATGTTGCTCTGCGCGCCGAAGCGCTGGCCGAAGGTGGCGTTGTAGCGCTCGTTGTCGCCGTCGCCCAGCTGGTAGCGGCCCTGCGCGGCCGAGGCGCGCAGGGTCATGCCGTCGCGGTCCAGCGCGCTCTGGGTGCGGATGTTGATGTTGCCGGCGATGGCGTCGCCGTCCATGTCCGGGGTGATCGCCTTGGTGACTTCCAGCGCGGCGATCACGTCGGAGGGAATGGTGTCCAGTTCGACGCCGCGGCTGGCCGCGTCGGGATTGGCGATCTGCACGCCGTCGATGGTGACGGTGGTGAACTCCTTGGGCGCGCCGCGCACGGTCACGTAGCGGCCTTCGCCCTGGTCGCGCTCGATCGACACGCCGGGGATGCGCTGGGTCGACTCGGCGATGTTGTTGTCGGGGAACTGGCCGAGCAGGTCGGCCGAGACCACGTTGGTGTAGTTGATCGACGTGCGCTGCTGGTTCAGCGCCATCGCCTGCGCGTCGCGCGAGGCGCGCACGTCGATGCGCGCCAGGTCCAGCGCAGCGGCGTCGGCGGTGGTGCTGAGCAGGGTCACGTCCACGCGCAGGCCCAGGCCTTCCCCGACTTCGATCTCGATGTCCTGCGGCTGGTAGCCGATGTAGTCCACGTGCAGCTGGTAGCGGCCCGGCGCGATGCCGCCGAGGCGGAAGCTGCCGTCGCGCTGGCTGGCGACCTGGCGCCCGTCCAGGGTGATGCGCGCGCCATCCAGGTACACGCCGCGTGCGGCTTCCTTGACCACGCCGATGACGGTGCCGGCCATTCCTTCGGCGGTGACGGCCGCGGCGGAGCCGGCATGGGCGGTGGCGGCGGGAAACGCGAGCGCGGCGGCGATCGCCGTGGCGACAGCGGAAAGTCTCAGATTCATGGGGATGGTTTCGTTGACGGAAGCGGAGTCCCACGTGGCGTGGGCGTGCCGGCACTGTCGTCGGCGAGTGTTGCTGGAAGATGAAAAAACTTAACGAAGGCCATGCCGCCACATGCGGCATGGCGTCGGTCATTGCGATGCAATCTTCCGCTGCTAGGTTCGGCGCCCTTCGACAATGGCTCTGGCAGGAAAGCGGATGAAGCTTGGAAGCATGGCCCTGGTGGGCGTGTTGTTGTGCGGCGGCTGTGCGGGCGCCCCGCATGCGGGCAAGGGCAGGGCATCGCCCATCGCGCATGTGGTGGTGCCGGAAGCCTTCGTCAGCGCGTCCACGCCGCAGCACGACGTCGATTCGCCGGCCAGCTGGCGCGATCCGCAGGGTCGGTTGCAGGTGATCGCCACCGCGAAGAAGTCCGGCATGCTGATGGTCTACGACGGCGACGATGGCCGCCTGCTGCGCAGCGTCGGCGGCGAAGGCGAAGCCGCAGGCCGGCTGCGCCGCCCCAACGGTATCGCGGTGACCGGCGCGCTGGCCTGGGTGGTGGAGCGCGACAACCATCGCGTGCAGCTGTTCTCGCTGCCGGACTTCGAGCCGCTGCTGCTGTTCGGCGCCGAGGACCTGCGCAAGCCCTATGGCCTGTGGGTACGCGCCCTGCCGCAGGGATACGAAGTCATCGTCAGCGACAACTACGAAGGCGAGGGCGGCAAGGGCGCGGTGCCGCCGCTGGCGCAGCTGGACCGCCGTTTCCACCGCTACCGTGTGGAGCAGAAGGGGGGGCGCTGGCATGCCGAAGCACTGGGCACCTTCGGCGATACCACCGGGGCCGGCGCCATCCGCGTGACCGAATCGCTGTGGGGCGACGAGCGTAACCAGCGCCTGCTGATCGCCGAGGAAGACGCCGACGTCGGCACCCGCCTGCGCGAATATGGGCTGGACGGCCGGTACCGCGGCCGCGACGTGGGCCAGGACGTGTACGGTGCGCAGGCCGAGGGCATCGCGCTGATGCGCTGTGCCGACGGTTCCGGCTACTGGATCGGCAGCGACCAGTACAAGCAGCGCACCCTGTTCCATGTGTTCGACCGCACCAGCCTGCGCCATCTGGGCTCGTTCGCCGGCAAGGTCGCCGCCAACACCGACGGCATCTGGCTGGACGAGCAGGGCGATGCGCGCTTCCCGGGCGGTGTGCTCTACGCGGTGCACGACGACCAGGCGCTGGCCGCCTTCGACTGGCGCGACATCCGCGACGCGCTGTCGCTGCCGGAGTGCGTGCGATGAGCCGGGCGCAGGGAGCGGTGCGCTGGGGAGCGGTGCTGCTGCTCGCGTTGGCGGCGGGGGCGCAGGCCGCCGACGGCGTGGAACCCAACACGCGCGTGCCGGCCGGGGTGGTGCGCTATGCGCCCACCGGTTTCCCCGACCGCATCGTCGCCTCGCCGCTGCAGGAGGGCGCCGGCGGCTTCGCGGTGTCGTGGCGGACCGATGCGACGGTCCCGGCGCCGCTGCTGGAAATCGTGGTGGCCGGCGATTCGCCCGACATGGGCCTGCCGCGGCGGCTGGTGGCCAGCAGCCACGCGCAGTCCACCGAAAACGGCCAGGCGCTGCAGCACCACGTCGTCGTCGATGGCCTGCAGGCGGACACCCTGTATGCCTGGCGCGTGCAGGGCGACCGCACCTGGAGCGCCTGGCACCACACCCAGACCGCGCCTGCCAGCGGCGAACCGCTGACCCTGCTGTACTTCGGCGACACCCAGAACAAGAACGTCAGCCTGACCACGCGGGTGGTGCGCGAGGCGATGCGGCATGCGCCCGACGCGCGCCTGGCCCTGTACGCGGGCGACCTGGTCAGCGGCGGCAACGACGAGGACGACAACGAATGGGGCGAGTGGTTCGAGGCGGCGGGCGCGCTGCCGACCTCGCTGGTGGTGGCGCCGGCGCCGGGCAACCACGAATACTTCGAGGAGTTCGAGGACACCCCGCAGGAGCGCCGCGTGCTCGGCGCGCACTGGCCGCTGGCCTTCGCCCTGCCGGGCAACGGCGCGCCCGGCGCGCAGGGCACCAGCTACTGGTTCGACTACCAGGACGTGCGGGTGGTGGTGCTGGACGGCACCTCTGCGCTCGACCTGGGCACCGCGCAGGCGCAGGCGCGCTGGCTGGAGCAGGTGCTGGGCGACAGCCGCGCCGCCTGGAACCTGGCCCTGATCCACCAGCCGATGTTCTCCCCGCGCCAGGACCGCGAGAACGCGCTGCTGCGCGAACACGTGCTGCCGGTACTGGAACGGCACCGGGTCGATCTGGTGCTGCAGGGCCACGACCATGTCTACGGCCGGCGCGGCGGGCTGCAGGCCGGGCGCGCCACGCCGCAGTACCTGGTGTCGGTGGCCGGCGCCAAGCAATACCGCCTGTCGACGCAGGCGCGGGAAAGCATGGCGCCGGTGGCCGAGGACACGCAGCTGTTCCAGGTGCTGCGCATCGACGGCCAGCGCCTGCGTTACGAGGCGCGCACCGCGACCGGCCGTCTGTACGATGCCTTCGAATTGATCCGGGACGGCCAGGGCAGGCAACTGCGCGAGCTGGGCGATGGCCGCATCCCGCAGCGCGATTGCCTGCGCCCGGCCTCTCCCAAGGGCCGCAACGACCGCTGCTGGGAATGACCGGCCGGATTGCGCGCGGGACGAGGATGGTTGCAGCGACGACCATCAACCTTCCGCGCCTGCGGGGGTGCGACCGTCGGCGCGGCCCCCTATACTCGCCGCGACCGCGCGCCGGCTGGGCGCGCGCCGACACGGCCTGTCGCCCATGGACTTCGATGGCTGTCGCCATCGATGGGCGCAGGCGCCCGACCGGCGTCGCAGGCGATGCCGGGCAACCACCAGGGAGGAAGCTCATGCGCGCAGGCAGGATCCGGATCGTGATGGGCGCGGCGCTGCTGGCCGCGACGGCAGGAAGCGCGGCGGCGCAACCGCCGCTGGAAGAGGAACAGGTCAATCCGTCCGAGGTCGTGTTCGAAAACGGCCGGCCCTACGTCCATGCCGACGGCGCGATGCAGGCGCTGCGCACCCGGCAGCAGGACGGCGAGACCATTTATTACCGCATGGTCCGCTACGACCCGCAGGAAGGCTACGTGACCGGTGCCGATGGCACCGACGGCGCCACCGTGGCGTCGGCCGTTGCGCAGCCGTTCGCGGCGCCGCGGACGCCGCTGCGCTACCACGGCGCGGGCCATCTCTATCGCCCCGACTTCTACAACAGCCCGTACAACCGCGACGCGCGCCAGCGTTACTCCGGGCCCGGCTACTTCGGCAGCTGCAGCCGCTACGACGGCTGCAAGGAAGTGCAGGTGGTGCCGCTGTGGCCGTATGGCCGCGGCTACTGACGCCATCGCCTGACGGAGAAACGGCGGCCATCGGCCGCCGTTTCCGTCTGCGCGGCGTGGGCGCGCTTCAGGCGCCGAGCGCCTCGAGCACGCGCAGTTGCGGAACCTCCAGCCCGCGCTGGCAGTACGAGGGCTCGTGGTCGACCAGGTGCTTGGCGTTGGGGCACTGCAGCAGCATGTAGTTGGCGTCCAGGTTGAGCTTCTCCACCAGGAAATCGACGAAGGCGCGCACCTTGGGCGAGACCATGCCGCCGCCGGCGAACACCGCGCTGAAGTCGTAGTCCGGGCCGGTCCAGCCGGCCAGCACGCGCCGCAGCATGCCCGATTCGATGAAGGGCTTGGCCATCACGTCGCTGCTGAGCATCAGCCCTTCGCCGGCCACCAGCATCGAGTTCAGGGCGGCGGTGTCGTTGGCGACCAGCAGCGGGTTGACCGGGAATTCCTGCATCTGCCCGCCGTCCTCGGCCAGCGACCAGACGAAGCGGTTGTTCTGGCTCTGGTGCTGTTTGCGCACCGCCAGCGTGCGGTGGTACTGCAGCTCGTCCGGATGGCGCGGCTCGCCATGGCGCTGGATGTAGGCGGGGCTGGCGAAGACCTGGGTGCGCAGGCTGCCGAGCTTGCGCGCGATCAGGTTCGAGTCGGGCAGGGTGCCGATGCGCAGCGCCAGGTCGGTCTCGCCGGAGATCAGGTCCAGCATCTCGTTGCCCAGGTGCATGTCCACGCGGATTTCCGGGTACTGCGCCTGGAACTGGCCCAGCAGCGGCGCGATCCAGTTGATGCCCACCGAGTACGGCACAGTGAAGCGCAGCCAGCCGCGCGGCCCGGACTGCAGCTGGCTGACCGCGCTCTCGGCCTGCTCGAGCTCGCGGGCGATGCGCTGGCAGTGTTCGTAATAGACGGTGCCGGCCTCGGTCAGGCCCAGGCGGCGGGTGGTCCGGTGCAGCAGGCGCGCGCCCAGCCGCTCTTCCAGTTCCTGCACCTTGCGGCTGACGGTGGTCTTGGGGTGTCCGAGCAGGCGCGCGGCGGCGGTGAAGCTGCCCTGTTCGACCACCTTGACGAAGATCAGGGTGTCGTTGAGATCGTTGGCCATGGGGAGGGTTCCTGCGGCAACGGGATTGTGCCGGCGACGGGACGATTATTCCCTTCAATCCGTACTAATCAAGTATGGATTAGGGGCGTAACTTGGCCGCCTCCGACCAGAACGGACCTGCGGCCATGCGCCTGCGCCACCTTCCCGCTTTCCTGCCGACGCGCCGCGTACCGGCATTTTCCAAAGCCGACCGCCGTGCCCGGCGCGACAACGGCTTGAATCCACTGCACTTCGCCGCCTTGCGGGAAGCGCACATGCCAGCAGCCGCGGCTGGGTACGCTGGGGTGTTTGCCCGTCTGGCGGCCTGCCTTGGCATGGCGTTTGTCCCGCCTGCGGGAGAAAAATTTCCGTGAGCGGGACAGTGGACCTGCCGGAACCGCCCGCCGGCGGAGGCGTTTTCCCGGCATCTGCGCCGATGCGCGCGCCACCGCGCGGTTCCGGCCTCCGTTTCCTCCGGCTGCTGACAGCGGCTGTCAGCAGCCCCACCGCACACTGCGGACCGCACCCGGCCATGGCCCGGACGGCGACCGCCCTGCCACACCTCTTCCCCTCCTGGACGCATGACATGAAAGGTATCTCCAGCCCCTCCCGAACCGCGCGACGCCTTGCCCTGGCCGGCATGTCGGCGCTGGCCATCGCCATCCTCGCCGCGTGCAGCGGCGGCCACGCCCAGGAAGCCGGGGCGCCGCCGGCACCGGAAGTCAGCGCCGCGCCGGTGCTTGTGAAGCAGGTCAGCCAGTGGGACGAGTTCAGCGGCCGCGTCGAGGCGGTGCAGAGCGTGGAGCTGCGCCCGCGCGTGTCCGGCTACATCGACCGGGTCAACTACACCGAAGGCCAGGAGGTGAAGAAGGGCGATGTCCTGTTCACCATCGACGCGCGCAGTTACCAGGCCGAATACGACCGCGCCCGCGCCGAACTGGCCCGCGCCCGCACCCAGGCCACGCTGGCGCGCAGCGAATCCGAGCGCGCCCGGCGCCTGGCCGAGCAGCAGGCCATCGCCGCCGAGACCGCCGAGCAGCGCCGCGCCGCGGCCGACCAGGCCGGCGCCGCGGTGCAGGCCGCGCAGGCGGCGCTGGACGCGGCCCGGCTCAATCTGGAGTTCACACGGGTGCGCGCGCCGATCGACGGCCGCGCCGGGCGCGCGATGGTCACCGCCGGCAATCTGGTCACCGCCGGCGACAGCGCCAGCGTGCTGACCACGCTGGTGTCGCTGGACACCGTGCATGTGTACTTCGACGCCGACGAAGGCACCTTCCTGCGCTATGCGCGGATGGCGCGCACCGGCGAGCGCCCGAGCGAGCGCGACCAGGCGCTGCCGGTGAAGGTGGCGCTGAGCGGCGAGGACGATTTCCCGCACGAGGGAAAGGTCGATTTCCTCGACAACCAGGTCGCGCGCAGCACCGGCACCATCCGCGTGCGGGCGCTGCTGGACAACCGCGACCGCCAGTTCACGCCGGGCCTGTTCGCGCGCGTGCGCCTGCTCGGCAGCGGCGAGTTCGACGCCCTGCTGATCGACGACAAGGCGGTGCTGACCGACCAGGACCGCAAGTACGTGTACGTGGTCGACAAGGACGGCAAGGCGCAGCGCCGCGACGTCGCGCTGGGCCGCAGCGCCGAGGGCCTGCGCATCGTCGAGGCCGGGCTGGCGCCGGGCGACAAGGTGATCGTCGACGGCGTGCAGAAGGTGTTCATGCCGGGCATGCCGGTGCAGGCCAGGGCGGTGGCGATGCAGCGCGCGTCCGCCGCGGCCGCCACCGTCGGCCGCGATGCCACCGCGTTGAACTGAGCCACGTTTCCGCCTGACGCCGGTGGCCTGCCGGCCGCATTGCCTTCGCCCGCATGGGCGAGGGCAGGGCGGCTGCATGCCGGCGGCGGCCATTCCAAGGACTTCCCCAATGGATTTTTCCCGTTTCTTCATCGACAGGCCGATCTTCGCGGCGGTGCTGTCGATCGTGATCTTCGCCGCCGGCCTGATCTCGATCCCGATCCTGCCGATCGGCGAGTACCCCGAAGTGGTGCCGCCCTCGGTGGTGGTGCGCACGGTGTATCCGGGCGCCAACCCCAAGGTCATCGCCGAGACCGTCGCCACCCCGCTGGAGGAAGCGATCAACGGCGTGGAGGGCATGATGTACCTCAAGTCGGTGGCCGGCTCCGATGGCGTGCTGCAGATGACCGTCACCTTCCGCCCGGGCACCGACCCGGACGCGGCGGCGGTGAAGGTGCAGAACCGCGTGGCGCAGGCGCAGGCGCGCCTGCCCGAGGACGTGCGCCGGCAGGGCGTGACCACCCAGAAGCAGTCGCCGACCTTCCTGATGGTGGTGCACCTGACCTCGCCGGGAGGAAAGTACGACACCCTGTACCTGCGCAACTACGCGCGCCTGCACGTCAAGGACGCGCTGGCGCGCATTCCCGGCGTGGGCGACGCGCAGGTCTTCGGCGGCGGCGACTACGCCATGCGCGCCTGGCTGGACCCGGACAAGGTCGCCTCGCGCGGCCTGACCGCCAGCGACGTGGTGCGCGCCATGCGCGAGCAGAATGTGCAGGTCTCGGCCGGCCAGCTGGGCGCCGAACCGCTGCCCGACAGCCGGTTCCTGACCCTGATCAACGCCCAGGGCCGGCTGAAGAGCGAACAGGAGTTCGGCGACATCGTGCTCAAGAGCGGCAGCGATGGCGAGATCGTGCGTTTGTCCGACGTCGCCCGCCTGGAGCTGGGCGCCGGCGACTACACCCTGCGCTCGCAGCTGGACGGCAAGAACGCGGTGGGCATCGGCATCTTCCAGGCCCCGGGCGCCAACGCGCTGGAAATCCGCGACGCGGTCATCGGCAGCATGGAGCAGATGCAGAGGACCTTCCCGGCCGACGTGAAGTACGAGGCGGTGTACGACACCACCATCTTCGTGCGCGACTCGATCAAGGCCGTGGTCTCCACGCTGCTGGAAGCCATCGCCCTGGTGGTGCTGGTGGTGATCCTGTTCCTGCAGACCTGGCGCGCCTCGATCATCCCGTTGATCGCGGTGCCGGTGTCGGTGGTCGGTACCTTCGCCGCGCTGTACCTGCTGGGCTTCTCGATCAACACGCTGAGCCTGTTCGGCCTGGTGCTGGCGATCGGCATCGTGGTCGACGACGCGATCGTGGTGGTGGAGAACGTGGAGCGCAACATCGAGGAAGGGTTGTCGCCGACCGCCGCGGCCCACCAGGCCATGCGCGAGGTGTCCGGGCCGATCATCGCCATCGCCCTGGTGCTGTGCGCGGTGTTCGTGCCGATGGCCTTCCTGTCCGGCGTCACCGGCCAGTTCTACAAGCAGTTCGCGGTGACCATCGCCATTTCCACGGTGATCTCGGCGATCAATTCGCTGACCCTGTCGCCGGCGCTGGCCGCGCGCCTGCTCAAGCCGCATGACGCCGCCAAGGACGCACCGACGCGCATCATCGACCGTCTGTTCGGCTGGGTCTTCCGTCCGTTCAACCGCTTCTTCAAGTCCAGCTCGGAGAAGTACGAGCGTGGCGTGTCGAAGATCCTCGGCCGTCGCGGCGCGGTGTTCGTGGTGTACGCGGTGCTGCTGGTCGGTACCGGCCTGATCTTCAAGCTGGTGCCGCCGGGCTTCATCCCGACCCAGGACAAGCTGTACCTGATCGCCGGCGTCAAGCTGCCGGAAGGTTCGTCGATCGCGCGTACCGATGAAATGCTGCGCAAGGTGGCGAAGATCGCCCAGGAAACCGATGGCGTCGCCCACACCATTTCGTTCCCCGGCCTGAACGCGCTGCAGTTCACCAATACGCCCAACACCGGCGTGGCGTTCATTCCGCTCAAGCCGTTCAACGAGCGCCATGGCCGCACCGCCGCGCAGATCAATGCCGAGATCAACCAGAAGATCGCCGGCCTGCAGGAGGGCTTCGCGTTCTCGATGATGCCGCCGCCGATCCTGGGCCTGGGCAACGGCAACGGCTACCAGATGTTCATCGAGGACCGCGGCAACCTCGGCTACGGCGCGCTGCAGAACGCGGTGCAGACGATGCAGGGCACGGTCGCGCAGACCCCGGGCATGGCCTTCCCGATCACCAGCTACCAGGCCAACGTGCCGCAGCTGGATGCGGAAGTGGACCGCGTGAAGGCCAAGGCGCAGGGCGTGCAGCTGACCGAGCTGTTCGACACGCTGCAGACCTACCTGGGTTCGGCCTACGTCAACGACTTCAACCAGTTCGGCCGCACCTGGCAGGTGATCGCCCAGGCCGACGGTCCGTTCCGCGAGAGCGTCGAAGACATCGGCAGGCTGCGTACCCGCAACGACCGCGGCGAGATGGTGCCGATCGGTTCGATGGTCACGATCAAGGAAACCTATGGCCCGGACCCGGTGCTGCGCTTCAATGGCTACCCGGCCGCCGACCTGGCCGGCGAAGCCGACCCGCGCGTGCTGTCCTCGGCCGAAGCGATGAACACGCTGACCGAGATCGCCGGCAAGGTGCTGCCGGTGGGCATGACCACCGAATGGACCGACCTGAGCTACCAGCAGGCCACCCAGGGCAAGGCCGCCTTCATCGTATTCCCGGTGGCGATCCTGCTGGCCTTCCTGGTGCTGGCGGCGCTGTACGAGAGCTGGTCGCTGCCGCTGGCGGTGATCCTGATCGTGCCGATGACCCTGTTGTCGGCGCTGTTCGGCGTGTGGCTGACCGGCGGCGACAACAACGTGTTCGTGCAGGTCGGGCTGGTGGTGCTGATGGGCCTGGCGTGCAAGAACGCGATCCTGATCGTCGAGTTCGCCCGCGAACTGGAGATGGGCGGCAAGGGCATCGTCGAATCCGCGCTGGAAGCCTGCCGCCTGCGCCTGCGCCCGATCGTGATGACCTCCATCGCCTTCATCGCCGGCACCGTGCCGCTGGTGCTCTCGCACGGCGCCGGCGCCGAGGTGCGCAGCGTCACCGGCATCACCGTGTTCGCCGGCATGCTCGGCGTGACCCTGTTCGGCCTGTTCCTCACCCCGGTGTTCTACGTGGCCCTGCGCAAGTTCGTCACCCGCAACGGTGGTGGCCAGCTGGTGCAGCACGGCGAGCCGACCCTCCATCACTGACATGGAACTCCGTCGCCGCCGGTTACTGCCGGCGGCGGCCTCCCCCTTACAAGGCATGAATCCATGAACTCCCATCAGAACAAGATCGCGCTGGTCACCGGCGCCACCCGCGGCATCGGCGCGGAGACCGTGCGCCAGCTGGCCCAGGCCGGCGTGCACACGCTGCTGGCCGGGCGCAGCCGCGAAACGGCAGTGGAACAGGCGCTGAAACTGCAGGCCGAGGGCCTGCCGGTGGAGGCGCTGCAGCTGGACGTGACCGATGCGGCCGGCATCGCCGCCGCCGTGCGCGAGGTCGAACAGCGCCACGGCCGGCTGGACATCCTGGTCAACAACGCCGGCATCTTCCGCGACGACCTGTCCCGGGCGCCATCGGCGCAGACGCTGGATACCTGGCGCGAGACCTTCGACACCAACCTGTTCGGCGTGGTGGCGACCACCCAGGCCTTCCTGCCGCTGCTGCGCCGCTCCGCGGCGGGGCGCATCGTCAACCTGTCCAGTTCGCTGGCATCGCTGGCGCTGCACAGCGACCCCGGTTTCGAGTTCCGCGACTTCAAAGTGCCGGCCTACGACGCGTCCAAGACCGCGCTCAACGCCTGGACGGTGCACCTGGCCTACGAACTGCGCGATACGCCGATCAAGGTCAACGCGGTCGATCCGGGCTCGGTGAGGACGGACATGAACGAATACGGCGACCTCGACATCGCCACAGGCGCGCGCGGGAGCGTGCGCATGGCGCTGCTCGACGGCGATGGCCCGACCGGCAGCTTCACCCACCTCGGCGAGGTGCTGCCATGGTAATGCGCGCATTGGTCGCGGCGCTGTCCAGCCTGCTGCTGGCCGGCTGCGTCACCGTGGGGCCGGACTACAAGGCGCCGGCGCAGGCGCCGGTGGTCCTGCAGGGCGCAGGGCAGGCGGTGTTCAGCAGCGCCTCGCCCGTCGCCGGCTGGTGGGCGCAGTTCGACGACCCGGTGCTCGGGCAGCTGATGCACGCGGCGCTGTCGGACAACCTGGACCTGCAGGTGGCGCAGTCGCGCGTGCGGCAGGCGAGGGCGGTGTTCGTCGAGCGCCGGCTGGACCAGGCGCCGCACGTCACCGCCGCCGGCAGCCAGGACCGGCGCCGGCAGCCGGAGTTGGCGCAGGGCGGCGAGCGCGTGTCGTCGGAGACCTGGCAGCTCGGTTTCGACGCCGGCTGGGAACTGGACCTGTTCGGCCGCCAGCGCCGCGCCGCCGAGGCGGCACGCGCCGACCTGGATGCCGAATGGGCCAACCTGGTCGATGCGCAGGTGCGCGTGGCCGCCGAGGTGGCGCGCAATTATTTCGAACTGCGCGGCACGCAGAAACGCATCGCCGTGGCCCAGCGCACCCTGGCCAACCTGCGCGATACACAGCGGCTGACCGAGACGCGCTGGGAACTGGGCGCGGGCAGCGAGCTGGACGTGCAGAGCAGCCGCGCCCGCCTGAAGGCGATCGAGGCCGAGATCCCGCTGCTGGACCTGGCCCAGGCGCAGTACCGGCACCGGCTGGCGGTACTGCTGGGGCAGCGTCCGGAGACGCTGGGCGACCTGCTGCAGCCGCGCGAGGTGCCGGCCTTCGCCCGGGCCCTGCCGCTGGGCGACACCACCGAACTGCTGCGGCGCCGCGCCGACGTGCGCGTGGCCGAGCGCCGCCTGGCGGCGGCCACCGCGCGGGTCGGCGTGGCCACGGCCGACCTGTTCCCGCGGCTGTCGCTGACCGGGTTCGTCGGGTTCCTCGGCGGCGATGCCGGCGGGCTGGTCAACGGCGCCAACAAGGCCTGGTCGCTGACGCCATCGCTGAGCTGGGCGGCGTTCGACTTCGGCAGCGTGCGCGCGCGGCTGCGCGCCAGCCGCGCGCAGGCCGATGGCGTGGCCGCCGAGTACGAACAGACCGTGCTGCTGGCGCTGGAAGACGCGGAGAACGCGCTGGCGCGCTATGCCCGGCAGCAGGCGCGGCTGGCGATCGTGGTCGAACAGGCGCAGGCGGCGCGGCGCGCCGAGTCGCTGGCGCAGGTCCGCTACCGCGAGGGCTCCGCCGATTTCCTGGCGCTGCTCGATGCCCAGCGCAACCAGCTCGCCGCCGACGACGCGCTCGCCGCGGCCGAGGCCGAGGTCAACGTCAGCGTGGTGGCGGTGTACAAGGCGCTCGGCGGCTGGGGACAGGCGTCAGCCTCGGCGCCGTCGGTCGTGGTGGTCGATACGCATTGAGTGGCCGGGGAGATGTGGGGCTTGTCCCGCATGAAGCCTTCCCGGTGAAGCCATGCTGGGCAAGCCCGGCATCTACGTGCGTGTTCCCGCAGCCTCCTTGCTCTGTAGATGCGGGGTTCGCCCCGCATGGGTCTTTCCCGCATGAAAAGAGACGGCCAGGTGGCCGCCTCTATGCGCTTTCCATCTTTGCCAGCTGCCCGGATCAGGCCGCGTAAGCCCCGTGCCCGGAAAGCCCGGCACCTACAGGCGCGTTCCCGCAGCCTCCGCATTCCCGTAGATGCGGGGTTCGCCCCGCATGGGGCTTTCCCGCATGAAAAGAGACGGCCAGGTGGCCGCCTCTTTGCGCTTTCCATCCCTGTCATCTGCCCAGATCAGGCCGCGTAAGCCTCGTGCCGGGCAAGCCCGGCACCTACAGGCACGTTCCCGCAGCCTTCGCGTTCCCGTAGTTGCGGGGCTCGCCCCGCATGGGGTTTTCCCATATGGAAAGAGGCGGCCAGGTGGCCGCCTCTTTCCGTTCTCCATCCTTGCTGCCGCGGCGCAGGGATCAGGCCGCGTCGGCCTGCTCGCGGCGCGGGCCTTCGGCCAGCGCGCGGCCGACCATGTCCACCAGCAGGTCCAGCTCGGCTTCGTCCATGCCGAAGTGCGGAGTGAAGCGCAGCGAGTTCTCGCCGCCGTGGATCACGTTGACGCCGTGCGTGCGCAGCCATTCCTCGGTGGAATTGGCGCCGTAGCACTTGAACTGCGGGGCCAGCTCGCAGGAGAACAGCAGGCCGGTGCCCTGCACCTTGGTGATCAGGCCGCCTAGCTTCGCCTTGAGCGCTTCCAGCTTCTGCACCGCCTGCTCGCCGCGTGCGCGGATGTTCTGGCGCACTTCAGGGGTGAGGCGGGCGAGGGTGGCGCAGGCCACGTCCAGCGCGCGCGGGTTGGTGGTCATGGTGTTGCCGTACACGCCCTTGCGGTACAGGTTGGCCGCGTGCCCGGTGACGGCCAGCACCGACAGCGGGAACTGCGCGCCGTTCAGTGCCTTGGAGTAGGTCTCCATGTCCGGCGGGTCCAGGGTCTCGTAGCCCGGGTAGTCGACGAAGGACAGGGTGCCGTGCGCGCGCAGCGCGGCCTGGATGGAGTCGATCAGCAGCAGGCTGCCGTGGGCGCGGGTCAGTTCGCGCGCCAGCTTGTAGAAGCTGGCCGGGACCGCGCGGCCGGGGTCGCCTTCGCCCATCACCGGCTCCAGGAACACCGCCTCGATGAACCAGTTGTGGGCCTTGGCGTCGTCGAACACCTTGCGCAGCGCGGTTTCGTCGTACGGCGCGATGGCGATGACGCTGTCCTCGCCTCGGTAGCTGGCCAGGTAACGGTCGTAGGTCTTGCGGGTCGAGTCCGAATACAGCGCCGGGCGGTCGGTGCGGCCGTGGAAGCTGCCCTTGATGACCACGCGCTTGACCGTGGCGCCGGCATGCGGGGCGCCCGGGTCGGTCTGCAGCTTGGCGTTGATGTCGGCGATGCGCGCGGCCAGGCCGACCGCCTCGGAGCCGGAATTCAGGCACATGAAGTGCGAGAACGGACAGCCGCCGCGGGTGTGGCCGATTTCCTTGCGCAGCGCCTGCACGAAGCGGCGCTGGGACAGGCTCGGGGTCATGATGTTGGCCATCACCTGCGGCTTGGCCGCGGCGGCCAGCACGTCGGCCGGGGTATGGCCGAAGCCGAGCATGCCGTAGCCGCCGGCGTCGTACAGCACCGCGCCCTTGAGCGAGACCACCCACGGGCCGCACGCGGCCAGCGCGATGTATGGCACCACCGCGTCGTCGGCGTAGAAGTTGACGAAGCCGGACTGCATGGCGGCGATCTGGTCCTGCTCGTCCAGGTCCAGCAGGTCGGCGACCTCGTCCTTGATGCGGTTGTATTCGCTGGCCGCCGCGGCGATGGCGCCGACCAGGTCGGGATGGGCGCCGGCCAGGCGTTCGACGGCGGCGTCGTCCAGTCCCGCGGTCAGGCGGGTACCGGCGTGCGCGCGGAGCGCGGCGAGGGGGCCGAGTACGGTCATGCTCATCTCCAGAAGGTCTTGTACAGCCATTATCTGGAGATTCTGGTCATATGGCAGCTGTCATTCCGTCGAAAATCGGGTTAATTTCGTCGAATCGACGAAACTGGTCCGCGTTATGAAGATTTCCCCGGCCGACGAACGCCTGCTGTCCGTGCTGCGCGAGGACGCGCGCGCCTCCACCGCGCAGATCGCGCGGCGGCTCGGGCTCTCGCGCACCACCGTGCAGAGCCGCATCGACCGGCTCGAACAGCAGGGGGTGATCGCCGGCTACACCGTGCGCACCCATGCCGACTACGAACAGGGCCAGGTGCGCGCGCACGTGCTGATCACCGTGTCGCCGCGCAAGATGCCGGCCGTGGTCAAGGCGCTGCGCGACATCCCGGAGGTGCGCAGCCTGCATTCGGTCAGCGGCGCACACGACCTGGTGGCGATGGTGGTGGTCGGCGGGGTCGGGCAGATGGACGTGGTCACCGACGCCATCGGCGTGATCGACGGGGTCGAGCGCACCACCAGCGCCATCATCCTGTCGACCAAGTTCGAGCGCTGAGCAACCCCCTCCACCTCCCGTAGGAGCGGCTTCAGCCGCGAAAGGGCTTTCCCGGCAAAGCCCCTTCGCGGCTGAAGCCGCTCCTACGGGCGCGTGCGCGGGTGCCGGTACAATGGCCTGCTCCCACGTTCGATGCCGCGGCCTTGAAGAAGTCCGATTTCCACTACGACCTGCCCGAGGAGCTGATCGCCCAGGCGCCGCTGGCCGAGCGCTCGGCCAGCCGCCTGCTGGTGGTGCCGCCGGCGCCCGCCGCCTACGACGACCGCCACGTGCGCGACCTGCCGGAGCTGCTGCAGCCCGGCGACCTGCTGGTGTTCAACGACACCCGGGTGATCCCGGCGCGGCTGTTCGGGCAGAAGGCCACCGGCGGCCGGGTCGAGATCCTGATCGAACGCCTGCTCGGCGGCCAGCAGGCCCGCGCCCAGATCGGCGCCAGCAAGTCGCCCAAGCCGGGCAGCCGCATCGCGCTGGACGCCGGCGGGCAGGCCGAGGTGCTCGGCCGCGACGGCGAGTTCTACGTGCTGCGCTTCGACATCCCCGAGCCGCTGGAATCCTGGCTGGTGCACGAAGGCCGGCTGCCGTTGCCGCCGTACATCCAGCGCGAGCCCGGCGCCGACGACCGCGAGCGCTACCAGACCGTGTTCGCGCGCCAGGTCGGCGCGGTGGCGGCGCCGACCGCGGGCCTGCATTTCGACGACGCGCTGCTGGAGCGGCTGCGCGGGCGCGGCGTGCAGTTCGGCCACATCACCCTGCACGTGGGCGCCGGCACCTTCCAGCCGGTGCGGGTGGACGACCTGTCCCGCCACGTGATGCACCGCGAATGGCTCAACGTCGGCGCCGAACTGGTGCAGCAGGTGCGCCGGACCCGCGCCGCCGGCGGCCGCGTGATCGGCGTCGGCACCACCGTGGTGCGCGCCCTGGAAAGCGCGATGCGCGACGGCGAGCTGCATCCGTTCGCCGGCGAGACGCAGATCTTCATCACCCCCGGCTACCGCATCCGCAGCGTCGATGCGATGGTCACCAACTTCCACCTGCCGGAAAGCACCCTGCTGATGATGATCTCCGCCTTCGCCGGCAGGGAGCGGGTGTTCGACGCCTACGCGCACGCCATCGCCGGGCGCTACCGCTTCTTCAGCTACGGCGACGCGATGCTGCTGTTCCCGCAGCCCGGTGCCTGATCCCGCACTTTCCTGCGCCGTCGCCGCCGATCCGCGACAATGCGCGGCAGACCGATCGAAACACACCCATGTCCAGACTGCAGTTCACGCTCCAGAGCACCGACGGCAACGCGCGCCGCGGCCAGCTGTCCTTCCCGCGCGGCACCGTGCAGACCCCGGCGTTCATGCCGGTGGGCACCTACGGTTCGGTGAAGGGCGTGCTGCCCGAGCAGATCCGCGCGCTCGGCGCCGAGATCATCCTCGGCAACACCTTCCACCTGTACCTGCGCCCGGGCCTGGACGTGATCGCCGACCATGGCGGCCTGCACGGCTTCTGCCGCTGGAACGGGCCGATCCTGACCGACTCCGGCGGTTTCCAGGTGTTCTCGCTGGCGCACCGCCGCAAGATCACCGAGCAGGGCGTCACCTTCGCCTCGCCGACCGACGGCGCCCGGGTGTTCCTGGGGCCGGAGGAGAGCATGAAGATCCAGAAGGTGCTCGATTCGGACATCGTGATGATCTTCGACGAGTGCACCCCGTACCCGGCCACCGAGGACGTGGCGCGCAGGTCCATGGAACTGAGCCTGCGCTGGGCGCGGCGCTCGCGCGACGCGCACGACGGCCTGGGCAACGACGCGGCGCTGTTCGGCATCGTCCAGGGCGGGGTGCATGCCGGCCTGCGCAGCCGTTCGGCCGAGGGCCTGCAGCAGATCGGCTTCGACGGCTACGCCATCGGCGGGCTGGCGGTGGGCGAGCCCGAGCACGAGCGCAACGCCATGCTCGAGCACATGCACCCGATCCTGCCGGCCGACCGCCCGCGCTACCTGATGGGCGTGGGCCGCCCGGAGGACCTGGTCGAGGGCGTGGCCCGCGGCGTGGACATGTTCGACTGCGTCATGCCGACCCGCAACGCGCGCAACGGCCACTATTTCACCTCGTTCGGCACGGTGCGCATCCGTAACGCCCGCTACGAGCGCGACATGGACCCGATCGAGCCGGGCTGCGGCTGCCACGCCTGCAGCAGCGGCTACACCCGTTCCTACCTGCGCCACCTGGACCGCTGCAACGAGATGCTGGCGCCGATGCTGGGCACCCTGCACAACCTGTACTACTACGAGAAGCTGATGGCCGACATGCGCGCGGCCATCGAGGCGGGAACCTTCGGCGCCTTCCGCGAGTCCTTCTACGCGGCGCGTGGGGCGGTGGCGCCGGCGCTGTAACGCTTCAAGCCCCTCTGCTTTTTGGGGCAAGGCCGCACGGCCTGCGCGCCACTGGCGCACGTGCGGTCGCGCGCCCACGCCGCTGGCGTGTGCCGGGGGCGCGGAGCGGGGGTTGGGGTGAGGGCAAGGGCGAAGCCTCGTGCGACCGCACACCAAGAGGCTCCGCCCTTACCCTCATCCGCCCCTTCGGGGCGCCTTCTCCCACGGGGAGATAGGGAGGGCGCCTTGCAATCGGCCGCGCCCGCCCCTATGGCATACTTCCCCGCTTGAATCCGTTTCGCGCCGCCGGCCATGGCCGGCGGCGCCCAACAGCAAAGGACACACGATGAACCCGATGGCTATCCTGCTTCCCGTCGCCCAGGCCGCTCCGGCCTCCCCGGGAATGGGCACCTTCCTGCTGCCGATCGCCCTGATCGCGGTCATGTACTTCCTGATGATCCGCCCGCAGATGAAGCGCCAGAAGGAGCACAAGGCGATGCTGGAGAAGATCTCCAAGGGCGACGAGGTGCTGACCAACGGCGGCATCGCCGGCGTGGTCACCGACATCGGCGACAACTTCATCACCGTCGAGGTGGCCGACAACGTCCGCATCCGCGTGCAGAAGGGCGCCATCGGCAACGTGCTGCCCAAGGGCACGCTGAAGTCCGCCGCCTGACCCCGAGTTTCCCTTCCGTCACGACGCGGCGCCGGGACCGGTGTCGCGCAGGAACCTGCAATGCTTGAATTCCCACGCTGGAAGTACTTCCTGATCCTGGTCGTCCTGGCGGTCAGCGCGCTGTACGCGCTGCCCAACGTGTACCAGAAGGACCCGTCCGTGCAGATCACCGCCAACCGCGGCGGCCAGATCGATGATGCCCTCAAGCAGCGCGTCAGCGCCGCGCTGGGCGAGGCCGGCGTCACGCCCAAGTCGGTGGAGAAGGAAGGCGAGAGCCTGATCGTCCGCCTGGGCTCGCTCGATGCCCAGACCCGCGCCAACGACGCGCTGCGCGAGAAGGCCGGCGAGAACTACACCGTCGCGCTGAACCTGGCCTCGACCGTGCCGGACTGGCTGGCACGGCTCGGCGGCAAGCCGATGGTGCTGGGCCTGGACCTGGTGGGCGGCGTGCACTTCGCCCTGCAGGTGGACAAGAAGGCCGCCGTGGACAAGCGTTTCGAGGCGTTCGCCGAGGACATCCGCACCACGCTGCGCGACAGCCGCGTCGGCTACCGCTCGGTCGAGCGCCGCGGCGAGAGCGACATCCAGGTGTCGCTGTCCAACGCCGCCGACGCCGACAAGGCCCGCGCCGCGCTGGTCAAGGCGCAGCCGACCCTGACCTACTCGGGCGAAGGCGAGCGCATCACCGTGAGCGTGCCGCAGGCCGAGATGCTGCAGATCGCCTCCGGCGCCATCGAGCAGAACCTGACCACGCTGCGCAACCGCGTCAACGAGCTGGGCGTGGCCGAGCCGATCATCCAGCGCCAGGGCGACGACCGCATCGTGGTCGAGTTGCCCGGCGTGCAGGACACCGCCGAAGCCAAGCGCATGATCGGCGCCACCGCCACCCTGGAATACCGCCTGGTGGTGGACGGCAACGCCGCCGACGCCGCCGCCAGCGGCCGCATCCCGCCCGAAGCGCGCCTGTACCGCGACCGCCGCGGCATGCCGGTACTGCTGAACAAGCGCACCATCGTGACCGGCGACCAGATGGTCAAGGCCGAGGTGTCCACCGACCAGAACGGCCTGCCCGCGGTCGCGGTCACGCTCAACAGCGTCGGCGGCCAGCGCATGTTCGACGTCACCAGCGTCAACGTGAACAAGCCGATGGCCGTGGTCTACACCGAGCGCATCCCGCAGGTGACCGTGGTCGACGGCAAGGAGCAGCGCAGCTTCCGGGTCAAGGAGGAAGTCATCTCCGTGGCCAACATCAACAGCCCGCTGGGCAAGAACTTCATCACCACCGGCCTGGAGAAGACCGAGGCCGACAGCCTGGCCAAGCTGCTGCGCGCCGGTTCGCTGGCCGCGCCGATGGACTTCGTCGAGGAATACGTGATCGGCCCGAGCCTGGGCGCGGAGAACGTGGCCCGCGGCGTCAAGGCGGTGGTGTTCTCGTTCGTGTTCACCCTGGTGTTCTTCACCGTGTACTACCGCATGTTCGGCGCGATCACCTCGGTGGCGCTGCTGTTCAACCTGCTGATCGTGGTGTCGGTGATGTCGCTGTTCGGCGCGACCATGACCCTGCCGGGCTTTGCCGGCCTGGCGTTGTCGGTGGGCCTGTCGGTGGACGCCAACGTGCTGATCAACGAGCGCATCCGCGAGGAGCTGCGCGCCGGCATGCCGCCCAAGGCGGCCATCGCCGCCGGTTACGAGAAGGCCTCGCACACGATCCTCGACGCGAACCTGACCGGCCTGATCGTGGGCGTGGCGCTGTACGCCTTCGGCACCGGTCCGCTGAAGGGCTTCGCGCTGACCATGATCATCGGCATCTTCGCCTCGATGTTCACCGCGATCACCGTGTCGCGCTCGCTGGCGGTGCTGATCTACGGCCACCGCAAGAAGCTCACTTCCGTGGCGATCTGACGCGAATCCATCGCAGGAGCCCGCATGCGCGCGTGCGGGCTTTCAAAGGGAAAAACCTTGCATGAAACTGTTCCCGCTTCACCTCATCCCGAACGACACCACGATCGACTTCATGCGCCACCGCAGGCCGGTGCTGGCGCTGATGGTGGTGCTGCTGGTGGCGTCCATCGCCATCATCGGCTTCAAGGGCTTCAGCTACGCGCTGGAGTTCACCGGCGGCACCGTGGTGCGCACCCATTTCGAAAAGCCGGTGGACGTGGACCACGTCCGTGAGCGTCTGGAAACCGCCGGGCTGGAGAACGCCCAGGTGCAGACCGTCGGCAGCGGCAACGACGTGATGGTCCGCCTGCAGGCCGACGCCGAGCACAACAACGACGCCGATGCCGCCAGGCAGGTCGCCGAGCAGGTGCGCGCGGCGGTCTCCACCGACGCCAACCCGGCCAGCGTGCAGCCGGCCGAGTTCGTCGGCCCGCAGGTCGGCAAGGACCTGGCGATGAACGGCGTCTACGCCACGCTGTTCATGCTGATCGGCTTCCTGATCTACATCGCCGCGCGCTTCGAATGGAAGTTCGCGATGGTGGCCAGCATCACCGCCTTCTTCGACCTGATCCTGACCATCGCCTACATGTCGCTGCTCGGCCGCGAGTTCGACCTGACCGTGCTGGCCGGCCTGCTGTCGGTGATGGGCTTTGCGATCAACGACATCATCGTGGTGTTCGACCGCGTGCGCGAAAACTTCCGCAGCCTGCGCGTGGATTCGCTGGAAGTGCTCAACCGCTCGATCAACCAGACCCTGTCGCGCACCATCATCACCGCGGTGATGTTCTTCCTCTCCGCCTTCGCCCTGTACCTGTACGGCGGCGCGTCGATGGAAGGCCTGGCCGAGACCCACATGATCGGCGCGGTGATCGTGGTCATCTCCTCGGTGATCGTGGCGGTGCCGCTGCTGAGCATCGGGCCGTTCAAGGTCAGCAAGCAGGACCTGCTGCCCAAGGCCAAGGACGTGGAGGAACTGGCGCGCCGCCCATAAGGCCGCCGGGTTTCCACCTTCGGAAGAGCCGCGCGATGCGCGGCTCTTTTTTTGTTGCCGCCCGCGATGGCGGCAACCTCCGGATCATCGGCGGGGCCGCCGGAAACCGCGTCCGGCGGTTTTATGTTGTCCGTGGCGACCGTAGTGGCGCCCGGACGCGCATCGTTCGCGGGTGGCCGCGCGTCCAGCGGCCATCGTCGGCTGGCGCCGCAGGCGGCCGTCCGACTGCGGTTTCCGCCGTGTTCCCATGCGGTGGCGTCGGTTGTTTTCGTTGCGGGCGCACACTACGATCCTCGCGGTTCGGCGCCTGTCCGCCCTGTGCCGCGGCGCTGTTTTCCCGCACCCAACCGAGGTTTCCATGGTCATCAAACCGCGTGTGCGCGGCTTCATCTGCGTCACCACCCATCCGGCCGGCTGCGACGCGGCGGTCAAGGAACAGATCGACTACATCAAGGCGCAGCCCAGGCTTGCCCATGGCCCGAAGAAGGTGCTGGTGATCGGCGCCTCCACCGGCTACGGCCTGGCCGCGCGCATCAAGGCCGCCTTCGGCAGCGACGCCGCCACGCTGGGCGTGTTCTTCGAACGCCCGGGCAGCGAGAGCAAGCCGGGCACCGCGGGCTGGTACAACTCGGCCGCGTTCGAGAAGTACGCCCACGCCGCCGGCCTGTACGCGCGCAGCGTCAACGGCGATGCGTTCTCCGACGAAGTGAAGGCCAAGGTCATCGAGATCATCAAGGCCGACCTGGGCCAGGTCGACCAGGTGGTCTACAGCCTGGCATCGCCGCGCCGCAAGCACCCCAGGACCGGCGAGGTCATCAGTTCCACGCTCAAGCCGATCGGCGCGCCGATCACGCTGCGCGGGCTGGATACCGACAAGGAAGTGCTGACCGAGACCACCCTGCAGCCGGCCACCGCCGAGGAAATCGCCGGCACCGTGCAGGTGATGGGCGGCGAGGACTGGCAGATGTGGATCGACGCGCTGCTGGAAGCCGGCGTGCTGGCGCCCGGCGCGACCACCACCGCCTTCACCTATGTCGGCGAGGAGATCACCCAGGCGATCTACTGGAACGGTTCGATCGGCGCCGCCAAGAAGGACCTGGACACCAAGGTCAAGGACATCCGCGCCAGCCTGCAGGGTATCGGCGGCGATGCGCGCGTGTCGGTGCTCAAGGCGGTGGTCACCCAGGCCAGTTCGGCGATCCCGACCATGCCGCTGTACCTGTCGCTGCTGTTCAAGGTGATGAAGGAGGAGGGCACCCACGAAGGCTGCATCGAGCAGCTCGATACCCTGTACGACATCCTCTACAACGGCCCACAGGGTGGTACCAATGCCGCCGACCACATCCGCCGCGAGCTGGTGGACGGAAAGGGCCGCGGCGTCGCGCTGGTCGACGAGGAAGGCCGCCTGCGCGCCGACTACAAGGAAATGGCGCCGGAAGTGCAGGGCAGGGTGCTTGAACTGTGGCCGCAGGTGACCAACGAGAACCTGTACGGGATCAGCGACCTGGCCGGCTACAAGGCCGACTTCCTGCGCCTGTTCGGCTTCGGCATCGACGGCGTGGACTACGACGCCGACGTCGACCCGGATGTGAAGATCGACAATCTGGTCGATCTGACCTGATGCGGAAGGGCGGAGCGGCGCTGCCGTTCCGCTTCCCCTGTAGGAGCGACTTCAGTCGCGATGGGACTTTCCCGGTAATGCCCCATCGCGACTGAAGTCGCTCCTACGGGAGGCGTGGCGGGTTTCCCGCTCAGCCGAACTCGAAATTCATCTCCGGGCCGGCCGGGCCGACGAAGTCGCCCTGCACGTAGTCCACGCCGGAACTGAACAGCAGGCTCATCGTCGCCGCGTCGGAAACGAACTCGGCGATCGTGCGGATGTCCTCCGACTGCGCGCGCCGGGTGATTTCCTGGGTCTTGGCCAATTGTTCGCGGGCCTGCGCCGGATCGGCGGTGAAGCTGCTGTCCAGCTTGAGGAAGCCCGGCCGGAAATGCGCCAGCAGCTGGAACGAATCCAGCCCCGAGCCGAACTGCTCCAGCCCGACCTTGCAGCCCAGCGCCGCGACATCGGCCAGGAACTGCTGGGCGTTGCGCAGGTGGGTGAACATCTTGGCCTCGGGAACCTGCAGCCACAGCTGGTCGCCGTCCACGCCTTCGGCCAGCAGGCCGTCACGGATCACCGCCAGCAGCTGCGGATCGGAGAACGACTCGGGGGTGATGCGCACCATCAGGTGGGTGCGATGACCGGCACGGCGGCGCTCGCCCAGCGCCCGGATCGCATGGCCGACCAGCCAGCGGTTGATCGGCGCGAGCAGGCCCTGGTCCTCGGCGATCGGCAGGAACGTGCCCGGGCCGACCATCTCCTCGTTGTTGCGCAGCTGCAGGGTCGCGTCGTACAACTGGATCGGTTCGCCCATCAGGTTGATCACCGGGCGGAAGCGCAGCTGGAAGCCTTCGTTTTCCAGCGCGCCGCGCATCAGTTCCACCCAGCGCTGGATGCGTTCCTCCTCGACGCGGTCGGCGGCGCCCGGGTCGAACACCTTGACCGTGTTGCCGCCCAGCTCGGCCGCGGCGCGCGCGCAGTCGCTGGCGCGCGCCAGCACCTGGCCGACGCTGGCGATCTTCTCCCCGACCTGCACGCCGCCGATGCTCACGGTCACCGTCGCCGAACGCGCGCCGATGCTGAACACATGCGAGGCGAAGGCATCGCGCACGCGCTCGGCCAGCTGCGCGGTATGCGCGTAGTCGCCCTGGGCGAGGATGGCGAAGCTGTGCTCGCCGAAGCGCGCCAGCGACAGTCCGTCGCCGAGCGTGGCGGCCAGGTGCTGGCCCAGCGCGGCGACCAGCGCGTCGGCCGAATCCAGGCCGATGTCGGGCAGCAGTCGCGCGTAATGGTCCGGTTCCACCAGCAGGAAGCCGTACTGGCCCTCGCTGCGGCTGACCTGCGCCACCGCGTTCTCCAGGTGCACCATGAAGGTGGGACGGTTGAGCAGGCCGGTGACCTGGTCGCGCTGGCGCAGTTCCTCGACCTCGCGCGCCAGTTCGGGGTCGAATTCCTCGCGGCGGCGGAACACCACCTGGAAGCAGGACTCGCCCTCGTAGGTGGCGGCGGTGAACTCCATCGTCGCCGGGAAGCTGTCGCCGTCCTGGTTGCGCGCGTGCACCTCGTACTGCGGCGGCGGCGCCTCGCCCCTGCTCAGCGATTTCAGCAGCTGCTTGAAGTCCTCCAGGTGCTGCGGCGCGACCATATCCAATAGCGAGATGCCTTCCACGTCCTCGAACGAGGGGTAGCCGAACATCTCCAGGTACGCCTCGTTGGCGCGGATGTGCATGCCTTCGTGGATGTAGGCGATGGGGTCGCGCGAGGAGGCGATCAGCGCGTCGCAGCGGCGCTCGGTCTCGCGCATCTGCGCCTCGATCCGGCGCAGGCCACGGCGCGCCTGCAGGTCGGTCCATTCGTTGCGCACCACCGACAGCAGGTGCTCGGGACGCTGGCGCAGGGCGATGGCGCGGATGCCGTTGGCGCCGGACTCCACCAGCATCTGCTCGTCGACGTGCTCGGCCAGCCCGATCACCGGGATGTCCTTGCCGCTGGCGGCGATCTGCTGGCTGAGCAGGCTCTGGGGAATCACCTGCGACGGCGCGGCGAGCACCAGGTCGATGGACTGGCCGGACAGGATGTCGACCAGTTCGGCCGGCGCCTGCGGCCGGAACGGGCGGGTGGCGATGCCGCTGTTGCGCAGGGCGCTGACGATCGCCTCGGCGTTCTCGGCGCTGTCGTCGACGATCAGCAGGCGCAGGGTTGTTTCTTTGCCGTTCTGCATGCGGTACTCCCCTCTGACCGGGTTTAATACAACATGGGTGCGGTGCCGTCCATGCGCCGATCGCTTGCCTGTGACGCGGTTCCTGTGCGCGGCGGCCCGCTCAGGCCGCCAGCCCGGCCGCGTGTCCCGACGCCCAGGCCCACTGGAAGTTGTAGCCGCCCAGCCAGCCGGTCACGTCTAGCACCTCGCCGACGAAGTGCAGGCCAGGCACCTGCCGCGACTCCATGGTCGCGGACGAGACCTGGCGGGTGTCCACGCCGCCCAGGGTCACCTCCGCGGTGCGGTAGCCCTCGGTGCCGCTGGCCACCAGCGGGAACTCCGCCAGCAGCGCCGCGGCCTGCTTGAGCTGCGGCTCGTCGAGCTGGCGTACCGGCTTGTCCGGCAGCCAGTGCTCGCACAGCCGCTGCGCCATGCGCTTGGGCATGACCTCGGCCAGTACCGTGCGCAATTCCGAGGCGCCGCGCTCGCGCTTCATCGCGCGCAGCCATTCCAGCGCGTCGTGGCCGGGCAGCAGGTCCAGGCGCAGGTCGTCGCCGGGCTGCCAGTAGGAGGAGATCTGCAGGATCGCCGGGCCGCTGACGCCGCGGTGGGTGAGCAGCATGAAGTTGCGGAAGCTTTGCCCGTTGCAGCGCGCCTCCACCGGCAGCGCCACGCCGCTGAGATCGGCGAAGCGTTCCTGGTGCCTGCCGCTGAGGGTCAGCGGCACCAGCCCGGCGCGGGTGGGCAGCACCGCGTGGCCGAACTGGCGCGCGACCTCGTAGCCGAATCCGCTGGCGCCCATGCTGGGAATGGACAGGCCGCCGCTGGCGATCACCAGCGAGGCGCAGTGGAACAGCCCGTGGGCGGTGCGCACGCGGAAACCGTCGGCACCGCGCTCGATCCCTTCCACCGCGCAGTCGGTGCGGATCCGCACGCCCGCCTGCTGGCATTCGTCCAGCAGCATGCGCACGATCAGCTTGGAGGAAACGTCGCAGAACAGCTGCCCCAGTTCCTTCTCGTGCCAGGCGATGCGGTGCCGCTCGACCATGTCGAGGAAATCGGCCGGTGTGTAGCGGGCCAGCGCCGACTTGCAGAAATGCGGGTTGGCCGAAAGGAAGTTGGCGGGGCTGGCGCCGGTATTGGTGAAATTGCAGCGGCCGCCGCCGGACATCAGGATCTTCTTGCCGACCTTGTTGGCATGGTCGATCACCTGCACGATGCGGCCGCGCCGGCCGGCGGTGAGCGCGCACATCAGCCCGGCGGCGCCGGCGCCGATCACCAGCACGTCGCAGCGGTGCACCGCCATGCCCGGGTCCGTCGCCACCGCGCGCCTATTGCGCCGCGCGCTTGCGCCACGCCGGGATCACGTCCAGCTGCACCTGGTCGTTGAGGATCTGCACCTCGCCGTCCTGGATCAGCATGCTCCAGCGCATCGCCCGCTGGATCTGCTGGCCCCAGCGCTCGACGAAACCGGCATCCAGGTCCACCACCGAGAGATTGGCGAAGCGGGCCAGGCCCTTGCCCTGCTTCTGCCACCAGATGTCCGAGGCGTTGCCGCCGTAGTTGATCACCTGCACCTGGCGGCTGCGGTTGCAGGCCTTGCGCACCCGCGATTCGTCCGGATGGCCCAGGTCGATCCACTGCAGGATGTCGCCGGTGTAGTCGTGCTGCCACAGGTCCGGCTCGTCGTCGGTGCTCAGACCGCGGCCGAATTCCAGGCGGTCATCGGCGTTCAGCGCGAAGGCGAGCAGACGCACCATCAGGCGCTCGTCGGTCTCGGAGGGATGCTGGGCCAGGGTCAGGTGGTGGGTCGCGTAGTAGCCGCGGTCCATGTCGCTGATCTGCAGCTCGGCCTTGCGGATGGTGGCGGTAAGGGCCATGGGATCACGGGGCAAAGACCGCCATTCTACTGCGCCGATGCCATGCCGGCGGTGCCGCGGTTCAGCGCTGGCGCGCCAGCCACTGGTCCAGCCGCGCGGCGAAGGCCTGGCGGTCGCGCGCGTGCAGGCTGGCCGGGCCGCCGGTCTGCACGCCGGCGCCGCGCAGTTCGGCCATGAAATCGCGTATCGACAGCCGCTGCGCGATGCTGTCCGAACTGTAGGGCTCGCCACGCGGGTCGAGCGCGGCGGCGCCCTTGGCCAGTACGCGCGCGGCCAGCGGAATGTCCTGGGTGATGACCATGTCGCCGGCGGCGACGCGCTCGGCGATCGCATCGTCGGCCACGTCCGGCCCGCCGGCCACCTGCATGGCGCGGATGAAACGCGAGGCCGGCGTCTGCAGCCAGCGGTTGGCGACCAGGATCACCTCGATCCGGGTGCGTTCGGCGGCGCGGTACAGGATGTCGCGGATGACCGCGGGGCAGGCGTCGGCGTCGACCCAGATGCGGGGCGGAGCGGGAAGGGCGTTGGCGTCCATGCCGCGCAGTCTAACGGTCGGGCCAGGCTTCGGCGGCGTTTCCGGCGGTGGCCGGCGCGTCCAAGTCGATGAATTTGCCGGGATTGTTGCGCCTGCGGTGCGGGTCGTGCCGGATGAATACGGTATTTGTCGCTTTTTGGCGGAAAGCCGCGTATCTTTCGCCCCACTGTGCTTGCAAGGGTCACCGTGAATCGTGGCCTGATGCAGCTGATCTCACCGATCCGCTCATCGTTCCGTTTTACCAACGCCTGCAACTCAGTCTCGGCCCCGATCCCCGGCGGCTGCGATTTCCAATCAATAGTTCCAGGAGTTTGTAATGTCTGAGCGTCAGACCGGCACGGTGAAGTGGTTCAACGATGCCAAGGGTTTTGGTTTCATCACCCCGGAAAGCGGCCCCGACCTGTTCGTGCACTTCCGTGCCATCCAGGGCACCGGCTTCAAGTCGCTGCAGGAAGGCCAGAAGGTGACCTTCGTCGCCGTGCAGGGCCAGAAGGGCATGCAGGCCGACCAGGTGCAGGCGGTCTAATCGACCCCCGCAACCGCTAGGTAGCCAGAACGCCGGAAGCGAAAGCTTCCGGCGTTTTTTGTTGTCCGACGCTTTTCTTCTCTTTTCGGGAGAAGGCGGCGCGTGGCGCGGCGTGCCGGAAAAGTAGCGGGCGGATGCAGCCCCATGTAACCCGGCATTCCGGTACCCGTCCCAACCCTCGCTCCGTGCATCCGTGCCCGCACCAGCGCCATGGACGCTCCCGCGCATACGCCTCGGCAGCACGCGACTGCGGCCTTCCCGGTGGGAAGGGGAGCGGGCAACGCGGGCGGCGTTTCAGCGATGCGGTCTATGCTTGAAGCATGACTCCCCCCGTATTCGACAACCGTTTCCTGCGCGACCTGCCCGGCGATGCCGAAACCGGATCGCGCCGCCGCGAGGTCCTGGGCGCGGCCTGGTCGCCGGTGACGCCGACCCCAGTGGCGGCGCCGACGCTGCTGGCGTATTCGCCCGAAGTAGCGGCGTTGCTGGGCTTTGATGCGGAAACCGTGCGCACGCCCGGTTTCGCCGAGGTATTCGGCGGCAACGCGTTGTATGCCGGCATGCAGCCGTGGGCGGCCAACTACGGCGGCCACCAGTTCGGGCATTGGGCCGGGCAGCTGGGCGACGGTCGCGCCATTTCGCTCGGCGAGCTGCTGGCCGACGGCCGGCGCTGGGAACTGCAGCTCAAGGGGGCGGGGCCGACGCCTTACTCGCGTGGCGCCGATGGCCGCGCGGTGCTGCGCTCGTCGATCCGCGAATTCCTGTGCTCGGAGGCCATGCACCACCTCGGCGTGCCGACCACGCGCGCTCTGAGCCTGGTCGCCACCGGCGAAACCGTGGTGCGCGACATGTTCTACGACGGTCATGCGCGCGGCGAACCGGGCGCGGTGGTCTGCCGGGTGGCGCCTTCGTTCATCCGCTTCGGCAGTTTCGAGCTGCCGGCCGCGCGTGGCGACCTGGCGCTGCTGCGGCAACTGGTGGATTTCTGCATCGAGCGCGATTTCCCGCACCTGCAGCCCGGTCCCTCGCGCCGGGCCGACTGGTTCGCCGAGGTCTGCACGCGCACCGCGGCGATGGTCGCGCAGTGGATGCGGGTGGGCTTCGTGCACGGGGTGATGAACACCGACAACATGTCCGTGCTCGGCCTGACCATCGACTACGGCCCCTATGGCTGGGTGGAGGACTACGACCCGGACTGGACGCCGAACACCACCGACGCGCAGGGCCGCCGCTACCGCTTCGGTACGCAGATGCAGGTGGCGTACTGGAACCTGGTGCGGCTGGCGCAGGCGTTGTCGCCGCTGTTCGACGAGGTGGCGCCGCTGCAGGCGGGGCTGGACGTCTTCCAGGCGCGCTTCGCCGCCGAGGAGCGCGGCCACCTGGTCGCCAAGCTCGGCCTGGGCGCCTACCGCGAGGACGACGAGGCGCTGATGGTGCGGTTCCGGGAGCTGCTGCACGCCGGCGAGATGGACATGACCCTGGCGTTCCGTGCGCTGGCCGACGTCGATCCCGACCAGCCGGAGGCGGTGGCGCTGGAGGAGGCGTTCTATTCGCCCGGACGCCGCGCGCGGGTGATGCCGGACCTGCTGGACTGGCTGCAGCGCCACGCCGCGCGTGTGCGCGATGCCGGGCTGCCGGCCGGGGAGCGCCGCCGCATCATGCAGGCCGCCAACCCGAAATACGTGCTGCGCAACTGGCTGGCGCAGCAGGCCATCGACCGCGCCGAGCAGGGCGATGCCGCCGGCATCGCCGAGCTGCTGGAGGTGATGCGCCATCCCTGCGACGAGCAGCCCGGCCGCGAGGCGTTCGCGCGCCGGCGTCCGGAATGGGCGCGCGAGCGCGCCGGCTGCTCGATGCTGTCGTGCAGTTCCTGATCCTTTCCGGTTCAATGTCCCGATGACGAACACCCATCCCGACTGGTCCGGCGCGATCCGCGACGTGGCCGATTTTCCCAGGCCTGGCATCCGCTTCAAGGACATCACCCCGCTGCTGGCCGATGCCGCCGGTTTCCGCGCCGCAATCGCGGCGATGGCCGATCCGTGGCGTGCGGCCGGGGTGCAGGCGGTGCTGGGCGTGGAGGCGCGCGGCTTCATCCTCGGCGCCGCGCTGGCGCTGGAACTGGGCGCCGGCTTCGTGCCGGTGCGCAAGCCGGGCAAGCTGCCCGGCGCCACCCTGGTGCAGGAATACGCGCTGGAATACGGCAGCGACCGCATCGAGGTCTGCGCCGGCGCGCTTGCCGCCGGTACGCGGGTGCTGCTGGTGGACGACGTGCTGGCCACCGGCGGCACGCTCGCCGCGGCGCTGCTGCTGGCGCAGCGGCTCGAGGCCGAGGTGCTGGGCGCGGCGGTGCTGGTGGAACTGGACGGGCTGGGCGGCCGCCAGCGCTGGCCCGACGGCCTGCCGTTGCAGGCCACGCTGGTGTATTGAGCGCCGCCTCCTCGCGTAGGAGCGGCTTCAGCCGCGATGGGGCTTTCCTCGGTGAAGCCCTTTCGCGGCTGAAGCCGCTCCTACGGCGAAGCCGGGGAGCGGCTTACATCTTCCGCACGCGGAAGCGCTTGCCCTTGATCTTGCCGGCTTCCAGCTGCGCCACGGCCTTGCCGACGTGTTCGCGAGCGATGGCCACGTAGGAGCGGGTGGGGAAAATGTCGATCTTGCCGATGGCCTTGGCCGACAGGCCGGCGTCGCCGGTGAGCGCGCCGAGGATGTCGCCGGCGCGCAGCTTGTCGGTCTTGCCGCCGTCGATGCGCAGGGTGGTCATCGCCGCCTGCGGCAGCTGCTCCGGGCGCGCGGTGGCCAGCGGCGTCTTCTGCCAGTTCAGGGCGCTGCCCTGGTCGGTTTCCAGTGCGTCGGCGCGGTGGCGCTCGCGGCCGGCGACCAGGCTCAGCGCCAGGCCGCTGCGGCCGGCGCGGGCGGTACGGCCGACGCGGTGGCGGTAGGTGTCCAGGTCGCTGGGCATCTCGTAGTTGACCACCGCGGCCAGGTCTTCCACGTCCAGGCCGCGCGCGGCCACGTCGCTGGCGACCAGCACGTTGCAGCTGCGGTTGGAGAACTGCAGCAGCACCTCGTCGCGGTCGCGCTGCTCCATGTCGCCATGCAGGGCCAGCGCGGAGAAGCCGAACTGGCGCAGCGAATTGGCCACCTCATCCACGTCCTTGCGGGTGTTGCAGAACACCACCGCCGATTCGGGCGTGTACCTGAGCAGCAGGCCGGCCAGCGCCTTCTGCCGGTGCGCGGACTCGACCTCGAAGAACAGGTGCTGGATGGCCGGGGCTTCCTGCTGGCCATCGATGGTGACTTCCGCCGGTTCGTTGAGCAGGGCGCGGGCCAGCTCGCGGATCTCATCGGGAAAGGTCGCCGAGAACAGCAGGCTCTGGCGTTCGGCGTGGGTGCGGCCGGCGATCTCGCGGATCGGCTCCTCGAAGCCCATGTCGAGCATGCGGTCGGCCTCGTCGAGCACGAACGTGCGCACCTGGCCGAGGTTGAGCGCGCGCTTGCGCGCCAGTTCCTGCACGCGGCCGGGCGTGCCCACCACCACCTGCGGGTCGTGCGCTTCCAGCGAGGCCAGCTGCGGGCCCAGCGGCACGCCGCCGGTCAGCACCAGCAGCTTGAGGTTGGGAATGCCGGTGGCGAGCTTGCGCAGCTGCTTGCCGACCTGGTCGGCCAGTTCGCGGGTGGGGCAGAGCACCAGCGCCTGGGTGCGGATGGTGGCCGGGTCGAGCCGGTTCAGCAGGCCCAGGCCGAAGGCGGCGGTCTTGCCGCTGCCGGTGGGGGCCTGGGCGATCACGTCGCGGCCTTCCAGGATCGGCGGCAGGCTCAGCGCCTGCACCGGGGTCATGGCGGTATAGCCCAGCGCGTCGATGCCGGGAGCGAGGGCCGGGATCAGCGGCAGCGAGGAGAAATCGGTCATGCGGCATTTTCGCAGATGCCACGACGGAATGTAGGAGCGGCTTCAGTCGCGAAGGGGGACTTCGCGGGAAAGTCCTTTCGCGGCTGAAGCCGCTCCTACGGGAGCGCTCCTACAGGACGGCGCGTACGCCGAGGTTGATCAGCAGCCCGCCGCCCAGCAGCCAGGCGAACAGCAGCAGCGCCAGCAGCATCGGCCGGGTGCCGGCCTGGCGCAGGGCCGAGAAGTGGGTGGTCAGGCCCAGGGCCGCCATCGCCATCGCCAGCAGGGCGGTGTCCAGGTCGACCAGCGCGGCGACCAGGCGCGTGGGCAGCAGCTGCAGCGAGTTGAAGCCGACCATGGCGATGAAGCCGAAGGCGAACCACGGCACGGCGATCGTCGAGCGCGGGCCGTTGCCGGCGTGACGGCCGCGCGCCAGCAGCGCCGACAGCCCGACCAGGAACGGCGCCAGCATCATCACCCGCACCATCTTGGCGATGACCGCGGCATCGGCGGCCGGCTGGCCGATGGCGCGGCCGGCGGCCACCACCTGCGCCACTTCATGTACGGTGGAGCCGGTGAACACGCCGAAGCCGGTCTCGTCCAGCGGCATCCAGCCGGCGTGCACGCCCCACTGGTAGAGCAGCGGGTACAGGAACATCGCCAGCGTGCCGAACACCACCACGGTCGCCACGGCGACGGCCACCTGTTCGGCGCGGCCCCTGACCACCGGCTCGGCAGCCATCACCGCAGCGGCGCCGCAGATCGAACTGCCGGCGCCGATCAGCAGCGCGGTGCCGCGTTCCAGCCCGAGTACCCGGTGGCCCAGCCACCAGGCCAGGGCGAAGGTGGAGCACAGCACCAGCGCGTCGATCACCACACCGGTGGCGCCGACCTGGCCGACATCCTGCAGGGTCAGGCGCAGGCCGTAGAGGACGATGCCGGCGCGCAGCAGCGTGGCCTTGGAAAAGCCCACGCCGGCGGCTGCACGCGGCGCCAGCGTACCGTAGACGGTATTGCCCAGGGCGATGCCGATCACGATGGCCAGCGTCAGCGCGCCGATGCCCCGGGTCTGCAACCACGGCTGGGCGCCCAGCCAGAGGGACAGGCCGGCGATGGCGGCGGTCAGCAGCAGGCCGGGGAAGCGCGGGAGGGCCGGAGCCCGTCCTTGTACGGCGGTATTCATGACGGAGGGTTATCAGGAGGTGACCCATCCTGATTCCGACATGATAATTCGTAAAACAGATAATATTCGTACGAACAACCTGTTTTGCGGGTAGGTCATGCATCTCTCCCTGCGCCAGCTGCAGATCTTCTCCGCCATCGCCGAGGCGGGAACCACCACGGCCGCGGGCGAGGCCATCGGCCTGTCGCAGTCGGCGGTGAGCGCCGCGTTGAACGAGTTGGAAAGCCTGCTCGGCCGGGCGCTGTTCGACCGCGTCGGGCGGCGGCTGGCGCTCAACGGCCACGGTCGCGCGCTGCTGCCGGAGGCGCGTGCCCTGCTGGCGGGCATGGACGACATCGAACGCCGCTTCCGTCTGGGCGATGAAAGCGCCGCGCCGGTGCGCTGGCGGGTCGGCGCCAGCACCACCATCGGCAACTACCTGATGCCGGCGCGCATCGCCGACCTGCGCGACGGCAACGGCCAGGCCCGCGTCGATCTGGTGATCGGCAATACCCGCGAGGTGGCCGGTGCGGTGCAGCGGCTGGAGGTGGACATCGGCCTGATCGAAGGCCCATGCCACGAACCGGGGCTGGAGGTGGCGCCGTGGCGCGAGGACGAGCTCATCGTCGTGTTCGGTGACCGCCACCCGGACGCGGCCGCGCTGCGTGGAGGCGCGGACATGGCGCGGCTGCGCGCTGCCTGCTGGCTGCTGCGCGAGCCCGGCTCCGGCACTCGAGAGGCGGCCGAGCAGGCGCTGCTGCCACACCTGCACGGCTTCGCCGAGGTGCTGCAGCTCGGCGGTACCGAGGCGATCAAGCAGGGCGCGGTCGCCGGGCTCGGCCTGGCCTGCCTGTCGCGGCATGCGGTGGCCGACCTGATCGCGCTCGGCCGGCTGCACCCACTGGCCACGCCGCTGCCGCCGCTGCGCCGCCGGCTGTGGGCGGTGCGGCATCCCGGCAAGCGCGTGCCGGCCAGCCTGCGCCGCCTGCTGGCGCTGGACGGGGGCGTGTTCGCCGACGGCTGAGCGCGCGGCTCCCGTACAATGCGCGCATGCCTTTGATCACCCTGCAGAACGTCGACTACAGCGTCGGCGGCCCGTTGTTGCTGGAAAAAGCCGAACTGTCGGTCGAACCGGGCGAACGCATCGCCCTGATCGGCCGCAATGGCGCCGGCAAATCCACCCTGATGAAGCTGATGGCCGGCGAACTGAAGCCGGACGATGGCGAAGTGCGCCTCCAGCAGGGCGTGCGCGTCACCCGCCTGGAGCAGGAAGTGCCGCACGGCGCCGCCGGCAGCGTGTTCGACGTCGTCGCCGACGGACTGGGCGAACTGGGCCATTGGCTGGCCGAGTTCCACCGCCTGAGCCACGCCGAGGTGTTCGACGGCGATGCCATGGGCAAGGTGCAGGCGAAGATCGACGCGGCCGATGGCTGGGCGCTGGACCAGCGCGTGGCCGAGACCCTGACCAAGCTGGAGCTGGACGGCGAGGCCGAATTCGGCCGCCTGTCCGGCGGCATGAAGCGCCGCGTGCTGCTGGCGCGCGCGCTGGTGGCCGGCCCGGACGTGCTGCTGCTGGACGAACCGACCAACCATCTGGACATCGAGGCCATCGACTGGCTGGAAGGTTTCCTCAAGGGCTGGAACGGCTGCGTGGTGTTCGTCACCCACGACCGCCGCTTCCTGCGCGCGCTGGCCACCCGCATCGTCGAGATCGACCGCGGCCAGGTCACCAGCTGGCCGGGCGACTGGGCCAACTACGAGCGCCGCCGCGAGGAGCGCCTCAACGCGCAGGCACAGGAGAACGCCCGCTTCGACAAGCTGCTGGCGCAGGAGGAAGTGTGGATCCGGCAGGGCATCAAGGCCCGCCGTACCCGCGACGAAGGCCGCGTGCGCCGGCTCAAGGCCATGCGCAACGAGCGCAGCCAGCGCCGCGAGCTGGGCGGCAACGTCAGGCTGGAAGCGGCCGGCGGCGAGAACTCCGGCAAGAAGGTCATCGACATCAAGGACATGTCCTTCGCCTTCGGCGAGCGGGTGATGATCAGGGACTTCTCGACCACGATCCTGCGCGGCGACCGCATCGGCCTGATCGGCCCCAACGGCAGCGGCAAGACCACCCTGCTCAAGCTGCTGCTGGGCGAACTGCAGCCGGACAGCGGCGAGGTGCGCCAGGGCACCAACCTGCAGATCGCCTATTTCGACCAGTACCGCGCCACCCTGCGCGAGGACTGGAGCGCGATCGAGAACGTGGCCGAGGGCGCGGACTTCATCGACCTCAACGGCAAGCGCAAGCACGTGCATGCCTACCTGCAGGACTTCCTGTTCACCCCGGAACGCGCACGCGCGCCGATCACGCGGCTGTCCGGCGGCGAGCGCAACCGCCTGCTGCTGGCCAAGCTGTTCGCGCAGCCGTCCAACCTGCTGGTGATGGACGAACCGACCAACGACCTGGACGTGGAAACCCTGGAACTGCTGGAAGAGCTGCTGGGTGACTACACCGGCACCCTGCTGTTGGTCAGCCACGACCGCGACTTCCTCGACAACGTGGTCACCTCCACCCTGGTGCTGGAAGGCGAGGGCAGGGTGGGCGACTACGTCGGCGGCTATACCGACTCGCTGCGCCAGCGCCCGGCGCCGGCGCAGAGCGGCATGGCGGTGGCCAGGGCCTCGGCCACGGCGGTGCCTGCGGCGAAGCCGGCGGCCGCGCCGGTGGCCGAGGCCGCGACGACCAGGCGCAAGCTCAGCTTCAAGGACGCGCGCGAGCTGGAGCAGCTGCCGGCCAGGATCGAGCAGCTGGAACGGGACGTGGAAGGCCTGACCGGCGCGATGAACGACCCGGCGTTCTATACCCGCTCCAGCGCCGAAGTCACCGTGCACACGCAGCAGCTGTCCCGGGTGCAGGCCGAACTGGACGCGGCCTACGCGCGCTGGGAAGAACTGGACGGCTGAGCGCCGGCGGGAGTCCGGAAAGGCGCCGTGGTTGGCGGCCGCGCCTGCGGTCGCCATGTGACAATCCGGCCCTGAAGACACCGGCTGACGGCCGGGCTTCGCCGGTTTCTCCATGGAGCGCGTGATGGAACTGCCTTTCTCGGTGCAGCGCATCGACCATGTTGTCTTCCGCGTGCGCGACCTGCCGCGCAGCATCGCCTTCTACCGGTCCGTGCTCGGCTGCGAGGTGGTCAGGCAGCGCGAACACCTGGGCCTGGTCCATCTGCGCGCCGGCGCGTCGATGATCGATCTGGTCGGCGTGGACGGCGCCCTGGGCGCCCGCGGCGGCGACGCGCCGGGCGAGGGCGCGCGCAATGTCGATCACCTGTGCCTGCGCATCGAACCGTTCGACGAGGCGGATGTCGTCGCGCACCTGCGGCGGCACGGACTGGCGCCGCTGGGTGCGGCGGAGGTCAACTTCGGCGCCGAGGGCGACGGGCTGTCGCTGTATTTCGCCGATCCGGACGGCAACGTGATCGAGCTAAAGGGCCCGTCGCACCCGACGGCCTGAGGCAACTTCCGCTCAGGCCTCGTCCGGCGCCGCGGCGTCCCCGCCGCCGGGCAGTTCGAAGAACGCCCAGAACGGCACGTTGTCCGCGGCCCAGCTGGCCGCGGCTTCGGAGAGGACGTCCAGCAGCGTATCGAAATCGTCGGGGCTGGCCTGCCGCAGGTCGCCGGCATCGCCGAACAGCAGTGCGTAGCCGTTGGCAGGCAGCCAGGACAGGTCGCGCAGCGCGTCGGACAACGCGTCCCAGTTGCGGCCCCAGCCCGCAGGGAAATCCAGCTGGGTGCCGATGCGCAGCAGCAGGGTGCGCTTGTCCGTGCAGGCTTCCAGGTCCACGCGCAGCACCTTGAGCCCGGCATCGCGCGCGGCCGCGGCCAGCCCGCCGAGATCGCCGTGGCCCACGCCATAGACGCCGGCCTGGCCGACATCCTCCAGTCCCATGTCGAATCCGCTGTCGCTCATCGCGCGCCTCCATTGGCCGGGACCTCGAAACCGCGGAAGGTCTCGTAGTGGTCGTCGCTGTAGTACCAGGTCTCGGGCGGCTCGCCGCCGGTGACGATGCGGCGCGCGCCGCGGTGGTCCACGCCCGGCGTGCGCACCGTGTATTCGTGGTAATAGCCGCGCGGGCGCTGCGGCAGGCGCCGTTCGCGGTTGCCGAACACGCTGCCGTCCTGCCGGTGCGGGAACGGGCCGCCGCGCAGGATCAGCGCGATGGTGTCGTGCGCTTCCGGCGGCAGGAAGGCGGGCAGCGGGTCGGTCGCGCCGGGCTGGCGCGGCTCCTCGCTGACTGCCGGCGCCGCGGACCCGCCCAGCGAGGGCGCGAACTGCGGGGGCGGCGGCTGCTGCAGCGTGCGCATGGCCCACAGGCCGGCCACCAGCACGATCGCGGCGGTGAGCAGAAGCAAGGGTTTGCGCATGGAGCGTCGGCCTGGTTCGCGTGGAAGGCCCGATTATCGCGTCTGCGGCGGATTTTTCTTGAACGCGGGCCATCGGCGTGCGATGCCGGAAACCGCTCCAGGCGGTTGCCCGCACGCGCGGCCGGGCGGACACCCCGGCGTTTGCCGGCATCAACGCCGTTTGTACTCACGGCAGGACGAAGTTTCCTTTACATCGGCCTTGGTAAGTTGCCCGTTCCTGCCTACCATTGCCGGTGCATCATCCGGCAAGCGCCGGACAACGAATTCAGGCATAAAACCCCAAGGAGATTGCTCATGGCCTACACCCTGCCCAAGCTGCCCTACGCATACGACGCACTCGAACCGCACATCGACGCGGCCACGATGGAAATCCATCACACCAAGCACCACCAGACCTACATCAACAACGTCAACGCCGCGCTGGAAGGCACCGAGTACGCCGACCTGCCCATCGACGACCTGGTGCGCAAGACCAAGTCGCTGCCGGAGAACCTGCAGGGCCCGGTGCGCAACAACGGCGGCGGCCACGCCAACCACTCGCTGTTCTGGACGGTGATGTCGCCCAACGGCGGCGGTGCGCCGGTCGGCGAGGTGGCCAAGGCCATCGACCGCGACCTGGGCGGCTTCGATGCGTTCAAGGACGCCTTCACCAAGGCCGCGCTGACCCGCTTCGGCTCGGGCTGGGCGTGGCTGAGCGTGACCCCCGACAAGAAGGTGGTGGTGGAAAGCTCCGCCAACCAGGACAGCCCGCTGATGGACGGCAACACCCCGGTGCTGGCGCTGGACGTGTGGGAGCACGCCTACTACCTGAAGTACCAGAACCGCCGTCCGGAATACATCGGCGCCTTCTTCAACGTGGTCGACTGGAATGAGGTCGAGCGCCGCTACCAGGCCGCCGTGGCCTGATGCCGCGAGCGCCTGCCAGGCGGCAGGCGCTGCGTTTGGATATGACGCCGGGCGGAAACGCCCGGCGTCGTCGTGTCAGGGAACCGGTTGATCCGCAGTGGGCCGCCGATCAGCCGCAGCGTCGTCATCACGCCCAGCACCAGCGGCGACGTCGTATCCGCCGCGCCCCTGGCCAGCTCCACGGCCTGCCGGGCGACGTCGGCAAAACGGCGCACCTGGTAGAGCACGTCCAGCCCGTGCCGGCGGAGGCGGAAACGCCTGGCGTCGTCGTGTCAGGGAGCCGGTTGATCCGTGGTGGGGCCGCCGATCAGCCGCAGCGTCGTCATCACGCCCAGCGTGAGCGGCGTCGAATCCGCCGCGTCCGGGGCCAGCTCCACGGCCTGCTGGGCGACGTCGGCGAAACGGCGCACCTGGTAGAGCACGTCCAGCCCGTGCCGGCGCAGGTTGCCGCCGCTGGTGCCGGTCCCCAGCGAACGCCGCGGGGAAGGATTCCGCCGCGCCGGCTGGAAACCGGGCAGCTGCCTGACCAGTTCGTCGGTGGAGGCGGCGAACTCGCCCACCACGAGCGAGGGCTGGTCGTCGTCGGTGGCGCCGATCCAGGCGAGCAGGTCCGCGGCCTGCTGTGCGCGCACGCCGTCGCCGCCGTCGGCGACGATCCGCGCGATGTAGATGTTGACCGCCTGGCGGTCCAGCCGCGCGCGCTGCATGCCGGCGGCGGTCAGCTGGCCCTGGCCGTGCAGCAGGGTGATCCCGTCCTCCAGCACGTCCAGGCCGGCCAGCACGACGCTGCCGCGGCGTAAGGGGTGGCTGGGCGGGTCGGCGGTGATGAACTCGCAGCTGTACCTGAGCCGGCTGGCCAGCCAGCACGCGGTATCGGGGGTGTCGGGCGAGCGCTGCACGTCCTGCACCACGATCACGTCCGGATGCAGGTCTGCCAGCAGGGCCAGGATGCGTTCGCGCTGCTGCTTCCACTGCGCGCCGTCCTGGGGCAGGTGCAGGCTGGCGATGCGCAGCACCGGCGTGGCGGGCGTGGCGACCGCGGCGAACGACATGGCAAGCAGCGCCAGACAGCCCCAGTGCTTCATCGCGACAACCCGTACGGACAGGCGGCCATGCTAGCGTGCGGCCCTGTCGAGGAGCCGTGCAGGCGCCGGCGGCGGGCGCGGGGGCGGCCGCTTGCGTTACGCTTGCCACCTTTGCACCTGCAGGATCGCCTTACAGATGACGAGCAACGACGTGGCAGCAGTGCCCGCCGGCAAGGGCGGGATGCCCCGCCAGATTCCCTACATCATCGGCAACGAAGCCTGCGAGCGCTTCAGCTTCTACGGGATGCGCAACATCCTGGTGCAGTTCCTGATCACCTCGCTGCTGCTGCAGGAGGTCACCGCCAGCGGCCGCGCCGGCGAGGCCAAGGACATCATGCACAGCTTCATGATCGGCGTGTACTTCTTCCCGCTGCTCGGCGGCTGGCTGGCCGACCGCTTCTTCGGCAAGTACCACACCATCCTCTGGTTCAGCCTGATCTACTGCCTGGGCCACCTGTGCCTGGCGCTGTTCGAGGACAGCCGGCAGGGCTTCTTCCTCGGCCTGGGCCTGATCGCGCTGGGCGCCGGCGGCATCAAGCCGCTGGTGGCCTCGTTCATGGGCGACCAGTTCGACCAGTCGAACAAGCACCTGGCCAAGATCGTGTTCGACGCCTTCTACTGGATCATCAACTTCGGCTCGCTGTTCGCCTCGCTGCTGATCCCGCTGGCGCTGAAGAACCTGGGCCCGCAGTGGGCCTTCGGCATCCCGGGCATCCTGATGTTCGTGGCCACCTTCGTGTTCTGGCTGGGGCGCCGGCGCTACGTGCTGGTGCCGCTGCCGCCGAAGGACCCGCATTCGTTCGCCAACGTGGTGCGCACCGCGCTGCTGGCGCGGGCGCCGGGGCAGGGCAACGCCGGCCTGCTGGTGGCGCTGGCCGGCACCGCGCTGGCGTTGTGGGCGCTGGCGCTGGCGGCGATGACCCTGGCCGGCCTGCGCGAAGGCGGGCTGGGCGTGGTGATCTACCTGTGCCTGGCGCTGGTGGCGCTGCTGGCCGGCATCGGCGGCGGCACCATGCTGCAGCTCGAACGCGCCCGCGGCGCGCATCCGGACGTCGCGGTGGAAGGCGTGCGCTCGGTGCTCAAGGTGCTGGTGATCTTCGCCCTGACCACGCCGTTCTTCTCGCTGTTCGACCAGAAGGCCTCGACCTGGGTGCTGCAGGGCCAGCAGATGGCGATGCCGACCTGGTTCACCGCCTCGCAGATGCAGGCGGTCAACCCGCTGCTGGTGATGATCCTGATCCCCTTCAACAACCTGGTGCTGTACCCGGCGCTGCGCCGCTTCGGTTTCGAGCCGACCGCGCTGCGGCGCATGACCGCCGGCATCGCCTTCAGCGGCGTGGCCTGGGTGGTGGTGGGCGGCCTGCAGGTGGTGATGGACGGCGGCAACGCCATGTCCATCTTCTGGCAGATCCTGCCGTATGCGCTGCTGACCTTCGGCGAGGTGCTGGTGTCGGCCACCGGCCTGGAGTTCGCCTACAGCCAGGCGCCGGCCTCGATGAAGGGCGTGGTGATGAGTTTCTGGAACCTGACCACCACCATCGGCAACCTGTGGGTGCTGCTGTCCAACGCGGCGGTGCGCAACCCGGTGGTGACCGAACGCATCGCCGGCACCGGGCTGAGCGAGGCGGCGTTCCTGATGTTCTTCTTCGCCGGTTTCGCCTTCGTGGCGGCGCTGGCGTTCGGCCTGTACGCGCGCCGCTACAGGATGGTCGACAACTACCGGGCAGCCTGAGCATGCAAGGACCGATAACCCTGCTGTTGATCGCCGTCACCGGCCTGGTCTCGTGGCTGGCCTTCAGCAACCGCAAGCTGGCCGACCGGCTGGTCCTGTGGCCGCCGGCCGTGGATCGCCACCGCCAGTACGACCGGCTGGTGACCTATGGCTTCATCCATGCCGATTTCGCCCACCTGCTGTTCAACATGGTCACGCTGTTCTTCTTCGGGCGGCTGATCGAGCAGATCATGCTGCGGGTGACCGGCAACTGGTGGACCTACCCGCTGTTCTACCTGTCGGCGCTGGTGGTCTCGATCCTGCCCAGCTACCTGAAGAACCAGAAGAACCCCAACTACCTGAGCCTGGGCGCGTCCGGGGCGGTGTCGGCGGTGCTGTTCGCCTTCATCCTGATCTCGCCGTGGTCGCTGATCTTCGTATTCTTCATCCCGGCCCCGGCCATCCTCTACGGCGTGTTCTATATCGGCTACAGCATCTGGATGGACAGGCGCGGCGGCGACAACGTCAACCACAGCGCGCACCTGGCCGGCGCCGCGTTCGGCGTGATGTTCATGTTGTTCATGGAGCCGCAGGTGCTGCAGGTGTTCCTGGAGCAGCTGATGAACCCGCGCTTCGGCCGCTGACCGCGGTGGCTGCTGTCAGGCCGGATAGGCCTGCAGCAGCCGCGCATGGATTTCCTCTTCGATCTTCTGGAATTCCCAGCTGGCGGTGTCGCCGGCGATGGCGAGCTGGAACAGGCCTTCCAGCAGGATCGCGTCGTGGTCGTCGGCGGGGCGCGGGCGCAGGGCGTCGAAGGGAGCGGACATGGGGCGGGGGAGTAGAAGCGTCCGGCGCTGGAGCAAGGCGCATGCCAGCTGCCGCTGTCCCTGAGACAGCGGGGGACAGGCGATGCGATGCCGGCCAATCGTGTCGCAAAGTGACGTCCGGCGGCGACGACCTTGCGCCTTTCACGTCACGCCCGCACGCGCCCGCGGCACAATGGGCGCGTCCAGCCAGGGGGAACCGCCGCATGACCCGCACCGATCCCGCGCTTCCGGATGTCGCACACGATCCGGCCGCGCATCGTTTCTCGCTCGCCGTCGATGGCCACCAGGCCGTGCTCGACTACCTGCTGCGCGACGGCGCGATGGCCATCACCCACACCGGCGTGCCCGAGGCGATCGGCGGGCGCGGCATCGCCGCGCAGCTGACCCGCGCCGCGCTGGCGCATGCGCGCCGGGCCGGCATCAAGGTGCTGCCCGAGTGCAGCTACGCGGCGGCCTTCATGCAGCGCCATGGAGAATACGCGGACCTGCTGGGATAATCCGCGCCGGAGGCGGTTCCGGGCGGAACCGCGCGATCCATCGAAAAGGAAAGGACATGAACAGGTTGGGACAGGGAGCCTGCGCGGCGGCATTGGTCGCGCTGGCGCTGGCAGGATGCAGGAAGGACGATGCGCAGGCGCCGGTGGCGGCCACCGACCAGGCGCCGGCCGTGGAGACGCCGGTGGACGGCGCGCCCGCGGCGGTGGAGTTGCAGGACGTGATCCAGACCAATGCGCGCTACGTGCTGGGCATCAGCTATCCGCCTGCGGTCAACAAGTATCCCGGCCTTGCCCAGGCCCTGTCCGACTATGCCGGCCATGCCAAGGCCGAACTGCTCAAGGCGGTGGACGAGCTCGGCAACGACACGCCGACCGCGCCGTACGAACTGTCGCTGGCCTTCGACATGGAAGTAGACACGCCCAAGGTCGTGGCGGTTTCGGCAGAGGGCAGCAGCTATACCGGCGGCGCCCACGGCCAGCCGCTGGTGGCGCGCTTCGTCTGGTTGCCGGAGAAGGAGCAGCTGCTCACCGCGCAGGCGCTGATCGATTCGCCCAAGGGCTGGCAGGCGGTCAGCGACTACACCAGCGACACGCTGCTGGCGCAGGCGATGGCGCGCGCGCAGGGCGAGGACATGACGCCCGAGGAGCAGCAGGCGCAGGTGCGCAACCTGTCCAAGATGATCGACGAGGGCACCGCGCCGGAAGCGGCCAATTTCGCCCAGTTCCAGCCGGTGATGGATGCCGCCGGCCGCATCGCCGCGCTGCGCTTCGTATTCCCGCCGTACCAGGTGGGTCCGTATTCGGACGGCACGCAGACCGTGGAGGTGCCGGCGGCCGTGCTGCTGCCGCACGTGGCGGCCGACTACCGGGAGCTGTTCGCACACCCCTGAACCGTGGAGGCCAGCGATGGAGGCAGGGCTGCAACGACGCGTCGAGGCACTGCTGCACGAGGCGGACGTCACCCCCGGCGGGGGACGGCCGCAGGACATCGACATCCTCGATCCGCGCTTCCACGCGCGGGTGCTGGCCGAAGGCTCGCTCGGCCTGGGCGAGAGCTACATGGACGGCTGGTGGCGGGCGCATTCGCTCGATACCTTCCTCACCCACCTGCTGGCGGCGCGGCTGGACGAGCGCGTGCACGGCGGCGGCGAAGTCTGGGACGCGCTCAAGGCCAGACTGTTCAACCTGCAGGCCGGGCAGGGCAGCTATGAAGTCGGCAAGCGCCACTACGACCTCGGCAACGACCTGTACCGGGCGATGCTCGGCAAGCGGCTGGTCTACAGCTGCGGTTACTGGCGCCACGCCGGCAACCTCGACGATGCGCAGGAAGCCAAGCTCGACCTGATCTGCCGCAAGCTCCGCCTGCGCCCGGGCATGCGCGTGCTGGACATCGGCTGCGGCTGGGGCGAGGCGCTGAAGTACGCGGCGCAGCGTCATGGCGTGGAAGGCGTGGGCGCGACCATCTCGCAGGAACAGGCCGAATTCGCGCGCGGGTTGTGCGCGGGCTTGCCGGTGCAGATCCGCCTGCAGGATTACCACGAACTGGACGAGCCGTTCGACGCGATCCTGTCGGTGGGCATGTTCGAGCATGTCGGCGTCAAGAACTACCGCAGCTACTTCGAGGTGGCGCGGCGCTGCCTGCGCGAGGACGGGCTGTTCCTGCTGCACAGCATCGGCGGCAATGTCAGCCGCGACCGCACCGATCCGTGGATCGCCCGCTACATCTTCCCCAACTCGATGCTGCCATCGGCCGCGCAGATCACCGCGGCGATGGAAGGCCTGTTCGTGCTGGAGGACTGGCACAACTTCGGCACCGACTACGACCGCACCCTGCAGGCGTGGCGGGCCAACGTGGAAGCGGCCTGGGACCGGCTCGACCCGCGCTACGACGAGCGCTTCCGGCGCATGTGGCGTTTCTACCTGGCCGGCTCGATGGCGAGCTTCCGCACCCGCCACGCGCAGCTGTGGCAACTGGTGCTGTCCCCGCGCGGCGTGCCGGGCGGGTATATCGCGCCGCGATAGGTCGCAGGACGCGGGAGGGCGCTGGCCGCGGCTGAGGCATCGCCTGCGCAATGTTCCCGGTGGTTTGGTTTTCCCGCCATGGATCGCGGCAATAAAAAAGCCGCCCGGGCAACCGGGCGGCTTCATGCTCGCGGCGAAGCGGAGGCTTACTTGCCTTCGGCGCCGGTCAGGCCACGCTTCTCCAGCAGCGGCTCGATCTGCGGATCGTGGCCGGCGAAGTTGCGGAACAGCTCCATCGCATCGACGCTGCCGCCGCGCGACAGCAGGGTCTTGCGGAAGTGGTCGCCGTTGGCGCGCGACAGGCCGCCGTGGTCGCGGAACCACTTCTGGGTGTTGGCGTCGAGCACTTCGGACCAGATGTAGGCGTAGTAGCCGGCCGAGTAGCCGCCCATGATGTGGCTGAAGTAGGTGGTGCGGTAGCGCGGCGGCACCGGCGCATAGTAGATGCCGTCCTTGACCAGCGCTTCATGCTCGAATTTGACCACGTCCTGCGGGGCCGGGACCTGGTCGACGCCGATCTGGTGCCAGCTCTGGTCCAGCATCGCCGCGCCGAGGTATTCGGTGGTGGCGAAGCCCTGGTTGAACTTGGACGCGGCGATCACCTTGTCCAGCAGCGCCTGCGGCATCGCCGAACCGTTCTGGTAGTGCTTGGCGTAGTTGGCCAGGATGCTCGGCTCGTCGGCCCACATCTCGTTCACCTGCGACGGGAACTCGACGAAGTCGCGCGGCACGGCGGTGCCCGAGAAATACGGGTACTTCACGTTGGAGAACATGCCGTGCAGGGCGTGGCCGAACTCGTGGAAGGTGGTGGTCACCTCGTCCCAGGTCAGCAGCGTCGGCTTGCCGGCCGGCGGCTTGGGGATGTTGAGGTGGTTGGCCACCACCGGCTTGTCGCCGGTCAGGCCCGACTGCGACACATAGGCGTTCATCCACGCGCCACCGCGCTTTGACTCGCGCGCGTACGGGTCGAAGATGAAGATCGCCAGCTGGCTGCCGTCGGCGTCGAACACGTCGTACACGACCACGTCGTCGTGGTACACCGGCAGGTCGGTGCGCTGCTTGAAGCTCAGGCCGAACTCCTTGCCGGCGGCGAAGAACACGCCGTTCTCCAGCACGTTCTTCAGTTCGAAGTAGGGCTTGAGCTGCGATTCGTCGAAGTTGTACTTGGCCTGGCGCACCTTCTCGCTGTAGAAGGCCCAGTCCCACGGCTGCAGTTCGAAGCCGGGCTTGCCGGCGGCCTTCTGCTCGGCGTCGATCATCGCCTGCAGGTCGGCGGCTTCGCGCTTGGCGTTGGCGACGGCGGCCGGGGCCAGCTGGCCGAGCATGGCGTTGACCGCTTCGGGAGTCTTGGCGGTCTGGTTGCCCAGGCCATAGGCGGCGTAGTTCGGGAAGCCCATCAGCGCGGCCTTCTGCGCGCGCAGGGTCATGATGCGCGAGACCAGCGCGGTGTTGTCGTACTCGCCGCCCTTGCTGCCGCGCGACACCGAGGCTTCGTAGATCTTCTGGCGCAGCTCGCGGTTGGTCAGATTGGTCAGCGCCGGCTGGCCGGTGGTGTTGAGCAGGGCGATGACGTACTTGCCGTCCAGCTTGCGGGCCTTGGCGGCCTCGGCAGCGGCGGCGATCTGCTCGGCCGACAGGCCGTCCAGCTGCTTGGCGTCGTCGACTACGATGTACGACGCATTGACCTCGGCCAGCACGTTCTGGCTGAACTTGGTGCCCAGGTTGGCCAGCTCGGCGTTCATTTCCTTGAGCTTGGCCTTGTCCGCGTCGGACAGCTTGGCGCCGGCGCGCACGAAGTTGTCGTGGTACTTCTCGACCAGGCGCAGGCCCTCGGCGTCCAGGCCCAGCTTGGCGCGGTTGTTGTAGAGCGTCTGGATGCGCGAGAACAGCTTGCCGTTGAGGTTGATGGCGTCGCTGTGCGCGGCGAACTTCGCCGAGTACTCGGCCTGCAGCTTCTTGCGCGCGTCGTTGGTGTCCGCGCCGATCAGCGAGAAGAACACGGTGGTGGCGCGGTCGAGGATGGCGCCGCTGTTCTCCAGCGCGATCAGGGTGTTGTCGAAGGTCGGGGCCGCCGGGTTGTTGGCGATAGCCTCCACTTCCTTGAGCTGCTGCGCCATGCCGGCGTCGAAGGCCGGCGCGAAATCGGCGTCCTTGATCCTGTCGAACTGCGGGTAGTGCAGCGGCAGCGGACTCTCGGCGAAGAACGGATTGGCCTGCTGGGCGGCTTGGCCGGCGGCGGCGTTCGCGGTCAGGCTGTAGGCCGGCAGGGCGACGCCCAGGGACACGGCGAGGGCGAGAGCAAGGCGGGTGTTCAAGTCGGAAACTCCGGAAATACTGAACCGGCAGGGTAACCCGGGGGCGGCGGCGGGCGGGTGTGTCGAATGGCAGGGTTGCGGCGTCACGCCAGCTGTTGCAAACCCTTGCCGGCGATGGCGTACGCTGGGGTTCCCGCCTGGAGCCCGCCGTGACCGTCGCCACCGATTTCGAGCTGACCGCGCTGGACGGCACGCCGCTGCCGCTGGCCGCCCATGCCGGCAAGGTGCTGCTGGTGGTGAACACCGCCTCGCGCTGCGGCTTCACCGCGCAGTACGCCGGGCTGGAGCGGCTGTGGCGCCAGTACGCGGCGCGCGGCCTGGTGGTGATCGGCTGCCCCTGCGACCAGTTCGGCCACCAGGAGCCGGGCGAGGAGGCGGCGATCCAGGCGTTCTGCCGGCTGGATTACGGCGTCAGTTTCCCGATGTCGGCCAAGCTGCGGGTCAACGGCGCCGACGCGCATCCGCTGTGGCGCTGGCTGCAGCGCGAGAAGCGCGGCGCGCTGGGCATCGCCGCGATCAAGTGGAATTTCAGCAAGTTCCTGGTCGGCCGCGACGGCCGGGTGATCGCCCGCTACGCGCCGACCGCGCGCCCGGAATCGCTGGAAGACGACATCCGGGCGGCGCTGGGCTGAGTCAGGCCACCAGTTCCAGCCGACGGACGTTCTTCAGGTCGACATGTTGGCGGGCCACCCACAGATCGTGGGCATCCTGCATCGCCAGCCAGCTTTCCGGGCTGCGGCCCAAGGCCTTGGACAGGCGCAGCGCCATTTCCGGGCTGATCCGGCTGCTGCCGTTGAGCACGCGGCTGAGCGTGGAGGCCGCGACCCCCAGCTTCTCGGCCAATTCGCGGCCGCTGATGTCGTTGGGTTCAAGGTAGACGCCGGTGATGAACTCACCGGGATGCGGGGGATTGTGCATGTTCATCAGTGGCAGTCCTCATGGTCCAGCACATAGGCATTGCCGTCCTTGAACTCGAAGGTGATGCGCCAGTTGCCGTTGACGGCAATGGACCAGCGCCCTTTCGTTCCACCTTTCAGCGAGTGCAGGCGGAACCCGGGGACGTCCATGTCCTCGATGGTCTGTGCGGTATCGAGTGCGATCAACTGGAGGCGCAGACGCTTTCCGTGGCTGGCCTGCACGCCTGCGGTGTTCCCTGTCTCGAACAGACGGCGCAGTCCCTTGTGCCGGAACGATTTGATCATGCGGCCGAGCATAGCATGTTGCGCATTGCGCAACATGCTGGCGACAGGGATTCAATGGATGAATCCCCTGCAGGCCTATTTTTCGACGAAGGCGCGCTCGAACACGTAATGCCCCGGCGAGCCGATGCGCGGGGATACCTCGAAACCGCGCGCGTCCAGCACGGCGCGCAGGTCGGCCAGCATCTGCGGGCTGCCGCAGATCATGAAACGGTCGTTGGCCGGGTCGAACGGTGGCAGGCCGAGGGTCTCCGGCATCTGTCCGGTTTCCATCAGCGTGGTCAGGCGGCCGTGGTTGCGGAACGGTTCGCGGGTGACGGCCGGGTAGTACAGCAGCTTGTCGCGGACGATGTCGCCGAGGATCTCGTCCTCGAACAGGCCTTTCTCGAAATAGTCGCGGTAGGCCAGGTCCTGCTCGAAGCGCACGCCGTGGCAGACGATGACCTTCTCGAAACGCTCGTAGGTCTCCGGGTCCTTGACGATGCTCAGCCACGGCGCCAGGCCGGTGCCGGTGCCAAGCAGGTAGAGATGCTTGCCCGGATGCAGGTCGCTGATCAGCAGGGTGCCGGTGGGCTTCTTGCCGATCAGGATCGTATCGCCGACCTTCAGGTGCTGCAGGCGCGAAGTGAGCGGACCGTCCTGCACCTTGATGCTGAAGAAGTGCAGCTGCTCTTCCCAGTTGGCGCTGGCGATGGAATAGGCGCGCATCAACGGGCGGGCGCCCTCGTTTTCCAGCCCGATCATCACGAACTGGCCGTTCTCGAAGCGGAAACCATTGTCGCGGGTGGTGGAGAAACTGAAGTAGGCGTCCGTCCAGTGGCGGACTTCGAGCACCGTTTCGGTGCCAAAAGCGGAAGACATGCGGCGGTTCGTGTGGGGATCGACCCGCGCATTCTAGCCGATATTTGCCAAATGAGATTGAATCTCATCTTTAGGATGGCCGTCAGCGGTAGCCGGCCGCCTGCAGTTCGAACAGCTCGGCGTAGCGCCCGCCCTGGGCGATCAGTTCGGCGTGGGTACCGCTGGCCTCGATGCGGCCGTCGGCCAGTACCAGGATGCGGTCGGCCATGCGCACCGAGGAGAAGCGGTGCGAGATCAGCACGGCGGTGCGCTGGTCGGACAGTTCCTTGAAGCGCTGGAACACCTCGAACTCGGCGCGCGCGTCCAGCGCGGCGGTGGGCTCGTCGAGGATCATCACCTGCGCGTCGCGCATGTAGGCGCGGGCGATGGCGATCTTCTGCCATTGCCCGCCGGACAGGTCCACGCCACTCTTGAAGCGGCGCCCGATCAGCTGCGCGTAGCCGCCGGGCAGGCTTTCGATCACCTCGTCGGCCAGCGCGCGGCGCGCGGCGTCGCGGATGCGCGGCTCGTCGTCCAGCGCCTCGACCAGGCCGACGCCGATGTTCTCGCCGGCCGACAGGTGGTAGCGCACGAAGTCCTGGAAGATCACGCCCATGTTGGCGCGCAGGTCGTCCAGGTCGTAGTCGCGCAGGTCGCGGCCGTCGAGCAGGATGCGGCCTTCGTCGGGGTCGTAGAGTCGCGCCAGCAGCTTGACCAGGGTGGTCTTGCCGGCGCCGTTCTCGCCGACCAGGGCGATCACCTCGCCGGCGCGCAACCGGAAGTCGAGATGGCGCACGGCCCAGCGCTCGGCGTCGGGATAGCGGAAGCCGACGTTCTCGAACACGAAGCCCTCGCGGATCGGCCGTGGCACCGGCAGCGCGTCCGCACGCGAGCGGATCTCCGGCTCGATGGCGAAGAACGAGAACAGGTCGTCCAGGTACAACGCCTGCCCGGCGACCTGGGAGAAGCCGGTGAGCAGGCCTTCCAGCAATTGACGCAGGCGCAGGAAGCTGCCGGACAGGAAGGTCAGGTCGCCGATGCTGAAATCGCCGCGGATCGTGCGCCAGGCGATGTAGGCGTAGGCGGCGTAGTAGCCCAGCGTGCCCAGCGCCGCCAGCAGGGTGCCCCAGAAGGCGCGCTTGCGCGCCAGCGTGCGGTTGGCGCGGTAGAAGCGTTCGGCCAGCAGCCTGTAGCGGTCGATCAGGAAACGGTGGAGGTTGAAGATCTTCACCTCCTTGGCGGTCTCCACGCTGGCGCCGACCTGGCGCAGGTAGTCGAGCTGGCGCCGTTCCGGGGTCCAGCTGTAGTTGAGCGAGTAGCCCAGCGTGTTGAAGTGCGATTCGCCGAGGAAGGCCGGCACCAGCGCCACCGCCAGCAGCGCGATCAGCCAAGGCGCGTAGGCGACCAGGCCGGCGGCGAAACTGATCACGGTGACCACGTCCTGCGCCTGGCCGAGCAGCTGGCTCATCAGGTTCATGCGGCCCATGGTCTGGCGCCGGGCGCGGTCGAGCTTGTCCTGCAGTTCCGGGTCCTCGAAGTCCTCCAAGTCCAGTTCGGCGGCGTGCTCCATCAGGCGCACGCTGGTGGCGTTGGTGAACAGTTCGGACAACAGGGTGTCGGCGTAATTGACCAGCCGCCCCAGCAGGTCCGAACCGATGGCGATGCCCAGTTCCAGCGCCAGCAGTTCCAGCAGCATGTCGAGGTGGCCGCTGGCCAGCGCCTCGCCCAGCGGCGGCATGGCGCCGGCCCCGGCCAGGCGCACGGCCTCGTCGATGATCAGCTTGCCCACGTACAGCATCGCCACCGGCAGCAGCGCGCGCACCAGGCGCAGGCACAGGCTGGTCAGGGTCAGGGCGGGGCTGGTCTGCCATATCTGCCGCAGGAACGGCGGCAGGTTGCGCATGGCGTTCATGCGCTCGCGGAAGCTGGGACGCTTGCCGGCGGTGGAGGCGGGAGCGGACGACGCGTGCGGCATGCGGGACTCGGACGGCGGGGCAGGGGCAGATTACCGCGTGTGCGCGGGGTCAGCCGTTCCCGTCCAGATCGATGTCGCCCATCCGCGGCGCGTCCTCGCCCTCGGGATTGTCGCGCACGGCACGGCCGCGCGGGCCGAACGAGCGCTCTCCGCCGTCGACGTTGAGGTGGTTGCGTACGCCGCGTACGCCTTCGATGGCGGCCACCTGCGCTTGCACCTGTTGCTTCGTCTCCGCGTCCGGCACGTCGCCGGACAGGGTGACGTGGCCGTCCTGGACCTGCACCAGCACCTGCGAGGACCGGCCCTGCGCACCCAGTGTGCGCACCACATCGTCGCCGATCAGCGTGTCCGAACGTTCCGCGGCCATGGCCGTCTCCTGCGGGAAGGAAGTGCCACCATGGCGCAGGCGCCGTGAGCGCCTTGTCACCTCAGCGGCGCGGACCTTCCGGCGGCGGCGGGTCGGAGGACTGCAGCGCCACCGGCAGGTGCCAGCCATAGTGCATGGCCATCATGCGCAGCCCGAAGCACAGCGCGGCACCGGCCAGCGCGCAGGGCAGGGCGGGCAACCCCAGCCAGTGGCCGAGCGCCACCACCGCCGCACCGGCCAGCGCCGCCACCGCGTACAACTCGGCCTGCAGCACCAGCGGCACCTGCGCCAGCAGCACGTCGCGGGCGATGCCGCCGCCGATGCCGGTGAGCATGCCCAGCGCGGCGGCCATCGGCGGGGCGATGCCGAAGGCCAGCGCCTTCTGGGTGCCGGCCACGGCGAACAGCGCCAGGCCCATCGCGTCGAACATGCGCACCGGGTACTGCAGGCGTTCGATCAGCGGCGCCCAGAAGAAGGTGACCACGCCGGCCAGCAGGGTGATGGCCGGATAGCGCCAGTCGCCGATCGCCGCCACCGGGGTGGCGCCGATCAGCAGGTCGCGGGTGATGCCGCCGGCCAGCGCGGCAGCGAAGGACAGCACCAGCACGCCGAAGATGTCCAGCCGCCGGCGCACGCCCATCGTCGCGCCGGACAGCGCGAAGACGAAGGTGCCGATGAGGTCGAGGATCAGTACCAGGGTTCCCATGCGGCCGTATTGTGCGGCCTGCCGCCGGCGGCGGCCATCGGAACGGGCCGATGGCCGCGCCGTTCCTCCTTGTCGCAGGCGGTGCTGGCCGGGTCAGGGCAGCGGCGGCAGCAGGCCGGCGCCGAGGCGGTTCCAGGCATTGATCACCGCCACAGCCATGCTCAGGTCGCTGATGCCTTTCTCGTCGAAATGCGGCGCCAGCGCGTCGAACGCGGCCTGCGGTGGCGCGCCGTCGGGCAGGCGGGTCAGGGCTTCGGCCCAGCCCAGCGCGGCCCGCTCGCGTTCGTCGAAGAAGCGGCTTTCGTGCCAAGCCGGCAAGGTGTCCAGCTTGCGCGGTTCGATCCCGGCCTTGCGCAGCGAGGTGGCATGCATGTCCATGCAGTAGCCGCAGCCGTTGATCTGCGAGACGCGCAGGAACACCAGCTCCAGCAGGTCATGCTCCAGCGACGCCGAATGCACGGCCTGGCTGGTCGCCAGCAAGCCCTTGAACGCATCGGCGGCCAGGCGGGTGTAGGGGACGCGGGGAGAAGAAGTGCTGCTCATCGGGGATACTCCAGTTGGCGGCCGCAGCGGCCGTCTTCATTGCAGGGACGCGCCCGCGTCGTCGGCCGTGACAAGGGCGCGCAGCTTGTGCGGATTGAGCACGCTGTAGATGCGCGCGATGCGGTCGCCATCGACCACGACGGTGGTGACCGAATGCAGGTGGTCGCCATCGAAGCGCAGGATCGCCGGTTCGCCGTTGACGCTGCCCAGCCGCGCCGGATGGGCGCCGCCGCGGCGCGCGATCGCCCAGAACAGCAGGCCGATGCGTTCGGCGCCTAGCAGCGGCCGGATCGCTGCGGTGACCACGCCGCCGCCATCGGAAATCAGCTGCGCGTTGGCGTGCAGCAATGCCTGGATGGCTGCGCTGTCGCCCTGCTGTGATGCCTCCATGAACCGGGCCAGCAGCCGCCGGTGCTGGCCGGCATCGGCGGAAAAGCGCGGCCTTCCCTCTTGCAGGCGCCTGCGCGCGCGGTGCACCAGCTGGCGGCAGTTGGCTTCGCTGTGGCCGAGCAGGCCAGCGATGAGCGCGTAGTCGTGGTCGAAGGCCTCCTTGAGCAGGAAGGCGGCGCGTTCCTCCGGGCCGAGCTGTTCGAGCAGAGCCAGGAAGGCCAGCGAGATGTCCTCGGCCAGTACATGGACCTGCGCGGGGTCCGGCACAGGCGGAAGATCCGCGGCGATGTGCAGCGGCTCCGGCAGCCAGGGCCCCACGTAGTCCAGGCGCTGGCGGGTGGCCGCGCGCAGCCGGTCCAGCCCGAGCCGGGTGGTGGCGGTGACCAGCCAGGCCTCCGGATCGGCGATGGCCGCGGTGTCGGCGCCGGCCCAGCGCAGCCAGGCGTCCTGGACCACGTCCTCGGCGTCGGCGCGGCTGCCGAGCAGGCGGTAGGCCAGCGCCAGCAGGCGCGGGCGGTGGTGCTGGAAGGTGTCGGTCATGTCCATGCGGGGAGGACGCGGCAGCGCGTGCCGGCGTGACAACGGGAAGCCGTTACTTTGCCCCAGCGGCAGGCCGGCCGCGGACAATGCGTTACAGCGCGGTCATGGACGGCAGGGCGGACAGGAAACCGCCGGGAGCGGTTTCCAACATCGCGCAGCGATGGCCCGCAGAGGGCGCCCGCCATGGATGGCAGGGCGTAAAATGCCCGGCTCAACCCCCGCCAGCCTCGAGCAAGCCGTGACATCGATCAAGCAGGAAGACCTCATCCAGTCCATCGCCGACGCGCTGCAGTACATCTCGTACTACCACCCGGTCGACTACATCAAGAACCTCGCCGCCGCCTACGAGCGCGAGGAGTCGCCGGCCGCGAAGGAAGCGATGGCGCAGATCCTGATCAACTCGCGCATGTGCGCCGAGGGCCATCGCCCGATCTGCCAGGACACCGGCATCGTCACCGTGTTCCTCGAGATCGGCATGAACGTGCGCTGGGACGACGCCACCATGGGCGTGGAGGACATGGCCAACGAGGGCATCCGCCGCGCCTACGCCTACCCGGACAACAAGCTGCGCGCCTCGGTGCTGGCCGATCCGGCCGGCAAGCGCACCAATACGAAGGACAACACCCCGGGCGTGGTCAACGTGAAGGTGGTGCCGGGCGACACCGTCGAGGTGATCGTCGCCGCCAAGGGCGGCGGCTCGGAAGCCAAGAGCAAGTTCGCCATGCTCAACCCGTCCGACTCGATCGTCGACTGGGTGCTCAAGACTGTGCCGACCATGGGCGCCGGCTGGTGCCCGCCGGGCATGCTCGGCATCGGCATCGGCGGCACCGCCGAGAAGGCGATGCTGCTGGCCAAGGAAGCGCTGATGGAGCCGATCGACATCAACGACCTCAAGGCCCGCGGCGCCTCCAACCGCGCCGAGGAACTGCGCCTGGAGCTGTACGACAAGGTCAACGCGCTGGGCATCGGCGCGCAGGGCCTGGGCGGCTTGACCACGGTGCTGGACATCAAGGTCAAGGACTACCCGACCCACGCCGCCAACCTGCCGGTGGCGATGATCCCCAACTGCGCCGCTACCCGCCACGCGCACTTCACCCTGGATGGCAGCGGCCCGGTGATGCTGGACCCGCCGTCGCTGGAGGACTGGCCGCAGATCACCTACGACGCCTCCAAGGGCACCCGCGTCGACCTGGACACCATCACCCCGGAAGAAGTCGCCAGCTGGAAGCCGGGCCAGACCCTGCTGCTCAACGGCAAGCTGCTGACCGGCCGCGACGCCGCGCACAAGCGCATGGTCGACATGCTCAACAAGGGCGAGCCGCTGCCGGTCGACCTGAAGGGTCGCTTCATCTACTACGTGGGCCCGGTCGATCCGGTGCGCGACGAGGTGGTGGGCCCGGCCGGCCCGACCACCGCCACCCGCATGGACAAGTTCACCCGCCAGATCCTGGAACAGACCGGCCTGCTGGGCATGGTCGGCAAGGCCGAGCGCGGCCCGGCGGCGATCGAGGCCATCCGCGACAACAAGTCGGCCTACCTGATGGCGGTGGGCGGCTCGGCCTACCTGGTGTCCAAGGCGATCAAGGCCTCCAAGGTGGTCGGCTTCGCCGACCTGGGCATGGAGGCGATCTACGAGTTCACCGTGCAGGACATGCCGGTGACCGTGGCGGTGGATTCCACCGGCGAGTCGGTGCACAGGACCGGCCCGCGCGAATGGCAGGCCCGCATCGGCAAGATTCCGGTGGTCGTGGAATAAGACGCCGCCGCCAGGGTGGCAGCGAAGCAGCCCGGGCGTATGCTCGGGCTGTTCCCATTTGGGGTTGTGGACATGCGTACAGGGCTGTGGGCGGGTCTGGTCGGCGTATCGCTGCTGCTGGCGGCATGCTCCGGCGCCGGGGGCTGGCGCGATGCGCCACGCGACGATCCCGCCGCCTGCGTGAGCTATTGCCAGAAGGCCTATGACCTCTGCAGCGCCAATCCGCGCAGCTATGGCGATTGCGGCGAGGCGAACCGCAACAACCAGTGCGACAGGATCACCAACCCCGAGCTGCGCGGAGCCTGCCAGACCTCGCAGGCGTTCTGCCAGAACCGCTCGGCGGCCGCGGTCTGCGGCGAGAGGTTGAACAGCTGCATGTCCAGCTGCAACTGAGGCGCCTTCGCCGGGCGAACGCCCGCCGCGGGCCCATGGCGCGGTCCGGCCGGGCAATGCGGCAGCCGCTCCAGCGCTAAGATGTGGCACCGCCTGCGAGGGAGAGCCCCATGTCTGTCGTCCTGTACGGATCGCAAAGCACCGCCTCGCTGGTCGTGCACTGGCTGCTGATCGAGCTGGGCATCGAACACGAACTGCACCAGCTAGATTTCGAGCGGCGCGAGCAGAAGTCTCCCGGCTATCTCGCGATCAATCCGGCAGGGCGCGTGCCGACGCTGCTGATCGATGGCCAGGTGCTCACCGAATCGGCGGCCATCGCCATGCACCTTGCCGACTTGCATCCGCAGGCCGGGTTCGCGCCGCCTGCCGGCACTCCGGCGCGTGGCGACTACTACCGCTGGATGTGCTTCTGCGTCTACACGCTGATGCCGGCCTACCGCGCGTGGTTCTACCCGCATGAGCCGGCCGGCGAGGCGGCTGTCGACGCGGTGAAGGAACGTGCCCGCGTGCAGCTGGAGGCGGCCTGGCAACAGGTGGCCGACCACCTGCAGGACGAGCAGGGGCCGTACATGCTGGGCGCGCAGGTCTCGGCGGTGGATTTCATGCTGGCCATGCTGATGCGCTGGTCGCGCAACATGCCGTGCCCGACCGATGCCTGGCCCGCGCTGGCCGCGCATGCGCGGCGGATGAAGGATCGTCCCGCGCTGGCGGAGGTCTACCGCCGCGAGGGCATCGACGACTGGACCTGAGGTACGGCGCCAGCCTTCCCTCGGGGAGAAGCGGTGGCCCTTACCCGCAGGTGCGTCAGTCCACGTAGTCGTCGAACTTGCGGCCGCCCTGGAACGGCATCACGTGCTGCCGCACGATGCCCTTGGGCACCGTCTCCAGCTTCATCACGCCATATTCCTGCGGCCACTGCGCCTGGTCGCGCGGCAGCTTGAACGTGCCCATCAGCATGTCCACCAGCGGCAGGTGGATGGCGTAGTTCACGTCGATGTATTCCTTCTGCCGGGCGTGGTGCCAGTGGTGATAGCGCGGCAGCACCACCAGGTATTCCAGCCAGCCGAAGCGGATGCCGAGGTTGGCATGGGCCAGCACCGCCTGCAGGCCGACCAGGATCACGTAGGCGTTCACCGCCGGGGTGGAGAAGCCCAGCACCAGTAGCGGCAGCAGCACCGCGCTGCGGGTCATGACGATCTCGATGAAATGGATGCGCGAGCCCGCCAGCCAGTCCATGTGCCGGCTGGAGTGGTGCACGGCATGGAAGCGCCACAGCCACGGGACGTTGTGGTACGCGCGGTGCAGCAGCGCCTGCGCCATGTCGGCCACGAACACCGCGATCAGGAACTGCGCCCACACCGGCAGCGACTGGATCGCCGCCTTCAGCGACGGGAACGCGGCCAGCCCGGCGATGGTGGAGGTGGAGGCGGTGACCAGGATCAGGATGAACTGCACCAGCACGTGGCTCATGAAGAAATAGGCCACGTCGGTACGCCAGCCGGGGCGCAGCGGCGACAGCGCGCGCTTGCCCATATAGCGTTCCAGCGGCACGAACACCAGCGCCGAGAAAAACAGCGACAGCACGAACCAATCCAGCCCGAGCGAATAGGGCGTCTGGCCGATGGCGTCGAACTGCACGTTGGTGCCGCCCAGCAGCACCGCCAGCGTCGCGCTGCCGACGCCGATGGCGGCGATGCGCTTGTTGCGGTCGCGCAGGATGGCCAGCGTGCCGAGGATGAAGGCGGCGGACAGCCCGACCAGCAGCAGGTGGCGGGCGAACTGCTCGTTGTAGACGGCGCGGAACTCGCGGCTGGTCAGCAGCTCGGGGAAGTGGAAGCAGGCCACCGCCATCAGGCTCAGCACCCCCAGCAGCGCGGAGGCATAGGCGAAGAAGGAACGGTGCGGTCGGGCCATGCGCGGACTTCCTGTCGAAGATGGCCGGATTCTGCCTGCGCGCAAGGAACGGCGACAAGCCCGGCCATGCCACGCCCGGTGTGTAGGAGCGGCTTCAGCCGCGAAGGGGCTTTCCCGGCATCCCCGGTAGAGCCCCTTCGCGGCTGAAGCCGCTCCTACGGCATTGCTGATGGGCTCACAGCAGCGTGCGCACCGTCTCCGGCGGGCGGCACAGCGCGGTGCCCTTGGCGGTGCGCACGATCGGCCGGTTGATCAGCACCGGATGCATCGCCATCGCCTGGACCAGCGCGGTCTCGTCGTCGAGCCGGTCGGCCAGGCCCAGCTCGGCGTAGACGGCCTCCTTGCTGCGCAGCAGGTCGCGCGCGGGAATGCCCATTTCGTCCAGCAGCTGGCGCAGCGTCGCCGGATCGGGCGGGTCGGCGAGGTAGTCGACGATCTCGATGTCGGCGCCGGCCTCCTGCAGCAGGGCCAGCGCGCCGCGGGAATTGGAACAGCGGTTGTTGTGCCAGATCGTCGCTTTCATCGCGGTCAGAACCATTCCAGCAGCGAGATGCCGACGCCGACATAGGTGGCACGGTGGTTGTAGTCGATCATGCTTTCGCCGTAGCCGTCGAACACCTGCACGTGCCCGCGCAGCAGCCGGTTGAGCGGGAAACCATAGTCCACCTGCACCGAGCCGTGCGAGCGTTCGCCGCCGCGCAGCGAGTGGCGCGCGGTCACCGAGAACTCGTGTCCGTTGCGGTTGTAGACCAGGGTGGCGTCGCCGCGGCCGGTGAAGTCCTCGATGTCCGGGTTGTTGTCGTCCCGGGCGTTCTCGGGGATGCGGTACCAGGGCCGCAGCATGATCGCCCAGTTCTCCCGGTCCAGGCCGACGTTCAGGATCACCCGGTTCCAGCTGCGCGACAGCGGATCGCTGCGGCCGTTGGACTGGTGGTTGAGGCTGATGCCGGTTATGCGCCCGTTCCAGCCGAACAGCGAATAGCCGTTGCGGAAGACCAGCATGGCTTCCGGTTCGTAGTTGGTCTCGCGGAACGGCCGCGAGATCTGGCTGTTGTAGGCCTGCCAGTGCGAACTCTGGGTATAGCCGACCCAGACGTCGCCGTTGTCGCCGAACAGGTTCTCGGCGACCTTGGTCTTGAAGCTGAGCTGGAACTTCAGCTCGGTGTTGTCCAGCTCCTCCGCTTCGGTGGCGGTATTGGCGGGATTGGGCGAATGCGGCATCCGGTTCGGCTTGCTGCTCCAGAACGCGGGCAGCAGGTAGACCGGCTTGTAGGCGCGCAACTGGTACAGGCCCAGCTTGGAATCCTTGGCCAGTTCCCAGCGGCTGTCCAGCATCGAGCCGCGGCCGGCGTTGGCCACCGCCGACGCGAGGTCGTCGTGGGCGAAAAGCTCGTTGCGCCGCGGCAGCGGCTGGTCCAGCTCCTTGGCGCTGGCCTTGGCTTCCTTGAGCGTCTGCTGCGCGGCGCTGGCGGCGGCGTCCGCCGCCCGGGTATCGGCCGGCGCGCGGCCCAGCGCGCGGTCGTAGCAGCTCAGGCGGGCGGCATCGGAGTCCAAGGCGAAACAGGCCTGTGGCGAGGCCGGCGTGGCGATCGATTCCTGCGCCAGCGCGGTGGCGGAGCAACCCGACAGGGCGAGCAGCAGGACAGGGCGGGCGCGGTAGGTATGCATGCGGCGACGGTCATCCGGACGTGGGGGAAGGGCGCCCTGCACCCAGGGCGGGGTCCATCCGGCGGGATTGTCGGTCATTGCCGTGTGCAGCGGGAGTCATGGCCGCCCGCCGCTGGTTCAGACGAACCAGGCGAGGGCGAAAATGCCCAGCATCGCCACCGCCAGGCCGAGCTTGAGCGCCACCCCCAGCACGATGCCCAGCCAGGTGCCGATGCCCACCTTCGTTGCCCGGCCCAGCTGGCGGCCATGCAGGTACTCGCCGAGCAGCGCGCCCACGAAGGGGCCGGCGAACAGGCCGATGGGCATGAAGAACAGCCCGGCCACGGTGCCCACCAGCGAGCCGACCAGCGCCAGCCGGCTGGCGCCCAGCCGCTGCGCGCCAAGGGTGGTGGAAAGCACGTCGACCACGATGGAGATCGCGGTCAGCACCCCCAGGACCACCAGCGGCAGCCAGCCGACGCGTGCGAACCCGTCCGTCCAGGCCGCGACCAGCAGGCCGGCGAACACCAGCGGGATTCCGGGGAGCGCGGGTAGGACCACGCCGGCGATGCCGACGATCACCAGCAAGGCCGCTAGCAGATAAAGTATGAATGAATAGTCCATGTAGGTCGCGCAGGGTGTCCAAAAGGGGTTGACAAGATTGTCTTGGCCCGATTGATTTTTGGTTATGGCCGGGTTAAGTTTCAGCCGCTGAGCTTGGCAAGGTCACCGTGAATCGTGGCCTGATGGGTAGATCGCATGATTTGCTGCATCGTTACACCTCGCTTCCTCCTTGCAGTCAGCCGCCTCCAGGGGCGTATCCATCAAACGAGAGAGCAACAGGGAGTCAGTCGAGATGTCCGATCGCGAAACCGGCATTGTCAAGTGGTTCAACGACGCCAAGGGCTTCGGCTTCATCAGCCGCGAAAATGGCGAAGACGTGTTTGTGCACTTCCGCGCCATCCAGACCCAGGGCTTCAAGAGCCTGAAGGAAGGCCAGAAGGTCACCTTCACCGTGGTGCAGGGTCAGAAGGGCCTGCAGGCTGACGCCGTGCAGCCGGTCTGAGACCGCCCCACACAGTTGCGGAAAGAAAAGGCCCGCGCGAGCGGGCCTTTTCCATTCCGCGACCGGACGTGCGACCGGTCAGCGCAGCACCACGCGGCCATTGACCACGCGCACGTACGTGTTCTCGCGCACGCCGCCGAGGTCCTTCTGGTTGACCACGATCACGCGGCCATCGTCCATGCGCACCTGGATGTCGTAGGAATCGCCGGTGACATTCTGCTGGATCTTGTTGCCTGCCACCGCGCCGGCGGCGGCGCCGGCCGCGGCGGAGATGTTCTGGTTGCCCTTGCTGCCGCCGGTGTGGCTGGAGATCTCGTGCCCGGCCACTGCGCCGACGATGCCGCCGAGGATCGCACCCGTCGCCGAGGGCGCGGTGCGGCCCGAGGCCACCGTATCGATGCGGGTGACGATGCCGCAGTCGGCGCAGCGGGCGTTGTTGTAGCCGCCGTTGTTGTAACCGCCGTTGTTGTAGCCACCGCCGCTGTAGCCGGGGGAGGTGGCGCAGCCCGCCAGGGCCAGGCTGGCGATGGCGCCCGCAGCGATCAACTGGATCTTCATGGTGATTCTCCTTGCCAGAGGGATAGCGGGTATGGCCATACCCGGCACGGTGAATCCTCCCTTTTCACGCGTGAATGGCGGGCCAACCGCGCGTGAAACGCAAGTCGATTCAGCGGAAATCCTGGTGGCAGGCCTTGCAGTCGTTTCCAAGCTGTTCAGTGACCGCGGCCAGGGCGGTGCAGTCGGCCGGCGCCGCAGCCAGGGCGTCGTTCAAGGTGGCGCGGAAACGGCTGGCATGCTGCTGGAAGCGGGGATCGTCGCGCAGGCCGGCGAAGGCCAGGTCCAGGTCGTTGGACAGGGCGCGCAGAGTCTGCAGACGCGGCAGAGTGTCGTTGACCGTGCAGCGGTTCTGCTTGCGGCTGTCGTTGAGCATCTGCGACTGGCGCGCCATGACGTGCATCAGGCTGCCGGGGAACGGGTCCTGCCGTGCCTGGATGGCGCGCATGGCCATGACGGCGGCCACGATGCCGATCAGCAGGCCGGCGATCAGCACGAACAGGTAGCGGGATGCGTTGGACGGGGTGCGGCTGGGTTCGGTCATGGCCCTGGCTCTGCTTGTGGGATGCGGCGATGGTACGACGCGCAGCGCGTTTCCGGCCACGGTTAAAATGCGCGCATGAAAGAACAACTGCGCGAACGTTTCGCCGGCATCGACCGGTTGTATGGCGCCGGCTCGATCGAGCGGCTGTCCGCCTGCCGGGTCGCGGTGGTGGGCATGGGCGGGGTGGGGTCGTGGGTGGTCGAGGCGCTGGTGCGCTCGGCGGTCGGCCACCTGACCCTGATCGATGCGGACGACATCTGCGTGTCGAACACCAACCGGCAGCTTCCGGCGATAGCGGGCCAGTACGGGCGCAACAAGGCGGTGGCCATGGCCGAGCGCTGCCGCGCGATCAACCCCGACGTCGGGGTCGAGGCGGTGGAGGCGTTCCTGACCGGCACCAACATGGCCGAGCTGTTGGACCGCGGCTTCGACCTGGTCATCGACGCCTGCGACAGCTTCCGGGTGAAGGTCGAGACCATCGCCTGGTGCCGCCGCCGCAAGCTGCCCCTGATCACCGTGGGCGCGGCCGGCGGGCGCACCGATCCGACCCTGGTACGGGTGCGCGACGTCTCGCGCACCGAACACGACGCGATGCTGGCGCTGATCCGCAAGAAGCTGCGCGCTGAGTTCAACTTCCCCAAGAATCCGCAGCGCTACTTCGGCGTGCCGGCGGTGTATTCGCTGGAGAACGTGAAGTATCCGCAGGCCGATGGCAGCGTCTGCGGGCTGCGGCCCAACCTGGGCGCCGACGCGGCGCTCAAGCTCGATTGCGGCGCCGGCTTGGGGGCGGCCACACACATCACCGGCGCGTTCGCCTTCGCCGCGGTCGGCAAGGCGTTGGAGATGCTGCTCAAGCCGAAGGCACGCTGATCGCCCCTCCCGTAGGAGCGACTTCAGTCGCGACAGCGGCTTTGCGACGGCGCAAGCCGCCTGCGTGGACCATGACGGGAAAGCCCCGTCGCGACTGAAGTCGCTCCTACGGGGATGGCGAGTCCGGCAGGTCGAACAGGCGCCGTGCGTTGGCGGTGGTCTGCGCGGCCACCTCTTCAACCGGTTGCCCGCGCAGACCGGCGATGACCGCGGCGATGGCGGGCAGGCGCGCCGGTTCGTTGCGCTGGCCGCGGATGCCGGCATCGGGCTGGTCCGGCGCGTCGGTTTCCAGCAGCAGGAATTCCAGCGGCATCGTCGCTGCCAGCGCGCGCAGGCGGTTGGCGCGCGGGTAGGTGACCGGCCCGCCCAGTCCGAGCAGGAATCCCATGTCCCACAGCTGCCGGGCCTGTTCCGGGCTGCCGGAAAAACTGTGCACGACGCCGCGCAGGCCGCCGATGCGCCTCAGGGTGTGGATCACCTCCTCCACCGCGCGGCGGGCGTGCACGATCACCGGCAGTCCGAACTCCCGCGCCAGCTGCAGCTGCGCGTCGAAGTAGCGGCGCTGGGCGGCGGCGTCCAGGCCTTCCACGAAGAAATCCAGCCCGCATTCGCCGACGGCGCAGGGGCGCTCGCGCTCCAGCCAGTCGCGCAGCTCGTCCAGATGCTCTGGTCGATGCGCGGCCAGGAACATCGGGTGCAGGCCGTAGGCCGGGTGCAGCGCACTGTCGCCGGCGCAGGCCTGCCGCAGGCCCGGCCAGCTGGCCGCCGTGATCGCCGGAACCACCATCGCGGCCACGCCCGCGGCCCTGGCGCGGGCAACCATGGCATCGCGGTCGCCATCGAACTCGGGCGCATCCAGATGGCAATGGCTGTCTACCAGCTGCATCGGTCAGCGCTTGCGCGGAAGCGCGGGAGGTTCAGTGGGGGCAACCGGATCCTTGCGGCGCTTCCAGTTGGCCAGCAGCAGGGTGCCCAGGCCGAACAGGATCTCGTCGACGAAGGGCACCGGATCGGGCAGCAGCATGCTCAGCGCGAACAGCGCCGCGGTGATCTTGAACAGCGTGGGATAGCGCAACCGGCGGGCCCATTCCATGAAGGACAGCAGCACGGGACTGGACATGGCGGATTCCTGGAGGCGACGGAATGTCGACAGGCGCTCATATTGCGGCAAGCCGGCGGCTTTACGAGAGGCGGGTACGACGGGGGATGCCTTCGTTCAGGTTTGCCGTGCTGGAATTGCCCCAGTCAACAGGCGGGCGACCCGCACGGAGCAGACGATGAAGAGCAATACGACTACCGTTCTGGTGGCTGCCGGCGCCCTGCTGGTAGGCGGCATCGCCACCGCGGCGTTCATGAGCGGCCGTGGCACGAGCGCGTCGCCGTCCCCCGTGCAGCCGGCACAGCCGGTGCTGGACACCACACCGCTGGCCGACGATGCCGCTGCCGGCAACGCGGTCGCTCCGCGCGAGGCGACGCTCGAATACGCCGACGTGCTCAAGGTCGCGCCGATCAGCCGCAGCGAACCGGCCTATGCCACCGTGATCGGCACCGAACCGGTACGCCAGACATCGACCACGACGGTGCCGCGCGAAGTGTGCGAGGACGTGGTGGTGGAGGAGCGGCTGCCCGAACGCGACGGCAACGTCGGCGGCACGGTCGCCGGCGCGGTCATCGGCGGCCTGCTGGGCAACCAGGTGGGCAAGGGCAACGGCCGCAAGGCCGCGACCGCGGCCGGCGCGGTGGCCGGCGGCGTGATCGGCAACCAGGTCGACAAGCGCCACGTCGGCGGCCGCGTCGTGCAGCGCACCGAGCGCCAGTGCCATACCGAACAGACCGCGTCGGAATCCTCGCGCGTCACCGGCTACAACGTCACCTACCGCAAGGCCGATGGCAGCACCGGCACCATGCGCATGGACAAGCAGCCGGGCAACCGCGTCGCCCTCGGCAACGCCAGCCGCACCGTCGGTTACGACGTCACCTATCGCTTCAACGGCCAGGAGAAGACGGTGCGCATGGACGACAAGCCGGCCAGCGACCGCCTGCCGGTCATCGACGGCCAGGTCGTGACGCAGACGGCGGCCGTGGATACCGGCAGCAACCGCCAGTAACAGCACGGTTTTCCGCGAGCCCCTCTCCCGCGGGGAGAGGGGGCGGGGTGAGGGCAGGGCGAAGCCCTTTGACGCTTGGCCGCAAGTTCTCCACCCCGGCAGCGCGCCACGAAAAACCAGCGCAGACGAAAAAGCCCCGGTTTTCCAACCGGGGCTTCTTCTTTTCCGGCGACCGCAACGACGCTTACGCGCCGGCTTTGCTCTTGGCCAGGCGCAGCCAGGTGTCGACCACCGTGTCCGGGTTCAGCGACACCGATTCGATGCCTTCCTGCATCAGCCACTCGGCCAGGTCCGGATGGTCGGACGGGCCCTGGCCGCAGATGCCGACGTACTTGCCCTTGGCGCGGGCGGCCTTGATCGCCATCGACAGCAGCTTCTTCACCGCCGGGTTCCGCTCGTCGAACAGGTGGGCGACGATCGACGAATCGCGGTCCAGGCCGAGCGAGAGCTGGGTCAGGTCGTTGGAGCCGATGGAGAAGCCGTCGAAGATATCCAGGAACTCGTCGGCAAGCAGCGCGTTGGACGGCACCTCGCACATCATGATGATCTTCAGGCCGTTCTCGCCCTGGCGCAGGCCGTTCTGGGCCAGCACCTCGACCACCTTGCGGCCTTCCTCCAGCGTGCGCACGAACGGGATCATGACCCACAGGTTGTCCAGGCCCATCTCGTTGCGCACGCGCAGCACGGCCTGGCACTCCAGCGCGAACGCTTTGGCGAACGACGGATCGACGTAGCGGCTGGCGCCGCGGAAGCCGATCATCGGGTTCTCTTCGTGCGGCTCGTAGTTGCTGCCGCCGATCAGGTTGGCGTACTCGTTGGACTTGAAGTCCGACAGGCGCACGATCACCGGGTTCGGCGCGACCGAGGCGGTGAGGGTGGCGATGCCCTCGGCCAGGCGGTCCACGTAGAAGCTCACCGGGTCCCTGTAGCCGGCGATCTTCTCGTCGATCTTCTTCTTCGTCGCCGCGTCCTGACGGTCGTATTCCAGCAGCGCGTTCGGGTGCACGCCGATGTGACTGGCGATGATCATCTCCAGGCGCGCCAGGCCGATGCCGGCGTTCGGCAGCTGGCCGAAGTCGAAGGCGCGTTCCGGGTTGGCCACGTTCATCATGATCTTCAGCGGCGCCGGCGGCATGTTGCCCAGGTCGGTGGTGGCGCGCTCGAAGCCCAGCGTGCCCTCGTAGATGAAGCCGGTATCGCCTTCGGCGCAGCTGACGGTGACTTCCTGGCCGTCGGCGATGACCTGGGTGGCGTTGCCCGAACCGACCACGGCCGGCACGCCCAGCTCGCGGGCGATGATCGCGGCGTGGCAGGTGCGGCCGCCGCGGTTGGTGACGATGGCCGAGGCGCGCTTCATCACCGGCTCCCAGTCGGGGTCGGTCATGTCGGCGATCAGCACGTCGCCGGGCTGCACGCGGTTCATGTCGTCCAGGGTCTTGACCACGCGGGCCACGCCGGCGCCGATCTTGGCGCCGACGGCGCGGCCTTCGGCCAGTACTTTGCCGCCCTTTTCGGTCAGCGCGAAGCGCTCGATCTGGGTGGCGTGGCTGCGCGACTTCACCGTCTCCGGGCGCGCCTGCACGATGAACAGCTTGCCGCTGACGCCGTCCTTGGCCCACTCGATGTCCATCGGGCGGCCGTAGTGCTTCTCGATGGTCAGCGCCTGGCGCGACAGCTCGGCCACGTCCTCGTCGCTGATCGAGAAGGTGGTGCGCAGCTCGGTCGGGGTGTCCTCGATCTTGACGCGCTCGCCGGGGACGTCCGAATACACCATGCGGATCGCCTTGCTGCCGAGCGCGCGGCGCAGGATCGCCGGCTTGCCGGCCTGCAGGGTGGGCTTGTAGACGTAGAACTCGTCCGGGTTGACCGCGCCCTGCACGACCATCTCGCCCAGGCCGAAGGACGAGGTGACGAACACCACGTCGCGGAAGCCGGATTCGGTGTCCAGGGTGAACAGCACGCCCGAGGAACCCACGCCCGAGCGCACCATCAGTTGCACGCCGGCGGACAGGAACACGTCCTCGTGCTTGAAGCCGTGGTGCACGCGGTAGGCGATGGCGCGGTCGTTGTACAGCGAAGCGAACACTTCCTTGACCTTGTGCACGACATCGTCGGCGCCGGTGACGTTGAGGAAGGTTTCCTGCTGGCCGGCGAAGGAGGCATCGGGCAGGTCTTCGGCGGTGGCCGAGGAACGCACCGCCACCGCCACCTCGCCGCCGCCGTTGTCGGCGCACAGGCGGGCGTAGGCGTCGCGGATGTCCTTGTCCAGCGCCGGCTGCAGCGGGGCGTCGATCACCCAGCCGCGGATCTCCCCGCCGGCGGCGGTCAGCGCGTTGACATCCTCCACGTCCAGCGTCGCCAGCCGGTCGAAGATGCGCTTGGACAGGTCGTTGTGGGCGATGAAATCCTTGAACGCTTCGGCGGTGGTGGCGTAGCCGCCCGGCACCGAGACTCCCAGGCCGGCAAGGTTGCCGATCATCTCGCCGAGCGAGGAATTCTTGCCACCCACGCGGGCCAGGTCGGCCAGGCGCAGCTCATGCAACCACAGGATGTTCTCGTTCAAGCGCGATGCTCCGTTGAGGCCATCGCCCGAGGCGGGCTGGTATGGCCACGTCCGTAGGAAGAAGCCAATATGATGCAGTGCACACCTAGGCGGCACAAGCTTGTGACATTACTTTGTCTTGTGCTTGTCTTTCCCGAGACAGAAGCTGGCCATACGGCCGGCTCCGGGGCCAACCATCCTCCAAGGAGTCCTGCATGACGGCGATCCGGCCGGTGTTCTATGTATCCGACGGCACCGGCATCACTGCCGAGACCGTGGGCCACAGCCTGCTGACCCAGTTCTCCGGGTTCAGTTTCGTGACCGATCGCATGTCGTTCGTGGACGATACGGACAAGGCGCACGAAGCGGCCCGCCGCATCCGCGCCGCGGGCGAGCGCTACCAGGTGCGGCCGATCGTGGTCAGTTCCTGCGTGGACTCGGCGCTGGCCCGGATCCTGGAGGAGAGCGGGGCGCTGGTGCTGGACGTCTTCGTGCCGTTCATCGGCCCGCTGGAGCAGGAACTGGCGGCCGCGCGCCATTCCAAGATCGGCCAGGCCCACGGCATGGTGGATTTCGACACCTACCACCGCCGCATCAACGCCATGAACTTCGCCCTCAGCCACGACGACGGCATCGCGGTGAACTACGACGAGGCCGACGTGGTGCTGGTGGCGGTGTCGCGCGCCGGCAAGACCCCGACCTGCATCTACCTGGCGCTGCACTACGGCATCCGCGCGGCCAACTACCCGTTGACCGAGGAGGATCTGGAGAGCGACCGCCTGCCGCCACGCCTGCGTCCGTACCGCAACAAGCTGTTCGGCCTGACCATCGATCCGGAGCGCCTGCAGCAGATCCGCCAGGAACGCCGGCCCAATTCCCGCTATGCCAGCGCCGAGGTCTGCCGCCGCGAAGTAGCCGCGGCCGAAACCATGTTCCGCATGGAGCGCATCCCGACCCTGAGCACCACCCACACCTCGATCGAGGAGATCTCCAGCAAGGTGCTGGGCACGCTGGGGCTGCAGCGGGAGATGTTCTGAAACCGCGCCGCATGCCGCGGCGATGCCCGCCGTGTACGATCACCCCATGACCCAGGCCCTTTCCCGCGTCGATCGCATCCCCCGGCTCAGTCGGCTCGGCTGGCTGATGGGGCTGTACGCGGAGAACTACCTGCACCTGATGCGGCTGTTCGCGCCGGACCATCTGCGCGAAGGGCGCTACGCCTCGTCTATCGGCGACGGGCTGGACCTGTACCTGGAAGTGATCGAGTGCCACCGCTACACGGTCGAACTGCGGATGACCTACGGCATCCTCGATCCGCTGACCGGCGAGCCCGATCCGTCGGCCTACGTGCGCCTCTACCGCGATGCGCGGCAGGTGGAGACCACGCACTGCTATGTCGGGCGGCGCTGGCAGGACGTGGTGGGCATGTACCCGCCGGCGGACGAACTGGTCAGCCATCGCCTGCGCATGAACACCTTCCTCGGCAAGTGGCTGGAATACCTGGCCGAGCGCGGCCATGGCGTGGCCACGCTGCGCCGCCTCGATGAAACCAGCGTCCTGATGTGAACCCGTAGGAGCGCACCTTGGTGCGCGACGGGGCATTGCCGGGAAATCCCCATCGCGCACCAAGGTGCGCTCCTACGGGAGCCGATGCGATCGGTCATACTGCGCGCTTTCGCCGTGCGTTTCCGATACCGATGCCCTATACCCCGATTCTTGCCACCTTGGGCTATGTGCTGTCCGAGGACGGCTCCCAGGCCCTGATGATCCACCGCAATACCCGTCCCGGCGACCTGCACCTGGGCAAGTACAACGGGCTGGGCGGCAAGATGGAGCCCGACGAGGACGCGCTGGCATGCATGCACCGCGAGATCCGCGAGGAAGCCGGCATCGAATGCGGCACCACGCGCCTGCGCGGCACCATCAGCTGGCCGGGGTTCGGCAAGCACGGCGAGGACTGGTTCGCCTTCGTGTTCGTGATCGACGACTGGACCGGCACGCCGCTGCAGTCCAACCCGGAAGGCACGCTGGAATGGGTGCCGCTGGACCGGCTCGAATCGCTGCCGCTGTGGGAGGGCGACCGTCATTTCCTGCCGCTGGTGTTCGATGCCGATCCGCGTCCCTTCCACGGCGTGATGCCGTACCAGGATGGCCGCATGCAGTCGTGGAACTACACCCGGCTGTAGGATCTGCCGCCGTCACGCCACGACGCCGGCGGCCGGCGTGCGAGGTGCGCATTGCATCGCCCGGCCGCACGCGCGCCATGCGTCTGCTGCATGGCCGTATTCACGCCGACCGCGCTACGCTGGCGCGGCCATGATCCGGAAACCCGACATGAAACGTCACTTCTCCATGCTGCGCGAGTTCCAACTCGCCGACTGGTTCACGCTGGGCAATGCGTTCTGCGGCACCGGCGCGGTGTTCGCGGCGATGCGCTTCCTGCAGGACGGCCAGCGCGGTTTCCTGCTGTTCGGCATGGCGCTGATCCCGCTGGCATTCGTGTTCGATGCGCTGGACGGCCGGATCGCACGCTGGCGGCAGTCGTCCTCGACCCTGGGCCGCGAACTGGATTCGCTGGCCGACGTCATCTCCTTCGGCGTCGCGCCGGCCGCGCTGGCCTATGCCTGCGGCATGCAGGGCGGCTGGGACTGGCTGGTGCTGAGCTATTTCGTCTGTTGCGGCGTCAGCCGGCTGGCGCGCTACAACGTGACCGCCGAGGAGATCGCCGGCGATTCGGACAAGGTGCCGTACTTCGAAGGCACACCGATTCCCACCAGCCTGGCGCTGGTGATCCTGCTGGCCGTCGCCGCGCATTTCAATGCGATCGGCGGCGCCTTGTGGGGCGGAGTCTGGCAACTGGGGCCGTGGCAGCTGCATCCGCTGGTGCTGCTGTTCGCGCTGTCCGGTTCGCTGATGATCAGCAAGACCCTGCATATTCCCAAGCCCTGACCGCCGCAGCGCGGCCGCATTGCTATCATCGCGCGACGACGGCGAAGCAGGGCGATGGCAGTGGCGGACGACAATGACAGCAAGGGTTTCGACGCCAGCCTGAAACGCTCCTGGGAAGCGTGGCTGCAGGCCATGGGCCAGGGCGGAGCGGCAGCCGCCGGCGACCTGCCGCCATGGCGGGAAGGCATCGAACAATGGGCGCGGCTGGTCGGCGCCGACGCCGCCCCGCAGGTGCAGGAACTCGGCGCGCGTTTCCAGCAGCAGGCCGGCGACTGGCTGGGCACGATGCAGCAGGTCGCGGCCCGTTTCGCCGGCCGCGACACCAGTGCCGGCGAGGTCGCCGGCGCCTGGCGCGAGGCCGTGCAGGGGCAGGGCGATGCGATGCTGCGCTGGATGCTCGACGCGGCCAAGGGCGGCAACGCCTTGGGCGACCAGCCCTGGATCCGCAGCTTCGCTCAGGCGCTGCAGTCCGGCTTCGGCGAGGCCGACTGGCTGAATGCGCCGGCCTTCGGCCCTGGCCGCGAACACCAGGTGCGCTGGCAGGCGCTGCTGCGCACGCAGCGCGAGTACCAGGCGCGCATGGACGCCTACGTCGAATCGATCCGCGGCGTGCTCGACGACGCGTTCCGGCGTTTCGAGGCGAAGCTGGCCGGGCACGACGCGCCCGGCAGCCAGCTCACCAGCGCCCGCGCGATGTTCGACCTGTGGATCGACGCGGCCGAGGAGGCCTATGCCGCGGTCGCCATGTCCGAGGATTTCCAGCGCATCTATGCCGACCTGGCCAACACCCAGATGCGCCTGCGGGCCGCGACCCGGCAGGAGCTGGAACGCGCCTGCGAGTTGATGGGCGTGCCGACGCGTACCGAGATGGATGCCGCGCACCGTCGCATCGCCGAACTGGAGCGCTGGGTGCGGCGCATGGCGGCCGGCAGGGCCGAACCTGCTCCCGCGCCCGGAACGCGCGCGGCCGGCAAGGCGGAAAAGAAGCAGCCCGCTTCGGCGCCGAAAGCGAAGACGGCGGCCAAGCCCGGCAAGACCGCTGCAAAGAAGGCCGCGTCCCGCCCTGCGGCGCCGCGGCGCGGAGGCAAGGCGTGAAGGGGCCGCTGGGGTTCGGCATGGACGATCTGCTGCAGGAAACCCTGCAGCTGCAGCGCAAGCTGGCCGATGGGCTGAAGCTGCTGCCGGACGTGGAGGATGTGGGTTACGGCGTCACCGAGCGCGAGGAAGTCTGGAGCGACGGCAAGGTCAAGTTGTACCGCTTCGTCGGCGCGCAGCCGCCGTCCGGACAGCCGCCGCTGCTGATCGTCTATGCGCTGGTCAACCGGCCCTACATGGTTGACCTGCAGGATGGCCGCTCGCTGGTGCAGAAACTACTGGCCGCCGGCCAGGACGTGTACGTGCTGGACTGGGGCTATCCCGACCGCTCCGAGCGTTTCCTGACGCTGGAGGACTACCTGCTGCGCTATGTCGACGGCGCTGTCGATCACCTGCATGCGCTGTACGGCGGCCCGCCCAACGTGCTCGGCATCTGCCAGGGCGGCGTGTTCTCGCTGTGCTACGCAGCGCTGCGCCCGCACAAGGTGCGCAACCTGGTCACCATGGTCACGCCGGTGGATTTCCATACGCCGGACAACATGCTCTCGCACTGGGCGCGGCACGTGGACGTGGATCTGTTCGTCGACACGCTGGGCAATGTCCCGGCCGACCTGATGAATGCCAGCTACCTGATGCTCAAACCGTTCCGGCTCAACGTGCAGAAGTACGTGGGGCTGGTGGACATCCTCGACGACAGGCAGGCGCTGGAGGATTTCCTGCGCATGGAGAAATGGATCTTCGATTCGCCGGACCTGGCCGGCGAGGCGTTCCGCGAGTTCGTCAAGCAGTTCTACCAGGCCAATGGCCTCATGCACGGCAGCATCCGCATCGGTTCGGAGACGGTGGACCTGGCACGGCTGCGGATGCCGGTGCTCAACATCTACGCCGAACAGGACCACCTGGTGCCGCCGATGGCCTCGAAAGCGTTGCGCGGGCGGACCGGCACTACCGACTACACGGAACTGGGTTTCCGCGGCGGCCATATCGGCATCTATGTATCGGCGCGGGCGCAGCGCGAAGTGCCCAGCGCCATCCATGACTGGCTGAGCGAACGCGCATGAAGCGCCGCCTCTTCCTTGCGGCCGCCTTCGTCCTGGCGCTCGCGTCCGCCACTGCCGTCGCCGCGCCCGGCGCCAGTGTCCAGCGCGAGATCGGCGGCCTGATGCAGGCGCTGGAGGCGTCCGGCTGCCGTTTCCAGCGCAACGGCAGCTGGTACGGCGCCGGCGAAGCGCGCCGCCACCTGCAGCGCAAGTACGAGTACCTGGTTAAGCGCGACCTGGCCGATACCGCCGACCTGTTCATCGAGCGTGCCGCCAGCCGCAGCAGCATCAGCGGCAAGCCTTACCGCGTTTCGTGCCCCGGACAGGCCGAGCAGGACGCCGCGCCCTGGTTCCAGCAGCAGTTGGCCAGGCTGCGCGGCCGCGAATGATTCCGCTGCAAGGCCAGGGCAGGACAGGGCATGCATGAACGCGCTGCGGCGTGGACCTTTCGCCTGGCCTGCGTGCTGGGTGCGCTCTGGACATCGCCTAATACCCTGATCGGCCTGGTGGCCGGACTGGCGGGGATGCCGGCCGGCGCCCGTGCGCGCTGGAGCCGCCGCGACTGCGCGCTGGTGTTCCATCGCTGGCCTTGGGGACCGGGCGGCGCGATCACGCTCGGCATGGTGATCCTGCATACCGGCGACACGCTGGATGCGCGCTGCACGACCTACGAACACCGCGCCGGCCGCTGCCGGCATCCGCAGGTCCGGCTTGGCGACCATGAACGCGCACACGTGTTCCAGTACATGGCGCTGGGGCCGCTGTTTCTGCCGGTCTACCTTCTGTGCGGCGGCGTCAGCGTGCGCAATCCCTTCGAGCGTGCCGCCGACCGCTATGCGCTGCTGGGCCGCGGCTGGTGGCCGGGCGTTTCCTGAGCCTGCGTCTTCGCCGGTCCGCACGGTGGCGTATCCGCCGATGCGCGGCGCGGTTGCGCCGAACCGCAATGCGATCGTCATGAATCGCCAACTTCCCTTGAACATGGCGGTAACGCAGGCGCGGCTAAAGTGGGTTCGTTACAGACGCAACAGGAGTACCGGTCACCATGGCAATCGTTCTTTATATCGGTGGCAGCAAGGATGGTAAAAAGGGCGTGGTGCCCTATGGCTTCAGCAAGACCCGCATGGATACCGACCAAGGGCCGGAGATCTATGTCGAACGGATGATGGACGTGACCGGCAAGGGCCGCATGCGGGTGATGGTGCTGGAAACCCTGCGCGACGACATCGCCTTCCAGCGCCTGAGCCGGCATCTGGGCTAGTGGCCCGGGCGCCCGGCGGCGCGAGGCAGGCTGGCGCCGGGCTGTCAACGGCTTTCCCCTCCCGGGACGCGCTGCCAGAATGCAGGCTTCCCGAGTAGCGGCAGCCCCTGGATTCCATGCAAGACAGCAAGCTCGCGCAGCAGATCGCGCAGACCATCGCCGAGGAGATCGGCGCTCAGCCCGCACAGGCCAAGGCCGCCATCGCGCTGCTGGACGAAGGCGCCAGCGTTCCGTTCATTGCGCGCTACCGCAAGGAAGTGACCGGCGGCCTGGACGACACCCAGCTGCGCAACCTGGAAACGCGCCTGATCTACCTGCGCGAACTGGAAGACCGCCGCGCGGCGGTACTGGCCAGCATCGCCGAGCAGGGCAAGCTCAACGACGAACTGCGCAACGAGATCCTGGGCGCCGATACCAAGAGCCGCCTGGAAGACCTGTACCTGCCGTACAAGCCCAAGCGCCGCACCCGCGCGCAGATCGCCCGCGAGGCGGGGCTGGACCCGCTGGCCGACGGCCTGCTGGCCGATCCCACGCGCGATCCGCAGGCCTTCGCCGCCGGTTTCGTCGATGCCGACAAGGGCGTGGCCGACGCCAAGGCCGCGCTGGAAGGCGCACGCGCCATCCTGATGGAGCGTTGGGGCGAGGACGCGGCGCTGGTCGGCGAGCTGCGCCAGTGGCTGGGCGAGGTCGGCGTGATCCGCGCCCGCGTCGCCGAGGGTAAGGAAACCGAAGGCGCCAAGTACCGCGATTACTTCGAGCACGCCGAGCCGCTGGCGAAGATTCCCTCGCACCGCCTGCTGGCGCTGTTCCGTGCGCGCCGCGAGGAGATCCTGTTCCTGGAACTGGACCCGGGCAACGATGCCGACGCCGGCCACCGGTACGCCGAAGGCCGCGTCGCGCGCAGCGCCGGTATTGCTGAGCAGGGGCGGGCGGCGGACCGCTGGCTGCTCGACGCCTGCCGCCTGACCTGGCGCGCCAAGCTGCACATGCACCTGCTGCTGGACCTGTTCAACCAGGCCCGCGAGAAGGCCGAGGCCGAGGCCATCGCCGTGTTCGGCGACAACCTCAAGGACCTGCTGCTGGCCGCGCCGGCCGGCCCCAAGACCGTGCTCGGCCTGGACCCTGGCATCCGTACCGGCTGCAAGATCGCCGTGGTCGACTCCACCGGCAAGCTGCTGGCCACCGAGACGATCTACCCGCACGAGCCCAGGCGCCAATGGGAGCAGTCGCTGCAGACGCTCAGGCACCTGTGCGCCAAGCACGACGTCGAACTGATCGCCATCGGCAACGGCACCGCCAGCCGCGAGACCGACAAGCTGGCCGGCGAGGTCATCAAGGCCTGCGACAACCCGAAGCTGCAGAAGGTCGTGGTCAGCGAAGCCGGCGCCTCGGTGTACTCGGCCTCCGAGTTCGCGGCCAGGGAGTTTCCCGGCCTGGACGTCTCGCTGCGTGGCGCGGTGTCGATCGCGCGGCGCCTGCAGGATCCGCTGGCCGAACTGGTCAAGATCGAGCCCAAGGCGATTGGTGTGGGCCAGTACCAGCACGACGTGGACCAGTTCCGCCTGGCCAAGGCGCTGGACGCGCGCGTGGAGGACTGCGTCAACGCGGTCGGCGTGTTCGTGAACACCGCCTCGGCCGCGCTGCTGTCGCGCGTGTCGGGCCTGTCGTCGACCGTGGCCGAGAACATCGTGCGCCACCGCGACGAGAACGGGCCGTTCAGGCGCCGCAAGGACCTGCTCAAGGTGCCGCGCCTGGGCGACAAGACGTTCGAGCAGTGCGCCGGCTTCCTGCGCATCGCCGATGGCGACGAGCCGCTGGACGCCTCGGCCGTGCATCCGGAAGCCTATCCGGTGGTCGAGCGCATCGTCGCCGCGGCGCAGCGGCCGATCAAGACGCTGCTCGGCGACGGCAGCTACCTGCGCGGCCTGAAGGCCGAGCAGTTCACCGACGAGACCTTCGGCGTGCCGACCGTGCGCGACATCCTCAAGGAACTGGAGAAGCCCGGCCGCGACCCGCGCCCTGAGTTCATGGCGGCGCGCTTCGCCGAGGGCGTGGAGGACATCAAGGACCTGCGCGAGGGCATGGTGCTGGAAGGGGTGGTCAGCAACGTCGCTGCCTTCGGCGCGTTCGTCGACATCGGCGTGCACCAGGACGGGCTGATCCACATCTCCGCGCTGTCGGACACCTTCGTCAAGGATCCGCGCGACGTGGTCAAGGCTGGCGACATCGTCAAGGTGAAGGTGCTGGAGGTCGACGTCGCCCGCAAGCGCATCGCGCTGACCCGGCGCCTGGACGACAGCCCGGCGCCGGCCAAGCGCCCCGACAGGAACGCGGGGCAGGGCAACGCTCCACGGCGCGACGGCGGCCGCAACGAGCCGCCGCGCGGCGCGCGTCCCGGCAGCGCCGCGCCGCCGGCGAACAATGCCCTGGCCGAGGCCTTCGCGAGGGCGCGCCGCAGCTGATGCGGTGCTGATGGCTGGAATGCTTCAGGGAAGGCCCCGTACGCGGGGCCTTTCTTTTGCCGGGGACCCCGCCGTGCCGATGGCGAGGCAACAAAAAAGCCAGGCTGCGAGGCCTGGCTTTCTGCGGTGCTGGTGCCGAAGGTGGGACTCGAACCCACACGCTTTTAAGGGCGGCGGATTTTGAGTCCGCTGCGTCTACCGATTCCGCCACTTCGGCTGGCAGGGGCGAAAGTATAGCGGACGCTCCTGCGGATGGGCAGGTCCATGCCGGTGTTTTTCGCAAAGTCCGCAAGGGGCGCGATGGCTATACTCCGGTAATCCGGGACAAGGGAAGTGCGATGGAGCCGCTGCATTCCATGCGGGTGATGATCGTGGAGAACGACGATCTGAACGCGACGCTGCTGCAACTGCAGCTCGAACGCGAGGGCCTGCAGGTCGTGGGTGTCGCCGGGACGGTGCAGCATGCCCTGGGCATGATCGACGAACTGCAGCCGCAACTGGCCTTCCTGGACTTCTGGCTGGCCGGCGACGAGGACAGCACCTCGGTCGCCGAAGCACTCGCGGCGCGCGGGATTCCCTTCCTCGTGGCCACGGGCATGGAAACCTCGCAGCTGCCTGCCGTGTTCGATGCGGGCGTCAAGCTGTCCAAGCCCTATGTCGGCAGCGATCTGCGCAGGGCGTTGTCCATGGCGCTGCGGCCGGCGGAGTGAGGTGGGTTGCGGCGGGCGTATCTTTATTCCTGCGCGTAATTACTGCATGCAACAAAAAAGCCCCGCCATGGCGGAGCTTCCTTGAATTGGCGTCCCCACGGGGATTCGAACCCCGGTCGCCACCGTGAAAGGGTGATGTCCTAGGCCTCTAGACGATGGGGACGCGTAACTTCATCGGTTTTTTCGACAATCCAGACGGCCTAATGTCCGGATTTGGTGGAGCCAAGCGGGATCGAACCGCTGACCTCCTGCATGCCATGCAGGCGCTCTCCCAGCTGAGCTATGGCCCCGTATCCAAATTTTCGAGCGCGGAATGATACCGGACTCTTCGTTGGAGTGGAAGCTTTTTCTTCTTCCCGTTGCCCTTGGGTGGGCAGCTTCTCCAACAAAAAAGACCCTGATGAAACGGGGTCTTTGTTTTACGATGAATGGCGTCCCCACGGGGATTCGAACCCCGGTCGCCACCGTGAAAGGGTGATGTCCTAGGCCTCTAGACGATGGGGACGCGTAACTTCATCAAGTTTTTTCGGCTATCCGAACGGCCTAATGTCCGGATTTGGTGGAGCCAAGCGGGATCGAACCGCTGACCTCCTGCATGCCATGCAGGCGCTCTCCCAGCTGAGCTATGGCCCCGTTGTTGCCGAGAAAGAAATGATAGCGGGGCTTTTCAGGCCTAGCAAGCCATTTGTGAAAAAAAATCTTCACGTATGCCAGGGGCTGTCGGCCGACATGGGAGAGAGGGTGGTACCGACCCATGGCTCCGTATTTCCGCCGATGTTCCGGTGTTCTGCTTCCTCCCATGCTGGATACGACACAGGCAGGCGGGAGTGCGGGATGGCGACGAGTGGATTTCTTTTGCTGCTGGCGGTGGTGGGCACGCAGGCGATCACGCCAGCGCAGGTGTTCAAGTGCGTGGATGGCGGCCAGGTGGCCTATCAGTCGATGCCGTGCGACGGTCTGTCGGCAAAGACATGGGTGGTCCCCCATCAGGCGCCACCGGTTCCATCCCGTGCGGAGACAGGGACACGGCCGGCTGTAAGGACGGGGCCGCGACCGCGACGTTCGGATGTCTCCGGCGTCCTTCGACGCGCAAGGCCAACCGTCGATGCGTGCACTAGGGCGCGACAGGGGCGGGATGCGGCCTATCGCAAGGCGGGCCTGAAACGTGGGTTCGCCTTGTCCAGCCTCTGGGACAACCGGGTTCATGATGCGTGCCGGTAGTCCGGTGGGCCAGCCTGCCATGGCTGCTGACGAGGTAGCCGTGGCGGGGCGGACATAACGGCGTATGGAAGCCCATCGCCTGTACGACTTTCGTGACAGATGCTTGTGCTTGCTGTGCCGTAACCGTTCGCCGGCGTTCTACGGCGCGTCCTGTACCTGCAAATCTCGTCGGAAGGAGGGCAGGCGGCCGGTTTTTCATTCGCCGAAATCGCTGCGGCGCCGGGATCTGCCGGGCCGTTGATCCACTCATCTACCGAAGGAGGCAATACAGGGTACGAACCTGTGAACCCTGCCATTTCAAGGTAGTGCTCCACCGCCAGCGAACCGTGCGATGCGTGCCGCGTCCGCAGGTTGTGGTGCGGCGACGCCATGGCGCTCACGTGACCTGCACCGATCTTTCCCTTGCTGGTCACGGGCCGGGAGCTATAGCTGTCTCCCGGCCGCAACCGCAGGGAACAGAAATGAAGCGGATGTTCTTTCTGGCGTTTTCATCGATGTTCTACATGTCCCTGGGAGCGCTGGCGGTCGTCGTGGCGCAGTCGATCTGATTCCATGCCAAAGGACGCGCCTCCAATGTCGCCGTCATCCACCTTGGGGGCATCATGCTGAAGAGGAAGTTTGGGCGGATAGCGTCCGCTACGGCGATGGCCGCTGGATCGTTCGGGGCATTCGCGATCGCCGCGGGAGTCGTCGTCGCCTGGGCGGTGACCGGGCCAATGTTCGATTTCAACGATACCTGGCTGCTGGTGATCAACACCGGTACGACCATCGTCACCTTCCTCATGGTGTTCCTGATCCAGCATACGCAGAACGCCGATACCGCCGCGGTGCACATCAAGCTCGACGAACTGATCCGGGCGACCAAGGCCGCCAACAACGAGCTCCTCAACCTGGAGGAGCTGGATCAGGAACAACTGGAGGAGATACGGAGCCGGTACGCGGAGCTGGCCCAGACCGCCGCGCACCTGAAGGCGAAGAAGAGCCGCTGCATGCCTGACATCGAGTCCTCAGTGTTCTGCCGCTCGACTGAGCCATTTCGGCTACTCGACATTGGAACTCGATAGCAGATGCCATTGCGCTGGTAGCGGGCCTGTTCGCAGGGGACTGCCTTCCGGAAATGTGCGTGAATCGTTTCCACTGGCGAAGTGCTCGCGAAGCCTCTGAGTCCAGTCTTGCGAAGCTTGGCCGTTCCGCCTGGATATGAGCTCGCCGCTTGCGTTGGGTGTTGGAGGAGGCGAGGTGGGTCCCGACGGCGTCAGAGAAGCGTGGCGCCGGTATTTCTCCAGTGTTCCGGCATGTGGCTATTGTTCCGGCCTGCAGCGTGGTTGCTGTCGAAAGGCGCGTTTGCTGGCAGAAGGCGCATGCCTGCCACGGTCAAGCGTGGTCCGGAAAACACGCCGATGGAGGAAGCCCGCTTGCCGCATGTGGCGCATACCGGGATTACCGCCCCCATGCTCTTGGGCGCATGAGCGGAGTCTCCCGGCTCCTTGAATTCACCTGCATCCGGCAACGGCGAACATGTCCGACGACCCTCGTCATCAAGGGCGATGCAGAGCGCCCGTTGCGTGTCTGAAAGGGACGGGCATTGGAGCATCTCCGGGAGATAAGGGCTTTGAAGCATCAAGCAGCATCGGCTGGCGGAAACGCGAACAAGTCCCGGGCACCTGCCGCCGGCCTATGCCCGTGCGGGGGCACGCCATTTTTGAAAAACGCACACGGGCGAAAGGCGCACACGGGCGAAAAGCGCAATGGCCTCCGGGAATTTTCAGAACCTTGACGCGACACATTGCACTCTCGGCGTCGGATGAAACGAGGTGCTCCTTGAATGAAACGAAACAGGTTTGCCGCGCGCCATTGGTTGCTCCTGCTTGGCGTCGTGCTGGTACTCGTGCTCCTGCTCGCCATTCCCCCATGGTGAGTGGCATGCGCGCGTGGTGCCGGTGGCGGCCGCTCGTCGCCAACGACACCGGGACCCACCTTGGACGCTGTCCGCCATGAGCGGAGGGCTGCGCCACGTCCGCGACGGGCAGCCGGGTATCGCCCGGCTGCGTTCGGGCAAGGGGTTCCGCTACGTGGACCGCGAAGGCGCGCCGGTACGCGACGCGGCCACCCTGCAGCGGATCCGCGGTCTTGCGATTCCTCCGGCCTATACCGATGTCTGGATATGCACGGCCGCCGACGGGCATCTGCAGGCGACCGGGCGCGACGCCCGCGGACGCAAGCAGTACCGCTACCATCCGGACTGGGTGCGGCAGCGCGGCCAGGACAAGTTCGCCCGCATCCTGGCGTTCGGCAAGGCGTTGCCGACGCTGCGGCGACAGGTGCGCAGGCATCTGGCGCTGCCGGGGCTGCCGCGCGAGAAGGTGCTGGCGCTGATCGTCTCGGTCATGGGCAGGACCTATGCCCGCGTCGGCAACATGGCGTACGCACGCAGCAACCATTCCTATGGGCTGACCACCCTGCACGCGCGGCACGTGAGCCTGGCCGGTCCGGACGCGGCGCAGATCCGCTACACCGGCAAGTCCGGGCGGCTGCAGGTGCTGCGGATCGACGACGTACGCCTGGTCGGACTGATCCGCCGCTGCCACGACCTGCCGGGAAAGATGCTGTTCCAGTACCTGGACGACGATGGCCAGGTGCGGCCGGTCGACTCGGGCGACGTCAACGACTACCTGCGGCAGGCCACCGGCGACGATTTCAGCGCCAAGGATTTCCGCACTTGGGGCGCGACCTTGACCGCCCTCATGGAACTGGCGCAGCTGCCGGTCCCGGAGGACGCGGGCGAACCGCAGCGCGTTGCGCTGCAGAACCAGGTGATCGCGTCGGTCGCCGACCTGCTGGGCAACACGCCGGCGGTCTGCCGCACGTCCTATATCGACCCGTGCGTTTTCGATGCCTGGCGCGCCGGGCGCCTGGAGCCGCTGCGTGCGCTCCGCGGCGTCCGGCAGCTGGAGGCCGCGGCGCTGAAACTGCTGCGCGCCTGCCACAGGTGACCGACGGCGTGGCGTTCGACGTCTCGACGGAACGGAGGAATGCGCGCCGCCATGCACGCCGCTTCCACGTCCTTTCACGGCCTGGCATCGGGGACACCCCGGAGAATCGGGGCTCGATCACGGTGGAGGACCGGGCCATGGCGACCTGCGACGTCTGCGGAAACAGCTATGCGAACAGCTTCACCGTCACCCAGGGCGCGCTGACGCGCACGTTCGATTCCTTCGAATGCGCGATCCATGCGATGGCGCCGCGCTGTGCGCACTGCCGCTGCGCGGTCATCGGCCACGGCGTGGAAGCCGGGGGCACGGTGTACTGCTGCGAGCACTGCGCCCGCCACAGTCACAAGGGCGAATAGGGCCGGCGCACGCCACCTCCACGAATCCAACCGGGAGCATGATCCATGGCAGCCAGAAAGAAACCCCCCGCCAGCGTTTCCGCACCCGCGGCCAGCAAGGCGGCGAAGAAGGCCTCCGGCCAGGCGGCCGAACGTACCGCCGAGCGCCAGCGCGGCCTGCAGGAAAAGGCGAAGAAGCAGGGCGCAAAGAAGCCGGAACCGGGCAAGGACGGCGTGCAGGCCGGCAGCCGCCGCCAGCCGGCGAAGATGCCGGCGCAGAGCCTGGAAAAGCCCGGCAACGAGCATGAGCTGCAACTGGCTCCCCGCTACATGGCGCCCGACTACAAGGGCAGCGGCAAGCTGCAGGGACTGCGCGCCCTGATCACCGGCGGCGACTCGGGCATCGGCCGCGCCGTGGCCATCCTTTTCGCGCGCGAAGGCGCCGACGTGGCGATCCTCTACCTGGACGAGCACGAGGACGCGCAGGTCACCCGCAAGGCGGTGGAGGAGGAGGGCGGGCGCTGCATCGCCATCAGCGGCGACGTGCGCGATCCGGCGTTCTGCACCCAGGCGGCCAGCCAGGTGCGCCAGGCGCTGGGCGGCATCGACATCCTGGTCAACAACGCCGCCTTCCAGCTGCACTGCGACCGCCTGGAGGACCTGGCCGACGCGCACCTGCAGGAGACCCTGCAGACGAACATCGCCGGCTACATCCAGATGGCGCGCGCGGTGCTGCCGTACATGGGCCAGGGCGCCAGCATCATCAACACCGGTTCGGAAACGGCGCTGTTCGGCAGTCCGTCGCTGGTCGACTACTCCGCCACCAAGGGCGCGATCCATGCCTTCACCAAGGCGCTGGCCGCGCAGCTGCTGGGCCGCGGCATCCGCGTCAACTGCGTCGCGCCGGGGCCGGTGTGGACGCCGTTGAATCCGGCGGACAAGGACGCGCCGGAGGTGGCGAAGTTCGGCCGGGACAGCGATATGGGCCGGCCGGCGCAGCCGGAGGAACTGTCGCCGGCCTACGTGTTCCTGGCCTCGCCGGTGACCGCCAGCTACGTGAGCGGCGCGATCCTGCCGGTGATGGGCGGTCCGCGCGGCTGAGCGCGCCGCATCCGCCATGGCCCCGGCATCCGGCCCGATCGGCGCGACCGCGCTGATCATCCTGGACATGATCAACCTCTTCGATTTCGAAGGCGGCGACCGGCTCGGCGCGCAGGCGGTGGCGATCTGCCCGCCGATCGCCCGCCTGCGCCGGCGCTTCGATGCCGCCGGCGCGCCGGTGATCCACGTCAACGACAACTTCGCCCGCTGGCAGGGCCAGTTCGGCGACCTGGTGATGGCCTGCGCCGCGGCCGGCGGGCACGCGGCCGCCGTCGTGCAGCGGCTGTCGCCGCGCCCGCACGACTACCACGTGCTCAAGCCCAAGCATTCGGCCTTCCTCGCCACGCCACTGGCGATCCTGCTGGCCAAGCTCGGGGTGCGGCGGCTGGTGCTCACCGGCGTAGCGGCCGACTCCTGCGTGCTGGCCACCGCGCAGGACGCCAACATGCGCGAGTACGCGCTGTGGGTGCCCGGCGACTGCGTGGCGTCGATCACGCCCGCGCGCAAGCGCGACGCGCTGGGGATTCTCACGCGCTCGCTGCGCGCGCCGGTGCTGGCCACACGCTCGGTGCCCGGGCTTTTCCCCGTCGAGGCGTGAACGCCCCGGGGCGGTTCTTCACGCCTGCTTTCGCCGCCATTGGCCAGCGTTGCACGGACTCCACAACGGTGTGCAAGCCATGGCGCGTCCGATCTGGACTGGAACCCTTTCCTTCGGCCTGTTGAACGTCCCTGTGTCGCTGATGAGCGGCGAGCGGCGGGTGGACATCAGCTTCCGCATGCTCGATTCGCGCGACCGCAAGCCGATCCGCTTCGAGCGGGTCAATGCCGAGACCGGCGAGGAAGTGCCGTGGAAGGACATCGTCAAGGCGTTCGAGTATGACAAGGGCAGCTACGTGGTGGTGGACAAGGAGGACATCGCCTCGGCGGCGCCGCAGACGCACGACTCCATCGACGTGGAGGCGTTCGTCGACCGCGGCGAGATCAGCCTGCGCTTCTACGAGAAACCCTACGTGATCGTCCCCGGCAAGAAGGCCGAGAAGGGCTACGTGCTGCTGCGCGAGACCCTGCGCGACACGGGCCGGGCGGGCATTGCGCGGGTGGTCATCCGTACCCGCGAATACCTGTGCGCGGTGGTGCCCGAGGGCGATGCGCTGATCCTGCTGATGCTGCGCTATCCGCAGGAACTGGTGGACCCGGCCGACTACGCGCTGCCCGGAGGCAAGCCCGCGGACTACCGCATTTCCAAGCGCGAATCGGAGATGGCCGCCAGCCTGATCGACTCGATGTCGGTGGACTGGCGCGCCGACGACTACCAGGACGAGTTCCGCGGGCGGCTCGAGGCCATCATCCGCAAGCGGCTGAAGGCCAAGGGCGCGACCACGCGCATCATCGACGAGCAGGACGCGCCAGAGGATGCGGCCACCAATGTCGTCGACTTCATGTCGCTGCTGCAGAAGAGCCTGGACGAGAACAAGCGCACGCCTGCGAGCAAGCGGGCGCCGGCCAGAAAGGCGCCCGCCCGCAAGGCGCCGGCGAAGAAGGCGCGCAAGGCCGCCACGCGCCGGACGGCGTCCTCCTGACGATGCCCGGCAGCCGCCGCATCGTCCCGCTGGGCAGCATGGGAAGCCGCATGCAGGGCACCACCTGCCTCTACGTGCTGCCCTGCGCCCACGAGGACCACGTCAAGCTGGGCATCGCCGGCGACCCGATGATACGCATGCTGGCGTTCTCGCCGCGCTATTTCGAATTCTTCGACCTGGATGCCGGCTGGCTGCTGGAGGCGGGCACGGAGAAGGAGGCGCGCGGCTGGGAAACGGGGCTGAAGCGGCGCTTGCGCGCGCACGCCGCGCCGGCGCCGCTGCTGGTCCCGGAGCGCGCTGGCGGCCGCACCGAATGGCTGCGCGGGGCCGCTTCGGCGCTGGCCGCGTGGCGCGACGAACAGGTTGCGCAGGGATTCGTGCTGCACGCGCCGCTGCGCGGCTGGGTGCGCCAGCGCCTGATCCAGGCGCATGAGCGTTGGCGCCACGGCGTGCAGGCGCTGGTCGATCGTATGGGCCCGGCCGAGTACTGGCCGGCCGCGGCCGACAGCGCGCCGCTGCGCCTGCTGCGCGATGCGATGGACGCGCAGGTGGCGCTGGATGCGATGCCGCCGGACGACGAGGTTCCCGGCCTGCGCGCGTGGCACCGGCGCAACAGCCTGGTGCCGCCTCCGGCCCCGCGCTGGAGCGATGCGCAGGCACGCCTGCCGGAATGAGGAACGCGCATGAGCCTGTACGAATACCGCAGGAAACGGCAGTTCGAACGCACCCCGGAACCGTCCGCCGATGGCGTCCGCCGGCGCGGCGCCCAGCCGATCTTCGTGGTGCAGCTGCACCATGCCAGCCATAGGCACTACGACTTCCGCCTGCAGGTGGGCGATACGCTGCGCAGCTGGGCGGTTCCCAAGGGCCCCAGCCTGGATCCGGCAGTGAAGCGGTTGGCCGCCGAGGTGGAGGACCATCCGCTGGACTACGCGCGATTCGAAGGCGAGATCCCCGAAGGCCAGTACGGCGCCGGCCACGTCGCCATCTTCGACCACGGCGTCTGGAGCAGCGAGGGCGACCCGGAAGAACAACTGGCCAAGGGCCACCTGCGTTTCGAATTGTTCGGCGGCAAGCTGAAAGGCGGCTGGCACCTGGTGCGCTCCGGTGGCCGCGGGCGACGGCCGCAATGGCTGCTGTTCAAGGCGCGCGACCGGTATGCGGCGAAGCAGGAGGCGGACGACCTGCTGGGCGAACCCGCGCCGGCGCCGGAGGGCGCCACCGCCAAGCGGCAACGCCCGGCCGCGGCGGCGGCGCGGATCCGGCGCCTGCTTGCCGCCGCGGCAAAGCTGCCCGGCGCCCGCCGCACCTTGCCGCGGCCGAG
>NZ_WIDL01000002.1:111966-268865 GCF_009496535.1 Stenotrophomonas sp. MYb238
GGCGCCGGCGCGGGTTCGCCCAGCAGGTCGTCCGCCTCCTGCTTCGCCGCATACCGGTCGCGCGCCGGCCTTCCATGCGCCGCAGCTGGCCACGCTGGCGACGGCGGTGCCGGACGGTGAGGGCTGGTTACACGAGGCGAAATGGGATGGCTACCGGCTGATCGCCCAGCTCGGCCGCGGCAAGGTGCGGCTGTGGTCGCGCAACGAACTGGAATGGACCGCGCGCCTGCCGGCGATCGTGCAGGCGTTGCAGGGGCTCGGCGTCGAGGCGGTGCTGGACGGCGAACTGGTCGCCGGCGCCGGCCGCCAGCAGGATTTCGGCCTGCTGCAGGCCACCTTGTCCGGCGAGCGCGCCGCGCCGCTGTCCTACGTGCTGTTCGACATCATGCAGCTGGGCGACGTCGATCTGAGCGGATGCCGGCAGGACGCGCGCAAGGGCGTCCTGGCCGCGCTTCTCCAATCGCCCGAGCCCCCGCTGGTGTACAGCTCGCACGTGGGCGAGGACGGCGAGCGCGCCCTGGCCATGGCGGTGGAGCGCGGGCTGGAGGGCATCATCTCCAAACGCGCGGCCGCACCGTACCGCAGCGGCCGCGGCGACGACTGGCGCAAGATCAAGCAGCGCGCCTCGGAGGAGTTCGCGGTGGTGGGATACACCGCGCCCAAGGGCAGCCGCAGCGGGCTTGGCGCGCTGCTGCTGGCAGCGCCGGAAGGGCGCCGTGGCTGGCGCTACGCCGGCCGCGTCGGCACCGGCTTCAACCAGCGCATGCTGGACGAACTGGTGCGCGGCCTGCAGCCGCTGGCCCGCGACAAGCCCGCCGTGCGCCTCGGCGCCGACGTCACCGGCCTGGGCAAGGTCCAGTGGGTGAAGCCGGCCATGGTGGTGGAGGTGTTCCACCACGGCACCGGCAATCTCGGCCTGCTGCGGCAGGCCTCGTTCAAGACGATCCGGGCCGACAAGAGCGCGGCGGACCTGCGCGCGCCATCGCCCGATTCCCACGCGGAGGACCCCATGCCAAGCACGATCCGCAAACCGAAGACCCGAATGCCGGCGAAGGACGTGGTGCTGACCAGTCCCAACCGCGTGGTGTACCCCGATGACGGCATCCGCAAGGAAGACGTGTACGCCTACTACCGCACCATGCTGCCCTGGCTGCTGCCGGAGATCGCCGGCCGGCCGCTGTCCGTGGTGCGCTGTCCGCAGGGCACCGGCCGGCCGTGCTTCTTCCAGAAGCACCTGCCCACGGGCATGGAACATGTCGATTCGGTGGCGCTCGAGGAAGAGGATGGAGCGAGCGCGGACTACATCGTGGTGCGCGACGCCGCCGCGCTGCTGGAACTGGTGCAGTTCAACGCCCTGGAGTTCCATCCGTGGGGCGCGCTGGCCGAGACGCCGGACAAGGCCGACCGCATCGTGTTCGATCTCGATCCGGACACCGGCGTGGCTTGGACGCGGGTGGTCGCGGCGGCGCGCTGGGTACGCGACCGCCTGCGCGAACTCGGGCTGGAATCGTTCGTGCGCACCTCCGGCGGCAAGGGACTGCATGTCGTGGTGCCGCTGCGGCCGGCGTGCCCGTGGCCGCAGGTGAAGGCGTTCGCGCGCGCCTTCGCCGAATCGATGGCGGCCTCGGACCCGCTGGCATACGTGGCCACGGCCAGCAAGCGCCTGCGCAAGGGCCGCATCTTCGTCGACTACCTGCGCAACGGCCGCGGCGCGACCAGCGTGGCGTCCTTCTCGCTGCGGGCGAGACCGGGCGCGCCGGTGGCGATGCCGCTGCGCTGGGAGGAACTGGCGCGGACCAAGGGCGGCGGCGCGCACGACATCGTCTCGGCGCCGCGCCGCATGGCGCGCATGAAACAGCATCCCTGGGGCGACATCGGCCGTATCCGCCAGAACCTGGACAAGGTCGCTTCGCGGTTGGCCCGGCATGCGCCAGACGCGGAGAAGGAGTGATGGCCGGCATGCCGCCGCGCACCGGCACCGGCCCGGAAACGCCGCCGGACCCGGCCACTCTCAAGGAACCGCGTGACCCACGCGAACCGAACGTGCGCGACCCGCCGCCGCATGCGCCCTTTCCGGACGAACGTCGCCGGCCGCCGCGCAAGCGCGATCCGGACAAGCGTGATGCACATGCCCGCGACCGGCGCGGCCGCCTCCCCGGCAGGGCGGCCGCGCCGCAACATGGGCTGCCCGTCAGCCGGAGCCGACGGACCCGCCCGCATGCGCTTACTTCGCGCCGCGCACCACCAGCCTGTTGTCCACGCGGGTGACGCCATCGATCTTCCTGGCCGTGGCGACCGCGCGATCGACCTCGGCCTGCGTATCCACGTCGCCGCTGAGCGAAACCACGCCGTTCACCGTCTCGACTTTGATGTCCAGGCCGGAAACATCCTTGGTGGCCAGCAGTTCGGCCTTGACCTTGGTGGTGATCCAGGTGTCGCTGCCGGGCTGCACCGATTCCTTCTGCTGCATGCCGCGGTCCTGGGCGGCCGCCTGGGCCGTGGTGATGGTCCCCGCGCAGGCGGTCGCGACGACGCCCAGGAGCAGGAGGTGCTTCATCTTGCTTGCGCTCATGTCGATTCTCCTCGAGGAGCGGAAGTGCTCCATGGACCATCCTGCCTGCCGGGGGATTAAGAGCGCGCAGCAGGCCGGTGACGAAGAAGTGCAGGGCGGCGTCGCAGGCAGGCACGACGATGGCGGCTGCCGTGCATGCCGCAAAGCGCCGTACCCGGCGATGACTGTGCGCGTCGTGTGCGCGATGCCGCTGGAGGCGCACCGGACTGCGTGCTCCCGGTCGCCGCATGAAAGCGGCGTGCCCACGCGCCGCGATCGCGTGTGACCGGTTGCCGGCTTTCACAAGACGGCGGCGTGATGCACGCAACGGCTTAACTTCGGCGCCGGTATGTAGGCAGGTGCCGGGGCGGGAACGACGAATGAGGAATGCTTGCTGTGAAAGGTATTCAACTCTATCTGCTGGGACCAGGGCAGGAGCGGCGCCCGGTCAGGCACATCTCCACTGAACTGGCCGACATCAAGTCCATGGGCATCCCGATCCGGAGCGGGCCGGCCGCGGCCAATACGCTGGTGGAGATCAAGACGCTGGCCGACGACGCGGGCAACGTGGCAAGGCAGATCGACTGCGAGGGTTTCCGCTACAAGTTCACCGGCTCGGAAATTCCCTGGTCGCTCGTCTTCGGTTGATGGAGGCAGGCCTGTCCGCCGAAGGGCCTGTTCCCGCGCATGACGATGCAGGCGGAGGGTCGCCACCGATCGTTCACGCGGGATCACGCCGTCCTTTCGGGCGCCTGTCTATATCCAAGCCTCCTTTCACCTGGAGAACGTTCATGACCGGCAAGCCGAATGCGGCGCATGTGCGCGAGTTGTTGCTGCAGGCTCTGGAAACCGAGCGCGGCGGCATCGAGGTCTATACCGCCGCCATCCGCGCGGCGCGCAACAAGGACCTGAAGCAGGAATGGGAGGGCTATCTGGAGGAAACCCGCAACCACGAGCGCATCCTGACCCGCGTGTTCGAGGCGATGGGCCTGGATACGGAGACCTCCAGCCCCGGCCGCGACGTCGTCGCCCACCAGGGCGCCTCGCTGGTCGCCGCGATCGAGATGGCGCTGGCCAACGCCAAACCGGCCGACGCCGAAGTGGTCGCGGCCGAGTGCGTCGTGCTCGCCGAGACCAAGGACCACATGAACTGGGAGCTGATCGGCCAGGTCGCCGAGCAGGATGGGCCGCACGCCGACATCCTGGCCCAGGCGCATGCCGCGGTGGAGACGCAGGAGGATCACCACCTCTACCACACGCGCGGCTGGGCCCGTGAACTGTGGATCCGCAGCCTTGGCATGCCGGCGGTGCTGCCGCCGCCGGAAGAGCAGAAGGACGTCCAGACCGCCATCGGCGCGGCGCGTGCGGAGAAGGCGCGCCAGGACTACCTGTAGCGATCTGCACCGATGGAAACGGACAGCGGCGCGATGGAGGAAGACGGCGCGGAGGATGCGTGCGCGTCCTTCTTCTGCAGGATGTTCGACGCGCAGGGCCAGGTGCGGCGGGTCGGTGCGCGGTCGCTGGCCGCGTGCCGGCCCGCGCACGACGCGCTGGCCTGGGTGGACCTGTGCGATCCCGGCGACGAGGAGATCGACGCGGTGTGGGCGGCCTGGCAGCTGCCGCAGGCCGCGCGGCAGTTCCTGGACGGCGGCACCGTGCCGGAGGTGGGGCAGGGCGATGGCTGTTTCTGGGTCCGTGCCGTCGTCGCCCATGCCGGCGGCGACAAGGACAAGATCAGCGGCGCGGTGCTGGTGTGCGTGGCCGGCGCCGACCGCGTCGTCACCTTCCGGCGCGAACCGATCGACTTCCTGGAGGAGCTGCGCGTGCAGCAGGCCGGACGGGTGGGCGTGCTGCGTGCCGAGAGTTTCGTCGCCACGCTGCTGGACCGCCTGCTGGTCAGCTACTTCAAGGCGATCGACGAACACGAGCTGGCGATCGAGCGCCTGGAAGTCAGCATCCTGGGCAAGGGCGCCTGCGATGCGCTTAACGAACTGCAGCGCCTGCGGCGCTGGGCTTCGCGCCTGCGGCGCATGCTGGCGCCCCACCGGGTGGTGTTCGGCGCCATGTCGCGCCCGGATTTCCGGCCGGACGAGGGGCGTGCGGCCGATCGCCACTTCATCGCGTTGAACATGCGCTTCGAGCGCGCCCTGGACATGGTCGAGAACGCGCGCGATCAGGTGCTGGGCACCTTCGAGCTGTTCAGCAACCAGACCGCGCTGCGCACCAACCAGGCCATGCGCGTGTTGACCTTCGTCACCGTGGTGACGGGGCTGATGGCCACCATCGTCGGCGCGCTGGGCATGAACTTCGGCACGCACCTGTTCCAGAGCGACGACGCCGGGTTCTACGGCGTGATCGCCGGGCTGGTGGCGCTGGCCGCCGGCGCGTTCGTGCTCGGCCGCCGCCAGCGCTGGTTCTAGCGGCAGGGAAAAAACATGGCGGGCGGCGAATCGCCGCCCGTCATCATCCGCGCGTGGACCGCGCTATTCCGGCGTCTTGGCCGGCACGAACGGAGAAACCGGGTCGCTGGCCGGGAAGGTTTCCTCCAGCGCCTCGTCGTGGTTCTCGCTTTCGTGTTCCTTGCGTTCGCGGCGCTCCTGCGGCGTTTCGGTGCAGTCGCGGTCGTCGGCCGGACCGGGCGGATCTTTCCTGTCTCTGTTCATGGCGTGATCCTCGCTGGGGAGATCCGATTGTTCGCAGCCGGGGTTGTCGCCGGCGTGAAACCGCGGCGTGCCTGGCGCACGCCGATGGCCCTGCGTTCATCGATGTGACCTGCAAGGGTCGTGCGGCTGCCGGTTCTTTACGCGGCCTTTCGCGCACGCTGACCACGTTCTCTCCGGGCACCACAGGAGAACGGTCATGAAGCAGGGAAAATCCTCGTTCATCTATCGCAATGGGCTTTCGCTGGTGCTGCTGGCGCTGTTCGCCGCGTCGCTGGTCGGACAGACCTGGGCCGGGCTGCGCGCGTTCAACCAGGAACTGGCGGACAAGGGCGCGCCGACGGTGTCGCTGGGCCGGTACCTGGAAAGCGGGCACTTCGTCTCGGCCACGTTCGAGAACTGGGAAAGCGAGTTCCTGCAGATGGGCATGTACGTGCTGCTGACCGTCGTGCTGCGCCAGCGCGGTTCGGCCGAATCGCGCAAGCTCGACCCGGCCGAGGAGGACGACGAGGTCGAACCCGGCACCACGCCGTGGCCCGCGCGCAGGGGCGGGCTGTGGAAAGTGCTATATGCCAACTCGCTGTCGCTGACCTACCTGCTGCTGTTCCTGCTGAGCTTCGGCGGCCATTCCTACGGCAGCTGGCGCCACGAGAACCAGCAGCGCGCCCTGGACGGGCTGGCCGGCATCGGCTGGGCCGAGCACCTGGGCAGCGCGCAGTTCTGGTTCGAGTCGATGCAGAACTGGCAGAGCGAGTTCCTCGCGGTGCTTTCCATCGTGCTGCTGAGCATCTACCTGCGGCAGAAGGATTCGCCCGAGTCCAAGCCGGTGGAGGCGCCGCACACGCAGACCGGCGCCTGAGCGCAGGCACGGTCAATTTCCCGTGAGCCGCGCGCCGGCAAGGGTCACGTGCGTTTTACCGGCCGCGGCTATGGTCAGGAGCCCTTCCAGCGAGATGCCGCCATGGCCAGCAAGAAAGGCGCTTCGTCCCACCGGCCACACACCACGACCGCCGCGCGCTCGGACAGCGGCCCTGCGGACAGCAACGCACGGCAACCGCTGCGTTCGGCCGACGAGGTGCCCGGGCTGGTCGACGACTGGGCCGGGCAGCGCACCCACAACGCCGACAAGCGCGCCGAGCATGGCGCCGGTGCCGCGCGGCCGCCGGAGGGCGAGCACTACCTGGCGCCATCCGCGGCGGCCGGCGCCAGCACGGTAAGCGAGAGCAACGGCAGCGCCAAGGCCGGCGCGCCCGCCGCGGAGGGGCAGGACGCCAATGCCGGGCCGCTGCAGCGGGTGCGCAACGATGGTTCGGGCCAGCGCATGACCACCAACCAGGCAGTGCCGTTAGCGGACAACCAGAACAGCCTCAAGGCCGGACTGCGCGGGCCGGCGCTGCTCAAGGACTTCATCCTGCGCGAGAAGATCACCCACTTCGACCACGAGCGCATTCCCGAACGCGTGGTCCATGCCCGCGGTTCCGGCGCGCACGGCTACTTCGAGGCCTACGAGGACCTCTCGCCGCTCACCCGCGCCGCGCCGTTCCAGGAGGCGGGCAAGATCACCCCGGTGTTCGTGCGTTTCTCCACCGTCGCCGGCGAGCGCGGCTCCAAGGACACCGCGCGCGACGTGCGCGGCTTCGCGGTGAAGTTCTACACCGACGAGGGCAACTGGGACCTGGTGGGCAACAACATGCCGGTGTTCTTCATCCAGGATGCGATCAAGTTCCCGGACCTGGTGCACGCGGTCAAGCCCGAGCCGCACCACGCCATGCCGCAGGCGGCCTCGGCGCACGACACCTTCTGGGACTTCGTGTCGCTGATGCCCGAGTCCGCGCACATGCTGATGTGGCAGATGTCCGACCGCGCGATCCCGCGCAGCTACCGCATGATGCAGGGCTTCGGCGTGCATACCTTCCGCCTGGTGAACGCGCGCGGCCGGTCGGTGTTCTGCAAGTTCCACTGGACGCCGAAGCTGGGCACCCATTCGCTGGTCTGGGACGAGGCGGTGAAGATCTCCGGCGCCGACCCGGACTATCACCGGCGCGACCTGTGGGAGGCGATCGAGGCCGGCGAGTACCCGGAGTACGAACTGGGCATCCAGGTGTTCAGCGAGGAGGAGGCCGACGGTTTCAGCTTCGACGTGCTCGACGCCACCAAGCTCGTGCCCGAGGAACTGGTGCCGATCCGCCCGATCGGGCGCATGGTGCTCAACCGCAATCCGGACAACTTCTTCGCCGAGACCGAGCAGGTCGCGTTCTGCACGGCGCACATCATTCCCGGTATCGACTTCAGCAACGATCCGCTGCTGGCCGGCCGCATCCATTCCTACGTGGATACGCAGATCAGCCGGCTGGGCGGGCCGAACTTCCATGAGCTGCCGATCAATGCGCCGGTCGCGCCGGCGCACAACAACCAGCGCGACGGCATGCACCGCCAGGCCATCCACCGCGGCCGGGTGTCCTACGAGCCCAATTCGCTGGCCGGCGGCTGCCCGTTCCAGGCCGGCGCGGCCGGCTTCGTATCCTTCGCCGAGCCGCCGCAGGGCGACGAGGTGCGCGCCAAGCCGGAGAAGTTCGCCGAGCACTACGCGCAGGCCACGCTGTTCCACGACAGCCAGAGCCCGGCCGAGCGCCGCCACATCGCCGACGCGTTCCGCTTCGAGCTGAGCAAGGTGACGGTGCCGGCGGTGCGCCGGCGCGTGGTGTCGCTGCTGCGCAACGTCTCCGAGGAACTGGCCGGCGAGGTCGCGCGCGGGCTGGGCATGCCGCTGCCGCCGAAGATGCCGAAGGCCTTCGACGGCGAGGTCGCGGCGGAGGTCGTGTTGTCGCCGGCGCTGTCGCTGCTGTCGCGGCCGGGCGAGGGCGGCATCCGCACGCGGCGGATCGCGCTGCTGGTGGCCGACGGCAGCCGCGCCCGGGACGTGACGATGCTGCACCGGGGATTGACCGGACAGGGCGCGATGGTACGGCTGCTGGGGCAGCATGTCGGCCTGCTGCACGATGACGACGGCAATGCGCTCGATGCCGACGCCTCGCTGGAGAACGAGCCCGGCGTGCTGTTCGACGCGCTGGCGGTCGTGGGCGGCGCCGCGGGCGCGGCGGCGCTGGCGCGCGATGCGCGGGCGCTGGAGCACATCCGCGATGGCTACCGCCACGGCAAGCCGCTGCTGTTCGTCGGCGAGGGGCGGCAGGTGTGGGACGCCGCCGGCCTGACGCCGCTGGACAACGACCCGATGCTGCTCTTCGCCGAACCCGACGCGCGCGACACGGTGGAGCGCTTCGCCATCGCCATCGTGCAGCACCGTTATCCCGAGCGCGAGCCGGCGATGCTCTGACCGGTACGCCTCCGGCCCGCGCCAAGGCGGCGGGCCGGAGGCGGGTGCGAGAGGGATCGCGAGCCACGCACCGCTCCCCCGTTCCGCAGAGAGGGGGATGCCGTGGCATGTACGGCGCGGGGCGGGCCGCCGCCGCATTGGCGGTGGCCAGGTGCGGATGCGGCGCGGCGTGCTGGCAGCGTGTGATCGCCTTCCTCTCGCGGATTGACGGTGCGCTTACCGGCGCGGACCTACCGTCGCAGACCTCATCCACTGCCTGGGGTGTCGATGAAGACCGCACATACCCGACCCGTATGGGACGACGTCACCGCCGCCACCGCCGACTGGTGGCAGGACCCGGTCGCGGACGCGGAAGTGATCGTAGTCGGCGCCGGTATAGCCGGGTTGAGCGTCGCGCTGGAACTGGCCCGCGCCGGAAAGCAGGTGCAGGTGGTGGAGCGCCAGGGCATCGGCGCCGGCGAAACCCTGCGCACCAGCGCGCACCTGGCCTCGGCGCTGGACGACCGCTTCCAGACGCTGGCGCGCTATCACGGCGAGGCCGGCGCGCGGCTGGCCGCGGCCAGCCACGCCGCGGCGATCGACTGGATGGCCGCGGTCGTGGCGCGCGCGGGGACCGACTGCGGTTTCCGGCGCGTCCCGGGCTATCTGTTCTCCTGCACCCGGGACGTCGAGGACCTGCGCCGCGAATGCCGGGCGGCCGGGGCGGCGGGGCTGGCGGTCGAGCTGCAGGCGGAGGGCATCGCGGCGGCGCCCGCGCTCGGTCCGGTGTTGCGTTTCGACGACCAAGCGCGTGTGGACATCGGCCCGTACCTGCTGGCGCTGGCGCGGCAGGCGCGCGAGGCCGGGGTGCGCTTCGCGCGCGGCGACGTTACCGCGATCGAAGGCAGCGGGCGGCCGCGCGTGGAGTGCCGCGACGGTCGCGGGCTGCACGCCGACGCGGTGGTGGCGGCGACCAACGTGCCGGCGCACGAGACCGGCGCGACCTGGCTCAAGCAGGCCGCCTACCGCACCTACGTGGTGGCCGGGCGCGCGCCGGCGCACAGCATTCCCGACGCCCTGTACTGGGACGACGGCGATCCCTACCACTACGTGCGGCTGCGCATGCCGCCGGGCATGGATGCGGACGAGGTGGAGGTGATCGTCGGCGGCGGCGACCACAAGACCGGGCAGGACGACGACCCCGGCGTCTATGCGCGCCTGCAGGAATGGGCCGACGCGCGGTTCCCGTCGATCACGCGCTACACCCACGCCTGGTCCGGACAGGTCCTGGAGCCGGACGACGGCCTGGCGTTCATCGGCGCCGATCCGGACAACGAGAACGTCTATCTGGTGAGCGGCGACTCCGGCAACGGGCTCACCCACGGCACGCTGGCCGCGCTGCTGCTGACCGATCTGGTGCTGGGCCGCGACAATCCGTGGGCGGCGCTGTACGCGCCGGGCCGGCACCGCCTGCTGAGCGCTGGCAACTGGCTGCGCGAGAACGCCAACACCGCCCTGCAGTACCGCGACTGGCTCGCTTCGGTACCGGCCGACGCGCTGGCCGGGCTGGCGCGCGGCAGCGGCCGGGTGGTCCGCTGCGGCGTGCACCAGGTGGCCGTATACCGTTCCGGCGACGGCATGCTGCACGCCCACAACGCCCGCTGCACCCACATGGGCTGCGTGGTGCGCTGGAGCAGCGAGGAGAAATCCTGGGATTGCCCGTGCCATGGCTCGCGCTTCAAGGCGACCAGCGGCGCCATCCTCAACGGCCCGGCGAGCGAACCGCTGGCGCCGTTCGACCTGCCCCAGCAGGAGGTCGTGCGCGATGCCGGCCCAGACCAATGAGCGGCGCAGGGTGGGCCTACGCCGGCTACCTGCTGTGGCTGCTGGCCGGGTGGGCCGATTTCCGCTGCCATCGCCGCAGCGACCTGCCGCACACCTCCGGCCTTGCCGAATCGCTGCTGCACGTGCTGCAGATGGGCCTGATGGGAACGCTGGTACTGGCGTGGCTGGCCGCGCGCCCGGGGTTGCCGCTGCTCGCGCTGTCGGCGCTGCTGGTCCTTGCGCATGCGGTGGCCGGCTACATGGATACCCGTACCGCTTGGGGTCGGCGCCCGGTCACGCCGCTGGAGCAGCACATCCACAGCGTGCTGGACGCCGCGCCGTGGATCGCGCTGGGCGTCGCGGCGTTTGGCCAAGGGCCGGCGGCGCTGGCGCGCGGCTGGAGGTGGGAGTGGCGTGCGCCAGCGCCGCCGGCATCGGCTTGGATCGCGGTGCTGCTGCCGGCACTGCTGCTGTGCATGCTGCCGCTGCTGGCCGAACTTACCGCAGCCTGGCGTGCCCGCGCCCGGCGCGGCGGCGGCTGACGCGGCCGGCGATCACGGCAGTGGTGGCGTTCGCTCCTGCGGAAGAACGCACGCGTCACGTCGCCGCAGGGCGGCGATGGCGCCTGGATACACCGCGGCCATCGTTCCGCCGTGGCCGGGCATCGGCCGCGGCCTGTCATGCACCGATACATCACGCAGAGAGCGAGGACACCATGAGCAGAACAGCCCCCCGCATCCACGTCGAGCAGGCGGACATCGAGCGCCTCAAGGCGCTGCAGCTGGCGCTCGATGCCGAGTTGATGGTCGAACTGCACATGCGCGGCGGCACGACCCTGGTCGGCACCCTGGTGGACCGGCCCACCGTCCAGCAGTTCCGCGACGCGCAGGGCAACGAAGGCACCAACGGCCAGGTGCGGATCGACCTGGGCGGCGGCGACATCCGCGACCTGTGGCTGGACGAGGTCGAGCGTTTCACGCGGCTGGGTTCGAGCTAGGCGCCGCTCAGTCCCTGCGCCGCGGCGCCGGCGGGCGCTCGTAGTCTTCCGGGTGGGCGGTATGTTCGGCCTCGGGCATGTCCGGCCGCTTCCACTGCGCCTTGTCGTTGCGCAGCTTGTCCGGCGTATGCGCCTTGTCCTGGTCGCTGGCCTTGCCGGGATTGAGGGGAAGTTTGTTCATGGCATTCACCGTTGTTGGGAGGCGTCCTGCGCCGGCGGCGGTTCCGAGGCCGGCAGCGCGCGCGCCTGTTCCAGGTGCTGGGCCACGCGGGTCCGCGTCTGCTGCAGGTGCGCCTGCACGTCAGGACGGTTTGCGGCAGGGATGAGGGTATGGTCCAGCGTCGCCAGCGCCTCGGCATGGCCGGAGACCATGGCCTGCACGTAGGCGCGGCGGTAGGCTTCGCCGCTCTTGCCGGCGAGCTGGCGCAGGACGGTATCGCCCTTGTCCCGCTGCGCCCGGGCATTGGTGCTGTCCGGGGTGGGGCGCAGGGCATCGGTCTGCTGCCTGTTGCTGCCGTGTTCGTCGATCATCCGCCGGGCGTAGTCGGCGACGGGCCCCTGCACGCCCTTTTCCAGGGCCTGCCGCCCCATGGCGATCTCGTGGTCGTTGATGGCATTCAGTACCGCCAGCGCGTCGCCATCGCCATCGTTGCCGGCATCGGTGCGCGGGACCGCGCCGGGCGCTCCTTCGCCGGGCGTGGCCGCATCGGCCGCGGGGGCGGCGGTCCCGCGCGACGGCATGGGTTCGTCGTTGCGGCACGCGGCCAGCAGGACGACGCCTGCCAGCAGGAGCGGCTTGGCCATGTCGAAGGCGTTCATGGGCGGACTCCGGGCAGGGGCGCATCGCCGGCGTCGTCCGCGGCGGCGACGGTGATCTCGTTGCGGATGTCCTTCACGCCGCTGCAGGAATCGGCGATGTCCTCGGCCAGGTGGCGCATCCAGCGCGAGGCGACGGTGCCGCTCAGGGTGGCCACGCCGTCGGCGACCTGCACGCTGATGTCGCTGGCATCGAGCATGTCGTTGTCGGTGAGGCGCTCGTTGAGATCCTCGGTGATGCGTTCGTCCGACCGCGCGTAGTTGCGCGGTCCGCGGCCCCGGTACGGGCCGCGGCGGGCGTCCGGCGCGCGGCCGTCGTCGCGGTCCTGCGACCATCGCTGCTGCCGGCCGTCTTCTCCCGGGAAATCGCGGTCGTACCCGCCGCGCCCTGCATGGGGCGACGGCCCGCCACGATCCGCTTCGCTGTACAGGGAGTTTCCCTGCCAGCCAGGGTGGCGGTACTCGCCGCCGTGCGCGTGCCTGCCGTAGTCGCGCAGGGCGCGTTCCTCCTCGTCGGCATGGCCGCGTTCGCCCCAGCGGCTTTCGCCACCGCGGGGCCCGGCATAGTCCGCCTCGCCGGCGCCGAACAGGGCACTGTCGCCGCGCGCCATGCCGCGCCAGAAACCGCCGGCCGTGCCGCGCTCCTGGTCCTGGTCGCGGCGCCAGTCGGTGGCGCGTTCGTCCCGCCCGCGCTCGTGCGGCCCGGCGCCCTGCGCGCCGCTCCAGCCGCGCGGCGTTGCGGCCACGTCCCGGTAGCGGCGTTCGTCGTTGCCGTACGCCGCGCTGCCGGCCGGGTGATGCGGTCGGTCCTCGCCGTATTCCCTGCCGAAGGAACGGCTGCCTTCGTTCCGTTCCTGCCAGTCGTTGCGGTTCATCTCGTTCTCCTGCATGCCGGTGGGGGCGTGGTGCTCCGCCTTTCGCGATGGAAGGGCGGATACGCGGTGGAATCGCAAGTCCCATGCCAGCGGTGGAAGGCAGGAAAGACGCGGCTCCGGCGGACCGGCGTGGTCGCGGTTACCTGCATCTTGTGCACGGGGATGAAGATTCTGCAGGGCACGGCATGCCTTGCGCGGCCGCCGGTGAGGTTCGAAACCGCGCGTGGCCCAGTCACCGCGGTTCCGTCGCCGCGACCGCCTTCGCGCAGCGCTGGGCGGCCAGTTCGATCCTGCGCAGCATATCGCGGGTTTCCGCCGAAGCATCGCGCTCGAGCTGGCGTTTCAACAGCGACAGTCCCAGCGCCACCACGTTCAGGTCGTTGCGCAGGCGGTGCAGCACGCGCTCATCCATGGCGCCGGGTCCGCGCCAGGTGGTTGTGGATGGTGCGCACGCTGACTCCGAGGCTGCGCGCGGTGGCGGTCTTGTCGCCGTTGTGGAAGGCCAGCGTGCGCCGGAGCATCTCCTCCTCGATGTCCTGCAGCGGCGTACCCACGCGGAACTGCACCACGTCGCCGCTGTCGGCCTGGCGCCGGTCCAGCACCAGCGGATTGATGTCGACCATCGGCCCGCCGGCGTCGAGATAGGCACGCTCGGTGGCCGCGATCAGCTCGCGCACGTTGCCCGGCCAGGAATGCCGCAGCAGCCGCGCGGTGCCGGCCGGGTCCAGCCGTTTCGGCGGGCCGCCGTACTTGTCGTTCAATGCCGCGACGAAGCGGTTGGCCAGCAGCCGTACGTCGTCGCCGCGCGCGCGCAGCGGCGGCAGTTCGAGGAGGTAGTGGCCCAGGCGGTAGAACAGGTCCTGGCGCAGCATGCCTTCCTCGGGCAGGCGGTTGGTGGCCGCCACGATGCGCACATCGACGGGGATTTCGCAGGTTCCGCCGACACGCACGACGGTGCCGGTCTCCATTGCCCGCAGCAGGTACACCTGCAGCGCCGGGGGCATCTCGCCGATCTCGTCCAGGAACAGGGTGCCGCCATCGGCCTGTTCCAGGAAACCGGCATGCCGGTTGGCCGCGCCGGTGAAGGCGCCGCGCTCGTGGCCGAACAGCTGGCTGGCCAGCAGTTCGGCAGGCACGGCGCCGCAGTTCACGCACACCAGTCGTCCCTGCCGCCCGCTGTGCGCGTGCACGGCACGCGCCACCAGTTCCTTGCCCGTGCCGGTCTCGCCCAGCACCAGCACGTTCAGGTCGGTGGGCGCCACGCGCAGGATGTCCTGCTTGACGCGGCGCATGGCCGCGCTTTCGCCGACGAGGTCGTGGTCGAGCCGTTCCTGTCCATGGGCGCGGCAGCCGAGGTCTTCCTGCACGCGGCGGAACAGCTGCTCCAGCGCGTCGGCGCCCACCGGCTTGCCGAGGAATTCGGTGGCCGGCGTCGCCACCGCGCGGCGGATCTGCTCGGTGTCGCGGGTGCCGGACACGAAGACGATCTGGCCATGCCGGTCCGAGGGGATGCGATCCAGGAGGTCAAGGCCCGTGCCGTCGGGGAGCGCCATGTCCAGAATGGTCAGGTCGACCTCGTTGCTGGACAGCCAGCGCGTGGCGTCGCACACCGTGTGGAACTGGTGCGTGAGGAAGCCTTGGCGCCTGGCGACCCTCGTCAGGAACACGGAAAAATCGGGATCGTCGTCGACGATGGCCAGGGTGGGAGCGGACACTCGCGTCTCCTTCGTTGCACGAAAACGACGCTAGGCGCGCAGGCGTTATTCCCCTGTCAGCGACGCGCGCCCGCCTTTGATCGACGCAACACACCCGCGCGCCGGCGCATGCATCTCCGCGTGCATCGCATGGACTGCAACGCGGCGCACACGCACGGACGTACACGCGGCGCGCATCGGAGGAACGGCTTGGCGAAACGTTTCCATGTCGTGCGCGGGCTGGAGAAATGCCGGGCGCGGCGACGCGCATGGGCAGGCACGCGGCACCCACGCCGCCATGACCTGCGCTCACGTGCTGCAAACATTCCCGTATCCATATTCAGCCACCCGGCCGAGAGATGAACGACGATGAATGCCAGCCTTGCCGGACGCCGGATCCTCGTGGTCGAGGACGAGTACATGCTCGCCGAATGCCTGCACGATCTGCTGCAGGGCGACGGCGCCGAGGTCCTGGGTCCGGCCAGCAGCGTCGAGGACGCCAACGCCCTGCTGGACCGGTATCCGATGCCGGATGCGGCGGTGCTGGACATCAACCTGGGCCGGCAGAGCGTCTATCCGGTGGCAGACCGCCTGAGCGGGCAGGGGGTGCCTTTCCTGTTCACCACCGGCTACGACCACGGGCTGATTCCCGAGCGCTATTCCGATCGCCTGCAGTGCGTCAAACCGTTCGGCGTGGAAGACGTCAGGGTGCTGCTGCTGGAGCTGCTGCATGCCGATCCCTAGTGAAGCGGACGATGCGCGGAAAGGGGAGCGGCATCTCATCGCGTCCGCGCACCTGGCCGGCTGGGTCTGGCATGTGGGCAGCGACGCGATCACCTGGGCCGATTCAGGCTTCGAGATGGACGGCTACCGGCCCGGCATGGTCGCCCCGGACATGCGTGGCCTGCTGTCGCGCGTGCACGAACAGGACCGCGACCGCCTGCACGATCTGCTGGCGCGCGCGGGCGAGGGGCGCGTGGACTCGGCCTGCCGCTTCCGCTACTGGCTGCCGGACGGACAGCAGCGCCACCTGCTGCTCAAGCCCCTGTTCCGGCTGCGCGAGGCCGATGATCCCGGGCGGGTGGTCGGGACCCTGCATGACGTCACCGACCCCGTCGATGTCGACAAAGCGCTGCATGAAAGCATGGCGCAGTTCGGCGAAGCGGCTTCCGACGTGCTGTGGGTCCGCGACGCGCGCAGCATGCGCCTGGAATACCTGAGCCCGGCGTTCGATCGCCTCTATGGCTGCGACCGTGGAATGATGCTGGCGAATCCGACGCTGGACAGCTGGACCAGCCGGATCCTGCGCGAGGACAGGCGCCGCGTGCACGAGGCGCTGGCCCGGGTCCGGGCGGGCGAACGCATCGTGGTCGAGTACCGCATCGGCCGCGACGACGGCGCCATCCGCTGGATGCGCGACACCGCGTTTCCGCTGCTCGACCGCGAGGGGCGGGTGGTACGCATCGGCGGCATCGGCCACGATGCCACCGAGGAGAAGGAGGCGTCCGGTCGCGCCCAGGTGCTCATCGCCGAACTGCAGCACCGCACCCGCAACCTGATGGCGGTGATGCGCGCGGTGGCCGAGCGTACGCTCGACGAATGCCAGACGCTGGGCGAGTTCCGCGACGCGTATTGCAGCCGCATCAGCGCCATCTCGCGCACCCACGCCCTGCTGTCGAGCCTGGACGAAGGCAGCATGGTCACCTTCGACCGGCTCCTGTTCGAGGAACTGGAAGCGCATGGCGCCGACCGCGCCCGGGTGGTGCTGGACGGGCCCGGCGACATCGCTCTGGAGTCGGCGTCCCTGCAGGCCCTCGCCCTGGCGCTGCACGAACTGATGACCAACGCCACCAAGTACGGCGCGCTCTCGGCGGCGTCGGGACGGCTGGAAGTGCGCTGGCGCCGGCGCCGGCGCGAGGATGGCACGCCGGTGCTGCGCATGGAATGGAACGAGGTATCGCACGGCACCGCGCCGCCGGACCCCGGACGCGAGGGCGGCTACGGGCGCGAACTGATCGAACGCGCCCTGCCATACCAGCTCAAGGCGCGCACTTCCTACCGGCTGACCGGTCACGGCGTGGAGTGCGTGGTCGAGGTTCCGCTGCGCGCTGGCTGAATACTACAGGCTGCCGCTTCCGGCCTGATCCAATACCGCAGGGCATGCGAGCCGATGCGTTGGCGTGCCGTGTCGCCGACGGCGAAGGCCTCCGGCATCGCGTCGCGCTTCGTGCGACCAACGCTGTGCGGGCATGGCCTTGTGTTGATCGCCGGCAATCGAACGCAACGCGCATGTAGCCATCGGTGCCAGCGCGCGCGACCGCATCGCCTGTCGTATCCAACCCCGGAAATATTTTCACCGGTGCGCATTTGCTTCGCGCCTGCCGATGCGCGCGGAAGCCGCGCGATGCCTTGAAACGCCGTGTCTGCGTGTTTTCCGCGATTGGCATGGTGTGTGCTGCCTCTCCTGGTACCGCACACGGAGTCCCAGGAAATGAAGGCAAAAACCACCAAGGCCGCCACCGTGACGAAGACCGCCGGAAAGACCGCCAGGGCCGCCGGCAAGACCGCCGCCGGCAAGGCGCAGACGTCCCCCCGTGTTTCGGCCGGCGGACAGGACGCGGTCGCACTGCTCAAGGCGGACCACCGCCAGGTCGAGCAGATGTTCGCCCGGTGCGCCGCCACCGACGACCCCGACGACAAGTCCGAGCTGGTCAGGAACATCGGCAACGCGCTGGTCATCCACGCGATGCTGGAGGAGGAAATCTTCTACCCGGCGTGCAGGGAGGGCGGCATCGAGGACGCCGTGATGGACGAGGCGCAGGTCGAACACGACACGGTCGGCATGCTGGTCATGGACCTGACCGAAAGCAGCCCGGAAGCGCCGTACTACGACGCCAAGGTCAAGGTACTTGGTGAATACGTGCAACTGCATGTCCGCGAAGAAGAGAAGCCGAGCAGCGGGATCTTCGCAAAGGCCGTTTCAGCCGGCCTGGACATGGCAGAGCTGGGGGAACGCCTGAAAGCGCGCAAGCAGGAACTCGAACTGCAGGCGGAAGCCGAAGGCGTCATTCCCCCGATTTCCCGCTCGCTCGGCACACAGCGTTATTCCGATCATGGAGATATGAACATGGCACGATACAACCAGGAACGCGATGACCAGGGGCGGTTCGTGAGCGATGACGATCGCCGCTATTCCAGCCAGGGCCGCCAGGACGATGACGACCGTCGCTATGGGCGTTCCCGCTATGAGGACGACGACCGCTCCTCGCGTGGTCGCAGCGACGACGACCGCGGCGGCCGCTACAGCCGCTCGCGGGACGATGACGATCGCGGCGGTTCCAGCCGTTCGCGCGGCGACGACGATCGCGGTGGTTCCTCGCGCGGCGGTCACGGCGGCTGGTTCGGCGATCCGGAAGGCCACGCGCGCGCGTCCGAACGCGGCTGGGAAGGACGTCGCAACGACGACGACGACCGCGGCGGCCGCTACAGCCGTTCGCGCTACGACGATGACCGTGGCGGTTCCAGCCGCTCGCGTTACGAGGACGATCGCGGCGGTTCCTCGCGTGGCGGGCACGGCGGCTGGTTCGGCGACCCGGAGGGGCATGCGCGCGCCGCCGAGCGTGGCTGGGAAGGGCGCAGGGACGATGACGACGACCGCGGCCGCCGCAGTTCGCGTGGCCGCTGAGTAGGCCGTGCGCCCATGCACCGCACGAAGGGTCCGCCTGCGGGCCCTTCGTGCGTATGGCGTGGACTAGCCGCAGGCAATGGCCACGCGACCGCCCGTGCGCGAAGGCGCGGGCCGACACCGCTGTCGACGCCGGCGCGTTCGCGGCGCATGCGGTCAGCTGCCCACGCGCAGCGCCTCGATCACCAGCGCGAATGCCGGCGAGTGCTGCTTCCGGCTCGGGTAGTACAGGTGGTAGCCGGAGAACGGCGGGCACCAGTCCTGCAGCACGCGCACCAGCCGGCCTTCCTCGATGTGCGGCGCGAACTCCTCTTCGGGCAGGAAGGCCACGCCGAGGCCGTCGAGCGCGGCCAGCACGATCGGCGGCGAGGTGTTGAAGATCGCCTGGCCCTCGACCCGCACGTTCACCTGCCGGCCGCGGCGTTCGAACTCCCAGACGTACAGGCCGCCGGCGGTAGGGAAACGGATGTTGAGGCAGTTGTGCCCGGTGAGGTCCTCGGGAACCCGGGGCGGGGGATGCCGGCTGAAGTACGCCGGCGAAGCGACGGCCGCCATGCGCAGCTTCGGGCCGATGGGCAGGGCGACCATGTCGCGGTCGATGCTCTCGCCCAGGCGCACGCCTGCGTCGAAGCGGTCGGCGACGATGTCGCGCAGGCCGTAGCTGACGTCGAACTCGACGCCGATGTCCGGGTAGCGGTGCATCAACGGCAGCAGCCGCGGCAGCAGCACCGTGCGCAGCACATGGTCGCCACAGGTGATGCGCACCGTGCCGGCCGGCTTGTCGCGCAGTTCGGTCAGGGCGTCCAGCTCGGCCTCGATCTCGTCGAAGCGGTTGCCGATGGCCAGCAGCAGCCGCTCGCCGGCCGGGGTGGGGGAGACGCTGCGCGTGGTGCGGGTCAGCAGGCGGATGCGCAGCCGTTCCTCCAGCGCCTTGATCGCCTGGCTCAGCGCCGACTGGGAAACCCCCAGCGCCGCGCCGGCGCGGGTGAAGCTGCCTTCCCGCGCCACGGTGACGAAGGCCAGCAGGTCGTTGAGGTTGCGTCGTGCCATGGCGGCAGTGTGGCACTCCAGATTGATTAGTGGAACTAATAGACCTTAAAAGAATCCATCGGCTAATACCTGGAATGCAGGAGGCGCAGAATGCACCCGTCTTCCCACCAGGATGCAGCGCATATGACCCAGCCCGTCAAAGCCTACGGCGCCCACGCCGGCGACCTTCCCCTGGAACCGATCGACATCGTCCGGCGCGCGCCGGGCCCGCACGACGTGCAGATCGAGATCACCTATTGCGGCATCTGCCACTCGGACCTGCACCAGGTGCGCGGCGAATGGCAGGGCACCTGTTTTCCCTGCGTGCCGGGCCATGAAATCGTCGGCCGGGTTTCCGCCGTGGGCGGGCAGGTGACCGGTTTCGCGCCGGGCGATCTGGTCGGCGTGGGCTGCATCGTCGACAGCTGCCGGCACTGCGCGGACTGCGCCGATGGCCTGGAGAACTATTGCCACGGCATGGTCGGCACCTACAACGGGCCCACTGCCGATGCGCCGGGCTGGACGCTGGGCGGCTATTCGGAGCGCATCGTCGTCCACGAACGCTACGTGCTGCGCATCCGCCATCCCGAAGCGCAGCTGGCGGCGGTGGCGCCGCTGCTGTGCGCCGGCATCACCACCTGGTCGCCGCTGCGCCACTGGCAGGCCGGTCCCGGGCGCAAGGTCGGCGTGGTCGGCATCGGCGGGCTCGGCCACATGGGCATCAAGCTGGCCCATGCGCTGGGCGCGCGCGTGGTCGCCTTCACCACCTCCGAATCCAAGCGCGAGGCCGCGCTGGCGCTGGGCGCCGACGAGGTGGTGGTCTCGCGCGACCGCGAGGCGATGGCGGCGCACGCAGGCAGCTTCGACCTGATCGTCAATACTGTGGCCGCGCCGCACGACCTGGACGCCTTCCTCGCGCTGCTGCGCCGCGACGGTGCCATGGTGCTGGTCGGCGCGCCGGCCACGCCGCACCCGTCGCCGAACGTGTTCAACCTGATCACCCAGCGCCGCACCCTGGCCGGGTCGATGATCGGCGGCATTCCCGAAACCCAGGAGATGCTCGATTTCTGCGCCGGGCACGGCATCGTCGCCGACATCGAACTGATCGCCGCCGACGGCATCAATGCCGCCTACGAACGCATGCTGGCGGGCGACGTGAAATACCGCTTCGTCATCGACAACGCGACCCTGTCCCGATGAGGCCGATGCCGATGAGAACGCTGCTGCTCGCGCTGGCGCTCGCCGCCGCGATTCCTGCCGCCCCGGCGCAGGACCTGTCCCACGGCGCGGACAATTTCTACCGGAGCGGGCGGCTTACCCAGCGCAAGGTGAACTTCGACAACCAGTACCGCATGCGCATCGCCGGCAACCTGTTCCTGCCCGGCGACCATGAACCCGGCAGGCGCTACCCGGCCATCATCGTCGGCCATCCGATGGGCGCGGTGAAGGAACAGAGCGCGACCCTGTACGCGCAGAAGCTGGCCGAGCAGGGCTTCGTCACCCTCGCCATCGACCAGTCGTTCTGGGGCGAAAGCGCGGGGCAGCCGCGCAACGTGGTGGCGCCGGACATCTACGCCGAAGCCTTCAGCGCCGCGGTGGACTACCTGGGGATGCAGGACTTCGTCGACCGCGAGCGGATTGGCGTGCTGGGCATCTGCGGCAGCGGCAGCTTGGCGATCAGCGCGGCCAAGATCGATCCACGCATGAAGGCCATCGCCACCGTAAGCATGTACGACATGGGTGCGGCCAACCGCGATGCGTTGAACCATTCGCAGACGCTGGAACAGCGCAAAGCGATCATCGACGAGGCCGCGCGGCAGCGCTGGGTCGAGGCCGGGGGCGGCGCGACGCGGTACACCAGCGGCACCGTGCACCGGCTCGAGGCCGATACCCATCCGATCCAGCGCGAGTTCTACGATTTCTACCGCACCCCGCGCGGCGCGTTCACGCCGGCCGGGTCGTCGCCCGAGCTGACCACGCACCCGACGCTGAGCAGCAACGTGAAGTTCATGAACTTCTACCCGTTCAACGACATCGAGACGATCTCGCCGCGGCCGATGCTGTTCATCAGCGGCGACCAGGCGCACTCGAAGGAGTTCAGCGAACAGGCCTACCGCCTGGCCGGCCAGCCCAAGGAACTGGTCTGGGTGAAGGGTGCCGGGCACGTGGACCTGTACGACCGCACCGACCTGATCCCGTTCGAACGGCTGGCGTCGTTCTTCCGGCGCAACCTGCCGGCGCCATAGCCGCCGCACGCCTTCCGGCGCTTCCGCCTTCCCGCTGTCGACGACCGCGCCCGCACCGGGCGCGCGGCGTCTTTCGTCCATGGAACCGCAATGACCTCTTCTCCGATATCCGCCGCCGCGCCGCAGGACGCCGGCCGCGAACGCGCCCGCTGGGGCGGCGTGTTCGCCATGACGCTGTGCGTGTTCGCCCTGATCGCCTCCGAATTCATGCCGGTCAGCCTGTTGACGCCGATGGCGGCCGACCTGGGCGTCAGCGAAGGGCTGGCCGGCTACGGGATTGCCATCTCAGGCGTCTTCGCGGTGCTGACCAGCCTGTCGATCGCGCGGCTGGCCGGCGCCATGGACCGCAGGACGCTGCTGCTGGCATTGACCGCGCTGATGGCGCTGTCCGGCGCCGTTGTCGCGCTGGCCCCGGACTACCCTACCTACATGGCCGGCCGCGCACTCATCGGTGTGGTCATCGGCGGCTTCTGGTCGATGTCGGCCGCTACCGCCATGCGCCTGGTGCCCGCCGGCCAGGTGCCGCGCGCCCTGGCCATCTTCAACGGCGGCAACGCGCTGGCGACGGTGATCGCCGCGCCGCTGGGCAGCTACCTGGGCGCGGTGATCGGCTGGCGGGGAGCATTCCTGTGCCTGCTGCCGGTGGCGGCGATCGCGTTCGCCTGGCAATGGATCAGCCTGCCGCGCATGGCGGCGGCGACCGGCACGACGCGCGCGCAGGTCTTCCACCTGCTGCGGCGCAGGCCGGTGCTGCTGGGCATGGCCGCCTGCGGCGCTTTCTTCATGGGCCAGTTCGCGCTGTTCACCTACGTACGCCCATTCCTGGAGACGGTCACGCGAGTGGATGCCAAGGGCTTGTCGCTGGTCCTGCTGGGCATCGGTGTCTCCGGCTTCCTCGGCACCGTGGCGATCGGTGCGTTCCTGCGGCGCGGCCTGTACCGCACGTTGGCCGTCATTCCGGTTGCGATGGCCGCCATTGCGCTGGTGCTGATTCCCGCCGGTGGCTGGCTGTGGGCCGCAGGGGCGCTGCTGGCGCTGTGGGGCATGCTCGCCACCGCGGCACCGGTGGGATGGTGGAGCTGGGTGGCCAGGAACTTTCCCCACGACGCCGAGGCCGGCGGCGGGCTGATGGTCGCCGTCGTGCAGTGTTCCATCGCGCTGGGTTCGACCGTGGGCGGGCTGTTGTTCGACGGCCGTGGCTACCAGGCCACCTTCGTCGCCGCCGCCGCGATCCTGCTGCTGGCGGCGCTGCTGGCCGGGCTGACGGCGGCGGCGACGAGGCCGCAGGCCGCGGGAGGCGAGGGCTGATGCGCGCCTGCGTCCGCACCGCGCTGCTGCCGGTGGCCTTGATGGCCTGCTGCCCCTTGCGCCGGCCGCATGCGCAAGGGGCGATGATGCCGCTGTCGCCGCAAGTCCCTGGGTTGCCAACACACCGGAGAACCGTTCGATGAAGATCCGCCTGGTGATCGATGGCCACGTACTGCCCGCCACGCTGGAGGACGGCGCCGCCACCCGCGATTTCCTCGCGCAGCTGCCGCTGGCCCTGCAACTGGAGGACTACGCCGCCACCGAGAAGATCGCGCAGCTGCCGCGCCCGCTCACGACCGCGGGCGCGCCCGCCGGCGTGACCCCGGCCGCGGGCGATCTGGCCTTCTACGCGCCGTGGGGCAACCTGGCGATCTTCCACACGCCGTTCGGCTACTCGAAGGGCCTGGTCCGGCTGGGCCGCATCGACGGCGACCTGCAGGCGCTGCGGCGTCCGGGGCCGGTACAGGTCCGCATCGAACCGGCCACGGACGACTGACATCCCGAAGCTCTCACCCAAGAAGCGAGGCATTCCATGGAAATCAAGCGCGCTGGCTCCCAGCCTTCGATCAAGGGCCCGGCCGAGTGGTTCACCGGCACGGTCCGCATCGACCCGTTGAACGCGCCGCCCGAACCGGCGCGCGCATCCTGCGCCGCCGTCACCTTCCGGGCGCACGTACGGCCTGGCATACGCATCCGCTGGGCCAGACGCTGATCGTCACCTCCGGCTGCGGCTGGACCCAGTGCGAGGGCGGACCCATCGTCGAGATCCGCGCAGGCGACGTGGTCTGGTGCCCGCCGGGACACCGCCACTGGCATGGCGCGTCGCCGACCACCGCGATGACCCATATCGCCATCTAGGAAGCGCTGGACGGCCGGAACGTCGAATGGGCCGAGCATGTCAGCGACGCGCAATATCTGGCCGGTCCACCGCGGGATTGAGCAGAGCGGCGGCATGCCGCGACGACGGGCCCGCGCGCAGATGCGAGAGGCCGGCGCATTGCCGACCGCCGCCGCCAAGCGCGCTGACGCCAGCCGCCAGCCTTCTCACGCGGTGAATGCGTCCCGTGCATCGGTGGCGTTGAACGGCAGCCAGCGCAGCCGCGAGCGCGGCGTCGGGTCCATGACGACGCGTTCGACAAGGTCGTGCCGCGTGCCGCCCATGTCCAGTTCGCGTTCGACGGCTGCCAGCCGCGGCGACAATATGCGCAACACCGCTTCGTCGCGGCATACGCCCAGCCACACCCGCATGCCGGCGCCATGCACGCCCGGCCCGTCGTAGGCCGCGAATGCATGTTCGGCACGCGCGGCGAAGGCGTCGAGGTGGGCGTTCGCCACTGCGAACACCAGCGCCACCACGATGCCGCCGGCACCGCCGGGCCGCACTACCGGGTCGACCGCCGGAAGCACGGCGATGCCGCGTCCGGGGTGCAGCGGCGGCATCGGCATCTCGCTGTCGTTGTCACTGGCGGGCAGGATCGCGTTGACCTTGGCGCGGTGCTCACGCCATGGCGGACCGCAGTAAAAGGCGGCGTTGACCACCGGCCGCGCCTGCTGGTCGTGGAATCCGCGCAGCCAAGTGAAACGCTCCGGATCGCCGTGTTCGACGAACTGCCCGGACACCGTGGCGCCGGGCAGCTTCGATGGCGTGCCGGCATGAACCGACGCACCGGCTTTGGCAGCGGCGTCGCATCCGGCTTCACGCGTATCGGACGCCGCGCGGCAAGGCGGAGCAGCGCCGCGATGATTCACGCCACGGCGAGCGTAGCCGGTCTACGGTGCCGGCATGGCACGCAGATCCGTACGCGAACCGCCGCAGTTGGCCAAACCGGTGGACGAGGTGCCGGCCGGGAGCCTGGCCGTCCTGCGCCGGGAAGCGGCCGATTGCCGGCGCTGCCCGCTGTGGCGGCATGCCACGCAGACCGTGTTTGGCACCGGACCGCGCCGCGCGGCGATGATGCTCATCGGCGAACAGCCCGGCGCGCACGAGGACCTGGAGGGACAGCCGTTCGTCGGGCCCGCCGGTCGCCTGCTGCGCGAGGCGCTCGCCGACGCCGGCCTCGATGCCGCCGAAATGTACATGACCAACACGGTCAAGCATTTCAAGTACGAACAGCGCGGCAAGGCGCGCCTGCACAAGCGCGCCAGCGCTTCCGAGCAGGCCGCCTGTCGTCCGTGGCTGGCCGCGGAACTGCTGCAGGTACGTCCGCGCGTGGTGGTCGCGCTCGGCGCGATGGCGGCGCAGACGTTGTTCGGCACTACGTTCCGGATCAGCCGGCAGCGGGGCACGTGGCAGGCACTGGGAGAGGAAACGCAGGCGCTGGCCACATGGCATCCCTCGGCGATCCTGCGCATGCCTTCGCCGCAGCGTGAACGCACGCGTGCGGAACTGGTCGCCGACCTGGCGCTCGCGGCAACGGCGCTTGCCTGACGCAGCGGAGAGTCGCGCATTCATGCGCTTGGTGCATGGGATGCGCGCAGGGCAGGCGGCTATTTGGACAGAGAGCAGAGGCAGTACCCACACGCATTGGCTTTCAAGCCTGATCAACAAATGCGTTCATGCCGAGAGACTTTCTTGTGCGGAGAACGGCGTGTTTGTCGAGGTTTGTCGTCTGCTTCGTGTTGGCAGCATGAGCTTCTTCACGTGCCATCCACGTGTTCCAACCTCAACTGAAGGCGGATCGGGGATCCTGCGAAAAGGCCGCTATATTCCCAGCTCCGAGACGAAGGAGGATTGGAATGTTCCTGACCAAACAGCATCTGAAGACGGCCGGTACGCTGGGTGTGGCGCTCGTCGCCACCTTGAGCCTTGGCGCCTGCGCCACCTACAAGGACGAGTTTGCAACGATCAACACCCGCCTCGATCAGCTCGACGCGCGCGTGCAGGGCGCGGCCCAGAGTGCCGAGTCCGCCAATCAGTCCGCGCAGCGGGCCAACCAGCGGCTGGATCAGATCGAAGGCCGCGTCCAGCAGCTCGAAACGGCACCGCGCCGCAACGCGCGCGGTTGAGCGCTCTTGCCTGGTTCGTGATGGACATCTGAACCTGGAGCCCGGTGGCCTTTGCTGGCCACCGGGTTGCTTTTGACAGTGCAGTCTTCGTTGCAGAGGAGCCCTCCCATCGGCATGTACAGATACGTTGCAGTCCGGATCGTCCATGGCGCGCTGGCAATGGCGCTGGCATGCACGGGCATCGGCGCGGCCAGCGCCGGGGAGGCCGCCGCGCAACCGGCGGCCGCCGTCGACCTGCTTCCCGAAGGCCAGGACGTCTCCGACACGGTGATCGAGCTTGCGGGTTGGGTGGTCGCGACCCGGGACAGCGAGGGCTATCCGTTCGCGATCATGGACAAGGCCGCAGCGCAGATACTGGTGTTCGGCGGCGATGGCCGGCTTCGCGGCGCGGCGCCGGCGCTTTTTGGTTCGGCGGTCGGCGATCACATCGCCCCCGGCGTCGCCGGTCTTGCGCTTCGCGAGATCCCGGGCCGGGACCGCACGACACCGGCGGGTCGTTTCGTGGGCGGCTTCGGCCCCTCGATCGATGCGGGGCGCGTGCTGTGGGTGGACTACGATTCCGCGGTCTCCATCCATCCCACCGCTACCGGCGTTCCTGCCGAGCGACGCCCCGAACGCCTTGCATCGCCGACGCCGGACGACAACCGCGTCACCCATGGCTGCATCAACGTCGCGCCCGATTTCTACGAGCGGATCGTGCGCCAGACGTTCGAGCGCGGTGGGGTTTTCTACGTCCTCCCGGACAAGGCGTCGTTGGCGGAGACCTTTCCGGAGTTCGTGCAGAGCCGCTCGGCCGGGCAACGCACCGGGGGAAGTCGCACACGTTCCGCCCGCCATTGAAGAGCGCGCCGGTGGAGTACTCCGGATGTATGAGACAGCGCAGCTGACATTGTTGCGTGGCGATCTGGTGGTCACGACACCAGTGGCAGATTGCTCCTCGGTGCCACAGGCTGGCCGATTCCTCAGCGGGAAAGACAGACCCACTAGGAAGATCGCGTACGCGGCGCCTTGACTTGGCGCGGTAGGCATCGGGCGATAGTCGCAACGCCGCTCGATCGGCACTCCTGATCGCATTCCACCCGCCCCTCCGTAAGGCGCCGATCAGTCTCCCGCGCTCATCGGTTCGATCTGGGGTTCCCGAGCAAAGGTGATCCGATGTGCAGTGCATGGGTTCGCCATAAGGCTGCGGTTGCCGATGGCGCACTTCCGGATATCCGCGGAAGAAAACACCGCCGGGCGAGGGCACGGTCCGGCCAGGCGTGCCGGACGTGGAGCGCAAACCACGAATGATCCAGGGCCGCCATGCGTGCGTTCCGGTTCCCGCCCCATCGCGGAGCATTCGATGGCGTGGCCGTTTTGAACTGTGCAGAATGCGGATGTCTTCCCAGCCGGTCGATGTCCGCGATGAAACCGTTCTTCAAGCTCGAAGTCCTGTCGCTCTGCCTGGCACTGGGCGTGAGTGCGGGATGCGCTTCTCAATCCCCGGCCATGGCCGCCGATGCGCCGGCTCCCGTTGCGCACATCGTGCCCCTGCCGTACTCGATGCAGACCTCGCCCGGTGAACTGCGGATCGACGGGGCGGTGGCGTTGGAGGGTGGGACGGCCGCGCCCAGGGCCGGGCGCGCAGTGGCCGAACTGCTGGCAACGCTGCACATCGCCACGGCGGATGCGGCCACGCCGCTGCGGCTGCGGCTGGTCGACGACGCGGCCCTGGGCGATGAGGGTTACCGGCTGGTGGTGGACGAGGCGATCGACCTGAGCGCGCGGACCGACACCGGCCTGCTGCACGCGGTGCAGAGCCTGCGCCAGCTGCTGCCGGCCGACGCGTGGCCGGCGTACCGGTTGCCGCGCGTGGCGATCACCGACGTGCCGGCCTACCGCTGGCGCGGCCTCTCGCTGGACGTGGCCCGCAGTTTCCTGCCGGTCGAATACCTTGAGAAGCACATCGACCGCATGGCGCTGTTCAAGTTGAACCGCCTGCACCTGCATCTGACCGACGACCAGGGCTGGCGCATCGAGATCAAGCGCCATCCGAAGCTGACGGAAGTCGGCGGCGCCAGCGCGGTGGAGGGCGGACACGCCGGTTATTACACGCAGGAGCAGCTGAAGCATCTGGTGGCCTACGCGCAGGCGCGCGGCGTCACCCTCGTGCCCGAGATCGACATGCCCGGGCATGTGCAGGCCGCGCTGGCCTCGTACAACGAACTGGCCTGTGCCGACACCAGGAACCTGTCCACCTATTCGGGCGTGGAAGTGGGCTTCAGCGTGTTCTGCCTGGAGAAGCCCGAGGTCGTCTATCCCTTCGTGCACGACGTGCTGGAGGAGGTGGTGGCGATCTTCCCGTCCAATGAAATCCACATCGGCGGCGACGAGATCAAGCACCCGCTGTATGCCGATTTCGTCGGGCGCGCGGCGGCGATGGTGGACGCGATGGGGCGTACTCCCATCGTGTGGGAAGAAGGGTCGGTGGCCGACATGAAGCCCGATGCGCTGCTGCAGCTGTGGAACGACGGCTATGCCATCGACAAGGCGGTCGCCAAGGGCCATCCGCTGATCCTCTCGCCCTGTTCGTACCTCTACATCGACCACGGCAACTACGCCGGTCAGCCCGGCGCGGACTGGTGCCGCGCGGAGGGCGTGCCGCTGAAACGCGTCTACAGCTTCGACCCGACGCCCTTCAAAACGGCGGTGGGGGTCGAGGCGGCGCTGTGGACCGAGTTCGTGCATACCGATGCGGCAGCGGACGACCACCTGTGGCCGCGGCTGGCAGCGGTGGCGGAAGTGGCGTGGAGCCCGGCCGGGCAGCGCAGCTACGACGGCTTCGTGCAGCGCATGGGCGCATTGCGCCCGCAGCTGGATGCGCTGGGCATCCGCTATCACGCCGAACCGGATCTGGGCTGGACGGACGCGAAGGACGCGCACTGAGTGCCGCGTCGGCCTGACAACAGAGTATCGCTCCGCGTTCCGCGCCGGCGGCGGCATGGCGATCGCCGCGCTGGCACGTGCCTCGATGCTTGCAACACAGTCAGGACGGCACGGCGAGTTCGACGGCGTACAGTACCTGGCCGACGCGGAGCGCGGCTATGCGCACCTGCGCAGGGTCAACCCGCGGTACTGCGCTGATCGCAAGGAGAACATCATCGATGACTTCACCGCGCTGATGGCGCTGGTGGAGTTGCACAACGCCACCGGCAAGCAGGCCTATGCGGATGCCCGGTTGCGCGGACGGACACGAATGCTGGTCCGGCCACAATGAGGATGGCCGGGTATTTCGACATGCCAGCATGCCCGCGCCGGGGAATGCGCGTACTACCCGCGAATGCAGACGATGGCTTCGACCTCGAACAGCATGCCGTCGAGCGCCAGCCGCGGCACCGGGATCAGGGTGCAGGCGGGCTTCGGGCCGGGACCGTAGGCGCGCGCGATCTCTTCGCCGAGGACCTGCAGATGCGTTTCGGTGTGGTCGACGATCAGGACGGTCTGCTTGATCACATGCTCAAGGTCACCGCCAACGGCACGAACGGCGGTGCGCAGGTTCTCCAGCGCCTGTCGTACCTGTGCCCGGAAGCCGTCGGCAAGCATGCCTCCTGCGTCCTCGCCGCCTTGACCGGCGATGTACGCCAGCCGTGCGCCGGCTGGCGGAATTCCGATATGCGAGTAGCCGTTCGGTACAGGGTCGTAGAGGCCCACGGGGTTGAGAAACGTCGGCAGGGCTTGGAGTGCATGTGGATTCATTTCGATTGTCTCCGGGGTTGATGGGGGAGCGTGCGCCTGCGGTCGAGACGCATCGTCGAGGCGAGGGCAGGGGCGTGGCGATCTGTCGGCGGATCAAGGGTCAGTCCGTCGCGCTGCGTGCTGTTTTTCGGTTGGCGATCCAGCGGGAGATGCCGTGATGTTCCATGACGGGCACGCAGATATGGCCCTCGCCAATGCGGCCCTCCAGTCGCGCCTGAGTTCCACCGCGCTCTGGTGGGACCGGACCATGCGTACGCGCGATCGGGCATGGCCGCGCAACCGGGACGAATCATTCAAGCCCTGACGCGGTCAGGCCGAACGCCTCGTCCTGGCTGCCGGGAATGGACCTGAAACCGACATTGACCCGGTTCCATGCGTTGATCGCGCCGATGGTGAACGACAGGTCGGAGATTTCCTGTTCCGAGAACTGCGTGCGTACCCGCTCGTAGAGGTCGTCCGGGACGCCCTGTTCGGAAAGCCTGGTCAGGACCTCGGTCCATTCCAGCGAGGCGCGTTCGCGCGCACTGAACAGCGTCGACTCGCGCCAGACGGGAAGGTGATGGATCCGCAGCGGCCTTTCTCCGTGAACGGTCGCCTGCTTGATATGCATGTCGATGCAGAACGCGCAGTGGTTGATCTGCGACGCGCGGATCATGACCAGGTGCCGGATCGACTCCTCGATCGACGATTGGAGAAACAGGGTGTCGAGCTCGACCAGCTTCCTCGCCAGCCCAGCAGACTGCCGCATGAAATCGACGCGTTGGCTCATGGATGTGATCCGTGGTTGAGGGTTGAACAACGATGCAGCCGCAGCGGCGGGCAAACGGTCGCCACGGCAGGTCCTGGAGAACCTAGAAACCAACCGCATACCTGAGGCTGAGCCTGCTGCCTTCAGTGCGATCCTTCGCCAGCGTCTCGACGTAGGCGGTCGCGTGGAACGAGGAACGTCCGCGCGACCAGGCCAGGGAAGGACCGAAGCCCAGCACGCGCTCGCGTCCGGGTAAGCGGTGGCCATCGACACGGTCGTCGGCGATCTGGACGAGGGCGTACATCGATCCGCCGACGCGCAGGTGTCCGCCCAGCGAACGGGAGATCGCCGAATTCAGGTGGACGGCATCGCCAGCCCGGGTCGCGGATGCGGCCGCTCCGGCGCCGGAATCACGATGGGTGCTGGCCCGGAGATAGTGGATGCGCCCGCTGATTTCCCATTCGGGCGATGCCTCCCATGTAAACGCGTAGTGCGGATTGAACAGCCACGCGTTGCTTCCCAAGTCCAGCCGCGCGGGGCGTCCATGGCGCCCGGTCGGCAGTGTCACGTTGAGGTTGAGCCGCTGCCAGAAGGGACGCCCGGCCAGCGAGGTCTGCGGCCATTGCAGGATCAGCGGGCTGATGAAGACGTCGCCCGCTCCCGTCGCATGCAGCGTGGGGCCCGCCGCAGGTTTCATCCGTGCATGGACGAACGGGACGATCGCTTCCGCACCCCGATAGGCACCGAGTACGCGATGTTCGGACAGGTAGCTGGCCTGCGCCAGCAACGCGACGGATGCGACTTCGGGCGGCGCGCCGCTGCGACGGCCATTGGCATCGCGGAAAGTGCTGGCGTGGTAGGCCGACAGTGTTTGCTGGAACAGCCATCCCGGGCCGGCGATGCCGTCCTGGAACGTGCTGTCGCCCAGATTCACCGGCGGCAAGGCGACCCCGGCGCATGCCGGGCCTGCGTCCACCACGCCGGCAGCGATCGCCACGGCCAACGGTGCCAGCCTGCGCAGCCCGGTCCTCATCGCGCGGCCTCCAGCCGGTGCCGGTATGCATGCGCGCCGGCGGCGGCCGCCAGCGCCACCGCCACGACCGGCACCGCCAGCCACGACCAACCGGCGGTGCCGGCGATGGCGCCTGCCGCCGCCGGACCGATCACGATGCCGGCGTTGTTGCCCTGCGTCGCCAGGCCCACCACCGAGCCGAGCAGCGAGGGCCGCGCGGCCAGCCGCGGCGCGGCATCGAAGATCACGACCGGGATGAAGGCGCCCGCGAACGAGAAGAGCACGCAGAGCGCGTACGCCAGTTCGCCGGGCAGCGGCAATAGCAGCATGCCGATGCTGCAGAGCGCGATGGTCGAGAATCCGACCACGAGCAGGTGCGATGCGCGCCAGCCACGCGTGAGCAGGGCGCCGCACGCGATGCAGCCGGCGGCGCCCGCGGCGACGGCGATCGCGCTCAGCATGCCGGCGGCCGCATCGCCCACGTCCAGGCGATCGCCGAGGAGGGTGGGCAGGAAACCGAACAGCGCGAAGAACACGGCGGTATAGGCACAGAACTGGCCGGCGAGGAACCAGGCGCCTCCGCTTCCCAGCGCATCCCGCAGGCTTCGAAGCACGCCGTCGCGCGCCGTCTCGCCAGCGGCCGTGCCGCGCAGCCGACGTGTGCCCATCGCCAATACCACCGCATAACCAGCCAGCAGCGCTGCATTGGCCCACCACAGGCCGCGCCAGCCGAGCCTGCCCAGCAGCGGCGCGGCCAGCATGACGACCGCCATGCCCACCGGCATGAAGGTGGCCCACGCCGCGAACGCCCGTTTCCTGGACGCAGGCGTCGTGGCGGCCACCACCATGGCCGGCGCGGCTACCGTGACGGCGAGGAATCCCAGTCCTTCAAGCGCGCGCGTCGCCAGCAGCGAAGGCAGCCCCGTCGCCAGCGCGCCCAGCGCCGACCCCGCTGCCTGCACCGCCAGCCCCGCGATCACCGCGCGCCGCGCCTGGAGGCGGTCCGACACCGCGCCGATCAGCAGGCTGGTCAGCGCGCCCACCAGCGCGAACGCGGACAGCACCCACGACACGGCGCCCAGGTCCACGCCCAGATCCGCCCGCAGGGACTGCAGCGCCACCGGCACCTTGCCGACCTGGAAGGCGGAGACGATGCCCGCGCCGATCACCAGCACCAGTGCCGCCCTGTCCGTGGCCGGGCGTGGGAGCGCATCGTTCGCGGCGACGGGCGATGTCATGGCGCCGAGTCCGCGTGCACCGCGTCCTGCCTGGCCAGCGCGGCCGCGATCCGTGCGACATGCCGGCCCTGGAACATGGCGCCGTCGAGTTCGTTGTCCGATGGCTGGCGATCGCTGTCGCCCTCTCCGCTGGCCAGGGTGGACGCGCCGTAGGGCGTGCCGCCGGTGACTTCGCCCATCAGCAACTGGCCCTTGAACGAGTAGGGCAGGCCGACGACCACCATGCCCAGGTGCAGCAGCACGGTGTGGGTGGATTGCAGCGTGGTCTCCTGTCCGCCGTGCTGGCTGCCGGTGGAGGTGAACGCGCTGCCGACCTTCCCCACCAGCGCGTCCCGGAGCCAGAGCCCGCCGGTCTGGTCGAGGAAGTTCTTCATCTGCGCGGCCATGTTTCCGTAGCGCGTGGGGGTGCCGAGGATGATCGCGTCGTACCCGGGCAGCTCCGCGACGGTGGCGATCGGTGCGGCCTGGTCGGTCTTGTAGCCGGACCTGCTGGCCACGGTCTCCGGTACCAGCTCCGGTACCCGTTTGATCGCCACCTCGGCGCCGGTTTCGCGGGCGCCCGCGGCCACGGCTTTTGCCATGGTTTCGACATGGCCGTAGGCCGAGTAATACAGCACCAGGATCCTGGGCATGGCGACGTTTCCGAAGGGGTGTGCGGATACGTTCGCAGTCATGAACGATCTGCGGAAGTGCTAATATTTCGCAGAATCCGATCTAATGGATGGATCATGCTGGACGCCCTGACCCTGGACCAGCTGCGCGTGCTCGTCGCCGTCGCCGAGACAGGAAGCTTCCGTTCCGCCGCCAAGCGCATCCTCCGGGTGCAGTCCGCGGTGAGCCATGCCATCGCGACGCTGGAAGCCCAGCTCGGCGTCACGCTTTTCGACCGCTCCGCCCGACGCCCGGACATGACCCCGGAAGGCCGCGCCCTGCTCGCCGATGCCAAGGCGATCCTGCTCAGGGTGGACGCCATGCGCGCCCGCGCGCGCGGCCTGGGCGAAGGCGTCGAACTCGGTGTTTCGCTGGTGGTGGACACGCTCTTCCCGGTGGCGTCCCTGGCGCATGCATTGCGGGCCCTGCGCGACGCCTATCCCTCCGTGGCCGTGCACCTGCGCACCGCCCCCTTGGGGGAGCCGCTCGCCGCGCTGCGCGATGGCCGCTGCACGCTTGCCATCACCGTGGGCGAGGAGTTCCGCGAGCCGCAGATCCAGCTGGAGGCGCTGTCGCCGATCCCGTTCGTGACGGTCGCGGCCGCCGGTCACCCGCTGTCGCGGCGGGAACAGCCCGGGCAGGTGGACCCCGCCGAGCTGGCCGAGCATCTCCAGATCGTGCTGGAAGACACCACGGCGCGGACCGCCGGCAAGGATTTCGGCGTTCTTTCGCCCGGGACGTGGCGCGTCGCGGGCCAGGACATCAAGCACGCCATGATCCGCGAAGGCCTGGGCTGGGGCCGGTTGCCCCTGTGGGCGGTGGAGGAGGACCTGGCGCGGGGACGACTCAGCCGGCTCGACGTCGCGGCGCTGGGGCGGCACGGATGCGTGGAACTGGAGGCCTACCTCGCGCATCGCCGCGACCAGACGCTGGGGCCCGCGGCGCGCGTGCTGCGCGCGGGCCTGCTCTCGCATCTGCATGGCGGCGTGCCTGCACACGGCTGATGCCCGTCAGCCCTATGGCCGGCGAAGACGTCAGATGCGGGCGTCATCCACGTGCTCCCCAAGCACGAACGTGCAGCGGCCAACTTCTTCGAAACCGCACCGGGCATGGAACCGCTTCGCCCGATCGTTGTGGTCGAACACCGTGAGAAGGTTCCCCGGCCCCGGGATCATGGGCGTCGCGAAGGCGCATGCCCTCGACGCCTGCACGGAGCCGGTGCCGTGCCAATCGGCAAGCACATGGATCTGCTGCAACCTGAGCGCGGACGGGGCGGGGGGGGCGCCCGCGTCCTGAGCGGGTCAGTCTTGCGTAGCGATCGGCGCGCCGTCGGCGAGCGTTGCCATCCTCCTGGCGAAGCCGTGCGGCGCCAGGAGGACGGACTTCCGCGCAATGGCGCCGACGGCTGGGTGTGGCCCGGAAGGTGCGCGGCACGATCGCGCCACAGCAGGAACGTACCGGTGGAAATGACGGTGGATTCTCTTTCTGGTTCCTCGTGCGTGCGCGCCGTCCGCGACCGGCCCGCGCGCGCGATGCGCGATGCCGGCCTACGCCGGCCAGTCCACCCATTCGCCCGGCGCCAGCTCCTGCACGGCGATGGAGCGCTCGCGCGCGACGCGGCGCAGCTCGCCGATGGGATCGTCGACTTCGACGTACTCCTTCATTCCGGACACGCCGTAGTGGATCGGCACGAGCAGCCGCGCGCCGAGGACGGCTGCCGCGGCCACCGCCTGTTCCGGCGTCAGCACGCCGGGCTGGTCGCTGACGGGCTGGCGCCAGCCGAAGCGTGCACCGTTGACCGGCAGGAAGGCGGCATCGAAGGGCCCGAACTGGCGGGCGATGCGCCACCAGTTCCCGTGCCAGAGCGTGTCGCCACCGTGGAAGATGTGCCGCCCGCCCGCCGCGACCACCCAGGACACCTGGGCATCGCCGTAGCCATCCGCCGCCGGCACCGGCGTGGCGGTGAAATCGCCAAGCAGTTGCGGCTCCCACAGCGGACTGGGCCGCGCGCGGACGCCGGCGGGCAGGGACAGCGGCGGGATGCCCGCCGGATGCGCCAGTACGCCGCCGCGATGCAGCGCGGCGGCGGCCGCCATGGCGTCGAAGTGGTCCGGATGGGCATGGGTGACCAACACGCTGGTATCGCCCACGGCGTCGTCCACCGGCACCAGCCGGTCGGCAAGCGCTCCGCCCCAGGCATCGGGGTTCACCAACGGATCGATGAAAAGGGTCGACCCAGGCAGCTGCAGGCGGATGCCCGCCCAGGCCAGGCGCTGGATGCGCAATGAGGCGCGTGCGGGCGATGCCCGCAGCATCCCGGCCGGCAACAGCGCGGCCGCGGACGCACTGGCGCAGCAGGCGAGGAATCGCCGGCGCCCTTCGCTGGGCGGCCTTCCGTCCATCCGGTGGCTCATGCGGCCTTCTCCAGCGCTGCAAGCGATGCGTCCAGCGCGAAGATCGATTGCGCGACGATGGCTTCCAGGTTGTTGCCGTGCCATTCGCGCTCGAACGCGGTGGGCACGACCTGCGGCGCCAGGCAGTCCTCGATGCGGATGGCCGCGATGCGGGCCGCCACGTCCGGCGCCGGCGCCTGCGTGCGGATCCGCACCACGCTGTCCTGGATCCGCGCCAGGTAGTGCAGCGCGTTGTCGAGCACGGCCGCATCGAAGGCGCCGATGTGCCCGCCAACGATACGGCCGCGTCCGAACTGGCGGATGCGGCCGATGGCGGCGCGCTGCAGCGCGGGGTCGGCCCTGGACAGATAGACGATATTGCCGACGATGTTGTCGCCGACGCAGACCAGATCGGCGGTCGGCACGTCCACGCTGAAGTGGTCCATGGTCTTGCCGGGGTTGTACAGCAAGCGCAGCTGGTGCCGTCCCCAGCGCACGGCCATGTTGTCGAGGATGAGGTCCGGTTCCCGGTAGAACGCCGCGACCAGGCGGTTCTGCGACAGGAACGCATGGCGGAAATGCCGGTGGGCCATGACCAGAGCATCGGGAAACAGGGACAGCCCCGCGATGTGGTCGCTCATGAAATGGGTGGACGCGATCATGCGCACGGTCTTGCCCATTCCATCGCAGAGCACGCGGCGCAGCTCCTCCGCGTCCTCCGTGCTGCCGAGTGAATCGACCAGCAGCACGTTGTCGCCATCGATGAATGCGGTGGCGACGGATTCGACGGAATCGCCTACGAACATCACCACATCGGAACACAGTTCTTCTACTCGCACGGCAGGGCCTCGGGTTGGGACGACGGCATCGTCGCCAGCGCGAAAGGCGGTGACAAACGAGTTGTTCTGGCCGTTCGCGTTAGAAAAACTAATGCGATACGATGCCGCGACCCTGGTCGCCCCGGACGCCCGTGAAGCCGCGCCATCCCGCTCCCCTCAATGCATTGCGCACGTTCGAGGCCGCGGCGCGCCACCTCAGCTTCAACACCGCGGCCAGGCAGCTCTTCGTGACGCCGGCAGCGGTCAGCCACCAGGTCAAGCATCTCGAGGCGTACCTGGGCGTCGCCCTGTTCCAGCGCAACCACCGGTCGGTCGCGCTGACCCCGGAGGGCCAGGCGCTGGCCGCGACGGTGGGCGAACTGTTCGGGCAGCTGGACCTGGCGATAGACCGCGCGATGTCGCGCGCATCGGCGCAGCTGCGGGTGACGACGATGGAATCGTTCGCCGCGAAATGGCTGGCGCCGCGACTGCACCGCTTCCACCACGCATGGCCGGACATCCGGGTGCGCATCGTCACCGGCGACGCGCATGCCGATTTCGCGCGCGAAGGCTTCGACGTCGGCATCCGCTACGGACCGGGAGGCTATGCGGGCGTGCAGGCGGAGCCGTTGATGGAAGCGCAGGTGTTTCCCGTCTGCGCGCCGTCGCTGCTGGCCGATGCCTCGCGCCCTCTCCAGCGTCCCGACGATCTTCGGCACCACACACTGTTGCATGACGAAAGCTCGTCGGGCCGGCCGGGCGTGCCGGCATGGCCGGACTGGCTGAAGGCCGTCGGCGCCAAGGACGTGGACGCGCAGCGCGGCCCCATCTTCGCCAGCATTTATCTTGCGCAGGAAGCCGCCGTCGCCGGCCACGGCATCGCGCTGGGCGTCGCACCGCTGGTGGAGGAAGACCTTCGCCAGGGCCGCCTCGTCAGGCCGTTCATGCACGGCTCGGACAATGCGTACAGGTTCTGGCTGATCCGGAGCCCGGCCGAGCCCGACGCCGGTGCGGAAGCGTTCTGCGCCTGGCTCCGGGAAGAAGCGTCGGGCGATTCGGCATCCGCGCTGCGAACGCCGGATTGAGGGTGGGCAGGAACCCGGCGATGCCCAGCCCGGCGGGCAGGCGGCAAGGACGTTTCCGTATTGGCCAGGTCGGCGATCGGCGAGAGGATCGAGGCGGCGAACGGCGACAGGGAACCTCCTGCGCGGACGCGGCGCGGCCGGTCGGCATGGACGAGGGCGGCACGAGGCAAGCGCCATGTGACGCCACCCTCTCCGTCACCCATTCCGGCGCATTTGGCGTTTTTCAATCTACCGATGCCAGCCCTCGGAAACGCGCCGGGCTTCCGCTGGCCATCAGCTCAACAGTTCACGTCGGATGATTTCCGCGCCAGCGCTCAGGGCAAGCAGCTTGCCTCTGGCCACCCGTCGCGACAGGGGGGCCATGCCGCAGTTGGTGGATGGATAGAGTTTGTCCGCATCGACAAATCGAAGTGCGTTCCGCAAGGTGTTCGCCACTTCATCCGGCGTTTCGATGGTGTCGCTGGCCACGTCAATGGCGCCTACCATCACTTTCTTGCCGCGAACCAGTTCGATCAGATCGATCGGCACATGTGAGTTCTGGCACTCCAGTGAAATGATGCCGATGCTGGACTGCTGCAGCTTCGGGAAGGACTCCTCGTACTGGCGCCACTCCGAGCCCAGCGTCTTCTTCCAGTCGGTGTTGGCCTTGATTCCATAGCCGTAGCAGATATGCACGGCGGTCTCGCACTTCAGCCCTTCAACCGCGCGTTCCAGGGCGGCAACGCCCCAATCATTCACTTCGTCGAAGAAGACATTGAAGGCGGGTTCGTCGAACTGGATGATGTCAACGCCCGCCGCTTCCAGCTCCCTGGCTTCCTGGTTGAGAATCCCGGCGAATTCCCAGGCCAGCTTTTCGCGGCTCCTGTAGTGGGCGTCGTAGAGCGTGTCGATCATCGTCATCGGGCCGGGCAGGGCCCATTTGATCGGCTGCCTGGTCTGTTGGCGCAGGAACCTGGCATCGTCGACGAAGACCGATTTGGGTCTACTCACCGCACCCACGACCGTCGGCACGCTGGCATCGTAGCGGTCGCGGATGCGCACGGTCTCACGCTTCTGGAAGTCCACGCCCTCAAGGTGTTCGATGAAGGTGGTGACGAAGTGCTGGCGGGTCTGCTCGCCATCGCTGACGATGTCGATGCCGGCCTGCAGTTGTTCGTGCAGCGAAAGACGCAGGGCATCCTGCTTGCCTTCAACCAGTTCCTCGTCCTGCAGCTTCCAGGGGGACCAGAGCTTCTCGGGTTGAGCGAGCCAGGACGGCTTGGGCAGGCTGCCGGCGGTTGACGTGGGCAACAGTTTCTTCATGACGGGTGATTTCTTGTTCCGGGTGATGGTCAGAGCGCGCAGGCGGCGGCCCACTGCTCAAGCGTCTGGCGGTAAGGATTGATGAAGTTCTCTTCCGTGAACTTTCCCTGCTTGACGGCCAACTGGCTGCGTTCCTCGCGGTCATAGACGATCTTGGTCAGGGAGTAGTCCTGGTGCTTCAAACTGGGCTGGTAGACGCTCCCGGCGGCCGAGTTGGCGTTGTAGATCTCCGGCCGGTAGATCTTCTGGAAGGTCTCCATCGTGCTGATGGTGCCGATCAGCTCCAGGTCCGTGTAGTCGCCGGGCAGGTCGCCGAAGAAGTAGAAGGCCAGCGGCGCAACGCCGTTCGGCGGCATGAAGAAGCGCACCTGCATGCCCATCTTCGCGAAATAGTGATCGGTCGAGGAAAGCTCGTCCTGCAGGTATTCCACGCCCAGCACCGGGTGCTGGTTCGCGGTGCGCTGGTAGATCCTGCTGCTCGATGCGCTGATGCAGATCACCGGCGGCTTCCCGAAGTGGGCCTTGTAGGCGTCGGAGCTCACGAAGTGCTTGAACAGCTTGCCGTGCAGGTCGCCGAAATCCTCCGGCGTGCCGAACACCGGCCGGGTGCTGTTGTATGCCGGCAGCAGCACGCTGAAGTCGTAGTCACGCACGTAGGAGGAGAAATTGTTCCCGGCAATGCCCTCGATGCGCGCCCCGGTTCTGCCGTCGACGATGGTGGTCTTCAGTATCTCGATCAGCGGGAAGGCGGCGGCCGCGCCATGGGCACTCATGTCCATCTCGACGGAGACGATCTCCAGCTCGACGGCATAACGATCCCCGGTGGGGTTGTCCCAGTCGGCCAGGCTGTTGAAGCGGTTGTCGATCATCTTCAACGTGTTGCACAGGTTTTCCTGGCGACGGGTGCCCCTGGCCAGGTTGGCAAAGTTGGTGGTCAGGCGCGTGCTGTCCGAGGGCTGGTAGTTTTCATCGAAGCGGATGCGCTTGATGCTGAATTCAAAGTTCTCTTTCATGGCGGTCCGTTACCGTAGGTTCTGCGGGTGGAATCCGGCACAGCGTCATGCTGATCCGGTGTGGCGGGATTGCTTTCAGGCGGCTGCGACGTTCCCGGTGGCCCGCATTCCTGCCTGGCAGGCCAGGTCGAGTACCGGCAATGCCCGTTCGACCGCCAACCTGGCGCGCTGGACCAGCGCTTCGTCGTGCAGGCGGCCGCCCGCGAAATCCCTGTCGGTCGCGTATACGCCCAGCGGTAACGTGCGCGCCTGGAAGAAGCTGAACAGTGGCCTCAGTTGATGGTCGATCATCAACGCATGGCGCTCGCTGCCGCCGGTGGCAGCCAACAGGACCGGCATGTCGACCAGGGCGTCCTGATCGACGAAGTCGAAAAAGTGCTTGAACAGCCCGGTGTAGGAACCGCGGTAGACCGGCGTGGCCACCACCAGGACATCCGCCTGTTCGACCGCCGCGAGCTCCCGCTCCACCGTGTCGGGCAACTGGGCACGCCTGACCGTACCGGCAAGCTGGGGGGCAAGTTGGCCGAGCTCGATCAGGTGCCGTTCGCAGGGGATCTCCGCCGCGATCAGGTCCGACAGATGCTCAGCCAGCGCCGCAGCCCTGGAAGGCCGTTGCAGTCCGCCGGAGACCGCGACGACGCGTAGTGGAAATGGGAGTGTCATTTTCGCCTTTCATGTAGCTGGTTCGTCCGGCAGCTGAGGGGGGGACGGATGCCGAAGGCCGATCCTAGTCAGGAGGTTCGATGAGGTAAAATGGTATTAATTCAAGAATCCATGATTGGAATTCATCGATATGCTTGAGCGTATCCACCTCAACATCGTCCAGCAGGTCGAAAAACAGGGCTCGTTGACGGCCGCGGCGGGCGTGTTGAACCTGACCCAATCGGCGTTGAGCCACAGCATCAGAAAGCTCGAGCAGCAGCTGGGCACCGACATCTGGCTGCGCGAAGGCCGAAGCCTGCGCCTCACCCAGGCCGGTCAGTACCTGCTGGCGGTAGCGAACCGCGTGCTGCCGCAGCTGGACCTGGCCGAAGAGCGCCTGGGCCAGTTCGCACAGGGCGAGCGTGGGGCGCTGCGCATCGGCATGGAATGCCATCCCTGCTACCAGTGGCTGCTCAAGGTGGTGTCGCCCTATCTGGCCGCATGGCCGGACGTGGATGTGGACGTCAGGCAGAAGTTCCAGTTCGGCGGGATCGGGGCGCTGTTCGGCTACGAGATCGACCTGCTGGTCACCCCCGACCCGCTGTACAAACCGGGCTTGAAGTTCGAGCCCGTGTTCGACTACGAGCAGGTGCTGGTCGTGGCCAAGGATCACCCCCTGGCGTCGGCAACTTACGTCAAGCCCCAGCAGCTGACCCGGGAGATCCTGATCAGCTATCCCGTGGATATCGAGCGCCTGGACATCTACAGCCAGTTCCTGTTGCCCGCCGGCGTAACGCCCCGGCGGCACAAGACCATCGAAACGACCGACATCATGGTGCAGATGGTGGCCAGCCGCCGAGGTGTGGCCGCGCTGCCCCGCTGGTTGGTGGAGGAGTATGCGAGCAGGATGGAGGTGGTGCCGGTGCGGCTGGGCGCACGGGGCATCGCCAAGCAGATATTCCTCGGCGCGCGTGAGGCGGACACCAGCATCGATTACGTGCGGGCCTTCATCGACCTGGCCCGCCACCCGACCGCGGTGGCCGCCGCCGGCACCGGCCGAGGAGCAAGGCGATGAACGGCAACACCGGTCGCAGCTCGCTCGCGCGGCCTTCCGATATGCCCAGGCTTGCCAGCATCATCACCGACGGCTATTCGCTGGAAGTAAGCGCCAGAGCGATTCCCGCGCTGGCCGCAGTGGCACCCCGGATAGCTCCCGGCACAACCGTGTTCATTCCCTACCTGCCGGGCGAAGACAACGAGGCGCGGCTGGGTGCAGCTGCTGCGGTTCGTGGACTCGGCTTCGAGCCCATGCTGCATGTCCCGGCACGACGCATGGCCTCGCTCGCTGAACTGGATTCGTTCGTCACGCGCGCGGTCGCCGAAGCCGGGGCTGAGCGTTGCTTCGTGATCGCCGGCGATTCGTCCAGCCCCAAGGGACCGTTTCCCGACAGCGCTTCGCTTATCGAAACCGGTGTGTTCGAACGCGCGGGCATCAAGCTCCTGGGGGTGGGCGGACACCCGGAAGGTCATCCGGTAATGGGCGAGGCGGCTCGCTGGGAGGTGCTTGCACGCAAGTGCCGCAGCATCGAAGGCCGTGGCATGACGCCGCTGATCGTCACGCAGTTCGGGTTCGATGCCGACATCGTATTGGCCTGGCTGGAAGCATTGCGCGGGCATGGCATCGAGCACCCGGTGCGCGTGGGCGTGCCGGGTCCCGCAGGCGTGGCGGTGCTGGCACGTTACGCGGCAATGTGCGGTGTCAGTGCAAGCGCCTCGATATGGTCCAGATACGGCATCTCGATCGGCAAGCTGTTTGGCACGGCCGGGCCGGACCTGTTTGTCGATCGCCTGGCCAATAGGCTGACGGAAGCAGCCGGAGAAGTGAACCTGCATTTCTTTCCGTTCGGGGGCATTGCCCGGTCCGTGGAATGGATAGAGCATTACCGCGTTCGCAGCCACTAATGCCCTGCCCATTGGACAAACATGATGTGCCGAGTGAAGGGCACCTCCACCGTCCACGGTGTTCCCCAAAGCAATGGCCGGTATGTCCGTATGAGCGGGAATAAAAAGAAGGGCATGGGCAACCAGCGGTTGCCCGATGCCTGATTCATCCACGGCCAGGCCGTGCCGCCCGCTTGACGATTCGAGGCGCGATATCGTGCCCAGGGTGGAGTGCCCTGGCCAGAACTAGGGCTTCGCGTCGGTTGCTCGCGCGGATGGGCTCGATGAACGCGAGCTCCTCGGCAGGCAGGGCGGCTGCAACGCTGGATTGGCGCTGATGCTGTTCCTGTTTCAGAAAGTCGCGGAACAGCGCTTCTTTGCCCCGGTACACCACCGTGACCAGATAGGTGGGCTTTGCCATCAGCTCCGTACCGGCAACGGTAGTGGGGCGCCGCGCAGGATCATCCTTCCGTGTCCTCGGTGCCGTAGAACTTGACCCCGAGTCGGATCTTGTCGCGGCCCTGGTCGCGGCGGTGGCGGTTGCTGTCGCGCAACGAATAGACGCAGCCGCAGTACTCCTGCTGGTAGAAGTTCTCGCGTTTGCTGATCTCGATCATGCGCGAACTGCCGCCGCCCTTGCGCCAGTTGTAGTCCCAGTAGACCAGGTCCTGGTAAGGCGCGGCCGCGCGATGCCCGCAGTCGTTGATCTGCGCCATGTTCTTCCAGCGCGAGATGCCCAGCGAACTGGTCATCACCCGGAAGCCATGCTCGTGCGCGTAGAGCGCGCTGCGCTCGAAGCGCATGTCGAAGCACATGGTGCAGCGGATGCCGCGCTCGGGCTCGTTCTCCATGCCCTTGGCGCGGGCGAACCAGTTGTCGGTGTCGTAGTCGGCGTCGACGAACGGCACGCCATGCTTCTGCGCGAAGCGGATGTTCTCCTGCTTGCGCAGCTCGTACTCCTTGAGCGGGTGGATGTTGGGGTTGTAGAAGAAGATCGTGTAGTCGATGCCCGATTCCACGAACGCTTCCATCAGCTCGCCCGAGCACGGCGCGCAGCAGGAATGCAGCAGCAGCTTGTCGCCGCTGTCGGGAAGCACCAATTTTTCGCGGGTGGCGTTCATGCGTCCTTCGCCACCAGCTTGACCACGCTGGAGAAGTCCAGCCCGCCGTTGCCCTGCCGGCTGTTCATCGCGTAGAGGTTGCGCGCCAGCTCGCCCAGCGGGATCGATGCGCCCACGCCCATCGCCGCCTCGGCGGCCAGCCCAAGGTCCTTGAGCATCAGGTCGTTGCCGAAGCCGCCGCCGTAGCCGCGCGAAGCCGGCGCGTTCTCCAGCACGCCGGGCCACGGGTTGCAGACCTCGGTGGCCCAGCTGCGGCTGGTGCTGACCGCCATCATCCGCGACAGCGCCCTGGCATCCAGTCCGTGCGCCACGCCCAGCGCGATGGCCTCGCCGGTGACCGCCATGATCACGCCCAGCGCCATGTTGTTGCACAGCTTGGCGACCTGTCCCGCGCCGGCGTCGCCCATGTGGAAGATGTTCTTGCCCATCGCCGACAGCACGGGATGCGCGCGCTCGAGCGTCTCGGCGCTGCCGCCGACGATGAAGGTCAGGGTGCCGGCCGCTGCGCCGGCGGTGCCGCCGGAGACCGGCGCGTCGATCATGGCCAGGCCGCGCGCGGCGGCGGCCTCGGCGACCTTGCGCGCGGAAGCCGGGGCAATGGTGCTGCAGTCAATGACCAGCGCGCCGGCGGGAATTTTCGCCAGCAGGCCGGCGTCGCCGAGGTACAGCCCTTCGACGTGGCGGCTGGCCGGCAGCATCGAGATCACGACCTCGGCGTCGGCCACCGCCTCGATGGCGCTGGACGCCGCGCTGGCGCCGGCAGCGACGGCGGCGGCTACCGCGGCAGGCGCGAGGTCGAACACGCGCAGCACGTGGCCGGCCTTGAGCAGGTTGGCGGCCATCGGTCCGCCCATGTTGCCGAGACCAATGAAGGCGATGCGGGACATAAGGGGTTCTCCGTCAGCGGCCGAGGTCGGCCAGTGGATGGGCGTCGGCCGGCCACGGCGCGGCGAAGAACGCCTGCGCCCAGCCCGCCGTGGCGGCGGCCAGCGTCGCCGGCTGCCAGCGTGGGTTGCGGTCCTTGTCGATCAGCAGGGCGCGGATGCCCTCGGCGAAATCGCCGTGCGCGGCGCAGTGCAGGGCGACGATGTATTCGAGGCGGAACACCTCGGCCAGCGACAGCGTGGCGGCGCGCTGCTGCAGCTCGTAACCCAGCCGCGCCGAGCCGGGCGATCCGGCGGCCAGCGTGGCCTGCGCGTTGCGCAGCCACGGGTCGTCGCCGGCATCGAGTGCGACGATGGCGGCGGCGATGGCGTCCAGCGTGTCGTGCGCGCAGGCGGCGGCGATGGTCTGCGCATTGCGCTGCAACGGTCCAGGTGCGGTCGGCTGCGCGAAGCGGGCAAGCAGGGCGTCGAGCTGTGCGTGCGCGCCGGCGGGCGACCACGCTTCGGCGGTCAGCGCGTCGAACACCTCGCTGCGCCGCGTCTCCGGCACGAACACGTCGGCCATGCCGGCGTGGATGGCGTCGCCCACATCCAGCGGCGCGCCGGTCAAGGCCAGGAACAGGCCGGCGCGCTGCGGCACGCGATGCAGCAGCCAGCTGCCGCCCACGTCCGGGAACAGGCCGACGGTGATTTCCGGGAAGGCCAGCTTCGAGCGCTCGCTAACCACGCGATGGCTGGCCCCAGACATCAGGCCGATGCCGCCGCCCATCACGATGCCATGGCCCCAGCACAGCACCGGCTTGGGATAGGTATGGATGCGGTGGTCGAGGCGGTATTCGGTCGCGAAGAAGGCTTCGGCGTGCGGGTTGCCGCACGGGTCGGCAAAGGCGTCGCCTTCCCAGCGATCGCGCTGCTGGTACTCGCGCATGCCGCGGTACAGGCCGTGCAGGTCGCCGCCGGCGCAGAAGGCCTTTTCACCCGCGCCTTGCAGGACGACCAGCGCGATGCCGTCGTCGCCGGCCCATTGCACCAGCTGCGCGTCGAGCAGCCGCGCCATCTCCAGCGACAGGCCGTTGAGCGTCTTCGGCGAATTCAGGATGGCGATGGCGAGGCGCATGCCGTTGCCGGCGGCGCGCTCCTCGAACAGCACGCACGGTTCGGAAGCCGCTGCCTCGGCGGCGGCGTTCATGCGTTCTTCCATTGCGGGGCGCGCTTGTCGAGGAAGGCATTGACGCCTTCGGCCTGGTCGGCGCGATCGAACAGGTCGACGAAGGCCTCGCGCTCGGATACCAGCGCGGTGGCGTGGTGTTGCGTGCGGGTGGCCTGCACGAGGCGCTTGCACGCGGCCACGCTGCTGGGGCTCTGCTTCTCGGCGTGCTTTGCCCAGGCCAGCGCACGTGCCTTCGCCTCGCCCTTGGGAGTCACGTCCTCCACCAGCCCGACCCGCAGTGCGGTAGCGGCGTCGATGCGCTCGCCCAGCAGGATCATCCGCTTGGCCCAGCCCTCGCCGACCAGGCGCGGCAGGTTCTGGGTGCCGCCGGCGCAGGGCAGCAGGCCGACCGTTGCTTCGGGCAGCGCCATCTGCGCCTGTTCCTCGGCGATGCGCAGGTCGCAGGCCAGCGCACATTCCAGCCCGCCGCCCATCGCGTAGCCGTTGATCGCGGCGATCGACACGCCGCCGAACGCGGCCAGCGCCTCGAACGCCTCGCCGAAGCGGCGCGCCGCTTCGCGTGCCAGTGCCTTGTCGCCATCGGCGAACTGCTTGAGGTCCGCCCCGGCGGAGAAGAACTTTTCGCCTTCGCCGGTGACGACCAGCGCGTAGATGTCGCGGTCCTCGTCCAGCGCCTTGATCAGGTCGCGCAGCGCCGCCAGGCTGTGCACCGTCCAGGTATTGGCCGGCGGGTTGGACAGGGTGACGACGGCGGTATGGCCGTCGATCTCCAGTTTCAATCCCGCCCATTCGCGGCTGCGGTAGTGCTTGATGACGTGGGCGCTCATCGCAATTCCTCTTCGGTGTTCAGCAGGTGGCGCGCGACGATCACGCGCATGATTTCGTTGGTGCCTTCCAGTATCTGGTGCACGCGGCAGTCGCGCAGCAGGCGTTCGATCGGGTATTCGCGGATGTAGCCGTAGCCGCCATGCAGTTGCAGGGCGTCGTTGCAGATCGCAAAGCCGGCATCGGTGGCGAAGCGCTTGGCCATGGCGCACCAGACGGTGGCATCGCGGGTATGCGCATCGAGCTTGCTTGCCGCTGTATGCACCATCTGCCGTGCGGCGACCAGCTGCGTCGCCATGTCGGCCAGCTTGAACTGCAGCGCCTGGAACTCGGCGAGCCGCTTGCCGAACTGGCGGCGCTCGCCCAGGTAGCGGCGCGCGGCGTCCAGTGCGCCCTGCGCCGCACCCAGCGAGCAGGCGGCGATGTTCAGGCGGCCGCCGTCCAGCCCCTTCATGGCGATCCTGAAGCCTTCGCCTTCCTCGCCCAGGAGGTTGGCCGCCGGCACGCGCACGTTCTCGAACGTGATGCCGCGTGTGGGCTGGCTGTTCCAGCCGAGTTTTTCTTCCTTGCGCCCGTAGATGATGCCGGGGGAATCGGCGGGCACCGCGAAGGCGCTGATGCCGCGCGCGCCGTCGCCGCCGGTGCGGGTCATCACCACCAGCATGTCGGTCGCGCCGGCACCGGAGATGAAGGCCTTGCTGCCATCCAGCACGTAGTCGTCGCCGTCGTGCACGGCACGGGTCTTCAGCGAGGCCGCGTCGGAGCCTGCGCCGGGCTCGGTCAGGCAGTACGAGGCCAGCTTCTCGCCGCTCGCCAGCGCCGCGCCCCAGGTGCCGCGCAGGGCGGGGCGGGCATGCGCGGTCAGCATCCACGTCGCCATGTTGTGGATGCTGATGTAGGCGGCGGTGGACGGATCGACCGCCGCCAGTTCCTCGAACACGATGGCCGCGTCCAGCCGAGTCAGCCCGCTGCCGCCAGCGGCTTCGTCCGTGTAAAGCCCGCAGAAGCCCAGCTCGCCGGCCTTGGCGATGGCCTCGCGCGGGAAGATGCCCTCGGCATCCCAGCGTGCCGCGTGCGGGGCCAGCTCGACCAGCGCAAAATCGCGCGCGGCCTCGCGGAACGCGAGCTGCTCTTCGCCCAGCCCGGGCGGCCGTGCGGCGTGCAGGTTCATGACGGCGGCCATCACTTCAGGTTGATCGTGGTGTTGACGCCGTGGCCGGCGGTCTCGTCGTCGAACCAGCGCGCCGTCACCGTCTTGGTCTGGGTGTAGAAGGTGACGACCTGCTTGCCGTAGGGGCCGAGGTCGCCCAGCTTGGACGCGCGCGAGCCGGTGAAGGAGAACATCGGCAGCGGCACCGGGATCGGCAGGTTGATGCCGACCTGGCCGACGTCGATCTCCTCCTGGAACCTGCGCGCCGCCGCACCGCTCTGGGTGAACACGGCGGTGCCGTTGCCGTTGGGGTTGGCATTGACCAGCGCGATGGCGTCGTCCAGCGTGTCCGCCTCGAGGATCACCAGCACCGGGCCGAAGATTTCCTCGTCGTAGATGCGCATGCCCGGCTTCACGCCGGAGAAGATGGTGGGGCCGACGAAGTTGCCGCGCTCGAAGCCGGCCACGTCCGGCCTGCGGCCGTCGAGTTCGAGCGTCGCTCCCTGTTCGATGCCGGAGGCGATCAAGGCCTCGATGCGCTCGCGCGCGGCGCAGGAAATCACCGGGCCGACGTCGGTGCCGGGCTCGGTGCCGGCATTGACCTTAAGCGTCTTCGCTTTGGCGACGAGCTCGGGAATCCAGCCGCGCGCCTCGCCCACCAGCACCACCGTCGAAGCCGCCATGCAGCGCTGCCCGGCCGCGCCGAACGCCGCGCCGGCCATCGCGTTGAGGGTCTGCTCCTTGTTGGCGTCGGGAAGGATGACCGCGTGGTTCTTCGCGCCCATCATGCACTGCACGCGCTTGCCGGCCAGCGAGGCGCGGTTGTAGACGTGGGTGCCGACCTTGGTCGAACCGACGAACGATACCGCCTTGATGTCCGGGTGGTCGCAGATCGCATTGACCACGTCCTCGCCGCCGTGGACGACATTGAGCACGCCCTTCGGCAGGCCGGCTTCCAACGCCAGTTCCACCAGCCGCATCGTCACCATCGGGTCCTGCTCCGACGGCTTGAGCACGAAGGTGTTGCCGGTGGCGATCGCCATCGGGAACATCCACAGCGGGATCATCGCCGGGAAGTTGAACGGGGTGATGCCGGCGCACACGCCCAGCGGCTGCAGCAGGGTGTAGGTGTCCACGCCGGTGGCGACGTTGTTCGCCAGTTCGCCCAGTTGCACGTTGCCGATGGCGGCGGCGTGCTCGACCACTTCCAGGCCGCGGAACACGTCGCCCTCGGCGTCGGGCAGGGTCTTGCCCTGCTCTGCGGTGAGGATGGCGGCCAGCTCGCCCATGTGCTCGCGGATCAGCTGCTGGTACTTCAGGAAGATGCGCGCGCGGGTGCCGATGGGCGTCCTGCGCCAGCTCTTGAAGGCCTCCTTCGCCGCGGCGACGGCGGCATCGACCTCGCCGGCGGTGGCGAACGGCACCCGCGCCAGCACATCCTGCGTCGCCGGGTTGACCACGTCGCGCCACTGCGCGCTGCCGGACTCGACGAACTCGCCGTCGATCAGCAGCTTGACCGTCGCGGCGCTGGCCGCAACACGATGCATCTCATTCATTTTCCTGTCTCCGAATCGCACACCCGCGAAGGAAGGCGGGGTGGAGGACAGGACAAGATGACGGGCGCGCACGGCGGCTCCATCAGCTCGCCGAGTCGCCCACCGCAACGCCCGAGAGGGATGTCTTTCCAGACATCCCGCACAGGCCGGTCTCCGGGCTTGCGAGCGATGCGTCACGCATCAATCCGACACCTTCCCGCGCTGCGCGCAGTGGTCGTCCGTCGGGCTTTCTCGCCTACCGTTGCGGGGGCAGCGCCGGCATTGAGGAGTGCGGCCACGGATGGCTGCTTCTTGCCTCTGCGGTCATGGATGACCGCAAAGCCCTCGCACCGGCTTCCCGTTTCACCCTGCGCACCGTGACGGCGGCAGGACACCTGTGATGCGCCCGAGTCTAGGGGTTGGTATCAAGTGAAAGCAAGTTGCAATGTGCAATGTGGGGTACCGCGCCGGAGGCGATGAAGGACCGATGATCGTCACGGCATGTTGTGATTCCGGCCTTGGGGCGCGTGCACGTCCAAGTGGATCTGCCTGACGATCCGCCTTGGCCCAGTTGCGACGGCACGAGTACTGGACGGCTTCATCGGCCTCGGAAGGTGAAGCAGGGGAAGTAGCTGCCAAGGCGGATCAGATCTGCAGACTCGCCTTCATGTCGCCCGCGCCCCGGCTCGCGGCATTCCTGCAACGCCCAACGCCGGACGCCGCGCGCGGCCAGCTGCTCGGCCAGGCGGTACAGCGCCTGCACCGGGAACAGGCCCGAGTGCCAGGTGGTGCGGCACTCGAAGGCAACGCCGCTTTCCAGCAGGTGCCCCAGTGACAGTTCGACCGGTGCTGCGCTGCCGCGCCGGCCGGTGATGGCGTCGTGGTATTCCGCCGGTCCCTTGATGTCCAGTCCCACCCAGTCCAGCAGCGGCAGCAGCCGTTGCAGCCGTGCCGGATACATGCCGCCGGTGTGCAGGCCGATCTGGAAACCCATCGCCTTCACCCGCGCCATGGCATTGGGCAATGTCGCCTGCGAGGTCGGTTCGCCGCCGGAGAACACCACGCCGTCGAGCAGGCCGTGACGACGCTGCAGGAAGGCCTGCACCGCATCCCAATCGAGGCCGCCTTCGCCGCGTGCCGGCAGCAGCTCCGGGTTGTGGCAGTAGCCGCAGCGCCATGGGCAGCCTTGCAGGAACAACACCGCTGCCAGCCGACCGGGAAAGTCGATGCTGGTCAGCGGTGTCATTCCGGCCACGCGGATCATGCGGCTTCGGCCACCGCGATGGCGTCGGCGCGCTCGGTGAAGAAGCGCCGCTCGGCGTGCTCGCCCTGCTTGCCGATGTTGAAGCTGGACACCGGGCGGTGATAGCCCATCACCCGGGTCCAGACTTCGCAGCGCTGGCGGTCCTCGGCGCGCAGCGACGCGGCGGCGGAAGAGGTTGGATTGTTCATGCGTATGTCTCCTTGGAGGTCGGGGTATCGACGGTGGTCGGCGGCACGCTGGCCGCCCGTTGTTCGGCCAGCAGCCGCTCGTCGCAGCGCGGGCAGAATTCGTGTTCGCCTGCCAGGTAGCCGTGCACCGGGCAGATCGAGAAGGTGGGCGTGATCGTGATGTAGGGCAGGTGGAAGCGGGTCAACGCGCGCCGCACCAGTTCGCGGCAGGCCTCGCCGCTGGACAGACGTTCGCCCATGTAGAGGTGCAGCACGGTGCCGCCGGTGTAGCGCGATTGCAGCGCCTCCTGCCGCTCCAGCGCCTCGAACGGATCATCGGTGAAGCCCACCGGCAGCTGCGAGGAGTTGGTGTAGTACGGCTTGTCCGCGCTGCCGGCCTGCAGGATGTCCGGCCAGCGCCGGCGGTCTTCCTTGGCGAAGCGGTAGGTGGTGCCTTCGGCCGGCGTGGCTTCAAGGTTGTAGAGATGGCCGGTCTGCTCCTGGAACTCCACCATCCGCGCGCGCACGTGGTCGAGCAGGCGCAGGGCGAAGGCATGGCCCCATTGGCTGGTGATGTCGTGGGCATCGCCGGTGAAGTTGCGGATCATCTCGTTGATGCCGTTCACGCCCAGCGTCGAGAAGTGGTTGCGCAGGCTGCCGAGGTAGCGCTTGGTGTACGGATACAGGCCGTCGTCGATCAGCTTCTGCACCACCTCGCGCTTGATCTCCAGGCTGCGCCGGCCTAGTTCCAGCAATTCGTCCAGCCGCGCGAACAGGGCGGCCTCGTCGCCGCGATGCAGGTAGCCCAGCCGCGCGCAGTTGACCGTCACCACGCCCAGGCTGCCGGTCTGCTCGGCGCTGCCGAACAGGCCGTTGCCGCGCTTGAGCAGTTCGCGCAGGTCCAGCTGCAGGCGGCAGCACATCGAGCGGATCATCCCCGGGTCCAGCTCGGAGTTGATGAAGTTCTGGAAGTACGGCAGGCCGTACTTGGCGGTCATCTCGAACAGCCGCTGCGCGTTCTCCGATTCCCATGGGAAATCGGCGGTGATGTTGTAGGTGGGGATCGGGAAGGTGAACACCCGGCCACGCGCATCGCCCGCGCTCATCACCTCGATGTAGGCGCGGTTGATCATGTCCATCTCGGGTTGCAGCTCGCCGTAGGTGAACGGCATTTCCTCGCCGCCGATGAAGGGCGTCTGGTGCTTCAGGTCCTGTGGGCACACCCAGTCGAAGGTGAGGTTGGTGAACGGGGTCTGTGTGCCCCAGCGCGAGGGCACGTTGAGGTTGAAGATCAGTTCCTGGATGCACTGGCACACGTCCTCGTAGGCCATCGCGTCCTTGCGCACAAACGGCGCCATGTAAGTGTCGAACGAGGAAAACGCCTGCGCCCCAGCCCATTCGTTCTGCAGGGTGCCGAGGAAGTTGACGATCTGCCCCACCGCCGAGGACAGGTGCTTCGGCGGGCCGGCCTCGACCTTGTTGGGCACGCCGTTGAGCCCTTCATACAGCAGCGTGCGTAGCGACCAGCCGGCGCAGTAGCCGGACAACATGTCCAGGTCGTGGATGTGCAGGTCGGCCTCGCGGTGGGCGCGGCCGATCTCGGCCGGGTACAAGTGCGAGAGCCAGTAGTTGGCGGTGACCTTGCCGGACACGTTCAGGATCAGCCCGCCCAGCGAGAAGCCCTGGTTGGCATTGGCGTTGACCCGCCAGTCGGAGCGGGTCAGGTATTCCTCCATCGACCGTATCGGGTCGATCAAGGGAGCGGTTGTCGCCACGCATCCGGATTCCATGGATCATCTCCATCAACAATATGTTGTGGAAATGATCCTGCATGACTACTACATGTTGTTTGATCTGGATCAAGAGAGCGGCGGTTGATCTGGTTGTCTCTTGGGGCGTTAGAGGTCACTTCCGTCCAGCGTGATGACCTCTGCGCCAATGTCGGCCTTTCAGACTTGTTATCGGACCCAGAGTGGAACGGACGCGGAATCAAGATGCTTCGTTACCACAATGAGCAGCATCGCGTCACGAAGCCGAAGGCGCAGATCTTTGTGTTGATGGACTTGGCGGGTTTTGATGAATGGGGATATTGGAACGACCCTGCACACTGCTTGCCGGCGAAGTGTGCCTACGACATGTTTCCTAGGGTCGTTAGGAAAGTGCCGATGGGCGTCCCCCCTAAACTTCCTCCAGCTTGCCGGGACTGATCTTCTGAGGGGCCCGACTGCGTCCATGAGGGACGCGGGGGTAGCCGGGGAGTTCGGTCATGTCGGCAGTGTTCACGGGTAATGGTCTGGGTCTGTTCAACACCTCGCTGAGCCAGTTGGGGTATGGGCTGGGCGGTGGTGCAGGGGTTGGCCAGGGGCGCGACAGCCAATACGTGAACGCGGCCACGGGCAACCTGGTGTGGCAGAGCAGCGACGAGCACCTGGTATTCCGCGGGTTGAGCGTGAACCTGACGCGGACCTACAACAGCCTGGGGCTGTTGTCCGAGGTCGGGGCTGATGGCTGGGTGACGGGCTTCGAGCGGCGGGTGGCGCTGCAGGGCGGCACGTTCAACGCGGCGGGCAGCGTGATGCGGCGTTTTGCCGGAGATGGCTCCTACCAGGACTTTGCCTATGTTTCGGCCAATACCTATCGATCCACCGGCGGAGATGGCGCCGATGACACCCTGACCTGGACGGGGAGTGGGTGGCGTTATGTGGAGGGCAGCACGCGGCGGGAAGAGGGGTATGCCGACCATGCCGATACCGTCAGGCAGGGGCGACTGACGTACCTGCGTGACCTGCGTAGCGATGGTGCGCTGCCAGTGACCTGGCAGGTGGACTACGACGTCAACCAGCGGATCGCACAGATCCGGGCCGACGATGGCAGCAGCAGCGGGGATGCCCTGGTCTTCGGGTACGACGGCGCCGGCCGGCTGGGCAGTATCGCCACCCGGGAGGGGGGCGTGGTGCGTCACCAGGTGGCCTACGAGTACGACGGCCAAGGGCGGCTCGTCGGGGTGGTGGCGGATCTGACGCCGAACAATGCAGCCGACAACACCTGGAACGGCACGAACGCTTCGCAGAACGACGGAAGGTTGTTCCGCACGCAGTACAGCTATGAAGGGACGAGCCTGCGGCTGGCGTCGGTCAGGCAGGGCGATGGGACGGTGGTGAGTTTCACCTACCACGCCGATGGCCGGATCAAGACGGTGACGCGGGGGGATACGAACGCCAACGATGCCGATGGTCTGGGTGAGACCTTCACCTATACGTATGCGGCGGGCAGCACCACGGTGAGCGACAGCCTGGGCCGTGCGTGGGTGTACGGGTTCGATGCCGAGGGACAGCTGACCAGCCTGGTGGCACCGGCGGTCTCGGGGCAGTCGGACGTGACGACCTATCAGTACGATGCGTCGGGCAACGTGCTGCAGGTCAAGACCGTGCGTGGCGCAGCGGTGCTCTCGCAGGTGGACTATGCCTACGATGCGTCGGGCAACGTGACGTGGGAATGGGACGGGCTGGGCAATGCGATCAGCCGTACCTGGAGTACGGGCAACCAGTTGCTGAGCCTGACGCGGTACACAGGGGTGGACCCGGACCGGGAGGGTGCAGCGCTGCCCACGGGTGGGCTGACGACGCGTTACGTCTATGACGCACAGGATCGGCTGCGTTTCGTGGTCGATGCGCTGGGCCAGGTGAGCGAGTTCACCTATGCAGCCAGTGGCGATGGGATAGGGCAGCAGAACAGCCTGCGGCAATACCTCGGGGCCAGCTATGCCGGCACTTCGGATCTGGCAGGGTTGGAAGCATGGGCGACCAGTGCGAGGAAAGCGAGCAGCCAGCTGACCGAGCTGGGCTATGACGCCTGGGGGCGGTTGAGCCTGCGCACGGAGTACGCCACGGTCAACGCTTCAGGCGTCGGTGTGCTGGACTCGGGGGCAAGTCTGACCCGTTACACGTACGATGCGCAGGGCACGCTGCGCCAGCAGATTACGCTGCGCAATGGCAGCCGCACGGGGGATGGGGCGGCGCTGGCGGGCAGCCAGCAGATCGACTACGTCTATGACGGCCTGGGCCGGTTGCTGAGCAGCACCAGCCGCGAGATCGGCGTGGCGGGCATTGTGCAGACGACCTATGCATACCTGGATTCGGGCCACCAGGTCGTGATGACCGAGGGCGGTGGTCGCGTGGTCACGCAGACGCGCGATGCGGCCGGGCGGCTGGTGTCGGTCAGTGAGCAGGGCAATGCGGGCGGTGGCAGCCAGACCCGCACGCAGTTGAATTATTACGATGCGAGCGGGCAACTTCGCGCCAGCGAAGATGCCGCCGGTGGGCGCAGCTACTTCTTCTATGACGCCAAGGGGCGGCTGGAAGCCACGGTGGATGCCACCGGTGCGCTCATCCGGACCTACTACGACGGGTCGGACCGGGTGGTGGGCACGCGGCAGTATGCCAACCGTCTGACGACCAGCAGCTGGCTGGTGGCGGGCAAGGTGGTGCCGACGCAGGCGGACAGCCTGGGGATCGTGGCCAATGCGTCGCTGGACCGGGTCAGCGGCCGCACTTATGACGGCGCCGGGCGGTTGGCCACGCAGACCGATGGGCTGGAAGGCAGTGCCGAGCGCTCGATCAGTACCTACACCTACGATGGCGCGGGCCGGCTGCTGCAGGTACGCACGACCGATGCGGCGGGGACGGCGGGTACGGCGCGGGCGGTGCGTTACCTCCATGACGAAGCCGGCCGGCAGGTCGGTGTGCTGGATGCGGACGGTTACCTGACCGAAACGCAGTATGACCGTGCCGGCCGCATCCTGTCGCTGACGCGCTATGCGAGCGCGTCGCCGCCGGCACATTGGGCGGCCGGCTCGCTGGCGCAGCTGCGTCCCGGCACGACGGGCCAGGACCAGACCACGCGCTATTTCCACGATGGGCGCGGGCAGCTGGTGGGCGTGCTGGATGCACAGGGTTACCTGACCGAATACGTCATCGACGAGACATGGAGCGTGCGCGCCGAGCGCCGCTATGCCACGGCGGTGGCGGCGGTTGCGGGCGACACGCTGGCCACCCTGCGTGCGCAGGGCGGCACGTACCAGCAGGTGCGCAAGTACTACGACGGCCAGGGCCGGCTGGCGATCGAGTCCAATGCCGAAGGCACGCAGACCCGGTACACCTACGATGTGGCCGGTCGCCTGGTGAAGACAGAGACGGCGCAGGGCACCAGCGAGGTGCGGGAAGGGAACCGGCGCTACAACGCCTTCGGTGAGCTGATCGGGGAGATCAGCGGCGAAGCGGCGCTGCAACTGCTGCCGGGGATGAGCGAGGCGCAGCTGGATGCGATCTATGCGCAGTATGGCGTGCGTCACAGCTACGACGTGCTCGGTCGCCGGATCGAGAGCATCGATGCGGCGGGCAACAAGACCTGGTACTTCTACGACAGCGCGGGCCGGTTGACCTTTACGGTCAAGGGCGTGGCCGACGAGGTGGGCCTGCAGAACGCCCGCGGCGAGGTGACCGAGACCCGCTATACGGCCTTCGGCGATGTCTCCGACACGATCGCCTACACCGGCCGGTTGACCATCCCGGTGCCGGGCAGTCGTGCCAGCGCGGCCAATGCCATCAGCACGCTGGCTTATGCGGCGGCGGTGGATACACGCCGGCAATATGCCTATACCGCTCGCGGCCAGCTGGCCCAGGTCATCGATGCCGAGAACGCGGTGACCACCTATGCGTACACCGCCTTCGGCGACCTGAGCCGTGTCGTTGCCGCCAGTGGCACGGCATCGGCCTCGACCACCGACTATGTCCACGACCGTCGTGGCCACCTGACCCAGCGCACCGAGGGTGTGGGCAGTGGCAGCGTACGCAGCGTGGGGTTCAGCTACGACGCCTTCGGGCGGGTGATCGGTGAAGTTGATGGCCGCGGCACGCCGACCGCTTATGGCTACGACCGCCTGGGGCGGCAGATCAGCGTCACCCGGACGGTGCAGGGCCGGGTGGAGACGGTGAGCACCACCTACGATGCCTACCGGCGCACCCAGGTCACCGATGCCCGCGGCATGGTCACCACCTATGCCTATGACCCGGCCACGCAGGTCATGACGGTGACCTCGGCCGAAGGCATCCAGGTGAGCACGGCCTACAACCGGCATGGCCAGGTGCTGACGGTGACCGATGCCGCCGGCCGGGTGGTCACGCGCAATACCTACGACCGCGATGGTCTGCTGACCAGCAGCAGCGATGCGCTGAACCAGGCGTCGACCCAGACGTACGATACCCGTGGGCTGTTGACGGCCACGGTCGATGCCAGCGGCCGTCGTGTCGAGTTCCGCTACGACGCACAGGGACGGTTGCTGCAGCGGATCGAGGATCCGGGGGCGGGCAAACTCAACATCACCACGAGCTACCGTTACGACGGGCAGGGGCGCCAGCTGACGGTGACCGATGCCAGCGGGCGGGTGACCGGCTACAGCTACGACCGGGAAGGGCGCCTGACGCAGGTGGCGCAGGACCCGGCTGGCCTGAACCAGCGCACGGTGTTCGCCTACGACGCGCAGGGGCGCCAGGTCGCGGTGACCGAAGGCTACGGCACGGCCGCGGCCACGGTGAGGCAGTATGTCTACGACGCGCTGGGGCGGCGGACCGCCGAGGTGGTCGACTCGGGTGTGGGCAAGCTCAACCTGACCACGTCCTATGCCTATGACGGCAACGACAACGTCATCCGCCGCACGGATGCGACCGGCGCGGTCACGCGCTATTACTACGATGAAGCCAACCGGCAGACGTACGCGGTCGACCCGCTGGGCGGGCTGACCCGCAACTGGTACGACGCCAATGGCCGCCTGGTGGCCACCCGCAGTGCTGGACAGGCGTTGACGGCAACGCAGTTGGCCTCGTTGGGCGATGCCACTTCCCTGGCCCAGCTCGATGCGTTGCGCGTGGAGAGCGCTACCGACGCCGGGCGCTACCTGGCCTATGACAACGACGGGCGGCTGCGCTACAGCATCGATCTCACCGGCGCGGTCGAGCAGAGTCTCTACGACAGCGCCGGGCGCCTGATCCGCACCCGGGCGCATGTGAACCGGGTGGACCTGACCCCGGCGCTGGTCGGCCAGCTGCGCGCCGGTACCGCCACGGTCACGACCATGGGCTCGGGCGAGGACCAGGTCACCTGGAGCGTGCTGGACGAGGCCGGGCGGGTCCGCTACAGCATCGACCGGGCGGGCAACGTCCAGGAAACCGGCTACGACGCTGCCGGACGGGTGGCCTGGACGCGCGCCTACGCTACGGCCCTGGTGCTGGACAGCGCGCTGACGGTCAAGCTCAACGCCGGCACCACACAGCTGGGCGATGTCAGCAGCCGGTTGGTGGTGGCCGACGACAAGGACCTGCGCCTCTACCGGATCTACGATGCGGCCGGGCGCCTGCGCTTCTCGGTCGACGCCTATGGTGCCCTGCAGAAGCACTTTACCGATCCGGCTGGCCGTGAGGTGGGCAACCGCCGCTATGCGCCGGCGATGACGCTGGACGCCGCCTTGCTGGCCAAGCTGGCCGATGGCACGGCCACCGAACAGGACATCGCCGCCCGGCTGGGGTCCGACAACGCCCGCGACCTGCAGACCTACCAGGTGTACGACGCTGCCGGTCGCGTCCGCTTCATCATCGACATCGTCGGCGACGCGGCCGGGAACATGCACGGTGCGGTGACCGAGCTCTTCTACGACGCCAGCGGGCGGGTCGTGGGGCGCGCCTCGCGGGAAACCCTGGTCGATGCGGCCGTGCTCACCTCCCAGCTGCCGCAGGTGCGTGCCGGTACCCTGCCGGCGAGCACGGTGGCCGGATGGTTGTCCGGGGCGTCGCGTACCACGCAGTGGGTCTACGATGCGGCGGGGCGTGAGCGCTACACCCTGCATGCCGACGGCAATGGCGCCTACACCGTGCAGGAGCGTCGCTACGATGCGGTCGGCCGGGTCGTGGCCGAAACCGCCTATGGCGTGACCATCCCGTCGGCCACGGCGCTGACGGTGGAGGGCGTGAACGCCGCCCTGGTCGCGGCCAACGGCAATGCCGCCGGCAACCAGCGCACCACCCGCATGGTCTATGACGCCAACGGCGCGGTGCGCTTCGTGCTGGACAACCTGGGCGGCGTGATCGAGCAGCGCTACGACGCCTTGGGACGGGTCGTGGCCCATCGCCAGTACCCGGTCACCATCCCGACCAGTACGCCTGCGACCGAGGCGGCGGTCGTGGCCGCGGTGGCCGACCAGCCGGCCAGCAGCCTGCGCATCACCCGCACCGGCTACGACAGTGCCGGCCGGGTGGCGTGGCTCATGGATGCCAAGGGCGCGACCGAGTCCTTCGAGTACGATGCCGTCGGCAACCGTATCCGCTACACCAACAAGCTCGGCCATGTCTGGACCTATGCCTATGACGCGGCCGGGCGCATGGTCAGCCAGACCAGCCCACCGGTCAGCGTCGCCTCCAGCGACAACGCCGGCAACGTCAGCCATGCATCCCGAGTGGTGGTCACCCTGTACGGGTACGACGCGCTGGGAAACCCGGTGGCCCGGACCGAGGATGCCACCGGCCCCCAGCCGCGCATCACCGAGTACCGGTACGACAACCGTGGCAACCAGATCAGGACGATCCTTCCCGATGCCGGCGTCCTCAACGCCGCCACCGGTGCGATCACGCCCAGCGGAGTACGGCCGACCATCGAGGTCACCTACAACGCGCTGAACCAGGCGGTCGTCCAGAAGGACGTCAACGGGAACTACAGCTACAAGGCCTACGATTCCCGCGGGCAGCTGGCCTATGAAGTCGATGCCGAGGGCTATGTCACCGGCTATACCTACAATACGTTCGGCGAACAGGCCACGCTGACCCGCTATGCCGACAAGTTGGTCGCCTCGGCGATCAGCGGCTGGAGCGAGGGCATGCCGCTGGTGGCGGCACAGGTCGCCGCCGGCCGGCCGGCCGGCACGATGGACCGTACCTTGACCACCCGCTACGACGCGCTGGGCAGGAAGACCGAGGTCACCCAGAGTTCGGTCTACTACTACCAGGCCGACGGTACCCGCGGCGAGACGCAGCCGACCACGCGCTTCCGGTACAACGCGTTCGGCGAACTGGCCAGGACCGCGGTGCTGCTGGATCCGGTGGCCGGACGCTGGTCGCCCACCTATCAGTACTACGACGGGCTGGGCCGCAACATCCTGACCGTGGATGCGGAAGGCTACGTGACCCAGCGTACCCATGACGCCATGGGGCAGGTGACCCAGGTCATCGAATACGCGCGGGCACTGGACGCGGTGACGTTCGCGGCGCTGACGCCGACCACACCGCCGCCGCCGCTGCCGGCGGCCGGCGATGCCGCCATCGGTCACGATCGCGTATTCGCGTATGGCTACGATGCGCTCGGGCGCAAGACCAGCGAAGTGTTGCTGCGGCACTACCGGCAGGGCGATGGCACCGCGGTCGTAGGGGACGTACGGACAGCCTTCGCCTACGATGCCGCCGGCCGTCTTACCGGCGTCACCCGGGATGCGGGAACTGCGGCGGCTGCGACCACGATCACCGAATACGATGCGCTGGACCGCGCCGTCTCGGTGCGCGAACCCGAGCGCGCCGTGCTGGCGGATACGGCCGAAGCCGCACTGATCGGCAGCACCTCCAACACGCTGGGTACCGGCACGCTCTATCAACAGGTATCACCCTATGTGACGATGGCCTACGACGCCTTCGGCAACTTGGTGACCGCTCGCCGATATGCCAATGGCTGGGTGCAGGGCACCACGGCGCCGGTCGCCGATGCAGGGCGGGACCAGGTCATGGTCACGCGCTATGACGGGCAGGGGCGGGCGGTCTGGGAGAAGGACGCCGAAGGCAACGTGGTCATCCGCAGCTTCGATGCCGCTGATCGTCTCCTCAGTACTTCCCATACCCTGACCAACGGCGATGGCAGCAGCGTCACCATCACCAGCACGGCCATCTACGACAAGCTTGGCCGTCAACTGAGCCGGCTGGTGATGCGCGACGCCGCGCGGGATACCGGCGAAGCGGTTGCCTACAATGCGTTCGGCGACATCATCAGCCGCGGTCCGGGTGCTGGCGACCAGCGCGCATTCTATGCCTACGACCGCGCCGGTCGCCTGGAGAGCGACAATGCCACCGGCGCCCCCCGCTGGTACGGTTACGATGCTGCCGGCAACCAGGTCAAGGCGTGGCACAACCTCGACGCAAGCCTGGTTGCTACCACTCTGATCCAGACGGATCGCCTGGGACGCGCCACGCAGGTCCGCACGCCATCGAACCAGGCCGACGCGACGATCACCCATACCAGCAGCCGCACCTATGACCGTTGGGGCAACCTGCTGAAACTGGTGGATGCCAAGGGCCTGACGACCGACTACGAATACGACGAGTTGGGTAACCTCGTGCGCGAAATACAGGCGCTGGTACGTGTGGTGGCCAACGGCACGCCTGCGCAGCAGATGCGTCCCGAACGCAATTGGTACTACGACGGCATCGGTCGCCTGGTGGGGGAGCGGGATGGCAACGGCAACCTCAGCCGGTACGAGTACGACCTGGGAGGCCGGCAGGTCAAGGTGATCGACGCGGCGGGCAACGTGCGCCAGCAGGCCTACAACGCATTGGGCCAGCAGGTGCTGTCGCAGAATGGGCTGGGCTATCTGACCCATACCCAGTACGACCGCCTGGACCGCGTGGTCGGCCATGGCGACTACCTGACCAACGCGGCCGGAATCGCGCGCGAGAAGAAGACGCGCGAGACCTACCAGCTGAACCAGAACGGCGACCGCATCCGCGTCACCAACGCGCTGAACCAGTCGTCCCTGTACAACTACGACAGCCGCGGCCTGATCGTGCGCAGCCAGAGCGCGGCCGGCGTGGTGATGGACTACGGCTACAACGCGGCCGGCCTGAAGATCCGCGAGACCTACAACCTGGCGCATACGGCCATCGTCGACCGCGAGGGCGAATCCGTACTGACCAATGAGCTGACCTGGAACTACGATTTCTTCGGCCGGCTGGTCGACTACAACGACCTGAGCGGCCGCGACTACGACTACACCTACGACGCGGCCACGGGGCTGCGCACCGGCGAGACCAGCAGCGACGGCCTGAGCCGGACTACGCTGTACTACGCCAGTGGACTGGTCCGCGAGGTCCAGGAGCCGAACGGGGTGGTCTACCGTTACGAGTACGACGCGGCGGGCAACCGCACGGTAGAGGAGAGCATCACACGCGATAGTCGTGGCAAGGTCGTGCAGGTGCGTACCGAGATCGAGTACGACAACCACCATCGCCTGCGCCGGATCAGCCAGCGCGACATGGTGGCCGGCAGCTGGGTGTTCGACGCGGTGTACGAGTACGACGCGGCGGGCAACCGCTCGCACGTGGCAGCGCGCTCCGGCTATGGCACTGGTACCGCGCCGGTGGGGGTGATGTATATCGCCAGCAGCGGCCTGCCCAACCGGGCGGTGAGCGCGGGCGTGCCGGTGGACTTCGAGTTGCCGGGCGGCGCGTTCCGTGCGTTGCCGGGAATGACGCTGGGTTATGCGGCCGAGGTGCTGGTCGGCAACAGCTGGGTCGGGCTGTCGCAGCTGGGGCTTTCGATCAACGCCACGACCGGGCGGATTACCGGCACGCCCCAGAACTTGGGCCAGTCCAGCTACACGGTGCGGATCATCGCCACCGACGGCGCCAGCGGCGCTCGGGATGTCGGCCAGTTCCTGCTCGGGGTAGGCAGCGTGCCCACGGTGCTGGCACCGACGCCGGCAAAAGTGACGACCATCGGCGGCACCACGATCCGCCGCGACGAGTCGTGGTACGCCTACGACAGCCTGAACCGCGTGGTGGTGGTCAACGGCACCGTGGATGCCAATGGCCAGGTGGTGGTGGCCGACAACAACCTCAGCTATGGCTACGGCTACGACGCCGCCGGCAACCAGGTAGCCCGCTACTATTTCGGCAACGAAGTAATGCTGGGCGGCAGCTTCGGCGCACGCACCCTGATGCTGGTCCAGCAGGACTATTCGCAGCGCGGTGAACTGCTCAACATCCGCAATGCCAGGCCGTTGTCGGGCTGGGACCTCTCGCCTTATCCCTACGTGGAGCAGCGCAGCTACGATGCGGCGGGCCGTCTGCTGGAGCGCCGCACCTATTACGCCAACGGCGAGACGCGGCAGAAGTTCGGCGGGGAGGAATCGGTGGCCGGCTGGCTGGCGTCGGTGGAGAGCACGACGTACGACGCCGACGGCCGGGTGTTGACCCTGGAGACGCTGCGCCGCCCGGAAGTGCGCGACCGGGTGAACGACCCGCGCTACAGCCCGATCATCCAGCAGCCGGAGATGATCGATCCCAGCAGCTGGGCCGACCACCAGAACGTGTCCGAGCTGACCCAGGGCAATCGGATCAGCTACAGCGGCGCGGGACTGGGCTATGACACGGCCGGCCGGGTGAAGGGCTATACCTACCAGAACTGGGGCGATGCGGCCTACACGCACACCTACACCTATGCGTACGAGGGCTGGGGGAGCTACCAGGAAAAGACGATCACCGGCAGCAGCAGCAACAGCAACTACAAGACGACCACCAGCACGATGAGCTTCGACCTGGCCGGTCGCCTGCAGGAGATACGGGAGAAGACGGTCGGAGCGACGCTGGACGACCGGCTGCGCACGTTCGCCTACGACGGCAACGGCATGATCCTGAGCCGCCGCGATGGCACGGTGACCAGCGGCAACGTGTTCCAGCAGAAGAACGCCCAGGGTCAGGTAGCCACGGGCGACGTGCTGGGCCGGATGAACCAGCGCAACGTGTACGCGACGGGCCAGCAGGTGGCCAGCCTGGACGAGGCGGGCAAGCTGGACGTGCTGAGCCGGCTGACGGCGTTCAGCAGCAGCGACACCGGGGCCGGCAAGGTGACGGTGCAGGCGGGCGACACGCTGTACACGCTGGCGCAGCGCGTCTACGGCAACGGCAACCTGTGGTACGTGCTTGCCGAAGCCAATGCGCTCAAGGGCGACAACGACCTGGTGGCGGGAGCGACGTTGAATGCGCCGCAGGTGAAGACCAACAGCAACGACGCCAGCACGTTCAAGCCGTACAACCCGGGCGAGATCACCGGGCCGAGCACGCCGAGCCTGCCGTACATCCAGCCGCCGAGCAACAGCGGCTGCGGGACGCTGGGCACGATCATCATGGTGGTGGTCGCCGTGGTGGTGACCATCTATACGGCCGGTGTGGCGTCCGGGGCAATGGGCAGTGCGGCGGTAGGCACCGGCGCTGCGGGTACGACGGCAGGAGTTACCGCCAGCGCGGCCACGGCGACCGCGGCGGCGGGCACAAGCGGTTTTGCGGCCACGATGTCCACTGGCCTCAGTGCCTTGGCAGGAGGCTATGGCACCACGGCCATGGTGGTTGGTGCGGGTGCCGGTGCATTTGCCGGCAGCGCCGCCAGCCAGGCGGTGGGCAGCGCGATGGACATGACCAGTTTCAGCTGGCGCAATGCGTTGCAGGCGGGCGCCTCGGCGGCGGCGGGCGCGTGGATCGGCGGCACCGGGATGATGCAGGGGCTCAATGGCGCACTGGGAGGCACGCGTTTTGCGCAGGCCGCGGTCAGCGCGGTTGTGGGGCAGATGACCAGCTACGCGGCCAGCAAGGTGGCAGGCGTGGACGCCAGCTTCAGCTGGAGTCGCATTGCGGTAGGAGCGGTATCGGCGGGCCTGACCGCCACGGCAATGCCGCGCATCGGCACCGCATTCGATATCGACCTGACCACGGCCGGCGGCCAGTTCGCGGCGGACATGGCCGGTGGTGTCGTCGGCGGGAGCCTGGCCTTGCATGTGGGCCGGCAGTGGGGACTGGGAGGGGACGTCAACTATGGGCGGATTCTGTCCGATGCGTTCGGCAACGCCTTGGGCAACGCGGCAGGCGGCAAGCACGAGAGGTGGGCGGTGGAGGAGCGGCTGCAGCAGATTCGCGCGGCACAGCAACGCCGGGAAGACATGCAGTTCGCTGCCGATCTGATGTCCAACGGTCTGGTCGGGCCTCCCAGGGAGGCGCGGCTGCAGCAGATTCGCTCGGCACAGCAACGCCAGGAAGACATGCAGTTCGCTGCCGATCTGATGTCCAACGGTCTAGTCGGGCCTCCCATGCTGATGTTGCTGGGAGGCGGTCAAGCTCCCGGGGAGGAAAGCTCACACGCGATGCAGGGAGCGACAAACTTGGATACGGTCAACGTCTATCCGGACGTGGACAGGACAAATGCCGCGTGGGCTGAATGGCAGTGGCGGCAGGACTACAACGCCTGGGTAGGCAGCAGCCCGCTGTACGCTAAGATTCCGGTGGGGGTGACGGTGGAACAGGCGCACGGGACGTTCTACCAGACCAATAGCGGGTGGATGCAGAAGAACCGCCCGGACGACTATGCCAGGGCGTTGGCGGGACCACAGGCCCAAGGCCAGCCGTTGGGCGGTCGCAATGATCTGCGCGACCTCCAGGCGATGGGCCGATTCGTGTGGGGCGGTTTCAAGGGGGCAGTGAATGGAATCGCGGGATCGCTGCAGATGGCCCCGGGCCAGCAACTCATGCGCTGGGCGAGCGGCACCGAAGTCTGGGAGCCGTTTGAACTGAACGGCTCGTTGGAGCAGGCCGGTTCGATTGCCTTTGGCGTGGCCGGGTTGTTTGTCGGGGGCGGGAGTGGAGCCGTATCCGCCGCCAGGTCGGCTAGACTGGCTTCCGGTGTAGGGATGGCCGAAAGGGTGGAGGTGGTTGCGGCGAGCCGGGCGCGGTGGGTGGCGGCTCAGGAGAAGGTTCCAGACACTGCGGCCCCCTTCAGTCGGCTTGTAGAAGGCGGCGGATTGCAAGCGCACGAGGCTGCCGGCGGTCACTTGTTGCTCAAGCACGTCGGTCAGTCTGAATCGCCCCTCATGACACGCCTCGTCAACGAACCAAAGATCAGCGGTTCCTCGTCCTTCTATGATCGTGCAACTGCAGAATTGGCTACCTCAAGAGCAATCGAGGCGAGACAGACGGAAATTGCGGCGTGGCTCAGCACATCAAAGCCGGGAACTACAATCACCTACAGGTCTGCTGAGAATGTGGGCATAACGGTAAGTCGTGGCGCCACTAAGGCCGTGGAAACACCTAGCCTGAAGCTAGTGCTGCGCCGCGATCCGACGATGCCAATGGGTTACAGAATTCACACGGGGTTCCCTGAACAATGACATCTAGCTACGCAAACCTAGCGGAATTCTTGGCGACTTACTTTCACCAAGACTGGACGAGTGATGCCGACTCCAGCATGGAGATCGCGCAAATCTATTTGTCTGAGTGGCCGAGACAGGAGGTGTCTCTAGCAATGCAAGAGATCGCACTCCTACTGACTGAGAGCGAGGATGAGGTCGTTCGCATCATCGATGGCATGGGTTGCTACTTCGTCCCGGCTTCGGAGGGGTACGACTCGGCTGCCGCTTGGCTACGAAGTGTTGAAGCGCTCATGCGGCAGACTTTGGCGGACTAACGAAGTCCAGTCATCACTGCCCGGTAACAATCGGGCAGTGATGTTGCAAACGGCGGTGCGGGGTGTCCCGTCCACGCTGTCCACGAGCAGTTTTTACCCGGCCGATGTTGTGTTTCTTGCCATTCGACGGGGTGTTGTGAGTGCTGCGCAGCTCAATTTCTCATTTTCATCGCTCTTTCTTCTACGGTTACCGGCGGGTTTGAGCGGTTCTCTGCTAGTCGCGTGTTCTACCCATGGACAGCACCAGCTGTCCGGTAGTCAGCATTGGACGTGCACTGGCTTCCCATCGGGGTGGGAAGTGCCAGCCAGTGATCTGACCTTCCCACACGCTTACGAACCATGGTGGGCGCGTGGATTTCGGGGTGCCACTCCACGCTTCGGCGGGAGTGCGGCCGTCCAGATGCTGATGGGGGCGGGCGTGGTTGTACCAGGCCCGGAATTCCACCAGTTTGATGCGCAGGTCGTCACCGTTGGCAAGGACGATGCGGTCCAGTTGCTGCTTGAGCGTACCGAAGAATCGCTCGATACGTCCGTTCTGCCAGGGGCAACGCAGCGCCGTGGTTTGCAGGTGGACGCCCAGCAGTCTCAGGGCCGCCTTCATCGTCCGTGATTTGAAATAGGCTTCGTTATCCACACGGATGCTGCGTGGAACGCCGAATTGACGAAAGGCGGCAAGCAATTCCAAAAGGAGGGTCAGGCTGCGTTTGTCCGGGAATGCCGTCAGCCGCAGGCACGCCCGGCCGCCATGATCGAGCAGTCCCAGCATCATGTGCCGATTACCAGAAACATCGCTCTTTCCGGTCAAGTCCATCGCCCATATCCGGTTACGGGGCATTGCCCTCGGTACACGGTGCTTAAGGGACCGCCGTAACCGCATGACATCGGCCCGCGACTGGCGCAGCACGTGTGCCACGAAGCTCTTTCCCACGCTTTCCCTGCGTTCACCGAACTGACGGTTGAAACAGTCGGCCAACGTGCGGCAGCCAAGGCTGGGGGACAGCGCCTTCAAGCGGATCAGCTCGCGCCATACCCAAGGTGGCTTGCGCTGGCTGCGGACAGGTCCGCTGGATGGTGGGATGAAGTGCCGCACAGGCCACGACGGCTTCACTTTTCTCCACGCCGGCAAGCGACTAGGCCCCCACACCAGCCATAGTGCGAGCACGACAAGCATCAACTCCATGGCATCCCTCGATATCCATTCGTTCAGGCCGAAATACAGTTGTACATGTCGGAGGATATCGCTGGAACGTTCGGTTGATGATTGCTCTGCCCGAGCTCCAGCAAGATCGGATCAGTCATTGGTTCTGCGATCTGTGCGTGTCCCCTCATGCTGGGCGTGCCACCGTCAGCTGGTCACGAATGTCTGGGCTAAACTGCGGCCAGCTTCAGGGGATTTCATGTTGAAGGGCCTGCAGTGTTGCGGGTGATACCTCGTTGGGATGAGTACGATGGAATATGAAGCGCTGGATGATGATGAATTGCTGCACCTGTCGCTTGAAGCGATCAACGGCGCGCGTGATGCCGATGCGATGGTGCTGTTGAAAGTGTTGGCCGGTCGCAGCCCAGGGAACCCGCTGGCGCACTATCTGCTCGCGGCACAGCATGCCCAGACCGGTCTACTGGAACGTGCTGAACAGGGTTTCAGGCGGGCCGTGGAGTTGGCACCAGAGTTCACGATGGCGCGGTTCCAGCTGGGGCAGTTGATGCTGGTGAAGGGGGATGGCATGGCGGCAGCGCACGAGTTTCGCCTGGTCCGCTCTGATGATCCGGCCATTGCCTGCTATGCCGAGGGATTGTGTGCTCTGGCGGAGGAGCGGCAGGCCGAAGCCTTGGCTTCACTGGGGCAAGGGCTGGCGTTGCCCCAGAAGATTCCAGCATTGGCGCAGGACATGCAGCAGTTGGCCGACGGGATCGGGGTCACGGCCCTGCCGGAAGAGCGGCAGAGCGATGGCGTGGCCAGCTTGACCGTGGCCCCTATGCTGTTGTCAAACTACAGCCGTTACAACTGACGGTACCCCTGTGGATATCAATCGCCTGACTTCGACGGCCGCGCTGATATCCGCGATCCGGCGGGACGTCACCTCCAGAACCGGAATGGTCGCTACGGCGGCCAAGAGCGATTCCGTGAGCAAGGGTGAGACAACTGGCCGTGGAGCTCCGGCCATGGCGGTACTGCGCAGGCAATTGACTGAGCTTGCACGTGAAGTGGATGTCGAGGATCCGGTAGCCGTGCGGCAGGCACGCACGCGTTTCATCCGCGCCGTGTTGCTGTGGGAGTTTGGTCCGGAGCTGCGGGAACATCCCGAGTGGCGGCCGCTCATGGAGGGGGTGGAGGAGGCGTTGGCTGCGCGTGGCGAGAACGGTGATACGGAGTTCGTCGCTCTGTTGGCGTCGCTCAAGTAACGATCGTCGCTATTGACAGCCAGGCCATTGCTTGGTTTAAATTTTCGAAGGGGATACACAGCGGGTTACGCAAAGGATTGCAGACGCACCCATGGTGCGCAGGCATCCCAAGAGGCGTGGTTCGATGGGGATCATGGGTTGTTGCCTGGCTGCCGCGCATCAGCGTGAGCGGCGCTCATGGAAGTGCCATGTTGTCGATAGATCGATTGACGCAGTACCTGGCGGTAGACCCATCGAATATCGAATTGGCCGCGGACCTGGCAGAGTTGTATCTGCGCGGGGGCGATCATTCAGAGGCAGTGCGCGTGTTGCACGGACTCCCTGCATCCTCGCAATCGAGTCCGAGAATCCAATTTCTCCTGGCACAGTTGGACCTGGCTGCAGGCGGCTACGCCGCGGCCGGAGAGCGCCTGGTGCGATTGCGGGAAAGTGGCCATGATGGTTTGGCCATAGGCCACGATCTGGCGTTCGCGCTGCTGTGCCAAGGACGCCTGGATGAAGCCCGGGCGGTGCTCTTCGATGTTGATGCCAGGCACCCGAACGAGCCGGTGGTGCATATCGTCCATGCCCGCATCGAACTATTGGCGGGAAACATGGCTTTGGCCGATCAGTGGCTTGGAAAGGTGCTTGAGGTGATCCCTGCGCACCCGACTGCGCTCGGCCTGAGGGCGCTCGGCCTTCTGGATACGGGCGATGATGCAGGTGCGCAGGCACTGTCCAGCGCCTGCCTGGCAATCGACCCGGACCAGCACGAAGCCTTGATCACCGCCGGATCGCTGGCTCTGACCAACCGCCAGTCAGTTCCCGCCGGCGAGTACTTCAGCCGTGCGCTGGCGCGTTTTCCAAATTCCGGGCGGGCGCTGTCAGGGCTGGGACAGGTACAGATGCTGCAGAACGAGTTGCAGCACGCCGGGCAGACGCTGGCACGGGCCGTTGCCTGCATGCCCGACCATATCGGGACCTGGCATGCCTTGGCGTGGACGCAACTGTTGTGCGGTGATGTCGTGGCGGCGGAAGCCAGCTATCGCAGTGCGCTTGCGCTCGATCGGAATTTCGCCGAATCACATGGCGGCATCGCGATCGTTGCATTGCTGACGGGCCGTACCGCGGAAGGTGAAGCGAGTATGACACGTGCGCTGAAGCTGGATCCAGGCGCTGTCAGTGGCCGGTACGCAAAAACACTATGGCTGCAGGACAATCGCAGGGAAGCCGAATCCACTGCATTGTTCGGGGAGCTGATGATGCGCGGCCTATTGCCGGGCATCGATGAGCAGGACCCGATGCTGCTGGCGCAGCGGTTGAGGTCTCTCATCACAGTACGCTCGTCGTCACGCTGAAGCGCTCTCACATGGATGCTGATATCGCGATGCAGCTGCTGGCTGACACGCTCATTGCCGCGGCCAAGGTGTCGGCGCCGATACTGGTGGCGACGCTGCTGATCGGTCTGGTCATTTCGGTGGTGCAGGTCGCCACCCAGGTGCAGGAGATGACCCTCACCTTCATCCCGAAGCTGATTGCCGTGGGAGCGATCTGCTTGTTGCTGGGAGGCTGGATGATCGCCACCACCGTGGAACTGGCCAAACGCCTGTTCTCCTTCGCCGGGGGGCTTTGAGCCGATGGAGGCGATTCAATCCTTCCTGATCCTGTTTGCGCTGGCGAGCCTGCGCTACCTGCCGGTGACAGTACTTCCGGCATTCTCGCCATTGGCATGGGCGCCGATGACGATACGTATCGTCGTCATGCTGGCATTGGCCTGGTTGGCCGTGCTTGCACTGCCGGGACAGATCGCCTTCGAGGGCGGCACCGGACGGCTGCTGTTGGCGGTACTGGGGGAACTCATGCTGGGAGCTGTTTTCGGCCTGGCCTTCTTGTTGCCGAAGGCCGCGCTGCATGGAGCGGGCTGGCTGGTGGACATGCAGGCTGGCCTGGGGGCAGCCACCCTGTTCAATCCATCCGCAGATACCGGAGCGGAATCATTGCTGGGCCACGCGCTCATGCTGGCGATGACAGTGCTGTTCTTCGTGCTTGATCTGCATCTGCTTTTGTTCCGCACCATGGCGGCCAGCCTCCAGTGGCTCCCGCTCGGCGGAGGAGGAGTACGACTGGGTGCCGATGCATTCCTCAGGATGCTCGGTACGAGCTTCATCGCCGGGCTGATGCTGGTGGCGCCGGTCGTCATCGGCTTGTTCTGCGTGGATCTGGGCGTGGGCTATGCGTCGCGGTCCATGCCCCAGGCCAACATGTACTTTCTGGCGTTGCCGGTAAAGATCGCTGTTGCCATGGGAATGCTGGCGCTGACGTTGCCCCATCTCCCGGCGTTGATGGGGCGGCTTTTCATCCAGGCGACCGAACAGGTTCCTTCCGTACTGGGAGGGCCCTGATGGCGCAGGGCGACCAGGACAAGACCGAGAAGCCGACCCAGCACAGGCTGGAGCAGGCGCGGCGGCAGGGGCAGGTAGCCAAGAGCACGGATCTGGTTGGCGTGTCGAGCCTGCTGGTGTTCGTGTTGACGTTCGCGGCGCTCGCTTCGGGAGTGGCGGAATCGATGGCCTGGCAGATGCGCCAGATGATCGCGATGGCGGGTGCGCGGCCGCACATGGGGTCCGGCTTCGCCGCATGGTTGGGACAGTTGCTCGGCAGGCTTGGCCCGCAGCTGATCCCCCTGGTGCTGGCGATGGTGGTGGTGGCCATCGCGGCCAATGTCCTGCAGACCGGTCCCATCTTCTCGGCGCACCCGGTCAAGCCCGATTTCAAACGCATGCACCCGGGCAACGCGATCAAACGCGTCTTCTCGATGCGGGGCCTATGGGAGCTTGGCAAATTGCTGGCCAAGCTCGGCCTGCTGGCTGCCCTGTGCTGGATGGCGGTCGGTGTTGCGCCGGAATTCGTCCAACGTGTCGTCGGAACTCCTTCATCCCGCTTGCCGGAGCTGCTGCTGGGCACGGTCTGGAAGGTGTCGCTGTATGTGATCGCCATATCGGCGCTGGTTGCTGTGGCCGATTTCCTGTTCGTGCGCCGTAACCATTTGAGCCAGCTGCGCATGAGTCGTCGGGAGCTGAAGGACGAGAACAAGCAGCGTGACGGCGACCCCGAGGTCAAGGCGCGGCAGAAGCGCAGCATCCGCGAGATGCTCAAGAAGACCCGGGCCATCCAGCGCATCGGCGATGCGGACGTGGTGTTGACCAATCCCACCCACTATGCGGTGGCACTCCAGTACCGCCCCAGGACCATGCGTGCCCCCATCGTTCTGGCCAAGGGCCGCGGCTTTCTGGCAGCACGGGTGCGTGATATCGCCATGCGCAAGGGGGTGGTGGTGATTCCGGCGCCGCCGCTGGCGCGTGCGCTGTATCGGTTGTGCGAGATCGATGCGCCGGTGCCCGAATCCCTTTATGGACAGCTTGGTCCGATCTATCGCCGCCTCTATGCGATGAAGGACGTCGCATGAGGTCGATGCTGTCCATGTTGTGGTCAGGCAAGCGCGACCTGGCGCTTGTCATGCTGATCGTCGGCATCCTGATGGCGTTGTTCGTGCCGGTGCCTTCGCCGCTGCTGGACTTCCTGCTGGTGATCAACATCAGTCTGGCACTGTTGATCCTGCTGGTGACATTCTTCACCGAGTCGCCGCTGAACTTCTCCACCTTCCCGACATTGTTGTTGATCGCGACGATGTTCCGGCTGGCGCTCAATGTCTCGGCGACCCGGTTGATCCTGGAAGGAGCGGATGCGGGCAGGGTGATCGGCGCCATCGGCTCGTTCGTGATCGGCGGGAACTATGTAGTGGGCATCGTGGTGTTCCTGATCCTGGTCGTGGTGCAGTACGTGGTGGTGACCAACGGTGCGCAGCGCGTGGCCGAGGTTGCCGCGCGCTTCACGCTGGATAGCATGCCCGGCAAGCAGATGAGCATCGATGCCGACATGAACATGGGGCTGATCGATGAGCATGAAGCCCGACGCCGACGCGCGATGATCGAGAAGGAGGCCAACTTCTATGGTGCGATGGACGGCGCCACGAAGTTCGTCAAGGGCGACGCCATTGCCGGCATTGTCATCATCCTGATCAATATCGTCGGCGGCCTGGCCATCGGCATCGCCCAGATGGGCATGCCATGGACCGAGGCGGTGCAGCGCTTCACCCTGCTCACGGTGGGCGATGGCATCGTCACCCAGATTCCGTCGCTGGTGATCGCGGTCGCAACGGGCATCATCATCACCCGTGCGGCAGCCGACGCCAGGCTTGGTACCGAGATCCCGCGACAGATTCTTTCAAGTCCGCGCGCACTGCTGGTGGTGGCATTCGCATTGCTGGTGATCCTGGTACTTCCGGACTTCCCGAAGCTCCCGGTACTCATCGTTCTGGGCGGGGTATTGGCGCTGGCATGGTATGCGTTCCGACAGGCGACTACGCAGGAAGCTGATGGCGACGCCCCCATGGAGGAAGAGAGGGGGCCCGCGGCTGGGTCACCACAGGATGCCTTGCAGCAGGCATTGCGGATAGAACCTATCGAGATCCGCATGGGCGGCGCGGTGCATCAGTTGCTGCTCGGCCCGCTGGGAGACTTGCAAGAGCGTATCGACCATATGCGTACCCAGGTCGCTGCCGACCTTGGTTTCATCGTGCCGCGGATCCAGACCTGCATCCGATCCGAGCTTGGGCCGCATGACTACGAGCTATGGATACATGGCTACCGGGCCGGACGGGGCAATCTGATTCCGGATCGGATCCTGGCGATCAATCCAGGAGGCACGCGTGCGCAGCTGGAGGGCGTGGATACGCGCGACCCCGCCTATGGCCTGCCCGCGCAGTGGATCGACCCTGCGCTACGGCCGCAAGCACGCGGCGCGGGCTACACGCTCGTGGAGCCGGATACCGTACTGATCACGCATCTGAATGAGGTGATCAAGCGGCAGGCACCGGAGCTGCTGACCCGTGCCGAGACCGAACGCATGCTGCTGCGCCTGAAGGAACGTTGCGGGCCGATGGTGGAGGAACTGGTGCCCAATGTCCTGAGCTATTCCGACGTCCAGAAGACGCTGCAGTTGCTGCTGCGCGAACAAGTAAGCGTACGCAACCTCGAGGCCATCGTCGAAGTACTGGTGGACGCGGGACGGTCGGTCAAGGCACCGGAAGAACTGGCCGAGAAGGCGCGCGAACGCCTGGGGCCGGGGATCTGCCAGCGCTTCAACGACCCCAAGGGTGACCTGAACGTCCTGACCCTGGCGCCAGAGGTGGAGCGGACGCTGATGGGCGCCCAGCGCAACGCCGAGGGACGTGGCGCGTTGTTCTCCGATATCGGCCAGTTGGATGCCTTCATCAAGCAACTGGCACGCCAGTCCGAGGCCATGATGGGACGCAGCCTCAATCCTGTCCTGCTGTGCCCGGCCGCGCTGCGGCGGCCGCTGCGCGGCTTGGTCCAGCGGTCGCTGCCGCATGTGGCGGTGGTCGGCCTGAACGAAGTTCCGTCCAATACGGTGGTGCGCTCGTTCGCTGCTGTTGGGGCCTCCAGTTGAGGAATACGCGATGAGCGACACGATCCAGGCCTTGGCCCGCGCCCTGAACGCGGACATCCAGGGAATCAATGCAGTCAGCCACAACGTAGCCAACATCAATACACCGGGTTATCAGGGCGTGCGTGCGGTTGCGGATTTTGGCGCCAGCGTGGGGTTGTCGCGCCAGGTCGTACTGGGTGATGGGCCGCTCAGATCAACCGGGCGATCGTTGGACCTGGCCTTGCGTGGAGATGGGTTCTTCGTGGTCGATCGTGGTGGTCAGCCCCTGTTGACCCGGGCCGGCAGCTTCGTGCGTGACACCGAGGGGTATCTGGCGACCCGCGGCGGAGATCGGGTAGTGACAGATGGCGGGGCTTTGCTTCTGCCTGACGGTGGGGTCCGGGTGGACGAGCAGGGCGTGGTGTGGTCAGGCGACCAGCGCCTGGCACAACTGACGGTCGTGGCCGCCGACCCCGGTCGGCTGCAGGCCGTCGAGGGCGGCTATCGCTATGACGGTGAGCTGATGAACTGGTCTGGCCGGGTACAGCAAGGCGCCACCGAGCAATCCAACGTGGATGCGGCTGCGCAGACATTGCAATTGATCGAACTGACCCGACACGCGGAGTCCGTCCAGCGCGTGGTGTCCATCTACGACCGCACGCTGGACGTAGGTATCAACCGAATCGGCGACAACTAAGGACGTTTGACCATGATCGACGCACTCTATATCTCGTCCACCGGTCTGCGCAGCCAGCAGGAGCAGATCGACGTCATCTCCAACAACGTGGCCAACATGCAGACGCCGGGCTTCAAGCGTGGCCGCGTCAACTTCGCCGAGGTCGCTTCCTCGCCGATGTCGGGCGACGCACAGCTGTCGGGGGTCTCCCATGGGGGCGGCACCCGGGTGGCATCGGTGTCGCAGGAGTTCGCCAGCGGCGCCATGCAACCAACGCGCGGACCGCTGGATCTGGCCATCGATGGCAATGGCTTCTTCGAGCTCGAGGACGCCAATGGCAACCGCTTCTACACCCGTTCCGGCCGGTTCCACCTGGACGACCAGGGATATCTTGCCGCCGTCAATGGAATGCGCCTGAGCGCTGGGCTGCAGGTGCCGCAGGGCGCGAGCGACATCCTCGTTTCCGCGGCCGGCGAACTGAGCGCATTGCTTGAGGGAGGCGAGGAGCGCACCGTGCTCGGCAACGTCGAGCTGGCGCTCTTCACCACCACGGAAGGACTTGAATCGACGGGTGACAATCTGTACCGGGCTGGTTCCCGCAGCGGTGGAGCGGTGATGGCCATCGCCGGCGAAGGGGGGAGCGGCCGGCTCCAGCAGCACTACCTGGAAGCCGCAAACGTCGACATGATCGACGAAATGACGGGGCTTGTGCTCGCGCAACGTGCCTATCAGCTCAACGCACGCGTACTCCAGGCATCCGACCAGGTGCTTGAAACCATCAACAACCTGCGCCGCTGATGCGCCTCATGCGGAATGCATGGCTGATGCTGCTCGCGCTGCTGCCAACGCTGTCGGCGGCGGCGACGCACGTGCCTGCCGGACGTCTGATCGAGGTCGCGCAGGCGCGCCTGCGGATGCGGGCCGAGGGCATTCCCGCGGAGTGGCAGTTCATTCCGTCCGGTACGCCGATGGCTTCGGCGGTCGTCGCGGACGGAGAGCTCAGCATCGAGGCGGGCGACGTAGATGGCGCCTGGCCGCGCAGCAGGGCCGGGGTGCCGGTGACCCTCCGGGTCGATGGCGCAATCGCACAGACACGCATGGTGTGGTTCACCATGCGGGCTTGGCGCGACGCGCATGTCTATGTACGCGATTACCGCAGCGGGGAAGCCGGCGACGATCTGCAGACTGCCACCCGGCGCGTCGATATCGCCGCTGAAGGTGGCGATGAGGTCGTCGCGGCGGATGCCGCTGCACCGGTACCACGAGGCTACCGTCTGCTGCGCGATGTGCGCGCAGGCCAGCCCGTATTGGCGCGCGACCTTGGGCCGATGCCGGCCGTTGCCCGTAATACCCGGGTCGCGCTGCAGGTACGCCGGGCGGGGCTCGCCCTGAGTACCATCGCACTGGCCCGGGATGACGGCGTCGTGGGCGAAGTGGTGAGGGTGCTGCCGCAGGGGGCTACGCAATGGATCAGGGCAGCGGTGACGGGCCACAACGAGGTGACGATTGAAAACTGAGTTGCTCATCGCGGCGTTGCTGGGCGCCTCCCTGGCCGGCGGGGCGGGGAACTGCCACGCGCAGGAAAGCCTGATCAATCCCGAGACCTATCGCGGCATTGCCGCCGACCGGCGTGCCTATCGTGTCGGCGACATTCTGACGGTCAATGTGCTGGAGGCCGCACGGGCACGATCCAGTGCCAATACCGACGCGAGATCCGATCTGCGCCTTGGCGCCTCCGCATCCACCTCCGGATACCAGGGCAGCGCCGCGGGCAGCTTGGCGGGAGCCAGTGCCGGCGGAGCCGAGACCTCGCGTGCCGGCGAACTGCGCACGCAACTGTCCGTGCGCGTGCTGGAGGTGCTGCAGGACGGCACGCTGGCGGTGGAGGGAGCGCAGTCCCTGATTATCAACGGCGAGGACCAGCGGATCACGCTCAGCGGGCTGGTCCGCCCCGAAGACATACGGGCCGACAACAGCCTGTGGTCGCATCGAATCGCCAACGCGCGCGTTGAGTTCAGCGGTTCCGGCGTCGTGAGCGAGTCCCAGCGCACCAGCATTGTCTATCGCGCACTGAAATGGCTGAGGTTGCTGTGAGGACGTTCCTTCTTCTGCTGGCGGCATTGTTGCCTGGCTTATCGCACGCCAACGAAGCCAGCGAAGTCCGGGTCAAGGATATCGCCCGCATCGCCGGCGTACGCGACAACCCGCTGACCGGCTATGGGCTCGTATTCGGCCTGTCCGGCTCCGGCGATTCGACCCGCAACCGGGCAACGCTGCAGTCGGTATCCAACACGCTGCGCAACTTCGGCGTCAACGTCGACCTCGGCGACCTGTCCAGCCGCAACGTGGCGGCTGTTCTGGTGACAGCGAAGCTGCCCGCGTTCGCCGAGCCGGGCCAGCAACTGGACGTGCAGGTCGCCTCGTCCGGCGATGCTCGCAGCCTGGTGGGCGGTACCTTGATGCTGGTGCCGCTCAGCGGTCCGGATGGGCAGGTCTATGCGATCGCGCAAGGGGCGGTTTCGGTGGGTGGCTATCAGTTCGAGGCCATCACCGCGTCCGTGCAGAAGAACCATCCGACCGTCGGCTGGGTTCCGGCCGGAGCTACCGTCGAACGTAGCTCGCCCTTGGGAGTGGTGGGCGACGGGCAGTCGCTGAGCATTCTTCTCAACGAGCCGGACTTCACCCTGGCCCAGCGCATGTCGCAGGCCATCCAGGAAGCGCTCCCGGATGCCGAAACCACTGCCGAGCACGCAGGCAAGGTGACAGTGAAATTCGACGCACAGGATCCGGGCCTGGTCGCGCGCATTGCCCAGATAGAGAACATCCGCCTTGCCCGCGAGCGCCGTTCGCGGGTGGTTGTGAACGAGCGCACTGGAACCATCGTCGCGGGCGGCGGTATCCGCATCGGGAGCGTGAGCATTACTCACGGGGATCTACGGGTCGAGATCAATACCCGCTACAGCGTTTCGCAGCCAGAAGGATTTTTTGTACGGCCCGGCAACGACGTTCGCAGCGTCGTAGTGCCGGAAAGTCGCATCGATGTGCAGGAAGGTGTGGCTCCTGTGGTGTCGGTGGCCGAGGGCACGACCGTGGCTGAACTGGTATCCGCATTGCGGACTATCAAGTTGACGACACGCGACGTTATCGCGGTACTTCAATCAATCAAGGCAGCTGGCGCGCTGGATGGCGAGCTGCTTATTCAATAAGGGGGAGCTATGTCGGGTGATCTGACAGTCGACGCCGTCCGGACGGCACTGGATATGAGTCGGACGCGTGCGGAGGTCGCAGGATGGAACATCGTCAATGCTTCTGTGGCGGGAGCGTCGTTCTTCGTGCTTGACCAGAGCGGCGCAGCATCCGCGTTGACCTTGGCTGCCGGGCCAGACAAGGCCGCCGGCCAGCAGGCATTGGCCGCCGTGCGTGATTCGGGATCGTCCCTGATAAGCGAGCATGCCGGCTCTGACCGGCCTGGACTGGACGAGCTGGTGGCTGATTCCGTGGCTGCCGGCTTGCAGTATCAGGTGCTCAGCGAGTCGTTGGGACGCCATTTCGGCCTGATGCGGCTGGCGATCACCGGGAGGAGCGGCGCATGAGCATTGACGCGATCCTGGAGGCCAGCAGGACAGGTATGCAGAACGAACGGACACGCATGGACGCAGCCAGCCGCAACGTCGCTCTGGCCAACCAACCCATCGATCCGCGTTCCCTGGGAACGGGGGGCGCAACGTTCTCCAACGTGCTTGGTTCGCCTGGACAGCCGCATCCGACCGCGACGCGCTCGGTCCTGGACCCTGGCCATCCGATGGCTGATGCCGAGGGCAAGGTGCATTACCCCGCCGTGGATATGGTGCAGGAGATGACGACTCTGCTTGCCGCCAGTCGCGGCTACGAGGCGAATGTCAGGTCGTTCAACACATTACGTGGCATGGAGTTGAAAGCCATGGAGATCGGGGCAAAGTGATGAGCATCGAAGCGATCGGAGCGCTGGGCACCAGTGCAGGCGTGGCAGAAACACAGGCATCGGCCAGGATTGCGCATGCGGACTTCTCCGCCGTGGTGGGACTTGGCCTTGAGGGGGTTGATGGGGCACTGAAAGGAGCCGATCAGACTGTGCGCGCGGTAGCTGCGGGCCAGGAGATCGCCACCCATGACGTGATGATTTCGCTCGAGCAGGCACGGATGCGCTTGATGCTGCTGGCGGAGGTCCGTAATCGTGTCGTCGAGGCGTACCAGGAACTGTCACGGATGCAGCTCTAATCATGTCCACATTGAACTCTATCAAGAGCATGTTCATGGCGATGCGCCGTAGCGCCCGTATTGGCCTGGGGATCGGCGTGGCGGTGATCATGCTGGCGACGGTGCTGGCGCTTTGGCTGGTCTTCTCGTCAAGGCAGGAGTTGCTGTTCGGCAATCTTTCCGAGGCCGATGCCGCCGAGATCGCATCGACTTTGGGGGAATGGAAGGTTCCTTACAGCCTCTCGGATAACGGTACAGGCATCATGGTCGATAGCGCGCAGATGCTTGATACGCGCATGCGGCTGGTATCCGCTGGCATCCCCAAGGGCGGGCATGTCGGCTATGAATTGTTCGACGACAACGAGTTCGGGGTCACCGAATTTGCGCAGCGCATCAACTATCAGCGTGCGCTGCAGGGCGAGCTGGAAAGAACCGTCGCCAGCATTTCAGGCGTGCAGAACGTGCGCGTGCACCTGTCCATCCGGCGTGCAGGCTCGTTTCTTGGCGAAGATGCCAGTTCCAAGGCCTCCGTGGCACTTACCCTGCAACCCGGAACAAGTCTGGCCAGGCGCCAGGTGGCCGGTATCCGCAACCTAGTCGCGTCGGCGGTGGAAGGATTGTCGCCGGCCGCCGTGGTAGTGGTTGGCCCGGCAGGCCTCCAGCTTGCTGGCGGTGGCCAGGCGGATGCCGGGTCGACGGGCGAGGGCGAGGGCGCCGATGCGGCGTCGGACATGTCCGCGCGCATCCAGGCTCGGGTCGAGCAGTTGCTTTCCGAAGCTCTGCACGGGCAGCGTGCTTCCGTGTCGGTTGACGTGCGTCTGAACTTCGACAAGGTCCATAGAACGCTTGAGAGGCCGGTGGCACTGTCGGGTACGGCGCAGGGCATAGTCGTACGGCGCAGCAACAGCGGAGGGCGGCCCGTCGAGGGTGCTGGTGAAGCGGCGTTGATCAATGAGCAGATCGAGTATGCGCATGGAACCGAGCGCGAAGAAGTAACGCGCGCAGTAGGTGCGATTGAACGCATTTCGGTTGCGGTGGTCCTGCCGAGCGGTGTTGCAGCTGCTGAGCGCGAACGCCTTGTACGCCTAGTATCGGTGGCAGCAGGCCTGGACACCTCGCGGGGGGACAGCATCGAGATGGGCAATGCAGCCGAGTTGCCCTCGACGCCGGCCGCGGTAGCGCCTTCCGTCGAGGCAAGGGCGATGCCTGCGAAGGCCGGTGTCATGTCTTTGTGGCCAGCACGGAGTGGTCCCATCTGGGCGCTTTTGGGATTCCTGCTGGGCGTAATCGCGGCGGTGATGTCGATAATGTGGCGCCGCAGGGCCGGTCCATTGCTATTGACCAAGGACGAGAGCGAGCGAGCGGCGCTGCAGGTGCAGGCCTGGCTGAAGAATGGGACGCATTGATGGATGCCGAGATTGTCCGTCGTGCAGCCATCGTGCTGGCAGCCATGCATCCGCAGACGCGTACCGGCCTGCTGACAGGGCTGGATGCCGCCATGCGAGATCAGTTGTCGCATGCAATCACTGAAGTGAAACGGCGTGGGTGGAACCACCGTGCCATGGCCTTGCGGGTACTTGAGACACCGGTTCCTGTCGAGGCAACCACACAGGACACCGCCTGTGATGACGTGATGGTTCTGATCGATTACCTGGAGCCCGCCGCGTTCGCCTGTGTACTGCATGCCGAGGGTACTCGGAGCGATGACTTCCGGCTGGCGGTTATCCCGGTAGCTCGCCAGCTTGAAGTACGTGAGGCACTTGCGGCCCGCAAACCCATGCCGCCGCAACTGCGTGAAGCTACCCGTGCAGCTGCTCAGGCCATGCTGCGCGAACTGCGGGATGGTGGAGGCGAGCATGCGCCGCGTTGATGCCAGCACCGTTGCTGCCGCGCCGCTATGGGCGACCTGCACGTCACCTGCAGGTGCGGAGGCTGCGCGGGACACTGGCGCGGAGGAAGCCGCACGGCGCGATGCTGAGTACAAGACCATGATGGATCGGGGCTTCCAGGAGGGATACGCCCAGGGCATGGCGCAAGCGCAGGAAGCTGCACGCAAGCAATCAATGACATGGCACCAGGAGCGCGAGAGCGAACTGAATCGGGTTCGAGCGCAATACGAACAGGCCCGCAAAGCATTCGATGAGCTGGTCGGAGCCCTCGGGGAACAGATCAGGACAGAGGTCGCAAAGGCAGAAGAGCTTGCGGTGGAACTCACCTATAGCGCCGTGGCCCGATTGATGGGAGAAAGTTATGCCGCTGGTGCGCTGATTCCTGCGTTGGTCCGCCATGCAATGCTGGAAGTGGACGCCGGGGTGGAGACCGTTCTGGTATCCAGGCAGGACGCGAAGATGCTGGAAGATATCGACGAATTGTCCGTCGAAGTGGACAGTCGCTTGCTGCCTGGACAATGCCGCCTGCGGACCCGATTGGGCAGCTATGACACCGGCCTGGACGTACGCATGGACATGCTGCGTACAGCACTACTGACCGGACTCTCGGAGCATCGCGCAGTGAAGGGAAGCGCATGAGCCTGCAGGCCCATCTCCAGTCCGCCATTGCGCGCGCCGGTGTCTATCGACGACAGGGCCAGGTGGTGGCCTTCAATGGCCTGGTGATCGAGGCGCAAGGACCAGATGCGGACATCGGTGAGCTATGCGAAATCCTGCCCGGAGATGGACGTCCCGTCGTGCCAGCTGAAGTGGTCGGCTTCGGCAAGGAACACATATTGCTGATGCCGTATGGGGATTTGAGCGGTATCTCAGGTCGTAGCCTGATCCGCGCCACAGGCCGGCCACTCGATGTGCCGGTAGGGGACGCCATGCTGGGACGCGTGGTAGACGCGTTCAGCCGGCCGCTCGATGGCAAGGGTGCCCTTGTACTGCCAACCAGATACCCGTTGCACGCTTCCCCAATCAATCCGATACATCGGCAGGGAATCGACAAGGTGCTTGAAACTGGCGTGGCGGCCATAGATTCCCTGTTGACGCTTGGCCGTGGCCAGCGCGTGGGGGTGTTTGCCGGCAGTGGTGTCGGCAAAAGTACCTTGCTGGGCATGTTGGCGCGCCATGTCCAGGCTGATGCCATCGTGCTGTGCCTGGTGGGGGAACGTGGGCGCGAAGTAGGAGATTTCATCAGGGATTCGTTGGGAGAAGATGGGCTGCGGCGGGCGGTGGTCATGGCCGCCACGGCAGACCAGCCCGCATTGGTGAGGACGCATGCAGTGCACGCCTCGCACGCGGTGGCCGAGTACTTCCGTGACCAGGGAAAGTCCGTGCTGCTGGTGGTCGATTCGATTACCCGCTTTGCGATGGCGCAGCGCGAGATCGGCTTGGCTATTGGCGAGCCGCCGACGCTCCGAGGCTATACCCCTTCGGTATTCAGTTGGCTACCTCGCATCGCTGAGCGTTGTGGACGGCACGGCAAGGGAGAAATCACAGCCGTCTACAGCGTGCTGGTGGAAGGCGACGACATGAATGAACCGATTGCCGACCATATGCGAGCCGTCCTTGACGGCCATATCGTGCTGAGTCGCGAATTGGCGCAGCGCGGCCATCTGCCCGCCATCGACATTCTGCAGAGCGCGAGTCGCCTGCTGAACGCACTTGCATCGCCGGGCGAACTGGCATGTGCGATGGAGGTGCGCCGCATACTCGCACAGTACGACGGAGCTCGCGACATGATCGAGCTTGGTGCATACCAGAAGGGAAGCAACGCTTCGCTTGATGCCGCCATCCAGGCGCATACGGAACTGTCCGGCCTGCTGCGACAACCGCCTGGGATGGCGATGCCACGTGCCACGGTGCTGCGCCAGCTGGCCGCCGCCATCGGTACAGGTATGAGCAATGCATAAGCGCAGGCAATCCAAAATCGACTCGCTGGTCCGCATGCGCAGGATGTCCGAGCAATGTGAAGAGCTGGCGCTTGAGAAAACTGCTGGAGCGGTGCGTGATGCCGAGATTGAACTGTGCCAGGCCAACACCCGGCTGAGCTCGGTGACCGAATGGAAATCCGGCTTGGAACGGGAGTCGAACGGTTGGCTTGGTCTTTACGAGCAGGCGCTGCTGGCGGAAGGGAATCTACTTGTGGAGGCGGAGTCTGCCGATGCTTTAGCACGCGATGCCAACGCCGAGCACTCGGCACAAGCGGCACGGCTGCTGCAAGCCACTCGTGGCCTTGAGGTCGCGCAGCGACGCAGTGATCGGTGCATGCATGAGGCAGGCCGGGTATTTGAACGAAAGATGGCGGACGAGGTGGCTGATATGTGGTTATCAAGGAGGTTGAATGCAGATTCCTGATCCTGCTGCCATCGCTCCATCGATGAAGGCGACTGGTGAAACCCCCATGGCCAAAGGTGTTGGGGATTTCGGGAAGATGTTGCTGCCAGACGCTGCGGAGTCGCCGGTGATTGCCTTCGTATATCCCGCGGTCGAGGAAGCTACGGCGACACCGAATGTCGCAGAGCTGTTGCCGGGGCCCGAGCTGTCGATCGGAGAGGAGGAACTCTGGACTTCCCCGGCGATACCGGATGCGTTCATGGCTGCCAGCCAGCTGGAAGATCCGGATGCCTTGCCGGGCGATGTGCTGTACCCATGGCAACTGGTTGCCCAGGCTGCGATGTCACAGCTTGGGCAAATGGCATACGGTCAGGCCATGCGCGTCCAGGAACCCATGATTGGCTTGGGCGGGCATGCGGTCGGTAAGACGGAAACTGCTGCGCCCGGCTTATCTGCAGCTGCATCGCCTTGGACTATGGTGCTGGGACCGACCGAATCTCAAGCAGCACCTGCGGCAATCGCGGCAGGTACCGCTGCCCGCATCGAGAGCGCGAAGCGCGGATCAGCTGCCATATCCACGGAAGAAGCTGCCCCGGTGCTGGGAGCATGGCTCGAGCGCATCCAGCGTCGTGTCGAGAATGCCGAGGGCCAGGCCACCGTGTGGTTGCGCGACTACCGTAGCGACGGAGCTTCACAGGCTTCGATCATCAACGACATCATCGCGTTCTACGGCCCTGCCAAGCCCGTATGGCGCATCGTGGTCAACGGCAGCGAGATCTGGCGACGACCGTCTATCCAACCGGGAGAAGGCTGATGGCCATCGACTCAATTGGCACTGTGGTGAACAACGGAAGTGCCAGCTTGCAAGCGCGCAACACCATCGATCAGGAGGGTTTCATCAAACTCTTCCTGTCGCAACTGCAGTTCCAGGATCCCCTGGAGCCGGTGGACAACCGCGAGTTCCTGGCCCAGTTGGCACAGTTCAGCAATCTTGAACAGTCGCGCCAGCTTGGAATCAACATGGAGGGCATGTTGACGATGGAATCGTCCAGCCAGGCATTGGCGCTGCTGAGTCGCGCCGTGGATGTCGTGCAGGTCACGGGCGGCAACATCGCCGGCACCGTCGCTGCCGTGCAGTTCACCAATACGGGGCCGGAGCTGACCATCAATACCGCTGCCGGCGTCCTGACCGGAGTTCGTCTACCCCAGGTAAGCCTGGTCAAGCCATAGGAGTCGCTCCATGTTCCAAGCATTGTTTAACAGTCTCTCCGGACTGTTCGGCTTCTCGCGCAGCCTGGATACGGTCAGCAATAACGTCGCGAACATGAACACCCCGGGTTTCCGTGGTCGCGATTCGTTCTTCCAGAACGTGGGACGCCAACACGGTACGCGCATTGCCGGGGAGGGGCTGCGCACGAATGCGGGCGACATGCGCCAGACCGGAAACCCCACCGACGTGGCGGTGGACGGCACTGGATTCTTCGTCCTGCGTGACGGCTCAGGCCAATTGCACTACACGCGGGCAGGCCAGTTCATGTTCGATGATGACGGAATTCTCATCGACAGCGTCAGCCGGTTCCAGGTGATGGCCCTGGATGCCTCCGGGAATCTGCTGCCTATCTCGCTGGAAGCCTATCGCACGCTGCCCGCTGAGCCGTCGACCAAAATAGCTTTCAGCGGAAATCTGGCTCCGGGCGAAGCCACGCACAAGGTTGAAGGCCTCACCATCTACGATGCGGCCGGCAAGAGCCATGCATTAAAAGTAACGTTCACCAACAACAAGGATGTGACCCCGAACAGCTTTCTGGTCAAGGTGACCGATGAAAAGGGGGCCGAAGTGGGAGGTGGTGAACTGCGCTTCAGTGTTTCCGGAGCATTGGAAGCAGGGTACGGCTCCATTGCCTTGTCGCTTCAGTTCGATGGTGTCAGTCAGTCGGTGGAACTGTCGTTCGGTACCCCTGGTACCTTCCAGGGAACGACGAGCCTGGCTGGTCTTAGCAATACGGTGGCCGGCACCGTGGCCGACGGGCGTTCAGTGTTGGGCATCACCGAGGTTTCATTCGATGAGAAGGGCGTATTGCGGTTTTCCTACGGTTCTCGCGAAAAACGCGAAGGTCAGCAGTTGGCGCTGGCAAGCTTCGCTAGCGAAAGCACGCTGGACCTCAGCGGTGGTCGCATGATCTCCAACGCTGATGCGCAACGGCGGTCGCTCGGCCATGCCCTTGGTGGTGGGTTCGGCAAGGTAATGGGGGGAACCCTGGAGATGTCGAACATCGACCTTACTCAGGAGTTCGCCGACATGCTGATCATCCAGCGTGGTTACCAGGCCAGCTCTCGTGTGATGACGGTGAGCAACGAGATGATCGAGCAACTCTATAACAGCACTCGTGGCGGTTGAACGGATGAAGCGGATCCATTGGCAGGGCGCTGACCGGGCTTCCAGACTGCAGGTGCAGTTGAGCGAACGGCTGCAAACATGGGTCCGGGAATGGGGCAGCGAACAGTGGTGGCAAGCTGTTGTACTGGCTGGGGACACCCGAACCGCTACGCGTGCGGGAGGTCGGGAGAACTGGTGGTTCTCGAGCCCGGACGGAGCCGTCATGTGGATAAATGCCGAAGCACATGCCGGAATATCTCTGGCGGGTAGCGCACTGGATCTGAGCGGGAGCCGAGGGCATGGACTGGGTCTGGTGGAGCAGGTCGGAAAGCGCTGCTTGACGGCATTGCATGCCTGCCTATGGGGAAGCAGCGAACTACCCGCTGCGACCGATGTCTTGCCGGAGCGGCTCGATTCGTTCGAGCCACGGCATGGTGGCTTGGCTTGGCGGATATCCCATCTCCCAGGTGACTTCCAGATCGCAGTGAACGACGTCTGGTGCACAGTCCACCTGCCGCACGACAAGGCCGTCGCGTCCAAGCCCCGTCTGGTCGATCGACGCACTGCTGTCGTCCCGGCACGGGTACGCGTGGATGCCGCGATCGAACTGGGCAATATCGAGTTGCTGGATTCGCTGCAACTGCGCGTGGGGGAGGTATTGCTTACGGACGTGTCGCGGCAGCCCAGCGTGGTGCTGTCCACTCCGTCAGGGCGTTTGCGCACCGGTCGTATCGTTCCCGACCACGTGCAGCGAACCGTGATATTGGACTGAGTGCGGTTTAGATCTCCTGTTTTCGCACCAACACTTTTGGATCAATTGATGAACAAAGAAGTAGCGATTACTGACAAGGACCTGAGTCTTCTGGGACATGTGAAAGTGTCCTTGGTTGCGAATATCGGCAGTGCCGAAATGACCATCGATGAATTGTTTCGGCTGCAAGGCAAGGATTTGGTGACGCTGGACCAGGGCGTCGAGGCGGAGGTGACATTGCTGCTCAATGGGCGCCCTGTTGCTCGCGGCGAGTTGGTTGCGGTCGAGGACAAGCTGGGCGTCCGCATCACGGAACTGGTTTGACGATGATGGTGCTGTCCAGCGCGATTCCATATCGATCAGATCCGGCAATTGGTGCGGGCGACGTGGTGTGGGCCAGCCTCATAGCCCTGGGCCTGCTCGCATTGGCGTTCATCATCCTGCTACAGCTGCGCCGCAAGGGGTGGTTGGGTGCATGGACGAACGGAGCGCCCGGAACCAAAGACGGCCCGCGCTGGAACGTTCAGAGTCAGCGCATCAGCCGCAGGGCCGTGGCGCACACTCTGACCCGTGAGGGGCATTCCTTATTGGTGGTGGAGACTCCCAGCGGGATCGCCATAGCCCCGCTTGCGATGGACGGTGAGCAACAGGCAGGAGGCGTCCATGGTGACCAGGACGAGCGATAAACTGGCGACAGGCATGCTGATGTTGTGCCTTCTGGCCGTCGGCGATGTCCACGCGGCGGCTCCTGCTGTTGACGCAATGGGCGAAGCCGTAAGGCAGGACTTGGCGCCGGCGCTGCGAACCTTCCTTGCACTCAGCTTCCTGTCGTTCATTCCAATTGCGCTGATCGGAATGACGTCCTTTACCCGCATCATTGTGGTGCTGGCACTGTTGCGGCATGCGCTGGGCATTCCGCAAACCCCACCCAACAGTGTGCTGATCACCCTGGCGATGTTCCTGACCCTGTTCTCGATGGGACCAGTGGCGGACCAGGTTTACACCGAAGCCATCAATCCCTATTTGACCGAGCAAGTGAGCGCGAGCACCGCCTTGGACCGTGCAAGCGACCCTATCCGTGGCTTCATGGTGCGGCAGACGCGGGAGTCGGATCTACTGGCAGTTCTGGAGATGGCTCGGGTCGAGCCTCCCAAAACCATGCAGGATATCCGCTTCACCCACCTGGCTGCGGCATTTCTTCTGAGCGAACTCAAGACCGCCTTCCAGATTGGCTTTGTGATCTTCCTGCCGTTCCTGCTGATCGATCTGGTAGTGGCGGCCATCCTGATGGCGCTGGGCATGATCATGTTGCCTCCAACGACCATCAGCCTGCCATTGAAGATACTGCTCTTCATTCTTATCGATGGCTGGGTATTGGTGTCACGTACATTGCTGGGCAGCTTCTGGACCTGACGCCCATTCCCCATGGATTCCGTCGAGAAGGAGCTCTGGCGAAGGTATACGCATCTGTCCGACACGGAGGCGCGTGACTACCTGTTTCTGCGCTACTGCCCATGGGCGCGAATGGTGGCGCGATCAGTGGTGCTGCGTACCTCGTTGCGCATGATGGAGTGGGCCGATCATGTGCAGAACGCACAGATCGGTATGCTCGAAGCGATGATGCGGTACGACGTGGAGTACGGAATCGAATTTATCCAGTATGCCAAGCCAAGGGTTCGTGGCGCGGTCTTCAATGGAATGAGGATATTCCTTCGCGCGGACGCTATGGATAGCAAGCATCGCGTGCCGGTGGAGCGACTGGAATCTCTGCGCGATGATGAGGACGATGAGCTGATCGCCTTTGTCGATAGTGTCGTCGGACTGGGCTTGGGCCTAATGCTGGATGGGCAGTGCGAAGATATGAACGCTGACCAGTACGACTCAGGAAGCTGGAGTTCGCTGCTGCAAGAGTCGCTCCTGGATATTTCTGTACGTCGTCGCGAGATACTCATTGCTCACTATATCCATCAGAAGCAGTTCCAGGACATCGCGCGCGAGATGGGGGTGACCAAGGGCAGGGTGTCCCAGCTACACAAAGAAGGACTCGTGGCGCTGAGAGAATGCATGCGAAAGAGAAGATTCGAAAGGGATTGCTTTTTCTGAGTTCCTGCTGGCAGGGCACCACGACCAAGTGCCGGCGAGGGACAATGGAGGGTGTTTGGTTAGGGATGTTTATCGAGGGTAGGGTGGATGTCGGACGCTGGCCGGAAGCAGGCATGGGCCAAGGGCGTTGGGTCACAGGCTAGAACTTCAGCCTCACGCCACCGTTCACCACAAACCCTTCCAGCGGCGCCCATGCATCCACGGTCCACTGCCCATCGGCGGCGCGGCGGGGACGCAGCATCGGGTTGTAGCCGCTCTGGCGGACGTTGAGGATGTTCTCCAGGTTAAGGAACAAGCTGACTCTTCCCAGCACGATCTCTCCCAGTGCACCGACTTCCAGATACGGTCGGCTGCGTCGGCGCCAGGGATTGTCATCAAGCGCCTGGATGCCGGTGTAGTACGCCTCGAGGCCTATGCGGCCACGGTCATGCTGTTCCCACATGGCAACCAGGCCGGCGCTGTGGCGGGGCGTGAGTGAGACCAGGCGGCGACCGGCGCCTTCCTCATCGGGTTCGCGCGCATCGGTGTAGACATAACTGCCGGTCACCGTGATGTCCTGCCAGCGATAGCGCAGCAGCAGTTCACTACCCCGGGTGCGGGTGACGCCCGCCACATTGGCCAGTTGTACACGTTCACCCGGCGCGTTCGCAGATTCCACCAGGCGTACCGCATGGTCGATATCAGATGCGAACACGCTGAGGTTCATCTCCCAGGGGCCATGCACATAGCCTGCATCGATGGACCCGGTTGTAGCGATTTCCGCGCGAAGGCCGGTGAGCGGCTCCAGGCGTGACAGGCCAGCGGCCTCGATCTGTTCGACGAAGGGCGTAGGCGCATAGAAGCCTCTTCCCATCGACGCGCGCAGGGTCCACTCGTCAGGGCGGAACAACAGTGACACGCGGGGGCTGAAGTGCCCGCCATAGACGCTGTGGTCATCCCAGCGCGCACTGACTGAAAGCGTGAGGTCATCGCGCAGCGCCTGCTCGGCCTGCACGAACAGGGCAGGCACGGTGTAGCGGTAATCAAACTGCGGGTATCGGGCGGAACGGAACCGGTCCTGCTGCGCGGCAATGCCTGCCAGCCAGCTGGTGGCATCTACGCCGGACGCATAGCTGATTTCCGCAAATCCGGTCTGGTGGGTGTCGTTGTCCTGGTCAGGGCCGTACCCGTGGTCGTGATCGGTGGACATGGCCGATGCGCGCAGCTGCAGGCGGTCGCTCTCGCGCATTGGAACATCGACCACCGCGCCGGCATCAACGCGCTCCGTGCGCTGCGTGAGAGCGAAGGGCTGCCCGTCGGGCGCCCGTTGACCGGGCAGTGTTCCGCCCAGCCGACTCTCGCGCATTGCGCCAGCCGTCAGCAGTGCACGCGCTCCGCTTTCCGATTCCCAGAACAACCGCGGCCGGACCGTGGCACGCTCGTAGCCGGGAATGTCAGCCCAGCCGTCTCCGTCCAGGTCCTGGCGGTCCTGGCGATGGTAGCCACCCACCACCGAGAGGCCCCAGTGCTCGGCCAGCGGCCCCGCTGCGTAGCCGGTCACATCCTGCCCGCCACGGCTGGTGGCATTGAGAAGCATTTCGGCCTCTGCGGTTTCCTTGGGCCGGCGCGATATCAGGTTCACTACACCGCCCAACGCTGCCGGACCGTACAACGCCGACGCGCTGCCCTTGATGATCTCGACACTGCCAAGGTCGGTCGGGGGAATCTGCAGCAGGCCGATGGACGATGACTGGCCGCCGTACAGCGGCAGACCATCGGCCAGCAGCTGGGTGTACCGGCCGCGCAGGCCCTGGATGCGGATGTTGGATGCGCCCATGCCCGGCGAGGTGTTCTGCACCCGCACGCCCGCCGTCTCGGCCACAAGCATGGAGACGTTGCCCGGCGACATCAGCAGCTTCTCTTCGATCTCTTCCTGCGATACGACGTCTACCCGGATCGGTTCGTCGGAAACGCGGCGCCCTGACCGGGTTGACTGCACCACCACCGCATCCAGCTCCACGGCCTCATCGTGGTGGTCGTCGTGCGCGGCGGGCGGTTCATGTGCATTGGCCGGGGCAACGGCGGACAGCAGGGTGGCGCTCAGCGCCAGGGCAAGCGGATGGGGCAGCAGGGTCATGGGTCGTCAGGGCGGCAAGGCCGCGCGGTGGCGAAGTAGCCCGGCGTTGTAAACCTTGATGCGGCTACAAGGTCAAGCGGCAGGCTGCGGCTGAAGGGCTTCGAGCACCCTGCAGTCGGCCACGCGGCCGCCCGGGCAATTGCCGATCATCCGCTCCAGCTCGCCCTGCAACGCCTGCAGGTCCTGGATACGGCGCGTGATGTCCGCGATATGCGCTTTCACCACATCGTCCACCGAACTGCACTCGTGTTCCCGCTGTTCACCAAAGGCAATCAACTCGCGGATCTGTTCGATAGAGAAGCCAAGTTCCCGAGCACGTCGCACGAACGACAAGCGCCTCTGGTCCTGGACGCCGTAGTAGCGGTAGTTGCCCTCCGAACGCAGCGGCGGCTGCAGCAGGCCGATCTTTTCGTAATAGCGGATGGTCTCGGCCTTGGTGCCGGTCTGGCGGGCCAACTGGCCGATGGTGAGGTGGCTGGGCATGGGCTTGACCTTGTAGGGGCTACAAGGTTGATAACGACTGTCCCACCTCTTTTCAAGCCCGGGCTGACCTGGCGGGAGACACCCATGGACCACTGCTGCGGCCACAAGCGCCAGGAACTGGAGGCCTTGGCCCTTCACAGTGCGCAGCGGCGCGTACTGCTGGCGGTGCTGATCATCAACCTGGCGATGTTCTTCATCGAGTTCGGCGCGGGCATCGTGGCGCGCTCCAGTGCCCTGCAGGCCGATGCCGTGGACATGCTGGGCGACGCGATCGTGTACGGCCTGAGCCTGTGGGCGGTAAATCGCGGGGCGCGCTGGGAGGCCGGTGCAGCCCTGGCCAAGGGGCTGTTGATCCTGGCCTTCTTTGTCTTCATCGTGGTGGAGGTGGTCAGCAAACTGGTCCACGGCGTGCCACCTTCCAGCGGCTTGATGCTGGGCTTCGGAGCGGTTGCGCTGGTGGCCAATCTGGTGTGCCTGGCACTCCTGTGGCGGTTCCGCGCGCTCAACATCAACATGAAAAGCACCTTCGAGTGCTCCCGCAATGACGTTGCCGCCAACATCGGTGTACTGGTGGCTGCCGGTGGCGTTGCGCTCACCGGAAGCGGCTGGCCGGACATCGCAGCAGGCGCGGTGATTGCCCTGTTCTTCCTGAAATCTGCGCTGGGGGTGATTGGTGAGGCATGGCCCGCGTGGCGTGCAGCGGCGAAGTAGCAGGGCGATCGAGATGTGCGTTGGTTACGATTGTGCCGCATAGATGTCCGCTACTGGCCGAAAGCGGACACCAGCGAGGCAGGGGATTAGGAAGATTTATCGGGGGTAGGGAAGGTCTGTTTCAAGCCCATATCTTCATCCACGCGGGCCACCTAGCGGCGGGAGTTGGACCTGTGCTGATGAACTTCGGAAATCACGGCATGGCGCGCCGCCAGGCTGTAAGGCTTCCTGAGCAATCACATTCTATCTGTCGCCTTTTTGCCGTCCAACGTTCTTGAACGTTGCCCTGTAACGCTCATACATCTCCTCCATAGGCGGAGAGGGCGTGGCGTCCCGCTGACTCGCGAATATGGCGTAGTAAGCTGAATAAAGCTTCTTATCCCTTGCCTTGTTCCAAGTCCAACCTAACCCCACTGCCTCCGCGCCTTTGAGCTTGGAAGTTGCTGCACGGTTTAGAACAAAACGAAACGCCTCATTGTTAAGAGACTTAACTAGAACGAAGAGCAAGTCGACGATGGATTCCATGTTCGCACGGGTAAGCAACAATGGCTTCTCAAGGTACTTCTTATGGCTCTCAAGCCCAAGCTCGACCGCATTCTTCGTGCCCAGTTTACCAAAGCGATGCACACAACAGTGCCGCAGTTCACATACCGCGTTGTAGCGTGTGAGGAGTTCCTCGAACGGCTTGTTTCCAGCCAAGCCCCAGTTCAAGAACTTTTGGATATTTGTAATTACCTGTTTTTTTCCAGAGAACACTACTTCCTCGAGCAGAGCCTCTGGAAGAAGGCTCTGCCGCTGATGACGCGCGGCTGCGTATGTCAGTGTGTAGGTTTCACAGTGCAACTGTGAGTAGGGGTCGACCATAAGGATGCGCCTTATCAACGCTCGAAAAAATCCTTCGACGGCTGAAACATAGCCCAGGATTAGCAGCATCCCCAGTTCCCGCGGCAAAAAAGCGTCGCCGCCTGTGCCTACCCACATCTTGTTAAGGCTTACCGCGTTGTCAATGAACTGATCGATCGGCGATACATCGGAATCATCGTGGTCAGCGTGAAACCACTGTCTTGTATCAATCTCGCCCGTGACCTGGCGAACCGTCAGAATCGCAGAAAAATCGGCGGCAGGGGTAGCTTTCGGAGGCATAATTAAGACAAATACTCGTCGACGAAACCGTTAAGCACATCCACAATTCTCGCCGTTCTGCGGCGCCCAAACCCTCGTACTGTAAGCAGGTCGGCCGCCGGATCTTGCTTAGCCAAAAAGTCTCGCAACGTCTTCAAGTTTGGCAAATGCTCGTCGATCTGGGCGCGCTGCCAAACTGTGAGTCCCGGAACCTGGGCTATAGGTGTTTCTAGGCACTGCGAAAACGTCGACGCATCAACGAGCTGCTGTCCACAGTTGTGACAGAAGCGTTGACTATCCGTCATTCGAGGGGCGTGGCATGAAGCGCATTTCGGAAGCGATAAGCTCAAGCTCCCAAAATCCACCTCTGGAACAATGCGCTGAAGGCTTTTTCTCACCGGATGCTTTGCGGACTTGAACCGAATCGCCTCAACAGTTTGGCGAATGCTGCCGCCGCTTTCGCCACCGCCGATTGCTCTAATGGAAAGCAGGTTCGCTGCATGGGGGATATATCGGCGGTATATTCGTGAAGGAGTGCCATGCTTAACTGTAGAATTGTCGTAAGTGAGCCCCGCTTCAACCAACAAATTAAACATCCGCTCTACAACTGGCGTCAGTTCACTTTCTACAACTCCGACTGTGAGCTGGCGATGCCCTTTCCCCCCGACTCCTTCATTGAACGTCTTAATTTCGCGGACCATTCCATCGAGCACTTTCTCTCCGGCCTCAACGAGGGACGCAAGCTTGGGAACCTTCTTTCCTAGGGAGCGGAACTCCGCCAATCTTGCATCAAGATGCTCCTGAATCGTTCGCGTCACGCCTTGCTGGGTCGTGCGGTGATCGCCGCGAAGAAACTCGTCCAACATAGTTAAATAAGCCCGCGGAATGCCAAATGCAGCGAATCGCAACATAACTCGGACGTCCACAGGAGTGGACTGAAAACCCTTGACGCGAGTATGGGCTATGCCATCCATCACGTCGTCATATCCAGGATCTTCAATACAAACCCATGCGGGTATTGCCACCGAGTCTTGGCCTTGGTGAAACTTCGGACTTACCTCGGTTGTGCCAGGATACACCGACGCCTTTGGCGCCAAGTCTATTGACTTCAGCGACCGCACAATGTCAAGAAACTCAATAAGATAATCAGGGGTAAGCGTCAGTGCTGCATCGTCCATTAGCAGTACGCTGAACTTCCGCCCGGCCTGCGCACGAGCGGACGCAATTAATGCTTGCACGCGCTCAATTGAAAGCCCGTCAGCAATAACCTTCATGTCATCGTCAAGTGGCAGGTTGCGCTCTGTCCTGGACACGAAACTCTGAAGCCCCCCCTCCGTCAAAGGCGGAGGAAGTTCGACCGACACTTCAGGCTGCCAGGATTGGGCGCTATCGACTACAGCCAAAATGATCCTCGCTAGGACCCAAGAGTGAAACTGTCCAAGCGCACTCGCGTGGCTAGAAAGTAAGGGCTCAAGTCGGAAGTAGCGATTGAAACTAACGTATACAGCGAAAGGCATAGAGCTGTCATCACGACACTTCAGCCAAGCGAAACGCATCATGTGCGTCTTTCCGCACCCGCGCGGGCCCACGATGGTCCGCAATCCGCGGTTTGTCAGCTCCTGAGCGACTCTGCTGAACAGATCACCTTGCTGCGAGGTTTCGTTTAACAGATCCTCGATTGGAATGTAGTCTGCCCGCTGCTGGAGGGCAGATTCGAGCTCAACACCGTCAATTCTATCTGCCATATCTTGGACTCAGAAGCATATTTTCATTAAAGCATTTGCGGTGATGAACCTAGCCCCGACGCCGTGCGCAATTGCATCGATGGCCACACGGCCACGAGGACTATTCAGAACCTTAAATAGATTATCTTCCTCGCCCACATTCGGTCGAAGCACGAGAAAGCAGTCCGATACAACAATCACACCACGGTCAACCCGACAGATTTTATCGGACAGGTTTCTGCCGACTCTAGCCACCAGAACGTCACCCGCACGCGCCGTCACACCAGCCACCACTTTCTGGAATTCCTTACTGAGTGCGAATTCGCTAGGCACTTCAGTCATTCCGGCCGTAAGGTCAGTTGTGTGGAAGACCGGATATCCGACATTCTTGCGAGTTCGCGATGAGAGCGTGCCGCGCGAGATAGATGCTATTAATTTTGACAACCGGACGACCCGAGAAGTGCGCGAGGGCCTCACTGATGAATGGTATCCATAATCCAGGCGAAGAAGTCCCCGCTCTGGCGATATCGTCATCGCATCTGATAACTCACCGGTCGACGAAAGCTGCCGAACGGGAATGTGCGAGACCTGTGTTGCGGCTTTCGTTAGAATGACTATGTGAGCCTTGGCTTCGGTTCGGCGAAAGATATTCCGAGGCAACTCGATGACTTGGTCAATCGAATGGCTTTCGATCAATGACTGGCGAAAACGCATAAAACGCTCGCCGGAAATAAGCCCGTCTGGAATGATCATTCCAAGCCGCCCGCCATCCTTCAGAAAACGAAGGTTCTGAGCGATGAAAAGGATATCCGCAGGAATGTCCTCCGCATGTGGCAGGACGTGACTAAGGCCTACTTCCTCCATGATTTCGCCGAAGTGGCGACGCCAGCGAGGCTTGATATAGGGTGGATTGCACAAGCCAACACAGGCTTTTCCCCAATGAAGGCCGAGCCGATGATCTAGGCCAACATCCAAGGCATCGCCCGTGAAGTGGCGGAATGCGCCTCCCCTCGTTACAGGAAGGCGACTGCTCTCTGCCTTGTCGTCGATATCCACGGTAACAAACCGAGCCCTGCTCCAGAGCTTCGCACCTGCATCGACAAGTGTCCCGTCGCCGGCACCGAGGTCAATGACAGTCTTGGGAGCGGCTACATTCATCGATGCGACCAACAACGCCGCGACCTTCCCATGGGTGTAGTACCGCCCCAGGTGGTCCGATTGCCTACTCCCAAGCACCATTTCTAAACGCACTCCTCTCGATTCGCACTAATTTACAACAACTGACAGCGGTGGTGACCTACCGCCACCCCGCACGCCGGCACCGCGGGCAAAAAAGCATCATCGGGTCCCAAATGAGGGCATTCGCTGGGCTCCTGACTGGTAAGCTGCCGGACCTCCCGCCACCAGTGTCAGCGTTAGGACCCTGCCTCCCTAGGCGGGAAACAGGCGTGTCGAGTCAGCGTTGAGTACTTTTCATTTCAGTAAGCGACCTGCCGGATTGTCTTCTGCAGCTCCAGCCTGGAAGTACCCCATCACACTCGCCACCGAGCGATGTTCCGTCATGGCCATCACCGCCGGCAGCGGCACACCTTGCTTACCGGCCTCGGTCACGAACCCAGATCGCAGACTGTGCGCCCCGAAGTCCCCCTCAAGTCCAGCCCGTGCGGCCCGCCGTTTCACGATGGCTGCTACGGATCCCGGGAGCAGGGGAGGGCCGATCCGCCCCTTCCAGATCCGCCGAAAGATCGCCCCCTCATGGATCTCCGCCGCCTCCAGCCAAGCCCTGAGCGCGGCGGCGCTGCGGCCCAGGATTGGCTTGTCCGGGGTCGAGTCCGTCGTCACCCCCGCCTGCTGCGTCTTCGAGTACTCCAGTCGATAGAGGTAGCCGTCCTCGCCGATCTTGCGCAGGTCGCGCATGTCCGCCGCAGCAATCTCGCTGCGCCGACGTCCGCCACTGGCGAAGCCGAAGCAGAGCAGGGCACGGTCACGCCGGCCTTCTAGGCTGTCATCGCAGGTGGCCAGCATGGCCTCCAGTTCGGCGCGGGTGATCGCGGTCTTCTTGGTCGGCCGCTCACCCCGTTTGACTGAGGCTCGGCGGGCACGGCTCAACAGCGTCCTGACACTGGGCAGCTCGCATGGATTAGTCAGGCGCTTGAGTTTGTGTGCCGTGGACAGCACGGCCACGCGCTGGACCACGGTCGACAGCTTCAACGGCCCGACCTTGGCCTTGAGGCCGGCGGCCACCAACGCTTGGTCAATCGTCGGCGGCAGTTCGCTGACTAGGCCGGTCTTGCCTTTGCGCTGGATGTGGTCGACCAGGAACTGGATCACCGCAGCCTCACTAACCGGCAACGCCAACTCGACGCCGTAACGACCTTGGTGCCAACCGGCCCAGTAGCGTAGGGCAGTTGCGTAGCTGCGGGTGGTGTTAGCTGCAGCTGCTTCAGCGAGCAACTCGCGAACCGCATCGGCGGCTTGCTGGGCGAGTTGTTCCGGCAAAACTAGGCTGGTGACGGTCGCTGCGCTTGTCGGTAATGTGTTATTTCGCTTCATACTATGTAATGTATGCTATGAAATAGGGTGTCTACTAACGATAATCATCACTTATCGTGAGTACGTGATCAACAGAGTAGGGCGCCGATACAGGAGACACTTCATGGCCCGCGGCATCACCGAATCCGATGTCCACACTGCCGCCGACCAGTTGGTGGCCAACGGCGAACGCCCGACAGTGGAACGGATCCGTGCCCATCTCGGCACAGGCTCGCCCAATACCGTGACGCGCTGGCTGGAGACTTGGTGGCAACGGCTGGGCGAGCGGCTGCAATCCCATCACGCGCGGCTAGCAGTTCCGGGGGCGCCCGATGCCGTGGCTGCCTTGGCAGGGGAGTGGTGGGCTCTGGCGCTGCAGAGCGCTCAGGCGCAAGCCTCGCAAGAACTTGTCACCGACCGAGCCGCCTTGCTGACCGATCAGCAGGCACTTGCGCAGGCCCGTGAACGTTGGGCAACCGAGGCCGCCATGTTGCAGGCGCAGGTCCAAGCCAGCCAAGACGCGGAGCGCCTAGCGTCCGCTCAGGCCATGCAACTGCAGTACCGGGTCGACCAGCTCCAGGACCACCTTAGGACGTTAACCGACGAGCGCGATGCGGCACAGGCCCGGGCAGCGCAGGCCGGGACCGCACGCCAGTTGGCAGAGGATCATCTTCGGACCCAGGAAGCGGCGGCCCGCACCGAGCGCGCCGCCACTGCCCAGCATGTTCACGCCGTGGAGGAGCGCGCCGGCGTAGAGATCGATCGAGCGCGTCAGGAGACCAAGGATCTGCAGAAGCGGATCGCCGCGTTGAGCCGTGAACACCGCGAAGCGCTCGTAGCGGCCCAGCGATCCGTTGAGGACGCTTCGCTCCAAAAGTCCGAGACCCGCAAGGAGTTGGACATCCAGCGAGCCCGTGCTGACGCGCTGGAAGCACAACTCGGCAGAGCCCTTGACCTGTCATCAGCTGTGGAAGCCGCTCTTCGACGCAGCTCCGCTATGGCGCGCAAGACTTCTTCCACCCCTGCACTGACCAAGCCAGGGAAAAGGCGAAAAGCGTGAGCCATCTGTGCGTGTTTTCCGTGTCACCCAGATGAAGGTCAACGCTGGCGCTCGAACGTCATGATCCGCACCAAGACCCTGATTTTGTAGGATCCGAGACCGAACGACAGCACCTCGCGGCCACCGATCAGCTGACACGAAAAACACGCGATCAGGGTGTCGGAAGGACGCCGGCTGGGTTCTCAAACAATGAGATGAGACACTCTTAGAGTGAAATCTATGCGGGTCAGCACCCTGAGGTCTGAAATGCTACCAGAGTGCGGCCCTTGAGGATGGTGCGGCTGCTGACCATACTTTGGTGCGCCCAACAATTTGGTTCAGGCCGGAGCCTTCTTGGTCGATTTGGCGCCGAAGCTAGAGCGCGCTGAATAAGTACCCGCACATAAATAGGCGTAAGCACTTGAAGACGGCCTTGGTAGGCGCACAATGAGCGCTGACACGTCCATGCATCTTGCTTTTGGGGATGGCCACTATGCCTATCACACAAGAAGAAGTCTCAGCGGCGATTGAATCCCTACTAATAAAGGGAAAGCCATCGACTCAGTGTAACGTCCGACATGAACTCGGCGGGCGCGGCTCGAGTCCGAGGCTGAAGCGCATGATCGCTGCTTGGTACGCCGAGTTCGGGCCAGTGTGGTCGAAGCCACCAGCCTCGACGATAAAGGAAGCTGGTGTCGCGCCAGCCACCGGAGAGGCGGAGCCTGAGTGAGAGATCGGCGGGCCCGTTCATGTGTAGTTACGCCATAAGAAGTACAGATTTAGATGGCGCAAAAGTACAGATCTAGTTGTCCCGTCAGTGATCCAGAGCCAAATCCAGCGCAGTCGGCGCAACGCGGCCGCCTTCGCCCGGGCCATCTTCAATTTCGCATAATGTATATTATGTTAATATCGCAATGGCCATTCGGCTGTATCTCGGCTTGTGATTCAGGACACCTAACTCGCCTATTCCGCCCGATCCAGCGCCTGCCGCAACGCGCTCACCAAGCCCTCGTCCGACTGCACCCAATCGCTTTCCAGTCCGATCAACGCTGGATTGTGGTGACGCGTGCTTGACGTGCGTACCGCCTTGGCGGATGCATGCAGTTCGTTGCAGCCGCTCTGGTTGGCGACGTCGGCGATGTTGTCCGCATCCAGGCCGGCGCCGGCCATCAGGTGGATGCGGCCGGCGGCCTGGGTGGCCAGCTGCCACAGCATGGCGCTGCCGGCCATGGCGCTGGCGGCGCCGCCAGAACTGAGGATGCGGTGGCAGCCCAAGCCGATGACCTGCTCCATCGCCGCCTGCAGGTCGCGGGCCGCGTCGAAGGCGCGATGGAAGGTGATGCCGAGCGGCCCCGCGGCAGCGACCAGTTCGCGGCACAACGGGACATCCACGGCGCCGTCGGCATCCAGCGCGCCGATCACCACGCCGTCGCATCCCAGCTGTCGGCAGCTTTCGATGTCGCGCAGCATGATTTCGGTTTCCTGGGCGTCGTAGTGGAAATCGCCCGGTCGCGGACGGATCAGTACGAACAACGGAATCCGCAGGCGGTCACGAGCCACGGCGACGCTGCCGCGCGATGGCGTGGTGCCGCCTTGGGCGAGGTTGTCGAACAGTTCGATCCGGTCGGCGCCGCCGGCCTGCGCGGCCATCGCCGATGCGACGGAGTTGCTGGCGATCTCCAGCAGGCGGCGTCCACTCATGTCTGTTCGCTGGTGTAGACGGAGGTGGAATCCAGCAGCGCGTCCTGTTTGCGGGAATCGCATACCGCGTAGACGAAGCCGCGATGCAGGGCGTAGGCGCCGACTTCGCCGTTCCTGTTCATCGCCAGGAAGCACACCTGCAGGGTGCGGCTGGCTTCGGGGCGCTTGTGCACCACCCGCTCGATGGCTTCGCGGCAGGCGTCGGCCGGCGAGCGCCCTTGGCGCATCAGTTCGACCACCAGGAAGGAGGCGGCGTTGCGGATCATTTCCTCGCCCATGCCCGAGGCCGTGGCCGCGCCGACTTCGTTGTCGACGTACAGGCCGGCACCGATGATCGGGCTGTCGCCTACGCGGCCGTGCATCTTGAAGGCCATGCCGCTGGTGGTGCAGGCGCCGGCCATGCCTCCCTTCGCGTCGATGGCGAGGATGCCCAGGGTGTCGTGGTTGTCCTTGTCGCCGGGACGGCCGCGCCGCTCTGCATTGATCTGCGGTGCGTAATGCTCGGTCCTGAGCCATTCGCGCCACGCATTCTCGGCTTCCGGCGTCAGCAGCCTGCGGCGCTCGAAGCCCTGCTGCACGGCGAACTGCTGGGCGCCCTCGCCCACCAGCATCACGTGCGGGGTCTGTTCCATCACCCGGCGCGCGACCGATACCGGATGCAGGATGTCGCTGAGCGCGGCGACCGAGCCGCAGCGGCCGTCGCCGTCCATGATGCTGGCGTCCAGGGTCAGGATGCCGTCGCGATCGGGGTTGCCGCAGTGTCCGACGGTGGGGTTGCACAGGTCGCTTTCCGCCCAGCGGGCGCCTGCCTCCACCGCGTCCAGCGCGCTGCCGCCGGCCGACAGCACCTTCCATGCGGCCTGGTTGGCGCCGACGCCGAAGTCCCAGGTCGAGACCACGCGCGCGCCGTCGGCCGTAGCCGGCGAGGCCAGCAGGCGCGGCGTGGCGCCGGCCGCAGCCAACAGCATGGAGGTCTGCAGGAACTGCCTGCGTGTGCTCATGGGGTTTCTCCGGTTGTAGTGGGGCGGCAGGCGTCGTCCGCATGCCAGGCAAGCGCGCCGAGCACGCCCAGTTCGCCGTCGTCGATGCGCCACACCGGGACGTGGCGCAGGGCCGGCGAAAGCGCGCCCTTGGCGAGGAAGCGCCGCTGGAAATCGCCTTCGTGCAGCCAGTCGGCGAGATGGCCGGTGATGCCGCCGGTGAGGTAGACCGAACGTGCGCCGAAGGTGAGGGCCAGGTCGCCGGCGACGCTGCCCAGCCAGCCGCAGAACGCGCGGGTGCTGGCGAGCGCGAGCCGGTCGCTGCCGTTGCGCGCTGCTTCCACCAGCGCGGCCGGCGTATCCCAGCGCGGCGCCGCGCCTTCGCGCTCGCACAGGCAGGTGTAGAGCGTCATCAGACCGGGGCCGGAGAGGATGCGCTCGCTGTCGACGTGCCCATGGCGTTGCAGTAGCAGGCGCAGCACGTCCAGCTCCAGCAGGTTGCCCGCGGCCAGCGAGGCATGCCCGCCTTCGCTGGCCAGCACCGGCGGCTGGCTGTTTTCCAGGCGCACGGCCACGCCCAGGCCTGTCCCCGGCCCCAGCACCAGCGCCGGACCGTGCGGGCGCTGAGCGGTATCGCCCGACAAGGCATGCAGCGCATCGGGTTCTACATGCGCAATGGCCTGCGCCACGGCCACGAAATCGTTGATCAGTTCCAGTTCGCCGATGCCTGCCTCGCGGCGGGGATCGGCCAGCGAGACGTCCCAGGCCAGATTGGTGTTGAGCAGGCGGTCGCCGTCGAGCAGTCCGGCGATGGCCACGACCGCGCGGTCGACGGGAGGAATGGACGCATCGCCGCGCAGGCTTTCGGCGTAGTCGCGGAGGATCGCCGCCAGGCTCGGATGATCCGCGCAGGCATAGCGGCGAAAACCATTGACCCGGATCGGCCCGCCCGGCTGCAGCGTGGTCCAGCCCAGGCGGGCATAGGTGCCGCCGACGTCAGCGCCGATGATGGTCGTTGCCGCCACCGGTTCGTTCATTCCGCCCTGCTCTACCGGCATGTCGTCTTTCAATCGTTCCAAATGGAAAGCGGATCATGCGGTGCAAAGCCGGGTCACGCCAAGGGGCGCAGCATGCGCCAGGTGGCCCAGCCCAGCGCCGTCATCGACAGCGAACCGGCCAGGTGCAGGCCGATGGTCGCCAGCGCCCAGCCCAGTTGCTGGCGCAGGAACAACTGCACCACTTCGGCGGAGAACGTGGAGAAAGTGGTCAGACCACCCAGCAGGCCGGTGACGATGAAAAGCCGCCACTGCGGCGCGATGTCCGGGCGCACCGCGAACCAGGCCAGCGCCAGGCCGATGACGTAGCCGCCGAGCAGGTTCGCGGCCAGGGTGCCCAGCGGGACGGTGGGATGGATCGGGTTCAACCAGACGCTCAGGCCGAACCGCAGCCACGCGCCGAGCGCCGCGCCGACGCCTATCGCCACAAAGGAAAGCCACATCGGGTGCTGCCTCCTGCTGTCGTCATGGGCGCCCCGGCCGCTCGGGCCGGATGCGGTACCTGTTCATTCCTGCGGCTTGCCGCCGCCCGCCCTGGCCTGCTCGCGCGCCGCGCGCAGGCGGTCGAGTTTGTCCTTGAGCTTGATCTCCAGCCCGCGTTCGACCGGCCGGTAGTACACGCGCTCGCCCATCTCGTCGGGGAACGCGGTCTGGTCCAGGGCGATGCCGCCTTCGACGTCGTGGTCGTACTGGTAGCCCTTGCCATAGCCGAGGGTCTTCATCAGCCGCGTCGGCGCGTTGCGCAGGTGCATGGGAACCGGCAGCGAACCGAGTGCGGTTACATCGGCGCGGGCGGCGTTCAGCGCGGAATAGGCGGCGTTCGACTTGGCGGTGCTGGCCAGATAGACGACCAGGTTGGACAGGGCGATGTTGCCCTCCGGCGCGCCGATGCGGTCGTAGGCGTTCCAGACGTTGATCGCCATTTCCAGGGCGCGCGGGTCGGCCAGGCCGACGTCCTCCACCGCCATGATGGTCAGCCGGCGCAGGAGGTAGGACGGGTCGCAGCCACCGTCGAGCATGCGCGCCAGCCAGTAGATCGCCCCGTCCGGGTTGGAGCTGCGCACCGACTTGTGCAGCGCCGAGATCTGGTCGTAGAACTGCTCGCCGCCCTTGTCGAAGCGGCGCGTGCGGTCGGCCAGCACCTGCAGCAGGGTTTCCGGGGTGATCTGGCCGCCCTCGCCCGCCGCCAGTTCCGCGGCGATTTCCAGCAGGGTCAGGGCGCGGCGCACGTCGCCATCGGCGGCGCGGGCGATCTCCAGCAGCGACTCGGGCGATACGCGGATGTCCTCCTCGCCGAGACCTCGCTCCTTGTCGTTCAAGGCGCGCTGCAACGCTTCGGCCACGTCCTCGGGCGACACCGCCTCGAGCACGTGCACGCGGCAGCGCGACAGCAGCGCCGAGTTCAGCTCGAAGGACGGGTTCTCGGTGGTGGCGCCGACGAAGATGATGGTGCCGCGCTCGATGTGCGGCAGGAAAGCATCCTGCTGCGACTTGTTGAAGCGGTGCACCTCGTCGACGAACAGCACGGTGCGCCGGCCTTCGGCGAAGCGCTGCGCGGCCTCGCCCAGCACCTGCCGCACCTCCGGCAGGCCCGACAGCACCGCCGAGATCGCGCGGAACTCGGCGTCGGCATAACGCGCCAGCAGCAGCGCCAGGGTGGTCTTGCCGCAACCGGGCGGACCCCACAGCACCATGGAATGGACGCGGCCGGATTCGATCGCGCGGCGCAGGGCGGTGTTGGGCGCCAGCAGGCGCTTCTGCCCGACCATCTCGTCGAGCGCGCGTGGGCGCATGCGCTCGGCGAGCGGTCGCATGCTTTCCCGGTCCGCGCTCAGCAGGTCGGCAGGAGGATCGGAGAACGTGTTTCTGGATCTGGCCACGCCGGCATTCTAGCGTGGCTGCCCTCTCCGGTAGCGCCAGTCGCCGGCCGGCGCTGCCGCGGGAATATCGGGAACGCTTGGCTGCGGCCGGCAGCCGGGTTTTACCGCTCGCCGATGACGTCCACGTCCTTCGGCGGCGTGAAGCGGAAAGTGCCGTTGGAGAAGGACGGGTTCTTCTTCCAGCCGCTGAACTCGATCACGGTGCGCTGCCCCACCGCATCGACCACTTCCATGCGGCCCAGCCCGCCCTGGCCGAAGCCGAGCGCGGCGTACTGGAAGCTGGCGTCGGTCTCGCGCTTGGGGCTCAGCGACAGCCACTGCAGGCCGTCGCGCGGTGCGGCTTCCTCGCTGACGTCGTACTGGCGTTCCAGTTGCGCCGGATTGATCAGCGCGGTCAGCGGACTGTTCTGTTCCTCCTCGCCCTGCCCGCGCACGGTGGCCTGCTGCAGGTCGGGCTCGTAGACCCAGACCTTGCTGCCGTCGGCCACGATCAGCTGCGGATGCGGGCGGGTGTATTCCCAGCGGAACAGGCGCGGCGCCGACAGCGCCACGCGGCCGCTGGAGGATTCCTTGAGCTTGCCGCGGGCATCGAACACCTGCTGGCTGAACTGCCCGTCCAGGCCGCGCAGGCCGTTGGTGAAGGTCTTCAGGTCGTCGCGCGCGCCGGCATGCGCGGTGGCGGCGATGCCGGCGGCGGCCAGGGTCACGGCGATCAACGTGGGGCGCAGGAAGGCGTTCATGGCGGTTGTCATCGTTGGACGGAGGAATGGGCAGAGTCTGCCCGGATGGAACTGAATGGGCGGCAATCGTCCTCGACGGCCGCCCCTGCCTCACTTGGGCGGTGGCGGCGCCAGCACGCTGCGGTCGCCGTTGTGCTCGGGCGCACTGACCACGCCGGCCGCTTCCATCGCCTCGATCAGGCGCGCGGCGCGGTTGTAGCCGATCTTCAGGCGACGCTGCACGCCGGAGATCGAGGCGCGGCGGGTCTCGGTGACGATGCGCAGCGCCTCGTCGTACAGCGGGTCGGATTCGTCGCCGCCGCTGCCGCTGCTCTCCGGCAGGCCGTTGGCGCCGACGACCACGCCGTCGCCCATGGTCTGCACTTCGTCCAGCACGCCCTCGATGTAGTCGGCCGGGCCGCTGGCCTTGAGGTGCTCGACCACGCGGTGCACTTCCTCGTCGGAGACGAAGGCGCCGTGCACGCGGTCGGGCATCGCCGTGCCCGGCGGCAGGTACAGCATGTCGCCGTTGCCCAGCAGCGCTTCGGCGCCGGACTGGTCGAGGATGGTGCGCGAGTCGATCTTGGAGCTGACCTGGAAGGCGATGCGGGTGGGAATGTTGGCCTTGATCAGGCCGGTGATCACGTCCACCGACGGGCGCTGGGTGGCCAGGATCAGGTGGATGCCGGCCGCGCGCGCCTTCTGCGCCAGGCGCGCGATCAGTTCTTCGACCTTCTTGCCGACGATCATCATCATGTCGGCGAATTCGTCGATGAAGATGACGATGAACGGCAGCGGCTCGAGCTGGCGCGGCGCCTCGCCCATCTCCGGGTTCGGCTTGAACAGCGGGTCCATCAGCGGCTGGCCGGCGTCGATGGCGTCCTTGATCTTCTTGTTGAAGCCGGCCAGGTTGCGCACGCCCACCGCGCTCATCAGCTTGTAGCGGCGCTCCATCTCGGCCACGCACCAGCGAAGGCCGTTGGCGGCCTCCTTCATGTCGGTGACCACCGGCGCCAGGAGGTGCGGGATGCCCTGGTAGACGCTCAGTTCCAGCATCTTCGGGTCGATCATCAGCATGCGCAGGTCTTTCGGGCTGGCCTTGTACAGCAGGCTCAGCACCATGGCGTTGACCGCCACCGACTTGCCCGAGCCGGTGGTGCCGGCCACCAGCAGGTGCGGCATGCGCGCCAGGTCGGCCACGGTCGGGCGGCCGGCGATGTCCTTGCCCAGCGCCAGGGTCAGCACGCTGGCCGACTTGTCGTATTCCTTCGAGCGCAGCAGTTCGGACAGGAAGATCATCTCGCGGGTGACGTTGGGGATCTCCAGGCCGATCACCGACTTGCCCGGGATCACGTCGACCACGCGCACCGACTTGACCGACAGGCCGCGGGCGATGTCCTTGTCCAGCGAGCTGATCTGGCTGACCTTGATGCCCGGCGCCGGCTCGATCTCGAAGCGGGTGATGACCGGACCGGGATAGGCGCCGACCACCTGCGCGTCGATGCGGAAATCCTTGAGCTTGAACTCGATCTGCCGCGACAGGGTTTCCAGGGTCTGCTCGTCGTAGCCCTTGGGCTGTGGCCTGGGGTCGTCCAGCAGCGCCAGCGGCGGCAGGTCCGAGCCGTCGCCATTGACGCCCTGGAACATCGGGATCTGCGTCTCGCGCTTGGCGCGCTCGCTCTTCTCGATCACCGGCGCCGGACGCGGCTCGATCTTCACCGGGTCGCGCTTGGCGCGCACCTCGGCATCGACCTTGCGCACCTCCTCACGTTCCTCGCGCAGCGCACGGGTCTGCTGCCACTCGCTGGCCTGTTCCTTCTTCTTGTTCAACAGCGGGCCGAGCGCCAGCACCCACTTGCCGATCTTCTCCATCACCATGAACCACGACAGCCCGGTGGCCAGGGTGATCGAGGTCAGCAGCAGCACCAGCAGAAACAGGTTGCTGCCGACCGGGCCGAAGCCGCTCTGCAGCGACTTGCCGACCAGCACGCCGAGGCCGCCGCCGGCACGGGCGACGTCGCCCGGCGGCAGGCGCAGGTAGAGGAAGCCGGTGGCGCCGATCAGGAAGCCGACGATGCCGACCAGGCGCAGCGCCGGGCCGAGGTCGTCCTGGCCGCGGTCCTCGCGGTTGAGCCCGAACATGGCGATCCAGGCGACTGCCGCGAGCATCAGCGGAACCAGATAGGCCACGTAGCCGAACAGCTGGCGCAGCACGTCGGCGATCCACGCCCCCACCCTGCCGCCCATGTTGTGGATGGGCGCGACCACCGACCCGGCCTGCGACCAGCCCGGGTCGGTCGGGGAATAGGTGAACAGACTTGCCAGCAGGTACAGCAGCGCCGGCGCGATCGCGATCAGCGCCAGGTCGCGCCACAACTTGTTGCGGCGCGGAGCGTCCGCTGCGGCGGCCTGCCTGCGGGTATTGCCGCCAGCGCCCTTGTCACGTTCCGGGACCTGTTTCGCCACCTTGGACCAGACCTTAGAAATGCATGGTTAGTGATTGATATTAAACGACAGACGCCACGGTTTCATCCGCCCATCTCCCACCATGCAGGGAACGGAAGGCAACGGCATCGTGAGGGCATACGGAAAGCGCGTGCCGATCTGCGGCAGCGGCGCGGGAGCGGTCCTGCGGGTCGCGCAGTTCCATTCCTGCGCCTTGATTCACCGGGGCCCGGTCGCCACTCTATGACCTGCCCGGACGGTCGCCATGCACCGCGATCGCGCCGCCAATCCCGACTTCCGCGAGTATACATGAGCACTTCCAGCGCCCCGTCCCTGCCCACCCGCCACCAGCAGCTCGTCATCCTCGGCTCCGGCCCCGCCGGCTGGACCGCCGCGGTCTATGCCGCGCGCGCCAACCTCAAGCCGGTGGTGATCACCGGCCTGCAGCAGGGCGGGCAGCTGATGACCACCACCGAGGTGGACAACTGGCCGGGCGACGCCCACGGCCTGATGGGACCGGACCTGATGGCGCGCATGCAGGCCCACGCCGAGCGCTTCGACACCGAGGTGGTGTTCGACCATATCCATACCGCCGATCTGTCGCAGCGTCCGTTCAAGCTGACCGGCGACAGCGCCGAGTACACCTGCGACGCGCTGATCATCGCCACCGGCGCCACCGCCAAGTACCTGGGCATCCCGTCCGAGGAAACGTTCAAGGGGCGTGGCGTGTCGGCCTGCGCCACCTGCGACGGCTTCTTCTACAAGGACCAGGACGTGGTCGTGGTCGGTGGCGGCAACACCGCCGTGGAAGAGGCGCTGTACCTGTCCAACATCGCCCGCAAGGTCTACCTGGTGCACCGCCGCGACACGCTCAAGGCGGAGAAGATCATGCAGGACAAGCTGTTCGCCAAGGTCGCCGCCGGCAGGATCGAGACCGTGTGGCACCACCAGGTCGACGAGGTGCTGGGCAACGAGATGGGCGTGACCGGCGTGCGGGTGAAGTCCACCCAGGACGGCAGCACCCGCGACATCGATGCCCATGGCTTCTTCGTCGCCATCGGCCACCAGCCCAACACCGACCTGTTCGCGGGCCAGCTGGCGATGAACAACGGTTACCTGGAGATCCGCTCGGGCCTGGGCGGCAACGCCACCATGACCTCGGTCGAAGGCGTGTTCGCCGCCGGCGACGTCGCCGACCAGCATTACCGCCAGGCCATCACCTCGGCCGGCTTCGGCTGCATGGCCGCGCTCGACGCCGAACGCTTCCTGGACGCGCAGGGCGGCTGATCGCGGTCGCCTCCGGCAGCCGGGCATGGACACGGTGTTCGCCAAGCAGTTGCTGTTCCACGGCAGCTGGCTGGTGGTCCCCGCCATGGCCTGGCTGCTGTGGCGGTGGCGCCGCGACCGGCGCCATCGCGCCGTGCTCGCTTTCCTGCTGCTGGGCTGCGGCGTGTTCGCCTGGGCGCGGTTCGTCGAACCGCAGCTGATCCAGGTGGACCACACCGAACTGCGCGGCACCGGCATGCAGGCGCGCATCGCCCTGGTCAGCGACATCCACCTCGGGGTCTACAAGGACCGCCGCTTCCTCGAACGGCTGGTGGACCGCCTCGATGCGCTGCCCGTGGATGCGGTGGTCATCGCCGGCGACCTGACCTATGAACCGCAGCGTCTCGTGCTGTCCGAGGCGTTCGCCCCGCTGTCGGCGCTGCGCGTTCCGGTCTATGCCGTGCTGGGCAACCACGACCAGCAGGCGCCGGGGCCGGACATCGACGCGCCGTTGCGCCAGGCGCTGCGCGCGCACGGCGTGCGCGTCATCGAGGGCATGGCCTTCACCGACGCGCGCGGCATCCGCTGGGCGGGACTGGGCGACCGCTGGGCGGGAAAGGACGATCCCGGTTTCCTGCGCGCGGCGGTGGAGCCGGCGCCGGCGATCGTCGTCGCGCACAATCCCGACAGTGCCATGGACCTCCAGCCGGGCGAGGCGGCCATCGTCCTTGCCGGCCATACCCATGGCGGACAGATCCGCATTCCCTGGCTGTACCGCAAGGTCATCCCCAGCGCCCACGGCTTCGATCGCGGCGAGCAGGTCGCGCCCGCCGCGGCCGGTCCGGTACGGGTGTTCACCACGCGGGGCGTGGGCGAAGTCGGCCTGCCGCTGCGCCTGTTCAACCCGCCCACCATCGACGTGCTGCAGCTACGGCCATGATGGCGGTCCTGGAAACGCGCGTGCTCCCGTCCATGGCCCTGGTGGAGGCGGCGCAATGGGATGCCCTGCACGACCAGGGCAATCCCTTTGTCAGCCACGCCTTCCTTGCCGGGTTGGAACGGCATGGCTGCCTGCGCCCGGAATGGGGCTGGCAGCCGCGGCACATCACGCTGTGGCGCGGCGATGAACTGGTGGCCGCCGTGCCGGGCTACCTGAAGGAGAACTCGCACGGCGAGTTCGTGTTCGACCATGCCTGGGCGAATGCCCATGCGCGGCATGGGCTGGAGTACTACCCCAAGTGGCTCGGTGCCGTCCCCTATTCGCCGGTGACCGGGCCGCGCCTGCTGGCGCGCGACGATGCGCAGAGACAGGCATTGCTGCGGGCCATCGTCGGGTACGTGCAGGACACGGGGCTGTCCTCGGCCCACATCAATTTCCATGGCGCGGACGAGGACGAGGCGTTCGGCGCGGACTGGCTGCGGCGGGTGGACGTGCAGTTCCAGTGGCGCCGCCAGCCGGGCTGGCGGGATTTCGACGATTTCCTCGCGGCGATGGACCACAAGCGCCGCAAGAACATCCGCCAGGAGCGCGCCAGGGTCGCGCGCAGCGGCATCGGCTTCCGCATCGTGCATGGCGACGAGGCTTCGGCCGGCGACCTGCGCGCCATGCATGGCTTCTACCTGCAGACCTTCGCCGAATACGGCAACGCGCCGGCGCTGACCCTGCCGTTCCTGCGCCACCTGGCCGAGGCCCTGCCGCGCCAGCTCGTGCTCTTCCTTGCCGAGCAGGATGGCGTGCCGGTCGCCGGCGCGTTGTGCCTGCGGGGCGGCGATACGCTGTACGGTCGCTACTGGGGCGGTGCCGCCCTGCCCGGCCTGCATTTCGAGACCTGCTACTACCAAGGCATCGACTACTGCCTGCGCGAAGGCCTGCAGCGCTTCGAGCCGGGCGCGCAGGGCGAACACAAACTGGCGCGCGGTTTTCTCCCCGCCGAAGTACGCAGCCGGCACTGGATCGCCGATCCGCGGTTCCGCCAGGCGCTGCACGACTGGTGCGCGCGGGAAACGCGCGATATCGCCCGCTACGCGCAGGCGCTGCAGCGGCACTCCCCTTTCAGGAGCGGAGACGACGCATGAAGCCGGCGAAGCATCCGTTCCTGCTGCCGCCCGACCCCGGTGCGCCGTTCCCGCCGGCGGAACTGGCGCTGGACGAGCCCGACGGCCTGCTCGCCATCGGCGGCGACCTGTCGCCAGTGCGGCTGCTCAACGCCTATGCCGGCGGCATATTTCCGTGGTTCTCCGAAGGGCAGCCGATCCTGTGGTGGTCGCCCGACCCGCGCATGGTGTTCGGCACCGATGGCGTGCGCCTTTCCTCGCGCTTCCGCCGCCAGCTGCGTTCCAGCCACTGGACGGTCGCCGCCGACACCGCATTCGCAGAGGTGATGCAGGCCTGCGCCGACGCGCCGCGTCCGGGCCAGGACGGCACCTGGATCACCGCCGGCATGCAGCGCGCCTACGTGGAAATGCACCGGCTCGGCTACGCGCATTCGGTGGAGGTGTTCGATGGCGGGCAGCTGGTCGGCGGCATCTATGGCGTGGCCATCGGCCGGATGTTCTTCGGCGAAAGCATGTTCAGCGGACGCAGCGGCGGTTCCAAGGTCGCCCTGGCCGCGCTGGCGCATGTCCTGCATGGCTGGGGCTGGCCCCTGATCGACGCCCAGGTCGAGAATCCGCATCTGCTGCGCATGGGCGCCGGGCACCTGCCGCGCGACGTCTTTCTGACCCGGGTGCGGGCGCTGGTCCAGGAGGCGGAAAGGGAGCCGGCCGGGAGCTGGGCGCGGCGTTTCGGCCGCTGGCCGGCCGCAGTTTTGGCGGGTGGGGCCGGGGTTTAACGCAAACTTTGCATGATTCGGCGACGCGGGGTAAAATGCTCGGCTTCCGGGCCTGAAAAGGCCATCCGCAGAACCGCACAGGATTACATGTCGAAAGACGACTCCATCGAGTTCGAAGGCACCGTCAGCGAGACGCTGCCGAACACCACTTTCCGCGTTCGACTGGAAAACGGGCATGAAATCATCGCCCACATCTCCGGCCGCATGCGCAAGAACTACATCCGCATCCTTACCGGCGACCGCGTCAAGGTTGAAATGACGCCGTACGACCTGACCAAGGGCCGCATCACCTACCGCATGAAGTAAGCAGCGGTAGCCGGGCATCCCGAAAGCCAGCCTTGGGCTGGCTTTTTTGCGTGACTGCGGGGCGGGGAATGGGGAGGAGGGAAGCGGGAATGTGGAAGGCCAGGCGATGGTGATCTCGCCGGCCTAGGCTGGCGGAGCGGACCGATTCCGCCGCCCACATGGCGCTCTCTTCCCATTTTCCGGGTCCCGCCTCCCTGCTCTCCTGCCTCAGACCGTCGCCGGCAACAGGTGCTCCGGTTCGGCTTCGGTCTCCACGACCAGTTCGCCTTCGCGCACGTCGATGTTGACCTTGCCGCCGCCCACCAGCTTGCCGAACAGCAGTTCGTCGGCCAGCGGGCGCTTGATCTGGTCCTGGATGACGCGCGACATCGGCCGCGCGCCCATCTGCGGGTCGAAGCCATGGTGGGCCAGCCAGTCGCGCGCGGCCGGGGTGGCCGACAGCGAGACGTGCTTGTCCTGCAGCAGCATCTCCAGCTCGATCAGGAACTTGTCCACCACCCGCAGGATGTGGTCCAGGCCCAGCGCCTGGAACTGCACCACCGCATCCAGGCGGTTGCGGAATTCCGGGGTGAAGCCCTTGCGGATCACCTCCATCGCATCGGTGGCGTGATCCTGCTTGGTGAAACCGATCGAGCGCCGCGCCGCCTGCGCCGCGCCGGCATTGGTGGTCATCACCAGGATCACGTTCTTGAAGTTGGCCTCGCGGCCATTGGTGTCGGTGAGGATGCCGCGGTCCATGACCTGCAGCAGGATGTTGAAGATGTCCGGATGCGCCTTCTCCACCTCGTCCAGCAGCAGCACGCAGTGCGGCGTCTTGACGATCTTCTCGGTCAGCAGGCCGCCCTGGTCGAAGCCGACGTAGCCCGGGGGCGCGCCGATCAGGCGGCTGACCGAATGCGGCTCCATGTACTCGCTCATGTCGAAGCGCACCAGTTCGATGCCCAGTTGCAGCGCGAGCTGGCGGGTGACCTCGGTCTTGCCCACGCCGGTCGGGCCGGCGAACAGGAAGTTGCCGATCGGCTTCTCCGGATTGCCCAGGCCCGAACGCGACAGCTTGATCGCCGACGCCAGCGATTCGATCGCCGGGTCCTGGCCGAAGATCACCATCTTCAGGTTGCGCTCCAGGTGCTGCAGCACGTCCTTGTCGGTTGCGGTGACCTGCTTGGCCGGGATGCGTGCCATCTTAGCGACGATGGCCTCGACCTCCTCGACATCGATGGTCGCCTTGCGTTCGTTTTCCGGCAGCAGGCGCTGGCGCGCGCCGGCCTCGTCGATCACGTCGATGGCCTTGTCCGGCAGCAGGCGGTCGCCGATGTGCTTGACCGACAGGTCCACCGCCGCCTGCAGCGCGTCGTCGGCGTAGGTCACGCTGTGGTGCGCCTCGTACTTCGGGCGCAGGCCCTTGAGGATCTCGTAGGCCTCGCCCACGGTCGGCTCGACGATGTCGATCTTCTGGAAGCGGCGCGCCAGCGCCCGGTCCTTCTCGAAGATGCCGCGGTATTCCTGGAACGTAGTCGAGCCGATGCAGCGCAGCTCGCCGGAGGCCAGCGCCGGCTTGATCAGGTTGGACGCATCCATGGTGCCGCCCGAAGCCGAGCCGGCGCCGATGATGGTGTGGATCTCGTCGATGAACAGCACCGCGCCCGGCACCTTCTTCAGCGCGGTCAGCACGCCCTTCAGGCGCTTCTCGAAATCGCCGCGGTACTTGGTGCCGGCGACCAGCGCGCCGAGGTCGAGCGAATAGATCACCGCATCGGCCAGCACCTCGGGCACCTCGCCGTCGACAATGCGCTTGGCCAGCCCTTCGGCGATGGCGGTCTTGCCGACGCCGGCCTCGCCCACGTACAGCGGGTTGTTCTTGCGGCGGCGGCACAGCACCTGGATGGTGCGCTCGATCTCGTCGCCGCGGCCGACCAGCGGGTCGATGCGGCCGGCGCGGGCCTGCTCGTTGAGGTTGCTGGCGAATTCGGCCAGCGCGTCGCCCTTGGCCTCGCCCTCCCCGCCCTCGGCGCGGCCCTCGCCGTCGATGGACGGCGAGGTGTCGCCATCGTCGCCGGACTTGGCGATGCCATGGGACAGGTAGTTGACGATGTCCAGCCGGGTCACGTCCTGCTGGTTGAGGTAGTAGACCGCGTGCGAGTCCTTCTCGCCGAAGATCGCCACCAGCACGTTGGCGCCGGTGACCTCCTTCTTGCCTGAGGACTGGACGTGGTAGACGGCCCGCTGCAGCACGCGCTGGAAACCGAGCGTGGGCTGGGTGTCGCGGCCGTCGTCGTCGGCCAGGCGCGAGACCGAGGTCTCCACGGCCTGTTCCAGGTCCTGGCGCAGACGGTCCAGGTCGGCGCCGCAGGCCTTGAGCACGGCCTGCGCGGAGGGATTCTCCAGCAGGGCGAGCAGCAGGTGCTCGACCGTCATGAATTCATGACGGGCCTCGCGGGCGCGCTTGTAGCACTGGCCAATCGTCTGTTCGAGGTCTTTGCTGAACATGGGGGACTCCGACTGCGGTTGGAGACAATATGCGGCCTGACTGCACGTTTTCCATCACCCTACCGGATGCCGGTGTTCAGACGGCGTTAGCAGTATGCCCAATGGTTGGGGATCCGTTGCGGCCGGTCGGCCGCCGGGGGCGTATCCCTACCCTGCACCACGGCATTCTTTACCGGCACCGCGATCCGGCAGGAGTCACGCCAGGCAACTCCTGTCCCCTCCACATGGGCGCCGGCCGGGCCACAGCCAATGCCGCCGCCGTACCCATATACGGAACGATGCGGACCGCCAGTGTCGGGACGGGGCGACGCGCGCACTGCCGGCGGCGACGCCGGTCAGGCCTTCTCCATCGTGCACAGCAGCGGGTGCTGGTTCATGCGCGAGAACTCGTTGACCTGGGCGACCTTGGTCTCGGCGACCTCGCGGCTGTAGACCCCGCAGATGCCGCGGCCACGGGTATGGACGTGCAGCATCACCTGGGTGGCCTTGTCCAGGTCCATGGCGAAAAAGTTCTGCAGCACGGCGACCACGAAATCCATCGGGGTGTAGTCGTCGTTCAGCAGCATCACCTGGTACAGCGGCGGCGGGGCGACCTCGGGCTTGCCGGGTTCCACCAGCAGGCCATGGTCGTTGTCGTGTTGGAGCTTGCGGGGCATGCGCGGAATTATACCGGGTGGTCCCGGCGTACTGCGCCGAATTGGACGTGAACGCCCCCGTCAAAGCACAATTTGCGCCTGATCAACCAATCCCGCAGGGAAAGCATGAAGAAGTACGTGACTGGAATGATGGCGGCGTGCGTGTTGGGCTGCATGGCCGGAACCGCCTTCGCCGGCGAACCGGATGCCGCAATCGGGCGGCTGCTCGATTCGCTGGAATACAAGTACGAGGTCGACGACGACGGCGACTACCGCATGGTGTTCGACATGGAGGACGAGCGCACCCAGCTGGTGTTCGTGCGCTCCTCGGTGGAGACCTACGGCACCCACCGCATCCGCGAGATCTGGTCGCCGGGCTACAAGTCCTCCGGCCCGCAGCTGCCGGCGCTGGTGGCCAACCGCCTGCTCGAGGATTCCAACGACTCCAAGCTCGGCAGCTGGGTCAAGCAGGGCGACATGGCCATGTTCGTGGTCAAGATCGACGCCGATGCCAAGGCCGAGGTTCTCAGCGACGCCATCGATGCGGCGATCAAGAGCGCCGATGCGATCGAACTGGAACTGACGGCCAAGGACGAGTACTGAGGGTGAACGCACTGGACTGCCAGCGCTGGGCGCCACACGTCACCGTGGCCACCGTGGTGTCCCGCGCCGGGCAGTTGCTGCTGGTGGAAGAGGAAAAGGAAGGACGGCGGGTGCTGAACCAGCCGGCCGGCCACCTGGACCCCGGCGAAAGCCTGGTCGAGGCCGCCGTGCGCGAGACGCTGGAGGAAACCGGCTGGGAAGTGCGGCCGACCGCCTTCATCGGCGCCTATCAATGGGACGCGGCCGACGGCACGCCGTTCCTGCGTTTCGCCTTCGCCGCCGAGCCGGTGAGGCACCACCCGGAACGGCCGCTGGACGGCGGCATCGTGCAGGCGCTGTGGCTGAGCCCGGCCGCGCTGCAGGCCGACATGGCGCGGCTGCGCAGCCCGCTGGTCTGGCAGACCGTGTCGGACTGGCTGGCCGGGCAGCGTTTCCCGCTGTCGGTGCTGAGGCAGGTGCCGTGAGCCGCCCGGGCGTGGTCGTGGGCGTGTCCGGCGGTGTGGACTCCTCCGTCGCCGCCCTGCTCCTGGTGCAGCAGGGACTGGATGTCTCCGGCCTGTTCATGCAGAACTGGGCCGATGACGGCAGCGGCCATTGCCGTGCCGAGGACGACCGCCGCGACGCCGTGGCGGTCTGCGGCCGGCTGGGCATCGCGTTCCATTTCCGCGACTTCTCCGCCGAGTACTGGCAGGGTGTGTTCGCGCATTTCCTGGCCGAATACGCGGCCGGGCGCACGCCCAACCCGGACGTGCTGTGCAACCGCGAGGTCAAGTTCAAGCATTTCCTCGACGCCGCCCGCGAGCTGGGCGCCGGGCGCATCGCCACGGGCCATTACGCCCGGGTGGCGCAGTCCGGCGGGCGCTGGCGCCTGCTGCGCGGGGCCGACCGCGGCAAGGACCAGAGCTATTTCCTGCACCAGCTGGGCCAGGAACAGCTGGCCGCCACCCTGTTCCCGATCGGCCACCTGGAAAAGAGCCAGCTGCGCCGCATGGCCCAGGAGGCCGGGCTGCCGACCCATGCCAAGAAGGATTCGACCGGCATCTGCTTCATCGGCGAGCGCGATTTCCGCCAGTTCCTCGGCCAGTACCTGCCCGCGCGCGAAGGCGATATCCGCGACCCGGACGGCCGGCCCATCGGCCGCCATCCGGGCGTGTTCTATTTCACCCTGGGCCAGCGCGAAGGCCTGAACATCGGCGGCGTGCGCGGCCGGTCGGCGGCGCCCTGGTACGTGGTCGGCAAGGACGTGGCGGCCAACGTCCTGTACGTGGACCAGGGCCACGACAGCCCCTGGCTGCAGTCCAGCCGCCTGCAGACCGAATCCATGCACTGGATCGCCGGCGCCGCGCCCGCCGCCCGCTTCCGCTGCACGGCGCAGACCCGCTACCGGCAGCCGGACGAGCCCTGTGCGGTCACCGTGCGCGATGACGGCACCCTGCAGGTCGATTTCGACCGGCCGCAGCGGGCGGTCACGCCCGGCCAGTCGCTGGTGCTGTACGACGGCCCCGAATGCCTGGGCGGCGCGGTGATCGCCGCCACCGACGCGCCGCTGGAACAGCGTGCGTCCCGCCCCGTTTCCCTTGAGAGGCAAGCATGAGTTTTTCCTTCGACGACCGCGTACTGGCACTGGCCGGCATCGCCCAGGCCCTGCAGCAGGTGCGGCGCATCGCCGAGACCGGCCATTCCGATGCCGCCGTGGTGCGCACGGCCATGGACAGCGTGCTCCGCATCGACGCCCCCTCGCCTGCGGCCGTCTATGGCGACGGCCGCCAGCTGGACGCCGGATTGCGGCTGCTGCGCGACTACTTCGGCAACCAGGGCAAGGACGACCTGCTGCCGCGTCTGGCGTTGTCGGTGATGCAGCTGGAACGCCGCTTCGTGCGCGATGGCGCCACGGTCGCCAGGGTCCAGGCCGGCATCGCCGCCGCCGCGGCGCGGGCCGGCGAACTCGGCGACCCGGCCCATCCCGACGTGCTGGCGGCCATGGGCGGCCTGTACGCGGACACCATCAGCCAGCTCAAGCCGCGCATCATGGTGCAGGGCAATCCGCATTACCTCGGGCAGGCCGGCGTGGTCGCCGAGATCCGCGCCCTGCTGCTGGCCGCGGTGCGTTCGGCGGTGCTGTGGCGCCAGCTCGGCGGCAGCTACTGGGATTTCCTGTTCTCGCGCAGGGCCATGCTGGAGGCGATCGGCCGGCAATTGCGCGGCGGCGCCTAAAGACCGCCCCCCCACGGCCGATACTGCAATCGTGACTCTCCCGAGAACGTCCATGTATTCACGCATTGCTATCCGCCTGGCCGCCCCGCTGGCCCTCACCCTCCTGCTGCCGCTGGCTGCGGCGTTCGCATGGCCCTCCGCCGTGGTCTGGGCGATCATGACCACGATGGTCCTCAGCTGGCTGGTGTTCGCCTACTGGAGCGTCTACAGCCAGTCGCAGCGGTCCCCCGAGCATGCCCGCGTGCTCAAGGAGCAGGATCAGCTGCTCAACGAACTGCGCAGCTTCGTCAGCAACGAGATCGACGGCTCGCGCGGCGAGATCGAACGCGCCCGCGAACTGATCCGCCAGGCCGTGTCCGGCCTGGGCAGCAGCTTCGATGCGATGAACCGCAAGTCGCGCCAGCAGAGCCAAGCGCTGGCCCGCATCGTCGACCGCGCCGGCGATGAAGGCCATGGCGGCGTCGACGTGGCCCGCTTCGCGCAGCATGCCAGCCACCAGATGGAACAGCTGGTCGAGGCGCTGGAGCAGGTCAGCGGCCAGAGTAGCAACACCGTGCAGCACATCGACCAGATGGCGCAGCACCTGGACGGCATCTTCGCCCTGCTCGAGGACGTGAAGTCCATCGCCGACCAGACCAACCTGCTGGCGCTCAACGCCGCCATCGAGGCCGCGCGCGCCGGCGAGGCCGGACGTGGCTTCGCCGTGGTCGCCGACGAGGTGCGCAACCTGTCCGAGCGTTCGACCACCTTCAACGAGCAGATCCGCAAGCTGGCGCACAGCTCCAAGGACGCCATCGCCAAGGTCCGCGAGACGGTCTCGCACATGGCCTCGCGCGACATGGACCGCTCCCGCGAGGCGCGCCAGGAAGCGGCGGCCATGCTGGACAACGTGGCGGCGATCAACAATTCGCTGGGCGACGGCATGCGCGAGATCTCCGAATGCGGCCGCGCCATCGACAGCAGCGTCGCCGAAGCGGTGCGCGCCCTGCAGTTCGAGGACATCGCCACCCAGGCGCTGGGTGGCGTGCACACCCACCTGGACCGCCTGACCGCGATCAACCGCGAAGCCGTGGCGCTGCAGGAACTGCTGCACCGCAGCGGCGGCGTGCTCGACAGCGAACTGGTGGCCGCGCTGCAGCGCACCGGCAGCCGCCTGCGCGAGATGCGCAACGAATGGGAACGTCCGCCGCACAAGCCGGTGGCGCAGCAGAGCATGGGTGCGGGAACGGTTGAACTGTTCTGATTTCCCACGCGGCGAAATACCGACCCCGGCTCCGGCCGGGGTTTCGTCGTTGCAGGCCGCCTCCCCTGCGCAGTCCGCCGCCGCGGCGGACGAGGCGTATCCGGCCACCTTCCTGCCGGTAACGGGCAACGCGGGTGTTCCCCGCCCCGTATCGGCGCTGGAACGGCTGATGGCCCTGGAGGCACTGGCGCAGCAGGAACTGGCCGGCGCCACGCGCCTGCAGGAAGCCGCCGCCCCCCGGCAGGACGACCTGCTGGCGATCCTGGTCGCCTGGGACCTCGCGCTCTGACGCCGGCACTGGCGCGCGCGGGCAGCCTGCTCCACGGGCGGTGACGTCGTCTGGCGGTATCCGGTCGTCGTCGGGGAACTGACCTCGAGCTCCCGCAGCTGCGATGGAAATGCCCTCTGCCGGATCAACCGGATGCGTTGCCCGTGCGTCGATGACGTCCGATCTGGTTTCCGCTGACGGAACGATGCGCGGAGCGCCCGTTGCCGTCCGCGCCGCCTCCTCGAGCCAAGTGTCATGCGATGGCGGACCACGCTGATCGAGCAGCGTGGCGCGGCGCCTCAGGCAGCACAGGGGGCGTAGCAAAGAGCTCCGGCTTCCCTCCCCGGCGCGAGTGACAGCGCGGTGTCCCAAGCAGGAATGGGACCGTCGACTGCACGCGCCGGCAGCACCGACGGCAATGCCCACGTCGCGCTGACGCGGCTGTGCAGGGGAAGAAGAATTACCGTGGGGGCGGTGCCCCTTGAACCGGCCATCCAGCGCGGGCCGAGATGGAACAGGCCCGATACGCGGTCGGTCAGAGCGCCACGGCCGGCCTGTCCGACGGGTGCGGCGACGACGGGTTCTGGCCGTTGCCGCACTGGCGCAGCCACTGCGCCATGTCGCGCGACGGCAGCGGGCGCGAGTACAGATAGCCCTGGATCTCGTCGCAGCCCTGGCGCAGGAGCAGCGCTTCCTCCTGCCGCGTCTCCACGCCTTCGGCCACCACCAGCATGCCCAGTGCGTGGCCGAGGTGGACGATGGCCTGGGTCACCTCGGCGGTGCCGGCGTCGTGCAGCATGCGCTGGACGAAACTGCGGTCGATCTTCAGGCGCTGCACCGGGAACCGGTTCAGGTAATGCAGGTTGGAGAATCCGGTGCCGAAATCGTCCACGGCCAGCAGCACGCCGTTGCGCTCGAAGGTGTCGAAGCACTGGCGCAGCGCGTCGCTGTCGCGGATCAGCGCCGATTCGGTCAGCTCCAGTTCCAGCCGCTGCGGCGGCCAGCTGTGGCGCTCGCAGATGGCGATCACCTGCTCGGCGAAGCCGCGCTCGCGCAGCTGCATGGCCGAGACGTTGACGGCGATGCGTTCGAACGCCAGGCCCGCCGCCTGCCACACGGCCGCCTGGCGGCAGGCCTCGTCCAGCACCCACTCGCCGATGCGGGCGATTTCCCCGCATTTCTCGGCCACCGGGATGAACTCGGCCGGGCTGCATGGCCCCAGTTCCGGGCAAACCCAGCGCAGCAACGCCTCGATGGCCGGCGGCCGCGACGGGTCGACGTTGACCAGCGGCTGGTAGACCAGCTGGAACTCCTCGCGTTCGAGCGCGCCATGCAGCGCGTGCTCGATCTGCAGGCGCCGCTGGATGCCGGCCAGCGCATCCTGGCTGTAGTACTGGTAGGTGTTGCGCCCGGCTTCCTTGGCGGCATGCATGGCCGCGTCGGCCGCGCGCAGCAGCGTGTCGAAGTCGTGGTGGTTGTCGTCGGCGAGCGCGATGCCGACGCTGGCGCCGACCTTCAGCGTGGTGTCGCCGCGGTGCAGCGGCGAAGCCAGCGAGGCGATCAGCTTGCGCGCGACGTGGCCGGCATCGGCCGGGTCGGCGAGGTCGCGCAGCACCACGACGAACTCGTCGCCGTTGAAGCGCGCGAACAGGTCGGCGTTGCGCAGGTTCTGGTGCAGCCGCGCGGCGGCGGCCTTGAGCAGCATGTCGCCGGTGGCATGGCCGAAGGTGTCGTTGATCGACTTGAACCCGTCCAGGTCGACGAACAGCATCGCCAGCACCCGGCCGTTGCGGTGCGAATCGGCGATGGCCTCCTCGGCCTGCTCGCGCAGCAGGATGCGGTTGGGCAGCCCGGTCAGCAGGTCGTAGTGCGCCAGCAGTTCGATGCGCTCGTTGGCCTCGCGCTCGCGGGTGATGTCGCGGAAAAGCACGACGAAACGCTCCGGCAGGCCTTCGCGCCGGTCCAGTTCGACCTGCACCTGCACCCATACGCGCTCGCCCGAATGCCGGTAGAAGCACAGGTCCAGCTGTTCGGGCAGGCCGCCGCCGGCGATGCGGGTGAGCGCGGCCTCGAAGCTGTCGCGCGAATCCTGCGTGTAGAGCGCCAGCGCCTGCTCCAGCGTGACCGGCTCCTTGCGCAGGCCGTGGATGCGGTAGCACTCGTCGGTCCAGAGCATTCCGCGGGTGGCGACCTCGATCTCGCAGCCGCCGATGCGGCCGAGCGCGGACACGCGGTTGAGCAGTTCCGTGCGCCAGCGGATCAGGGCGTCGGTCTGGCGCTGTTCGGTGACGTTCTGCAGTTGCCCGATCACCCGCTGCACGCGCCCGGCTGCATCGCGCTCGGGATGCATCCAGATCCGCAGGTGCAGGCTGCCGGACTCCATCGGAGCGGGCGCCAGCACCAGGTCGAAACCATGCGGCTGGCCTTCGCGGTGCAGCCGCCGCCAGGCGGCCAGCACCTGGGCGCGGGCGTCGCCGTCGAGCAGGCACAGCCAGCGGCGGTCGCCGGGCAGGCTGCCGGGCGAGCGGCCGACCGCGGCATGCAGTTCTTCGGACCAGAGGAAACGGGCGCCATCCCGCTCCCACGACCAGGTGCCGAGGCCGGCGATGCGCTGCAGGTGGCGCAGTTGCGCCTGCTGTTCGTGCGCGCCGGCGTCGTGCGCGTCCTGCGGGCCGATCTCGATACGGATGCCGCTGATGCGCAGCGGCTGGCCGTCGGCCGTGCGCGCCACCACCTGGCCATGATCCTGCACCACGTGCCAGTTGCCGTCGCCGCGACGCACGCGCAGGCGGCAGGCATAGGGCATGGAGGCGTCGTGCAGGTGCGCCTGCAGCGCCGCCCGCTGCGCGGCACGGTCGGCGGGATGGACCTGGTCCAGCCATTCCTGCACGGTGCCGGGCGCGATGCCCTGCCCCGCCTGGCCCTCCAGAAGGGCCAGCAGGTTGGCCGGCACGTCCCACTCCCACACGCCGTGCCCGGCTTCGTGCAGCAGCCTGGCCCAGCGCCCGTCGGCCAGCGCGACGGCCGGGGCGGCGGTGTACACGTAGGCGCAGACCGCGCCGGCGGGCGAGCGCGCCGCGCTCAGGAAGCCATCCAGGCGTTGCCCGCCAGCGGGAACCGCGCAGGGCAGCAGCCCCTGCGCGGCGACACGCTCGCGCAGCCCGAGCAGGGCGTGGCGATGGGCCTGCAGCCCGCGCGGCAGGTCCAGCGTGCGGGCCGCGGCATTGGCCGCCAATGGATGGCCCTCCGGATCGAGCAGCACGATGGCCCCCTCCATCGGGTGGCCCATCATGCTCGCAATCACGCCCTGATCCACGCGCTACCGCTCCAGTCATCCACCCGAGGTCCGGGAACCCTATCGATAACGGCAGTCCCGGAGGGAAATTGAGTACTGCGTCATCGCTCCCGGCGACGGCCCGTTAAGATGTCCGGGACAGATCACGCCGGTACCGCCACGGAATATGCACAACGGCCCCACCCTCCCGCGGCACGCCGCTTCCACGGACGCGGCGATGGCATGCCTGCAGCGCACCACCTACGGCGTGGTGGCCGGCGGCGGCGTGCTGATCCTGCTGTGCGGGCTGCTGCCGTGGGCCTGGGCGGCGATCCCGGCGCACCCGCTGGCCTGGACTGTGATCTCCGTCGCCCTGGTGGCCGCGTACATGGCGCTGGCACTGCTCCTGCTCCTGCCCCGGCTGGCGCAGGTACGCCTGCTGGCCGCGCGCGACCTGGCCGAACTCGAATCCAGCCGCAAGGCGCTGGAGACCGGCAACCGCGAACTGCAGGCCATGGCCGGGCGCCTGTTCTCGGTGCAGGAGGACGAGCGCCGCGCGATCTCGCGCGACCTGCACGACGACATCGGCCAGGCCGTCACCGCGATCAAGCTGGCCGCGCACGCGGCGATGGACGAGGACGACACGCGGCGGCGCCGCGAGGACCTGGGGCAGATCGTGGAACTGGTGGATAGCACCGTCGTGCGCCTGCGCAACCTGTCGATGCTGCTGCGCCCGCCGCAGCTCGACGCGCTGGGGCTGGAGGCCGCGCTGCGCTGGCAGGCCGGGCAGCTGTTCCGTTCCTCGCCGGTGGAGCTGTGGATGGAGGTGGACGAGCTGCCGCAGCGGCCCGACAACGAGGTCGAGCAGGCCTGTTTCCGCATCGCCCAGGAAAGCCTGACCAACGCCCTGCGCCACGCCCTGGCCAGCCAGGTCCGGCTGAGCCTGGAGGACGATGGCGACGGCCGCCTGCGGCTGCGGGTGGTCGACGATGGCGAAGGTTTCGACCCCGACGGTCCGCGCGGGCTGGGGCTGGTGGTGATGCGCGAACGCGCGCAGAGCGTCGGCGGCTGGCTGCGCATCCGCACCGCGCCGGGCGAAGGCACCCAGATCGAACTGCACCTGCCCTACCGTGCGCCGCAGGCGGCCGCCTGCCAGGGAGCCTGACGATGTGGAACCCCGCCGCCTCGCAACCGGCCGTCGAACTGCCCGCCCCTGCGCGCCTGGGCGCCGGCAATCCCGAACTGGCCGCCATGGTCGCCGCGGCGTCCGCCGGCGGCACGCCGCTGATGCTGCTGCACCTGGACATCGACCACTTCGCCTCGGTCAACGAGAACATGAGCGCCGAGGTCGGCGACCAGGCGCTGGTCCTGATCGCCCAGCGCCTGGGCGACCATCTGCGCGGCCGCGGCCGGCTGTGGCGGCACGGCAGCGACGAGTTCGTGCTGGCCATCCCGCGCGAAAGCGGTGTGCCGCTGCCGGAGGAAATGGCCGAGCAGCTGCGCCAGCAGATGGAGCTGCCGCTGTCGGTGCTGCCCTACACCCTGTTCCTGACCGCGAAGATCGGCGTGTCGCTGTGCCCGGAGCACGCCGTCGATCCGAGCCGCCTGCTCGACCTGGCCGAGGACGCGCTGCACCAGGCCGGGCGCGAAGGCGGCAACGTCGTGCAGGTGCACATGCTGCACAAGCCGCTCAGCGCGCACAGCGAGAGCATCATCTCGCGGCAGCTGGTGGACGCCATCGAGAACGGCGAGCTGCGCCTGCGCTACCAGCCGCTGGTCAGCGCCCGCGACGGCCATGTCGTGGGCATGGAGGCGCTGCTGCGCTGGCAGTCGCCGACGCTGGGCATGCTGGTGCCGGAGCGCTTCATGCGCACCGCCGAGCGGCTGGGGATCATCGTCCAGATCGGCGCCTGGGTGCTGGAGATGACCCTGCGCCAGGCGCGCGTCTGGCGCGACCAGGGCTTCGACGATTTCAACATCGCGGTGAACGTGTCCACTCTGCAGCTGCTGCGGCCCAGCTTCTTCGCCGAGGTCATGGCGCTGCTGCAGTCCACCGGCGTGCCGGCGCGCATGCTGACCCTGGAGATCAACGAAAGCGCGCTGACCAACAACGTCAATTTCGTCTACGAGACCCTGGCCAACCTGCGCAACGAAGGCATCAGCCTGAGCCTGGACAACTTCGGCACCGGCGATTCCAGCCTAAGCGCGCTGGTGCGCTACCCGGTGGACAAGCTCAAGATCGACCGCAGCTTCATCAAGAGTGCGCCGGCGGCCAACCGCGAGGCCGCGATCTCCCGCGCGATCATCGCCATGGGCCACCAGCTGGGCATGACCGTGATCGCCAACGGCGTGGAATCGCAGGCGCAGCTGGGCTTCCTGCGCCGCAACGACTGCGACGTGTTCCAGGGCTACCTGTTCGGCGAACCGATGTCGGCCGAAGCCGCCGGCGTGACCCTGCGCCGCCGCTACCTGCGCCCGGAAGCCTTCGCCGAGACCCGCCCGGACCGCACCCTGCTGCTGCTGGACGACGAGGAGAACGTGCTGCGCTCGCTGGTGCGCCTGTTCCGCCGCGACGGCTACCGCATCCTGGCCGCCGGCAACGTGCGCGACGCCTTCGACCTGCTGGCGATCAACGACGTGCAGGTGATCCTGTCCGACCAGCGCATGAGCGACATGAGCGGCACCGAGTTCCTGGGCCGGGTGAAGATGCTCTACCCGGACACGATCCGCCTGGTGCTGTCCGGCTACACCGACCTCAACACCGTCACCGACGCGATCAACCGCGGCGCGATCTACCGCTTCCTGACCAAGCCGTGGAACGACGACGAGCTGCGCGAGCACATCCGCCAGGCGTTCCGCACCCACGACGAGAAGCGCAAGCCGGGAAAGAGCGCGTAGCCGCCGGAAGCCGGGAACCGCTGGAGAGGAGCCCGCTCCTAGCCCTTGGGCTGCCGCACCGGCAGCACGATGCGGAAGCGCGAGCCCTCGCCCACCGTGCTGTCCAGGTCGATGCGGCCGTGGTGCTTGTTGACGATGCCGTAGGAGATGGACAGGCCCAGTCCGGTGCCGCTGCCCACCGGCTTGGTGGTGAAGAACGGATCGAAGATGCGCTGGCGCAGTTCCGGCGAGATGCCCGAGCCGTTGTCCTGGAATTCGATCCACACCTCGTCGCCCTGCACGCCCGTGCTGACCACGATGTGGCCGCGCTCGGCGATGGCGTGGCCGGCGTTGAGCAGCATGTTCATGTACACCTGGTTCAGTTCCGACGGCAGGCACTCGACCATCGGCAGCTCGCCGTAGCGGCGCTCCAGGGTGACCTTGTACTTGAGCTCGTTCCAGATGATGTTGATGGTCGATTCCAGCCCCGAGTGCAGGTCGGCCAGCTTCCACGACTCGTCGCGCCCGGAATAGGAGAAGTCCTTCAGGTCGCGCACGATGCGCGTCACCCGCTCGATGCCCTCGCGCGACTCGGCCATCAGCTGCGGCAGGTCGCGGCTGATGAAGTCGATGTCCAGGCGGTCGCGGATGTCGTCGATCTCGGGGATCAGCGCCTTCGGGTCCGGCGCGCGCAGCGCCCGTTCGTAGGCCTCGATCACGGTGAACAGGCTGCGCAGGTATTCCTGCAGGCTGCCCAGGTTGGAGTGCACGTAGCCGATCGGATTGTTGATCTCGTGCGCCACGCCGGCGGCGAGCTGGCCGATGGAGGCCATCTTCTCCGACTGCAGCAGCTTTTCCTGCGCGCCGTTGAGCCGCAGGTAGGCCTGGCGCAGCTCGGCGTGGCGGCGCTGCAGTTCGTTCTCGTAGTCTTCCTGGCCGTCGATGTGGCGGAACAAGGCCAGGCAGGCCCGTTCGCTGCCCTCGTGGTGGTGGTAGAGGTGCACGATCACCGCGCGGTCGCCCAGCGGCAGGCTGCCGCTCCAGCTGCCCGATTCCTTGGCCTGCGCCAGCGCCACCGGCGGCAGCAGGTCGACAAGGCGCCGGCCCAGTTCGGCGGCATCGCCGCCCTGCGCGCCGAACAGGTCGCGCACGGCGCTGTTGGCCAGGGCCACTTCGCCGGTGTCGTTGAACAGGAGCATGCCGTCGCGCATGCGGTCGCTCAATGCATGGAGCATGGCGGGCGACGGAAGGGGCGCGAGCGGAGCGGAAGCGTTGTCGGCCACGGAAGGCGGTGGATCAGTGGAACGGGCGTCCACTATAACCGCGGATGCCTCGGCGCATCGGCGCCGGAATGCGGTGGCGCGCCCTCAGGCGACGGCCAGCGGCTTGCGGGTATGCAGCAGGTGGGCCTGGCCCTTGGCGTCGTAGGCCGAGGAGGCTTCGCTGCGGCCGAGCTGGCGTAGCGCCCAGCTGACCTCGCGCCGGCGGCGGGCCAGCAGCGCGCCGTTGGCGCGGTTGCGTTCGGCCAGTTCGCGCAGCCGCTCGGCGTGCTCCAGCGGCGGCCGTGCCTCCAGGATGCGCAGCGCCTCGAGTTTCAGGCTCGTGGCCGCCACCAGCGCCTGCACGTCGTGCTCGACCAGCGCCTGGCGCTCGCCGTCGAGCGCGTCGCTCAGCTGCTGCAATGGGTCGGCCACCGCGAGCTTCATGCGCGCAGTTGCTCGTCCTGGTCCAGCATGCGCTTGGCGATGGCGTCCGGGTCGATCCGGTAGCTGCCGTTCTCCAGCGCTTCGCGCACGGCCTGCACGCGGGCGGTGTCGATCGCCGGGGCGGTGGACAGTTCGCGCTGCAGGGCCTGCAGGCTGGTGGCTTCGCCGGTCAGGCGCACGCTGTCGGCGGCCTCGACCGGACGGGCCTCGGGTCCGCCGGCTGGGGCGGCCTTGGTGGGCGTGGCGACCGGGCGCACCTGGGTGCTTGCCGTGATCCCGCCGTCGATTTTCTGGCTCATGTGATGGAAGTCCTGATTCGGTACACAGGGGTTAACGGCAACCCGGGGGTAATCTTTAGCGGAATCTATCGCGAAACCAGCACGTCGCCGGCGGCGGTCGCGATGCCCTGCACCACCCGCCGGGAGGAGAGGTTCTCCACCGGCACCCGCTCGGCCTCGCCGGCATCGGCCAGCGCCTTGCCGGCCACCCGGACCTCGACGCCGCCCCGCCGGGACACCAGGGCGACGCTGTCTCCGCGGCGGATGATACGCGGGGCAACTAGGTCGGCGGCCGACAACAGCGTGCCTGCACTCATCGCACGCCGCGCCACCCGGCCGATGGCCGATTGCGGGTCGGACAATACCGCACCGGCGATGCGCGCGGTGTCACGGCGCACGCTTCCCATATCGGCGGCGGTCAGCACTTCTCCAGCGGCGACGCCGCGGGCCAGCACCAGCACGTCCTGCTCGCGGCGCACCGTCACCGGCACGAACAGCTTCCAGCCGCCGGCCTGCGGGCACCCCACTTCCACCGTGCGGTTGCCGGTGGCCCGCGCCTGCAGCGCGACCGGGCAGGCCGGCAGGCGCAGGCCGGCGTCGACGCTGGCCTCGCCGTCGGTGGCCGGGTCCAACGTGGACAACGCGGCCGCGCGGATCGAGGCCACGGACTGGAAATCGCCGGCCCAGGCGGGGGCCGCCAGCAGCAGACACAACAGGGCCAACAGGCGCATGGGCAACTCCGCCATGGATAAGGTCGCCCGTTTCCCTGCAAGCGGCGTGCCGGAAGCCGCGCTCAAGTCCCGCCCCCCGCCTGCCGATACCGGCTGCATGTCACATGACCTGCTCAACCGCATCGACCAGCGCACCCGGCTGGCCGGCCACAACCGACTGGCCCTGCTGCTGTTCCGCCTTGGCGGCCGTCAGCTTTTTGGCGTCAACGTGTTCAAGGTCCAGGAAGTGCTGCGGCGCCCGCCGCTGTTCCTGGTCCCGGGCCTGCCGGTGCAGTTCTCCGGCGTGGCCGACGTGCGCGGCCGTTCGGTGCCGGTGCTGGACCTGGGCCTGGCGATCGGCCATCCGGAGCGCGAACCCGATGCGGATACCTCGCCGGGCTACCTGGTGGTCACCGAGTTCAACCGCTCGGTGCAGGGCTTCCTGGTCAGCGGCGTGGAACGCATCGTCAACATCGCGGTGGAAGACATCCAGCCGCCGCCGGAACTCGGCGCCGAGTCCAGCTACCTCACCGCGGTCACCCGTTTCCAGGGCGAACTGATCCAGGTCATCGACGTGGAGAGCGTGCTGGCCGACATCGCCCAGGTGAGCAAGGAAGCCGTGCTGGACCCGTCGATGGCGCTGCCCTCCGACGCGCCGCCGATGCAGGTGCTGGTGGTGGACGACTCGCGCGTGGCCCGCCAGCAGATCCGCAGCGTGCTGGACCAGCTGGGCGTCACCGCGACCCTGCTGTCGGACGGCAAGCAGGCGCTGGACCACCTGCTGCAGATCCATGCCGCCGGCGAGAACCCGGCCGAACGCTATGCCATGGTCATCTCCGACATCGAGATGCCGGCCATGGACGGCTATACCCTGACGACGGAAATCCGCCGTCACCCCGGCCTGGCCGGGCTGTACGTGCTGCTGCACACCTCCCTGTCCGGCGTCTTCAACAACGCCATGGTCGAACGCGTCGGCGCCAACGCCTTCGTGGCCAAGTACAGCCCGCACGAACTGGCCGACTTCGTGCTGCACCGCCTGCGCCAGGTGGCCGAGGCGGCCTGAGCCACCGGTGCGGGGCTGCGCTCCGCACCGCCTGACTGGCCCCGCACGCGCGGACCGGCCTGACTCCTGCGGGTGACGGACTCGTCCATCTCAGCGTCGATGAGATAACCCGGGCCACTACGCCGTTCCTGGCCCCTTCCCGCTGACTCCTGCCGTTCTGGCACACCGCTTGCAGCTTCCCGGGCATCGTTCCCCCGGGAGGCGCGCCATGCCCAACCTCATCTCCAACTATCTGGGCGTCCATGCCCAGGCCATGCCGTTGCGCGAGCAGCGCATGAAGCTGATCGCCGGCAACCTGGCCAACGCCGACACGCCCGGCTACAAGGCCCGCGACCTGGACTTCGATGCGGCCCTGCGCAACGCCCAGGGACTGGACGGCAACGGCCTGCTGGCGACCACCGCCGAGCAGCACTACCCGGTCGGCGGCGATGGCCTCAATCCGTTCCAGGTGCTGCGCCCGGGCGTGCAGCCCAGCCTCGACGGCAACACCGTCGACCCGGATGCCGAACGCGCCGCCTACGGCCGCGCCGCGCTGGAATACCGCGCCTCGCTGAGCTTCGTCGAGTCCAAGGTGCGCAGCCTGCTGACCGCGATCACCGGCCAGTAAGCCGGCCGCCACGGAGAACACCATGAGCAACCTGCCCATCTTCGACATCGCCGGCTCGGCACTGCAGGCGCAGTCGGTGCGCATGAGCACCATCGCCTCCAACCTGTCCAACGCCGACACCGTGGCAGGTTCGGCCGAGGCGGCCTACAAGCCGCTGGAGCCGATCTTCCAGGCGGTCACCAGCCGCGAGGACCCGCGCCTGACCCGCGTGGAGGTCAAGCAAGTCACCCAGAGCGAGGCGCCGCCGCTCAAGCGCTACGAGCCCAACCATCCGCTGGCCGACGGCGATGGCTACATCTACTCGCCGGACATCGATCCCGTCGCGCAGATGGTCAACCTCATTTCCACCTCGCGCAATTACCAGGCCGGCGTGGAAATGCTCAACACCGCCAAGGAACTGACCCTGGCCACCCTGACCATGGGCCGCTGAGCCGGCCGCCACGGAACCGCACTGTCATGAGCAGCATCAACACCAATAGCGACCTGTTCGGCGCGCTCGGGCTCAACGCCCCGGCCACGCAGAACACCAAGAAGAAGGACGCGCTGGACCAGGCCGATTTCCTGCGCCTGATGACCACCCAGCTGCAGCACCAGGACCCGCTCAAGCCGATGGACAACAGCCAGATGGTCGCGCAGATGGCGCAGCTGTCCACGGTGCAGGGCATCACCGACCTGAACAAGACCGTCAGCGGTTTCCAGGAATCGATGGCCGGCGACCAGATCCTGCGCGGCGCGGCCATGGTCGGCCACGACGTGCTGGTGCCGTCGACCAAGTTCCTGCTCGGCGAGGAGGGCGACACCGGCGGCACGCTGGCCGCGCCCGGCGCCGGCACCATCACCGTGGACGTCACCGATGCCAACGGCAACAAGGTCACCCAGCTGAGCGTCCCGGCCGAGGCGGCCGGCGAAGTGCCGTTCCAGTGGGACGGCACCGACGCCAACGGCAAGCGCATGCCGGCCGGCGCCTACACGCTCGCGGCCACCTACACCGACGGCAGCGGCAAGCAGACCAAGCTCAGCACCTACGTGCAGGCCGAAGTGGAGAGCGTGACCGTGGGTGCGGACGGGCTCTACCTGAATCTCAAGGGGCTGGGCGCGGCCCCGCTCGACTACGTGCTCCGCGTCAGCTGAGCCCCACACCTTCCACGGATTCCCCAGGAGTTTCGCCATGGGCTTCAATACTTCCCTGTCCGGCATCAGCGCCGCCAACGCGGACCTGAACGTCACCGCCAACAACATCGCCAACGTCAACACCGTCGGCTTCAAGGAATCGCGCGCCGAGTTCGCCAACGTGCTCAACGCCACCGGCTACGGCCTGCTCGGCAACGCGATCGGCTCGGGCGCGCGCCTGACCAACGTCGCCCAGCAGTTCTCGCAGGGCAACATCGACCAGACCGGCCGCAGCCTGGACCTGGCCATCGAGGGCGAAGGCTTCTTCACCCTGAACATGAACGGCAGCCGCGTCTACTCGCGCGCCGGCAATTTCCAGGCCGACAAGAACGGCTACGTCATCAACCCGCAGGGCGCGCGCCTGCAGGTGTACGCGCCCAGCGCCGACGGCACCCGCTTCGACGGCGGCCTGAGCGACCTGCGCCTGCTCAGCAGCGACAGCCCGCCGCGCCCGACCAGCCAGGTCGAACTCTCCTTCACCCTGCCGGCCAACGCCGAGGCGCCGACGATCACGCCCTTCGATCCGGCCAGCAGCAACAGCTACAACTTCTCCAGCGGCGGCATCACCGTGTTCGATTCGCTGGGCGTCAGCCACGTGCAGACCTCGTATTTCGTCAAGACCGCCAATCCCAACGAATGGCAGGTCTTCAACTTCGTCGACGGCGTGCCGGTCAACACCGGCAGCGTGCCCGGCGACCCGACCGCCACGCCGCCGGTCCCGGCGGTCATCGGCACCCCGACCACGCTGCAGTTCTCCGACAGCGGCGCCCTGACCGCGCCCGCCAGCGGCCGCATCGACCTGGGCACCTTCACCCCGACCACCGGCGCCGGCCAGTTGGTGATGAACCTGGACATCTCCGGTTCCACCCAGTACGGCGAGAAGTTCAACCAGTACAACACCGGGCAGGACGGCTACGCCTCGGGCAAGCTCAACGAGCTCAACATCTCCGAGCAGGGCGTGGTCTACGCGCGTTATTCCAACGGCGTGGACGTGGCGCTGGGCCAGGTGGCGCTGACCAACTTCAACAACCCGCAGGGCCTGCTGAGCCAGGGCAACAACCTGTGGACCGAGACCTACGCCTCCGGCACGCCGCGCATCGGCGCGCCGGGCAGCTCGGACCTGGGCCAGATCCAGGCCGGCTCGCTGGAAGCCTCCACGGTCGACCTGACCCAGCAGCTGGTCAACATGATCACCGCGCAGCGCAACTTCCAGGCCAACGCGCAGATGCTCTCGACCCAGGACCAGATCACCCAGACGGTGATCAACATCCGTTAAGGCCGGGAACGGGGAAGCGGGAACGGGGAATGACACGGTGCGGAGGCTTTCCGCCCTGCCCCGCTCCCGCTTCCGCTGCCTCCGCCCACGGCGCTCCGTCATTCCCCCTTCCCCGCTTCCCGGTCCCCGCTCCCCATGGACAAAGCCCTCTACGTCGCCATGACCGGCGCCCGCGCCTCGCTGCAGGCGCAGGCCACCGTGTCGCACAACCTGGCCAATGCCGACACCCCCGGTTTCAAGGAAGCGCTGGCCAATACCGAGGCCTTCCCGGTCCAGGGCCAGGGCTATGCCTCGCGCATCGACGCCCTGCACGTGGATGCCGGCTTCAACCGCCGCGTGGGCGCGCAGCAGATCACCGGCAACGCGCTGGACCTGTCGCTGCAGCCGGGCAGCTGGCTGGCGGTGCAGGCGACCGACGGCTCGGAGGCCTATACCCGCGCCGGCGGCTTGACGCTCACGCCCAACGGCCAGCTGGTCACCGCCGAGGGCAACGCCGTGCTCGACGAGAACGGCAACCCGGTGGCGGTGCCGCCGCACCAGGCCATCGAGATCGGCCACGACGGCACGCTGTCGGTCATCCCGCTGGGCGAAGGCCCGCAGACCATGGCCATGGTCGGGCGGCTGCGCGTGGTGCAGGCGCCGGACGAGCGGCTGCAGCGCGGGCTGGACGGCCTGATGCGCAACACCGACCCGCAGCAGCCCTTCGCCCAGGTCCAGGGCAAGGCGCTGGACAGCGGCGTGCTCGAGTCCAGCAACGTCGACGCCGCCGGCGCGCTGGTGCAGATGATCCAGCTGCAGCGCCAGTTCGAGATGCAGGTCAAGGTCATCAAGCACGGCGACGAGAACGCGCGCAGCGCCAACACGCTGCTGCGCCTGAACGGCTGACGCCGCCGCGCCGGCCGATTGGCGCGCGGATCTGGCACGCCCCATGCATTACATCCTGCAAAGGCCCTGAGGGCCGGCACCAGCAGCAGAGGAACCGCTCATGAATCAGGCACTGTGGGTCGCCAAGACCGGCCTGGATGCGCAGCAGACGCGCATGTCCGTCGTCTCCAACAACCTGGCCAACACCAACACCACCGGCTTCAAGCAGGACCGCGCCAGCTTCGAGGACCTGCTGTACCAGCAGGTGCGCCAGCCCGGCGGTTCCTCCTCGGCGCAGACGCAGCTGCCGACCGGCCTGCAGCTGGGCACCGGCGTGCGCGTGGTGGCCACCTCCAAGAACTTCCAGCAGGGCGGCCAGCAGCAGACCGGCCGCGCCCTGGACGTGATGGTCAACGGCCGCGGCTTCTTCGAGGTGATGCTGCCCGACGGCAGTTCGGCCTATACCCGCGATGGCAGCTTCCAGATGAGCCCGCAGGGCGAACTGGTCACCAACAGCGGCTACCCGGTGCAGCCGGGCATCCAGATCCCGGAAGGCGCGCAGTCGCTGACCATCGGTGCGGACGGCACGGTCAGCGTGAAGATGGCCGGCGACGCCGCCTCGGTCGAGATCGGCTCGCTGACGCTGACCGACTTCATCAATCCCGCCGGCCTGCAGGCCAAGGGCGAGAACCTGTACCTGGAGACCACGGCCTCCGGCCCCGCGCAGAACGGCACCCCCGGCCTCAACGGCCTGGGCGGCATCGTGCAGGGCGCGCTGGAGGGCAGCAACGTCAACGTGGTGGAGGAGCTGGTGACGATGATCGAGACCCAGCGCGCCTACGAGATGAACGCCAAGGCCATCTCCACCACCGACTCGATGCTCGGTTACCTGAACAGCAACGTCTGATCCTCCCGCCTCCGGAACCCGCCATGGCCCGCCTGTCCAACGCCCTCCGTCTTTCCTGCGCCGCCGGCAGCCTGGTGCTGCTGGCCGGCTGCGTGGTCGCCGGCGACGTGCGCCCCTACCCGGCCATGGCGCCGGTGGTGCCGGTGGTCGCGCCCTCGGCCGAACCTACCGCCGGCGCGATCTACGCCGCCGGCCCGAGCCTGAACCTCTACGGCGACCGCCGCGCCCGCGACGTCGGCGACCTGCTGACCATCACTCTGGTCGAGAGCACCTCGGCCACGACCAGCGCCAACACCGCCATCGGCAAGAAATCCAGCATGGAGATCGGTTCGCCGACCCTGTTCGGCGCGCCGGTGACCGTGGGCGGCAAGGACGTGCTGGCCGCCAGCGCCAGCGGCGAGCGCGATTTCAACGGCAAGGGCAGCAGCGCGCAGAGCAACCGCCTGCAGGGCAGCGTGACCGTCACCGTGGTCCAGCGCCTGCCCAACGGCAACCTGGTGGTGCAGGGCCAGAAGAACCTGCGCCTGAACCAGGGCGACGAACTGGTGCAGATCCAGGGCATCGTGCGTTCGGCCGACATCGCCACCGACAACACCATTCCCTCCAGCAAGGTCGCCGACGCGCGTATCGCCTACGGCGGCCGCGGCGCGGTGGCGCAGTCCAACGCGATGGGCTGGCTGGGACGCTTCTTCAACTCGCGCCTGGCGCCGTTCTGAGCATGGCCATGACGATTCCCGCATTCCCGCGCCACGCCGCCGTCCTGCTGCTGGCGGCCGCCTGCGCCCTGCCCGCCCACGCCGAGCGCATCAAGGACCTGGCCCAGGTCGGCGGCGTGCGCGGCAACGCGCTGGTCGGCTACGGCCTGGTGGTCGGCCTGGACGGCAGCGGCGACCGCACCAGCCAGGCGCCGTTCACCGTGCAGAGCCTGAAGAACATGCTCGGCGAGCTGGGCGTCAACGTGCCGGCGAACGTCAACCCGCAGCTGAAGAACGTGGCGGCCGTGGCCATCCACGCCGAGCTGCCGCCGTTCGCCAAGCCCGGCCAGACCATCGACATCACCGTGTCCTCGATCGGCAACGCGGTCTCGCTGCGCGGCGGCTCGCTGCTGATGGCGCCGCTCAAGGGCGCCGACGGGCAGGTCTACGCCATCGCCCAGGGCAACCTGGTCGTCGGCGGTTTCGGCGCGCAGGGCAAGGACGGCTCGCGCGTGTCGGTGAACGTGCCCAGCGTGGGCCGCATTCCCGGCGGCGCGACGGTCGAGCGCGCCCTGCCGGACGTGTTCGGCGCCAGCGGCGAGATCACCCTGAACCTGCACCAGAACGATTTCACCACCGTCGCGCGCATGGTCGCGGCGGTGAACAACGCCTTCGGCGAAGGCGCCGCGCGCGCGGTGGACGGCGTCACCGTGGCGGTGCAGGCGCCGACCGACCAGGGCGCGCGCATCGGCCTGCTGGCGCGCATCGAGAACATCGAGCTCTCGCCCGGCACCGCGCCGGCGCGGGTGGTGGTCAATTCGCGCACCGGCACCGTGGTGATCGGCTCGCAGGTGCGGGTCAGCCCGGCGGCGATCGCGCACGGGTCGCTGACGGTGACCGTCAGCGAGGCCACCCAGGTCAGCCAGCCCGACGCCTTCGGCGGTGGCCAGACCGTGGTCGCGCCGCAGTCCACCATCACCGCCAGCAACGAAGGCAGCCGCATGTTCCGCTTCGACGGCGGCACCACGCTGGACGAGATCGTGCGCGCGGTGAACGAGGTCGGCGCCGCACCCGGCGACCTGATCGCGATCCTGGAAGCCCTCAAGCAGGCCGGCGCGCTGAGCGCCGAGCTGGAGGTGATCTGACATGCGCATCGCCGCCCCATCGCTGGAGCTCAATCCGGTCGTCGCCAACGACCCGGCCAAGATCGACAAGGTCGCGCGCCAGCTCGAGGGCCAGTTCGCGCAGATGCTGATCAAGAGCATGCGCGCGGCCAGCTTCGGCGACTCGCTGTTTCCCGGCGAGAACCAGATGTTCCGCGAGATGTACGACCAGCGCATCGCCGAAGCGATGACCAAGGGCCGCGGACTGGGGCTGTCGGCGATGATCGCCCGCCAGCTGGGCGGCGGCGCGACGGACGCGCAGGCGCCGCTGGATCCCTCGCTGCGGCCGGCGGCCAAGGCCGCGCAGGCCTACCGGCTGATGACGCCGGCCCCTGCCACCGCGCCGGCCACGACGGCGGCGATGGCGGCCGATCCGCTCGGCGCCCTGGGTGGCGCCGCCCCGGCGATGCCGGAAGAACAGATGCTGGACCTGATCGCCGGCCGCGACAGCGGCAGCCTGCACCAGGCGATCGGCGGCCGCGGCATGGCCGCGGACATCGCCCAGCCGGCCGCCGACTGGGCGATGGGCAGCGACCGCTGGAGCGGCGTCGGCCCGGCCACGCATGCCGGCGCCACCGACGTGGCCACCGCCGACGCCGCCGCCGACCAGCTCGGCAAGCACACGCCCGAAGGCTTCGTCGCCAGCATCTGGCCGCATGCCGAGAAGGCCGCGCGCGAGCTCGGCGTCAATCCGCGGGCGCTGGTCGCCCAGGCCGCGCTGGAGACCGGCTGGGGCCGCCGCCACATCCGGCGCCAGGACGGCGCCAGCAGCCACAACCTGTTCGGCATCAAGGCCACCGGCTGGAAGGGCGACAGCGCCACCGCCGCGACCCACGAATACGTCGACGGGCAGCGCCAGAGCCAGACGGCGCGCTTCCGCGCCTACGGCTCGGCGGCCGAGAGCTTCGGCGACTACGTGCGCATGCTCAAGAACAGCCCGCGCTACCAGGCCGCGCTCAAGGCCGGCAGCGACGTGCGCGGCTTCGCGCAGGGCCTGCAGCGCGCCGGCTACGCCACCGATCCGGGCTACGCGGCCAAGATCGCCGCCATCGCCGCCGGCCCGACCATCGAGCGCGCCGTGGCCGCCATCGGCCAGGCCGGCGCCCGCGTCGGCCAGACGTTCGCAAACGCCACCGGCCTGACCGGCCTCACCCGTCGTTGAGATAGTTCCCGATGCCCAGCGTCCTCTCCACCGGCAGCAGCGCCCTGATCGCCTTCCAGCGGGCGCTGGCGACCGTCAGCCACAACGTGGCCAACATCAAGACCGACGGCTACAGCCGGCAGAAGGTCGACTTCGCCACGCGCAATCCCACCGACGTGGGCTACGGCGACGTCGGCAACGGCACCAAGATCACCGATATCCGCCGCGTCGCCGACCAGCTGGCGATCTCGCGCCTGCTCGACAGCAGCGGCGAACTGGCCCGGCTGAAGCAGCTCTCCGGGCTGGCCGACCGCGTGGATGCGCTGTTCTCCGACAGCGCGACCAACCTCAACGGCATCTGGTCCAATTTCTTCGACTCGGTCAGCGGCCTGTCGGCCAACGCCGCCGGCGCCGCCGACCGGCGCAGCATGCTCGACAACGCCAACGGCCTGGTCAACCGCTTCAAGCAGCTGACCGGCCACCTGGATTCGCTCGGCCACGAGGTCAACAACGGGCTGATCGCCGGCGCCAGCGAGATCAACCGCCTGGCCACGGAGATCGCGCAGATCAACAGCGCCATCGGCAGCGACGCCAACCGCGCCGCGCCGGACCTGCTCGACCGCCGCGACCAGCTGATCAGCCAGCTGGTGGGCTACACCGGGGGCACGGCCGTCATCCAGGACGGCGGCATCATGAACGTGTATTCGGCCGGCGGCCACGCGCTGGTGGTGGGCAGCACCGCCTCGCAGGTGACCACCGTGGCCGACCCGTTCCAGCCCGAGCGTCTGCAGCTGGCGCTCCGGACCCTGGGGCAGACCATCGCCCTGGACGGCAAGGCGCTGGGCGGCAGCATCGGCGGCCTGATCGAATTCCGCGACACCGTGCTGACCCCGGCGCAGGCCGAGCTCGGCCGCATCGCCGTCGGCCTGACGCAGGCGTTCAACGAAAGCCACCGCGAAGGCATGGACCTGTACGGCGACATGGGCGCGGACTTCTTCGCCCTCGCCCCGCCGAAGGTCGCCGCGCACAGCGGCAACAACAGCGCCAGCACCGCCACCGTCGCCGCCAGCTACGGCGACACCACCAAGCTCGACGGCCAGAACCTGCAGCTGCGCTTCGACGGCAGCAACTGGGTGGCCACCCGCACCGACACCGGCGCGCCGGTGTCGATGACCGGCAGCGGCACCGCGCTGGACCCGTTCGTGGTCAACGGCATCGAACTGGTGGTCGGCGGCACGCCGGCGCTCAACGACCGTTTCCTGGTGCAGCCCACCGCCGCGGCCGTCAACGGCCTGTCGGTGGCGATCACCGATCCTTCGCGCATCGCCGCGGCCAACCCGGTGCGGGTCAAGGCCGACATGGGCAACATCGGCACCGGCGTGGCCGGCCGGCTCGACGTCACCGACGCGACCGACACCGCCCTGCTCAACCCGGCCAGCATCGATTTCATCGACGCCGACCACTACACCATCGACGGCCTGGGCCCCTATGCCTACACGCCCGGGCAGACCATCAGCGCCAACGGCTGGAGCCTGGTGCTGGACGGCAAGCCGGCCGCCGGCGACACCTTTACCGTGAGCCGCACTCCGGCCGGGTCCAGCGACAACGGCAATGCCTCGCGCCTGGCCAAGGTGGAGGACGCCAAGGCGTTCAACGGCGGCACCGTCACCCTCAACGGCGCGCTCGGCGGCCTGACCACGCAGGTCGGCGCGGCGGCGCGCGCGGCCGATTACTCGCTGCAGGCGCAGCAGGTCATCAACGAGAACGCCCAGGCCACGCGCGACTCGGTCTCCGGCGTGAACCTGGACGAGGAAGCGGCGGACATGCTCCGCCTGCAGCAGGCCTACCAGGCCGCTTCGCAGCTGATTTCCACGGCCGACACCATGTTCCAATCGATCCTGCGGGCGGTGGGCTGATGAACAACCGCATCTCCAGCAGCATGATGTACGACCAGTCGGTCTTCCTCATGCTTTCCAAGCAGAGCAAGCTCAACCACCTGGAGCGCCAGCTGGCCACCGGGCAGAAGATGGTCACCGCCAAGGACGACCCGGTCGCTTCGGGCACCGCGGTGGGCATGGACCGCGTCCTGGCCGAACTGGACCAGCTCGGCGCGAACGCGGCGACCGTGCAGAACCGCCTGGGCCTGCAGGAGAACGCGCTGGCCCAGGCCGGCGAGCTGCTGCAGCGCGTATCGGACCTGACCATTCAGGCCAACAGCGCCGCGCTGTCGGCCGAGGACCGCAAGAGCGTATCGGCCGAACTGCGCACGGTCCGCGATTCGCTGCTGTCGCTGGCCAACAGCACCGACGGCAACGGGCGCTTCCTGTTCGGCGGCACTGCCGACGGCGTGGCGCCGTTCTCGGCCAGCACCGGCACCATCCTCTACAACGGCGACCAGACCCAGCGCCAGGTGGAAGTCGCGCCGGGCAGCTTCGTGCAGGACGCGCTGCCGGGCAGCGAGATCTTCATGCGCATCCGCACCGGCGACGGCACGGTGGACGGCAGCGCCGCGACCGGCAACGCCGGCCAGGCGGTGCTGACCGGCGTCAGCCGCGACGGCACCGCGACCTGGACCGGCGACAGCTTCACCGTGCAGTTCACCGGCCCGGATACCTACGACATCCTCGACAGCGGCGGCAACCCGGTCGGGGGCGGCACCTACGCCGATGGCGACGACATCGTGTTCCAGGGCCTGCGCGTGCGCCTGAGCGGCGTCCCGGTAGCCGGCGACGAGTTCAGCGTCGGCCAGGCCGGCAACCGCGACGTGTTCTCCACCATCGACCGCCTGGTCGGTGCGCTGCAGATGGACACCTCCACCCTCGCCGGCCGCACCGCGCAGCAGAACGTGCTGCAGTCCAGCCTGCGCGACGTGGCCCGGGCGGCGGAAAAGATGATCGATTCGCGCGCCTCCGGCGGCGCCCAGCTCAGCGCCATCGACAACGCCGCCTCGCTGCGCGAGGCCAACGCCATCAGCCTGAAGGATTCGCTGTCGCAGCTGCGCGACCTCGATTATGCCGAGGCCATCGGCCAGTACAAGCTCGAAGGCGCCGCCCTGCAGGCCGCGCAGACCATCTTCACCCAGATGCAGTCCATGTCGCTGTTCAACATGATCCGCTGATCCAGACCAACGCAGAAGCACTGCTTTCCCATACCACGCAAGGCCCCGAACACAACGGAGAAGTCCCATGGCACAAGTCATCAACACCAACATCATGTCGCTGAACGCCCAGCGCAACCTGAACACCAGCGGCACCAGCCTGGCGACCAGCATCCAGCGACTGTCCTCGGGCCTGCGCATCAACAGCGCCAAGGACGACGCCGCCGGCCTGGCGATTTCCGAGCGCTTCACCACCCAGATCCGCGGCCTGGACGTCGCCACCCGCAACGCCAACGACGGCATCTCGCTGGCGCAGACCGCCGAAGGCGCGATGGTCGAGATCAGCAGCAACCTGCAGCGCATCCGCGAACTGGCGGTGCAGTCGGCCAACGCCACCAACTCCGGCAACGACCGCGAGGCGCTCAACGCCGAAGTGCAGCAGTTGCTGGGCGAGATCGACCGCGTCGCCAACCAGACCAGCTTCAACGGCACCAAGCTGCTGGACGGCAGCTTCACCGGCGCCCTGTTCCAGGTCGGCGCCGACGCCGGCCAGACCATCGGCGTAAACAGCATCGTCGACGCCAACATCGACATGCTGGGCAAGGCCGGCTTCGCCGCCACCCAGACCTCGACCAACGCCGTGGCTTCCGGCATCGCCACCGCCGCCGGCAACCTCTCCGGCCTGAGCATCAACGGCAAGGCCATCGCCGCGGTGAAGGTCGCCATCGGCGACACCGGCGCGGACGTGCAGAAGAAGCTGGCCTCAGCCATCAACGAGAGCATGGACCAGACCGGCGTCTACGCCTCGATCGACAGCACCGGCAAGCTGCAGCTGGAATCGGTGAAGGCCGGCCAGGACTTCAGCATCTCCGGCACGCTCTCGGCCGTGGCCGGCATCACCACCGACGTGTCGGGCATCGTCAACGCCACGGTGGCGGCCAATGTCACCGCCACCGGTTCCCGCTTCCTCAAGGACCTGGACATCTCCGACTTCACCGGCGCCCAGCGCGCCCTGGAGATCGTGGACAAGGCGCTGACCGCCGTCAGCGGCTCGCGTGCGGAAATGGGCGCGATCCAGAACCGCTTCACCTCCACCATCGCCAACCTGTCCACCACCTCGGAAAACCTGTCCGCCTCGCGCAGCCGCATCCGCGACGCCGACTACGCCAAGGAAACGGCCGAGCTGACCCGCACCCAGATCCTGCAGCAGGCCGGCACCGCCATGCTGGCCCAGGCCAACCAGGTTCCGCAGAACGTGCTCAACCTGCTCAAGTAATCGCTGCTGCCTTCCGGAAGACAGAAAGCCCCGGCATGCCCGGGGCTTTTTCCATTTCGGCGCCATCGCAGAGCAACGCGGCGCCGGGCAGGCCATGCCATGCGTCGCGGAATAATGTGGTTCCCTGCCCCTCTCTCGCTGAAGAGCCGGATGCCTGCAAACCGCGGGCGTGTTTCACCGCCCGCCCGCGGAAAAAACAACGGCGCTGGAACTTAATGGTTCCAGCGCCGTTTCCGTATGACGAACCCCTTCCGACCGCGCCCCGGACCTTGCGGTCCATTTTTCCGGCAAGCCCTAAAGCTGCCGGTGGCGCTGCCGTTATTGGTATCAGCAGCGGTACTGCGGCGCCCTACGCCACCTCCCACTGCACTCAGTACCGGTCAGGTTGAAGCTGCCGGATCAAACGCCAAACAGGAATCCGAATCATGGCACAAGTCATCAACACCAACATCATGTCGCTGAACGCCCAGCGCAACCTGAACACCAGTGGTGCCAGCCTGGCGACCAGCATCCAGCGCCTGTCCTCGGGCATGCGCATCAACAGCGCCAAGGACGACGCCGCCGGCCTGGCGATCTCCGAGCGCTTCACCACCCAGATCCGCGGCCTGGACGTTGCCACCCGCAACGCCAACGACGGCATCTCGCTGGCCCAGACCGCCGAAGGCGCGATGGTCGAGATCGGCAACAACTTGCAGCGCATCCGCGAGCTGGCGGTGCAGTCGGCAAACGCCACCAACTCCGGCACCGACCGCGACGCGCTGAACGCCGAAGTCAACCAGCTGCTGAAGGAAATCGACCGCGTCGCCAACCAGACCAGCTTCAACGGCACCAAGCTGCTGAACGGCGACTTCTCCGGCGCCCTGTTCCAGGTCGGCGCCGACGCCGGCCAGACCATCGGCATCAACAGCATCGTCGACGCCAACATCGACGCCCTGGGCAAGGCCGGCTTCGCCGCCACCCAGACCTCGACCAACGCCGTGGCTTCCGGTACCGCCACCGCCGCCGGCAACCTCTCCGGCCTGAGCATCAACGGCAAGGCCATCGCCGCGGTGAAGGTCGCCGTCGGCGACACCGGCGCGGACGTGCAGAAGAAGCTGGCCTCGGCCATCAACGAGAGCATGGACCAGACCGGCGTCTTCGCCTCGATCGACAGCACCGGCAAGCTGAAGCTGGAATCGCTGAAGGAAGGCAAGGACTTCACCTTCTCCGGCACGCTGTCGGCCGTGGCCGGCATCACCACGGACACCTCGGGCGTGGCCGCCTCGGCGACCGTTGCCACCAACGTCACCGCCAACGGCTCCAGCTTCCTGAAGGATCTGGACATCTCCGACTTCACCGGCGCCCAGCGTGCCCTGGAGATCGTGGACAAGGCGCTGACCTCGGTGAACAGCTCGCGTGCCGACATGGGTGCGATCCAGAACCGCTTCAGCTCGACCATCGCCAACCTGGCCACCACCTCGGAAAACCTGTCCGCTTCGCGCAGCCGCATCCGCGACGCCGACTACGCCAAGGAAACGGCCGAGCTGACCCGCACGCAGATCCTGCAGCAGGCCGGCACCGCCATGCTGAGCCAGGCCAACAGCTCGACCCAGAACGTGCTCAGCCTGCTGCGCTGATCCGTCGGCGTCAGCCTGGCAAGTGGACACGGGCCCCCGCCAGCAATGGCGGGGGCTTCGTCTGTCCGGGAGCCGGCCCGCCGCCGCCGCCCGTCGCGCGGCCCACGGCATGAGTCTTGCCTATCCGGGGAGACATGTCCGTCGCCGGGGCTAAAGAATCCCGGCTGCGGGCCGATATCCGGGATGCCTGCACGAGTGTCCCTTTGCGCAAAGGAATCCAAATGGCCACGTCCTCTCTCTCCACCATCGGCTCCGGGCTGGATATTCCGACCATCGTCTCCAAGCTGGTCGCCAACGAGCGCAAGCCGGCCGCGGACCGGATCAACAACCAGGGCACCACGGCCACCGCCAAGCTTTCGGCGCTGGGCAGCATCAAGAGCTCGCTCGGCAGCCTGCAATCGGCGCTGGAGACGCTGACCAAGAGCGCGAGCACCCCGGCCTACAAGACCACGGTGCCGGAGGGCAGCGGTTTCGGCGCGACGGTCGTGACCGACCCCAGCACCGGGAAGACGCTCGCGGCGGCCGGCACCTACAACGTCGAGGTGCTGAGCCTGGCGCAGCCGCAGAAGCTCAGCTCCGGCGCGTTCGCCGCCGATGGCGCGGTCGGCGACGGCACCCTGAAGATCGCCTGGGACGACAAGTCCCTCGACGTGGCGATCAAGCCCGGCAGCACACTGTCGGACATCGCCGCGGCGATCAACAAGGCGGCCGGCGGCAAGGGCGTCAATGCCACCGTCATCACCGCCAACGATGGCCAGCACCTGGTGCTCAACGCGGTCGACGCCGGGACCAAGGGGGCGTTGACCGTCTCGGCCAGCGGCGGCAACGGCGGCCTTTCGGCGCTGACCTGGGACGGCACCGCCGGCGGCCTGAGCCAGACCGTGGCGGCCACCAACGCACGCGTGCGGGTGGACGGGTTCGAGCGCGAGTCCAGCAGCAACAGCGTCAGCGACCTGATCCCGGGCATCACCCTGAACCTGACCAAGGCCGAGGAAGGCACCACCAAGACCCTGACCGTCAGCCAGGACAACGCGCCGCTCAAGATCAACGTGCAGGCCTTCGTCAGCGCCTACAACGCCTCGATCAACCTGCTCAAGAATTCCAGCGCCTACGACGCGACCAACAAGAAGGCCTCCACCCTTACCGGCGATTCGATGGTGCGCGGCCTGCAGCAGCAGCTGCGCGGGCAGCTCAGCGCGAACGTGGTCGACCTGAAGGCCATGGGGCTGACGATCAACACCGACGGCACGATGTCCCTCAACGCCAGTACGTTCGACAAGTCGATGGCCGAGAACCCCACCATGGCGGCCAGCCTGCTGGGCAAGGACGGCAAGCTCTCCGGCGGCCTTTCCAGCCTGCTCAAGAGCAACCTGGACAGCGGCACCGGCACCCTGACGCTGCGTACCGACGCCCTGAACAAGCAGATCAAGAAGCTCGAGAAGGACCTGGACGACCTGGACGCGCGCATGGAGAAGGTCTCCGATCGCTACACCAGGCAGTTCAACGCGATGGATTCGCTGGTGGCGCAGATGCAGGGCACCAGCAACTACCTGGCCCAGCAGCTGGCGGCACTCCAGAAATAACCCTTCGCGTTCAAGTAAACGGCCATGACGGCCGATACACGGATATCACCCCATCATTCCCGACGCAGCCCGGACCGCGCGCCGGACAGGTCCCAGGAGACTCTCCCCATGTACGGTTCCAGCCGCAACTACGCCGAGCAGTACCGAAAGGTCGGCGTTTCCACCAAGGTTGTGGATGCCGATCCGCACAGGCTGGTGGCCCTCCTGTTCGAAGGCGCCAACGAGCGGATCCGCCGTGCCGAGGCCTTCCTCGCCCAGGGCGACCAGGCCATGAAGGGCAAGTCCATCGGCGAGGCCTGCGCGATCATCGGCCATCTCAACGGCTCGCTCGACCACGAGGCCGGCGGCGAGATCGCCGGCAACCTCTCGGCGCTGTACGACTACGTCATCCAGCGCCTGACCGAGGCCAACCTCAACAACGACGTCGCCGCCCTGCAGGAATCGCTCTCGCTCATGGGCGAGATCGAATCGGCCTGGAACGCGATCCCGGGCGACCAGCGCCAACGTCCCGCCGTCGCCGGAGCCTGAACATGATCGATACCGACCACACCCTGCAGGCGCTGCACGACGACCTGGAGGCGCTGCGTGCCGCGGTCGAGCAGGAAGACCACGCCGAGGCCGAACGCATCGCCAGCGGCCACGACCGCCGCCTGCGCGAGTTCGTCGACGCCTGCGGCGTCCAGGCTGCCGCCAACGGCCTGCGCAACCTGCTGGCCCTGCAGCAGTCGCTGATGGCCGACATGCTGGTGCGGCGCGACATCGCCGCGGCCCGGCTGCGCGCCGGGCGCCAGTCCGTGCGCGCGGTGCATGCCTACCAGCAGGCCGAATCGCTGGCATGAACGCGCCCGGCGCCAGCGTCGTGCACCATCCGGCCGAAACCGAGCTGTTCGAGGACACGCTGTCCTGCGACGTGGCGCTGCCGGCGGCGTTCGAGCCGGGCAGCACCGCCATCCGCGCAGGCGCGACCGAGATGCTGCTGCGCAGCGTGGCGCTGGTGGAGGATTCGCGCGGCACCGACGGCGACGACGACCGCGGCGGCGACGGCAACCCGCAGCTGCAGCGGCTGGAAGCGCGCATGGACCTGGCGCTGGTCCTGCTCGGGCGCCTGCTGCGCCAGTCCGTGCAGGCCTTGCCGCTGCGCCCGGTGCGCTGGTCGCGTCGCGGGCTGCGGCTGGAACTGGGCCAGCGCACCGGCGCCGTGCAGGGCAGCGCCGGCATCGTCCGGCTGCAGCCGGCGGACTGGCTGCCGGACCATATCGAGCTGCCGGTGCAGGTACTGGGCGAGGCGACCTCCGGCAACGGCGGCGTCTACCTGTGGCTGCGCCTGCAGAGCACCGGCGAGGCGCTGGAAACGGCGCTGGAGCGCCACCTGTTCCGCCTGCACCGCCGCCAGATCGCCGACAGCCGGCGTCCGCGTTGATCCGCGCGCATCCATGACCTCTGCCGCTTGGCGCGCATGCGCGCGCTCGGCTAAGGTGCCGCCATCCCCAAGCGATGCCCCCTGCCCGTGCGTGTCCTGATTGTCGATGACCATACGCTGGTCCGTGCCGGCCTGTGCCGCCTGCTGCAGACGTTCGGCGGGGTGCTGGTGATCGGCGAGGCCAGCAGCGCGGAACAGGCGCTGGAACTGGCCGTGCGGGAACAGCCCGACGTGGTGCTGCTGGATCTCTCCCTGCCCGGCCGCAGCGGCCTGGAAGCGCTGTCGGACATCGGCCACAAGGTGCCCAACGCGCGGGTGGTGATGATGTCCATGCACGACGACACCGCCCACGTGCGCGATGCGCTGGACCGTGGCGCGGTGGGATTCGTGGTCAAGGACGCAGCGCCGCAGGAACTGGAACTGGCGCTGCGCGCGGCCCATTCCGGCCAGGTGTTCCTGAGCCCGCAGATTTCCGCGCGCATGCTCTCTCCGCTGCTGGGACGCGAACGCCCGACCGGCATCGCCGCGCTGTCGCCGCGCCAGCGGCAGATCCTGCGCCAGCTCGGCAACGGCCAGTCGACCAAGGAGATCGCCGCGGAGCTGGGCATCAGCGTCAAGACGGTGGAGACCCACCGGGCGCGCATGATGGAGGCGCTGGGCTGCCGCCGCGCCAACGACCTGCTGCTGCTGGCGGTGCGCCACCAGCAGGAACTGGCCTGACGGCGGGCAGCCAGTCTGGATCCGCGTCACATATCCGGAAATCCGTCGCGGCCGCCGTCAGAAATCCGTAAGTCGTTGATTCTCCGGTTTCCCTACATCGCATTGCGACGGATTAATGACGTTGTGTAGGAAAAACCCCTACATGAAGTAAGGGGATTTCCTAGGCGATACAGGTTTTCACCGATTCATTCCCTGACACCCCCTACGCAAGATGCGTTCCATAACGGTCGCTTCACACGGCGCCCACGGGGATCAGACACATGAAGACCACGCTCGCCACCCAGCTCGGCCAGCAGCTCCACCTCACGCCCGCGCTGCTGCAGTCGATCCGCCTGCTGCAGCTCAACGGCCTGCAGCTGGAACAGGAAATACGCCAGGTCCTGGAGAACAACCCGCTGCTCGAGCTGGAGGAGGAATCCTCCCCGGCGGCCGACGCGGCCAGCGGCGGCGACGCGCTGGTGGAAACCGCGGCGTTCGACGAACTGCCCGAAAGCGCGATGTGGGACGTGGCCGGCGCCAGCTGGAACGATGGCGAGGACGACCGCACCGCGCGGCTGGCGATGGGCCAATCCAGCGACCCGCACCTGCGCATCCTGCAGGCGCTGTCCCTGGAGCTGGACGAGGGCGACCTGGCCATCGCAGCCTTCTGGCTGGAGCACTGCGACGACGCCGGCTACCTGCAGGCGCCGCTGCCGCAGCTGACCCTGCTGGCCAGCGCCCGCTTCGACCGCGACGGCGCCCACGTGGAAAGCATCCGCCAGCGCCTGCTGCAGGGCGATCCGGCCGGCATGGCCGCCTGCGACCTGCGCGAATGCCTGCAGGTGCAGCTGGCCGCCCTGCCCGGCGCCGTGCCGGCCCGCCACCTGGCGGCAAGGCTGCTGGGCGAAGACCTGCAGCTGCTGGCCAGCCACGACTATGCCGCGATCGCCCGCCAGCTGGATGTCGAGCAGGCCGACGCGCTCGAGGCGATTCGCCTGATCCTGTCGCTGCAGCCCCGCCCCGGCGATACCCTGCAGCCGCAGGAAGAAACCGCGGTCATCCCGGAAGTGGTGGCCTGGCGCGCGGACGGCCAGTGGCGGGTCGCGCTGAACCCGGCCACGGCGCCGCGCGTGACCCTCAACCCCACCTACGAACGCGCCCTCGCCGCCAGCGAAGGCGCCGCCGCCCAGCCGATGCGCGAGATGCTGCAGGAGGCGCGCTGGTTCACCCGCGGCCTGTCCATGCGCTACGACACCCTGCTGCGCACCGCGCGGGTCATCGTCGAGCGCCAGGCCGCGTTCCTGGCCGAAGGCGAGGAAGCCATGGCGCCGCTGACCCTTAAGGAAGTGGCCGACGCCATCGGCATGCACGAATCCACCGTCTCGCGCATCACCTCGGGCAAGTTCATGCAGACCCCACGCGGCACGTTCGAGCTGAAGCACTTCTTCGCCGTGCGGCTGGAAGGCGCCAGCATCTCCGGCCAGGCGGTCAAGGCGATGGTGCGCCGGCTGATCGAATCCGAACCGTCGGCCCGCCCGCTGGCCGACGAGGCCATCGCCGTGCTGCTGTCGCGCCAGGGCGTCAACATCGCCCGCCGCACCGTGGCCAAGTACCGTGAACAGCTGGACATCGCCCCCGCGCGCGAGCGGAAGCGGCACAATGCGCGTCCGCTGCTGGCCCGCGCAGGCTGATCCGAGGAATTCCATGAGCAAGCTCACCGTTCTGCTGGTCGACGACCACGAAGGCTTCATCAACGCGGCCATGCGCCATTTCCGCAAGGTCGACTGGCTGGAGATCGTCGGCAGCGCCGCCAACGGCCTGGAGGCCATCGAGCGCTCCGAGGCGCTGCGGCCGCGGGTGGTGCTGATGGACCTGGCGATGCCGGAGATGGGCGGGCTGCAGGCCACGCGCCTGATCAAGACCCAGGACGAGCCGCCCTACATCGTGATCGCCAGCCATTTCGACGATGCCGAGCACCGCGAGCACGCCCAGCGCGCCGGCGCCGACAACTTCGTCAGCAAGCTGTCCTACATCCAGGAGGTCATGCCGATCCTGGAAGGCGTGCGCCAGGAACAGGGCCATGAGTGAATCGCGCATCCTCGTGATCGACAGCGAGGGCGTGCGCGCCGAGCGCACGGTCGCGCTGCTCGAGTTCATGGACCTCAACCCGCGCTGGGTCACCGACGTGGGCGACATCGACATCGCGCGCCACCGCTCCAACGACTGGATGGCGCTGGTGGTGGGCACGGTCGAGGATCCGGCGCGCGCCGCGCCGTTCTTCAACTGGCTGGCCGGCACCGGCATGCCGCCGCCGGTGCTGCTGGCCGAGGGCGATCCGCTGGCCTTCGCGCGCCACTACGGCCTGCACGAGGCCAACGTCTGGCCGCTGGACCAGCCCATGCGCCACGCGCAGATGGAGGCGCTGCTGCGCCGCGCCAGCCTCAAGCGCCTGGACGCCGAGCGCCATGCCGGCGGCGGCGAGGACGAAGGCCCCACCGGCGGCAGCCCGGCGGTGACCGAGCTGCGCCAGCTGATCGAACAGGTGGCCGGCTTCGACACCACGGTGCTGGTGCTGGGCGAATCGGGCACCGGCAAGGAAGTGGTCTCGCGCGCCATCCACCAGCGCTCGCCGCGGCGCGATGGCCCGTTCGTGGCCATCAACTGCGGCGCGATCCCGCCGGACCTGCTGGAAAGCGAGCTGTTCGGCCACGAGAAAGGCGCCTTCACCGGCGCGCTGACCGCACGCAAGGGCCGCTTCGAGATGGCCGAGGGCGGCACCCTGCTGCTGGACGAGATCGGCGACATGAGCCTGCCGATGCAGGTCAAGCTGCTGCGCGTGCTGCAGGAACGCAGCTTCGAGCGCGTCGGCGGCAACCAGACCATCCGCTGCAACGTGCGGGTGATCGCCGCCACCCACCGCAACCTGGAAACGCGCATCGCCGAAGGCAAGTTCCGCGAGGACCTGTTCTACCGCCTGAACGTGTTCCCCATCGACGTGCCGGCGCTGCGCGAGCGCATCGCCGACATTCCCGCGCTGGTGGAAACCATCGCCGCGCAGCTGGCCCGCACCGGCCGCGGCGAGGTGCGCTTCGCCGCCGAGGCGCTGCAGGCGCTGGCCGCCTACCGCTGGCCGGGCAACGTGCGCGAGCTGACCAACCTGGTCGAACGCCTGGCCGTGCTGCACCCGGGCGGACTGGTGCGGGTACAGGACCTGCCCGCGCGCTACCGCGGCGATCCGGCAGCGGCCGCCACCGCCGTGCACGACGAGGAACGCCCGCTGGCCAGCCTGGCCAATGGCGCGGCACCCGCGCCCGTGGCGCCCGCCGCGGCTGCGGCAGCGCCGGTCCCGGCGCAGCTGCCCAGCGACGGCCTGGACCTGCGCGACCACATGGCCGGCATCGAGCTGAAGCTGATCAACGAGGCGCTGGAACGTACCCAGGGCGTGGTCGCCCACGCCGCGCAGCTGCTCGGCCTGCGCCGCACCACCCTGGTGGAGAAGCTGCGCAAGTACGGGATCGACCGCGAGCAGGGCGAGAACGCCGGCTGAGCCGCGCCTGGTGGCCCGGGTACCGCCCGTCCGGCCATGATGGCGCGCCACCGCGCTTCTTCGCCGCCTCCATTACCCAACGCCTGCCCGCCCGACCCCTGCCCGCCCGACGCCGATCGCACGCGCAGGCGGTGGCACGGCGCTTGCAGCATCTCCACCATGTCCGTCCGGCAGAGACCATCGATGCGCAGAAGTGTCCAGGCTTCACTGTTCCGCGTCCCGCTTTCCTGCGGGAAAGCCGGACGTCCGGGAATGCGCCCTTCCCGCCCGGGGAAGCGCCCATGATCGGGGTGATCCTGGCCGCCGGTATCGGCTCGCGGCTGCGGCCGATGACCAACCACAAGCCCAAGTGCATGGTGAAGTGCGCCGGCAAGCCGCTGCTGCAGTACCAGATCGACGCCTACGTCGCCGCCGGCATCACCGACATCGTGATCGTCGTCGGCTATGAGGCGCAGGCCATCGTCGACTACTGCAAGCACCTGAAACACGTGTCGATCCGCATCGTCGACAACGCCGAGTACGAAACCACCAACAACATGTACTCGCTGCACCTGGTGTGCGAGCACCTGCGCGGGCGGCCCTTCATCCTCAACAATGCCGACCTGGCGGTGGACGGGCAGATGGTCCGGCGCCTGCTCGACTTTCCCTGCGCCGATGCGGTGGCGGTGGATACCTCCCTCTACATGGACGAGTCCATGAAGGTGACCATCGATGGCGAAGGGCTCATCCGCGACATAGCCAAGGGCATCCCGGCCAGCGCCGCATTCGGCTGCTCGATCGATTTCTACAAGTTCTCCGCGCAGGCGGGCAACGTGCTTTTCGCCGAAATCGCCCGCATCGTCGAAGGCGAAGGCCTGCTTCGCGAATGGACCGAAGTGGCGATGCAGCGCCTGTTCCAGGCCGGCCATCTGGATTTTCGCCCCTGCGACATCGCCGGGCTGGACTGGGTGGAAGTGGACAACTACGACGACCTCGCGCTGGCCGACCGGAAATTCTCCGGGTTCGACGATGCGCTGGACCATATCGACACCTTCGTCTTCGACCTCGACGGCACCCTGTACGTCGGGAACGAGGCGGTCGAAGGCGCTGCCGTCACCCTGGAGACGCTGCAGCGGCAGGGCAAGCAGATATTCTTCATCTCCAACAACTCCTCCGGCACCGCCGACGGCTACGTGGACCGCCTGGCGCGCATGAACATCGCGGCGGCGCCTTCGCAGGTCATCCTGTCGTCGGACGCGCTGATCGCCTGGCTGCATCGCCAGGGCGTCCAGAACCTGCACGTGCTGGGCACCGAGGCGTTCAGGCGGCGCCTGGCCGAAGAGGGCTTCAACCCCGCCGCCGAGGACCCGGAGTACGTCGTCATCGGCTACGACACCGAACTGGACTACGCCAAGCTGGTCGCGGCCTGCCGCCTGGTCAACCGCGGCGTGGACATCCTGGCCACGCATTCGGACCTGTTCTGCCCGACCGAGGCCGGGCCGATTCCCGATATCGGCGCCCTGCTGGAAATGATCCGGATCACCACCGGGCGTTCGCCCAAGCAGGTATTCGGCAAACCGCACGAGTCGATGATCCTGCTGCTGCGGCAACGCGCGGAGGTGGACCTGGCGCGCACGCTGGTAATCGGCGACCGCCTGCATACCGACATCGCGATGGCGCGCAACGCGGGCACCCGCAGCCTGCTGGTCCTGTCCGGCGAGACCACGCGTGACCAGCTCGACCACGCCGACATCCTGCCGGACCACGTATTGAAGTCAATCAAGGACATCGTCTGCTGCTGAGGCGGCCGGCGTTCCCCGTTGCCACGACCCGACCGTCCGCCATGAGCCCAGCCTGCGCTTCCGACACCGCACTCGCCGCCCCTGCGTTCGAAACCCCGGACGACTCGCCGGCGCCGGCCTGTAGCCTGCCGGCGACCGCCGAGGAGCCCGTGCCGGACTGGTTCGATGCCGGCTTCTACCGCTCCCAGAATCCCGACGTGGCCGCCGCGGGCAGCGCGGCCTGGCACCATTTCCGCAGCCAGGGCTGGCGCGAATTCCGCAACCCGTCGGAAAGCTTCGATCTGTGGTGGTACTGCATCTGGCACCTGGATGCGGACCCGACGCGCGACCCGGTCGCCCACTACCAGGCCACGGGCATGGCCGCCGGGCTGGATACCTGGCTGGCGCCGGGCGAACGTTTCGAGGTGTCGCGCAAGACACGATTCAACCTGCGGACCCTCGCGCTCTACCGGCAGCTGGATGTATCCGGCGAGGTATTCGCGCGGATCGCGGCGAATCTGGCGCGCATGTCCCTGTGGGACGTCGCCGACATGATCGCGGTGCATGCGGCGTCGCTGGCGCCGGATGATCCGGCCATCCAGGTCCTGCTCGCGCGCATCGTCTGCAAGCGTGGCGGCTGGCGCCGTGCCATCGACCCGCTGCGCAAGGCGGTCGCCGCCGATCCGACCCACGCCGACTGGTGGCACGACCTGGGCGTGGCGGCCGAGCGGCTGCGGTGGTACGACGAGGCCGCCGACGCCTACCGGCGTTCGCTGGAGCTGGACCCGGGCCATGCCGATGGCTGGTATCGCCTCGGATGCGTGCGCGACCGTCAGCTGCGCGGGCACGACGCCGATGCCGCGTACGCGCGGCTGGCCCTGCTCGACCCGGAAGTCGCGCGGCTGGGCCCGGGCGTGCTGCATCAACGCGAAGGCCGCTGGACCGACGCCGAAGCCGCCTACCGGGCGGCGCTGGCTGCCCCTGGCCGGGACGACCCCGCGCCGCTGCACTTCGCCCACGGTTTCGCGCTGGAGATGCTGCTGCGCTGGGAAGACGCCGTGGATGCCTACCGCCGTGCGCTGGCATCGGCGCAGGCGCCCGCCGAGTGGCATTACCGCCTCGGCTGGATGCTCGAACGCCTGGACCGCCATGCCGAAGCCGCCCAGGCATACGGGCGCGCCCTGCACCTGCGCGACACGGCCGATGGCTGGTATCGCCTGGGCAACGTGCTGCACCTAGCTGGCGACATGGCCGCCGCTTTCAACGCCTGGCTGCGCTGCGTGCCCGGGGAACCGGCGGCATTGGCCATGGACGAGCCCGCCGCGCTGCTGCAGGTTCGCCGCACCGCGCTGCTGGCCGCGCTCGCGGCCAGTACCCTCGATGCCGCCACCTACCATGAGCTTGGCAACGTCTGCGAACGGCTCGGGAGGCTGGACGAAGCCGCCGACGCCTACCGCGCGGCGACCCTGCGGCGCCACGAGCCGCAGCCCGGCGACCACTTCCGCCTCGGCGCCGTCCTTCTCCGACTCGGCCAGACGGCGGCAGCCTGCCGCGCCTTCCTCGATACGCGGGTCTACAAGCGCGATTTCGCCCATCTGCCGGCGCCGCAGACCGAGGACATCAAGACGCCGTACGCGGAGTATCTGGACACGTTGCCGGTGGACGGGGCCGTCATCCTCTACGAGAGCTTCCACGGCGCTTCGGTCAGCTGCAACCCGCTGGCGCTGTTCCGCCAGGCCTACCGCCGCTTCGCCGGCAGCGGGCGGCTGCATGTGTGGGCGGTCAAGGCCCACGCGGTCATCCCCGCCGAACTGGCGGCATTGCCGGACGTGGTGTTCGTGCGCCACGGCAGCACCCTGTACGCGCGTTACCTGGCCACGGCCATGTGGCTGGTCAACAACAACACCTTCCTGCCCTACTTCGTGCGGCGGGAGGAACAGCGTTACCTCAACCCCTGGCACGGCACGCCGCTGAAGAAGCTCGGCGCCGATATTCCGGGCGCGCTGTTCGACCACAAGAACTGCACCCGCAACCTGCTGCAGGTCACCCACCTGGTGCTGCCGAACGCGCATACGCTGCAGACCATGCTCGACGCCAACCAGGTCCGCGACGTTCTCACCGCGCGGGTGGCGCAGACCGGGCACGCGCGTGTGGACCTGATGCTCAACGCCGATCCGGCCACCCGCGCGCGCCTGCGCGAACGCCTCGGCGTGGCCGACGGCGACCGCGTGGTGCTGTACGCGCCTACGTGGCGGGGCGATCTGGCGGGCGCTTCGCTGGACATCGAACTCGTCGGCGCGGCGATACGGCGCATGGCACGCCCGGGCGTGAGCCTTCTGTTCAGCGCCCACCACATGGTCGCGCGCAGCCTGGGGCCGCTGCCGCCGGGAGCGCGCGCCCTGCCGGGAGGCATCGACATCACCGAACTACTGTCGATCGTCGATGTACTGGTGACGGACTATTCCTCGATCCTGTTCGATTACCTGCCGCTGCGCCGTCCGCTGATCCTGCATGTGCCCGATCTGCCCGAGTACGCCCGCGAGCGCGGCCTGTATCACGGGGTAGAAACGATGCCCGCCCGGATCACGCACGATCCCGACGCGCTGGAAACCGCGCTCGGCGATGCGCTCGCCGATCCCGCGCCGCACCCGGGCCTGCCGTCGGCGCTGGCCACCTATTGCCCGCATGAAGATGGCGCCGCCTGCGAGCGCATCCTGGACTTCTTCTTCGACGATGCCGCCATCGCCGGCGAGACCCGGATCGACAGCGGCAAGCACACGCTGCTGTTCCAGGCCGGGAACTTCAACCCCAACGGCGTCACCGCCTCTTTCACCCGGCTGGCGGCGCAGCTGGATCCGGCGCGTTATGCCGTTGCCGTCGTGGTGGACCCCTGGAGCCTAGAGAGCTACCCGCAGCGGCTGCAGCGCTATGGCGAACTGTCCGCCCATGTCTGCCGCTGGGGACGGGTGAGCCACCCGGTCAACAGCCATGAGGACCAGTGGCTGCACCAGCGCATCGGCGAACCGGAAACGCTGTCCCCGCGCGCCGAGCGCATGCTCGATCGCGTCCTGCGCCGCGAGTACCGGCGCCAGTTCGGCCACGCGCGTATCGATACCGCGATCGACTTCGGCGGCTATACCGCCTTCTGGTCGGGCCTGTTCGCGCGCGGCCGGCCGGCCGGGACACGCGCGGTGACCTGGCTGCACAACGACATGAAGCAGGAGGAGATCGTCCGCCATCCCCAGCTGGCCAAGGTCTTCCGCCAGTACCGGTACTGCGACGCGCTCGTCTCGGTATCCCGGAGCCTGCACGAGGTCAACCGCGAAGGACTGGCCGCCCATGTCGACAACGACGCGGGTCGCTTCCAGGTGGCGGACAACTGCATCGATCCGGCGCTGATCCGCGAGCGGGCCGCAGCGGCGTTGCCGCAGGCCCTGCAGCAGTGGCGCGCGGGTCACCGGCTGATCGGCAGCGTCGGCCGCCTTTCGCCCGAGAAGGGGCATGCCCGCCTGTTGGAGGCATTCGCCGAACTGCGTGGCGATGTGCCGGACCTGCGCCTGGTCATCGCCGGCGACGGCGCCGAGGCGCCGGCGCTCAGGCGGCAGATCGAGCGCCTGGGCCTGGACGAGGATGTCCATCTCGCCGGGGCGCTGGAGAACCCCTACCCGCTGATGCAGGCGCTGGACCTGTTCGTGCTGCCTTCCCTGCACGAGGGCCAGGCCATCGTGCTGCTCGAAGCGCTGACGCTGGGTACGCCGGTGATCTCCACCGACATCCCGGGCCCGCGCAGCGTGCTGGCGGGCGACCCGCAGCGGCTGGTCGAGAATTCCACGCATGGCCTGCGGGAGGGCATGCGCCGCTGGCTGCAGCATCCCGTCGCCTCCGCGCCCTGGGATGCCGACGCCTACGCCCGCGCGGCGCTGGCGCAGTTCGAGCGCATCGCCACCGGCCATGCCTGAGGTGAGCGGCATCAACGTCCTGGTCTTTCCCTGCGGCTCCGAGATCGGCCTGGAGATCCATGCGGCCCTGCGCCACGCCAAGGACGTGCGCCTGCACGGCGTGTCCTCGGTCGACGACCACGGCGGGTTCGTCTACGCGCACCATCGGCGCATCGACGCGGAGGCGCGCTCGCCGGACTTCATCGAAGCGCTCAACGCGCTGATCGCCGAGTGGGGCATCGACATCGTGCTGCCCGCCCACGACGATGCCATTCCCGTCCTGGCCACGGCCGTGGCCGAGGGCCGCCTGCACGCACGCGCCGCCGTACCCGACGCCGAGACCGCCGCGGTCTGCCGCGACAAGCGGCTCACCTATGCGCGGCTGCGCCACCTGGGCTGCGTCCCGGCCGAGGTCGACGCAGATACCGGGGCGTATCCGATCTTCGCCAAACCTGCCATCGGCCAGGGCAGCCAGGGCGCCGAACGGGTCGACGATGCCGCCCGCCATGCCCAGCTGCGCGCCTGCGGCGTGGATTACGTGTTCAGCGAGTACCTGCCCGGCCAGGAATACACCGTCGACTGCCTGTCCGATGCCGATGGCCGACTGCTGCACAGCGCCGCGCGGCAACGCGGGCGGATCAAGGGCGGCATCAGCGTGCGTACGGAGGCAGCGGCGCCGGACCCGCGCTTCGCCGAAATCGCCGGCGCCATCGCCGCCGAGCTTCGACTGAAAGGCGCGTGGTTCTTCCAGCTGCGGCGCGACCGCCACGGCACGCCCAAGCTCCTAGAGGTGGCCCCCCGCATCGCCGGCTCGATGGCACTGGCCAGGATGCAGGGAATCAATCATGCGCTGCTGGGCACGCTGGCCCACCTCGGCAGTGCGTTCTCCGTTCTGCCGCAGCAATGGCCGCTGGTGCTGGACCGTGCGCTGACCAACCGGTACCGTCCACGGCTCGACTATCGACAGGTCTATCTGGACCTGGACGACACGCTGATCGCGGGAGGCAAGGTCAATCCATGGCTGATGGCACTGCTCTACCAGTGGCGGGCGAACGGCATCCCGGTGACGCTGTTGACCCGGCATGCCGGCGATCCCTGCCAGACGCTGGCCGCCCATCATGTCGCCTGCAGCCTGTTCGCCGCGATCATCCACGTGACTGACGGATCGCCCAAGAGCGCAGCCATGGACCCGGCGGTGCCGGCGTTGTTCATCGACGACTCGTACCGGGAGCGGCGCGATGTCCATGCGGCCTTCGGCTGGCCGGTGCTGGACGTGGACGCGGTCGAGCAGTTGCTGGACCAGCGCGCCTGAGGCACGGAACTTGCCTGCCCACC
>NZ_WIDL01000020.1 GCF_009496535.1 Stenotrophomonas sp. MYb238
ACCCCCGCCCGCCTCTCCCCGCACTGAACGCCGGCGTGCAAATTCCGCCGGCAGACCGCAAACTTGCCCGTCGCATCAGCGCCTTATCGAGATCCATGAACGCCCGTTACAACGCCGCCGACATCGAAGTCCTTTCCGGCCTGGACCCGGTCAAACGCCGCCCCGGCATGTACACCGACACCGCGCGCCCGAACCATCTGGCGCAGGAAGTCATCGACAACTCGGTGGACGAGGCGCTGGCCGGGCACGCAAAGACCGTCGAGGTCACGCTGTTCAAGGACGGCAGCTGCGAGGTCGGCGACGACGGCCGCGGCATGCCGGTGGACATCCACCCGGAGGAGAAGATCCCCGGCGTCGAGCTGATCCTCACCCGGCTGCACGCCGGCGGAAAGTTCAGCAACCGCAACTACACCTTCTCCGGCGGCCTGCACGGCGTGGGCGTCAGCGTGGTCAACGCGCTGTCCACGCTGGTGGAGATCCACATCAAGCGCGAGGGCAGCGAGCACCGCATCAGCTTCCGCGACGGCGACCGCGCCAGCCCGCTGGAAGTGGTCGGCAGCGTCGGCCGCAAGAACACCGGCACCCGCCTGCGCTTCTGGCCGGACCCGACCTACTTCGACACGCCCAAGTTCAACGTGCGCGCGCTGCGCCACCTGCTGCGCGCCAAGGCGGTGCTGTGCCCGGGGCTGACGGTGAAGCTGACTGACGAGGCCACCGGCGAGACCGACACCTGGTATTACGAGGACGGCCTGCGCGACTACCTCAAGGCCGAGCTGGGCGAGCGCGAGATGCTGCCGGCCGAACTGTTCGTCGGCGTCCTGAAGAAGGAAACCGAGACGGTGGACTGGGCGGTGGCCTGGCTGCCGGAAGGCGAGCTGGTGCAGGAAAGCTACGTCAACCTGATCCCGACCGCCCAGCACGGCACCCATGTCAACGGCCTGCGTACCGGCCTGACCGAGGCGCTGCGCGAGTTCTGCGACTTCCGCAACCTGCTGCCGCGCGGGGTCAAGCTGGCACCGGAGGACGTGTGGGACCGGGTGTCGTTCGTGCTGTCGCTGAAGATGACCGACCCGCAGTTCTCCGGCCAGACCAAGGAGCGGCTGTCCTCGCGCCAGGCCGCCGGCTTCGTCGAAGGCGCCGCGCACGATGCCTTCAGTCTGCTGCTGAACCAGAACGTGGAAGTCGGCGAGAAGATCGCCCAGATCGCCATCGAGCGCGCCAGCGCGCGCTTGAAGACCGAGAAGCTGGTGGTGCGCAAGAAGGTCACCCAGGGCCCGGCGCTGCCCGGCAAGCTGGCCGACTGCATTTCCCAGGACCTGTCGCGCACCGAGCTGTTCCTGGTGGAGGGCGATTCGGCGGGCGGCAGCGCCAAGCAGGCGCGCGACAAGGACTTCCAGGCGATCCTGCCGCTGCGCGGCAAGATCCTCAATACCTGGGAGGTGGCCTCCGGCAGCGTGCTGGCCTCGGAGGAAGTGCACAACCTGGCCATCGCCATCGGCTGCGACCCGGGCAAGGACGACCTGTCGGGCCTGCGCTACGGCAAGGTGGTGATCCTGGCCGATGCCGACTCGGACGGCCTGCACATCGCCACCCTGCTCGCCGCCCTGTTCCTCAAGCACTTCCCCGCGCTGGTCGCCGCCGGCCACGTGTTCGTGGCGATGCCGCCGCTGTTCCGCGTGGACGTGGGCAAGCAGGTGTTCTACGCGCTGGACGAGGAAGAAAAACGTTCGCTGCTGGAGAAGATCGAGCGCGAGAAGATCCGCGGCCAGCTCAGCGTCACCCGCTTCAAGGGCCTGGGCGAAATGAACCCGGCGCAGCTGCGCGAATCCACCATCCACCCCGACACCCGCCGGCTGGTGCAGCTGACCGTGGACGACGACGAGCAGACCCGCTCGCTGATGGACATGCTGCTGGCGAAGAAGCGGGCTTCGGACAGAAAGGGGTGGCTGGAGAACAAGGGCGACCTGGCCTCACTGGAAGTCTGATCCCGGCTATTCGTTGCCACCTGCCGTGGCGACGGCGCAAACCTTCTGGCGACGGACGTGCTGGCTTGGCGCGGCTGGAGAGCAAGGGCGACCTGGCGTCGCTGGAAGTCTGAGCGCCCGCTCCGCTTTTGTAGGAGCGGCTTCAGCCGCGAAGGGGCTGTCCCGCGAATCCATTCGTGACAGTCCGCATGCCTGCGTCCACGGGGATCCAAGGGGAAAGCCTCATCGCGGCTGAAGCCGCTCCTACGGAAGCGGGGGCGGATGGGCATGGCTTTATGCACATCCGGCCGGTGGAGCGCGCGGCCTAGCATCCGGATTCCCCTTATCCGGTGTCATCCATGCCCTTGCTGCGCAATCTCGCCTTCGCCGGCGCCCTGGTGCTCGCCACTCCCCTGGCCTTCGCCGCCGACAAGCCCGCCGGCGAGGACAAGGCCGCCGCGCCCGCATCGCTCCCGGCCGATGCCTCGGTCCGCCAGAGCATGCGACTGGAAGGCCGCACCCTCGACTACACCGCCACGGTCGGTTCGCTGCCGGTGCGCGACGCGCAGGGCAAGGCCATCGGCGATGTGGTGTTCACCGCCTACACGGTGCCCGGCAAGGACCGCCCGGTCACCTTCGCTCTCAACGGCGGCCCCGGCGCCTCGTCGGTCTACCTGAACCTGGGCGCGGTAGGCCCGAAGGTGGTGGCCTTCGGCAGCGAGGGCGACAGCGCCTCGGCGCCGGCCACGCTGCGCGACAACCCCGGCACTTGGCTGGACTTCACCGACCTGGTGTTCATCGACCCGGTCGGCACCGGCTTCAGCCGCTCGCGCATTCCCGACGAAGAAGCGAAGCAGCAATTCTTCACCCCCACCGCCGACGTCGAGTACCTGTCGCGCGCGGTCTACGACTGGCTGCTCAAGAACCAGCGCATGACCTCGCGCAAGTACCTGGCCGGCGAGAGCTACGGCGGCTATCGCGGCCCGCGCATCACCCATTACCTGCAGACCCGCTTGGGCGTGGCGATGAACGGGCTGGTGCTGGTCTCGCCCTACCTGAGCCCGACGCTGGAGGACAACAGCGACGTCTCGCCGATGGCCTGGATCCAGACCCTGCCCTCGATCGCCGCCGCGCACCTGGAACGCCAGGGCCGGCTGACCGACGCGGCGATGCGCGAGGTGGTCGAGTACACCCGCGGCGACTACGCCACCGCGCTGATGAAGGGCCGCTCCGACCCGCAGGCGACCGAGGCGATGATACGCAGGGTCGTCGAACTGACCGGCCTGGACCCGGTGTTCGTGCGCCGCGCCGGCGGCCGCCTGGAAACCCAGGCCTACCTGCGCGAGGTGTTCCGCGACAAGGGCACGCTGGGCAGCCGCTACGACTCCAACGTCACCGCCTTCGACCCGTTCCCCACCGATCCGGAGCAGCGCGCGAACGACCCGCTGCTGGACAGCATCATCGCCCCGACCACCACCGCCATGGTGGACTTCGTCACCCGCGTGGTCGGCTGGAAGGTCGACGCGCGCTACAACGCGCTGAGCTACGAAGTGAACCGCCAGTGGGACCGCAACGGCGACCTGCGCGCCGGCGCGGTCACCCAACTGCGCCAGGCCGTGGCCATCGACCCGCGCCTGCAGGTGCTGATCGCGCACGGCTGGAACGACCTGTCGTGCCCGTTCATGGGCTCGATCCTGACCGTGGACCAGATGCCGGCGATGGGCAGCGACCCGCAGCGCGTGCAGGTGCGCAGCTATCCGGGCGGGCACATGTTCTACAGCCGCGCCGACAGCCAGGCCGCATTCCGCCGCGACGTGCGCGCCATGTACCAGCGCAACTGAAGCCCCCCTTCAACACGCGGATGCCGCACAAACGAAAGGCCCGCCGGGAACGGCGGGCCTTTTTCATGCATCCCGCGAAGGACCGCGGTCAGTTCCAGCCGAAGAGCGCGAGCAGCTTCAGGATCAGGTAGGCGCAACCGCCGGCCGCCGGGATGGTCAGGATCCACGCCCAGACGATGCGCTCGATCACGCCGATGCGCAGCGATTTGGGGTTCTTGGCGAAACCCACGCCCATGATCGCGGTGGAGATGCTGTGCGTGGTCGACACCGGCATGCCGAAGTGCGCGGCCAGGGTCAGGATGGTGGCCGAGCTGGTCTCCGCGGCAAAACCGTGGATCGGGTGCAGCTTGACCATCTTGTGGCCCAGGGTCTTGATGATCTTCCAGCCGCCCGAGGCGGTGCCGGCGGCCATCACCACCGCGCAGGTCAGCACGATCCACATGGCGATGCCGTCGCCGGCATGTGCGTCCGGGTGCATGAACGCCAGCCACGACGGCAGTTCGTTCAGGGCACCGGCGGCCTCGGCGCCGATCAGCGTCATGGCGATGATGCCCATGGTCTTCTGCGCATCGTTGTGGCCGTGGGCGAAGCCCATGTAGGCGGCCGAGACGATCTGCGCCTTGCCGAAGAAGGCGTTGACCCAGCGCGGGCGCGCCAGCCGCCGCAGCACGCCGCCCATGCGCGCCATGCCGGCGATGATCGCCCACAGCAGGCACATCACCACGATGCCGAGCAGGAAGCCGGCGATCGGCGAGGTGATCATCGGCACGAACACCTTCCACAGCAGGCCCTTGTTCTGCGCCCAGTTGCCGAGGTTCTGCGACCAGATCAGCGCGTCCCAGTTGTTGTGCGCGGCGGCCAGCCCGGCGCCGCACAGGCCGCCGATCAGCGCGTGCGAGGACGAGGACGGCAACCCCTTCCACCACGTGATCAGGTTCCAGACGATGCCGCCGAGCAGCGCGCACAGGATCACCTGCGGGGTGACCTCGACCACGTCGGTGTTGAGCAGGCCGTTGGCGATGGTCAGCGCCACCGCGGTGCCGGTCAGCGCGCCGATCAGGTTCATGCCCGCGGCCAGCATCACCGCCCAGCCCGGCGAGAGCACCTTGGTCGCCACCACGGTGGCGATGGAGTTGGCGGTGTCGTGGAAGCCGTTGATGAACTCGAAGACGAGCGCCGCCAGGATCACCACGAGGACAAGGGTCAGCATCGCAGCTGCCCCCTTGAGTCAAGGGGGCAGTCCCGCCGCGCCGCGGCGGGACGGGGGATGTGGAAGCGCGGCTGGCGGGCATCGGCACAGCCGATGCCCCTGCCTCCGAAGCCGGAAATGCACGGGATCCGCATCATGGCAATCACGAGTTCTTCAACACGATCTGGTAGACCACCACGCCCGCCTCGCGGCAGCGGTCGATGGCCTTCTCCAGGATTTCGAAGAACTCCTTGAGCAGGAACATCTGCAGGTTGTCCAGGCGCCCGGAATAGATTTCCCGGTACAGCTCCAGCATCAGCCGGTCGGCCTCGTTCTCCAGCGCGCGCAGCTTCTCGTTCATCGACGTCATGCGGTCGAGGTTCATGTGGCGCAGGTCCTTGACCATGTCCACCACCACGTCGGCGGCCTGCTCCAGCATCGCCGCGCGCGGGGCGAAGTCGATCTGCGCCAGGTGCTGGGTGGCCAGCGAGTAGCGGTCGGCGAACTTCTCGATCTGCTTGGGGATCTTGTACAGCGCCGAGCCCAGCGCCTCGATGTCCTCGCGCTCGATCGGGGTCATGAAGCTGTCCACCAGCGCCTGGCTGATCTTGTCCGAGGCGGCGCGTTCGCGCAGGCGCGCCAGTTTGAACGCATCCAGAGCCGGCTGCCGGTCGGCCTCGCGCATCATCGCGTGCAGCGCCTTGGCGCTGTCGGCGGCGGCCTGGGCGGCCTCGTCGAGGTAGGTATAGAACTGCTTGCCGGAGCCGAAAATGGTCTGCAATGAAAACATGGAGAATGCCTGTTCGCCGTCGCGGAAGGGACGGCACCGGGGCGAATTATGACGGCTGGATGACGTCTCGGGTATTCCCGGCCCGTCCCCGCCCGCGAAAATGAACGGGCGGTTGCCGGCCGGGCATGCCGGTTTGCTAAGATGCGCCGGCGCCCTCGCGGGCGCACCCTATGGACGACGACCCCTATCCCCCGCCGCAGCGCCCGGGCACCGCCCTGGACGCCCGCCGCCACCGCAAGCACCCGCCCTCCCTGCCATCGACCCGGGGAGCGACCCGTGTTTGAACTGATCCTCATCGTTTTCGCCCTGATCCTGCTCAACGGCTTCTTCGCCATGTCCGAGATGTCGGTCATGACCTCGCGCAAGAGCCGGCTCAAGCAGATGTCGGCCACCAGCAAGCGCGCCGAGCGCGCCCTGGCCCTGGCCGAGAAGCCCGAGAACTTCCTGTCCACCGTGCAGATCGGCATCACCGTGATCGGCGTGCTGACCGGTTTCCTCGGCGGCGAAGCGCTGGGCGAGGCCATCGCCACCTGGATCCAGGGCCTGATGCCCGGCTTCGCTTATGCCGGCGCGCTGGGCAAGGCGCTGGCGGTCACCCTGATCACCTTCGTCACGCTGATCTTCGGCGAACTGGTGCCCAAGCGGCTGGCGCTGACCCGGTCGGAGGACATCGCCGGCCTGGTGGCCATGCCGATGGGCTGGCTGGCTAGGCTCGCCTTCCCGTTCGTGTGGCTGCTGTCGCGGACCACCCGGCTGGTGCTGCGCCTGCTGGGACTGGGCAATACCGATTCGGCGTCGGTGACCGAAGAGGAGATCCGCATGCTGGTGGCCGAAAGCCACGAGGCCGGCGTGATCGACATCCATGAGCGCGACATGATGAACCGCGTCATGCGCCTGGGTGACCGTACCGCCGACAGCCTGATGACCCCGCGCAACCGCATCGCCTGGCTGGACACCACTGCCGACGCGGAGAAGAACCTGGAAACCATGCGCGAACACGCATTCTCGCGCTACCCGGTGTACCGCGGCAACGACCAGGACATCGCCGGCATCCTGGAGGTCAAGTCGCTGGTCACGCGGCGGCAGGAAGACAGCGGCGACGCGCTGTTCCAGAACCTGCGCGAGACGCTCTACGTCTCCGAGTCCACCCACGCGATGAAGCTGCTGGAGATCTTCCGCGAGGAACACCAGTCGATGGCGCTGGTGGTGGACGAGTACGGCGAGATCCAGGGCCTGGTGACGATCAGCGACCTGATGGGCGCGGTGGTCGGCCGCCTGCAGGCGCCGGAGAACACCGACGAGGACGCCCTGGTGGTCACCCGCGAGGACGGCTCGCTGCTGGTGGACGGCTCGCTGCCGGTGGACGACCTGCGCGAGCTGATGGGCGGCGTCGAGCTGCCCGACGCCGAGGAAGGTGACTACTACACCCTGGCGGGCATGTGCATGCACTTCTTCGGCCGCATCCCGCATGCCGGCGAGTACTTCGACTGGGCCGGCTGGCGCATCGAGATCGTCGACCTGGACGGCGCACGCATCGACAAGCTGCTGCTGCGCCGGCTGCCGGAAGAAGACGAAGATGACACCACCGGCTGAGCAGGACGGCAGCGACGCGCAGCGCGACAGCTACCGCAACGAGGGCATCCGCACCCTGCTGTCGATATTCGAGCACGGCGACCCGGACGAGCACCAGCCGCTGGGCAAGGTCCTGCAGGGCCTGCAGGAAAGCGCGTTCGGCGTGTTCCTGTTCATCGCTATCCTGCCCTCGTTCATTCCCATCCCCGGCATCGGCGGCGCGGTCAGCGGGCCGCTGGTGCTGCTGATCGGCCTGCAGATGATGTGCGGGCTGTCGCGGCCGTGGGTGCCGGGCTTCATCGCCCGGCGCGGGCCCAGACGCGGCACCATGCACCGCTTCCTCGGCCGCATCGACCGGCCGCTGCGGCGGCTGGACCGCATGCTCAAGCCGCGCCTGCCGGCCCTGGTGTGGCCGCTGCCGGCGCGGGTGTTCACCGGCCTGCTGCTGCTCCTGGTCGGAGTCCTGTTGTCGTTGCCGATTCCCTTCACCAACTATCTGTTCGGCTTCCAGCTGCTGCTGTTCGCGCTGGCGCTGATCGAGCGCGACGGCGCGCTGATGCTGTTCAACTGGATCGCCGCCGTCGTCGCCGGCCTGTTCTTCGGGCTCGGCTCGGGGCAACTGGTCGGCCATACCGTCGACCTGTTCCAGCGCTGGACCAGCTGACCGGTAGGAGCGGCTTCAGCCGCGAAGGGGCGTTGGCGAGGATTTTTCCAACACCCAGCCGCAGCCCGGGAGCTACGTCAGCAAGCCCCTTCGCGGCTGAAGCCGCTCCTACGCATGCGAAAGGCTCAGTGCCGCGCCTGCCAGGCCTGCATCGCCAGTTCGAACGAACGCAGCCGCGCGGCATGGTCGAAGATGTTGGCAGTAAGCATCATCTCGTCCGGGCGATGGCGCGCGGCGAAGGCCGCCAGCCCCTCGCCGACCTGCGCCGGATCGCCCAGCACCGTGCAGGCCAGCGCCCGCTCCACGCCCGCCTTCTCGTGCGGTTCCCAGAACGCCTCGATATCGTCGAGCGGCGGCGGAATCCGCCCCGGGCGGCCGCGCCGCAGGTTGACGAAGCTCTGCTGCTGGGTGGTGAACAGGCGCCGGGACTGCTCCTCCGACGCGCTGGCCACCACGTTCAGCGCCAGGATCGCCCACGGCGCGCGCAGGTGCGCGGACGGCCGGAAATCGCGGCGGTAGATCGCCAGGGCCTCGTCCATCGCGTCCGGCGCAAAATGCGAGGCGAAGGCGAACGGCAGCCCCATCGCCGCCGCCAGCCGCGCGCTGAACAGGCTGGAGCCCAGCAGCCACACCGGCACCTCGATGCCCGCGCCCGGCACCGCCTGCACGGCCTGTCCCGGCTGGGCCGGCTCGAAATAGTGCAGCAGCTCCGCCACGTCCTGCGGGAACTGGTCGGCGCTGTCGAAGTAGCGGCGCAATGCGCGCGCGGTGGGCTGGTCGGTGCCGGGCGCACGGCCCAGGCCCAGGTCGATGCGCCCGGGATACAGCGAGGCCAGGGTGCCGAACTGCTCGGCCACCTGCAGCGGCGAGTGGTTGGGCAGCATGATGCCGCCGGCGCCGACGCGGATGGTCGAGGTGCCGCCGGCGACGTGGCCGATCAGCACCGAGGTGGCCGCGCTGGCGATGCCCGGCATGTTGTGGTGTTCGGCCAGCCAGTAGCGGCGGTAGCCCCAGCGCTCGGCATGCCGCGCGAGATCGAGCATGTTGGCGAAGGCCTGGCCCGGCGTGGCGCCTTCGCAGACGGGGGCCAGGTCGAGGACGGAAAGTGGAATCATGCGGCGGCTTCCGGCAGGAGATCACCAGGACATGGGGCGCGGGACGCGGTTTCCCATGCCTGCGCGGGTCCCATCGGCCGAACACTGTTTTCCGGCCGATTCCCGGTAGGAGCGGCTTCAGCCGCGAACGGCCTTCCCATTGAACCGCCGGACGCGCGTACCCGAACTGCTGCGGCAGGATCGGTGCGACGGCCCCTTCGCGGCTGAAGCCGCTCCTACCCCCGGGGAGAACGCGGTCAGGCCGCTTCGTCGTCCACCAGCGGCCGCAGCTGCGGGTCCAGCGCCACGCGCTCGTCGAATACGAAGCAGCGGCCGTCGTAGCCCTCGCCGCCGACGTCCTCGAAATAGCCGAGGATGCCGCCGTCCAGCTGCAGCACGTTGTCCATGCCGTCGTTGCGCATCCACAGCGCGGCCTTCTCGCAGCGGATGCCGCCGGTGCAGAAGCTGACCACGGTGGCGTCGGCCAGTGCCGCGCGGTGCGGTTCCAGCGCCGCCGGAAGATCGGTGAAGCGGGCGATCGGCAGGGTCAGCGCGCCGGCGAAGGTGCCGTGCTCGAACTCCTGTTCGTTGCGCGTATCGAGCATCACCACGCGCCGGCCGTCGTCGTCATGGCCCTGCCGCAGCCAGCGCCGCAGCGTGGCCGGGGCCACCGAGGGCGCGCGCGGGTAATCCAGCGGCTGGCCGTCGTCGCGGCGGAAGCTGATGATCTCCGCCTTGACCTTGGCCTTGAGCCGCGCGAACGGCTGCATGTGGCTGTAGCTGTACTTGACGCGCATGGCGGCAAAGCGCACGTCGGCCTTCAGGGCGGCGTAGAAGGCGTCGATGCCGTCACGGTCGCCGGCCAGGAACAGGTTGATGCCCTCGTCCGCCACCAGGATCGTGCCGCGCAACCTGCGCGCCTGCGCCCGTTCCAGCAGGGTGACGGCCAGGGCGTCGGCATCGGCGACGGGAACGAAGTGATAGGCGGCGGTATTGGCGATCATCGGCGTATTTTACGGCGCGGCCGGGCGTCAGCCACGCAGCAGCATGAACGGCAGCAGCACCAGCGCCGCCGCGGCCAGCATGCCCAGCAGCACGGCGACCACGTACAGCGGCCGCCGCCGGAACAGCGAACCGAAGGTCTCGGCGGTGCCGTCGCGCAGCGCGGCCTCGCGCTCGGCGCGCACGCGCCGGGAACGCTCGGCCTGGTAAGCCGCCATCAGTTCCTTCGCGCGCGCATGATCTTCGCGTTCGCGCACCCAGATGCCACCGAAGGAAATGCCCCAAGGGCTGGGTTCGGTGCGGTACCAGGCGATGCCGTGGCGGTCGAGCAGTTCGCCGACCTCGCGGCTTTCGTCCTCGCCGACATTGCGCAGATTGAGCAGCAGTTTCGCCATCGCGCCATGATACCCGCTGGCGATGCGCTACCCTTGCGCATCGCATTCGCGAGTCCCCCACAAGAGCGCCGCACATCGCCTGTGCGGGGATTCCACTGCGTCCCCACTTTCGCCCCGTGGAACCCGCGCACCCGCGGGCCGTCCCCACCCTGGAGTCCTACATGCGTCGTCTGCTCGCCCCGCTGCTGCTGTCCCTGCTCGCCGCCGGCTGCACCCCGCCCGGTCCGCCGCCGGGAGGCAGCATCGCCGCCTTCGAACGCATCGACAGCGTGCCGGGCACCGGCGCCGAGGCGGTCCCCGGCACCAAGGTCACCGTGCACTACACCGGCTGGATCTACGACGAGCGCACCGCCGACAAGCATGGCGAGAAATTCGACAGCTCGCTCGACCGTGGCGAGCCCTTCACCTTCAACCTCGGCGAGAAGCAGGTCATCCGCGGCTGGGACGAAGGCGTGGCCGGCATGAAGGTGGGCGGCAAGCGCACGCTGTTGATCCCGGCCGACTACGGCTACGGCAATCGCCGCACCGGCCCCATCCCGCCCGGCTCCTCGCTGGTGTTCGACGTCGAACTGCTCGATGTCCAGCCGCGCTGAGTCCGGCCGCGCGGCAAAACGCGTCGCGGTGGTCGGCGGCGGCCCGGCCGGGTTGTTCGCCGCCGAACGCCTGCGCGCGGCGGGCCTGTCGGTCGACCTGTACGAGGCCAAGGGCTCGCCGGGACGCAAGTTCCTGATCGCCGGCAAGGGCGGCCTGAACCTCACCCACTCCGAAGCGCGCCCGCTGTTCGACAGCCGCTACCGCGAACGCGCGGCCGAGGTCGCCGGCTGGCTGGACGGCTTCGACGCCGACGTCCTGCGCCGCTGGGCGCTGGGGCTGGGCGTGGAGACCTATGTCGGCAGTTCCGGGCGCGTGTTCCCGGTGGACCGCAAGGCGGCGCCGCTGCTGCGCGGCTGGGTGCGGCGGCTGAAGGAACAGGGCGTGCGCTTCCACGTCCAGCACCGCTGGCTGGGCTGGAACGACGACGGCGCGCTGCGCATGCAGACCGGCGAAGGCGAAACCATGGTGACCGCCGACGCCACCGTGCTGGCGCTGGGCGGCGGCAGCTGGCCCGAACTCGGCTCCGATGGCGCCTGGGTGGAAACGCTGCGCGCGCGCGGCGTGGATGTGGCGCCACTGCAGCCGGCCAACTGCGGCTTCGACATCGACTGGAGCGGGCATTTCCGCCAGCGCCATGCCGGCAGCCCGCTCAAGCCGGTCGTCGCGCACTGGTCGGATCTGCACGGCATGCCGCAGCAGCTGCAGGGCGAATGCGTCGCCAGCGAGTACGGCATCGAAGGCAGCCTGGTCTACGCCATCGCCGCCGATCTGCGCGAGACCATCAACCGCGATGGCCATGCGCCGCTGACGCTGGACCTTGTACCCGGCCGCGACCAGGCGCGCCTGCGCGCCGACCTGTCGCGCCCGCGCAAGGGGCGCAGCTTCGGCGAGCACCTGCGCCGCGCCACCGGCATCGACGCGGCCAAGGCCGCGCTGGTGTTCGAGGTCCTCGGCAAGGACGCCGGCAACGACCTCGACGCGGTGGCGCGCACGCTCAAGCAGTTGCCGTTGCGCTTGCTGCGGCCGCGGCCGATGGCCGAGACCATCAGCACCGCCGGCGGCGTGCGCCTGGAAGCGCTGGACGCGGGACTGATGCTGCCGGCCCTGCCCGGCGTGTTCTGCGCCGGCGAGATGCTGGACTGGGAAGCGCCGACCGGCGGTTACCTGCTCACCGCCTGCTACGCCAGCGCGCTGCGCGCGGCCGAGGGCGCGATCGACTGGCTGCGATAGCCCTGTAGGAGCGCACCTTGGTGCGCGATGGGGCATTGCCGGCAAGCTCCATCGCGCACCAAGGTGCGCTCCTGCAAACGAACCTCGAGCTTCCGGGCGAGGCGCCGTGCGTTACACGCCCGTTCCTCCCACTCTCGGCTTCAGTGCAGCTTGGTCCCGCGCAACGCCGCGATGCGCGGCGGCGGTTCGAACGAATCGCTGCGCGCATCGGCCCAGTAGGCATGGAACACCGCATGGTCCGGCACCCTGTCGAGCAGTTCGCCCGGTGCCAGGTAGGGATACAGCTTCGCCATCGAGCGGATCTCGATCGGCGACACCCGGCGCAGGATGTGCTCCGGGCCGAGTTCGGAAGGATCGTTCAGTCCCGCCGCGCCCAGCAGGTCGCGCAGCGCGCGCAGGGTGTTCTCGTGGAAGTTGCGCACGCGCTCGGCCTTGTCCGTCGGGTCCAGGTGCCGCCAACGGCTCGGGTCCTGGGTGGCGATGCCGGTCGGGCACTTGTCGTTGTGGCAGCTCAGCGACTGGATGCAGCCCAGCGCGAACATGAAGCCGCGCCCCGCATTGCACCAGTCCGCGCCCAGCGCGATGGTCCGCGCGATGTCGAAGGCGCTGGTCACCTTGCCCGCCGCGCCGATGCGGATGCACTCGCGCAGGTTCAGGCCCACCAGCGTGTTGTGCACCAGGATCAGCGCCTCGTTCATCGGCACGCCCACGTGGTCGATGAACTCGGCTGGCGATGCGCCGGTGCCGCCCTCGGCGCCGTCGACCACGATGAAGTCCGGCAGCAGCCCGGTCTCGTGCATGGCCTTGGCGATGCCGAACCACTCCCATGGATGGCCGATGGCCAGCTTGAAGCCGGTCGGCTTGCCGCCGGACAGCTCGCGCAGGCGCGCGACGAACTGCAGCAGTTCCACCGGGGTGGAGAACGCCGAGTGCCGCGACGGCGATACGCAGTCCACGCCCATCGGCACGCCGCGGGTGACGGAAATCTCCGCGCTGACCTTGGCCGCGGGCAGCACGCCGCCGTGGCCGGGCTTGGCGCCCTGCGACAGCTTGATCTCGATCATCTTCACCTGGTCGTGGTTGGCGTTCTCGACGAAGCGTTCCTCGCTGAAACGGCCGTGCTCGTCGCGGCAGCCGAAGTAGCCCGAACCTATCTCCCACACCAGATCGCCGCCGTTCTCGCGGTGATAGGGCGAGATCGAGCCCTCGCCGGTGTCGTGGTAGAAGCCGCCCAGCTTCGCGCCCTTGTTGAGCGCGCGGATGGCGTTGGCCGACAGCGAGCCGAAGCTCATCGCCGAGATGTTGAACACGCTGGCCGAATACGGCCGCGCGCAACCGGCGCCGATCACCACGCGGAAATCGTGGTGCGGGATGCTGGTCGGCGCCATCGAATGGTTGATCCACTCGTAGTCCACCGCGTAGGTGCTGCGCAGCGTGCCGAAGGGCACCACGTCCATCGCGTTGCGTGCGCGCTGGTAGATCAGCTGCCGCTGCTGGCGCGAGAACGGCACGTCCTCCAGATCGCTCTGCACGAAGTACTGGCGGATCTCCGGGCCGATGGACTCGAAGCCGTAGCGGAAGTGCGCCAGCACCGGGTAATTGCGCCGCAGCACGCTGCGCCGCTGCAGCACGTCCCAGGTGCCGAGCAGCGCCATCGCGCCGAACAGCCCCACGCCCCAGTACCAGGCAGGCCAGTGCTGCGCCAGCGCCAGCGCCAGCGACACCGGCAGCAGGACCAGCGCCAGTACATAGACCAGATAACGATGCATTGCCGTCCTCGTGACCGGTGATGCCGGATTCTACAACCGGTCGTCCACCACGTGCCGCGGCCACGCCGACTTGACGTCGTAGACCACCATGTCCGCCACGCCCAGCGCGCGTATGCGCCCGGCGTCGAGTTCGCGGAACTGGCGGTGCGCCACGGCCAGCACCACCGCGTCGTAATGCGCCTGCGCCGGCGCATCCACCAGCGCCACGCCCGCCTCGCGCCCGGCCTCGGCCGGATCGGCCCACGGATCGAAGGCATCGACCGCCGCGCCCTGCCCGGCCAGCAGCTTCACCAGGTCGAGCGCGCGGCTGTTGCGCAGGTCCGGGCAGTCTTCCTTGAAGGTGACGCCCAGCACCAGCACCCGCGCGCCGCGCAGCGGCTTGCCCTTGTCCGCCAGCAGCGCACCGACGCGCGCGACCACGTGCGCGACCACGCGGTTGTTGACCTGGCGCGCGGTGTGGATCAGGTCCGGGTGGTAGCCGACGCTCTCGGACTTGTGCAGCAGGTAGTACGGGTCCACGCCGATGCAGTGGCCGCCGACCATGCCCGGCCGGAACGGCAGGAAATTCCATTTGGTGCCGGCCGCTTCGAGCACGTCCAGCGTGTCGATGCCGAGCCGGTCGAAGATCAGCGCCAGCTCGTTGACCAGGGCGATGTTCACGTCGCGCTGGATGTTCTCCACCACCTTGGCCGCTTCGGCCACGCGCAGCGACGGCGCGCGCCAGGTGCCGGCGGCGATGATGCGCCGGTACAGCGCGTCCACCACCTCGGCCGCTTCGGGCGTGGAACCGGCGGTGATCTTGCGGATGTCCGGCAGGCGCCGCTGGCGGTCGCCAGGATTGATCCGCTCCGGGCTGTAGCCGCACCAGAAATCCTGGTTGAAGCGCAGGCCCGAGCCCTGCTCCAGCAGCGGCACGCAGACTTCCTCGGTGGTGCCGGGATAGACCGTGGATTCGTAGATCACCAGGTCGCCGCGCTTGAGCACGCCGGCGATCAGTTCGCTGGCGCCGCGCAGCGGCTCCAGGTCGGGCTGCTCCCAGGCATCGATGGGCGTCGGCACGGTGACGATGAACACATTGCATTGCGCCAGCTCGGCCGCATCGGCGCAATAGCGCAGGCAGGCAGCCGCGGACAGTTCGTCCGCGTCCAGTTCGAGGGTACGGTCGCGGCCCTCGCGCAGCTCGGCCACGCGCGCGGCGTCGATGTCGTAACCCAGGGTGTCCAGCGTCCGGCCGAACTCGACCGCCAGCGGCAGGCCGACATAGCCAAGGCCGACGATGGCGATGCGCGGCGCGCTGGCTGCGGAAATATCGGCGCTCATCCCATCCCTCGAGGTTGCATGATGGTGCCCGGAGCCGGAATCGAACCGGCATGGGGTTGCCCCCGGCGGATTTTAAGTCCGATGCGTCTACCAGTTTCGCCATCCGGGCATCGCGATAGCGTGCCTGATCGGCGCGCGCTTGTGAATCCGCCCCGGCCACCGCTCCCGTAGGAGCGACTTCAGTCGCGAAGGGGCTGTCGCGCGGATGCTGCCGTCAAAGCCACGGTTCTCTGCGGGTTTTCTGGGAAAGCCCCTTCGCGACTGAAGTCGCTCCTACGGTCCTGCCGCGGCTGGATGCCGCTCAGATCGCCCGTGAATAGCGCGCCGGCTGCTGCGGGGCCTGCAGGTAACGGTCGAAGCACATGGCGATCAGGCGCAGCAGCGGCCGCCCCTGCCGGGTCGCGGCGACGACGCCGTCGCGGTAGCGGGCCAGGCCATCGGCGGCCAGGCGCTGCAGCGCGGCCAGTTCGGCGGCGAAGTAGTGCTCGAAATCGATGCCATGGCGCGCGGCCAGGGCGTAGCCATCCACGCGGCCATGGCACATCAGCTGCTGGATCAGCTCGGCACGCAGCAGATCGTCGTCGTCCAGCTCCAGCCCGCGCCATACCGGCAGGCCGCCGGCGTCGATCCGCGCTTCCCAGTCCTTCAGGTCGCGCGGGTTCTGGCTGTAGCTGTTGTCGATCCTGCTGATCGCGCTCACGCCCAGCCCCACCAGGTCGGTGTCGGCGTGGGTGGTGTAGCCCATGAAGTTGCGGTGCAGGCTGCCGGCGCGCTGCGCGCGCGACAGATCCTCTTCCGGCAACGCGAAATGATCCATGCCGATGTACTGGTAGCCGGCGGCCGACAGGCGCTCCACCGCCAGCCCGAGCAGCGCGAGCTTGCGCTCAGCGTCGGGCAGGTCGGCATCGACGATCTGCCGCTGCGCCTTGAACAGGTGCGGCATGTGCGCGTAACCATAGATCGCCAGCCGGTCCGGGCGCACCGCCAGCACGGTTTCCAGCGTGCGCGCGAAGCCTTCCGGGGTCTGCTTCGGCAGGCCGTAGATCAGGTCGACGTTGACCGAGCGCAGGCCGTGGCGGCGGCAGGCCTCGATGATCGCCAGGGTCTCCTCCACGCCCTGCACGCGGTTGATCGCCCGCTGCACCACCGGGTCGAAATCCTGCACGCCGAGGCTGGCGCGGTTGAAGCCCAGCTGCGCCAGCAAGGCGATATCGGCAGGCGATACCGAACGCGGGTCCAGCTCGATGGAGAAATCGCGCCCGGCATCGTCGCTGAAACGGAAACGCTGGCGCAGCCCCTCGACCAGGCGCGAAAGCTGCTCCGGTTCGAGGAAGTTCGGCGTACCGCCGCCGAAGTGCAGCTGGGTCACTTCCCGCTCCGGCGCGAACAGCGGCGCCACGCGGTCCGCCTCGGCCAGCACGCGGTCGACATAGGGCGCGCCCTTGTCGCGGTCGCGGCTGATGACGCGGTTGCAGCCGCAGTAGAAGCAGGGGCTGGTGCAGTACGGCACATGCACGTACAGCGACAGCGGCCGCGTCGACGCATTGCTGCGCGCGATGGCCGCCTGGAACTGCCCGGCGCCATAGCCGTCATGGAAATGCGGCGCGGTGGGATAGGAGGTGTAACGCGGCCCCGGCCGGTCGTGGCGGCGCAGGATGTCCGGGTCGAAGGTCCAGCCCAGCGGGTCGGGCAATGCGGTGATCGTGTCCATGGGCACAGACTGCCCCATGCCGCGCGCGGCCGCCTTGAGCCAGATCAATGGAGCCGCGGCGCGCCCTACTGCCCCAGCACCCGCAACGCAGGCCAGCGCGACATCTGGAAGCGCCGCCAGAAATTGCCCGCGATGCGTTCGGCGGCATCGTCGGCCAGCCGCTGCATCGGCACGTTGCCGAGCTCGGCCGTGGTCTGCCGGAACAGCAGCAGCCAACGCTCGAACAGCTCCTCGCGCAGTTCGTCGATCACCATGTGCTTCTGCATCGGCGCGCCCTGGAACCGGCGCGTGCCGCGCAGCAGCGCCGACCAGAAATCGACCAGGTGGCGCATGTGCGCCTCCCAGTCGTGGACATGGGCCTCGAATACCGGCCCGAGCAGTTCGTCCTCACGCACGCGCCCGTAGAAACGCCGCACCAGGCGGTCGATTTCCTCTTCGCTGCACAGGTCCGCCGCCGGTTGCGGCAGGCGCTCGTCGTTCATCGCTGCAAAGCTCCTCGCCTGCCCGCCATTGTGCTGAACGGCTTCCGGGCACAGCTTGATCCAGATCAAGGCCACCCGCCTCCGGGCTGCCTAGGCTGACGGCAATTCCGCCCTTGCCTGCACCGCCGCCTCGGCGAAGCGGCAAGCACCGATTGTACGCCTGCCCGGCTCCGCGTCCGATGCCACCATGATCGACCCCGACACCTCGCTTCTTCCGCAACGTTCCCCGGTACAACAACTGGGCGCAGTGCTGTGGCCGAGTTTCTTCGTGGCGGTGGTGGCGTCGGTGCTGTTCTTCGCCTTCTTCGACCCGCTGGACCTGCAGCGCATCGGCTTCCCGCGCCACGGCATCAGCCGCGACCTCGGCTATACCGCCGGCTTCTTCCTGGCCTGGCTGGGCACGTTCTCCGCCTGCAGCGTGACCGCCCTGCTGCTGCGCCCGCCGGGCGGCGACGCAGAACCGCCGCTGGAATGAGCGTCGTCGGCCCCGGCTGCTCCACCGCTCCCATGCGACAGGCTTCCATGAGCCGCCGCCACGTCATGCAGTGGCTGATGTTGGCCGCGATGCTGGGCCTGTTCTACGGCCTGCCGTGGCTGCGCTGGCACGATACGGCGGTGCTGCTGTTCGACATCCAGGCGCGGCACATCCACTTCTTCGGCCTGGACCTGCGCACGGATGCCATCCTGCCGCTGCTGTGGCTGGCGCTGGCCGCGCTGGGCGCGCTCTGCCTGGTCACCAGCCTGTACGGCCGGCTGTGGTGCGCATACGCCTGCCCGCAGACCGTGCTGACGCGGCTGCACCGGGCATTGCGGCGCATCACCACGCTCAACGGCCTGGCCGGCGAACGGATCGAGCCGGTGCTGCGGCATGCGCTGTGGGCGGCGACCGCGCTGTGGACCGGCATCACCTTCGTCGGCTATTTCTCGCCGGTCCGCGGACTCGTCGCCGCGCTGCCCGCGTTCGCCCTGGACGGCTGGGAAACGTTCTGGATCGCCTTCTATGCCCTGGCCACCTGGGCCAACGTGCTGTTCCTGCACGAGCAGGTGTGCACCTACCTGTGTCCGTACAGCCGCGTGCAACCCTGGCTCACCGACGCCTTCACCCCTTCGGTCCACTACGACGCGCGGCGCGGCGAACCGCGTGGCGCACGCACTGCCGGCGGCAGCAGCGTGTTGCAGCGCGCGCGCGGACTGCTGGACCCGGTGACCGCGCGCGACTACGTATTCCGCGCCGCGCATCCGGCCAGCGCCGGACCGCCCCCGACCTTCAGCGACGCCCATCTCGGCGACTGCACCGATTGCGGGGCCTGCGTCCGCGCCTGTCCCGTCGGCCTGGACATCCGCAACGGCCACACCGACGCCTGCATCGGATGCAACGCCTGCACGGACGCCTGCGACGACACCATGGTCCGCAACGGCTTCCCCACCGGACTCATCCTGCGCACCAGCCCCGCCCGCATCGAGCAGCGCCCGCCCGTCGCCTTCCGCGTCCGGCCACTGCTGTTCGGCGCGTTGACGTTGCTGTTCCTCGCATTGGCCATCGCGGGCCTGGTGGCGGCGAACTGACGCCTCGCCCGGTCAGGGCGCTTCCACCTCGTAGCCGCGCGCCTGCAGCCGGGCGAGGTAGCCATCTGCAGCCAACAGGCTGTCGACCGGCAGCATCGCGAACGTCTCGCGGTTCCGGCGCAGCGCCTCCTCGGCGATCGTCATCCAGTGCTGGCGCCCCCGCTCCCGGAGATCGCCATAACCGCGGTTGCGGGCAAAGCCGGAATCGGCAAGGGCGCGCAGGCAGGCACCATCGGCGTCTTCCAGTGGCAGGTGGCGCAATGCTTCGATGTCGCCGACCGCCCAGGCATTGGCCCGCTCCACCAGCCGCGGCAGATCGTGTTCCACCGATGCGAGCTTGTGCTCGAAGCACGCCGCGTCATCGAAACCGCCGGTACGGAACTCGCGGATCGCCGCCTTCGGGTCGTCGATCTCGAACTTCAGCGTCGTCGAGGTCGGCTTGATGCCCGCCGCCTTGGCCGCCTTCTGCACGACCGGCCAGACCACCGGCTTCTGTCCCAGCCCGGTCGACTTGATCGCCGCGGCGTACAGCTCGTTCGCGGCGATCATCGGCCGCTTGCGCTCGACCCCGCCGTCGCGACCCAGATACCGGCGCTTCTGCGCCTGCCAGCGGGCATACAGCGCCGGCGGCAGCACGTCCTCCAACTTCGCGCCATTCTCGTTGCGCATCGCCTTCCACGCGGCCGGCGCCAACGCCAGCATGCCGAAAAAGCCCACGTCGGCGTCGAAGGACAACGAAGGAGGCAGTAGCACCTGCTGCGAGCGCGCGACGATCGCCTCCACCTCGCCCGGTTGCCACTGGATCCGGTCGGGCAGCGGCGACGCCGTCCCCAGGATCCACAGCACGTGATCGCCCTTGCTGACCTTCCATAGGCCCGGCCCAGGTTGCACGCCGTGCACCACCAGGGTTTCCAGATCGCGGATCGGCGCCGTTCCTTCCGCCTCTCCAGCTCCGGCGGGAGACACGGCGTACAGGGATGACAGCGGCCACAGCCATAGACCCGCCAGCAAACTCCATTTCGCAACCCGCATTCCGCTTCCTGCTTCGTGGAAAAGCGCGACCTTAGCCGGTTCCACGCACGCCCGCGTTAGGGCATCGTTCGCCACTGCTGGAAACATCGCTATCCCCAAGAGAACGCCCGCCACGCCCCGGGGGGCGGAGGAAACCAGGCGGTACGGCGCGACAGGCAATAGGTACCCGTCAGCGCAGCCCGGTAGGCTCGGCGAATGGGTCCGGTGAGTGTGGACGGGCGGAAAAGAAAAAGCCCCCGGCTTTCGCCGGAGGCTTCTATGTCACATTTATGGAAGATCCAGGCGAGAAGTACGCACCTGTCAACTAGCAGTCGGTCAGAGCTGCCACATCGATTACAGGATCACCAATCTGCCGATCGGCGCTCACACGCACGGAAACATCAACCCGGAGAACAGCGCCAGACATTGTTCTCACTGCGAAATAAGTCCTCATCACATGATCTTCGAAACCAAACTGCGGCCGGCGCGAAAAGTTGATCCTTATAGTGGATTCTGCATCTATCATTCGCGAAATACTTATGAAATCCCCGGATCCACTTTCCTGCATTTTTTCAACCAACCAAACTCTCGCACCGCTATTCAGAACTTCGAAGTAACAAATACGGTCAGTACCTCCCAAAATCCTAGTGATGGCTCCAAGGTGGAACTTCGGTTGCTCCTCGGCCGATCTCGCCGCTCGTGCCTCGTCGGCGATATGGCGTTCATGCTCAAGTAGCTCTTGATTAGACCTCGCCAACACCGCTTGCTGCTCAACAGAGTTCCTCAACTCCTCAACCTGAAGCGACAACGCCTGTGTGTTTTGCCGCAGCTCAATCCCCTGCTGGAAGTATCCGCACACCAGCCACCCCAATGCCATTGGGCCAAATGCTCCCGCCAGAAAGTCGCCAAATTCGTTGGGCTTCATCATCAGCAGATGCTGCCATTCGACCAGCACATAGATAGCTATCCCCGCTAGGTAGAGGGCCGACAGCCCAAGTCCCCATTTCGTAATGCTCGAGGCCTTGGCCTCGCTCTCCCTGTTGTCGTCCATTACGCTACTTGCCCTGAAGTTAATCTCTCAAGCCTCCCGCGAACCCGCTGAAAGCCCAACTCGGCCCATGTCATATAGGCACGCAATGATATTGTTCCTTGACCTAACACCAGCGCCAACTGTTGGCCTGCTCCCAACACTCCTCCTTCCGCCACCCTGAACCACAGCAATACCCCCCAAAGCAGGCACGCCAGGCTAATGTCGGTGCGGACAATGTCGGCCATGATCTCTTCGATGACCTGAGCGCGCGGGTCGGTTTACATGGTCTTGAGGCCTTGGACGCGCGTTGGCATTTCGCCCTCATGCTCCATCAGAACGGCTAGAACGTTCTTGGATTGGGGGCCTAGATACTCGCAGTCTCGATGTAGGGCAAACACCCGCCCCAGTTCTCCAGCTCAGCGCAAATATAGGCCTCGAAAACGTCAGTCTGCATCGCGCAGCCCCTCCGTCACTTCATCGTCCAGCCGGAACGTCGGCAGCTTCCCGTCGATCACGCACGCGCCCTGCGCCTACAACAGGGTTGGTCGAAGGAGCAGGTGCAAGACCTACTGACCCACAGCACGGAGGCAATGACGAACGTCTATCTCGATGGCCACGAGGCACCATGGACCGAGATCAATACCGGTTCCCTCGCCGTCCGATAGGGTGAAATTAGGGTGGGAATAGGGTGATGAACGAAAAAGGGCTCACGACATAAGTCGCAAGCCCTTGATCATGTTGCAGTAATTGGTCGGGACGGCCGGATTCGAACCGACGACCCTCTGCCCCCCAGGCAGATGCGCTACCAGGCTGCGCTACGCCCCGATCGTTACTGCTGTGCCGCCACACCGTGGTGGCGAGCCGGCGATTATACGCGTATTGCCGCCGAAGTGTTCAACGCCGCAGCAGTTGCAGCACTTCCTCGAGCTCCATGCGCACCTGCTTGATGATCTGGTTGCTCAGCGCCGACTCCTGCCGCGCGCCCTCGCCTTCCAGGCGCAGGCGGGCGCCGCCGATGGTGTAGCCCTGTTCGTACAGCAGGCCGCGGATCTGCCGCACCATCAGCACGTCGTGGCGCTGGTAGTAGCGGCGGTTGCCGCGGCGCTTGGCCGGCTCCAGGCTCGGGAACTCGGTTTCCCAGTAACGCAGCACATGCGGCTTGACGTCGCACAGCTCGCTGACCTCACCGATGGTGAAGTAGCGCTTGGCCGGAATCGGCGGAAGTTCGCGGTTACTGCCCGGATCCAGCATATGCCTCCACCCGCTCCTTGAGCTTCTGGCCCGGACGGAAGGTGACCACCGTACGGGCGGAAATCGGAATTTCCTCCCCGGTCTTGGGATTGCGGCCCGGGCGCTGGTTCTTGCGCCGCAGGTCGAAATTGCCGAAACCGGACAGCTTCACCTGGCGTCCCTGTTCCAAGGCGTCGCGCAGCACGTCGAAGAACGCGTCGACGAACTCCTTGGCCTCGCGCTTGTTCAAGCCGACCTCGTCGAACAACCGGTCGGCCATCTCCGCCTTGGTCAATGCCATGCCTGTTCCCTGTTACTTCCGCTTCAACCCCGGATCCTGGCGCCGTGCTCGCGCTCGACGGCGGCCACCACGGAGGCGACCACGGCGTCCACGTCGCGGTCCGTCAGAGTGCGCGAGGTGTCCTGCAAAATCAAGCCCATAGCCAGACTCTTGAATCCGGGTTCGACCCCCTGCCCGACGTAGCGGTCGAACAGCACGACCTCGCGCAGCAGCGCGCCCGCCGCCTGGCGGATCGTCGCCGACAGGGCCTCCCATTCGACCTGTTCAGCGGCCACCACGGCCAGGTCGCGGCGCACCGCCGGGAACCGCGACAGCTCGCCGGCACGCGGCAGCGCACGCGCGGCCAGCGGCTCCAGGTCCAGTTCGAACGCCAGCACGTCGACGTCGATCTCCATCGCCGCGGCCAGGCGCGGGTGCAGCTGGCCGATCCAGCCGATGCGCCGGCCGTCGCGCCAGACGTCGGCCGAGCGCGCCGGGTGCGCGAACGGGTGCGTCGCCGCGCGGAATTCCAGCTGCGCGCCGGAAGCGGCGGCCAGCGACTGCAGGTCGCCCTTCAGGTCGTGGAAATCGACCTTTCGCGCCTTCTCGCCCCATTGCAGCGCCGCCGCATCGCCACAGACCGCCGCGGCCACGCGCACGGTTTCCCGCGGCGCCTGCCCCGCTTCGCCGGCCTGAGCGAACACGCGGCCCAGCTCGAACAGGCGCACGCGGCCGGCCTGGCGCGCGACGTTGCGGCCCAGCGTCGCCACCAAGCCCGGCAGCAGCATCGGCCGCATCACCGCCAGCTCCGCCGACAGCGGATTGGCCAGCGCGACGCGAGCGTCCGTCAGCGCCCACTGGTCGAGCAGCCGCGCATCGACGAAGGCGTAGTTGATGGTTTCCAGCATGTCGCGCGCCACCAGCTGGCGGCGCACGCTCAGGTCGTCCAGGCGGGTTTCGCTCGGCATGGCGATGCGCGCCGCGCCGCCCGGCAGCGTGGTCGGGATCTTCTCGTAGCCGTGGATGCGCGCCAGCTCCTCGATCAGGTCCTCTTCGATGGCGATGTCGAAGCGGCGGCTCGGCGCGGTCACGTTCCAGCCCTCGGCGGCCGGCGCGACCGCCATGCCCAGCGCGCGCAGTATGCGCTCGACCTCGGCATCGCCGATCTGGATGCCCAGCACGCGCGCGATGCGCGCACGGCGCAGCACGATCCCGGTCGGCGCGGGCAGATGGCCCGGCAGGTCTTCCTGCGTGACCGGCCCCGGCACGCCGCCGGCGATGTCGAGGATCAGCCGGGTGGCGTACTCGACCGCGATGCGCGGCAGCTCCGGATCGACGCCCCGCTCGAAGCGATGGCCTGCATCGGTATGCAGGCCCAGCTTGCGGCTGCGGCCGATGATCGCGGAAGGAATCCAGTGCGCGGCTTCCAGGAATATGTTGCGGGTGGCATCGGTGACGCGGGTGTCGAGCCCGCCCATGATCCCGCCCAATGCCACGGCACGGGCGCCATGCCCGCCCCGGCCGTCGGAAACGACCAGGAAGTCGTCGTCGAGCCTCACGGTGCGGCCATCCAGCAGCGCGACGCTTTCGCCCGCATGCGCTGCCCGCACCACGATGTCGCCTTCCAGCGCATCCCTGTCGAAGGCGTGCATCGGCTGGCCGAGTTCCAGCATCACGTACTGGGTCACGTCGACCAGGAAGCTGATCGGACGCACGCCGCTGCGTCGCAGGCGTTCGACCATCCACACCGGCGAGGGCACGGTGGCGTCCACGCCTTCGATGACGCGGCCGACGAAGCGGGGCACGCGCGCACCGGCGGCCAGTTCCACCTTCAACGCGGACTGGCTCCGTGCCGGGACAGGGGCGACGTCGAACGGCTTGACCTCGCTGCCCAGTGCGGCGGCGACGTCGAAGGCGATGCCGCGCACGCCGAAGCAGTCGGCGCGGTTCGGGGTGAGCTTGATCTCGATGCTGGCGTCCGGCAGCTCCAGGTATTCGACCAGCGCCTGGCCGATGGGAGCATCGTCGGGCAGTTCCAGCAGGCCGGAAGCGTCGCTGTCCAGGCCCAGCTCCCTGGCCGAGCACAGCATGCCGTTGGATTCCACGCCGCGCAGCTTGGCCGGCTTGATCTTCAGCTCGCCGATCTGCGCACCGACCATCGCCAGCGGTGCGACCAGGCCCGGGCGCGCGTTCGGCGCGCCGCAGACGATCTGCAGCAGCTCGCCCCTGCCCGCGTCGACGCTGCACACCTGCAGGCGGTCGGCCTCCGGATGGCGCTCGGCCTCGACGATGCGCGCCACCACCACGTTGTCCAGGCCCTGGCCCAGCGCCGTCACTTCCTCGACTTCCAGGCCGATGGCGGTCAACACCGCGCCCAGTTCGTCGCGCGAGGCATCGGTGGGGACGTGGCTGCGCAGCCAGTTTTCGGAGAATTTCATCGTTGCTCGATCCGTTGTGCGGGCCACCGCCCGCCGTGTATGCCTGTGGGAACCCGCCGCCGCGCCTTATGCGAACTGGCGCAGGAAACGCACGTCGTTGTCGAAGAACGCGCGCAGGTCGTTGACGCCGTAGCGCAGCATCGCGAAGCGCTCCACGCCCAACCCGAAGGCGAAACCGGTGTAGCGTTCCGGGTCGATGCCGCAGTTGCGCAGCACGTTCGGGTGCACCATGCCGCAGCCCAGCACTTCCAGCCAGCGGGTGCTGCCGTCGGGCTGCTGCCAGGCGATGTCCACTTCCGCGCCCGGCTCGACGAACGGGAAGTAGCTGGGGCGGAAGCGCATCTCGAAATCGCGCTCGAAGAACGCGCGCACGAACTCGCTCAGCGTGCCCTTGAGGTCGGCGAAGGTCGAATGCTCGTCCACCAGCAGGCCTTCGACCTGGTGGAACATCGGCGAGTGGGTCTGGTCGCTGTCGCTGCGGTAGACCTTGCCGGCGGCGATCATGCGCAGCGGCGGGCGGTGGTCGTCCATGTAGCGCACCTGCACGCCGGAGGTATGCGTGCGCAGCAGGCGGCCGTCGCCGAAATAGAAGGTGTCGTGCATGGCGCGCGCCGGATGGTGCGGCGGGAAGTTCAGCGCTTCGAAGTTGTGCCAGTCGTCCTCGATCTCCGGGCCCTCGGAGAGTTCGTAGCCGAGGCGGCCGAAGATCTCGGTGATGCGCTCCAGGGTGCGCGTGACCGGATGCAGGCCGCCGCGCCCGCCATCGCGCCCCGGCAGGGTGACGTCGATGCGCTCGGACGCCAGGCGCGCGTCCAGGGCCGCGTTTTCCAGCAGCGTCTTGCGCTCGCCCAAGGCGCCGGACACCTCGTCGCGCGCGCGGTTGATCGCCTCGCCGGCCGCCTTGCGCTCGTCGGCCGGCAGCCCACCCAGCTGCTTGAGCTGGGCGGTGATGCTGCCGTTCTTGCCCAGCAGGGCGACGCGCAGGTTTTCCAGCGTTTCCGGATTCTGCGCCGCGGCCACGTCGGCCAGCGCCTGTGCGGTCAGGGATTGGATGTCACTCATGGATCGACGGATCTCGGATTGATCGCCTCGCACGTTCCGCGCCGGGCAACACCCCGGAGCTCACCGGCCCCTCTCCCACCGGGAAAGGAACCGGGGTGAGGGCACGAGCGAAACCTCGCCACCTGAAATCACACGAGACTTCGCCCCTGCCCACATCCGCTCCCGCAGGAGCGCCTTCTCCGCCGGGAGAAGGGAACGGCCAAGCTGTAAAAAGAAATGGGGAAGGACTTGCGCCCTTCCCCATGCATTGTCTCACTCGCCACCGCCGCGGGTGAACCGCGCCGGCGGAGGAAGGACTTATGCCGCCAGCGCGCTCTTGGCCTTCTCGGCCAGCGCGGCAAAACCCGCCGCGTCGTGCACGGCGATGTCCGCCAGCACCTTGCGGTCCAGGGTGATGCCAGCCTTGAGCAGGCCGTTCATGAAACGGCTGTAGCTCATGCCGTTGATGCGGGCAGCCGCATTGATGCGGGTGATCCACAGCGAACGGAAATTGCGCTTCTTCTGCTTGCGGCCGATGTAGGCGTACTGCTGCGCCTTGATGACCGCCTGCTTGGCGACGCGGAAAACCTTGCGGCGGGCATTGTAGTAGCCCTTCGCCTGGCTGATGATCTTCTTGTGGCGGCGGCGCGCCTGCACACCACGCTTGACTCGTGCCATGGTTCAGTTCCTCAGAGGTAGGGCAACATGCGGTCCAGACGGCCTGCGTCTTCCGCGCGGACGTGATTCGTCTGACGCAGGTTACGCTTCCGCTTGGTCGCCTTCTTGGTGAGGATGTGGCTACGGTTGGCGTGGCCAGCCTTGTACTTGCCGGAAGCGGTCTTGCGGAAACGCTTGGCCGCCGCCCGGTTGGTCTTGATCTTGGGCATTGCTATGTCCTTGATGGTCTCTTTTTACTGGCTGGGCGGCGCTTGATGTGCCCTGCGATTGCGTCGCGGAGCGCATGAAGCACGCTTTCCATCCTTGCCCGTGCCTGCGTGAAGCCCGCACTCCCGATGGAGGCAGGCAGGTCCTGTAGGTAATGCAAACAGCAAACCCGGCGAACCGGGCCGCCCATTATGCCCTCGGAGCCGGAGACTTGCAATCGCAGGCGTCCGGACCGTCGGAATGCATGAACGCGGGTCGGGGAGCCGGCGCGAAGCCCTCCCCTCCGGTGCGACCGCGGCCCAGGGCCGCGGCAGGCTTACTTCTTCTTCGGCGCGATCATCATGACCATCTGCCGGCCCTCAAGGCGCGGACGCGATTCGATCACGATGTCCTCGCCCAGGTCCGCCTCGATGCGGCCGGCCATCTCGCGCCCCAGTTCCTGGTGGCTCATCTCGCGGCCACGGAAGCGGATGTTGACCTTGACCTTGTCGCCTTCCTCGAGGAAAGCGCGCATCTTGCGCAGCTTGATCTGGTAGTCGCCCTCGTCCGTGACCGGACGGAACTTGACTTCCTTGATCTCGACCTGCTTGCTCTTCTTCTTGGCCTCGCTGGCCTTCTTCTGCGCTTCGAACTTGAACTTGCCGAAGTCCATGATCTTGCAGACCGGCGGATCGGCCTGCGGCTGGATCTCGACCAGGTCCAGGCCCTCGTCCTCGGCCATCGACAGCGCTTCGTCGCGCGACAACACGCCGATCATTTCGCCGTCGCTGCCGATCACGCGCACGCGCGGCACGCGGATTTCGTGGTTGCGACGATTCTGCTTGGTGTCAGGGGTACTGATATTGCAATCTCCGGATGGAATCGTACCGGTCCCGACGGAAGCGTCCGCGGGACCGGGGCTGGATGCTTACTGCCTGTGTTCCGCCTGCAGGCGTTCGATGAAGGCCTGGAGCGACATGCTGCCCAGATCCTCGCCCGAACGGGTACGTACCGCCACCGCGCCGTTCTCCTTCTCGCGGTCGCCGACGACCAGCAGGTACGGCACCCGCTGCAGCGTATGCTCGCGAATCTTATAGCCGATCTTCTCGTTCCGCAAATCGGCAGTGACCCGGAAGCCTTGCTCCGCAAGGGTTTGCCGGACCTGCTTGACGTATTCAGCCTGGGCGTCGGTGATATTGGCCACCACCACCTGCACCGGGGCCAGCCAGGCCGGGAACGCGCCGGCATGGTGCTCGATCAGGATGCCGATGAAGCGCTCCATCGACCCGACGATGGCCCGGTGCAGCATCACCGGGTGCCGCTTCTGGCTGTTTTCGTCGACGTATTCGGCGCCCAGGCGGCCCGGCATCATGAAGTCCACCTGCATGGTGCCCAACTGCCAGGTACGGCCGATGGCGTCCTTCAGGTGGTACTCGATCTTCGGGCCGTAGAAGGCGCCCTCGCCCGGCAGCTCCTGCCATTCCACGCCGCAGCCGGACAGCGCCGAACGCAGCGCATCCTCGGCCCGGTCCCAGGTGGCATCGTCGCCCAGCCGCGACTCCGGACGCAGCGCGATCTTGATCTGGATGTCGTCGAAGCCGAAATGGCGGTAGACCGCCAACGCCTGCTGGTGGAAGGCGGTCACTTCCGATTCGATCTGCGCCTCGGTGCAGAACACATGCCCGTCGTCCTGGGTGAAACCACGCACGCGCAGGATGCCGTGCAGCGCACCGGAGGGTTCGTTGCGGTGGCAGGACCCGAATTCGCCATAGCGGATCGGCAGGTCGCGATAGCTGTGCAGGCCCTGGTTGAATACCTGGATGTGGCCCGGGCAGTTCATCGGCTTGAGCGCGTAGGTGCGCTTTTCCGACTCGGTGAAGAACATGTTGTCCTTGAAATTGTCCCAGTGGCCGGACTGCTTCCACAGCGTCACGTCCAGCACCTGCGGGCAACGCACCTCGCCGTAGCCGGTATCGCGGTAGACGCGGCGCATGTACTGCTCGACCACCTGCCACAACGCCCACCCCTTCGGGTGCCAGAACACCATGCCCGGCGCCTCTTCCTGCAGGTGGAACAGCTCCTGCTGCCTGCCGATGCGGCGGTGGTCGCGCATCTCGGCTTCCTCGATGCGCTTGATGTAGGCCTCGAGCTGCTTCTTGTCGGCCCAGGCCGTGCCGTAGATGCGCTGCAGCTGCTCGTTCTTGGCGTCGCCGCGCCAGTAGGCGCCGGAAATGCGGGTCAGCCTGAAGGCCTTCAGGAAGCGCGTGTTCGGCACGTGCGGGCCACGGCACATGTCCACGTATTCCTGGTGGTAGTACATGCCCATGGCCTGGATGTCGTCGGACATGTCCTCGATCAGGCGCAGCTTGTAGTCCTCGCCGCGGGCCTTGAAGATCTCGATGACCTCGGCGCGCGGGGTCATCTTCTTGATGACGTCGTAGTCCTGCGCGATCAGCTCGCCCATGCGCTGCTCGATCGCGGCCATGTCCTCCGGCGTGAACGGACGCTCGGAATAGATGTCGTAGTAGAAGCCCTCGGCGATGACCGGGCCGATGACCATCTTCACGTCCGGGTACAGCTGCTTGACCGCGTGGCCGACCAGGTGCGCGCAGGAATGGCGGATGATCTCCACGCCTTCCTCGTCCTTGGCGGTGATGATGCGCAGCGCGGCATCGTGGTCGATGACGTCGCTGGCGTCGACCAGCACGCCATCGACCGCACCGGCGATGGTGGCCTTGGCCAGGCCGGCGCCGATGGACTGGGCAACGTCCATGACGCTGACCGGGTTTTCGAACTGACGGATGCTGCCGTCGGGGAGAGTGATGTTGATCATGGCTTCACCTGGGTCATGGCCCGCCAGTCGCGGCGGGTCGCGGAGCGCGCGATGCGGTGCGCGCTTCGGGGGAACTGGGGCAATAAAAAAGCGCCACGAAGGCGCCTGCTGCAGGGCCGTGGCGTGATCTGGCGTCAGGAGTGGGTAGTGCTCATGTCGCACGCTCGGCCGGCGTTTCCGCGGGCCACCTTTTCCGGAAGGAGGTCGGGCACGATGGTAAACCAAACGCGGCCGTTTCGCCTCCATCCGCCCCAGGCGCCGTCTTCGGCAGTAACGCCGGCGGGGCGACGCCCCGGGTGTGCCGGACACGGAAAAATCAGGGGAAACGGTCTTCGGCAGTGCCGGGCGGCAGAAACAAAAAACCCGGCATCTGCCGGGTCATTGATCCACTCCTTACCGGAGTGGTGGGCGGTACAGGGTTCGAACCTGTGACCCCTACCATGTCAAGGTAGTGCTCTACCGCTGAGCTAACCGCCCTTCGCGTCGCAATCAATTGCTCGTTGCGAGGGCGCGTATCTTAGTCCAGCGATCAGGGGGAGAGCAACAGGTTTCTGGAAAATTTTTCACATCGCCCTTCCCTGCTCCGCTTTTCCCGGGACAACGCCGCGGCAAGCCCCGCCGCATCAGCCGAGACTCGCCTCCTTAAGGCGGCGGATCTGGTCGCGCACCCGCGCCGCGTCCTCAAACTCCAGGTCGCGCGCATGCTGGTACATCTGCTGCTCCAGCGCCTTGATGCGAGCAGCCGCCTGCGCCGGATCGAGCGCCCTGTAGTCGGCCTCGGGCTCGGCCACGCGGCGGGCCTTGCCCTTGCCGCCGGACTTGGCCGAACCTTCCTCGTGCGCGCCCTCGAGGATGTCGGTGATGGGCCGCGCCACCGACTTGGGCACGATGCCGTGCGCCTCGTTGTACTCGACCTGCTTCTGCCGGCGGCGGTCGGTCTCGTCGATGGCCGCCTGCATCGAACGGGTGATCCTGTCGGCGTAGAGGATCGCCTTGCCGCGCAGGTTGCGGGCGGCGCGGCCGATGGTCTGGATCAGCGAGCCGGTCGAGCGCAGGAAGCCCTCCTTGTCCGCATCCAGGATCGCCACCAGCGAGACCTCGGGCATGTCAAGGCCCTCGCGCAGCAGGTTGATGCCGACCAGCACGTCGAACTTGCCCAGGCGCAGGTCGCGGATGATCTCCACGCGCTCGACCGTATCCACGTCCGAATGCAGGTAGCGCACGCGGATGCCGTGCTCGCCGAGGTACTCGGTGAGGTTCTCGGCCATGCGCTTGGTCAGCGTGGTGACCAGTACGCGGTCGCCCATCCTGATGCGTTCATGGCATTCGGACATCAGGTCGTCGACCTGGGTACCCACCGGGCGGATCTCGACCTGCGGGTCGACCAGGCCGGTCGGGCGCACCACCAGCTCGGTGATCTCCTCGCCCGATTCGCGCAGTTCGTAGGGGCCGGGCGTGGCCGAGACGTAGATGCTGCGCGGCGAGCGCGCCTCCCATTCCTCGAAGCGCAGCGGGCGGTTGTCCAGCGCCGACGGCAGGCGGAAGCCGAATTCCACCAGCGTTTCCTTGCGCGAGCGGTCGCCCTTGTACATCGCGCCGATCTGCGGGATGGTCACGTGCGATTCGTCGATCACCAGCAGCGCATCGGCCGGCAGGTAGTCAAACAGCGTCGGCGGCGGCTCGCCGGCGGCCTTGCCGGTCAGGTGCCGCGAGTAGTTCTCGATACCGTTGCAGTAGCCCACCTCGGCCATCATCTCCAGATCGAACTGGGTGCGCTGCGCCAGGCGCTGCGCCTCGACCAGCTTGTTCTGCGCGTACAGCAGTTCCAGCCGCTCCTTCAACTCCGCCTTGATCGTCTCGATCGCCGCCAGCACGCGTTCGCGGGTGGTGGCGTAGTGGGTCTTCGGGTAGATCGTGTAGCGCTGCATCCTGCGCAGGCTCTCGCCGGTAAGCGGATCGAACATGCTCAGCTGCTCGACCTCGCCATCGAACAGTTCGATGCGCACCGCCTCCCCGTCCAGTTCGGCGGGAAACACGTCGATCACCTCGCCGCGCACGCGGAAGGTGCCGCGCTGCAGCTCGTACTCGTTGCGCGTGTACTGCAGCTGGGTCAGATGGTTGATCAGGTCGCGCTGGTCGATGCGCTCGCCCTTGGACAGGATCAGGCGCAGCGACAGGTAGTCCTCGGGCGCGCCCAGGCCGTAGATCGCCGAGACCGTCGCCACCACGATCGCATCCGGGCGCGAGAGCAGCGTCTTGGTCGCCGCCAGGCGCATCTGCTCGATGTGCTCGTTGATCGAACTGTCCTTCTCGATGAAGGTGTCCGACGACGGCACGTAGGCTTCCGGCTGGTAGTAGTCGTAGTAGCTGACGAAATATTCCACCGCGTTGTGCGGGAAGAACGACTTGAACTCGCCGTACAGCTGTGCCGCCAGCGTCTTGTTCGGCGCCATCACCAGCGTCGGCCGCTGGATCTGCTGCACCACGTTGGCGATGGTGTAGGTCTTGCCCGAGCCGGTCACGCCCAGCAGGGTCTGCTTGGCGATGCCCGCCTCGAAATTGGCGACGAGCTTCTCGATGGCGGCCGGCTGGTCGCCTGCCGGCGAATAGGGCGATACGAGCTGGAATCGGTCGGACATGGCGGCGCGCGCGGTATGGACCGGCAAGTATAGCCACCGTCCGGATGACGGCCGGCTGAGGACACTTCCCATCCCTGAGCGCCAGCTCGGCTGATCCCGGCTGTCGCTCCGTCACGAAAGGATGTCCCCCAACGCCGCTCCGCATAAAGGGAAAAACCGATGGCATGGACGCCTCTCTTCCTGGCGGCGCGCCAGCACGCGCGCCTCCGCGGCATGAGCCTGGTGGAAATACTGGTCTGCGTCTGCGTGCTGGCCATCCTTGCAGGCGTCGCCATGCCGTCCCTGAACGGCCTGATCGAACGGCTGCGGGCCGATGCCACCGCCAACACCCTGCTCAACAACCTGGCGCTCGCCCGCATGACGGCGGTCAGCAGACGCAGCACCGCCGTCCTCTGCCCCTCCACCGACGGCACCTCCTGCACGCGCGGCACCGACTGGAGCGCGGGATGGGTATTGTTCCTCGACCGCGACGGCAATCGCCGGCCCGACAAACCGGACGACATCGTGCGCGCGGACATCGCCCCGGTCACCCGCCACCTGCGGCTGGGCAGTTCGACGGGGCGGCAGCAGGTCCGCTACCTGCCTGATGGGCGCAGCGCCGGCAGCAACCTCACCATCTCGATCTGCAACGCCCGGGGCCAGCTGCTCGGGTCGGTGGTCGTCAACAATGCCGGCCGCGCCCGCAGTGCGCGCCCGAAAAAGCCGACAGCCTGCCCGCACTGAGACCGGTTCCAGACCCTGTCCACCAGCCGATCGATGCCCCGCGGCAGGGCTTGCGTGCCCTGGCCGCGCTGCGTAGAATGCGCGTCCCCGCCCGAATAGCTCAGCCGGTTAGAGCACTTGACTGTTAATCAGGGGGTCGTTGGTTCGAGTCCAACTTCGGGCGCCAGATGAATTGAAAGCCTGCGAGCGATCGCAGGCTTTTCTTTTTATGCGGATTTGCGCCCCGGCATCCCGACGCCCGAATCTTCCCGCAGGAGGCAACGTTCAAGGGTTTCACCTCCCTTTCCAGCGCCGGCGCCTTCCAGAATCACGAACCGCATGCCGACCTCCCTGTCGGCCCGCGATATCTGCTTGTCGCGCTCCACCCGGTGAGTTACCAGCATCCACCGGTACTCGGAGATTTCGCGCCGAGCTGGTTGATGCTCAACGTCCCACAGGAGTCGCCTGACTGCGCTCCCTTTGGCGCGGCGGAGACCGTATACGTCCGCGCTGCGACATTCCTGGCCATCGTGTAATAACGAAGCGCGTCGCTGTCGCATGCCGCGCTCAACGTGGCGATGTTCGGTGCGGCGGCGTAACTCAGGTCGGTCGTATACACACGCTCCAGCCGCTGCGCCACGGCCGCCACGCATGCCGCGCCGGCCGCACGGCGCGCCTTGCGCACATGGTTGTTGTAGCTGGGCAAGGCGATGCTGGCCAGTATCGCCAGTATCGCCACCACCACCATCAGCTCGATCAGGCTGAAACCGGATTGCCGGGCGTCTCGTGCATTCTTCACGTTCTCAATCCCCCTTCAGGTCGCGCCACGATACCCGCTCCCAACGCGGCGGGATTGTAGGCACGGCTACGATTTCACCGTTGCTGCCCGCGACCAGCATGACGCCGCGCATCAGGTTCGGCAGCGTGGGCATGCCCACCCCGGCGTCCACCGAGCCGATCGGCAGGTCATTGACCGTGTCGTTCGTGCTCGAATTCCTGTCCAGGTCGAAGTAGGACGTGCTCGCACTGGTCCCGGTGAAAGCATCCAGGGCGTTGATGTAGCCACGGCCATCCGCTTCGCAGGCATTGCCGGTCGGGATCATGCTCGCGGTAAGCAGATAGCTGGAAACCACCTGCGCATCCTGCACGATGCGTTCGCCGGTATCGGGCAGATCGATGTACCAACCCTTGGAATCGGACGGCAGCTTGGCCTTGCCTTCGAAGGCGCGCACCGGATAACCGTCCTGGGTCGCCGAGGTCACCTGGATCCTGCGCTGGGTCAGTTCGGAGCGTTCGACCGCCGAACCTTCATCCATGAAGCCGTACATGCCCTGCACGGCCGTGTTGCTGGAATCGGCGTCGTCCACAGTGAGATAGCGGCCGGTACCGAAAAACACCCAGCGCTTGTTGTTCCAGGGATTCGTCGCCACCGTCACGCCCGCGCTGATCGGCTGGGCATTGCCGTCTTCATCCTGGGCGGTGAACAGCTTCGTCGCGGTCCAGGACGCCGCGGAGGTATTGGTCAGGTTGAATTTCCACACGTTGCCCAGCATGTCGCCGGCATACACGTAGGCCAGCGTCCTGCCGTCGGGACCGTAGATGCCGGTCGCCGCGGAAAGGCCGTTCGGCGCATCGGCGGAGCCGGCGCCGGTGTCGATCTCGCGGATGACCTCCCCGGTCTCGGCATTGAGCACGACGAGCACCGCGCGGTCATGGCTGCTGTTGATGCCGTTGCCGAAGACGACGGCGGCGCTGGTGCTGCCCTGCACCTTCGCCAGGATCGGCCTGCCGAGCACCTGCCCCATGTTGCCGTCGGTGGTTTCGGCACGCTCCCACAGCGAGATGCTCGTCGCGGTGGCGTCCGCCGGTGCGGTCACGTCCAACGCGTACATGCCCTTGCCGCCCCTGCCCAGGGTGCCCACGAGGATGTTCCTGTTGGGCGTCAACGCCCGGTTGGTCACGACGACCGGACCATCGACGAAGAACTTGTGCGCATAGTCGCCGCGGCTCAGCGTCCCGAGCTGGGTGAAGTTGATGATGCCCGGCACGTAGGCGAACAGTTCCTGGCCGCCGCTGCCGTCGAACGCATGCAGCATGCCGTCGTTGGCACCTACGTACAGCGTATCGGTCTCCTTCACGTAGAAGGGAGAGGAACCGACGATGTCGCCCAGCACGGTAAGGGAGCGATTGCGCAGCAGGCCCCGGTTGCGCTCCTCGTTGCTGCTGTCGCCCTTGATGTAGTTGGCATTGGCCTCGCCCGTCACCGCGTAGTCCGCGGGCCCGCCCGTACGCGTCAACGCCGTCTGCTGGGCGCTCGTCGGGAACGTGCTGCCATAGGTGAGCACATTGCGGTCGGCAAACGCCGGAATGCTGGAGGTCCAGCCGGTACCGACGCCATCGCGGGTCACCGCCCGTCCCCGCACCTCGCCCGTCCAGACGCCGGATACATAGCTGGCGCTGAATACCTTGGAGCCGGTATTGAGGGACGCGGAGTTGGTGGCCACGTTTGAGAACGAACCGGTGCGCTGCGCGATGGCCGCCAGCGCCTTGCCCAGGCCCGCGGTGAATTCGGAAGGACTGGAAGCGGCCACGAACTGGCCACGGCCGTTGACCGCGGCGTGCAGCAGGTCGTCGAGACGTGCAGGAACGTCCGGACAACTTCTGGACGTACAGGTATCGCCCTTCGGATCCGGCCATGCCGGATTGGCCGGCACACCTTCAACGCTCGACCAGCCCATCGTGGTCTTCAGGCCGATCGAAATACCGAAGGTGACCATGTGTTGCCAGAACGCCGGATCGGCATCCGTGGTCGGCACATTGTTGTTGGCCGGCTTGGTCGTATTGCCCATGTAATCTTCGGTGCGAAGATCCGTCTTCCAGTACTTCATGGCCACGTCGGCCAGCGTCTTGGAATAGCTGTCGCTGTAGGGCGCAGCGGGAGAATAGGTGTAGGTCTTTTCCTTGCTCCCCTTGATGGCCGAACCGCTCGTGCCATCGGCGTTCCCGCTGTCGACGGTCGAGGTGTTCCAGTAGCCATCGGTAGTGAGGATCGAGAAGTTCTGCCGGCAAGAAAGCTGGTTGCTGCCTTCCTCCGGGCCATAGGGCCCGCTGGCGCTGGAACTGCTGAAGTATCTGCCGGCATCGTCCAGCGCGCTCTGCAACGGCGTACCGTCGCTGGCGCCGGCCGCGAACAGGCGGTTGTACCAGGTCGAGCGCGACGTGGTGTTGGTGCTGCCGGGCACCGAGGAATCGGCCACGTTGTTGACGAAACGCCCGTCGTTGCCATCGCGTACGGGGATGTCGAAGCTGTTGCGTCCCCAGATGGTGCGGAAGCCGACGCGCACCTTGCTGTTCAAGGGGCTGAACGCCTCGGCGGCGCCCGCCTTGGCAGCCTTGGTACGCGTGCGGTGGTAGGAATACCAGGTGGCGAAATTGGCCTTCTCGGCCTGGACGGTGTTCGCCGTGTCGGTGCGCGAAGCGGGCAGATCCGACGTACAGTCGATCCAGCCATAGCCGCTGGTTTCTGCATCGCAGCTGTTGGTGGTGTAGCGCAGCGCGGAAAGACTATAGCTGGTGGAGTTGCTGGTCGCTCGCTGCAGCTTGACCGTGTACTGGCCAGCCTCGGCCACCGACAACGAGCAATCAACCGAGCGCCCCCGGGACACCGTTCCGGAACATACCCGGGTACCGGACGGGCTATTCACCTGGTAGTCCATGTCCCGGTTTCTGGTCGAAGAAGTCGTGTTCTCGATGGTGATCACGAGGCCGACACCCGCCACTACGGAAGCCAGCCTGTTGTCGACAACCGTATTGTTGTCGAGGGTGCCCGTATCGACATTGCTGCCATCGATCTGGACCGTCTCGCGGCTGGTTATGGCGACCGCGCCATAGACACCGCGCCGGATCCCCGAGTTTCCCGGCAGAATCTGGTATCGATAATAGTTGGATACGTTGGAGAGATAAGCGGTGCTGGTGCTCGCCACGTTCTTCGGAACGTAGAAGGTCTGGGTATTAGCGGAAAGATCCTTCGAGCCGCCGCTCGTGCCCGCTCCCGAATGGGTCACGTTCAGATCGCTGCTGTAGACCGCGGTGAAATCCGTGCCGCCCGTCAGGCGATTGCCATCGGCTCCCATCCACGGCTGATACTTCACCGCCGGGTTGTAATAGAGCGAATTGGTGGCATAGCTCTGCATGTACATGCGGGAATTGCCGGTGGTTTCGCTGCTGATCCCGGTCCCGGCCGACACGCCGTTGGCATCGGGCCGGCTGCTGAACTCCCCGGGACCGGTGATCTCGCCGATGTCCTGGTTGTTCATGTTGCGCCAGGCCATGGAGCCCGAGTCGTCGAGGATGAACAGGATGTTGGGCGCGACGCGTGCCGACGTGGTCAGCGGATCGTCGGGGATCACGATGCCGGCGTTGACCGGCAACGCCAGCATGCTGACGAGAAACGCGCTCGGGCCGGCCCACCACCGGCGCGCCGACTGCTGAGATGTTCCAGTGTGCGGATGCTTGCGCTTCATGATCATTGTCCCGGCGTTGGAGTGCGGCTGGCCACGTTGGCCTGCAACACGACATCCGCGCGCCCTTCGGAACGGCTGCGCGCGGTGATACGGAAGAGTGGGCTTTCACAGTCCGGCGATGGCGGGAGGCTGTCGCAACTACCCTTGTAGCCGGGGCCGATCCCCAGATACTCGATCCAGTACTGCGGCGCGGCCCCCAGGCGCGTGTCGTAGGTGCCCGTGGGCAGGTTGGCCCAGACCGCTGTCGCTCCGGTCGGGCAGACGCTGGCGTTGGTGCAGTTTTCGGCCACCGGCACGATCCCGCTTTCCCAGGCCGAATTCCCGGCCAGCACCACCTCCTGGGCGTAACGGAGCGCCGTCTCGGCGCCCTGGAACGCGAGGCTGCGGTCGCGCATGTTGGCGCTCATGCGCTCCTGCATGGCGGAACTGCGCAGGATCACGATCCCCAGCACCGAGAGGATCAGCAGCAGGATCAGCACCACCAGCAGGGTGATGCCCGCCTGCCTGCCGCCGGCCGGCAGGCGGGAATGGCGGCGGGCGTCGACGGCACGGGTCATAACGTACGACTCCGGAGACTGAATACATTGGAGGAGTTGCGGGTCAGCGCCTTGCCGTCCACGTCCTGCCCGGTAAGTACCAGGGCGGCACGCACGCCGATGACGGTCGACCAGTCGCCGGGAGAAGACGTATAGGTCGAGCTCCCCTGCTGCAGGTAGGAGAAGGCGATGGACTGCACGCCATCGGTGACCTCCTCGCCCGCTCCCCCGAAGCGCGAGACATAGAGGGAACTGCCGCCACGGTTGTTGTCGGCGACGTACCAGCGCGCGTTGCGCAACCGCCCCACCATCAAGGAGGAAGGAGGAGCATGCGCGTCCGCCCCCGGGTTGTAGTTGCCCGGCAGCGCCGCGAAACCGATCGCGCTGCTGGTCACGCTCGTCGCCTGGACCACGAAACTCTTGCGCACATTGCACAGCAGCAGCCAATCGCCGACCTCGAACCGTTCGGTCGCATCCGAGATCTGCGTCGAATCCAGGGTGATGGACGTGGCGCTCGAAGCCGTGATCCTGTAGGCGGTATCCTCGCCGGACACCACCGTCAGTTCGCTGCCGTCGCCGGTGATGGGCGTATCGCGGAACGCATTGGACTGGGTGCCCGTCGTCTCCACCACCGAAGCGGTGGAACAGGCCGAACCGCCCGCCGAACGGATGTCCTGCGACATCAGTTCGAAGGCGACCCGCGCGCTTTCCTGGATGCGGTTAAGGCCTTCGTTGGCCCGGTAGGAATTCTGGTTGGACTGGAACACGACGAACGCCGCGCCCAGCACCAGCAGGCCCAGCACCAGCGCGATCATCAGTTCGATCAGGCTGAAGCCGCCGGTCTTCTTCCGACCCGGAAAATGGCGTGCTCCTTTCATATGCGCACCTCCGTGGCGACCTGACGGGCGCTGCCGCCACCGGCGCGCTGGTCGTCCCATTGCACGGTGACACGGTAACGGCCGTTGCCCAGCGCCTCGATCCGGCCGCAGGTGCTGGTGTCCTCCGCCGTGCCCATCGTGTTTTTCAACGCGGTTATCCAGGCGGCCAGGTCGTTCTGCGCCAGGCTTCCGCCCGAACCCGCGGTGCAGGTCATGTTCATCGCGTAGCTGGCCGCATTCACACGATTGGCGCGCATGGCCTCGACGATGGAGGTGGTCTGCATGACCGCCTGGCTGCTTTCAAGCGACCCCTGGCCACCGCGCAGGGCCAGCGCCTGCATGGCGGCGATGCCCAGCAGGCCGATGCCCAGGATCAGCACCGAGATCATGACTTCCAGCAGGCTGACGCCCTGCTGGCTTCGCCCGCAACGGCGCACGCCGCTGCGGTGCCGACCACGCGCGACGCATGGGGTCCGATTGTTCATGAACATCCTCCATTCCCACTCTGCTTGCTGGTGGCGACGCCGCCGCCCACCATCATCGTGACGACACGCTGGTTGCTGGACGGATTGCTGACCGGAAGGCACAACGTCACGGCGGCCTGCGCATCGAGCAGGCCGGTCGGACGGAAGCGGATGCCCGCCGCCGGCCCCGCCACCTGCATATCGCCGGTCACGGCCGAATCCCGGATCACTTCGGCGTTGCCGGTGGCATTGTCCGTGCCGGTCACGATCCAGCGGCTCCACTCGGTGGAGTTCTCGCAGTTCGTTCCGTCATCACTGGCGCAGACCATGACCGGCGCGTTGCGGCGGATCGCTTCCGAGCGCGCAAGCTGCAGCGCGGTGACCAGTTCGGTCGATGCCGCGCTGAGGCGGTTGGCGGCGATCAGGCCCTGCATGGCGGGCACGGCGATCGTGGCGATGATCGCCAGCACCGCCACCGTCACCATCAGCTCGATCAAGGTGAACCCCGCCCCTTTCGATGGCGGAACTCCAGCATCGCGTCGCGACATAACACCCCCATGCTTCCCGGTCGGACATTACGCAGGATCGCCGGGCCCTTTCCATACAAAGGCGACGGGCGGGCCGATCACCGGAGCCAACGGTAGCCGGCCGTGGCTATGATCAGCAGCTCTCTGCCCAGGAAGGCCCCGTGCCGCACCCCAACCGCCCGATCGACATCCTGCTGAGCCCGACGACCCTGATCGCCGTGGTCCTGGCCGGCGAGGCGCTGGCCGCCCTGCTCGCCCTGTCGCCGGCACCGGTGGACGACCGCCTGGTGTTGTTCGGCCTGATGTCGCTGGGAATCCAGTGGGCGACGCTGGGCACGCTGGCGGCGGCCCATGCGCTGCGCCCCGCCCTGGGCCGCCTGCAGCCGCAGGCGCTGGCCTGGGTATGCCTGGGCATGCTGCTGGTCATGACCCTCCTGGTCGCCCTGGTGTCCTGGAAGCTGGTGAGCTTCCGCCACGCGCCGGGCGACCATGCCGGCGCCGTCTTCCTTCTTCGCGCCCTGGCGCTGGCACTGGTGGCGGGCCTGCTGGTGCTGCTCGCCTTCCAGAACCACTGGCGCGCGCGGCAACTGGTCCTGCGCGCCAAGCAGGCGGAACTGGATGCGCTGCAGGCGCGCATCCATCCCCACTTCCTGTTCAACACGCTCAACACCGGCGCCGCGCTCGTGCACCAGCAACCGGAAAAGGCCGAGGAGCTGTTGCTGGACCTGGCGGACCTGTTCCGTGCCGCGCTGACCGGCTCGCGCCGGATTCCGCTGCGGGAGGAACTGGAGCTCGCCCGCCGCTATGCCGGCATCGAGCAGTTGCGTTTCGGCGCGCGCATGCGGCTGGAATGGCAGGTGCCCGAAGCACTGCCCGACCTGGAGGTACCGATCCTGTCGATCCAGCCGCTGGTCGAGAACGCCATCCATCACGGGGTGGAACCTTCGCCGGGCCCATGCACGCTGCGGATCGCCATCCAGCCGGAGGGCGGGGGCGTACGCATCACGGTCAGCAACGACCTGCCTCCGACGCCCGCCACCGCCCACCGGGGACACCACGTGGGCCTGCAGGCGCTGCGCGCTCGCATCCAGGCGATGGGCGGCGATGTCCAGACGCAGGTCGCGGACGACCGTTACCTGGCATCGATGGTGGTACCGGGCCCATGACCGCCCGGCTACGCCCCGCGGTGCAGATGCCCCCGGATTGAACGACCCACCAAGGCATGTCCGGCAGGCGATGCCTGCAATGGCAGTGCGGAAAGGGCACGGGAGCCGGACGCCGGCCCGGGAACGGCGGCCGGCGTCAAACCCTGTAGCGTCCGAACCTCAGGTCACGACCCGGTAGCAGGGGTGGTACTCGCCGGAAATCTTCATGCGCCGCTGCTCGACGAAGGCCCGCAGCAGCGCATCCAGCGCCTGCATCATGTCCGGGTCGCCATGGATCACGAACGGTCCGAACTGCTCGATCCGCTGCATGCTGTCCTCCTTGACGTTGCCGGCGACGATGCCCGAGAACGCGCGCCGCAGATCGGCCGCCAGTTCCGGCGCCGGACGCCCGTGGTGCAGGTCCAGCGCGGCCATCGCCTCGTGCGTCGGCACGAACGGCTGCTGGTACTCGCTCGGGATCTCCACCGACCAGTTGAAGAAGAACGAATCCTTGTGCGCCAGCCGGTACTCGCGCACGCGCTTGATGCCCTGCGCCATGCGGCGGGCCACGGCGACGGGATCGCCGATGATGATCTCGTAGCGGCTGGCCGCCTCCTCGCCCAGGGTCATGCGTATGAACTGGTCGATCTGCTCGAAGTACGGCGCGGCGATGGTCGGGCCGCTGAGGATCAGCGGGAACGGCAGCGCCTTGTTCTCCTCGCGCAGCAGGATGCCCAGCAGGTACAGGATCTCCTCGGCGGTACCGACGCCGCCCGGGAAGACGATGATGCCGTGGCCCATGCGCACGAACGCCTCCAGGCGTTTCTCGATGTCCGGCATGATCACCAAGTGGTTCACGATCGGGTTCGGCGATTCGGCAGCGATGATGCCCGGCTCGGTGATGCCGATGTAGCGCGTATTGATCCTGCGCTGCTTGGCGTGGGCGATGGTCGCGCCCTTCATCGGCCCCTTCATCGCGCCCGGCCCGCAGCCGGTGCAGATGTCCAGGCCGCGCAATCCCAGCTCGTAGCCCACCTGCTTGGTGTACAGGTACTCGTCGCGGGAAATCGAATGGCCGCCCCAGCACACCACCAGGTTCGGCTCGCTCGGCTGCAGGATGCGGGCGTTGCGCAGCACGCCGAACACCGCGTTGGTGATGCCTTCGGGCGTTTCCAGGTCGGAGGCGTACTCCGGCCCCAGCTCGATGGCCATGTAGGCCAGGTCGCGCACCACGGAGAACAGCAGCTCGGCGATGCCGCGGATGATCTCGCCGTCGACGAAGGCCATCGCCGGCGCGTTGCTCAGGTCGATGCGGACGCCGCGGTCCTGTTGGGCGACCTGGATGTCGAAATCCGGGTACAGGTCGCGCGCGGCGCGCGGATCGTCCGAGGCGCTGCCGCTGGTGAGCACCGCCAGCGCGCAGCGCCGCAGCAGCTCGTGCATGCCGCCGCTGGAGGCATCGCGCAGGCGCGCCACTTCCGCCCGCGACAGCACGTCCAGCCCGCCGCGCGGGTAGATCCGCGCGTCCTGCACCGGCAGCGCCCGCGCCACCGCTTCTTTCGTCATTTCCATCATCGGTTCCGTCTTCACAGTTGGTCGAATGTAGCGCTGCCCCCATGAAAAGGAAAACGGCCGGGTTGCCCCGGCCGTTTCCTTGTCCAGCACTGATCCGTCAGGGCATCAGAACTTGTACTTCAGGCTCAGCATCATCGACCAGCGCGACACCGCGGTGTTGCCCTTGTCGTTGTTGTTTTCCTGGATCTGCGAGTTGTCGGTGGAACCGGTGAAGTTGTAGACGTACTTGCCGGTTGCCGGGTCGATGCCCGCATAGTTGGCGATGCGGCGGGTCGAGTAGAAGCCGTAGTCGTCGATCAGGCCCCACTTCTTGTTGAGCAGGTTGCCGATGTTCATGATGTCCAGCGCCAGCTCGGTCTTGTGGCCCTTGAAGAAGCCCGGCAGTTCCTGGCTCAGGCGCACGTCGAAGCTGTTGACCCACTTGGCGCGGTGCGCGTTGGCCGGCACGACCTGGCCCGCATAGCCCGCCAGTTCCGGGGTCTTCTCCAGCCAGTCGAAGAACGCCTTCTCCATGTCCGCGCCGCCGGTCCACAGCACGTCGCCGTAGCCCTTCGGCACGTAGAACAGGTCGTTGGTCGCCGCGCCGTCGCCGTTGGCGTCGTTGTAGAAGATGTAGCTGTACGGACGACCCGAACGGCCTTCATAGAACAGGCCCACGCGGGTGGAGTAGTCGCCGAAGAAGGCGTGCTTCCATTCCACGGTGCCGGTCACGCGGTCCTTGATCGCATAGCGCGAGTCGTAGGCCACGTTTTCGTTGGCCTGGTAGATCAGCGTGTTGTTCCAGTTCGAGGTGTTCTGCGAGCTGGTCAGCGGGCTGACTTCCTTGGCGGCGGTATAGGTGTAACCCAGCGACCAGCCCCAATGCTCGCCCATCGGCCGGCTCAGCGCGAAGGTGGCCTGGGTGCTGCGGCCCTTGTCGGTATTGCGGAGCAGCAGCACGTCGCCGATGTCGCCCGGACGGTTGCCCTTCACATCCGGGCACAGGCCTGCGGTGACCTGGGCGGGGGTACAGGTGTTGCCCTTGATCTTGCCGATTTCCATACCGTACTTGCCGGCATTGCGCGGGTCGCGGCCTGCGGCGTTCCAGTAGTTGTCGCGATCGTCCTGGGTGCCGGTGAACGTCGGATCCATCACGTCCAGACGCTCGAAGTACAGCGCATCCTTGACCTTGGTGACCAGCAGTTCGGCCGAAGCTGTGATGCCGTACCACGGCAGTTCGTGGTCGAACGCCAGGTTGGCCTTCCACACCGACGGCAGGCGCGTGCCCGGCTCGATGATGTCCACGTTCTGGCGGGCCGAACCCGGGGTCAGGCCGTCGGTCGAAGGCGGCAGGTTCATGTCGAACGCCGGTGCCTGGCCGCCCTTGAGGTCGTACTCGACGTAGTTCAGGCCGGTGTTCTGGTAGGCACCGGCCAGCCACACGTTCGGGGCCGCGCCGCCGAACAGGCCCACGCCGCCGCGCAGCTGGGTCGGGCGATCCGAGTCGAAGGTGTAGTTGAAGCCCACGCGCGGCTGCACCAGCTTGCGGTCCGGCAGCACCGTGTTGTTATAGCCGTACAGCTGCTCGATGCGCGGGTTGTACAACTTCTGGTTGCTGAAGTCCGGCATGTCGATGCGCACGCCGTACATCAGGCTCAGGTTGTAGTTGACCGCCCAGGTGTCCTGCAGGAACACGCCGGCATTCTTCAGCGTGAACTCGGCCGGGATGTCGCTGTAGCTGCCGCCGTTCGGGCGCGGAGCACGCAGCTGGTACTGGTTCACCTTGCCGTTGAGGAAGTCTTCCAGGTTGCTGAAGACGTAAACGCCATTCAGGTTGCGGCCGTAGAAGTTCATCAGGTCGTTCTTCGAGTAATCGAAGCCGAACTTGACGGTGTGGTCGCCGATGTACCAGTTCGCGGCACCGAAGGCGCTCAGCTCCTTCGACTCGACGATGTTGACGTGCGTGTTCTGCTCGGTGCCGAACAGCAGGCCGGAGGTGCTGGAGCCGAAGCCGTTGATGCGAACCTGCGGCATGTTGACCGACGGCACGCGCGAGGCGTTGTAGTCCTTGTGCGAGACCTTGAACTCGGTGGAGAAGTTGTCGCTCCAGTCGGAGAACAGTTCGCCCATCCAGGTTTCATAGGTCTTGGGCTGCGCGTACCAGTGGCTGCTCAGCGAAACCGAGCTGGAGGACATGCCCGGGAAACGCATGACGCTCTGCTCCATCTTGTTGTAGCGCAGCGCCGCACGGTGGTTCTCGTTGATGTTCCAGTCCAGCTTGACCGCGTATTCCTCGATCTCGGTCTTGTTGTCCGGAGCCGACAGTCCGCCGATGTCATAGCCCTTGTTGGACATGAACTCCTGGACCTTCTTGATGTCGGCGTCGGTGATGCTGCCCTTGCCGTACAGCGTGTCGCTCAGGGCCACGCCCGGCGCCGAACGCTCGTACTTCTCGTAGTTGGCGAAGAAGAACAGCTTGTCCTTGACGATCGGGCCGCCGAAGGTCAGGCCATAGGTCTTCTCGTCCTCGAAGCCGTTGAAGTCGCCCTTGTCGGCGGCGAGGCGGCGGCGGACCATGTCGTCCTTGTTGCGGTACGAACCATAGACCGTGCCGTGGAACTCGTTGGTGCCCGACTTGGTCACGGCGTTGATCACCGCGCCGGTGCCGCCGTAGATGGTGGTGTCGTAGTTGGCCAGGTCGATGTTGATTTCCTGGATGGCGTCCATCGACACCGGCTGGCGCTCGGTCGGCAGGTTGTTGGACTCCAGGCCGAACGGATCGCCGGCGCCGATGCCGTCGATGCGGATGGCGTTGAAGCGGGTGTTCTGGCCACCGGCCGAGATCGCGCCGTCGGCCTTGCTGACCTGGGAGATGCGCGGATCCAGGCGGATGTAGTCCTGGATGTTGCGGTTGGCCGACGGCAGCGCGTCCATCGTCTCGCGGGTCACGTTGGAACCGGTGCCCATCTTGTTGGCGCTGAACAGGTCGGAACCTGCCACCATCGCGGCCACCACGTCCACGCCCTGCAGGGTCGTCACGTCGCCGGCAAGCGCGGCGTTGACGGTGTTCACCTGGTTCAGGTTGAGATACACACCCTCTTCGGTCTTGGTGCCTTCACCCGGCTTGGTCACGGTGATCGTGTACGGACCGCCCACGCGCAGGCCGCGCGCGTTGTAACGGCCCGACGCGTCGGTGGTGGCGCGGCTGGTCGTGCCCGACTCGACGTGGGTGATGGTGACTTCGGCACCGGCCACCGGCGAACCGCCGTTGTTGGTGACCAGGCCGCCGACGCCGGCGGAAGTGCTCTGTGCGAAAGCCGGCGCGGCCGCGAGAGCGGCAACGAGACCAAGGGCAAGCTTGGACATCCGGATGCGAGGGTGGTTCATTGGGTAGCCTCGATACGAGTTGGCGATTGGGAAAAAACGCGATCCATCAGCCCCGGGGCCACCGGGCGCCTGATCGGCTTGAATCTGGGGGTACCTTCCGCGGCGGTTACATGCGCAACGGTTAAGATAAGGTTAACACGGTAAGCGTCGAATATGACCGTAGCAAGACAGCGATCTTGCAGCGCAACAAAACCAGAACAATCGAATCAATGACTTATCGGATCGACGCCAGATAGACAGCGACGCCGTCCAGCAACATCTGCACGGAAATCGCGACGAGCAGCATGCCCATCAGGCGCTCCAGCGCGGTCAACGCACGAGCGCCGAGCAGCTTGTAAAGCAGCGTGGCCGACATCAGGATCGCCGCCGTCGCCCCCCAGGCCAGCAGCAGCGCAAGGCTCCATTCACCAAGCCGGTCCGGCTCGTTGCTGCCCATCAGCATGACCGCCGCCATCCCCGACGGGCCGGCCACCAGCGGGATCGCCATCGGCACAATGAAGGGCTCCCCGTCCGGCACCGCACCCATCAGCCCTTCCGGCCGCGGGAAGATCATGCGGATGCCGATCAGGAACAGCACGATGCCGCCGGCGATGGAAACCGATTCCTGGCGCAGGTGCATCAGCTCAAGCGCGTACTTGCCGCCCCACAGAAAGGCCATCAGCACCGCCAGCGCGATCAGCAGTTCGCGCACCAGCACCACGCGCTGGCGCCGCGGCGCCAGGGGCTTGAGCAGGCTGAGAAATACCGGGATGTTGCCCAGCGGGTCCAGGATCAGGAACAGCAGCAGCGCGGCCGAAAGGACGGTCACCCGTGCAGTTCCATCACCTTGCCGCGCCAGGCCGCTCCCTCGGCGGCCAGCAGTTGCACGCAGGCGTCGGCGCAGGCCGCCGGGTCGACCGGCGCGAAGTCGGTTTCATGGGTGAACGCGCGCGCGCGCAGCGGCGTGCGCATCGGCCTGGGCTGCAGCCCGCTGACCCGCACCGGGCTGTTGCGAAGTTCATGGTGCAAGGTGTCCAGCAGGCCGCGTAGACCGTACTGCGCCACGCCATAGCCGCCCCAATAGGCCTGCCCGACCCGCTGCGGGTCGTCGAGCGCGAACACCACCGCCGCATCGTCGCGCTGGCGCAGCAGCGGCAGGCAGGCCTGGGTGAGCCAGGCGCGGGCGGTGAGGTTCACGTGAATGGCGCGGGCGAAGGCGGCCGGGTCGCCCAGGGCAAAAGGCGTCAAGCCGGCGAAGTCGGCCGCGCAGTGCAGCAGGCCATCCAGCCGGCCGACCTCGGACTCCAGGCGCGCGGCCAGTTCGGCGAAGTCGTCCGGGGAAGCGCCTTCCATGTCCAGCGGATACAGCAGCGGCTCGGGGCCGAGCGGCACCGCGCTGTCGTAGACGCGGTTGAGCTTGGCGATCTTGCGCCCGAGCAGCACCACGGTGGCGCCGGCGGCCGCGCAGGCCCGAGTCGCCGCCGCGCCGAGGCCCCCGGCCGCGCCGGTCACCAGCACGACCCGTCCCGCCAAGGCGCCTTCCGGCGCGGGATTGCCGGCCGCATTCATCGACTGCGCGCTCACGCCTGGCCCGCCTCGGCGACGATGCGCTTGAGCTCGCCGGACTCCAGCAGCTCCAGGATGATGTCGCAGCCTCCGATCAGTTCGCCGTGCATGAAGAACTGCGGGAACGTCGGCCAGTTGGAATAGCGCGGCAGGTTGGCGCGCACTTCCGGCAACTCGAGCACGTTGACGGTGCGCAGGTTGACCGCCCCCGCGGCCAGCAGCGCCTGCACGGCGCGGCTGGAGAACCCGCACATCGGGTACTGCGGCGTCCCCTTCATGAACAGGACGAGGGGATGCTGCTCCACCTCCGCCTGGATTTGCTCCATCACCGCCATTGAATTCTCCCTGCTGCGGCGGAAGAAGGTCCGTCCGGTCGGATAGACTCTTCCTCCGTGGCTGCCGATTGTAAGCCGAGCCGGCCGGCTCCCGGCGCCCTCGACCGAAAGAAACGGACCATGCCCGTCGAACTGCCCGACCTGCCCTATCCCCGCGACGCCCTGCAGCCGCATTTCTCCGCTGCGACACTGGACCTGCACCACGGCCACCACCACGCCGATGTGGACGCGGTGAACGCCCGCATCGCCGGCACTGAGCTGGCCGAGCTGCCGCTGGAGGACATCGTCCGCCGCAGCCAGGGCAGCCTGTTCGAAGCCGCCGCCCAGGCCTGGAACCATGCCTTCTACTGGCAATGCCTGCATCCGCGGGCCAGCGGCGAGCCGCAGGGCGCGCTGGCCGAACGCATCGCCCGGCAGTTCGGCGACACGCAGAAACTGCGCGAGGAATTCAACCGCGCCGCGATGGCGCTGTTCGGCTCCGGCTGGGCGTGGCTGGTACAACACCCGGACGGCCGCCTGGCCATCGTCACCACCCGCAACGCGAACACGCCGCTGACCGGCGACAGCACGCCGCTGCTGGCCTGCGACCTGTGGGAACACGCGTACTACACGGACTTCCAGAACGACCGCACGCGTTACCTGCAGTCGTTCTGGAAACTGGTGAACTGGGATTTTGTAGGCGCCCAGCTGCGCTGAGCGCCTTCCGGAAACCGACGGCATCGGCCATCGGCGAAAACCGGCATGAGCCACGCATGGAACTCCCCTGCCCGCAGCAGGCCGACCTCGCATTGCCACAGGTTCAGCCGTGCGCGGCCATCGCGCCCAGCACCGGATACACCAGCGCCGCACCGGCGTTGAGCGCCAGCGTTATATCGAGCACACCGACGATCCCTCGGCGGCTGACACCTTAGCTTCAACGCCGCGCCCACGTATGGTGATGCAGCGTCGCAACGGGGCACACCACAGCTAGCGCAACCAGTTCGCGGGGCCGCGGTCCAAATGCGCGGTCTGCGCGCCGGGGCCGCTCGGTGTCATGCGCGCTTACGCATAACGGGCGAAAGCCCGCCGGGTTCGCCAGTCCGGCGCTTTCATTCGCGACGGCGTCCATCCCAGCAAGGCGGCGATTCCGGCGGAAGGAACCCCAAGCCGCCATCACGCCTATCGCGCCGCTGCGCACATCGATGCATCGTTGCGTTGTCGATCCGCGACGGCGCCGGCCGGCGACCGGAAACACCGGTGGGAACGCCGGTCAGCCGGCCCGCAACGCGCGCACCACCGGCTCGACCTGCGCCTGGCGGCCCAGCGCCTGCCCCACCCGCTCCAGCGCGGCGGCCAGGGCCGCCGCATCGTCGTCGCGCAGGTTCGCGTGCCCCACCTTGCGGCCTTCGCGGGGCTGTTTGCCGTAGTCGTGCCAGTGGCCGGCGGGCTCGGCGAGCACCGCACGCGCATCGGGCATCCGGCCGAGCCAGTTGAGCATGCAGGCATGGCCCAGCACGCGCGTATCGCCCAGCGGCAGGCCGAGCACCGCGCGCAGATGATTCTCGAACTGCGAGGTCTCGGCGCCATCGCTGGTCCAGTGGCCGGAGTTGTGCACGCGCGGCGCCATCTCGTTGGCCAGCAGTTCGTCGCCGCGGCAGAACAGTTCCAGCGCGAACACGCCCACGTAGTCGAGCCGCTCGGCCACGCGGCGCGCGTAACCGATGGCCGCCTCGTGCTGCGCCGCGGTCGCGACCGCCGGGGCCAGGCTCGCCGACAACACGCCATCGACGTGCCAGTTGCCGGTCAACGGCCAGGCACGGAACTCGCCATCGCGGCCGCGCACCGCCACCACGCTGACCTCGCGGTCGAAAGCGACAAAGCCTTCCAGGATCAGCCCGGTCCTGCCGGCCTGCGCGCCCAGCGCCTGCCAGGCGGCGTCGATGTCGGCCGCCTCGCGGATGCGGAACTGGCCCTTGCCATCGTAGCCGAGCCGGCGCGTCTTGAGGATGCACGGCATGCCGAACTCGGCCGCCTTCGCCGCCAAATCGTCGCGGTCGCGGATGTCGGCGAACGGCGGCAGCGGAATGCCCAGTTCCTGGAACAGCGTCTTCTCGCTGAGCCGGTCCTGCGCCACCGCCAGCGCGGCCGGGTTCGGGAACACCTGCCTGCGCTCGGCCAGCCAGCGCGCGCTGGCGGCCGGCACGTTCTCGAAATCGAAGGTGACCACGTCCACCTTGCCGGCGAATTCGGCCAGCGCGGCGGTGTCGTCGAACGCCCCCACCTGCAGCGGCGCCAGCTGCCCGGCGCAGGCGTCCGCGGCCGGGTCGAACACCACGAAGCGCAGGCCCAGCGGCGCACCGGCCAGCACCATCATGCGGGCCAGCTGCCCGCCGCCCAGAATACCTATCGTCGTCATGCGCGGAACTGCTCCGGAAATTCGTGCGGCCTGCCCAGGCGAACCCGCAGGGCAATGCCGACCGTGGTCATTGGCGCGGGTCGTCGGCGGCCATCACGTCGGCGGTCTGGCGCGCGCGGAAGGCATCCAGCGCCTGGCCCACGGCCGGCTGCGCCGGCGCCAGCATCGCCGCGGCGAACAGCGCCGCGTTCGAGGCGCCGGCGTTGCCGATGGCGAAGGTGGCCACCGGAATCCCCGCCGGCATCTGCACGATCGACAGCAGCGAATCCATGCCGTTCAACGCCTTGGACTGCACCGGCACGCCCAGCACCGGCACCGCGGTCTTGGCCGCGATCATGCCCGGCAGGTGGGCGGCACCACCGGCACCGGCGATGATCGCGCGCAGCCCGCGCGGACCGGCTTCTTCGGCATAGGTGAACAGCACGTCCGGCGTGCGGTGCGCCGAGACGACCTTCACTTCATACGGAACGCCCAGCGCGTCGAGCTTCTGGGCCGCGTGCTGCATGGTCTCCCAGTCGGAACGGGAACCCATCACGATGCCGACGAGCGGCGCGGAGGAATTGGGGGTCATTGGCCGTCACCTGCTGCAAAGACGTATTCTAGCCGCCTTCCACGCAAGACCACGACCCGATGGACCGCAAACTGCTCGACCTGCTCGTCTCGCCCGACACCCGCCAGCCGCTGGCCCTGCTGGACAGCGCGGGGCTGGAAACGCTGAACCGCGCCATCGCCGCCGGCGGCGTCGCCCGCGCCGACGGCAGCGCGCAGGCCGAGCCGCTGCGCGAGGCGCTGGTCACCCGCGACCGCAGGCAGGTGTTCCGCGTCGAGGACGGCATTCCGGTGCTGCTGGCCGAGGAGGCCATCGCCACCGCGCAGATCGACGGTTTCCCGGGCACGTGATGCTGCCGCAGCCGCCGGCCGCTCCGCCGCAGGAGCAGATCGACGCCGACGTCGCCCGCGCCCTGGCCGAGGACATCGGCAGCGGCGACGTCACCGCCGCGCTGCTGCCCGACACCGCCGACAGCGCCTACCTGCTGTGCAAGCAGGAGGCGGTGATCGCCGGCCGCCCGTGGTTCGACGCCACCCATCGCGCGCTCGACCCGCAGGTGCGGATCGACTGGCGGGTAAGCGAAGGCGAGCGCGTGCCCGCCGGCACCGTGCTGGCCACCCTGCAGGGCCGCAGCCGCGCGCTGGTCAGCGCCGAGCGCACCTCGCTGAACTTCATGCAGACGCTCTCGGCCACCGCCACCACCACCGCGCGCCATGTCTCCGCCGTGGCCGGCACCGGCGCGCGCATCCTCGACACGCGCAAGACCCTGCCCGGCCTGCGCCTGGCGCAGAAGTACGCGGTGCGCTGCGGCGGCGGCGACAACCACCGCATCGGCCTGTTCGACATGGTGATGCTGAAGGAGAACCACATCCGCGCCGCCGGTTCGCTCACCGCCGCGGTACGCGCCGCGCGCGCGCAGCAGCCCGGCCTGCCGCTGGTGGTCGAGGTCGAGGATCTGGCGCAGCTGGAAGAAGCCCTGGCCGCCGGTTGCGACCGCGTCCTGATCGACGACTTCACCCCGGCGATGCGCCGCGACGCGGTGCGCATCGCCGCCCTGCGGCCGCCGGGAAAACGCATCCCGCTGGAAGTCTCCGGCAGCGTGGGCCTGGACGGACTGCGCGCCATCGCCGAGGACGGCGTGGACTGCATTTCCATCGGCGGGCTGACCAAGCACGTGCAGGCCATCGACCTGTCGCTGAAACTGGGGCCGCCACCGGCCTGATTTCACGGCACGGAAACGGCGCCCCCTGCGAGGCTCGCCCTGTACCCGAGGGGAGCCCGTCGTGATCCACCGATTCCTGTTCTGCTGCGCCCTGTCCCTGCCCGCCTTTCCCGCCGCCGCGGTGGAGGCCTGCGATGTGCCGCCGCGCTACGGCGTGGGCGAAACCGCCAAGGCCATCGTACGCGCCGCCTGCGACGAGCATCGCCTGTGGTACCGCCCCTTCATCGATCGCGACGGCCGCATCGCCAGCCTCGCCGTCACCGAGGCCGAGAGCGGCAGCCTCGCCGACGACGGCCTGGTGGCGTGGCAGCGCGTGGCCGGCTACTGGCGCCAGAGCGGCACGCTGTCGCCGATGGCCGCGCTGCCCGGCGCGCAGAGCTGCCTGGCCACGCCCGGCGAACGCACGACCGACAACGATTGCCGGGCTTTCCTGATCGACAACCCGTGGTCGGCCGCGTTCGTGTCCTGGATCATGGTCCGCGCCGGCGTGCAGGGCTTCGTGCGTTCACCGCGCCACATCGACTACATCCGCGCCGCCTACCGCGGCGGCGCGGCGGGCACGCCCTATCGGCTGGTCGATCCGGCCCTGGACAAGCCGGCACCCGGCGACCTGCTCTGCTTCCTGCGCGACCGCAGCACGGCGCTGAGCCACGACGGCCTGGTGAAGGCGCTGGGAGCCGGCGGCGCGGACCGCTGGAAATCGCATTGCGAAGTGGTCGTGGCGGCCAATGTCGGCGGCGACCGCACGCTGTACCTGGTTGGCGGCAACGTCGCCAACGCGGTGGTCATGCGCAAGCTGGCGCTGGACCGCACCGGGCGCCTGGTCGCTCCGGCTCCCGTCGATGCGGGGCGGGCTGCCTCGTCGGTGGAAAACGCGTGCTCGCCCGGCCGCGAGGAGGAATGCGATTTCAACCGGCAGGACTGGGCGGCGTTGTTGAAGCTGGTGGAGCCCGGGACCTTGCCGGCCCCCACGCCGGCGGAGCCCTAGCCGCGCTGAACTGGTGGCCGGTCCGTCACGGCCCCCTGCCGGTCGCGACGTCCCTCCTCCGCCCGGACCGGTTCCGCTTTCGCGCACGGCCGCCTAAAGTGGCGCCATGCCTACCCTGCTGATCCTGATGATCCTCGGCGCCATCGGCTACGCCTTCTGGGACGCGTCCCGGGCCGCGGCCGAACGCGCCACCGAACTGGGCCGCAATGCCTGCCAGGCCGCCGACGTGCAGTGGCTGGACCAGAGCGTGCACGCCATCGGCCTGCGCCTGTGCCGGCTGCCCAACGGCTGGCTCGGCTTCGAGCGCAGCTTCCGCTTCGACTATTCCTACGACGGCGTCGAACGCCACAGCGGACGCATGGTGCTGCGCGGGAAACAGCTGGTCTCGTTCGTCGGCCCGGTTACCGCGCGGGTGAGCATGCTGCAGCCGCGCAGCGACGAAGCCGAGGACATCTGAACGCGGCTCCACTCCGCGCGATCCGGAAGCATGTTCCCCCGAACGAAAACCGCCGCCTTGCGGCGGCGGTGCGGGTTACTTCACTACCCGGAGGAACGGACGCTTGCCCGAAGGCTGTGGCGGCTCCGGCGGCGCGCTGGGCGGCGGCGTATCGTCGTCATGCGGCTCGGGGCCGTCCGCGCCCGGGATATCGTCCGGCAGCGCCATGCCCTGCCCGGTCTCGCGCGCATACACCGCGAGTATCGCCGCGATCGGCACGTTCACCGGAAAACTGACGCCGGAGAACCGCGCGGTGAAACTCACCGCTTCGTTGTCGATGTGCAGCCGCATCACCGCGCGCTCGGCGATGTTGAGCACGACCCGCTCGTCCTTGACCGCGCTGGCCGGCACCTGCACGCCCGGCACGCCGGCATCGACCATGATGTGCGGGGTCATGCCGTTGTCGTTGATCCACTCCACCAGCGCCCGCAGCAGGTATGGGCGATGGCTGCTCATGCGGAAAGATTCTTCACTCATGGGGCAAGTGTACGCGGCATCGATGCGCGATCGCCGCCCGCGGGCGGCGATCGATAAGTCTGCATACAGCCGATGCGTCAGACCGGCAGGTCGCGCAGCTTCTTTTCCTGGTCGGTGAGGCTGCGGATGAAACCCGGATTGCGGAAAATGCGGTTGCCGTAGTCCTCGATGGCCTTGCCATCCTTGGGCAGCGGAATGCCCAGCGCATCCAGCCGCCAGATGATCGGCGCCATCGCGCAGTCGGCCAGGCTCATTTCCGGGTTGAGGAAGAACTTGGACGCCTTGAACAGCGGCACCGACTGCGCCACCAGTTCCTTCAGGCGCTTGCGCGCGGCCTCGGCCTGGGTCTTGTTGCCCAGCTGGATCGCCTGCACCTGCGGCACCCAGTCGTGCTCGATGCGCAGCATCGCCAGGCGCAGGCGCGCCCGCGACAGCGGGTCCACCGGCATCAGCGGCGGATGCGGGTAACGCTCGTCCAGGTACTCGCTGACCACCGAGGCCGCATAGAGCACGAGTTCGCGCTCCACCAGGGTCGGCACCGAGTGGTAGGGGTTGAGGTCGATGAGGTCTTCCGGCGGATTCTGCGGATCGACCGGCACCAGATCGTAGGTGACGCCCTTCGCGGCCAGCACCAGCCGCACCCGGTGGCACAGGACATCGTCATTGGCCGAGAACAACGTCAGGGTATTTCGCATGCGCACACTCGCCGCCATCAAGGGCTCTCCAAGGGCCGGAATCCGCCAGCCTTACGGCGCCGCAGGCCCAGCGCCCACGGTCGCCACCTTCCCGAGTGTGCAGTCAGCCGGCGCCGATGCCAAGTGCCAGCCAACCTCCCGCACCGGCCCGCGGACCCACCCTCACGTCAATGCACGTCCGTCCAGTACTCGTTCTTGAGCAGGTACGCCAGGAAGGAGAGCAGCGCCAGAAACAGCACCACCCACACGCCCAGGCTCTGGCGCTTGAGCACAGCCGGCTCACCGGCGTACTCGAGGAAGTTGGTGATGTCGCGGACGGTCTGGTCGTATTCCTGCGGCGTCACGCGCCCGGGGCTGGTCACCACCAGCCGCTCCGGATGCCGCTCGCCGGCCACGTCGGGTTCGCCGAACTCGGCATGCTGCAGGCCCTGCAGCTCCCACAGCGGATTGGGCATGGAGGCGTTCGGGAACAGCTTGTTGTTCCAGCCCAGCGGCCGCGACTCGTCCAGGTAGAACGACTTCAGGTAGGTGTAGATCCAGTCGCTGCCCCGCACGCGCGAGATCAGGCTCAGGTCGGGCGGCATCTTGCCGAACCACTTGTCGCCCTGCTCCTTGGTCATGGCGACATGGATCTGCTCACCGAACTTGGCGCCGGTGAAGTTCAGGTTGTCCATCACCTGCTGCTCGGTCAGGCCCAGGTCCGCGGCCATGCGCGAGTAGCGCAGGTACTTCAGCGAGTGGCAGCCCGAACAATAGTTCATGTAGGCCTGCGCACCGCGCTGCAGCGACGCCTGGTCGGACAGGTCGTTGCCCGCCTGCTGCAGCGCGCCGCCCGAGGAAGCGAAGGTGGCGGCCGAGAACAGGAGTGCGGCGGTGGCCGTCGCCAGCAAGGCAATCCATTTCTTAGTCATGCGTCGTCACCCGCTCCGGCACCGGCTTGGTCTTGTCCAGCTTGGTCCACACTGGCATGGTCAGGAAGAAGAGGAAGTAGTACGCGGTCAGGAAGCGGCCGATGATGGTTTCCACCGGATCGGTACCTGGACCGGCGCCGATCTTGCCCAGCCACACGAAGCTGATGGCGAAGCCGAACAGCAGCAGCTTGGAGAGCAGGCCACGGTAGCGGTAGGACTTGACCTTGGCGCGGTCCAGCCACGGCACCGCGAACAGGATCGCGATGGCGCCGAACATCACCAGCACGCCGCTGAGCTTGTGCGGGATCACCCGCAGCATCGCGTAGTACGGCGTGTAGTACCACACCGGCTTGATGTGCTCCGGGGTGACCAGGCGGTTGGCCTCGGTGAAGTTGTCGTGCTCCAGGAACCAGCCACCGAACGCCGGGGCGAAGAAGATGATGAAGGCGGCGATGACCATCATCGCGAACACGTAGAAGGTGTCCTTCACCGTGTAGTACGGATGGAACGGCACGCCGTCGGCCGGCGCGGTCGGCGACCAGCGGTTGCCCTTCGGGCCCTTCTTGATCTCCACGCCGTCGGGGTTGTTGGAACCCACCTCGTGCAGCGCGCCCAGGTGCAGCACGACCAGCAGCAGCAGCACCAGCGGCACCGCGATCACGTGCAGGGCGAAGAAGCGGTTCAGGGTGGCGTCGGACGGCAGGTAGTCGCCCATGATCCACTCGGTCAGGCCGTTGCCGATCACCGGGATGGCGCCGAACAGCGAGATGATGACCTTCGCGCCCCAGAACGACATCTGGCCCCACGGCAGCACGTAGCCCATGAAGGCTTCGGCCATCAGCGCCAGGTAGATCAGCATGCCCAGGATCCACACCAGCTCGCGCGGCTTCTTGTAGGAGCCGTACATCAGGCCGCGGAACATGTGCAGGTAGACGACGATGAAGAACAGCGAGGCGCCGGTGCTGTGCATGTAGCGGATCAGCCAGCCCCACTCCACGTCGCGCATGATGTACTCGACCGAGGCGAAGGCTTCCGCCGCGCTGGTCTTGTAATGCATGGTGAGGAAGATGCCGGTGACGATCTGGTTGACCAGCACCACCATCGACAGCACGCCGAAGATGTACCAGATGTTGAAGTTCTTCGGCGCGTAGTACTCGGACATGTGCTTCCGGTACATCGGCATCAACGCCGGGGCGCGGTCGTTGACCCAGCCCATCACGCCATTGGCGGCGCGGACGAGGATGTTGTCAGCCATGATTACGCCGCCCCCTTGGGATCGACGCCGATGACGATGGTGTTGTCGTCGGCGTAATGGTGTGGTGGCACGACCAGGTTGGTCGGCGCCGGCACGCCCTGGAACACGCGGCCGGCCATGTCGAAGCGCGACTTGTGGCAGGGACAGAAGTAGCCGCCCTTCCATTCCGGGTCATACGGTTCGGGCTTGATCTCAGCGGCCATTTCCGGCGAGCAGCCCAGGTGGGTGCACAGGCCGACGAGCACCGAGATCTCGGGCTTGATCGAGCGTAGTTCCGGGTTGGCCTTGCGCACGTAGTCCGGCTGCTGGTCCGCGTTCTCGGACTTGGGGTCGCGCAGGCGGCCATCCAGGGTGGGCAGCGCGTCGAGCACCGACTTGGAGCGCTTGACGATCCAGATCGGCTGGCCTCGCCACTCCATGATCAGGCGCTGCCCCTCCTGCAGTGCGCTGATGTCGGCATTCACCGGTGCGCCGGCGAGCTGGGCCTTGGCACTGGGATTCCATGACTTGATGAAAGGGACTGCTGCGAAACCTGCCCCGACCGCGCCGACCACGGCGGTTGTCGCTGTCAGGAAGCGCCGGCGTCCGGCATTGACTGGATCGTTTACCCCATCGTTGGCCATCCGGCACTCCGATATTGATGTAGGTGGCTTGCGGCTGCCTGCGACCGGTGGAACCGGACCGCTCAGAATCGAATCTCCCCCGAGTTTAGCTGAACGTTCAGCAGCCGCACAATGCGATGAAACAGGAGTCCATGACTTTTGTCACGCGCCCCTGGAATAAAGCGCAAACGCGCTCATTGGCGCGAGCCCAGCTCGCCGCGATAGCGGTCCGCCAGCTGCGCCACGCGCTTCACGTAGTACTGGGTTTCGCTGTACGGCGGCACGCCGCCATGCCGGGCCACGGCGCCTTCGCCGGCGTTGTAGCCGGCCGCGGCCAAGGTCAGGTCGCCGTTGAAGCGCCGCAGCAGCCACGACAGGTATTGCACGCCGCCGCGGATGTTCTGGGAGGCGTCGTAGGCATCGCTCACGCCGAACCGGCGCGCGGTGGCCGGCATCAGCTGCATCAGCCCCTGCGCGCCGGCGCGGCTCAGGGCGGCGGGATTGAACGCCGACTCGGCGTGGATCACCGCGCGCACCACGGCCTCCTCGACCCCGAACTCGCGCGCCGCGGCGGCGATCTCGGCGTGGTAGGCCTGCGTGTTGAGCCGCACCGTGCCGAAGTTGACCCCCGGGTTCGCGCCGCAGGCATAGCAGCGCTCGATGTAGCTGTAGCGGATGGTGCGCACTTCGCCCAGGCTGGCGACCTGCGCCGGCCGGGCGCTGGTGTAGTGGCGCACGCCGTCCTTCATATAGGTATAGACCTGCCCGTTCACCACGCGCTGCGCGCGGCCGGCACGCGCGGGCGCCGGGGCGGTCGCCGCCGGAGCTGGAGCCGGAGTCGCTGCAGCGGGTCGGGCAGCGGCGGCGGTGGCGACCGCCGCGGTCGGCGGCCGGTCCGCGGCGGCGGCAGGGCTGGCCGAGGGGTTGGCGGTCGTGGCGGTCGCGGTGGACGGCGGCCGGCTGGCCGGCTGGGCCGCCGGGCGGTAGCTGCCGACCACGCTGCAACTGGCGCCGCGGATGCGCTTGCTGACGTAGTTGGAGACGCCGTCGGCGCCGAGGCACTTGTACAGGCTGCCCGCGCTGGCCGGCACAGCCGTCAGCGAGGCGATCAACAACCCTGCAATCCCCAGTCCGGTCTTCATTGCGGGCGGAAGTGTCCCAGTTTCGCGGCGCGAATGCCAACTGCCCCCGCCCGGCGGTAACGCCCGGGCGGCAACCCCGGTACAATCCGGCCCCTGCCGCGGCCCAGGCCGCCTGCCCGCCCACCCGTCTGGAATAAGCGCCATGCCCGGGACGCCAGCCTCCCCCCTGCCGAACACGGCCGTTTCCGCCGTGCCTTCCGTTGAAATGAACACCCCCGAATTGATCCCCATGCCCGGCGCCGGGCCGAAGGTTGCCGGCGGCGCGCGCGGCAAGCCCGGCGATGGCTCGCCATCGCGTGGAAAGCTGTACATCAAGACCCACGGTTGCCAGATGAACGAGTACGACTCGGCCAAGATGGCCGACGTGCTGGCCCAGGCCGAAGGCCTGGAGCTGACCGACAACCCCGAGGAAGCCGACGTGGTGCTGGTCAACACCTGCTCCATCCGCGAGAAGGCGCAGGAGAAGGTGTTCAGCCAGCTCGGCCGCTGGAAGGAGCTCAAGGCCGGCGGCCGCGAGGTCATCATCGGCGTCGGCGGCTGCGTCGCCTCGCAGGAAGGCGAGGCCATCGTCAAGCGCGCGCCCTACGTGGACCTGGTGTTCGGCCCGCAGACCCTGCACCGCCTGCCTGAGCTGATCCGCGCGCGCCGCGAGCAGGACCGGCCGCAGGTGGACATCAGCTTCCCCGAGATCGAGAAGTTCGACCGCCTGCCCGAGCCGCGCGCCGAAGGCCCGTCGGCGTTCGTGTCGATCATGGAGGGCTGCTCCAAGTACTGCTCGTTCTGCGTGGTGCCCTACACCCGCGGCACCGAGGTCAGCCGGCCGTTCGAGGACGTGGTGGTGGAGTGCGCGCAGCTGGCCGCGCAGGGCGTGCGCGAGATCAACCTGCTCGGCCAGAACGTCAATGCCTACCGTGGCCCGTACGGCGACGGCCCGGGTTCGAGCCTTGGCTCGGACGGGGAAACCCAGTTCGCCGACCTGGGCCTGCTGATCCGCACCATCGCCGAGATCGACGGCGTCGGCCGCATCCGCTTCACCACCTCGCACCCGCTGGAGTTCTCCGACTCGCTGGTGGACGCCTACCGCGACGTGCCCAAGCTGGCCAACTACCTGCACCTGCCGGTGCAGGCCGGCAGCGACCGCGTGCTCAGCGCGATGAAGCGCGGCTACACCGCGCTGGAGTTCAAGGCCAAGATCCGCAAGCTGCGCGCGGTGCGCCCGGACATCTCGATCAGCTCGGACTTCATCGTCGGCTTCCCCGGCGAGACCGAGGCCGATTTCGAGAAGACCATGAAGCTGATCGAGGACGTGGGGTTCGACCAGAGCTTCTCCTTCATCTATTCGCGCCGTCCCGGCACCCCGGCCGCCGACCTGGAGGACACCACCTCCGAGGCCGAGAAGCACGCGCGCCTGTCGCGCCTGCAGGCGCGCATCAACGAGCATGCCGCCGTCATCTCCCGCAGCATGGTCGGCAGCGTGCAGACCGTGCTGGTCGAGGGTCCGTCGCGCAAGGACCCCAACGAACTGACCGGCAAGACCGAGAACATGCGTTCGGTGAACTTCCCCGGCCCGAAGCGCCTGGTCGGCCAGTTCGTCGATGTGGTCATCACCGAAGCGCTGACCAACTCGCTGCGTGGGCGCGTGGTGACCGACGCGGCCTGAACCGGTTAGCGCCGGCCACTGCCCCGGAAGTGCCGGCCAGCGGCCGGCACGGCCGACCAACCGAAGAAGATCCCTTTCGCCGCAGGAGATGCGGCGGCTCGTCCGCATGCGCGCATGGACGTCGTCCTCAGCGGCCACGCCTCCGCACGGTGACGAAAATTTCACCACGCTACCGCAAGCCTTGCCGCATGCAGGCTGCGCACGCTTATCCACAGGTTCGCCGCGCCTGCATCCACATCCGGTGTGGAAAACCGCGCGACCCGCGCTCAGTCCAGCCGCTTGCGGAAACGCAGGATCGCGCCGGCCATCATCACCGCGCTGAAGGCCAGAAGCGCCAGCGCGTCCGGCCACAGTTCCCACAGGCTCGCGCCACGCAGCATCACCCCGCGGATCAGGCGCAGGAAATGCGTCAGCGGCAGCAGTTCGGCCATCCACTGCACCGAACGCGGCATGCCGGCGAACGGGAACATGAAACCGGACAGCAGGATCGAGGGCAGGAACAGGAAGAACGTCATCTGCATCGCCTGGAACTGCGACTGCGCGCGGGTGGAGATCAACAGCCCCAGCGCCAGGTTGGCCACGATCAGCAGGCCGGCGGCGAGGAAGACATCCAGCAGGCTGCCGCCCATCGGCACGTGGAACAGCCAGGCGCCCAGCGCCAGCACCATGCCGGTCTGCAGCAGACCGACGGCCACGTAGGGAACGACCTTGCCGACCATCAGCTCGGCGCTGGTCAAGGGCGTGGCGATCAGCAGTTCCATGTTGCCGCGCTCGCGTTCGCGCACGATCGCCACCGCGGTGAACAGCACCATCGTCATGGTCAGGATCACCCCCACCAGCCCCGGCACGATGTTGGTCGCCGAACTGCGTTGCGGGTTGTAGAAGCCGACCACGCTGATCGGACCGGTCGCCAGCGGGCTGGCGCCCGCGCCGTCCAGCGGCATCCGCGCCAGCTGCGCCGCCGCGCTCTGCACCGCGTTGTCGCTGCCGTCGACCAGGATCTGCAGGGCTTCGCGGCCCTCCGCGCGGCGCCGCTCGTAGTCGGGCGGGATCACGATGCCGATGCTGATCTCCCCGCGCCGCATCGCATCCACCAGTTGCTGCGGCGTTGCCGCCTCCAGCGTCGGCGAGATCACGCCGGTGGCGACGATGTCGCGCGCCAGCATGCGCGAGGCCGAGGTGCGGGCCTGGTCGGCGACGCCGGCGGACAGGTCGCGCAGGTTGGTGTTGATCGCATAGCCGAACAGCAGCAGCTGCATCACCGGGATGCCGATGATCATCGCCAGGGTGATGCGGTCGCGCCGCATCTGCCGCAGTTCCTTGAGCATCACCCCGAGCAGGCGGCGCAGCTTCATGCGCCCTCCCCGCCGGCCGCTGGCCGTTGGCGGGTCGCGGCGACGAACACGTCCTCCAGGCTGGCCGCCTGCGGATGCATCCGCGCGGCGATGCCGGCCGCCCGCAACGCATCGGCCAGCGGCGCCTCGCTGCCCTCCTCGTCCAGCAGCACGCGCAGGCTGTTGCCGATCTGCGCCACGCTGGCCACGCCCGCGCAGGCCGACAGCGCCCTTGCCGCCTGCCGCGGCTGGTCGGCATCGACCACCAGCGTGCGCCCGGCCAGGCGCGCGGTGAGTTCGGCCGGCGTGCCGTCGGCCACCAGCACGCCGCGGTCGAGGATGGCGATGCGGTGGCAGCGCTCGGCCTCGTCCATGTAGTGCGTGGAGACCAGCAGCGTGGTGCCGGCATCGGCCAGTTCGAAGAGCTTTTCCCAGAAATCGCGGCGCGATTCCGGATCCACCGCACTGGTGGGTTCGTCCAGGAACAGCAGTTCCGGTTCATGGATCACCGCCGCGGCCAGGGCCAGGCGCTGCTTCTGGCCGCCACTCATGGTGCCGGCCAGCTGCTTCTGCCGGTCCTGGAAATGGTATCGCTCGACCAGTTCGTCGATGCGCCGTCGCGCCTGCGCTCTGGGCAGGTCGTGCACGGCGGCCAGGAACTCCAGGTTCTCGCGCACGCTCAGGTCGTCGAACAGCGAGAACTTCTGCGTCATGTAGCCGATGCGGCTGCGCAGCGCCTCGGCCTGCTCGGGAATGCGCAGGCCCAGCACCTCGATCCGGCCCGCGCTGGGCGTGAGCAGGCCGCACAGCATGCGGATGGTGGTGGACTTGCCCGAGCCGTTCGGGCCGAGAAAGCCATAGACGTGCCGGCGCGGCACGTCCAGGTCGATGCCGTCCACCGCCGTGAGCGCGCCGAACCGCTTGCTCAGGCCACGCGCGCGGATCGCGACGTCGTCGCCGTCCATGGCGGCGGGCTCAGCGCGCGGCATCGGCCAGCACCTGCACCGGCGCGCCCACCGGCAGCGCCGCCGCCTCCTTGCCCAGGCTGATTTCGGCCAGATAGCTCAGGCGTTCGGCGTCCTGCCCGGTCAAGGCGAAATACGGGGTGAACACCGGCTCGCTGCGGATCATCCGCACGCGGCCGTCGAACACCTGTCCCTGCGGCTGCACCTGCACCCGCAGCGCATCGCCCACCTGCAGCCGGTTGCGCAGCGCCTGCGGCAGGTAGACCCGCGCATAGGGCGCATCGCCCACCAGCAGGACCGCCAGCGGCGCGCCCGTGGCCGGCTGGTCCCCGAGTTTGTAGGGAAGGCTGTCGACGCGGCCGGCGCGCGGCGCGACGAGCGCCAGCTTGTCCAGCGCCACCGACTGCACCGCCGCGCTGGCCTGGGCTGACGCCAATGCGGCCTCGCCCTGCGCGAGTTGCTCGCCGCGGCTGCCGTGCAGCAGCTCGTCCAGCGCCGCCGTGGCCTGCCGCACCTGCGCCTGCGCGCTCTGCGCGGCGGCACGGGCGCGATCCAATTCCGCCGCCGCCACCAGCTGGCGCCCGGCCAGCGGCTGCAGGCGCGCGTGATACGCCTGTGTCTCCCGCGCCTGTGCCTGCGCCGCCGCCAGTGCGGCCCGGGCCTGGGCGATGTCCTCCGCACGCGGCCCATGGCGCAGTTCCAGAAGCGCGGCGCCGCGCTGCGCCTCCTGCGCGCGCAGCGCATCCAGCTGCGAACGGGCCTGGGCCGGCTCGAGCTGCATCAGCGACGCCCCGGCGGCAACCTGCTGGCCTTCGCGCACGTCGATGCGCACGATGCGCTCGGATACCGGCGCCGGCACCGTCACCCGGTCCCATTCCAGCGTGCCCAGCGCCTGCGGCGCCGGCCGCGCGCAGCCGGCCAGCGCCAACGCCAGCAGCAACGCGCCGGCAATGCCTCGGTCATTCATGTCCCAGCTCCAGTCCGCGCGTCAGCAGCGCCAATGCGTGCCGCTGCACCGCATCGGCTCCCAGTTCCCCGGCGCCGAACAGTTGCCGCCAGATCGGCGCACTGGCCAGGGGGAACATCGTCAGCCCCACCATCGACACCACCATCAGCCGCGGATCCAGTTCCGGGTTGAGCCGCCCGGCCCGCTGCGCGGCGGCGAAACGCTCCATCAGCAGGCGCGGCAGCAAGGGCCCGATCCGTTCGATCATCACGTCACGCAGGGCGCCGCCTTCGCAGAGGATTTCCCGCACCCACAGCGTCGGCAGCCACGGATGGGCCGCCACCACCCGCGTGATGGCGGCGACGAAGCCGGCCACCATCGCGGCCACGTCGTCGTCCGCCCCGCCCATCCCCGCCTGCACCTGCGCCATCACCGGCCACAGCCGTTCGGCCACCACCGCCTGCTGCAGCTGCAGCTTGTCGCCGAAGTAGTAGTGGACCAGGGCCGGCGTCACCCCGGCACGGCGGGCGATGTCGCGCAACGAGGTCGCGCCGATGCCCTGCGCCGCGAAGCAGGCCAGCGCCGCATCCAGCAGCCGCTCGCGCAGGTCGGCGGCATCGGCCGTGGGCCGCCGCCCCGGCATGCGCTTGCGTGGCGTGCGGGGAGCGGTTCCGGCATGCGGGGCGGATGCCTCCGGCGCCGTGGAGGTACCGGTGCCGCCTGTGGATCTTCTGGATGCAGGACGTTTCATCGCTCCATTTAATTCAATGGATAATTAAATTTCAATGATCGAATCGTGGAGCCCGGCCAGCGTCCGCTCCGTACCCGCCGGCGGCGCATTACACCCGGATATCCGCCCACGACGGAGGTGAAACAATGCCGCCCTGCGCGCGACGGCATTGATACCCGGCGCATCGACACCATTTCTTCCCCCATGACCGCGACCATCCACCACGACTTCACCCTCGATCCGGCCGACAACGAACGGCTGGCCAACCTCGCCGGCCCCTTCGACGAAAACCTGCGCCAGATCGAACTGCGCCTGGGCGTGCAGATCGCCAACCGCGGCAACGTGTTCCGCGTCAGCGGTCCCGGCAGGGCCGCGGAAGAGGCCGAAAGGCTGCTCAGGGCGCTCTACGAGGAAGCCGCCGGCACCACGCTGGACAGCCACGCCATCCACCTGCTGCTGAGCCGCGCCAACGTCGAACAGGTGGCCGAGCGCGCCTACGAGGCGCAGGACGTGGCGATCAAGGTCAAGCGCGGCACCGTGCGCGGCCGCGGCCAGAACCAGTCGCGCTACCTGCACCAGATCGCCACCCACGACATCAATTTCGGCATCGGCCCGGCCGGCACCGGCAAGACCTTCCTGGCCGTGGCCATGGCGGTGGAAGCGCTGAACGAATCGCGCGTGCAGCGCCTGATCCTGGTGCGCCCGGCGGTGGAGGCCGGCGAGAAGCTCGGCTTCCTGCCCGGCGACCTCACCCAGAAGGTCGACCCCTACCTGCGCCCGCTGTACGACGCGCTGTACGAAATGCTCGGCGTGGAGAAGGTCGCCAAACTGCTGGAGAAGAACGTCATCGAGATCGCGCCGCTGGCCTACATGCGCGGACGCACGCTCAACGACGCCTTCGTGATCCTGGACGAGGCGCAGAACACCACCATCGAGCAGATGAAGATGTTCCTGACCCGCCTGGGCTTCGGTTCCACCGCGGTGGTCACCGGCGACCTCACCCAGACCGACCTGCCCAAGCACGTCAAGTCCGGCCTGCGCGACGCCATCGAGGTGCTGCGCGGCGTGGAAGGGGTGAGCTTCACCTTCTTCGAATCGCGCGACGTGGTCCGCCATCCGCTGGTGGCGCGCATCGTCAACGCCTACGACCGCCGCGACCTGCAACAGGTCAATCCCGGAGCCGAGTAAGGCGTGCCTACATGGCACCCTCCTGCGCAGAAGGTGCCATGCCCCGTTCCCCTCTGCTGCTGGTCCAGACTCGCCGGAATGGAGCGCGTTGCGGCGGTCCGCCAGATCATCCTGCTGCGGGGCCGTAACTGCCACGCATCCACCGAAGAAGCGGGCATCGCGGAGCTGCGCGTCGCGGCCAAGGTCGCGTAAATCACCTCCGCCGCAAACGAATGGAAGTCGCGGTGAGGCCGCTTGCGCGCGATACTGTGCGCCCCCGCACCGCCTGACCGCTGGAACCCGCCATGACCAAGGGCCCCGTCCGTCTCGACGTCGCCGTCAGCTACGCCCTGCCCCGCGCCGGGCTGCCGGCGGCGGTGAGTTTCCGCCGCTGGGTCGCCGCCGCGCTGGAGGGCCGCATCCGCGAGGCCGACCTTGCCATCCGCGTGGTCGATGCCAGGGAGGGCCAGTCGCTGAACCGCCACTACCGCGGCAAGGACTACGCCACCAACGTGCTCAGCTTCCCGGCCGAGGTGCCCGAAGGCCTGCCCAAGGGCGTCAAGTTCCCGCTGCTCGGCGACCTGGTGATCTGCGCGCCGGTGGTGGCGCGCGAAGCCGAGGAACAGGGCAAGCCGCTCAACGCCCACTATGCGCACCTGACCGTGCACGGCGTGCTGCACCTGCTCGGCTGGGACCACGAGGACGACAGGGAAGCCGAGGCGATGGAGCAGCTCGAACGCGAGATCCTCGCTGAACTGGGCATCGCCGACCCCTATGCCGGCGAGCGCTGAGCGATGCCGACGAAGCGCCTGTTCCCGCTGCTGTTCGCCGCCCTGTCGCCCGCCGCCGCGTTCGCCGATCCCGCCGTCGACCTCCCGGCGCTGATCGAATGCCGCCAGGGCGTGAGCGATTTCGCCGCGCTGGCGCCCATCGCCGCCGATCCGCTGAAGGCCGTCGCGCTGGGCTGGCGGCCGCTGCCGCAGGGCAACTTGTTCATGAACGAGTACATGCTGAACACGCCGATCACGGTGTTCGGCCACAGCGCCGACCATATCGCCATGGCCGGCTCCAGCATCGTGGCGATCCTGGACCTGGCCGATCCGCGGCCGCTGGCCAAGGCGCTGGAACTGGAAACCGGCTACGACGCCGACGGCAAGCTCATGGCCGGCCGCGAACTGCTCAGCCGCGACGTGATCGATGCCAGGACCGGCGAGGCCCTGATCGAGTCGGTGATCCTGAGCGTGTCCAACGTCAAGTCGCACCCCGGCAAGACCCTGGCCGGCTGCACCTACAGCCTGGATATTCCGGCCGAGGGCGAAGCCCCGGCCGCCGCTTCCGGCGCGGCCAGCGACACCCCGCCGGCCTGAGCGGGCGGCCGCGGACATCCTGCTAGACTTGCCCCCACCGCCCGGTCCGCCGGGCGCCCTGAACGAAGAGATGTCCGAAGACGACAGTAGCAGCGCCCCGGAGCAGGGCGAAAAGAAACGCGGCTGGCTCGAACGCCTGAGCGCGGCCTTCTCCGGCGAACCCCATACCCGCGACGAACTGGTAGCCGTGCTGCAGACGGCCGAGCAGGACGGCCTGATCGCCGCCGACACCCTGCGCATGATGGAAGGCGCCATCGCCGTGGCCGAACTGACCGTCGGCGACGTCATGATCCCGCGCTCGCAGATGGTGTCGCTGCCGGTCGAGCAGCCGTTCCTCGAACTGATGAAGCAGGTGGTCGAATCCGGCCATTCGCGCTTCCCCGTGCACGGCGAGAACAAGGACGACGTACTCGGCATCCTGCTGGCCAAGGACCTGCTGCGCGGCGTGGTCGCCGACAACAGCCACGCCACCATCCGCGAGTTGCTGCGCCCGGCGGTGCTGATTCCCGAGTCGAAGAAACTCAATGTGCTGCTCAAGGAGTTCCGGCTCTCGCGCAACCACATGGCGATCGTGGTGGACGAGTACGGCGGCGTGGCCGGCGTGGTCACCATCGAGGACGTGCTGGAGCAGATCGTCGGCCAGATCGACGACGAGCACGACGAGGCCGAGGATCACACCGCGCAGATCGCCATCCAGGCCGACGGCCGCTACGTGGTCGACGCGCTGACCGCGATCGAGGATTTCAACGAGCGCTTCGGCGCGACGTTCTCCGACGACGACTACGACACCATCGGCGGGCTGGTCACCGAGGCCGTCGGCCACCTGCCCGAGATCGGCGACGAACTGGCCCTGGACCGCTTCGTGTTCCGCGTCGCGCGCGCCAACGCGCGGCGGGTGCAGGCCTTCCACGTCACCGTGCTCCCGCCCGATCCGCAGGACGACGCTTGATCGCGCCGCGCCTTTCCCGTCTGCCGCGTTTCCCGTTCCCGCTCGCGCGCCTGCTGGCGTGCGCGCTGCTGTGCCTGGCGGCGGGCATGGCGCAGGCCGCGCCGGTGGCCGGCGATCCGGCGCCCCGCGCGCCGCGCATCGGCGTGGTGACGATGCAGCCGGGCGAGGTCTTCTTCGAGCGCTTCGGCCATGACGCGCTGGTGGTGGCCGATCCCGACGGCGGCCCGGCCGTTTCCTACAACTTCGGTTTCTTCGACCCGTCCGAGCCGGACTTCATCGGCAACTTCGTGCGCGGGCGGATGATGTACTACCTCGTCGCGCTGCCGCTGGACGAGGACCTGGCGCAGTACCGCGACGCCGGGCGCGGCGCCGCCATCCAGTGGCTGGACCTGCCGCCACAGCAGGCGCGGGCGCTGGCCGACGACCTGGCCGAACGTTCGCGCCCGGAGAACGCGCGCTACCGCTACGACTACTTCACCGCCAACTGCTCGACGATGGTGCGCGACGCCCTGGACCGCGCCATGGGCGGCGGCCTGCAGTCGCAGCTGGCCGGGCGCTCGCGCGGCAACAGCTACCGCAGCGAGGCGGTGCGGCTGGCCTCGCCGTCGCCGTGGATGTGGCTGGGTTTCGACCTCGGCCTCGGCCCGTGGGCCGACCAGCCGCTGTCGCGCTGGCAGGAAGCCTTCGTGCCGATGCGGCTGGCCGACGGCCTGCGCGAGGTCCGCAACAGCGAGGGACGCCCGCTGGTGCGGTCCGAACAGGAACTGCTGCCGCAGCGGCTGGCGCCGGAACCGGCCGAACAGGCGCGCGCGTGGTGGCCGTGGCTGCTGGCCGGCCTGGTGCTGGCCGGCGCGGTCTTCGCCGCGCGCCGCCACCGCCGTGCGCTCGGCGGCGTCGCCCTGCCCTTCTGGCTGTTCTGCGGCCTGGCCGGGCTGCTGCTCGCCTACCTGTGGGGCTGGAGCGAACACCGCGCCGCCTGGGCCAACCGCAACCTGCTGCTGCTCAGCCCGCTGGCACTGGCGCTGCTGCCGGGCGCATGGCGCTTGCTGCGCGGGCGGCTGCCCGGCCGCGGGTTCGCCTGGCTGCTGTGGACGGTGGCCGCCATCGCCACGCTGTCGCTGCCGCTGCACTGGCTGTCGCTGCAGGCGCAATTCAACATGCAGTGGATCGTGCTGCTGCTGCCGGTCCACCTGGCGCTGGCGCTGGTACTGGGCCGCCGCGGCTTGGCGGCCACCCCACGCTGAGGCACGATGCCGCCATGGACGTCGGCAACTCTCCCGCGGCAGCGCCCGCCAATCCACCCTGTGTCATCAACTGCACCTGGTACGGCGAGGACGGCACGCTGCGCAACCTCCCGCTGGATGCGATCAGCGAGGCGCTCGAGGCCAGCAACCGGGGCTTCGTCTGGGTCGGCCTGTACGAGCCCGACGACGCCGTGCTGGAGAAGGTGCAGGCCGAATTCGGCCTGCACGACCTGGCCATCGAGGACACGCGCAAGGCGCACCAGCGGCCCAAGGTGGAAACCTACGGCAACTCCCTGTTCGTGGTGGTGCACACCGCGCAGGTGGTCGAGGAACGCATCCGCTACGGCGAGACCCACGCCTTCCTCGGCCCGCGCTACCTGGTGACGGTGCGCCACGGCGCCTCGCTGTCGTACGCGCCGGTGCGCGCACGGCTGGAGCGCGAACACGACCTGGTGGCGCTGGGCCCGTCGTTCTGCCTGTATGCGGTGCTCGACGCGGTAGTGGACAACTACCTGCCGATCACCGACAGCTTCGGCGACACGCTCGATACGCTGGAGAAGGACATCTTCGCCGAGAACTACCGGCGCCGCACCGTCATCCGCCTATACGACCTCAAGCGCGAGCTCAACAAGATGCGGCTGGCGGTGACCCCGCTGCAGGATGCGCTGTCGCAACTGCAGCGCAACCCGGCGCAGCTGCTCAACGACGAGGCGCGGCTGTACCTGCGCGACGTGCAGGACCATGCCGCGCGCGTCAACGACGCCATCGACACCCTGCGCGAGATGCTCGGCACCGCGCTGAGCGTGAACCTGTCGCTGGTCACGCTGGCGCAGGGCGAAACGGTCAAGCGCCTGGGCGCCTGGGCGGCGCTGCTGGCCGCGCCGACCCTGATCACCAGCTGGTACGGCATGAACTTCACCCACATGCCCGAGCTGGCCGGCCGCTACGCCTACCCGCTGCTGGTCCTCGTCGTCGGCGCGACCTGCGCGGCGCTGTACCGGCTGTTCAAGCGCTCGGGCTGGCTGTAGGCCCGCCGGGCCACCGCGACCGCCCGCGGCAACCCGATCCATTACCGCATTGCGGGGGACTCCATGGAAAACGACGCCATCCTCGACCATCGCCGCCGGCGTTTCCTGCGCAGTTCGCTGGCCGCCGGCGCCGTGGCCCTGCCCCTGCTCGGCCAGGCCGGCACCGCGCTGGCCGCCGATGAAAGCGGCAACCCCTCCACGCTTCCCGCCTCCCTGCGCGCGCTCAAACCGGTGGCGCACCGGGTGGTGCCGATCACCGCCGGGGAGCGTGCGCACCGCCTGGCGCGGGCGCAGCAGCTGATGGGCGAACACCGGATCGACGCGGTGTTCATCGGCGCCGGCACCTCGCTGACCTACTTCACCGGCATGCACTGGTGGAACAGCGAACGCCTGACCGGCGTGATCCTGCCGCGCTCGGGCGAGCCGGTGTACGTCACGCCCGAGTTCGAGCGCGGCCGCACGCTGGAGCAGATCAAGCTCGGCAACGATGTGCGCGGCTGGCAGGAGGACGAGGATCCCTACGCGTTGGTCGCGCAGGTGCTGCGCGGCTTCGGCGCCGCCAACGGCACCGTCGGCATCGAGGAAACGGTGCCGTTCTTCCGCAGCAAGGGCATCATGGACGCCCTGCCGCACGCCACCTTCGTCGACGCCTGGCCGGTCACCGCCGGCTGCCGGCGCATCAAGAGCCCGGCCGAACTGGCGCTGATGCGCCTGGCCAATCAGACCACGCTGGCGGTGTACGAGGCCGTGTGGAAGGCACTGACGCCGGGCATGACCGAGGACGACATCGCCGGGCTGGTCGCCCTGGCCTACGCACGCACCGGCCTGCGCGGCAGCGCCGACGTCAACATCGGCAAATACACTGCCTCGCCGCACGGCTCGGACGCGCCGCAGCGGCTCACCGAGGGCACGCCGGTCATCTTCGACGGCGGCTGCAGGGCCGACGGCTACACCAGCGACATCACCCGCACCGTGGTGCTGGGCAAGGCCGGCGACGACATCCGCCGCGTCTTCGACATCGTGCTGAAGGCGCAGACCAGCGCGCTGGAGGCCGCCCGCCCCGGGGTGGCGATGGAAGCGCTGGACGCCGCCGCGCGCAAGGTCATCAGCGACGCCGGCTATGGCCCGGACTACACCTACTTCAGCCATCGTCTCGGCCATGGCATCGGCATGGACATGCACGAGTGGGACTACCTGGTCCGCGGCAACCGGCACCTGCTCCAAGCGGGCATGACCTTCAGTGACGAACCCGGCATCTACATCCCGGAGAAATTCGGCGTGCGCCTGGAGGACATCCTGCACATCACCGCCGACGGCGCCGAACTGCTGACGCCGCAGAGCCCCTCGATCGACCACCCTTTCGGCTGACGGAAACCTGCAGGAGCGGCCTCAGCCGCGAAAGGGGCCGTCCCTGCGAAAAGCCATCGCGACTGAAGTCGCTCCTACGACTGCGCTGCGCCACGCTGCTGATGCCGCTGAGCCAGCGTCGACCATTCCTTCGGCTGATGGAACCCTTGTAGGAGCGGCTTCAGCCGCGAACGGGGCCTTTCCTGCGAAAGGCCATCGCGACTGAAGTCGCTCCTACGACTGTACGGCGCCATCTGCGGTGTGCGCCGCCGGCGCCAGCCGCCCGATCTGCTGCAGGCCCTGACAGAAGCGCACCAAGCCACGCTCTATCGGCTCAGGCCACATAGATCGTCTTGATGTTGGTGAACTCGCGTATGCCGTGCTCGGCCAGTTCGCGGCCGAACCCCGAGCGTCTGGTGCCGCCGAACGGCAGCCGTACATCGCTCCTGACCACCGCGTTGACGAAGGCCGCGCCGCATTGCAGCTGCGCGGCGACCCGCTCGCCGCGCGCGGCGTCGCGCGTCCATACGCTGCCGCCCAGGCCGAAGGTGGTGTCGTTGGCCACGCGCACCGCCTCGGCCTCGTCCTTCACCCGCAGGATCGCCGCCACCGGGCCGAACAATTCCTCCTCGTATGCCGGCATGCCCGGCGCCACGTGGTCGAGGATCGACGCCGGGTAACCGGCATGGGTGCCGGCCAGCGGTTCACAGCCCAGCAGCGCCTTGGCGCCGCGGTCGATGCTGGCGCGCACCTGCCGGTGCAGGCCATCGCGCAGGTCGGCGCGGGCCATCGGCGCCAGCGTGGTGGCCTCGTCCTGGGGATCGCCATATACCCGCGCCTTCGCCGCCTCGACGAAGCGCCGCACGAAGGCGTCGGCGATGGAGTCCACCAGCACGAAACGCTTGGCGGCGATGCAGGTCTGCCCGGCGTTGTCGAAACGCGACGCCACCGCCGCGGCGACCGTGGCGTCGAGGTCGGCGTCGTCCAGCACCACGAACGCGTCGCTGCCGCCCAGTTCCATCACGCATTTTTTCAGCTGGTCGCCGGCGTTGGCGGCGATGGAGCGCCCGGCGCGTTCGCTGCCGGTCAGCGTCACCGCCTTGACCCGGTCGTCGCGCAGCACGTCGGCGGCCTGGTCGTTGTCGATGTGCAGCACGTCGAACGCCCCGGCCGGCATGCCGGCGTCGGCCAGCACCGCGGCGATCAGGTCGGCGCAGCCCGGTACGTTGCTGGCGTGCTTGAGCAGGGCGACGTTGCCGGCCATCAGCGACGGCGCGAGGAAACGGAACACCTGCCACACCGGGAAGTTCCACGGCATCACCGCCAGCACGCAGCCGATCGGCTGGTAGAGGACATAGCTGCGCTGCGCCTCGGTCTGGATCATCTGCGGCCGGAGGTAACCGGCGGCATGGTCGGCGTAGTACCCGCAGGCCGCCGCGCTCTTCTCGATCTCGGCCAGCGCCTCGCCGCGCAGCTTGCCCATCTCCCGCGTCATGGTGCGCTGGAGCTCGTCGCGGCGCGCGCGCAGCGCGGCGGCCACCTTGCGCAGCAGGACGCCGCGCTGTTCCAGCGCCAGGCCCGACCACGCCGGGAACGCCGCCTGCGCGGCGGCAAGCCGCTGCTCGACGGCAACGGCGCTCATCGGTTCGACCGTGCGCAGGGCGCGGCCGTCGAAGGGGTTGAGGGTCGGGGATGACGCCATGGCGCTGTACCTGCATCCAACGAAGGCGGACAGGGTAGCGCCGGCGATGTTGTGGCCGCGTCGTCTGGGCGGCGCCGGGAAAACGCGGGCGTCGCGGCGCCGTAGGCGCGCGACCCGCGCCCCGACGGCGCGGCTCAGCCGTTGTCCTGCAACGCCAGCTGCATGTCGCGCTGGCGCCGCTTCTCCGCGCGCGCCGAGATCCACCAGCCGACGAAGGCCACGGTCGAGACCGCCAGCACCAGCAGGGTCGCCAGCGCGTTGATCTTCGGGCTCACGCCCATGCGCACCGAGGCGAAGATCTTCATCGGCAGCGTGGTCGAGCTGGGGCCGGCGACGAAGCTGGCGATCACCACGTCGTCCAGCGACAGGGTGAAGGCCAGCAGCCAGCCGGACAGCAGCGCCGGGGCGATGATCGGCAGGGTGATCAGGAAGAACACCTTGAGCCGGTTGGCGCCCAGGTCCATCGCCGCTTCCTCCAGCGAGCGGTCCAGTTCCTGCAGCCGCGAGGACACCACCACCGTCACGAAGGAGATGGTGAAGGTGACATGCGCGATCCAGATCGCCACCACGCCCTTGGACGGCAGCCCGAACAGGCCGCCCATCGACACCAGCATCAACAGGATCGACAGGCCGATGATGACCTCGGGCATCACCAGCGGCGCGGTCACCAGCGCGCCGAACACGGTCTTGCCGGGGAACCGCCTGAAGCGGGTCATCGCCATCGCCGCCATGGTGCCGAACACCATCGACGCGCTCGCGGTCCAGAACGCGACCTTGAGGCTGACCCAGGCCGCTTCCAGCAGCTGCCGGTCGCGGAACAGCTCGCCGTACCACTGCGTGGAGAAGCCCGCCCACACCGTCGCCAGCCGCGAGGAATTGAACGAGTACAGCATCAGCAGCAGGATCGGCAGGTACAGGAAGGCGAAGCCGAGCAGCAGCACGCTCCAGCCCAGCCAGCGTTGGCCACGGACCATGCTCATGCCAGCTTCCCTTCCAGCTCGCGCTGCTGGTACCGGTTGAAGACGATGATCGGGATCAGCAGCAGGACCAGCATCACGATCGCCACCGCCGAGGCCAGCGGCCAGTCGCGGTTGTTGAAGAACTCGCCCCACAGCACGCGGCCGATCATCAGCGTGTCCGGGCCGCCGAGCATTTCCGGGATCACGAACTCGCCCACCGCCGGGATCATCACCAGCATGCAGCCGGCGACGATGCCGCTGCGCGACAGCGGCAGGGTGATGCGCACGAACGCCTGCCACGGCTTGGCGCCGAGGTCGTAGGCCGCTTCCAGCAGGCGCTGGTCGAGCTTGACCAGGTTGGCGTACAGCGGCAGCACCATGAACGGCAGGTAGCAGTAGACGATGCCGATGTAGGCGGCCAGCGGCGTGTAGAGGATGCGCAGCGGTTCGTCGATCAGGCCCATGCCCATCAGCGTGCGGTTGACCAGGCCGTTGCTGTCCAGGATGCCGATCCACGCGTAGACGCGGATCAGGAACGAGGTCCACGACGGCAGCACCACAAGCATCATCGCGATGTTGCGCGCCGACGGCGACATGCGCGAGATCACATAGGCCATCGGGTAGCCGATCAGCAGCGTGAGGAACGTGGCGATGACCGCGATCCTGATCGAACTGAGGTAGGCGACGACGTACTGGCTGTCGGTCAGCAGCTGGGCGTAGTTGCCCAGGTTGAGGTTGACGCTGAAGGCGTTGTCCACGTACGCCACGATGGAGGTGTATGGCGGCATCGCCACCGCCATCTTCGCGAACGAGATCTTCAGCACGATCAGGAACGGGATCGCGAAGAACAGCAGCAGCCACAGGTAGGGCACGCCGATCACGCCGGCGCGGGTGCCCGGCAGCCAGCGCCGCCAACCGCCCGGATTCTGGCCGCGCGCACTCATGAGGTCAGCACCACGCCGTCGTTGTCGTCCCAGCTCACCCAGACCTCGTCGTTCCAGGTGATGCCGTCGCTGTCCCAGCGCTTCATGTTGGCGAAGTTGGACAAGATCTTGGCGCCGCTGGGCAGGCGCACGTGGTACACCGAATGGCTGCCGAAATAGGCGATGTCCTCGACCACGCCGCGCGCCTTGTTGGTCTCGCCCTCGGGCTCGTCCTTGGCGATGTGCACCTTCTCCGGGCGCAGCGCGAACGCCACCGGCTGGCCCTCGTAGCCGGTGATGCCGTGGCCGACGTAGATCGGCGCCGGGAAATCGGCGGTGCGCACGGTGACGTATTCGGGCAGGTCCTCGTCGATCACGCCCTCGAACAGGTTGACCGAGCCGATGAAGCCGGCGACGAAGCGGTTGGCCGGCTGTTCGTAGATGTCGTCGGGCTTGCCGATCTGCTGGATCCAGCCCTGGTCCATCACCGCGATGCGGGTGGCCATGGTCATCGCCTCTTCCTGGTCGTGGGTGACCATCACGCAGGTCACGCCCAGCTGCTCGATGATGTTGACCAGCTCCAGCTGCATCTTCGAGCGCAGCTTCTTGTCCAGCGCGCCCATCGGCTCGTCCAGCAGCAGCAGCTTCGGGCTCTTGGCCAGCGAGCGCGCCAGCGCCACGCGCTGCTGCTGGCCGCCGGAGAGCTGGTGCGGCTTGCGCTTGCCCAGCTTCTGCAGCTGCACCAGTTCCAGCATCTCGCCGACGCGGCGGGCGATGGCGTCCCTGGCCATGCCGTCCTGCTTCAGGCCGAAGGCGATGTTCTGCTCCACCGTCATGTGCGGGAACAGCGCGTAGGACTGGAACATCATGTTGATCGGCCGCTCGTAGGGCGGCAGCGCGTTGATCTCCTGCCCGTCGAGCAGGATCCTGCCCCGGGTCGGCGTCTCGAAGCCGGCCAGACAGCGCAGCAGCGTGGACTTGCCGCTGCCCGAGCCGCCCAGCAGTGCGAAGATCTCGCCCTTGCGCACGTCCAGGTTGACGTCGTCGAGCGCGACGAAGCCGTCGAATTCCTTGCGCAGGTCGCGGATGGACAGGTAGCCGGGCTCGCTGTTCAGGGCGATGGCGTCGGGCCGGACATCGGTCTTGGCATCAACGGGCATGAAAGATTCCGGAGGCGTGTGGGACGGGCAAACGCGCGTAGTGTAGTCCCGGCATTTTGCAGGCGACACCATGCCGTTTCACGGGAGAACACCTTAGTTCTACGCCTCCGTGATTCCAGAGGCGCATCAGCAACGCCACTCGAAGGAGAAGCCCCCCTTGGAGTTCAAGGGGGGCGCCAAGGGCGCGGGGGACGAGGAAGAAGGTGAGCCGGGGCCCATGGTTCGCCTTGCAAACCTTGGGGAACTACGCGAATGCGTAGTTCAGCGCCCGGTCTTGATCTCCGTCCACAGCCGCGTATAGAGCTTGTCCACTTCCGGCGGGTTGATCGCGTAGGTGAACATCTTCGCCGCCACGTCGTCCGGCGGGTAGATGGTGCTGTCCTCGCGGATCGCCGCATCCACCAGCGGCGTGGCCGACTTCACCGGGTTGGCGTAGTGGGTGACGTTGGTGTTGTTGGCGGCCACCTGCGGTTCGAGCAGGTAGTTGATGAACGCATAGGCGTTCTCCGGGTGCTTGGCGTCCTTCGGAATGGCCAGCATGTCGAACCACTGCGGCGCGCCTTCCTTCGGGATCGAATAGGCCACTTCCACGCCGTTGCCGGCCTCCTCGGCGCGGTCGCGGGCCTGGATGATGTCGCCCGACCAGCCCACCACCAGGCAGGTGCTGCCATTGGCCAGCGAACCGACGTACTGGCTGGAGTGGAAGTTCTGCACGTACGGGCGGATGGTCTTGAGCAGATCCGCGGCCTTCTGCAGGGTGGCCGGATCGGTGCTGTGCGGGTCCTGGCCCAGGTAGTGCAGCGCGATCGGGATCATGTCCGACGGGGTGTCGAGGATGGTGACGCCGCAGTCCTTCATCCGGGCGATGTTTTCCGGCTTGAACACCAGGTCCCAGCTGTTGGCGATGTCGGCGCTGCCGCCGAAACGCTCCTTGAGCTTGGCCACGTTGTAGCCGATGCCGGTGGTGCCGATCATGTACGGCACGCCGTACCTGTTCTCCGGGTCCTGGCCGGCGATGCGCGCCATCACGGCCGGGTCGAGGTTGGCCAGGTTCGGGATTTTGCTCTTGTCCAGCGGCAGGAACACGCCGGCCTCGATCTGGCGGCCGAAGAAGTTCAGCGTCGGCACCACGATGTCATAGCCGCTGTTGCCGGTCAGCAGCTTGGTCTCGACCATCTCGTCGCTGTCGAACACGTCGTAGGTGACCCGGATGCCGGTCGCCTTCTCGAAGTTGGGGATGGTGTCCTCGGCGATGTAATCCGAGTAGTTGTAGACGTTGAGGACCTTGGCCTCGCCGCCGTCGGCGGTTTTGGCGCCCTCTTCCTTGCCGCCGCAGGCGGCGAGCAGCGACATGGCGACGCCAACGGTCAGGATGCGCAGATTCATGGATTCTCCAGTGTGATCCGGGAGGGGCCGGCTGAACCGGCGGCGGGGTAGTGTCCCATGAAGCCCTTGTAGGAGCGACTTCAGTCGCGATGGAAGCCTCACCGGGCAAACCCGATCGCGGCTGAAGCCGCTCCTACCGAAGCGGGGTCAGACGTTGAGCAGCAGGAATTCGCGCTCCCAGGAGCTGATGACGCGGAAGAAGGTCTCGTACTCCTTGCGCTTGACCGAGACGTAGGCGCGGCAGAAGCGGCGGCCGAGCAGTTCCTGCAGCGGTTCGCAGCGCTCCAGCCCGTCCAGCGCCTCGCCCAGCGAACGCGGCAGCTGGTAGCCGGGCGCCTTGGCGTTGCCGGACACCGGCGCGGTCGGGGTGAGTTCTTCGCGGATGCCGAGCAGGCCGCAGGCCAGGGTCGCGGCCATGGCCAGGTAGGGATTGGCGTCGGAGCCGGCGAAGCGGCTTTCCACGCGGCTGTTCTCCAGGTTGTCGATGGGCACGCGCAGGCCGCAGGTGCGGTTGTCGAAGCCCCATTCGACATTGCTCGGCGAGACCTCGCCGAACACCAGCCGCCGATAGGAATTCACGTTCGGCGCGAAGAAGGCCATCGCCATCGGCACGTACTTCTGCAGCCCGCCCAGGTACTGCATGAACAGCGCGCTGTACTCGCCCTCGCCTTCGCCGGCGAACACATTGGTCCCGTCGCGGGTGCGCAGCAGGCTCTGGTGGATGTGCATCGCGCTGCCCGGCTCGGTCTCCATCGGCTTGGCCAGGAAGGTGGCGTACACGCCGTGGCGCATCGCCGCCTCGCGCATGGTGCGCTTGAACAGGAACACCTGGTCGGCCAGCGCCATGGCGTCGGCGTGGGTGAAGTTCACTTCCAGCTGCGCCGCGCCCGATTCGTGGATCAGCGTGTCCACGTCCAGCTGCATCGCGTCGCAGTAGTCGTACATCAGGTCGAGGATGGGGTCGAACTCGTTGACCGCGTCGATCGAGTACGACTGGCGCGCGGTTTCCGGGCGCCCGGAACGGCCGGCCGGCGGCAGCAGCGGGAAATCCGGGTCGGTGTTCTTCTGCACCAGGAAGAACTCCACCTCCGGCGCCACGATCGGCTTCAGCCCCAGCGCGTCGTAGGCGGCCAGCCCCCGCCGCAGCACGTTGCGCGGCGCCAGTTCGTGCGGCTCCCCGCTGCGCGTATAGCAGTCGTGGATGACCTGGGCGGTGGGGTCGGCCGCCCACGGCACCATGCGCACCGTGTCCGGGTCCGGGCGCAGCACCATGTCCGAATCGGCCGGCGCCACCAGTTCGTAGTAGTCGTCGGGGGAATCGCCGGTGACGGTGGTGGCGAAGATGCCCTCGGGCAGGCGCGTGCCGTAGTCGTGGGAGAACTTGTCGGCCGGGATGATCTTGCCGCGCGCGTTGCCGGTGATGTCCGGCACCAGGCACTCGACCTCGGTGATGTTCCGCTGCTTGAGCCAGCGCAGCAGGGTGCTGTCTTCCTGCGCGGCGACGGTCTTGCGGGGGCGGGAACGGGGACGGGAGCTCATGACGGTTGGGCTTCGGTTGCATGACAGGCGCCAGCCACCGGCACGCATGCCCTGCCCCGGTGGCGAGGCGTGCAGGCACGCTACTGCCGCCCCGCCGTTTAGGCAACCGGCGCCGCCGCGCCACGGCCGTGCGGAGGTTGCGCCCGGGCACGTAGACTGCACTGCCCGCCTGCTTCGATGCGCCTGATGCCCGTGGACGCCGCCCGGTCCGACTATCCGCCCAGCTGGTACGCCGCCAGCCTGCCGCCGGTCGCGGCGCGCGCGCCGCTGCGCGGCCATGCGCGCGCCGACGTGGCGGTGCTGGGCGCCGGTTACACCGGGCTGACCGCCGCCCTTGCGCTGGCCGGGAAAGGCTACCGGGTGACGGTGCTGGAGGCCGCGCGCGTCGGCTGGGGCGCCTCCGGCCGCAACGGCGGCCAGGCGCTGGTCGGCTATGGCTGCGAGCAGCACACGCTCGAATCCCTGCTCGGCGTCGCCGATGCGCGGCTGCTGTTCGAGTTCTCGCGCGACGGCCTGCGCAGGCTCAAGGAGCGCATCGCGCGCCACGGCATCGACTGCGACTGGCGCGACGGCCACGCCAGCGTGCCGATCCGCCGCCGCCAGGAACGGGCGCTGCGCGCCGGCATGGAAACGATGGCGCGGCGCTACGACTACCCGCTGCAATGGTGGGACCGCGCGCAGCTGCGCCAGGTGCTGGCCAGCGACCGCTACCGCGGCGCGCTGTACGACCCGGCCAGCGGCCACCTGCACCCGCTGGCCTACGCCCAGGGGCTGGCGCGCGCGGCCGAAGCCGCCGGCGCGCTCATACACGAGCACTCGCCGGTGCAGCGCCTGGAACGCGGCGCGCGTCCGGTGCTGCACACCGCGCAGGGCCGGGTCGAGGCCGACTTCGTGGTGCTGGCCGGCAACGCCTGGCTGCAGGGCATCGCGCCGGAACTGGAAACGCGGATGATGCCGGTCGGCACCTACATCGGCGCGACCGCGCCGCTCGGCGCCGAGCGCGCACGCGGCCTGATCGGCAACGACATGGCCGTGGCCGACGTGAACTGGGCGCTGGACTATTTCCGCCTCAGCCGCGACCACCGCCTGCTGTTCGGCGGCCAGGCCAGCTATTCGGCGCTGCCGCCGCCGGGGCTGCGCGGGGTGATGACCCGGCGCATGCGCGCGGTGTTCCCGCAGCTGGCCGACGTGGAACTGGACTTCGTGTGGGGTGGCTACATCGACATCACCCGCAACCGCGCCCCGCACTGGGGCCGGCTCGCGCCCAACGTCTATTTCGCGCAGGGATTCTCCGGCCATGGCGTGGCCAGCGCCGGCCTGGCCGGCGAGGTCATCGCCGAGGCCATCGCCGGGCAGGCGCAGCGGCTGGACGTGTTCGAGCGCATCCCCCATCACCGTTTCCCGGGCGGCGCGGCGCTGCGCCGGCCACTGCTGGTGGCGGCGATGTCCTGGTACAAGCTGCGCGACCTGCTGTGGTGAAGGCGACCCCGGCCGCCGCAGGCGATGGGCGGCACATCGACGAGGGCATCGCATTGACCCCTGTCATCGCACTGCGGTTGCCGCCGGGTTAAAGTCCGGCACGCGCCGGCGGCCCGCCGGATGCCACGACCCGCTACCGGATCCTTCGCCCCCATGACAGTGTCGCCACCGGCCGGCTTCGGCAGCCGACCGATCGCCCTCCTGCCGCAACGCATCCTGCTGGTCGAGAACTCGCGCGCCTTCACCTCGATGCTGCGCGAGGCCATCGAACAGCGCCTGGAACTGCCGGTCAGCGTGGCCTCCTCGCTGGCCGAGGCCGGCGCCCTGCTGGACGCCGAGGACGACTGGTTCCTGGTGCTGACCGGGCTGGTGCTCTCCGACGGCGACCGCGACGGCGTGGTGGCGTATTTCGTCGAGCGCGGGCTGCCGACCATCGTGGTCAGCAGCGTCTACGACGAGGACCTGCGCAGGCGCGTGCTGCAGCAGGACATCATCGACTACGTGCTGAAGAACACGCCCGGCAGCCTGGACTACCTGGTCTGGCTGGTGCAGCGGCTGGACCGCAACCGCCGCATCTGCGCGCTGGTGGTGGACGACTCGCCCTCGGCGCGCGGCTACGCCGCCTCGCTGCTGGGCATGTACGGCTACCGCGTCGCGCAGGCCGCCGACGGCCATGCCGCACTGCAGGCGCTGGAGGCCGACCCGGCGATCCGCCTGGCCATCGTCGACCAGGAAATGCCCGGCATGGACGGCGTGGAGTTCACCCGCCGCCTGCGCGCCCTGCGTGCGCGCGACAAGGTCGCGGTGATCGGCATCTCCGGCAATTCCGATCCGTCGCTGATCCCGCGCTTCCTCAAGAACGGCGCCAACGACTTCCTGCGCAAGCCCTTCTCGCGCGAGGAGTTCTTCTGCCGCGTCTCGCAGAACGTGGACCAGCTGGAGCTGATCGGCACCCTGCAGGACCTGGCCACCCGCGACTTCCTCACCGGCCTGCCCAACCGCCGCAGCTTCCTGGAGCAGAGCCAGCGCCGGCTCGAGCGGCATACCGCCGATGCCGGCAGCGTCGCGGTGGCGATGGTGGACATCGACCATTTCAAGCACATCAACGACAGCCTCGGCCACGAGGCCGGCGACCAGGCGCTGCGCGCCGTGGCCGGCGTGCTGCACGCCCATACCCGCCCGCAGGATCTGAGCGCCCGCTTCGGTGGCGAGGAGTTCTGCATGCTGGTCGCCGCGCCGGACGAGGACGCCTGCATGCGCCACTTCGAACAGCTGCGCGCGGCCGTCGCCGCGCTGGAGCTGAGCCTGGGCGGCCACGCGCTGCGCATGACCGTGAGCATCGGCGTATGCCGCATGCCGGCCGGCAGCAGCACCCTGCACGGACTGATCGCCGAAGCCGACCGCCAGCTCTACCTGGCCAAGGCCGGCGGCCGCAACCGCGTGCACGGCGTTACCTTGGACTGAACCGCCGGCCGGCTTTGATCCAGATCAACGCGGCACGCCGCCGCCGTCCCTAGAGTGCGCCCGGACAGCACTCATCTGGAGAAACGGCGTTGGCACTTCTGGTCTGGCAGGACGATCTCAACACGGGCGTGGAGGTCATCGACCACCAGCACATGCGCATCGTGGAGATGCTCAACCACCTGCATGTGACCCAGAAGAGCCTGGAGCGCATCGCCGTCGGCGAGGTCATCGACGAACTGATCGACTACACCCTGTCGCACTTCGCCTTCGAGGAAGAGCTGATGGAGGAAGCCGGCTATCCGTTCTGCGCCGCGCACAAGCGCGTGCACGAGGTGTTCATCAAACGCGTCTCCGAATACCGGATGCGCTTCGAGGCCGGCGAGGACATCACCGACGAGCTGCGCAACATGCTCTCGCGCTGGCTGTTCAACCACATCCGCGGCGACGACAAGGCCTACGCCGAACAGGTCAAGCGCCACCTCAACAAGTTCGCCCGCGAACACGAGGAAGGCGGCTGGCTCGGGCGCACGCTCAAGCGCCTGTTCCGCTGACCGCGCCGCGGTCCTGCCGGCGCCGCGCGGCGCATGGAGGAACGCCATGAAACATGGAACCGCCGGGAACGCTGCCCGGCACCCGGCCATCGCAGGCCGACGGCCGCCAGGGACGGCGGCCACCTGCATCCGCCCCGCGCGCGAGGCGTCAGCGCCGTGCCGCTTCGCGGCGCTGGATCGCCCACAGCGCCAGCGCGGTGGCCAGCGCGGTCGCGCACAGGTAACCGCCGACCGCGCCGACGCCGAACTTCCCCGCCAGCCAGGTCGCCGCGTAGGGCGCAGGCGCGGCGCCGAGGATGCCGGCCAGGTTGAACGACAGCGATGCGCCGGTGTAGCGCACCTGCACCGGGTACAGGCCGGCCAGCATGGTGCCGCAGGGGCCGTAGGTCAGGCCCATCAGGAACAATCCCAGCGACAGGAAACCCAGCACCTGCCAGGGATGGGCGGCCTGGAACAGCGGCTTGAACAGCAGGCCGAACACGAAGATGGCCAGCGTCGCCAACAGCATCGTCCGGATCGTGCCGTGGCGGTCGCCGTGCATCGCCGCCAGCGGGATGCCGGCGGCGAAGAACAGGATGCCGACCATCTGCAGCAGCAGGAACTGCTCGCGCGTATAGCCCAGCGCCGAGGTGCCGTAGCCCAGGGTGAACACCGTCATCAGGTAGAACAGCACGAAGGTCGCGAACGCGGCCAAGGTGCCGGCGACCAGCGCGAAGCCATGGCCGGCGATCACCTCGCGCATCGGCAGCCGCACCCGCTGCCCGCCCTCCACCGCGCGGCGGAAGTCCGGGGTCTCGTGGATGTTCAGGCGCACCCACAGGCCGACGATCACCAACAGCGCGCTGGCCAGGAAGGGCACGCGCCAGCCCCAGGCCTGGAACGCCGCGTCGTCCATCAGCCGGCCCAGCAGCAGGAAGATGCCGGCCGACATCAGGAAACCCAGCGGCGCACCCAGCTGCGGGAACATGCCGTACCAGGCGCGCTTGCCCGGCGGCGCGTTCTCGGTGGCCAGCAGCACCGCCCCGCCCCATTCC
>NZ_WIDL01000021.1 GCF_009496535.1 Stenotrophomonas sp. MYb238
CGTCATTCCCGGAGTTCCCCCATGGCCCGTATTTCCCCGGCCCCGCTCGCCCTGGCCGTAGCGCTGGCATTGTCCTGGTCCGCCCACGCCCAGCAGGCTCCCGACCAGGCGACCACGCTCGACACCGTGATCGTCACCGGCACCCGCGCCACCGACCGTACCGTGCTCGAATCCACCTCGCCGGTGGACGTGCTCAGCGCCGAGGACATCCGCAAGGCCGGCGTGGTCAACGGCGAACTCGGCAGCGCGCTGCAGGCGCTGCTGCCCTCGTTCAACTTCCCGCGCCAGTCCAACTCCGGCGGCGCCGACCACGTGCGCGCCGCGCAGCTGCGCGGCCTGTCGCCGGACCAGGTGCTGGTGCTGGTCAACGGCAAGCGTCGCCACAACAGCGCGCTGGTCAACACCGACAGCAAGATCGGCAAGGGCACCACGCCGGTGGATTTCAACGCCATCCCGGTCAGCGCGATCAAGCGCATCGAAGTGCTGCGCGACGGCGCCGGCGCGCTGTACGGCTCCGACGCGGTGGCCGGGGTGATCAACGTCATCCTCGACGACGCCCCTCAGGGCGGCGCCATCGAAGCCAGCTTCGGCGCGCACCACACCGACCTGGCGTCGATCAGCCGCACGCTGACCGACGGCCAGACCAGCTACTTCAGCGCCAAGGTCGGCACCGCGCTGAGCGAGGAAGGCGGCTTCCTGCGCGTGGGCCTGGAGCTGAAGAACCGCGAGGCCACCAACCGCGCCGGTTTCGACCAGATCCCGCCGTGGGAGGCGCAGACCCCGGACAACCTGGCGCTGGCCGGCAAGCGCAACTACGCCCTGGGCGATGGCGAAAGCCGCGACCTCAACGCCTGGTTCAACGCCGAGATGCCGTTCGGCGCCACATCCAAGGCCTATGCCTTCGGCACCTACAACCAGCGCGACACCGAGGGCGCCAACTACTTCCGTTACCCCGACGGCGAAGCCAACTGGAAGGAGCTCTACCCGCACGGCTACCGCCCGATCTCCGAGGGCGAGAACCTCGACGTGCAGCTGGTGGCCGGCGCGCGCGGCCAGTGGGGCGACTGGAACTACGACGCCAGCCTCGACCATGGCCGCAACGAATTCACCTATCGCCTGCGCGATTCGCTCAACGCCTCGCTCGGCCCGGCCAGCCCGACCCGCTTCAAGACCGGCGACTACGCCTTCGACCAGACCGTGGCCAACCTCGATGTCGGCCGCATCTTCGTGCGCCAGGACGACAGCCACAGCCTCGGCTTCGGCGTGGAAGCGCGCCGCGAGCGCTACGAGACCGGCGCCGGCGACCCGGCCAGCTATGCCGCCGGCCCCTGGACCGACCGCCCGACCGGCTCGCAGGCCGGCGGCGGCTTGACCCCGCAGGACGAGGCCGACCTGTCGCGCGACGTGTTCAGCGCCTACACCAGCCTGTCCTCGACCTTCGGCGAGAAATTCTCCACCGACGTCGCCGCCCGCTACGAGCATTACCAGGACTTCGGCGGCGAGCTGACCGGCAAGCTCGGCGCGCGCTACGCGTTCGCGCCGGCGTTCGCGCTGCGCGGCGCCATCTCCAACAACTTCCACGCGCCGTCGCTGAGCCAGACCGGTTTCGAATCCACCTCCACCGGCTACACCGCCGGCGGCCAGCTGGTGCAGGGCCGCCTGCTGTCGGTGAACAACCCCATCGCGCGTGCGCTGGGCGCCACCGACCTGAAGCCGGAGAAGTCGGTCAACTACAGCCTGGGCTTCACCAGCCAGATCGGCAGCCACCTGGACCTGTCGCTGGACCTGTTCCAGATCGACATCGACGACCGCATCGCGCTGTCGGAAAGCATCACCGGCGAGGCGCTGACCGACTTCGTGCAGCAGCGCTTCGGCGTGGGCGGCCTGGAGAGCGCGCACTACTTCGTCAACGCCGCCGACACCCGCACCCGTGGCGCCGAGTTCGTCGCCAATTGGCGGCAGACGCTGGCCGGCGGCGACCTGCTGCTCACCGGCACCTGGAGCTATGCCAAGACCGAGCTGAAGAACGTGCTGGCCACGCCGGCGCAGCTGCTGGCGCTGGACCCGGACTACGTGCTGTTCGGCGTGGAGGAAAGCAACACGCTGACCGACGCCGCGCCGCGCACGCGCGCGCAGCTGGCCGCCAGCTGGGCCGACGACCGCTGGTCGCTGAGCAGCCGCCTGAGCCGCCACGGCAGCGCGCGGCGCGTGTTCGATTTCGGCGGCGGCTACATCCCGACCCAGACCTATGCCGCCGAATGGCAGCTGGACGCGGAAGTGGAATACCGCATCACCCCGAAGTGGAGCGTGGCCGTCGGCGGACAGAACCTGACCGACAACTACCCGGACCGCTCCAACGAAGACATCCGCTACTTCGGCAACCTGCCCTACGACGTGCTGTCGCCGATCGGCAGCAACGGCGCGTACTGGTACGGCCGCGTGCGCTACGCGTTCTGACCCGGCGCCGGGCGCGCGCCGCCGCAGTGCGGCGTGTGCTCCCGGCGCGCGCGTGGCACGGTGCCGGCCTCTCCACGAGGACGCCGCCATGACCGACACCGATGCCATCGCCGCCCTGCAACAGCGCCTGTCGCGGCTCGACCGCAGGATCCACTGGCTGGGCGGCGCCTGCGCGCTGCTGTCGTGCGCACTGGCCGCCATGCTGCTCACCGGCGCCCGCGCGCCGGCGGCGAAGACGCTGGACGTGGAGCGGATCAACATCGTCGAGCCCGACGGCAGCGTGCGCCTGGTGATCTCCAACGCCAGCCGTTTCCCGCTGCCGCGGCTGGGCGGCAAGGACTATCCGCGCGCGGTGCAGCCGGCCGGCCTGGTGTTCTACGACGCCAAGGGCGACGAGATGGGCGGGCTGGCGCTGACCGACGTGCAGGCCGGGCGCGTGGCCGCGCTGGCCTTCGACTACCCCAACTACGACGCGCTGGGACTGGTGAGCCGGGTCGATGCCGACAACCGCAGCGCCACGGTCGGCCTGCTCATCAATTCGCACCCGCCGGCCGGCCTGGACGTACTGCAGGCGGCCAAGGTGGTGCAGCGGCGCATCGCCATCCAGAACCAGGACGAGAACGCCGAGATCCTGCTGGCCGATCCGCAGGGCCGCGAGCGCATCCGCCTGCGCGTGGACAACCAGGGCGCGGCGCGCTTCGAGATGCTGGATGCCGACGGCAAGGTGGTTTTCGCCGCGCCACAGGCCGATGCCCGCTAGCGTGGCGATGGCGCGATAACTTCGCGCTCACGTCGCCCATGGCATGGTGGGCGCATGTCAGATGTTTCCCCCAGCCCGCCCCCCGCGCTGGATGCCGCCTGCGCGTTGTTCCTCGACGTGGACGGCACACTGGTCGGCTTCGCCGCGCAGCCCGAGGATGTCCGCCTGCCGCCGCAGGTCCGCGACTGGATCGCCCGCATAGGCGAGCGCCTGCACGGCGCGCTGGCATTGGTCAGCGGCCGCCCGCTCGCCCAGCTCGACCACCTGTTCGCGCCGCTGCGCCTGCCCGCCGCCGGCCTGCACGGCGCGCAGCTGCGGCGCAGCGCCGGCGAAACGCCGCAGCCGGCGGAGACCGCGCAATGGCTGCACGACCTGCACCTGCAGGCGATGCGGTTCGCCCATGCCCACCCCGGCGTGCGCGTGGAAACCAAGGGCCAGGCGCTGGCCCTGCACTGGCGCAACGCGCCGGCAGCGGCGCAGGCGGTCGCGGCCTTCGCCCGCGCGCAGCTGCCGTCGCTGCCGGGCGTGCGCCTGCAACCGGGCAACCATGTGGTGGAGCTGGTTTCGGCCGACCATGACAAGGGCTCGGCGGTGACCGCGCTGATGGGCATGGCGCCGTTCGCCGGGCGCATGCCGGTGTTCGTCGGCGACGACCTCACCGACGAGCACGGCTTCGCCGCGGCGGCGCGGCTGGGCGGCTACGGAATCCTGGTCGGCGACCGCGGCGGCAGCCAGGCGCGCTACCGCCTGGACGACGTGGCCGCGATGCACGACTGGCTGCGCGCGGGCGCGGCATGACAGCGGCGCCGCATCGCCGGCGCGCCACCGGATCCACGACGGGAGGCGCGGACCTCCCCTGCAACAAGGAGGAAACGATGCTTCGGGCAGATCTCGACATGGGCGTCATCGGCAACGGCAGCTTCGGCGCCCTGGTCGACCGCCATGCGCGCGTGGTGTGGGGTTGCCTGCCGTCCTTCGACGGCGACCCGTCGTTCTGCGCGCTGCTGTCGCCGCGCGCGCACGAAGGCGGCGACTTCGCCATCGAGCTGGAGGACTACGCCGGCAGCGAGCAGCACTACATCACCAACACCGCGATCCTGCGCACGGTGCTGCGCGACAGCCGCGGCGGGCAGGTGGAAGTGATCGACTTCGCCCCGCGCTGGCGCCGCAACGGCCGCTTCTACCGCCCGCCCAGCATCATCCGCCGCATCCGCCCGCTGAGCGGCAGCCCGCGCATCCGCGTGCTGGCGCGGCCGCTGGCCGACTGGGGCGCGCGCGCGCCCGAAACCACCTGGGGCAGCAACCACCTGCGCTGGCTGCTGCCGGGCTTCACCCTGCGCCTGACCACCGACGTGCCGGTGCGCTTCGTGCGCGAAGGCCTGCCCTTCGTGCTGGCGCACCCGATGGAACTGGTGCTGGGCGTGGACGAGACGCTGGACTGCCCGCTGGCCAGCTACGCGCAGGAGGCGCAGCAGCGCACCGAGGACTACTGGCGCGAATGGGTGCGTTACCTGTCCATCCCGCTGGAATGGCAGGACGCGGTGATACGCAGCGCCATCACCCTGAAGCTGTGCCAGTACGAGGACAGCGGCGCGATCATCGCGGCGATGACCACCTCCATCCCCGAGGCGCCCGGCAGCGCGCGCAACTGGGACTACCGCTACTGCTGGCTGCGCGATGCCGCCTTCGTGGTGCGCGCGCTCAACCGCCTGGGTGCGACCAAGTCGATGGAGGACTTCCTGCGCTACATCTTCAACCTGGCCACCAGCGACGGCAGCCTGCAGCCGCTGTACGGCATCGGCATGGAGGAACAACTGGACGAGCACGAGGTGCAATCGCTGTCCGGCTACCGCGGCATGGGTCCGGTGCGGCGCGGCAACCTGGCCTGGCTGCAGCAGCAGCACGACGTCTACGGCTCGGTGGTGCTGGCCTCGACCCAGCTGTTCTTCGACCAGCGCCTGAAGGACCCCGGCGACGTGCACACCTTCGCCCGGCTGGAGCCGCTGGGCGAGCGCGCCTATGCCCTGCACGACGTGCCCGACGCCGGCCTGTGGGAATTCCGCGGGCGCACCGCGGTGCATACCTACACCGCGGCGATGTGCTGGGCCGCCTGCGACCGCCTGGCCAAGATCGCCGGCCGGCTCGGCCTGGCCGAACGCGCCGGGCTGTGGCGCGAGCGCGCCGACGCCATCCGCGGGCGGGTGCTGGCGCACAGCTGGAACGCGCGGCAGGGGCATTTCACCGACACGTTCGACGGCACCCACCTGGACGCCTCGCTGCTGCTGCTCGCCGACATCGGCTTCATCGACGCCGACGACCCGCGCTACGTCGCCACGGTCGAGGCCATCGGCCAGGGGCTGCGGCGCGGCGACGCGCTGTTCCGCTACATCGCCCCGGACGACTTCGGCGCGCCGGAAACCAGCTTCACCATCTGCACGTTCTGGTACATCGACGCGCTGGCCGCCATCGGCCGCCTCGACGAGGCGCGCGCGCTGTTCGAAAGCGTGCTGGCGCGGCGCAACCACCTCGGCCTGCTGTCCGAGGACCTGGCCTTCAGCGACGGCGAGCAGTGGGGCAACTTCCCGCAGACCTACTCGCACGTGGGCCTGATCACCGCGGCGATGCGGCTGTCGCGCAGCTGGCAGGAGGCCTCGTGAGCCGCCTGGTGGTTGTCTCCAATCGCGTGGCGCTGCCCGGCGAGAACCGCGCCGGCGGCCTGGCCGTGGGCCTGCTGGCGGCGCTGAAGGAACGCGGCGGGCTGTGGTTCGGCTGGAGCGGGCGCAGCGTGGCCGGCGCCAGCGGGCAGCTGCACGAACAGAGCGAAGGCGCCATCCGCTACGTCACCATGGACCTGTCGCGGACCGACCTGGACAACTACTACAACGGTTTCTCCAACCGCGCGTTGTGGCCGCTGCTGCACTTCCGCCTGGACCTGGTGGACTACGACCGCGGCAAGCGCGAGGGCTACTGGCGGGTCAACACGCTGTTCGCCGACCGGCTCGCGCCGCTGCTGCGCGAGGACGACACCGTGTGGATCCACGATTACCACCTGATCCCGCTGGCGGCGCTGCTGCGCGAGCGCGGCGTCGGCTGCCGCATCGGCTTCTTCCTGCACGTGCCGGTGCCCTCGGCCGACCTGGTGCAGGCGCTGCCCGAGCACCGCTCGCTGTTCTCGGCGCTGTACGCCTGCGACCTGCTCGGCTTCCAGACCCGGCGCGACGTGGACCGCTTCCATTCGTGGGTACGCCTGTTCGGCGGCGGCCGCATCGGCGGCGACGGCTGGATCGAAGCGCCCGGGGGCCGCCGCGTGCGCACCGCCGCGTTCCCGATCGGCATCGATACCGCGCATATCGCGCGGCAGGCGCGCGCGGCCACCGGCAACAGCGCGGTGCGCGCGCTGCGGCAGAGCCTGCAGCACCGCAAGCTGGCCATCGGCGTGGACCGGCTGGACTACTCCAAGGGCCTGCCCGAGCGCTTCCACGGCTTCGAGCGCTACCTCCAGCGCTACCCGCAGCAGAAGGGCAGCATGACCTTCCTGCAGATCGCGCCGGTCTCGCGCGGCAGCGTGACCGAGTACCGCACGCTGCGCGGCGAACTGGAACAGCTGGCCGGGCACATCAACGGCGGCCACGCCGAGGCCGACTGGACGCCGCTGCGCTACGTCAACCAGAACTACGCGCACAGCACCCTCACCGGTTTCTACCGCGAGGCGTCGGTGGGCCTGGTCACGCCGCTGCGCGACGGCATGAACCTGGTCGCCAAGGAGTACGTCGCCTCGCAGGACCCGGACGATCCCGGCGTGCTGGTGCTGTCGCTGCTGGCCGGCGCGGCCGACGAACTGAAACAGGCGCTGCTGGTCAACCCGCACGACCTGGACGGCGTGGCGGACGCCATCGCCACCGCGGCGAACATGCCGCGCGCCGAACGCATCGAACGCTGGCGGGCGATGATGGACCACCTGCGCGAACACGACATCAACCGCTGGCGGCGCGACTACCTGCAGGCGCTGGAAGGCGGCTGAGCGCCCCGGAAAACGGATGCCCGTAGGAGCGGCTTCAGCCGCGAATGCTTTCCGAACGTGCCCAGCAAAGAGCATTCGCGGCTGAAGCCGCTCCTACATTCCGCTGCCGTCTTCTGCCTAGTCCAGGAAACGGACCGCCTGTGCCGGCGTGGGCAGGTAACAGGCGTCGTGGCGCCCGAACCAGCGGTAGCGGTTGCGCGCCAGCCAGCGGTAGCCGCGGTCGCGCAACGGCCGCGGCAGCAGCCGCGCCAGCAGGGCCAGCTTCCAGAGGCCGCCCAGCCCGGCCAGCACGCGCACGATGGCGTCGGTGTCGGTATGGGCGCGGCCCCGCTCGACCAGCAGGAACGACAGCGGATCGTCCGGATCGAGCCCGTGCGCGGCCAGCAGGGCGCGTCCATGCACGGCCTGCATCGCCGCGAAACGGTAGCGGCCGCGGCGGTCGAAACGCAGCAGGAAACGCACCCAGCGGCTGCACAGCGCGCAGACGCCGTCGAACACGATCACCGCCTCGCCCGGCGGCTGGCAACCGTCATCAGCCGTCCCGTGCATGCTCTTCCCCGGGCAGCAACCAGCCTTCGTAGCGGATGAACGGGCCGGCCAGCGGCAGCGCCACATCCACCCGGAATTCGTAGCGGCCGGCATGCTCGCGTTCGCGGCAACGCACCTGCGCGAACCAGCTGGCCGGCAGCGGCACGATGCCGAAGGCCCAGGCCCGCTCGGCCCGCCAGTGGATTTCGCCGTCCACGGCGTCCAGCGCGAAACTGAAACGCAGCGCGCCCAGCCGCTCGAACAGGCGCTCTCCGCGCTGCCACAGGCGCGATTCCATGCGCGCATCGCCGAAACGGCGGTTCCAGCGCTCGTCGGCGACATCGACCACGAACTCGACCGTCACCGGTACCTCGTCCGCGCCTGGCGGCAGCCGCGCCAGCCAGGCGCAGGGCGCCACCAGCCAGTGGCGGCCGCGGCGCACGCTCCCCTGCCCGCGCCAGACCTGCCGCCGCGGCACCGAATGCAGCGCCCGCAGCAACGGCGGCAGCTGCCCGAACGCCGGACCCAGCACGCGCCCGAACAACGGGACGGTCACGGCGCCATCCACACCAGCGTCGCCATGCGCCCGCTGCGGCGGTCGCGGCGGTGCGAGAACCAGCGCGCCGGGTCGGCGATGGTGCACTGGTCGCCACCGTGGATGTCGGCCGGCTGCATGCCGGCCGCCCGCAGCCGTTGCCGCGCCAGTGCGTACAGGTCCACGCGCCAGTGCCCCGGCCGGGTGGCGACGAACGCCGCTTCGGCTTCGGCCGAATGCGCGAGGAAGGCCTCGCGCACGTCGGCGCCGATCTCGTAATGTGCCGGCCCGGCGGCCGGGCCGAGCCATGCCATCACCCCGCGCGCCGGCGTGCGCATCGCCGCCAGCGTCGCTTCCAGCATGCCGTCGGCCAGCCCGCGCCAGCCGGCGTGGGCGGCGGCCACCTCGCGGCCGTCGCGGGCGGCGAACACCACCGGCAGGCAATCGGCGGTGAGGATGGCCAGCACCACGCCGGGCACCGAGGTCACCGCCGCGTCGGCGACGGGTTCGGCATCCACGCCCTGCGCCGCGGGCGGCACCTCGAAGCGCAACACGCCGGTGCCGTGCACCTGGCGCAGCCAGTGCGGCGCCGACGGCAGGCCGGCCAGCCGCTGCAGGTCGTCGCGGTTGCGCTGCACCTGCAGCGGGTCGTCGCCCTCGGCCGAGGTGCGGTTGCCCAGGTTGAAGCTGTCGAACGGCGGCCGCGAACCGCCCGCGCCCTGCCGCAGCGTGGTGAAGGCATGCACGCCCGGCGGCGCCGGCCAAGCGGCCGGCAGCAGCGGGAGCCTGTCGGCCACCATGGCTCAGCGCCGCTCGCGTTCGGCGGAGAGCTGCGAATCCTCGCGCAGCGCCTTCATCAGCGCCAGCATGTCGGCCGGCACCGGCGCGCTGTTGCGGATCGCCTCGCCGGTGATCGGATGCATGAATTCCAGCGTCTCGGCGTGCAGCGCCTGGCGCCTGAAGCCACGCAGCTGCGAAACCAGTTCGTCGGTGGCGCCCTTGGGCAGCTTCAGCGCGCCGCCGTACAGCGGGTCGCCGATGATCGGGTGCTTCAGGTGCGCCATGTGCACGCGGATCTGGTGGGTGCGGCCGGTTTCCAGCCGGCACTCCAGCGCGGTGTGGGCGCGGAAGCGCTCGCGCAGGCGGTAGTGGGTGACGGCGTCGCGGCCGTCCTCGCGCACGGCCATGCGCAGGCGGTCGCGCGGGTGGCGGTCGATCGGCGCGTCGGCGGTGCCGCCGGACACCAGCGCGCCGCTCACCACCGCCAGGTACTGGCGGTGCACCTCGCGCGCGGACAACTGCTCGACCAGCGCGGTCTGCGCCTGCAGGCTGCGGGCCACGACCATCACGCCGCTGGTGTCCTTGTCCAGCCGGTGGACCACGCCGGCGCGCGGCACCGACGCCAGCGACGGGTCGCGGAACAGCAGGGCGTTGACCAGGGTGCCGGTGGGGTTGCCGGCGCCCGGGTGGACCACCAGCCCGGCCGGCTTGTCGATCACGAAGACGTGCTCGTCCTCGTACAGCACCGACAGCGGGATGTCCTCCGGCTGGGCGTCGGTCTCGGTCTCCAGCGTCGCATTCAGGGTGGCCAGCTCGCCGCCGCGCACCGGGTCGCGGCCGCGCACCGGGGAACCGTCGAGCAGGACCGCCCCGGACTTGATCCATTCGCTCAGGCGGGAACGGGAGAATTCGGGGAACAGCTCGGCCAGCACGGCGTCGAAACGGCGGCCGGCGGCGGCATCGGGCACCCGCGCCTGGCGGGAAGGAAGGGAAGCGTTGTCGGACATGGCAGGGGCCAGAGGAAGGAATTCGGGAGGTCCCGGCGACGGGAGTCAGTCGCAGGACAGGCCACTAGGCTATCATCGCCCCTTCGTATTCCTGCCGCGTCCCGCCCCGACCCATGATCCGACGCTCCCCGTTGTTGTCCGCGCCCGTCCGCATCACCGCCCTGCTGCTGGTCCTGGTCTTCGCCGCCACAGGCTGCCATCGCGGCACCAAGGGCAAGAACGCGGACGAAGGCATGCCGGTCGAACAGCTCTACGAAAAGAGCCACAAGCTGATGGAAGGCGGCAACTGGTCCGGCGCCGAGAACAGCTTCAAGCGGCTGATCGCCCAGTACCCGTACGGCCCGTACACCGAGCAGGCGATGATCGAAAGCGCCTACGCCCAGTACAAGGCCGGCAAGAACGACGACGCGGTCTCCAGCATCGACCGTTTCATCCGCACCTACCCGACCCACCGCAACATCGCCTACCTGTACTACCTGCGCGGGCTGGCCAACGGCAACAGCGACACCGTGTTCCTGCGCCGGGTGTGGTCGCTGGATTCCAGCCGCCGCGACCTGTCCACGCCGCGCCAGGCCTACGCCGACTTCAACATCGTCACCGAGCGCTACCCCAACAGCCGCTACGCCGCCGACGCGCGCCAGCGCATGATCGAGCTGCGCGACGTGTTCGCCCAGCACGAGATGGACAACGCCCTGTACTACGCCCGCCGCGGCGCCTGGGTCTCGGCCGCCGGCCGCGCCACCTACCTGCTGGAAACTTACCCGCAGAGCGCCTTCCAGAACGACGCGGTGGCCCTGCTCGGCGAGGCCTACACCCACCTGGGCAACAAGACCCTGGCCGACGACGCCCGCCGCGTGCTGGAACTGAACGAGGCCGACCACCCGTGGCTGCGCGGCGACTGGCCGAAGTATCCGTGGATGGTGCGCAAGCTCAACCCGTTCGCCGGCGAGAAGTCCGCCGCCACCGGCCAGCGCAACGCGCAGATGAACCGCCGGTAATCCCTACCCGCCAGGCCGGATCCAAGCACGACGCCCCGCAAGGGGCGTCTTGCGTTTCGGAGGGATGGTGTGTGCGCGAAGCGCTCCTGCCCCCTGTTCGTCGTAGGAGCGGCTTCAGCCGCGATGGGGCCTTCGCCGGGAAAGCCCCATCGCGGCTGAAGCCGCTCCTACCGGGTACCGGCCGTTACGGCTTGGTGGATTCGGCCGCGTCGTCGGCCTTGAACACCGTCCTGCAGTCGCGGCGGAATTCCTCGCCGCTGCGGCGCCAGACGAAGCTGCGGCAGTGGCGGTTGCCTTCCACGGTGTCGGCCACCTTCACCGCGTAGAAGGACTGGAAGAACTCGTCGCGGCTGACCTGGCCGTCGCCGTTCCAGTCCATCTGCTCCTTTTCCACGCCGCGGGTGATGGCGATGCCGGCGTACCAGGCCCAGCCCAGCCAGCCCAGCGCCAGCAGCACCAGGACCAGCAGCGCGCGGCGGCGCGGGGTGAACCTGCCGCGCAGGATCATGCGCTCACCCGGCGGATGCGCGCGCCGAGCGCACCGAGCTTCTCCTCGATGTTCTCGTAGCCGCGGTCCAGGTGGTAGATGCGGTCGATGGTGGTGTCGCCCTCGGCCACCAGCCCGGCCAGGATCAGGCTGGCCGACGCGCGCAGGTCGGTGGCCATCACCGGCGCCCCGCTCAGGCGCTCGACGCCGCGGCAGATGGCGGTATGGCCTTCGATCTGGATGTCCGCGCCCAGGCGCAGCAGTTCGTTGACGTGCATGAAGCGGTTTTCGAAGATCGTCTCGTTGATCACGCCCACGCCCTCGGCCACGCAGTTGAGCGCCATGAACTGCGCCTGCATGTCGGTGGGGAACGCCGGGTACGGCGCGGTGGTCAGGTTGACCGCCTTGGGCCGCCTGCCCTGCATGTCCAGGGTGATGCTGTCCTGCGTGGTCTCGATCTTCGCGCCGGCCTCGATCAGCTTGGACAGCACCGCGTCCAGCGTGTCCGGGCGCGCGTTGCGCGCGGTGACGCGGCCGCCGGTCATCGCCGCGGCGACCAGGAAGGTACCGGTCTCGATGCGGTCGGGCAGCACCGCGTGGCGGCCGCCGTCCAGGCGCTCGACGCCCTCGATCACCAGCCGCGCGGTGCCCAGGCCCTCGATCTTCGCGCCCAGCGCGATCAGGCAGTGCGCCAGGTCGGTGACTTCCGGCTCCATCGCCGCGTTCTCGAGCACGGTGGTGCCTTCGGCCAGCACCGCGGCCATCAGCACGTTCTCGGTGCCGGTCACGCTGACCATGTCAAAGGTGAAGCGGCCGCCCTTCAGGCGGTCGGCGCGGGCCTTGATGAAGCCGTTCTCGACGGTGATCTCCGCGCCCAGCGCCTGCAGGCCCTTGATGTGCTGGTCCACCGGGCGCGAACCGATCGCACAGCCGCCGGGCAGCGACACTTCCGCCGCGCCGTACCTGGCCAGCAGCGGGCCGAGCACCAGGATCGAGGCGCGCATGGTCTTGACCAGCTCGTACGGCGCCACGTGCTGGTTGACGCTGCGCGGGTCGACCACGATCGCGCTGCCGCGCGAGAGCGTGCCCTGGTCGATGGTGACCTTGGCGCCCAGTTCGCCGAGCAGCTTCACCGTGGTGATCACGTCGTGCAGGTGCGGCACGTTGGTGATCTCCACCGGCGCATCGGCCAGCAGGGTCGCGCAGAGGATGGGCAGGACGGCGTTCTTGGCGCCGGAGACATTCACTTCACCGTTCAGCGCGTTGCCGCCGGTGACCACGATTTTCGCCATGTGTGTGAGGCCAGTAGGTGGGAGGGGGCCGGCTCAGCCGGCTTCGCCGGGAGTGACGGTTTTCAGGGCCAGCGCGTGGATCGCGCCGCCCATCAGGTCGCCCAGCGTCGCATAGACCATGCGGTGCCGGGCCAGCGGCAACTTGCCGGCGAAGGCCTCGCAGACCACGGTGGCCTCGAAGTGCACGCCGTCCTCACCCTGCACCTCGGCGCGGGCGCCGGGGAGGCCGGCTTCGATCAGGTTCTGGATGGTCTCGGCGTCCAAGTCGCTTTCCTAATAAAATGAACGCCCATTCTACTCTCCGAGTGGCGCCCGCATGGCTGCTTCCCCCCCTTCGCTGGACTCGCTGCACGACGCCGACCTGGTCGCCAGCGGCCGCCGCGTGTTCGAGATCGAGCGCGCCGAACTGGAGCGGACCGGCGGCCGCATCGGCGCCGAATTCGCCGCCGCCTGCCGGCTGATCCTGGGCTCGCGCGGCCGCGTGGTCGCTACCGGCATGGGCAAGTCCGGGCACATCGCGCGCAAGATCGCCGCCACCCTGGCCTCCACCGGCACCCCGGCGTTCTACGTGCACCCGGGCGAGGCCGGCCACGGCGACTTGGGCATGATCACCGAGGACGACGTGGTGCTGGCGCTGTCCTATTCCGGCGAGTCGGACGAGGTGCTGATGCTGCTGCCGGTGCTCAAGCGCCAGGGCAACCCGCTGATCGCCATGACCGGCCGGCCGCGCTCCAGCCTGGCCGGCGCCGCGGACGTCCACCTGGACGTGAACGTGGACCACGAGGCCTGCCCGCTGGCGCTGGCGCCGACCTCCAGCACCACCACCTCGCTGGCCATGGGCGACGCGCTGGCGGTGGCGCTGCTGGACGCGCGCGGCTTCACCGCCGACGACTTCGCGCGCTCGCACCCGGCCGGCAGCCTCGGCCGCCGCCTGCTGCTGCACATCACCGACGTGATGCACAGCGGCGCCGACCTGCCCAGCGTGCGCGAGGACGCCAGCCTCAGCGAGGCGCTGATGGAGATGAGCCGCAAGCGCCTGGGCATGACCGCCGTGGTCGACGCCGGCGGCCGCCTGGTGGGCCTGTTCACCGACGGCGACCTGCGCCGCGCCCTGGACACCGACCTGGACGTGCGCACCGCCGGCATCGCCCAGGTGATGACCCGCGCGCCGCGCACCATCGGCGCCGACCAGCTGGCGGTGGAGGCCGCGCGCCTGCTGGAACAGCACAAGATCAACGGCCTGATCGTCGTCGACGGCGACGGCCGCGCGGTCGGCGCCCTGAACATTCATGACCTGTTGCGGGCAAAAGTGGTTTAAAAGCCCGCACAATCATGCCCTTGCCGCAATGGATCGCCCGCTGATGCCCTGGACTCCCCTCGCCCGCTTCCCCGCCGAACTGCACGCCGTCGCCGCCGGCATCCGGCTGGCGTGCTTCGACGTGGACGGGACGCTGACCGACGGGCGGCTGTTCTACGACCACGCCGGCAACGAGAGCAAGGCGTTCTTCGTGCAGGACGGACTGGGCCTGAAGCTGCTGCAGAAGCACGGCATCCACCCGGTGCTGATCACCGCGCGCAACAGCCTGTCGGCGCAGCGGCGCGGCGCCGACCTGGGCATCGACACGCAGATCGCCGTCGGCGACAAGCTGGCCAGCGTGCGCGCGCTGTGCGAGCGCTTCGGCATCGGCCTGGAGCAGGTGGCGTTCATGGGCGACGACCTGCCCGACCTGGCGCCGCTGTGCGCGGTCGGGCTGGCGGTGGCACCGGCCAACGCGCATCCGCTGGTCGCCGGGCGCGTGCACTGGCAGACCCGTGCCGATGGCGGCCGCGGCGCCGCGCGCGAGCTGTGCGACGTGCTGCTGGCCGCGCAGGGCAGGCTCGAGGCGGCCGTGGCGGAGTTCGCGCGATGAACTGGCGCATGGTCATCGGCGGCGGCCTGCTGCTGGCGGCGCTGGCCAGCGGCTGGTCGGCATGGCGGCACCGCGAAACGAAGGCGCCGTCCGGCGCCTCGCAGGTACGCGCCGATTACGTGCTGGGCGAGTTCGAGATCGTCACCCTGGGCAAGGACGGCAAGGAGGCGGCCACGCTGCGCGCACCGTCCATGGAGCGCAACGCCGCCGACCAGACCTCGACCATCGCCCGCCCGGTGTTCCTGCTGCCCGACGCCGAAGGCCGACACTGGCAGCTGCAGGCCGATACCGGCTGGGTCAGCGCCAAGGGCGAGGAACTGCGCCTGCGCGGCAACGTCGCCGGCGACAGCCCGCAGGACGGCAGCACCCCGCCGACGACCTTCCGTACCACCGCGCTGGACGTCTTCCCAGAACGCAACCTGGCCCGCACCGCCGAGCGCGTCACCCTGACCCGCCCGGGCCTGGAGCAGACCGGCGTCGGCTTCGAGGCCCAGCTCAAATCCCGGCAATACTCCCTTCTTTCCCAGGTCAAGACCCGTTATGAACCCACTGCTGCCCGCCAGGCCCGCTAAGCTCGCGCTGCCCGTCCTGCTCGCCGCCGCGCTCGTTCCCGGCGTGGTCGCGGCGAAGGAATCCGACCGCACCCAGCCCATGAACATCGATGCCAACCACAGCGAGGGCAACCTGGCCGGCGGCAACGGCAAGTACCGCTTCAACGGCAACGTGGTCATCACCCAGGGCACGCTGGAGATCCACGCCGACACCGCCGACGTGATCCAGAAGAACGGCGAGACCGAGCGCGTCGTGCTCACCGGCAAGCAGGCCACGCTCAAGCAGCAGATGGACGACGGCACCTGGATGAACGCCCGCGCCGACAACCTCGACTACAACGTCAACAGCGAGGTGATCGTGTTGACCGGCAACTACAAGGTCGATTCCGAACGCGGCTCCAACGCCGGCCAGCGCATGGTCTACAACACCCGCAGCGGCGACATGCAGAGCGGCGGCGACGGCACCCGCGTGCGCACCGTGATCCAGCCCAAGAACAAGGCGCCGGCCGCGGCGGGAGAGAAGAAGTAATGCTCGTCGCCGAAGGCCTGCGCAAGCGCTACAAGAACCGCGAGGTCGTGCGCGAGTTCGGCCTGACCCTGGACGCCGGCGAAGTGGTCGGCCTGCTCGGCCCCAACGGCGCCGGCAAGACCACCTGCTTCTACATGATCGTCGGCCTGGTCGAGAGCGACGCCGGCCGCATCGTGCTGGATGGCCGCGACATCACCGGCGAACCGATGTACGCGCGCGCCAAGCTCGGCGTCGGCTACCTGCCGCAGGAACCGTCGGTGTTCCGCAAGCTCAGCGTGGCCGACAACATCCGCCTGGTGCTGGAACTGCGCGAGGACCTGGATGCCGACGGCCGCGAACGCGAACTGTCGGCGCTGCTGGACGAACTGCAGATCGGCCACGTCGCCGACCAGGCCGGCGCCAGCCTGTCCGGCGGCGAGCGCCGCCGCTGCGAGATCGCCCGCGCGCTGGCCGCCAGGCCACGCCTGATCCTGCTCGACGAACCCTTCGCCGGCGTCGACCCGATCTCGGTCGGCGAGATCCAGCGCATCGTCACCCATCTCAAGCAGCGCGGGATCGGCGTGCTGATCACCGACCACAACGTGCGCGAGACCTTGGGAATCTGCGACCGCGCGTATATCCTCAACGAAGGCAGCGTGCTGGCGCAGGGGGCACCGGAGGAACTGCTGTCCAACACCGACGTCCGCCGTGTCTACCTTGGAGACAGCTTCACGCTCTGATCCGGCCGCGGCAGGTCGCCCTCCCTTCTGCCTGGAACCGGGATGAAAGCACGGCTGCAGACATCGCTTGGACAGCAGCTGGTCATGACGCCGCAGCTGCGCCAGGCCATCCGCCTGCTGCAGATGTCCAGCACGGAACTGGAGCTGGAACTGGTCGAGGCGGTGGAGAGCAATCCACTGCTGGAATGGGCCGAAGAGGCCGCGCCGGGCGAGCCGGCCGGCGAACAGGCCGACGCCCCGGCAACGGCCGACACCGGCGACAACCACGGCGGCGACGGCGCCGAATGGCCCGGCGAAGGCGAGCAGTGGAGCGGCGGCCAAGGGGGCTCGTTCGACGACAACGACGGCGACGCCGGCGAACGCATCGCCGAGATCGACACCCTCGCCGACCACCTGCTGTGGCAGCTGCACCTGTCCCACCTCAGCGCGCGCGACCGCGCCATCGGCGTCGCCCTGATCGACGCGCTGGACGAGGACGGCTACCTGCGCGAACCGCTGCCGGCCATCGCCGAGGCGCTGCGCCCGGACATCGTCGCCGGCGAGGACGAGATCCTCACCGTGCTGCACCAGATCCAGCGCTTCGATCCGCCCGGCGTCGGCGCCTGCACCCTGGGCGAATGCCTGTCGCTGCAACTGGATGCGCTGCCCGCGACCACGCCGGGCCTGTGCCTGGCGCGGCGGATCGCCGAAGGCCCGCTGGAACGCCTGCCGCGCGCCGGCATTCCCGGCATCGCCGCCGAACTGCGGCAGCCGGTCGAGGCCGTCGAGGAGGCCGTGCAGCTGCTGCGCACGCTGGACCCGCGCCCGGGCCGGCAGCTGGGCGAGGTGTCCACGGACACCTACATCGTCCCCGATTGCGTGGTCTGGCGCCAGCGCGGCGTCTGGAAGGCCGCCCTCGCCGGCCACGCCGGCCCGCGCGTGGTGATCCACCGCGGTTACGAGCAGCTGATCCGCCGCTGCGGCGACGCCGACGCCAGCTACCTGCGTGGCCAGCTGCAGGAAGCGCGCTGGCTGCTCAAGGGCCTGGAGGCCCGCGGCGAGACCCTGCTGCGCGTGGTCAACAGCCTGCTGCACCACCAGGCCGGGTTCCTCGAGTTCGGCGCGCAGGCGCTGCGTCCGCTGACCCTGCGCGAGATCGCCGCCGAGCTGGACCTGCACGAATCCACCATCTCCCGCACCATCGCCCGCAAGCACGTGCGCACGCCGCGCGGCACCCTGCCGCTGCGCGCGTTCTTCGCCTCGGGCATCGATACCGACGGCGGCGGCGAGGCCTCCAGCACCGCGATCCAGTCGATGATCCGGCGCCTGATCGAGGCCGAGAACCCACGCAAACCGCTTTCTGACGCCAAGCTGGCCGACATGCTCAAGAGCAGCGGAATACCGGTGGCGCGCCGCACCGTGGCGAAGTATCGTGAAGCCATGAACATCTCCGCCTCCCACGAACGCGTACGTCTTGTCTGAAACGCTCGCGGCCGGCGGCAGGGTTCATTGGCAACCCCGAACCACAGGAGGCATCCGATGCGTATCGAAACGTTTGGCAAAGACGTGGAAGTCACCCCCGCCCTGAAGGAGTACGTGGAAACCAAACTGCAACGGCTGGGCAAGCACTTCGACCAGCACTGCGAAGTCAGGGTGACCCTGTCGCTGCAGAAGAACGAACACCACGTCGATGCCAGCGCCAACCTTCCCGGCCAGACCCTGCACGCCGAGGCCGGCGGCCAGACCATGTACGCGGCGATCGACCTGCTGGCCGACAAGCTGGACCGGCTGGTGATCAAGTACAAGGAAAAGCATCTGCCCCACGCCTCCCATGCACTGCGCGACAATGGCTGACATCCGCCACCGTCCGTTGCAGTCATGCCCTTGAACGACCTGATGGCGGCCGTGAGTACCCGGGTACTCGCGGCCGCCGACCGCGACAGCGCCCTGCGCGCCGCCGCCGGCCTGCTCGCCTGCCGCGAAGCCGGCGCCGAAAGCATCTTCCGCAGCCTGCGCGACAGGGAGAGCGTCGGCAGCACCGCCATCGGCCATGGCATCGCGATCCCGCACGGCCGCTCCCCGACCCTGCAACGCCCGCGCGGCGCCTTCCTGCGGCTGCTGCAGCCCATCGATTTCGGCGGCCCCGAGCCGGTCGACCTGGTCTTCGCGATGGCCGTGCCCGAGCACTACACCCACCAGCACCTGATGCTGCTGTCCGAACTGGCGGAGATCTTCTCCGACGCGCACGTCCGCGACGCCCTGCGCGCGGCCGGCGACGGCAGCGCGCTCAAGCAGATCCTCGACCATCCGCAGCGGATCCGACCCTCATGAACACCCGCATCACCGCGCGCGAGCTGTTCGACCAGCAGCGCGAGAAACTGGACCTGCGCTGGGCCGCGGGCCAGGCCGGCGGCAACCGCGAGCTGGATGCCGGCGACACCGTCGCCCGGCGCCCGTCGTTGGCCGGCTACCTCAACACCATCTACCCGAACAAGGTGCAGATCCTCGGCACCGAGGAACTGTCCTGGCTGGATTCGCTGGATTCGCGCCAGCGCTGGGAAGTGATCGAACGCATCATCCAGGCCCGCCCGCTGGCCCTGGTCATCACCAAGAGCCACGGCTGCCCGGAAGACCTGCGTGCGGCCGCCGACGAATCGCAGACCCCGCTGTGGGTGTCGCCGCGGCGCGGCCACGAACTGCTCAACCACCTGTCCTACCACCTGGCGCGCACGCTGGCGCCGCGGATCATCCTGCATGGCGTGTTCATGGAGATCTACTCCATCGGCGTGCTGATCACCGGCGAGGCCGGTTCGGGCAAGAGCGAGCTGGCGCTGGAGCTGCTCAGCCGCGGCCACCGGCTGGTGGCCGACGACGCCCCCGAATTCACCCAGATCGCCCCGGACGTGCTCGACGGCACCTGCCCGGAACTGCTGCAGGACCTGCTGGAAGTGCGCGGGCTGGGCGTGCTCAACGTGCGCCAGATGTTCGGTGACACGTCTGTAAAGAAGAACAAGTACCTTCGGCTCATCGTCCACCTGACCAAACCGATGACCGAACCCGGCAGCTACGGCTACGAACGCCTGACCGGCGACTCCGGCAAGCGCCACGTGCTCGACCTGGACGTGCCGCTGATCACCCTGCCGGTGATGCCCGGCCGCAACCTGGCGGTGCTGACCGAGGCCGCCACGCGCCTGCACATCCTGCGCACCAAGGGCATCGACCCGGCGGCGATGTTCATCGCCCGCCACAGCAATCTGCTGGAGCAACGCAACCCATGAACGCCGCGCCCTCCCCGGTGCTGGTCATCGTCAGCGGCCTGTCCGGTTCGGGCAAGTCGGTGGCCTTGAAGACCTTCGAGGACCTGGACTACTACTGTTCGGACAACATCCCGGTGAACCTGCTGCCGGAGTTCGTGCGCGGCGTGCTCGGCGAGCGCAACGAGGGCCGCCCGCAGCGCATGGCGCTGGGCATCGACGTGCGCGGCCGCAGCGACCTGAGCCAGCTCGGCCAGTGGCGGCAGAGCGCCCGCGACCACGACATCGACGCGACCCTGCTGTTCTTCGAGGCCGACGACGACACCCTGCTGGCGCGGTTCGCCGACACGCGGCGGCGCCATCCGCTCAGCCAGCTGGGCCTGTCCCTGCCCGAGGCCATCGTCCGCGAGCGCGAACTGACCGCGCCGCTGCGCCACGAGGCCGACGCCATCATCGACACCAGCCGCCTCAACGTGCACCAGCTGCGGCGCAAGCTGATCACCGACTATGCGCTCGGCCACGGCGGCGGCCTGTCGCTGCTGTTCGAATCCTTCGCCTACAAGCGCGGCGTGCCGGCCGAGGCCGACTTCGTGTTCGACGCGCGGGTGCTGCCCAACCCGCACTGGGACCCGGAACTGCGCCCGCTGACCGGCCGCGACCGCCAGGTGCGCGAGCACCTCGACGCCCAGCCCGAAGTGGCCCGCTACGTCGCCCAGCTCGAAGACCTGCTCGACACCTGGCTGCCGAAGCTGGGCAGCGAGACGCGCAGCTACGTCACCATCGCCTTCGGCTGCACCGGCGGCAAGCACCGCTCGGTCTACCTGGCCGAACGCATGGCCCGGCACGCCCGCGCGCAGGGCTGGCCGGACGTGGCCACGTTCCATCGGGAACAGGACTGAATGGCACGCAGAAGACACGATCCGGGCGCTATCGCGGACTGCGCCTGACCTGTTAACGTTCGGCAATGACCTGCGGCATCCTTCTCGTGACCCATCCCGGCGTCGGCTCTTCCCTGCTGGAAGTGGCCACGCGCCTGCTGCGCCAGCTTCCACTGAAGGCCGAGGCCTTCGAGGTGCCGTTCGATGCGGACCTGGACGCGCAGCTGCCGCTGGCCTCGGCGGCCATGCGGCGGGTGGAGGGCGAAGGCGGCGTGCTGGTGCTGACCGATCTGTACGGCGCCAGCCCGAGCAACCTGGCCGCGCGCCTGGCACGGCTGGGAACGCCGGTGCGGCGGGTGTCGGCGCTGAGCCTGCCGATGCTGCTGCGGGTGATGAACTATCCGGAACAGGGACTGGAGCAACTGCCCGCGACCGCCGCGGCAGGCGCCCGCAATGGAGCCATCATCGACGATGCTTGAACGCGAACTCACCGTATCCAACCGCCTGGGCCTGCACGCCCGCGCGACCGCCAAGCTGGTGCAGCTGCTGTCCGGCTTCCGCGCCAATGCCACGCTGGTGGCCAAGGGCCGCGAGGTCAACGCCAAGAGCATCATGGGCGTGATGCTGCTGGCCGCCGGCCAGGGCACGCCGGTCACGGTGCGGGTACAGGGCGAGGACGAGACCGAGGCGATGGCGGCGGTCGTGGACCTGTTCGAGCGCCGTTTCGACGAGGACAGCTGATGGCGCCGGACACAGCGCCGCCGCCTGCACGCACCGCGCCCGGAGGCGCGGTGGCATGACGGCGCTGCGCCTGCACGGCCATGGCGCCTCCCGCGGCAGCGCGCTCGGCCGCGCCCGCGTGCGCCTGCCGCACGCGCAGGAAGTAACCGAAAAACGCATCGCCGCCCATGCGGTCGACGCGGAACTGCAGCGCCTGCACCAGGCCATCGAGTCGGCCCGCGCGGAAATGCGCGAACTGCGCCAGCGCCTGCAGGGCGCGCTGCCGGCCGAGGTCGGCGAATTCCTCGACCTGCACGCCATGCTGCTGGACGACCCCGAGCTGCTGGCGGCGCTGGACGAACGCATCCGCAGCCACCGCTACAGCGCGGCCTACGCCCTGCGGGCGCAGCGCGACCTGCTGGCCAAGGTGTTCGAGGGCATGGAGGACGACTACCTGCGCAGCCGCCTGGACGACCTGGACCACGTCATCGGCCGCATCAACGCGTTCCTGCACAAGCGCCCGGCCGGCATGAAGGGCCTGGCCGGCGAGATCCTGGTGTGCGAGAACGTCGCGCCCTCGGAACTGGCGCAGCTGCAGTCGCAGGGCGTGGTCGGCATCGTCACCAGCGCCGGCAGCCCGCTGTCGCACAGCGCCATCCTCGCCCGCAGCCTGCACCTGCCGCTGGTGGTCGGCGCCAGCGGCGTGCTGCACCGGATCAACGACGGCGACGTGCTGATCGTGGACGGCGGCAGCGGCGAGGTGGTGCTGGAACCGGCCGCCGACGACCTGCGCCAGTACCGCCAGCGCCTGCGCGAACTGGCGCGCGAGCAGCGCGAGCTCGGCCACCTGCGTTCCAAGCCGACCCGCACCGTGGACGGCGTGGACATCACCCTGCTGGCCAATGCCGAATCGCGCGAGGACGTGGCGCGCGCGCATGCGCTGGGCGCGCACGGGCTGGGCCTGTACCGCACCGAATTCCTGTTCCTGCAGCGCAACGGCCTGCCGGACGAGGAAGAACAGTTCCACCACTACCGCGACGCCGTGCTCGGCATGAGCGGGCGGCCGGTCACCATCCGCATCCTCGACCTGGGCGCGGACAAGGCCGACCGCAGCGGGCTGGTGCTGGGCCGCGAGGAGAACCCGGCGCTGGGCCTGCGCGGCATCCGCCTGCTGCTGGCCCATCCCAGGGTCGCCGACACCCAGCTGCGCGCGCTGCTGCGCGCGTCCGGCTACGGTCCGGTGCGCATCCTGGTGCCGATGGTCAGCACCCGCGAGGAAATCCTCGCGCTCAAGCGCCGCACGGTGCGGCTGGCGGCAACGCTGCGCGAGGAAGGCCATGCCCTGGCCGACCACGTGCCGGTCGGCGCGATGATCGAAGTGCCTGCCGCGGCCATCGCGCTACCGACCTTCATCGACCAGGTGGACTTCCTGTCCGTCGGCACCAACGACCTGGTGCAGTACCTGCTGGCGGCCGACCGCAACAACGAGGCGGTGGGCGAACTGTATTCGCCGCTGCACCCGGCGGTGCTGCAGTTGCTGGCGCAGGTGATCGAGACCGCGCGCGCGCACGGCACGCCGCTGTCGGTCTGCGGCGAAATCGCCGGCGATGCGCGCATGACGCCGCTGCTGCTGGCCCTGGGCCTGGCGGAGTTCAGCCTGCACCCAGCCACGCTGCTGGAAGTGCGCCGCGCAATCCGCGACTGCGACCATGGCCGGCTGCGCGCCGGCGCCGGCAAGCTGCTGCAGGCGCGCGACCGCCGCGGCATCGAGCGCTGGCTGGCAGGTGTGGGCGCACCGTAGAAACACACGCCTCTGCACGCAAGGCGCCCACCGGCGCATTCGTGCCGTACAAGGGTGTGCACCGAAACATGGGCGCGTGATAATGACGCGCCCGACACGTCCCTTGCCGCATCCTGCATCGCGGCCCTCCCCTGCCCGGAGCCCCGATGGCCGACCCCGTACGCCACGACAAGACCGCACGCCAGCTGCGCATGCTTTCCGACGCGCTGGACAGCGGCCGCCTGGGACCGGTGCGGCGACTGGTCAACACGCTGGCGCCGGCGGAGATCGGCAACCTGCTCGAATCGCTGCCGCCGGGCAAGCGCGAAGTGGTGTGGGGCCTGGTCGACCAGGAAGACGACGGCGAGGTGCTGGTCCACGTCGGCGAGGAAGTGCGCGAAAGCCTGCTGGCCGACATGGACCCGGACGAGATCATCGCCGCGGTCGAAGACCTGGACATCGACGACCTGGCCGACCTGGTCGAGGACCTGCCTGACACGGTCATCGACGAGGTCCTCAAGTCGATGGACCGCGAGAACCGCGAGCGTCTGGAACAGGTGCTGTCCTATCCGGAGGACACCGCCGGGCGCCTGATGAACCCGGACGTGGTCACCGTGCGCGCCGACGTCAACATCGACGTGGTGCTGCGCTACCTGCGGCTGCGCGGCGAACTGCCCGACCACACCGACTACCTGTACGTGGTCAGCCGCCGCCACCAGTACCTGGGCCGCGTCTCGCTGGCCTCGCTGGTCACCCACGAGGACAGCACCCCGATCAACCGCCTGGTCGACGACGAACAGCCCGCCATCGACGTGGGCGAGAACGCCGACGAGGTCGCGCGGCAGTTCTCCGACCACGACTGGGTGTCGGCGCCGGTGGTGGATGACAACAACATCCTGATCGGGCGCATCACCATCGACGACGTGGTGGACATCATCCGCGCCCAGGCCGAGCACCAGGCGCTGGGCGCCGCCGGCCTGGACGAGGACGAGGATCTGTTCAGCCCGGTCTGGCGCGCGATGCGCCGGCGCCTGGTGTGGCTGTTCGTCAACCTGTGCACGGCCTTCGTCGCCGCCAACGTGGTCGGCCAGTTCGAAGGCACCATCGACAAGCTGGTGGCGCTGGCGGTGCTGATGCCGATGGTCGCCGGCCTCGGCGGCAACGCCGGTACGCAGGTGCTGGCGCTGATGGTGCGCGGCCTGGCGCTGGGCCAGGTCGGCGCCTCCAACGTGAAGGCGCTGCTGTGGAAGGAACTGCGCGTGGCCCTGCTCAACGGCCTGCTGATGGGCGCGGTGCTGGGGCTGATCGTGCTGGTGTGGTTCCACAACCCCGGGCTGTCGCTGGTGATCTTCGTCGCCCTGACCTGCAACCTGCTGCTGGCCGCGTCGGCCGGCGTGCTGATCCCCATGACGCTCAAGCGGCTGGGGTTCGATCCGGCGCTGGCCAGCGGCATCTTCCTGACCGCCATCACCGACTCGATGGGTTTCTTCACCTTCCTCGGGCTGGCGACCCTGGTGCTGCTGCGCTGAGCGCCGCGCGCCGGAACCGCATGCGGTTCCGGCGCAGCATGCCCGGTTTTCCGGTCAGAAGCTGGCGCGCACGCCCAGGCGGTAGAAGCGCACGTCCTCGTAGAACTCCGCCTCGCCCACCAGGCCCCATTCCGGGGTGAAGCGGTACTGGAGGCCGACATTGCCGACCATCGAATGGTCGACCAGCAGGTTGTCGTCCACCCGCAGGTAACCAGCCTTCGACCACAGCTCCAGGTTCCGCGCCGGCCGGGCACGGATGCCCAGCATCAGCTTGCCGGCGTACAGATGATCGCGGCCGCTGATGTCGTCCTGCGGGTATTCGCCGTCGCGGTAGTCCAGCTGCGCCCCCAGCCGCAGCAGCGACAGCTCGCTGATGAAATCCGCGCGCGGGGACAGGGAAAGGCTCGCGCCAAGGCCGATCTCGGCCTGGTCGATGGCGACCTCCAGCTGCTGGGCGCCCATGTTCCAGTCCCGGGAAACCCGGTCGTAGCCGCCGAAGACGTAGAGGCCTTCGGCTACCGCCACCGAGCCGCGCGCATAACCGCCGTTGCCGTGCTCGCCGGCGTCGTACAGGTCCACGTCCAGCCGGGCCACGCCGGCCTCGACCCACGTATAGCCCGGCCCTTCGGTCTTTTCGCGCCTGACCGCGGGCGCCTGCGACCAGGACTGCCGTACGGGAGATTGTGCGGCATCGGCCGGCATGGCGACGCCGCCGCCGTCCGCCTGCGCGGCGGCCTGCGCCGCCTTCTGCCGCTCCCACCACGGCGCGCGCTGCGCCTGCGCATCCTGCATCGCGGCCATCGCCATCAGTACAGCGACACTGGCGCAGGCGGCCCTGACTTCCTTCTTCATGCGTTCACTTCCTGTGTGGACCGATGCCCGGACGGGCGGCGGCGATTCTAGCCGAAGCCGCGTCTCCGGCCGCGGCCGAGCCGACGGACGGATGGCGACGCCCGCCGCTATCATGCGGACGACACGCCGGACATTTGGCCATGACCACCACCGTCACCGATTACTACCAGCCCGGCTGGCGCGAACACCCCCACCCCTGCCCCGCCTGCGAATGGCAGGGAAGCTCGCGGCAGATGGAAATGGAACTGCACGACGAGCAGAGCGAATACGCCTGCCCGCAGTGCGAGCTCCCGCTGCTGGTGGTGCTCCATCCCGACCTGGCGCAGGTGCAGGCCGCGGCGGCGGCTGGCAATGCCGAGGCACAGCAGCAGTTGGCAATTCTGGCGATGGCGCCACGCGACTGATCCAAGGCCCACCGGATACTGGCAGGCGCATGGTTCGCATGCGAAGCTGGCCGCCAACGCCACTGCGCAAGGAAGTCGTATGCGTCTGCTGTTGATGACCGCCCTGCTGTACTGCACTTCCGCGCTGGCTCAAAGCAAAGCCGACAACATACGGATGAGCACTACGTGGTTGAAATCCACCCAGGCCGAGGCCGGTCTGGGCATGGAGTTGCGACCGATCGTGCAGCGTGCCGCCAGGGAAAGCCGGAATGGCGGCAACGACAGTGCAAGGGCGCTCCTGCTGGATGTTGCCCGACAATGCGATGCCTATCGCGCCGCACCTGATCGGCACGTGGTGAGCTTCCGCAGCCAGCGTCAGTACGAACTCTATCTGGACGCACACAGCGATGGCCGCCCCATTGACTGGCTCGATATGGCCTGCGGCGATGCATACAAACAACTTGGCTATCTTGCGGTCGAGAACCGCGACTACCCTCAGGCACTGCAGTGGCTGGACAAGGCGCAGGCTACCGCACCCTACGAGCCGGAGATGCTGACCGAGCGCGGCGCAGCCCTGAACCTGAGCAAAAACTGGAAGGCCGCACTGGAAAGCTACCAGCAGGCGCTGGATTTGATCGGCAGCCACCCCGAAGCCGCCTACGCAGAAGCCTTGGCGCTGCGTGGCATGGGCTTCGCGCTGATCGAACTCGGCGATCTGGACGCCGCCCGCGACGCCTATGAAAGTTCGTTGAAACTGGAACCAGGCAACAGGAATGCCGAGCGCGAACTGACCTACATCAAGCAGCAACAGGCACGCCTGGATAAACCATAGAAACAGACCCGAAGCGTTGGCCGGCCCCTGTTGCGGTGGCTCATATCAGCCCAGCAGCGTCTCCAGCACCGCCATGCGTACCGCCACGCCATTGGCGACCTGGCGCAGCACCCACGACTGCGGGCCGTCGGCCACTTCGTCGGTGACTTCGACGCCGCGGTTGATCGGGCCCGGGTGCAGGACCGCCGCATCGGTAGCAGCGCGGCGCAGGCGCGTGGCGGTCAGGCCGTACTCGGCGTGGTACTGCTCCAGCGACGGCACCAGGCCTTCCTCCATGCGCTCGCGCTGCAGGCGCAGCATCATCAGCGCGTCGGCGCCTTCGAGCATGGCGTCGAAGTCCTGCCCGACCACGCAACCGCGCAAGGTGTCGTCGTCCGGCAGCAGCGACTGCGGGCCGCAGACGCGGATCTCGCCCACGCCCAGCGTGCGCAGCGCGTGCAGGTCGGTGCGCGCCACGCGCGAGTGCTTCACGTCGCCGACGATCAGCACCTTCAGTTTCGAGAAGTCCGCGCCCTTGGCCTGGCGTAGGGTGAGCATGTCCAGCAGACCCTGCGTGGGGTGCGAACTGCGACCGTCGCCGGCATTGACCAGCGCGGTGCCCTCGCCCGCTGCAGCGGCCAGTTCGGCCACCGCGCCGTCGTCGGGATGGCGCACCACGAAACCGCGCACGCCCATCGCTTCGAGATTGCGCAGCGTGTCGCAGGCGGTCTCGCCCTTGCGCGTGGACGAGGTGGAGGCGTCGAAGTTCAGCACGTCCGCGCCCAGCCGCTGTGCGGCCAGCTGGAACGAACTGCGGGTGCGGGTGGACGGCTCGAAGAACAGCGTGCACACCGCGGTGCCGGCCAGCACGCCGCGCTTGTTGCCGACGCGCCCCACCGCCGCGTCGCGGATCTGCCCGGCGCGGTCCAGCAGCTGCAGCAGGTGTTCGCGCGGCAGGCCCTCCAGGGTCAGCAGGTGGCGCAGGCGTCCGTCGGCATCGAGTTGGGAGGCGGTCATGGCAGGGTCTTGGGGTCAGGAAACAGGGGTGGCGTCGCCCGGAGCGGACAGCCAGCGTTCGATGATGACCGCGGCCGCCACCGCGTCCAGGCTGGCGGCGTCGCGCCGGCGCTTGCGGCCTTCGGCACGTTCGGTGGCGAAACGGCGCGCGGCTTCCACCGAGCTGGAGCGCTCGTCCACCAGCAGCACCGGCAGCCGGTAGCGCTGCAGCAGTTGCCGCGCGAAGGCCTGCGCGCGCCTGCGGTTGGGCTGGTCCTCGCCGTCGAGGGTGAGCGGATCGCCGACGATCAGGCCGTGCGGCCGCCATTCCTTGTGCAGCCGGTCGAGCGCGGCCCAGTCGGGACCGTCGGCGCGCACGTCGATCATCGCCAGCGCGCGGGCGCCGACGCTGAAGGCGCTGCCGATGGCCACGCCGATCCGGCGCGAACCGACGTCGAAACCGAGCACGGTGCTGTCGGGCGAAAGCGCCGCCGGATCAGGCATGGCCGCTGTATCCGGCCAGGCGGAACAGGTCCACGCCGATGCGCGCGGCCGCCAGCTGCCAGCGCTCGTCCATCGGCGCGTCGAACAGCACCGCCGGATCGGCCGGCACGGTCAGCCAGCTGTCCTCGGCCAGTTCCTGCTCCAGCTGCCCGGCACCCCAGCCGGCGCAGCCCAGGGTGACCAGCGCGTTGCGCGGGCCGTCGCCGCGGGCCATCGCCTCGAGGATGTCGCGCGAGGTGGTCAGGTACAGGCCTTCGCCCACCGCCAGGCTGGAATCCCAGTCGCGGGCGTCATCGTGGATCACGAAGCCGCGGCCGGTGTGCACCGGGCCGCCGTTGAGCACCGGCACCGCGCGCAGGCGTTCGTCGCCGGTGTCGATCTCCATCTGCGAGAGCACTTCGCCCAGCGTGTACTCCGAGGGCTGGTTGACCACCACCCCCATCGCGCCGTTGTCGTCGTGCTGGCAGATCAGCGCGACGCTGCGCGCGAAGCCCGAATCGGCCAGCGAGGGCGAGGCCACCAGCAGCTGGTTGGCGAGATTGTCGAAAGGCACGGACATGGCGGCATTCTACCGTCAGGCCCGCGTACCCGCCCGTACCGCGCTCACGCCGCGACGACATGCCGCCCCGCCGGCATGCGTCCGGGGATGCGCAGGAAGAACACGCTGCCCCGGCCCGGCTCGCTCTCGGCATGGATGCTGCCGCCGCCGGCCTCGACCAGGTCCTTGACCACCGAAAGCCCCAGTCCCGTCCCCTGCCCGCGCGGCCGCGTGGTGAAGAACGGTTCGAAGATGCGCGCCAGCACCGCCGCATCCATGCCGGTGCCGTCGTCGCCGAAGGCCAGCAGCAGGCTGCCGCGCGCGTCCTGGCGCGCGCTGATGGTGAACGCGCCGCCGCCGGGCATCGCGTGGTCGGCATTGGCGGCGATGTTGAGCACCATCAGCTCGAAGCGGGTGCGGTCGAAATGGATTTCCGGCAACGGCGCGGCCAGCGACAGGCGGATCCGCACCGAGGGCGCGAGCAGTTGCCGCAGCATCGGCTCCAGCCCGGCGATCGCGGCGGCCGGGTCGAACCATTCGCGCGCTTCCTCTTCCGCGCGCGAGAACGCCATCAGCCGCCGGGCGAGCACGGCCGCGCGCGATGCGGCCGATTCCACGCCGGCCAGCGCGTCCTGCATGCGCGCCGCGTCGTCCGTGCATCGCCCCCGATGCGCGTGGCCGCGGATGATGCCCACCAGGTTGCCGAAATCGTGCGCCACGCCGCTGGCCAGCCGCCCCATGGCCTCGGTCTTCTGCGCCTGGACCAGCTGCGCCTGGGCGCGTTCGCGCTCGGCCATCTCCGCCTGCAGGCGCGCATTGGCCGCTTCCAGCGCGCGGCCGTGCGCGGTGGCCTCGCGCAGGCTGTCGCGCAGCGCGGCCGAACTGCGGTCGAGCACGATCGCCAGCATCAGGAAGATCGCCGCGCTGACCGCCAGGTCGGTCAGCCTTGCAGCCATCTCGCCGTTCGCGCCGATGTCCACCGCGATCCCGAAACCGAACGCGACCAGCAGGCCCGCGTACATCAGCCACAACGTGCCCCGCCCCAGGGCAAGGGCGGCGATCGCCATCCACACCCCGAGCACCGGCTGCTCGAAACGCTGGGCGGCAAAGCCGGTGGCGGCATGGGCCAGCAACGTGGATGCCACGAAGCCGACCAGCAGCAGCCGCGCGGCAGGCATGAAGCGCCCGCGCCGAAGCAGCCCGAAACTCAGCGCCGCCAGCGCGCTGACCGACAGCCCGACCAGCATCGAGGTGATCTCGCCGGGGCGCCACGGCACATCCGGCATCATCGCCCGCAGCAGCCACATCAGCGGCGGCAGCACCGCCAGCAGCAGCGCGATCACCTGGATCACCGGCGCGTTGCGGCGATCCACCGGATCGGCGATGGGCACATCGCGCAGCCAGCCACGCAGCGACCGCAGGGCAGACGACGGGACGGCAAGCAAACGAACGACGAACGGCCGCGGCATCTGGAATCCGGTTCTGCGGGGGGCGAGGGCACGATGCGCGAGGCGGCGCCTCCGGGCAAGTGCGGCATCGGCCAGCCCCTATACTGGCCCGCCCCACGGTCCAACGCCGCCCCATGAGCGCCTACTGCGACATCGCGCCGGGCCATCCGGTCCATGCCCGTTACCACGCCCGCGAATATGGGTTCCCGCAGCGCGCCGAGGCGGAACTGTTCGAACGCCTGCTGCTGGAGATCAACCAGGCCGGACTGAGCTGGGAAACCATCCTGCGCAAGCGCGAGGGCTTCCGCCGCGCCTACGACGGCTTCGACGTGGACACCGTGGCCGCCTACGGCCAGGCCGACATCGCGCGCCTGATGGCCGACGCCGGCATCATCCGCAACCGGCTCAAGGTGCTGGCCGCCATCCACAACGCCGGCGTGATCCGCGGCCTGCGCGATTCGCACGGCGGCTTCGCGCGATGGCTGGACGCGCACCATCCGCGGCCCAAGGCCGACTGGGTGAAGCTGTTCAGGAAGACCTTCCGTTTCACCGGCGGCGAGATCACCGGCGAATTCCTGATGAGCCTGGGCTACCTGCCCGGCGCGCACCGCGACGATTGCCCGGTGATGGCCGACATCCGCACGGCGTCGCCGCCGTGGCTGCAGGAAGCTACACGCTGACCGCGGCCAGCCGGCTGCCGCCGCTCCACATCGACATCGCCGAGGCGGAAGGCACCCTGCCGGGCGCCTTCCGCGGACGAACGACGTCGCTTCCCTACAGGATCAATAACGACCGCTGAGATTGACGAACCACCCCTTGTGGTCGTAATCGAAGTCCGTCAGGTCGTCGCTGAACTCGGTGAAGTTGTAACCGGCGCCGATGCGGAAGTTCCTGCCCAGGTCGCGGTCCACGCCGGCCAGGAAGCCCTGCCGGCTGCCGCCGTCCTTCACGTCCAACCGGCGGTACTCGCCCAGCGCGTGCCATTGCGCGCGCAGTTCGTAACGGACCTGCGCCGCCATGAAGGTGGTCGCCGAATCCAGCCAGACCCCGGCGCCGCGCCCCATGCGCACCTCGCCTTCGCGGCGCGCCAGCTTGCCGGCCAGTTCCCAGTGCTGGTCGTGCCGGTAGACGCCCTCGAACGAAACGATCTGCGAGCGCTGGTCGTACTGCGCGCCGCCCAGCTGCCCCATCGACGCCAGGTCGTACAGGTAGGTGTAGCGGCCGAACAGGCCCCAGCGGGCGCTGTTCCACGGACGGTAGGCGAAGCCGAAGTTGCCTTCGACGAACTTGGCGCCTTCGCCGGGATGGATCGCGTCGTCGGTATCGGCGTAGTTGAAGCGCGCGGCGATGCGCCAGCTGTCGTTGATGCGGTGGGTCAGGCGGGTGGTGCTGACCCACTGTTCGCGGCGCTCGGCACCGCTGTCCTCGCGCCACTCGACCTTGCTCTGCCAATCGGTATCGGGCGAGGTACGGCCGCCGGAAACGCTGATCGCCCGCCGCTCGACCACACCGCCCTGCGCGTTCTCCAGTTCGCCGTCGGACAGCGTGAAGCCGGTGTTCCAGCCCTGCGCCGGATAGAAATCCATGCCGAAGGTATGGGCCAGGCCGGCCTCGCCGCGTTCCTTCAGGAACTGGCTTTCGTTGAACACGTTGACCTGGCTGGAGAGGCGCCAGCGCTGGCCCAGGCTCCAGCCGTTCTGGCCGCGCGGGTTGAACAGCGGATCGCGTTCGGTGGTATCGGCCGAATAGGTATAGGCGCCGTAGAACGAATGCTCCGGACTGAGCCGGTACTCGGCGTCGAGCGTGGCCGCATGGCCGCGATCGCCATCGGTGACTTCCGCGCCAACCGACGAGTTGTTGCCGAACAGGTGCTTGGCGCCGAGGGTCCAGGCGTCGTTGTCGGCATACTTGCCGCCATCGTCGTCCACCGTCAACTGCGCCAGTCCGTACAGCTCCATCGTCGCGCCGAAACGGTGCAGGTACTTGACCGCGGCGAGCGTGCCCACGGCATCGAGATACCCGCCCTGCTGGTCCACCCGGCGCAGTTCCGCGCTGAAGGTGCCGGCGTCGCTGGCCTGCCACTGCAGCGTGGCCTGGGCCTGGGTCAGCGTGTCGGCGCCGCGCTCGGCGCGGGTGTAGCGGCTGTACAGCCCGAGGTTGGGCGTGAACTGCCCCAGCAGTTCGGCACCGTATTCGGTTACCGGCAGGCCGTTGTCGTAGCGGGATATCGAATAACCGGCATCGGTGCGGCGCCACCAGGCACCGCTGCTCCAGTCCTGCTGGGTCCAGCCGAGCTCCCTGAAATTGGCGCGCGCCTCGAGCGACAGGGCATCGCCCTTGCGGTTCAGGGCCGTGTCGTTCTGCTGGACGAAGCTCAGGCCGCCGTTGTCGGAGAAGAACGCAGGCACGCCGAAGGATTCGGTGCGGGCGTACTCGGCCTTCAGATAGGTGCCCTTGCCGGCCTGCAACGTCAGGTCGGCACCCTTGAGGGTGTAGTCCTGGCCGGCACGGTTCTCCTCCACCCAGGTCGCGCCCAGGCCGACGTGGTCGCCCAGCCAGTGCTTGCCGCGGAACCCGAGGGTCACGTCGTCCGCGTCGAAGCCGTTGGGGACCCATTCGTAGTCCACCAGCAGGCGCTGCTCGAAACCGTCCAGCGGCGTGTCGCGGGTCAGCGTCGGGTTGTTGTCGCGGGCGATCTGCGCCAACGGGCGCGTGAGCAGGATGCGGCCCTGCAGTTCGTCGATCTCGTAGTCGGCGCCACGCTGCAGCACCGCCCTGCCTTCGGTACGGCCGGTGCTGCGGTCGCGGATCTCCAGCGTCACCACGTCCGAACCCGGGAGCAGGTCGGTATGGCGCAGGTAGTACAGGCTGCCGCCGGTGCCGATGAACTCGTTGTGTCCCGGTGCGGTTTCGGCCTGCGAACCGAACACGCGCAGTTCGCTGCCGGCGTCGCCCCAGCGGTTGCTGGCGTTGGAGCGCCAGTTGAGCGCAGCGCCGTACAGCGAGCGCTGGTACTGGCCGAACTCGGTGCCGGTCAGGCCGGTGGCGTAGTTGCCCCACAGCGCCTGGTTCTTGTCCCAGTCCATGCGCAGGTAGAAGCGCCCCATCGTGTCCACGTCGCGGCGGGTGCTGGAATCGTCGCCGTACACCGGGTAGTACAGGTCCGGGTCGAGGCGGCGGAAGATGTCCTGCGGATCGGCCTTGCCGAAGCCGTCGAACAGGCGGTCCAGGTCGCGCTCGGTGGTATCGGCCTGCGCCGTCACCAGGTAGCGGCCGCGCAGCTTGGCCTTGCCGTAGAACGCCAGGCGGCCATCGCTGATGATGTCGTCCCGGTAGTTGGCATCGCCGCGGAACGCTTCGCTGGAACCGCTGACCTTGTTCTGCGCGATGGTCACGTCGGCCAGGGCCACGCCGAAGAAATAGCGCCCGGTGACATCCACGTTCAGGCTGTGGGCGGGCTTGCCCTCGCCACCCAGCCCGATGTCGAAGCGATGCCGGCCGACCGGCATCAGGTACTCGGCGACGAACTTGCGCTCCAGGTCCACCGGGTAGTTCTCGCCGTTGATGCTCAGCGCCTTCCCTGCGGGGATGTCGCGGCCCTGGATGCGGATGCGCGAACCGTACAGCGGGATGTTCTGCTGGCGCAGTCCGCTTTCGCCAAACACATCGTCGATCAGGCTCTGCGTCTGCGCCTGCTCGACGCTCAGCGCATTGCCCAGCCGCTTCTCGGTGCTGTTGCGCAGCGCGCTGGCGCCGCGCTCGGCATCTTCCGGCGATACCAGCTGCAGCGTGCGCGGCGAGGTCTCGTCGAACTGCCCGCCGGCGCCCGTGGCGCGCAGCACATAGACCAGTTCGTCGCCCTTGCGGAAGCGGTACCTGCCCGGCAGCGCGCCGTCCCAGTCGGCATGGCTGACCGCCGCCACGTCCAGCGGCACGGTCGCCAGCGGTTCGATCAGGTCGGCATCGCCGGCGCGGTACAGGCGGACTTCCAGGCGTTCGATGAAGGCCGGGTAGTTGCCGCGCACGTAGAACTGCACCGGCTTGAGGATGCGTTCGCCGTCGAAGGCCACCATCGTCGGCGCCGATACCGACAGCTCCGGCACGCCGAGGGTGGGATCCTCGGTCGCCCAGATCACCCCGCCGCCCGGCAGGTCGATGGAGAACTTGCCCGTCGCCACCGCCTTGCCCGGCGGCTCGACCGATACCTCGACGCGGCGATCGGGCTGCAGCGCGTCGGAGGACGAACGCGCGTCGGTATCCCGGGTCACCGGGACGTCACGGCTGCGCGTGCGCAACCGGAACAACAGGCCTTCCTCGCCGGCGCAGGCATCGGCGCCACAGTCCACCGGCGAGACCGGCTGCTGCGTCGCGCCGGCCTTGCCGGGTCCGGGGCCTTCGGTCTGCTCGCCGGCGACAGCCAGGGGAGCGGCGGTGCCGGCCAGCAGGCACAGCAACGTGTAGTCCAGCACCTTCATCTTCATACGCTTGTCCATGACCGGCCCCCTCACTTCCGCACGCCAACCGGCGCGGCCGGAACGTCTGCGATGTCCACCCGTAGCCTGCTTCGCGCTTGCGCTCCCAGGCGCTTGCCCAGCGCATCGGACACGGCCTTGGCGCGGTCCAGGCCCAGGGCCGTGTTGTAGGCGTCCGAGCCGCGTACGTCGGTATGCCCGACGATCGAGACGCGGCCGCCCCCCAGCCGTTCCAGCGCGGCGGCCACCTTGTCCAGCAGCGGTCCGAATTCGGGCCGGATCGCCGATTTCCCGGTGTCGAACAGCACGGTTCCCAGCAGCACGCCATCGCCATCCATGCCCGCCACCAGCGATGCGGCGTCGTCCACCTTCGCCCGCGCTACGACGCTCAGTCCCTTCGCCGCAGTGGCATCCAACTGCGCCAGCAGGGCGGCCTTGACGGCCGCGGCGCGCTCGAACGCCAGCGCCTCGGTCGTGGCATCGGCCTGGATCACCACCTCCACGCCGGGGTGCTCGCGCACCTTCGCGGCCATGGCCTCCACCACCGGCAGATAACGCGCCGGTACCTCGGCGCTGCCGGGGGCGAAGAACACTTCGCCCATTTCCAGCTCCACCTGGCGTGCGCCGGTCTCGGCCGGCGGCGCCGGCAGCTTCACGCCCCAGTCGAAGCGGACCGGCATGCCCGGGGTGACCCGGCGCAGCAGCGGGTTGTCGGTGCTGAACTCCGCACCGACCGGCAAGGTGGACGGATCGACCTTCAGGATGACGTTGCGGCCGCGCTCCCACGCACCGCCGGGCATGCCGGCCAGGTGGTAACGGCCATGCTGGTCGGTTTCGATCAGCAGGCCTTCCACCGACGCGATGCGCACGCCGGGAATGCCGCGCTCGTCGATGCCGGCATTGCCGATCACGTAGTCCACCACGTAGTCGTTCTCGCCACGGGCGATGCGGCGCTCGACGATCGGGGCCGCGGCGTTCATGCCCTTGGCCGCTTCGCCGCGCTTCTCGACCGTGGTCGCGCCCGCGCGGTCCATGCGCACGGTCACGCCCTGGTCGCTGGTCAGCACGAAGTCGTCGGTGAATGCCAGTTCCCGCAGGCGCTGGCGGATCACCACCTGGCGGGCCGCGGCGGGATCGGCTTCGGACTGGCGCCCACCGATCGGCCCCACCGCGATGCCATGCAGCAGCGGCGAACTGGCGTCCGCCTCCGGCTGCATGCCGGCGCCGCGGTCCACGGTGGTGGAATGGGCCACGTAGGCGTCCGGCGCGAAGCCGCCCTGGACCGCCACGCCGGTGAGCATGGCGCTGTCCTGCCAGCCGTCGCCGTCGCGGTCGTTGAAGACCGTGCCGAACACCAGGCTGTCGTCCAGCAGCGCATCGGACGCCAGGGTCACCTCGGCCGTGGCCACGTTGGACAGCGGCTCGCCCTCGGGCGAGCGCGCCTGCGCCTGGTTCACCAGGGTGCCGGCGCGCACGCCCGCCCCCACCCGCATCAGGTACACCAGCCGCGCCTTGCCGCCGGCCGGGACATCCACGCCGTCGAAGCGCAGCGGATGCTGGCCGGCCACGGTGGCGGCGTTGTCCGCATCCTCGGCCAACAGCGAGCCTTCCACGTAGCTCAAGCCCGCCGGTGGCGTGTCGACGATACTGCCGCCGGCCAGACCGACGTTGCCGCTGTTCTCCACGGTCAGGGTGTAGCGCACCAGATCGCCCAGCCGCACCTCACGCATGCCGGCGGTCTTGGTCACGCGCAGCTGCACCTGGCCGGCGACGATCACGGTCGCCGTGGCCGAAATGCAGTTGGTGGGGTTCAACACCTCGCAGATCGTGTACGGATAGGTATAGGTACCGGTCGGGATCGAGGTCCCGATGCGGATCGTGCCATCCGGGTTCATCTTCAGCCCCGGGTGCGACGGTACGCCCGGCGTCACCGTGACTTCGCCCGGACGGATCGGACGGCCGCCCAGCGTGTGCCTTTCCAGCACGCTCGGCGTGGTGCCGCCGCCATCGCCGGAAAGCGGCTCGGAGGTATCGCCCACCGGCTCGAACGCCGGTGCGGTCACCGTCAGCGTCACGCTCGCTTCGGCGCAGTTGCCCGGATACAGCACCTCGCAGATCCGGTAGCCGATGGTGTACTCGCCCGCCGGCGTTCCCGGCGGCACGCTCACTTCGCCCGTGACCGGATCCAGCATCGGCACCGGGCCGCCGTTGACCGGCCGGGCCGGCGCAGTCACCGTGCCGGTGATCTTCGACGGATCGACCGGCATGCCGTCGATGGTGTCATTGCCGTAGACATTGCCCACGGAGGTCGCGCCGGCGCTGCCATCCACCGCCGGCAGCGCATCGTCTTCCGCCACGATCACCAGCAGGGTCACCGACACCGTCACCGTGGCGGTGTCGCACACCGTCGCGTTGGGGGCGGCCAGGCACACCTGGTAGGAATAGCGGGTGGTACCCGAGAAACCGGGAGCCGGGATGAAGGTGATCGTCCCCGTCGCCGGGTCGATGCCGACGGTACCGTCCGGCGAGGGCGTGGTCACCGTCACGCTGGCCGGATCGATCGCCCCGCCGGTGTGGACATCGTTGCCCAGCACCGGCGTGGCCACCGGCGTGCCGACCTTGGTCGTGGCGGTGTCGTCGTTGGCGCGCAGCGACACCACCGGCGTGGTGATCGTCGTCGTGCAGCGCGGGTCCACGGTGCCAGCCGGGCACAGCGGGCCGCCCGCACGCGCGGTGTTGCGGATCTGGCCGGCGTCGGCATCGGCCTGGGCCACCGTATAGCTGCCCACCAGCTGGCAGGTCGCGCCGGGCGCCACGCTGGCGCAGACGACGCTATGCGGCGTGATCAGCGCATCGCTGACCTCCACGTCCAGCAACGTGGTGTTGCTGCGGTTGGTGAGCGTCACCGTATAGGTCAGCACATCGCCCACGGCCGCGTCGCCGCCGTTGCTGTCGGCCGTCACCGCCTTGACCAGCGTCTGGTCCAGCGAATGGGTGATCGGGGTGCTGGTGCTGCTGCTCCCGGTCACGGCCGTCGGCGGGACGCCGGGCGCCGGGGACGGCGGCAGGCCGCTGGCGCTGGCGGTATTGACCAGCACGCCGGCATCCACGTTCGCCTGGGTCAGGGCGTAGATCCGCGGACCGCAAGTCATGGATGCTCCCACCGCCAGCGTGGTGGCCGGGCAGGCCACCGGACCGCCCAGCAGCGGATCGTTCAGCGCGATGCCGGTCAGCGCCACGTTGCCGGCGTTGGTCAGGGTGAAGGTATAGGCAAGGGTCTCGCCGGCGCCGTAGCCCGTCGGCGAGGTCGCGCTCTTGAGCAGGTCCAGCACCGGGTTCTGCGCGATGAGCGCGGTCGTCACCGGCGCACTGGCGCAGGGCGCGCCCACCGGGCAGGCCGGATCGCCGGCGCCCGCCACGCGGGCCGTGTTCAGCGCATTGCTGCCATGGACGATCGGCGACACGTTGATCGTGATCGTCGCCGTGCCGTTCACCACCAGGCTGGCCTGGGCCACGACGCAGGTCACCGTCTGGCCGCTGATGTTGCAACCGGCCGCCGAATTGATCACCAGGCCCGCGGGCACCTCGTCGGTGACCGTCGCATCGGCCGTGGCGTCCGCCGTTCCGGTGTTGCTCACGGTGATAACGTAATCGAACGGCACGCCCACGATCGCGCTCGCCGGGCCGCTCTTGGCGAGCGTCAGCGCAGGCGCGGTGATCGTGGTCGGCGTCGCGTTGCTGCTGCACGGCGCCAGCAGGGTGCAGGCCGGATCGCCACCGCCGCCCACGCGCGCGGTGTTGCTCACGCTGCCGCCGGCGGCAACCGTCGGCGTCACGTTGATGGTGAAGTCCGCCGGAACCGCGGCCGTCAGCCCTGCCGGAACCGTGCACGTCACCGTCTGGCCACTGATGGCGCAGCCGGTCGCGGTGTTGATGTCCAGGCCCGCCGGCACCTCGTCGGTGACCGTCGCGGCGGCCGTCGTGTCGGCCGTGCCGGTGTTGCTCACGGTGAGGGTGTAGTCGAACGGCACACCCACGACCGCGCTCGCCGGCCCGCTCTTGGCGATCGCCAGCTTCGGCGCGGTGATGGCGGTCACTACCGCCGGGCTGGCGCAGCCGGCCGCGCAATCCGGGTCGCCGCCGCCGCTCACGGTGGCGGTATTGCTGACGCTGGCGGCAGCCGCGGCGGTCGGCGTCACCGGAATCACGAAGGCCGCTGTGTTGCCCGGCGCCACGCTGGACAGACCGGTGGCGACGGTGCAGACCACGGTCTGGCTGCCGGCCGGGTCCACCGCGCAGGCAGCCGGCAGGCTGCCGATCGTCAGGCCATCGGGGATCACGTCGGTCACCGTCGCAGCGGCCGTCGTCGGGCCCGTGCCGGAATTGGTCACGGTGAGGGTGTAGTCGAACGCCACCCCGCCCACCGCCGTGGCCACCGACGCACTCTTGGCGATGGCCAGATCCGGCAGGCTGCCGAGCGAGGTGGACACGGTGTTGCTGCGGCAGGGCGTGGCCGCGGGACAGGCGGTGTCGCCACCGCCGCTCACCGTGGCGGTGTTGTTCGCGGTGGCGGTGGCCGTCGGCCTGACGGTGATGGTGAAGGTGCGGCTTTCAAGCGCCGGCAGGCCGGCACCGATGGTGCAGCTCACCAACTGGCCGACCACGGCGGCGCAACTGGTGCCGGCCACCGCCGGGGTTACCGCCACCGAGATGTTGCCCAGGCCGACCGGAATCATGTCGGCCATCGTGGTCACGTCGGTGGTGGCCACGCTGCCGATGTTGGTGACCTTGACGGTGTAGGTATAGCTGGCGCCGATCGCGGCGCTGGTCACCGAGGCGCTCTTCTCGACCTGCAGCTGCGGCGCCGGGAACGACACCGTGAACGCGCAGTCGGCGTGCATCGCATCGGTGGTGAAGGTGTAGTTGCCCGCGACCGGCCCGGTCAGCGTACCGCCGCAGGTCGCGATGGTCAGCGTCGCCACCGCGCCGGGCGACGGGGGAATGATGGTGAAGACGCCGGTCTGCCCCTCTTCCACCTGCGGCTGCCCGCTCCAGGTGCCGCCGATGACGGTGGGCGTCACCACCCAGGCGCGGACGAACTCCGCCGTGACGTTCTTGTCGGCGGTCCCCATGTTCACGTGGCATTCGTTTCCGGTGACGGCGGCGCACTGCCCCGTCCATCCCTTGAAGAGGGTTCCCGCACCGGGGACCGCCGTCAGGTAGACGTCCTCGTTCTGGCCGAACTGCCGCACGCTGCAGCTTGCCGCCGGGACGGCGGCCGATGCGCAGGCCGCCGCGGCGGGCACCGCGTTCACCGCGCCGATGCCCAGGCCGTCGGTGTTCACCGTCAGCGTCTGCTGGGCAGCACTGACCGGCGTGCTCAATCCGGCGGTGTTGTTGGAAGCCACGCTGTCGGTCATGCCGGCCGGCGCGGCCACGGTGACGACGGTGACGACCGGGGTACCGGCGGCCTGCGCGTTCAACGTGGTGATGGTGTAGACCAGGCTCTGGCCCACCGGCAGGTCGCCCACGGTATCCAGCAACCCGCTGCCGCTGGCGGCACCGCAGGTGGCCGTGCCCGCGCCGGCGCAGGTCCAGGTGGCCCCCGCGGCGTTGGTCACGCCGCTCAGCACGGTCTGCTTGATGAGCGCGCCCGCGACGTCGACCGGACCATTGTTGGTCACCGTCACCGTGTAGGTGACGGCCCCTCCCACCGCGTGCGACGGCACGCCGCCGTTGTCGATGGCGATGCCCAGATCGACCAGGGTGGTGCCGCCGACGATGTTGGTCCTTACCAGCGGGCCGATGTACGGGCTCACCGAGCTGGCGCGGATGTCGTAGTCGCCGTTGTTGATGACGTTGTTGGGACCGCTGGTGGCCGCATCGGCCGGCACGGTGAACGTGACCGGGAAACTGCCGCCGGCGCCGTTGACCAGGTCGCCCACCGGGCAATCGATGTAATCGGCACGCGGCGGAACGCCGCTCTGGACGCTGCTGCACGAGGCCGGGTACGAGCCGGGCACGAAGGTCAGGTACTTGCCGTCCACGGTGACCGGCGCCGCCAGGCGTACCCGCGAATCCAGCGCGTAGACGCCGCTGTTGTTGGTGTAGCTGTAGGTATAGGTGACCTGCTCGCCGGGCTTGGTGGTGGAGGGGCCGGTGGCGGCCACGCTCAGGCCCGGCATCTTGGAGCCGAACACGTCCATGTAGATCTGGGCCGTATGGCTGGAGCCGCCATCGGCGCAGTTGGACACCACCACCCGCAGTTCCACCACGTCGCCCGGATCCAGCTGGCCGTTGCCCGGCGCGATGTCGAAGCCCTGCCAGTTGGTCGAGCGGTAGCTGCCGACCTTCGTCCACGGGATGCCGGCCTGGTTGGCGAAGTTGAAGGTAGTGAAGAGCCGGGCATTGCCCTTGCTCCTGTTGATGACCTCGACGAAGAAGAACGGCTGCCGCCAGGCGTTGTGCCCGGCGTCGTACAGCACCGGCGCCATGGCGAAGCGGATGTGCACCTTGCCGTCGACCGGATCGACGTCGGAAAGCGACATCGTGGCGGTCTGCTCGAGCGTGGTGGCTTTGAAGCCTCCGTCGGAGCCCAGGCGCGCCGAAGCCGAACCGGCGAACGGATACCTGACGATGCCGCCGGTATTGGCCGCCGTTCCCGCGGTCGTCAGGATTTCCGAGCGGTAGGTCGCGTTCTGGTTCGCGCCGCCGTTGGTGATCTGGTTGTTGGCATAGTCCAGCTTCAACTGGCTGAACTGGGTGGGGGCGACGAACAGCAGGTTATGCGGACCGTCGCTGTTGGGCTGCCCCGCTCCGCCATCGAGCATGGCGTTGCGCGTGTAGTCCTTCAGCGTCCAGTCGGCGAACGTGCGGGTCTCGAAACCGCCGTTCTTGATCTGCGCCTGTGCGACCGGCGCGACCGACAGCAGGGACACCAGGCCCAGCGCGGCAAACGCCCCGCCGATGCGGCGCCGCCAGTCCATGAAGCCGGCGCGCCGATGCCGCGGCGCCCTTGCCTCAGGCATGGCCTGTCCTGCGTTGACGACGGAATGATCTGAAGCCTTCATGGGCGGTACCCGTGATTCGAATGCAGCGTGTGGATTGGAGAAGCGGCCACGTGGCCGCGTCCGGACACTCCCGCGATGCGGGAGCCGGAAGGTGTGATGTCGTTCAATGGGCGTGTTCCTGGACGCGTGCGGCGTCGTCCACCACGTTCACCGTGACGCCGTTGGGCAGGACCATGTCGCCGGCGCGCTGGCCCGGCCTGCAGCTTCCCAGCCAGCGGCCCTGGAACGGCACCGGGCCCACGTTTTCCTGGGGGGCCTGCGGGAACCTGACGCTGAACGTTCCGCCGTAGACCGACTGCAGGTCGCCCCACAGCTCCATGCGCCCCTGGACAGGGCTGCCGTGCGTACTGCAGGTCGTGGCGATCTCATGGCCTCCGCCCGGCCCGGCGCGCCTGGCCACGCGCGTTGCGCTGCAGTTTTCCTGCCCCGGCAGCAGCGCGAGCAGCATGACCGGCTCGGCGGCGGGACTGGTGCATTGCTGCACCGTCACATCGGGCTGCCTCGCACTGCCCGGGCCCTGCGGGGCATGCGCCGACAGCGTCACCTCCCACAGCCCCGCCTTGCGCGCCGGCAGGTTCGAAGCGGCAGCGGGAGGAGTTTTGCCCGCCGGTCCGGCAGAGGCCACGCCAGACAGGCACAACAGGAACAGGGACAGGGCCAGGCACCACCGGCGCGAAGCACGCGCGAACAGCGTGCCCGGCAGGCCGGCAAACGCGGCCCGGGCAACCTCTCCAGACACTGGAACCATCACGCCCCCTCTTCAAACCGTGCCGCCATCCGCCGCCAAAGGACCACGGAGACACGAAACGCCCACTCCCGCGCACGAACCCGCGCCACTACCGTCCGGCAGCAGCGCGTCCTACGAAAAATCGGAAGCCCCCTTGCGAAACCGTGCCATTCCCCACAGCACAATTCCTGTATGCATCACATTTTCATGAAAATTTCACGAAATTACAACTGTCGTCTTACGGTGCCGTCGAGCGAAGCGCCTGGCTTACGTTCCGCCGTTTCGCGGTTTCCAGCAGTTGAGATGAGAACGGTAAAGACGCGCCGACCGCCGTCACTCCACGGACTCTAGCCGTGGAGTGACCGCATCACACTCACGCATACTCTCGATCGGCAACACCGCAGATCGGGATCTACGGAAGAATCAGTTTCCGCACCGCGTGGTGCGAGGCGGGAAATCCGGAACCGCGGCACGTGGTGGAAGCAGCACGTGGTGAAAAAGCAACGCGGCTTCCCGCCACGGACGACGGCGCATAAGGAGCGCCACATCCAGGGCAGGAAGCCGCGTCGATTATCCAGTGGCCGGCAGTCGACCGCCCGCCTACCCCTTCAGGGAGCGCAGTCGCCCGCGGGCACGGAGCCCCGCGGCTCAGCGCGTACCGGCGATCTCCACCCCGTCCAGCCCCTGCGACAGGGTCTTGGCATCGCCGCCCTGCGAGAGCTTGATGCGCAGGCGCACCTCGTTCTGCGAATCGGCATGGCGCAGCGCGTCGTCGTAGCTGATCTCGCCGGCCTGGTACAGCTCGAACAGGCTCTGGTCGAAGGTCTTCATGCCCAGCTGCACCGATTCCTTCATCAGCTCCTTGAGCTTGTGGATCTCGCCGTCGCGGATGTAGTCCTGCACCAGCGGCGTGCCCAGCAGGATCTCCATCGCCACGCGGCGGCCCTTGCCGTCGGGCGTCGGCACCAGCTGCTGCGCGACCACGCCCTTGAGGTTGAGCGAGAGGTCCATCAGCAGTTGGCCGCGGCGGTCTTCCGGGAAGAAGTTGATGATGCGGTCCATCGCCTGGTTGGCGTTGTTGGCGTGCAGCGTGGCCAATACCAGGTGGCCGGTCTCGGCGAAGGCGATGGCGTGGTCCATGCCCTCGCGGGTGCGGACCTCGCCGATCATGATCACGTCCGGCGCCTGGCGCAGGGTGTTCTTCAGCGCCGCCTCCCAGCTGTCGGTGTCGATGCCGACCTCGCGCTGGGTGATGATGCAGCCCTCGTGCTTGTGCACGAATTCGATCGGGTCCTCGATGGTGATGATGTGCCCGGTCGAGTTCTGGTTGCGGTAGCCGATCATCGCCGCCAGCGAGGTCGACTTGCCGGTGCCGGTGGCGCCGACGAACAGGATGATGCCGCGCTTGGTCATGGCCAGCGTCTTGATCACCGGCGGCAGGTTCAGTTCCTCCACCGTCGGGATGCGCGTCTCGATCCGGCGCAGCACCATGCCGACCTGGTTGCGCTGGTAGAAGCAGCTGACGCGGAAGCGGCCCACGCCGGACAGGCCGATGGCGAAGTTGCACTCGTGGGTCTTCTCGAACTCCTCGCGCTGCGCCGGCGTCATCACGTTGAGCACCATGTCGCGGCTCTGCTGCGGGGTCAGCGGCGTCTGCGTGATCGGGCTGATCCGCCCGTGCACCTTCATCGACGGCGGCATGCCGGCGGTGATGAACAGGTCCGACGCCTTCTGGTGCGCCATCAGCTTGAGGAACGAGGTGAAATCGATGGTGCTCATGATGGGCTCCTGTGGAACCTTGATCTGCATGCCGGCGCCGCCCTCCCCCCGGATGACGGCGCTGCCGGTACGGACTGTACGCCTTCGCCGGCGCGACGGCGACGCGGTCGCCCGCGCCAGCGTCCTGCCTTATTCGAACAGGCGGCGGTCCTTGGCGTACTCGCGGGCCTGATTGCGGGTGATCAGGCTGCGCTTGACCAGGTCCTGCAGGTTCTGGTCGAGCGTCTGCATGCCCACCTGCTGGCCGGTCTGGATCGCCGAGTACATCTGCGCGACCTTGTCCTCGCGGATCAGGTTGCGGATCGCGGGAGTGGCCACCATGATCTCGTGCGAGGCGATGCGGCCGCCGCCGACCTTCTTCAGCAGCGCCTGGGAGATCACCGCGCGCAGCGACTCGGACAGCATCGAGCGCACCATCGGCTTCTCGCCGGCCGGGAACACGTCGATGATGCGGTCGATGGTCTTGGCCGCCGAACTGGTATGCAGGGTGCCGAACACCAGGTGGCCGGTTTCCGCGGCGGTCAGCGCCAGGCGGATGGTTTCCAGGTCGCGCAGTTCGCCGACCAGGATGTAGTCCGGGTCCTCGCGCAGCGCCGAGCGCAGGGCCTCGTTGAAGCCGTGCGTGTCGCGGTGCACCTCGCGCTGGTTGATCAGGCACTTCTGCGGGGTGTGCACGAATTCGATCGGGTCCTCGACGGTGAGGATGTGGCCGTATTCGTTCTTGTTGATGTGGTCGACCATCGCCGCCAGCGTGGTCGACTTGCCCGAGCCGGTCGGGCCGGTGACCAGGATCAACCCCTGCGGCTGCTCGATCAGCTGGCGGAACACCGGCGGGCAGCCCAGGTCCTCCAGGGTCAGCACTTCGGAGGGAATGGTGCGGAACACCGCGCCGGCGCCGCGGTTCTGGTTGAACGCGTTGACGCGGAAGCGCGCCAGCGAGGGAATCTCGAAGGAGAAGTCGACCTCGAGGAATTCCTCGTAGTCGCGGCGCTGCTTGTCCGACATGATGTCGTACACCAGCGCGTGGACCTGCTTGTGGTCCAGGGCCGGGATGTTGATGCGGCGCACGTCGCCGTCGACGCGGATCATCGGCGGCAGGCCGGCGGACAGGTGCAGGTCCGAGGCCTTGTTCTTGACCGAGAACGCCAGAAGTTCAGCGATGTCCATGCGCTGCGTTTCCCCGAGGTTGCGGATGGATGGAAGGTGTTTCCCCTGCCGCGCAGTATAGCCCTCCGGCGTAAGAGGTCGATCCGCGTCCGCCGGATGCCGGCAGCGCGTCACAACGGTTCCCCGGCCCCGGGTGCGGCGCCGCGGACGCGGGGCGGAAACGGCCGCCGGCGGCCCGTCGCCCTCCCCGCTGGCTACACTGTCCGCAGGCCGGGGCGGCCCTTCGGCCAAGCCCCCGGGACACTGGCCAACATCGCAACCGAGGCTCCCATGAACGGCAACCACGACACCTCCCCCCTTCCTTCCGGCATCGCCTTCGTCGGCGGGGGCAACATGGCGCGCAGCCTGATCGCCGGGGTGACCCGGGCCGGCGTGCCCGCCGCCGCGATCGAAGTCGTGGAACCCCAGGTCGCCCTGCGCCAGACCCTGCAGCAGGAACACGGCGTGCGCACCGCCGGCTCGATCGCCGCGGCGGCGCTGGACGCGCGGGTCGTGGTGCTGGCGGTCAAGCCGCAGGTGATGGCCGCCGTCTGCGCCGAACTGGCGCCGCGGCTGGCGGCCGGGACGCTGGTGGTATCCATCGCCGCCGGCATCACCACCGCCGCCCTGCGCGACTGGCTGGGCGCGGGCGCCGTGCTGGTCCGCGCCATGCCCAACACCCCCGCGCTGCTGGGTGCCGGCATGACCGGGCTGTACGCCGGCGCCGAGGTGGGCGATTCCGACCGCCAGGCCGCGCAGGCCATCCTCGCCGGCGCCGGGCAGACCCGCTGGATCGACGACGAGGCGTTGATGGACGCGGTCACCGCGGTATCCGGCAGCGGCCCGGCCTATGTATTCGCGCTGGCCGAGGCGATGGAGGACGCGGCGCGCGCGCAGGGCCTGGCCGACGATGCCGCGCGGCAGATGGTGGTGCAGACCGTGCTCGGCGCGGCGCGCATGCTCGCCGAGAGCGGACAGGGCGCAGGCGCCCTGCGCCAGGCCGTCACCTCGCCCAACGGCACCACCCAGGCCGCGCTGGAAACGCTGGCCGACGGCGGCTTCCACCAGCTGGTGGGCGACGCGGTGGCTGCCGCCGCGCGACGCGGACGCGAGCTCGCGCGCGACGGCTGAAACGGTCGCCCTTCATCCGATGCCGGTAACGCGCGCCCTGTCCGCGCCGCCCGGCTTTCCCGCGGGCGGTGAGACCGCCGATCCGTTCCTGGCACAGAGCGCGGGCAGGAGGACCGTTCGTCGCGGCAACCGCTGGACCATACCCCGCCGGCATCCGGCGGCCACCGTCTTTCAGCGGTGCGCGCCGGCCTGGTGCGCGCGCAGGTCCTCGTGCAGGATGCGCCGCACTTCGAGCACGGCCTCCGGCGTTTCCTGCACGCTGTGCCCGGAGACGATCACCTTCTCCGACAGCACGTTGTCCAGGTGCGCGCTCCAGTAAGGCACCAGGCCGTCGTCGGAGTCGGCCAGTTCTCCTTCCGCCTTGCGCCTGGCGATGATCGAGTGGTACTTCACCCCCGGCGCCATCGGCAGCGCCGACGAGGCAAGGATGAACGGGTCGCTGGCCTTGAGGTTGTCGATGCTGTTGCCGATGCGCGGCGCCTTGGGCTTGCCGCCGGGCTCGCCGGCGTCCTGCATGGCCAAGAACACGTCCTCGAACTTGCCCAGGATGGTCAGCGGCAGGCGCACCAGCTTGCCGATCAGGCGGCCGAGGCGGTCGCCGGCGATGTTGGTGCCCCGGTGCGGCGAGGCGATGAAGATCGCGCGCCCGACGTCGGGCTGCGGCGAGAAGCGCGCCAGCGGACCGAGCCGGGCCTCGACCCGCCGCAGCCGCTCGCCGTGCAGGTTGAAGCGCTCCACCGCGCCGTTCCACAACGTGTCGCCCGAGTCGCTGAGCATCAGCCGCGCGATCACCCCGCCCATGCTGTGGCCGATGAACACCATGTCGTGGCTCGCCGGTGCGCTGCGATGCGGATCGAAGTGGTCCAGCGTCTGGTTGAAAGCGTTGCTAACCGTATAGCGGTTCAGCGCGATCGGCGCGTTGGTCGGGTAGTAGACCGACCATATCTGGTAGTTCCGGCGCATTTCCGGGTCGCCCATGATCTCGTTGGCGAGGTTGACCCAGGCCTCCGGGCTGCTGGCCAGGCCGTGCAGCAGGAAGATGATGCGGCGGTCCGGGTCGTAGGGCTGCATCAGGTAGATGTGCGGCTCGCGGATGCCTTCGCCACGGCCGAACAACGTCCGCAGCGACTCGGTGGCGAACCCCGACTGCGCCATCCACACGCCGTAGGCCGCGGTGAAGTTGGCCGCCAGCGGCACCTGCTGGCCCTGCAGCTGGAGGGTGGCGGTGGCGTCGGCCGGCCACGCTTCCAGGCCGATGTCGCGCGTGGCCAGCACCTCGTCCAGCGTGGTCCCGCCGAACCGCAGCAGGGCGGTGGCGTTGACCGCCGGCATCTCGCTGAACACCGGCGACGACGCCGCCGCGCTGCCGCCCTCCACCGGGATCGCCAGCGGGGGCGCGTCCATCACCACCACCAGTTCGGCACCGAAGCCGTCACGGCGATAGGTGCTGCGCAGGCCGGCGAAGCTCACCGAGGCCGCCGCCACCAGCTGTCGCGGAATGCCGTTCAACGGCAGCCGGTCGAAATCGGAGCGGATGGTCCAGCGCCCCACCTGCACCGGGCTGCGGTAGTCGGCGCCTTCCAGCGCGCGTGCGCGGACCTGCTGGAACACCACCGCCGCGGTCTGTTCGGCCGCGTAGTTGTAGTAGTCGCGCACCTGGGTGAGCCGGTCCTCCAGCGCGCGCTCGGCCGGCGTGCGGCCGCTGAAGAACAGGTAGGCGTAGGAATAGCGCGCGGTTTCCAGCCAGGCATCGAGCGCGGCATCGGACAGCGCCGCCGGCTCGCCCATCCTGGCCTTCGGGGCCAGGGCCAGCGCTTCCTGCATCCACAGTTCGGCCAGCGTGGACAGCCGCTGCTCGGTCGGCAGGCCGTCGATGTCGGCGACCGTCCGCCGGCACGCGTGCAGGTCCTTCGCGCATTGCCCCGGGGTCAGGCCGATCACGCTCAGCGATTCCCGCGACAGCGCGCTCAGGCGCCCGCTGTTGAGCACGTCGTCGCGCTTGAGCATCGCGTAGTCGGCCGGCGTGACCTGCTTGATCTTCACCATCGCGCAGCCGCTGGACAGCAGCAGCGAGGCGGCGAACAGCGGAACCAGGCAGCGGCGCAGACGCGCCTGCAGTCCCTGCATCATGGAGCGCCTCCCTCGGCAATGCCGGGGACGCCTTCGCGGATCCGCCGGGAAAAATCGTCCGTATCGCCCGCCGCGCGCGCGCGCAGGGTGATGCGGCCGCGCTCGTGCAGCTGCGCGTACGGCACGCCCGGCGTCAGCCCGCCCACGTCGGCCGCGTACCGGGCCAGATAGCCGGACAGCAGCAGGCGGTAGTCCAGCGGCAAGGCCGGCACGATCCGCCGCATCAGCGCGAAGACCACCGTGGTGCAGTTGCTGGTCAGCGTGTTGTAGAACGCCGGCGCGCGTTCCAGCGCCTGCGCCTGCCCGACGTAGAAGCGCAGCAGTTCGCGCATGTCGCCACGGGTGAGCCCATGCAGGCGGTACAGGTAGACGTCCTCGCCGCGCACGCTGGTGCGTACCTGCACGATGTCGCGCTCGTCGGCGGCCACCAGCACCGCCTCGAACCTGCGGAAGAAGCCGCCCAGCGCCGAGAACGATTCGCCGCGCTCCTTGCGGATCTCCAGCGAGAACACCAGTTGCCGGCCGTCGGCGAAACCGAAGGAGACCAGCGTGTGCGCGATCGCCGGCCCCATCCAGTAGGAAAGGATCAGGTCGACCGAACGCACCTGCGACAGGTCGTACTCGCGCCGTTCCCAGCGGATGTCGTAGTCGTCCTCCGTGCGCCAGTGGAAATCGCGCACGTTGTCCAGCAGCAGACGGTCGCCCTCGATGCGGGCATGCAGCGGCTGGGCGACGTCGTCGGCCCACTGCCGGTCCTGCGCCGGCCGGATCGTCGTCCACCAGCCCAGCAGCAGGACGAAACACGCGGCGAATACCGCGAACGAACGCCAGTGCGGTTTCCACGCCAAACCGACGCGCAGCGCCAGCATGCAGGGCACGCACCAGACAAGGATCGCCACGCCCTTGGCGACGGCATTGCCGGGAAACTGGAACCACAGGGCCAGCCCGCCCCAGATGCCCGCCGCCAGGCAGGCCAGCACCAGCGCGAAGCCGCCGACCCGGCGCAGGAGCCTGCGCGGACCGCCCAAGTCAGTGATCGCCAAGCCCGCCCCCGCATCCGGCCGATACGCACGACGCACGGCCACGGCCGACCCTTCCCTTCCGGTTTGCCGCATCGACTTCCGATGCCATCGCGATCGCTCCCTTCCGTTGCGCCTTCCCGGCCGCGCAACGATAGCGTGCAGGCCGCCGAAAGCCGAGTGAAGCCTGCCCCGCCACCGCGAAGGCCTACCCGCAGGATCGCCCCGGACCGGAGGCATAAACGCGCACGGGCGACGCCTCGCCCGGCCTGCCGGCGGCACCGGCTTCCTTCATGGAAACAGGCACAAAAAAACCGCCGGGAGCGGTTTTCGACATCGCCTGTCGATGGCCCGAAGGGTGACCGCCACGGAGATGGCGGGCACAAAAAAACCGGCCATGGGGCCGGCTTTTTCTTCGCTTGGTGGGCGGTGCAGGGTTCGAACCTGCGACCCTTGCCGTGTGAAGGCAATGCTCTACCGCTGAGCTAACCGCCCGTGTTGCGAGCCGCTCATTATAGGGGCAATCGCGACGACGTCAACGGATCGAAGCAACTTTCTGCGATCCCTTCCGGTAGCGGCCGCGGACATGCCGATGGCGGCATCCCTGCTGGCTTTCCGGGCCTTCCGGCGCACGCCGGATGGCTCACATGGTCTGGGTCGGCTTGTCCGAGCCGGCGGTGCCGGCCAGCAGCGTCTCGATCCGGCTGCGGATCGATTCGCCATCGACGCCGTCGGCCAGCTGCACGCCGATGCCGGCCTGGCGGTTGCCCTGCGCGCCCAGCGGCGTGACCCAGACGACCTTGCCCGCTACCGGCAGGCGTTCGCTGGAATCGGGCAGGGTCAACAGCAGGAACACCTCGTCGCCCAGGAAATAGCGCTTGGGCGTGGGCACGAACACGCCGCCGTTCTTCACGAACGGCATGTAGGCGCTGTACAGCGCCGCCTTGTCCTTGACCGCCAGGGAAAGGATGCCCTGGCGGGCGTTCGTCGCACTCATCGGATGCTTCCTTTGGATGGCGCCGGGTTGGCTGCTGTCCAGGCCAGCAGCAGTTCCACCACGGCCAGATCGGCGCGCACCGTGGTGCGCAGCAGGTCGCGGGTGCGGTTGGCCGCATCGAACCAGGCCGCCAGCTTGTTCAATCGATTCGGGTCGGTCAAGCCGTCGCCGGCCCGGCGCAGGGCCAGGTCGGCGGCGTGGCGCAGGCGCAGGTCGGCGTGTTCGTCGCCGCTCCAGCGCTGCGCCAGTTCCACTGCGCCGACGCGGCCGGCGGCGAGCCTGTCCAGCTCTTCGGCGACCTGGCGGCGCAGCACCATGCCCTCGCCCTGCAGCCAGCGGTCGGCCAGGCCGGGATGGCCGCGCGCGGCATCGAGCGCCTCGCGCGCCGCGTTCTCGTCGTGGCCGCGGCGCTGCAGCCAGGCCAGCGCTTCCTCGCGCGGCGGCAGACGGAATTCCAGCCGCTGGCAACGGCTGCGGATGGTCTGCGGCAGGCGCGCCGGATCGGCGCTGACCAGCCACAGGTAGCGGCCGGGCGCCGGCTCTTCCAGCGTCTTGAGCAACGCGTTGCAGGCGGCGCGGTTGATCGCGTCGGCCGGGTCGACGACCACCACCTGGGCCACGCCGTACTGCGGCGTCAGCGCCAGCTTCTGCGAGATCTCGCGCACCTGCTCGATCACGATCTCGGTGCGCAGCTTGTCGCCGGTCTTGTTCGGGATGAAGGAGACCACCTGCAGGTCCGGGTGGGTGCCGGCGGCGATCAGCTGGGCGTTGCGCGCGCGCGCGGCCGCGTCCACGCCGTTATCCAGCACGTGGCGCGCCAGCGCCATCGCCACTTCGCGCTTGCCCATGCCGGCCGGTCCGCACAGCAGCAGGCCGTGGCCGAGGCGGCCGGCGTCCAGCGCCGCCACCGTCTGCTCGTAGGCGCGCTGCTGCCAGGGGGCGAAACCCTCGCTCACTGCCGTACCTCCGGCGCGCGGTTCTCGCGCAGCTGGCGCAGGTAGCGCGCAACGGCGGCGTTGTGCTCGGCGTAGGTCGCGGAAAAAACGTGCGCGCCGCTGCCGTCGCCGACCGCGACGAAGTACAGCGCGTCGCCCGGCGCCGGCTGCGCGGCGGCGGCCAGCGCGTCCCTGCCGGGCAAGGCGATGGGCGTGGGCGGCAGGCCGGCGCGGGTGTAGGTGTTGTACGGCGTGTCCGTGGTCAGGTGCACCTTGCGGATGTTGCCGTCGTAGGCGCTGCCGATGCCGTAGATCACGGTCGGGTCGGTCTGCAGGCGCATGCCCAGCTTCAGGCGGCGCGCGAACACGCCGGCGATCTGCGGCCGCTCGGCGGCCAGGCCGGTCTCCTTCTCCACGATCGACGCCAGGATCAGCAGTTCGTAGGGCGAGGCCAGCGGCAGGTCGTCGCCGCGCGCGGCCCAGGCAGCGGCCAGTTCCTTTTCCATCGCCGCGTGGGCGCGCCCGAGCACGTCGAGATCGCTGTCGCCGCGCTGGTAGACGTAGGTCTCCGGCAGGAAGCGGCCTTCCGGGTGCTGGTCGGGGAAGCCGAGGCGGCGCATCAGTTCGGCGTCGTCCAGCGCGTCGGTCTCGTGCAGCAGCGGCTCGGCACGACGCAGCGCGGCGCGCAGCTGGCGGATGTTCCAGCCTTCGACGATGGTCACGCGGTGCTGCAGCACCTTGCCTTGGCGCATGCGCAGCAGCAGCTCGCGCGGGGTGAGCGTGTCGTCCAGCGCGTACTCGCCGACCTTGAGCTTGCCGGCGGCGTCGAGCTGACGCGCCAGCAGCTGCCACTGGTAGTTCCTGCCTTCCCCAATGCCGGCCTGGCGCAGTTTGCCGAGCACGGCGTTGAAACCGTCGCCGCGGGCGACCACGACGCTCTCCTGGTTCGGCGTGAGCCGCACATCGGCAAACTGCACCTGCCGGTAGTAGAACCAGCCGCCCACGCCGGCGGCGATTCCCGCCACGACCAGCAGCAGCATCAGCACCACCAGAAGACAGCCGCGTTTGGCTCGCGCCATGGATTACCTCGAAGTCCGATCCTGCCGCGCAGGATACCGCGCACCGCCTCGCACCCGCCAAAGGAATCGCCGGAACGATCCCTGACATCGCCTGCCGATAGCCCAAAGGGTCGCCGCCAGGGAGGGCGGCGACAAAGGAATCGCCGGAGCGATTCCTGACATCGCTTGCCGATGGCCCGAAGGGTTGCCGCCAGGGATGGCGGCAACAAAGGAATCGCCGGAACGATCCCTGACATCGCCTGCCGATGGCCCGAAGGGGTGCCGCCAGGGAGGGCGGCGACAAACCGATGCGCGCGCCGGCTACAGCGCGCGCAGCAGGCCGCGCGCCTTGGCGCGGGTCTCGTCCAGTTCGCGGGATGGGTCGGAATCGACCACGATGCCTGCGCCCGTGCGGAACCGGACCGTATCGCCCTGCACCTCGGCGGTGCGGATCAGGATGTTCAGGTCCATGTCGCCGTCGCGGTTGAGCCAGCCGAAGGCGCCGGTGTAGGCGCCGCGCGCGGTCTGCTCGAGCTCGGCGATGATCTCCATGCAGCGCACTTTGGGGCAGCCGGTGATGGTGCCGCCGGGGAACGTCGCCGCGATTACCTGCCCGGGCGTCGCCTCCGGCCGCAGCCGCGCGCGCACATTGCTGACGATGTGGTGCACGTGGGCGTAGCTTTCGACCGTCATCAGCTCGTCCACCTCGACGCTGCCCGGCACCGCGATGCGGCCCAGGTCGTTGCGCTCCAGGTCGATCAGCATCACGTGCTCGGCGCGTTCCTTGGGATGGCCCACGAGCTCGCGGATGCGCGCGGCATCGTCGTCGCCCTCGAAACGCGGGCGCGTGCCGGCGATCGGCCGGGTCTGCACCAGGTCGCCCTCCACCGAGACCAGCCGCTCCGGCGAAGAACTGACCACCGCGCGCCCGGCCGCGTCGAACAGCCCGGCGAACGGCGCCGGATTGGCCTGGCGCAGGCGCGCGTACAGCGCTGCCGGCTCCGGCGGACGCGCGAAACGCGCCTGCCAACGGCGCGACAGGTTGACCTGGAACACGTCGCCGGCATACAGGTAGTCGATCACCCGGCGCACACCGTCGATGAACTGTCCGTCGGGATCCTCGTCCACCGCCAGCGGCGGCTGCCATGCCGGCAGCGCCGGCAGATGCCGCGATTCCTGCATATCCCGCTCGAGCTGCTCGAGCAACGCGTCATGGCCGTCTTCGGCCACCGCCATGCACCGCCCGCTCTCGTGGTCGCGCAGCACCGCAGCCGGACAGCGCAGGGCCAGTGCCGGCGGCAGGCCGTCGGTGCGGTGCGGCAGCCGCAGTACAGGTTCGACCTGTCCGGCAAGTTCGTAGTCGAGCAGCAGCGCCCAGCCGCCGCGGAACGGAACATCGGCATCGGCCGGATCGCGCGCGGTGCGCAGCGCCTGCCAGTCGCGGTCCAGTGCGTCGAGGAAGCGGCCTTCGACCGGCGTGCCGTCCTCGCGCCGCACCTGGCCGGCGGCGTCCAGCCGCAGCTGTCCGCCATCGGCGATCAGCAGCAGGTCCCAACGCCCCTGCCGGCCGGCGGCGGTGGATTCGAGCAGCAGCGGATAGCGCCGCGGGGCGAGCCGGTGCAGCGCCAGCAGGTCGGTGTCGGCGTGCAGGGGGAACAGGTGCATCATCGCCCCAGGAGAGTCCAGGAGAGCCAGCCGTTCTCCCGGTGGGAGACAGTCCGGCAGGATTGCCGGGCTGCACGGCGAAGCCGCCCGGAGGGTGAGGCACAGGGATGTGCCGAATGCAGGTGCCCCGAAGGGGCGGATGAGGGAGCGAACGGGGCCAGTGATGTCCGAACCGTCTGGACTGCCGCGGCCCCTCACCCCAACCCCTCTCCCGCAGGAAGAGGGGCCAACGGCGTCAGACGCGCTTGAACACCAGCGTGCCGTTGGTGCCGCCGAAGCCGAAGCCGTTGGACATCACCACGTCCACCTTGGCCTGGCGCGCGACGTTGGGCACGTAGTCCAGGTCGCAGCCTTCGCCCGGCTCGTCCAGGTTGATGGTCGGCGGGATCACGTCGTCGCGCAGCGCCAGCACCGAGAAGATGGCTTCCACACCGCCCGCGGCGCCGAGCAGGTGGCCGGTCATCGACTTGGTGGAGCTGACCATCATCTTGTAGGCGTGATCGCCGAAGGCGGTCTTCATCGCCATGGTCTCGCCCAGGTCGCCCAGCGGCGTGGAGGTACCGTGCGCGTTGAGGTAACCCACCTGTTCCGGGGTGACGCCGGCGTCCTTCATCGCCGCGACCATGCAGCGCGCGGCGCCCTCGCCGTTCTCGCTCGGCGCGGTCATGTGGTAGGCGTCGGAACTGGCGCCGAAACCGGCCAGTTCGCAGTAGATCTTCGCCCCGCGCGCCTTGGCGTGCTCGTATTCCTCGAGGATCAGGATGCCGGCGCCGTCGCCCAGCACGAAGCCGTCGCGGTCCTTGTCCCACGGCCGCGAGGCGCGGGTCGGGTCGTCGTTGCGGGTGGACATGGCCTTCATCGCGCAGAAGCCGCCCACGGCGGTCGGCGAGGAACCGCGCTCGGCGCCGCCGACCACCATCACGTCCGCGTCGCCGTACTGGATCATGCGCATGGCGGTGCCGATGGAATGGTTGGAGGTGGCGCAGGCCGAGACCGCCGAAAACGATGGTCCCTTCAGGCCGGCGATGATGCTCAGCTGGCCCGGCAGCATGTTGATGATGGTCTTGGGCACGTAGAAGGGCGAGATCTTCCTGCCCTCGTGGAACTCGATGGTCTGTTCCTCGATGCCCAGCAGGCCGCCGATGCCGGCGCCGACGATGGCGCCGACGCGCTCGGCGTTAGCCTCGGTGATCTCCAGGCCCGAATCGTGCAGGGCCATGAACGCCGCACCCAGGCCGTAATGGATGAACGGGTCCATCTTCTTGGCGTCCTTGCCGCTGACCCGGTACTTGCCGAACTGTTCGTTGTCGGCGGTGATGTCGAACTCCTTGACCTCACCTGCGATCTTGGTGGTGAAGCGTTCCAGGTAGGCGTCGGCGATGTGGGTCAGCGGACCGATGCCGGAACGGCCTTCGATGATGCCCTGCCAGCTGGTGGCCAGATCATTGCCCAGGGGCGAGACCATGCCCAGGCCGGTAACGACGACGCGACGCTTCATTGCGGTTTCTCCTGACCCGATAGCTCGATGCGGGTATGGCGCGGGGGACGCTCGGATGCACGTGGCCGCTCGCGGCCCGGTTTCGGACTTCAACGGGATCGCGCCGCGGCCGCGGCCGACACCTGAATTGGATGGGGCCGCTGTCGCGGCCCCATGGGCTTGCCGTGCGCGGCGGGCGGTCCTGCCGCCGCCACGCACCAGCCGCCGGTCATCAGGCCTTGACGTGGGCCTTGATGTAATCGATGGCAGCCTGCACGGTGCTGATCTTCTCGGCTTCTTCGTCCGGGATCTCGCACTCGAACTCTTCTTCCAGCGCCATCACCAGCTCGACGGTGTCCAGCGAGTCAGCGCCCAGGTCATCGACGAACGATGCGCTGTTGGTGACTTCCTCTTCCTTGACGCCAAGCTGTTCGACGACGATTTTCTTGACGCGTTCTTCGATGGTGCTCATTGGATATCGCTCCAGATGGAGTAGTGGTTCAAAAGGCGCCATCGGAAGCGATGGCCGTGGGATAGTGTAGTGGAAAGCGCCGGGGCCTTGCATTCTGGCAAAAAGCCACGGCGATCAACCACTTGGGCGCAGTCCCTGCGCCGCACGCTTACGGCATGTACATGCCGCCGTTCACGTGGAGGGTTTCGCCGGTGATGTAGCCGGCCGACGGGCCGGCCAGGAACGCCACCGCGCGGGCGATGTCCACCGGCTCGCCGAGGCGGCCGAGCGCGATCTGGCCGAGCATCGCGGTCTTGGCGTCCTCGGGCAGGTCCTTGGTCATGTCGGTATCGATGAAGCCCGGCGCCACGACATTCACCGTGACGCCGCGGCTGCCGATTTCCTTGGCCAGCGACTTGGAGAACGCGATGATGCCGGCCTTGGCCGCGGCGTAGTTGGCCTGCCCGGCGTTGCCGGTCACGCCGATCACCGAGGCGATGTTGACGATGCGGCCCTTGCGCGCCTTCATCATGCCGCGCATCACTGCCTTGGAAGTGCGGTAGACGCTGGTCAGGTTGGTGTCGAGGATGGCCTGCCAGTCCTCGTCCTTCATGCGCATCAGCAGGTTGTCGCGGGTGATGCCGGCGTTGTTCACCAGGATGGTGATGGCGCCGAACTCCTTGCCCACCGCGTCGATCAGCGCTTCGACCGCGCCCGGCTCGGTGACGTTGAGCGCGCGGCCGTGGCCGCCCTGCGCGGCCAGGCGCGCGCCGATGGCGGCGGCGCCGGACTCGGTGGTGGCGGTGCCGATGACGGTCGCGCCCTGCGCGGCCAGCTCGTCGGCGATGGCGGCGCCGATGCCACGGCTGGCGCCGGTGACGAGCGCGATTTCACCCTGCAATGGCTTGCTCATGCGGTTTCCTCGTGATGCGCCGCGCATCGCGGCTGCAGGTCGGGGCCGGGCGCGGATGCGCGCACCGGCCGTATCGTAGGGGTCAGGCGGCCCACTCTTCCAGCGCGCCGGCGAAATCGGCCGGGGTGGCGAGCGAACGGCCGTCCAGGCTCTTGTCGATGCGCTTGACCAGGCCGGTCAGCACCTTGCCCGGGCCGCATTCGGCCACGCGGCTGGCGCCGCGCGCGGCCAACGCCTGCACGCAGCCGGTCCACTGCACCGGCAGGTACAGCTGCCGCACCAGCGCGTCGCGGATGGCATCGACGCTTGCATACGCCTGCGCATTGACGTTCTGCACCACCGGCAGCGCCGGCTGGCGCCAGTCCAGCCCGGCCATGGCCTCGGCCAGGCGGTTGGCGGCCTCGCGCATCAGCGGGGTATGCGAGGGCACGCTCACGGCCAGCTTGACCGCCTTGCGCACGCCCTTCTCGGCCAGCAGCGCCAGCGCGCGGTCCACCGCCGCGGCGTCGCCGCCGATCACGATCTGGCCCGGGGAATTGAAATTGGCCGGCACCACCACCTGGCTGCCGCTGGCCTGTACGCAGACCTCCTGCACCAGCGCGTCCTCGGCGCCGAGCACCGCGGCCATCGCGCCGACGCCGGCCGGCGCGGCTTCCTGCATCAACTGGCCGCGCAGGCGCACCAGGTGCGCGCCGTCGCGCAGCGACAGCGCGCCGGCAGCGACCAGCGCGGTGTACTCGCCCAGGCTGTGCCCGGCCAGCAGCGCCGGCTTCGCGCCGCCCTGCGCGTTCCACAGCCGCCATACCGCGATGCCCGCGGCCAGCAGTGCCGGCTGGGTGTACTCGGTGCGGTTGAGCTGCTCTTCCGGGCCGCCCTGCGACAGCGCCCACAGGTCGACGCCCGCGCCTTCGGACGCTTCGGCGAAGGTATCGCGGACCTGCGGGTGCAGTTCGGACAGTTCGGCCAGCATGCCCAGCGACTGGGAACCCTGGCCGGGGAATACGAAAGCGAGTCGGGAATCAGTCACGCGATCATCTGCTGCATGAATCGAAGCGGCGCATCATAAGCGTGAATGCCCCTGCCCGTCTGTACTGCCGCGTATGCAACGCGGCCCCGCCATGCTCAGGTGAACAGGTCCAGCAGGTCCAGCTCGCCGTCGGCCAGCCAGTCCACCGACAGCACCAGCAGCGCGACGAAGCCGAAGGTGGTGGCCGCGTGCAGCACGACGATGGCGTGGGCCAGGGCGCGTCCGGACTTGCCGGCGCGCAGCAGCAGGCGGGCTAGGCGCTGCAGCCGGCCGGTCACTTCATGGGCATGGGCGACCACCGGCCGTTCCGCGCCTTCCATCGCCTCCGCCAGCAGCGCCTCGAGCACCTGCGGCCGTTCCTCGTAGTACTTGGCCACGCCGTAGCCGAACATCAGCCAGTCGCGCGCCTGGGCCTGCCCGAGGTCCATGACCTCCAGCGGGTCTTCCTCGAAATCGATGAAGCCCACGCGCTGCCCGTCCCAGGTCATGTTGCGCGGCAGCGGCTGGCCGAAATAAGCGCCGCGGCGGTGCGCCTGCGCGATGGCGTCGATGGCCGCGGCCACCAGGCGGTCGCACCCGGCCGCATCGGCTTGCCGCAGGCAGGTATTGAACGAAGCGCCGGTATGCTCGAGCACGAGCGCGGCCCGGCCCTGTCCGATCACGTCGGGAACATGGATGCCCTGCGCCTTGAGTTCGTCCAGGCGCCGCGCCTCGATCTCGCGCGCCTGGGCGCCGCCACGGTGCGGCGGCGGCCGCAGGGCATCGAGCTGGAAACGGCGGGCAACGAAATTCAGCAGCCCCAGGGCCAATGCCCGGCTGCCTTCACCATAATGCTTGAGCCATGCGCGCTGCCCTTCGATGAGGATGGGTTCAGCCATGACGATATCTCCCGGAAACGGCGGCCGGCTGGCCGCGGCGGGGGCGTCATGCCCCCGGCCCTATCCGGCATATCAATAGCGCAGCAGCGCCGAACCCCAGGTGAAGCCGCCGCCGAAGGCTTCCAGCAGCAGCAGCTGGCCGCGCTCGACCTTGCCGGAACGGATCGCATGGTCCAGCGCCAGCGGCACCGAGCCGGCCGAGGTGTTGCCGTGCTTGTCCACGGTCACCACCACCTGATCCATCGACATCTCCAGGCGCTTGGCCGTGGCTTCGATGATGCGCAGGTTGGCCTGGTGCGGGATCAGCCAGTCCAGGTCGGACTTGTCCAGGCCGTTGGCCTGCAGGGTCTCGTCGACGACCGAGTCCAGCGCCTTGACGGCGTACTTGAACACGTCGTTGCCCTTCATGGTCAGCTTGCCGGGCTTGTCCAGGCCGGTGGAGACGCCGGCCGGGTGCCACAGCAGTTCCTTCTTGCTGCCGTCAGCATGCAGATGGGTGCTGAGGATGCCGGTGTCCTCGTCGGCCTTGAGCACGACGGCGCCGGCGCCGTCGCCGAACAGCACGCAGGTGGTGCGGTCGTTCCAGTCGACGATGCGGGTCAGGGTTTCCGCACCGATCACCAGCACATGCCTGGCGTCGCCGCTGCGGATGAATTTGTCGGCCACGCTCAGGGCGAACAGGAAGCCCGAACATGCCGCGTTGACGTCGAACGCCGCCGCGCCGGCCGCGCCGAGGCGCGCCTGGATCAGGCAGGCGGTGGACGGGAAGATCAGGTCCGGCGTGGTGGTGCCCACGACGATCATGTCCAGCTGCGACGGCGCGATGCCGGCCGCTTCCAGCGCGCGCAGCGCGGCGTTGTAGCCGAGGTCGCCGGTGGTCTCGCCTTCGGCGGCGACGTGCCGCTCGCGGATGCCCGTTCGCGACTGGATCCACTCGTCACTGGTGTCGACGATCTTGGTCAGATCCTCATTGGTCAACACCTTCTCGGGCAAATAGCTACCGGTGCCCGCGATCCTCGAGTAGATCCGCTTGCTCATGCTGGTTCCTGTTGCGCGGGCCCGCGCGGTGGCGGCCCCGGAAGAGTCGGTGCGCCGGCCGCCACCGCAAGGCGGCGGCCGGCGCCGCGAATCAATCTTCTTCGACGACCGAGGTCTTGGTCGTGATCACCTTCTTGCCGCGGTAGAAGCCGTCGGCGGTGATGTGGTGACGCAGGTGCACTTCGCCGGTGGTCGGGTCGGTGGACAGCTGCTTGGCGCTCAGCGAGTCGTGCGAACGGCGCTGGCCGCGGCGGGACGGGGTAACACGGGATTTCTGCACAGCCATGGGATTGCTCCAAACTCGGTTCGTTCGTTTCGTCGTTGCAGTGCACGGGATGTGGGCATCCGGCACTGGTTTTGCTTTCGCCGCAGCCGCCGACGACAACCGGCTGCTATTGTTTCTTCAGCGCCGCCAATGCCGCAAACGGATTGGCCTTGCCCAGTTCCTCGCTGGTCGCGGAGAAGTCGCGCTCGACCGCTTCGCTTCCCGGCGCCACCGGCACTACCGGCACCGCCATCACCAGCTCGTCCTCCACCAGGTCCAGCGGCCGCAGACTGCCGTCTTCCGGCACCAGCAGCGCTTCGTAATCCGGCGGAAGCGCCTGTTCCTCTTCCTCGTCGCGCACCAGCCCCAGCCGCTGCACCATGTTCACCGGCAACAGGAAACGCTGCATGCTGCGCTGGCACACCAGCGGCAGCTCGGTATCGATGGTCAGTTCGACATAGGCGACCCGCAGGATCTCGTCGCGGCCGAATTCCAGCGCATAGCTGCACTCTCCTTCGGCATCGGCGACCAGTCCCTGCAGACGTGCCAGTGCGGACAGCGGCACCCGGCCCTCGAAGCGCCTGCGCGCTGCGACCATCCGCCAAGCATCCAGCAATTCGGGCACGTTCGCGGACATAAGCTGCAGAATGTTAAGGACAGGCCTGCCGGCTGTCAAATCCAGCGCACCGGCATTGCCACGACGGTACCGGCGCCGCAGACTCGGCGCGGCTTCCACGCCCGGTATTGTCGCATGCCAGCCCTGATCCTCGCCTCCACTTCCCGCTACCGGGCCGAACTGCTGTCCCGGCTGCGGGTTCCGTTCCGCTGCGCGAGCCCGGAAGTGGAGGAAACCGCGCATGCCGGCGAGGCCCCGTCCGCGCTGGCCGCCCGGCTCGCACGGGCGAAAGCGGCCGCCGTGACCGCGCGCCAGCCCGGCGCGTGGGTCGTCGGCTCGGACCAGGTCGCCGAACTGGATGGCGCGCCGCTCGGCAAGCCCGGCACCCGCGACGTCGCGCTGGCGCAACTGGCCGCGATGTCCGGCCGCGAGGTGCTGTTCCATACCGCGGTCTGCGTGAGCAACGGCGAACGGCACCTGGAGGCGGTCGACCTGACCCGGGTCCGCTTCCGCACACTGCGCGCGGACGAGATCGAACGCTACGTCGACGCGGAACTGCCGCTGGACTGCGCCGGCAGCTTCAAGTGCGAGGGACTGGGCATCGCGCTGTTCGAGGCGATCCACAACCAGGACCCCAGCGCGCTGGTCGGACTGCCGCTGATTGCGTTGTGCCGGCTGCTGCGCGAAGCCGGCTTCACCCTGCCCTGAGTCCGCCGCGCGCCATCGCGCTCAGCGCTCCGGAACGTCCAGCGGCTGCTCCCACCAGTCCTCGACGCTGCCGTCGGCACCATGCAGGCGCAGCCCCAGCCAGTGCCTGCCCGGCGGCAGCACGTTTGCATCCAGGCGCGCGGAAAAACCCACGCGGGGATGGTTCGGATCGGTGGAGATTTTCCAGAAGCCGGTGACATCGTAGTCGGCGCCGTAATCAGCTCTGGCCACGGCCTTTCCGTCCAGCAGCACCTCCACCGCGTCCAGGCCGACGCCGTCCTTGAACGCCCACCCCTTCACCTCGACGGCGCCCGCCGCGGCCGTGCCGGGAAGCGGTGCGTCGATCCACGCCATGGCTGGCGTGATACAGGGGCCTTCCCGCCTGCCCGCAGGCAGCCGGAACAACAGGAAACGCTGGTAGCCGTGATCGATGGACACCACGCGCGGCGGCGGCAGCGGCCCCACCAGCGCGCAGACCTGGTGGTAGCGCTCCAGCAGGTCGCGATAGCGCTGGTCGCCCGGCGCCAGCACCAGCAACTGCGGGACGGACCGCCGGCCCTCGTCGACGAGCTTCCACAGCGCCAGCTGCGCGGTACGCCCGTGCTTGTCGTTGAGCGGATGCGGCAACACCGGGATGGAGGCATCCGCGCGCAGGAACCCGAGCTCGGCGCCGACCTTGAAGCTTCCGGCCAGCAGCCGGGTGTCCTGCGGCATCGCCGACAGCTCCTCGCGCACCGCATCGGCCAGCGGTTGCCAGCCGGCGAAATTGCGCGGGTAGTACTTGTTGCCGGCCAGTTGTTCGCGCAGCAAGGGCGACGCCGCCACCAGGTAATAGCCGAAGGCCAGGACGAGGCCGGCCAGCGCCATCGCCCACGCGAGCCGGCGCCAGACGCGCGGCCAGCGGCCGAGGATCAGTGGCACCGCCACCAGCAGGGCGAAATAGCCAGGCAACGGCCAATGGAAACTGATCCGCTCCACGTCCGTGAAGAACCCGAGCAGGAAGATGGCGAGCGTGGAGACGCCGCCCACCAGCGCGAAATAGCGCCATTGCACGCGCTGCTGGCCGGCCGGGGCCGGGCGGATGCCAGCCGCGCCCGCCTGCCACATCGCCAGGCACAGCAGCGGCGTCACCAGCAGCGGCTGGATCGCCAGGAACCACAGCCCACTGACCTGGAAGGCCCACGGGTGGCGCTCGACGAGCTGGAATTTCAGGCCCGCGTCCTGGTTGTCCAGGTTCCAGGCCAGCAGCGGCAGCCAGGCGATGACGCCGACCGTCAACGCCATCCACACCCGCGCGTCGCGCAGCGTGCGCCGCCCTTCCGGCAGCAGCAGCAGCGCGATGAAGCCGACCCCGATCACGCCGATGAAGCGGTAGTGGCTCAACGCTCCCAGCAGCAGTCCCGTTGCCAGCATCAACGCGCTGCCGGCGTCGACGCCGCGCAGCAGGCGGGCGCCGGCATCGAGGCAGAGCACGGCGGCGAAGGCCATGGGCACGTCCGGCACCGCGAGGATGCCCAGCGTCGCCGAGAGCGGCATCAGCACCGTGAGCGAACCGGCCTGCCAGCCGAAACGCGCGCCGAACCAGCGCCTGGACAGGCCCGCGACCATCCACGGCAACGCCGCGCCCATCAGCAGGAACGGCAGGCGCACGCCGAACGCATGGTGGCCCGCCAGTTCCACGCCGAGCCGCGTCATCCACGCCGTCAGTCCCGGCAGGTCCGAATACGCGGCCGCCAGGTGCCTGCCTTCCTGCCAGTAGAACGCCTCGTCGACGAACAATGGCAGGCGCGCCGCCACGATCGCCTTCAGCGCCGTGACCGCAACCCAAAGCACGACGAATACATTGCGTGCCCGCTGTCCCGCCTGCATTGCCGCTTACACTCCCCTCGACCCCTGATCCGAGACGACCATGGTTCCAATGCCGCCGCGAAGAATGCTAACCGATGTCGTGTTCAAGGCCCTGCAACAGGCGCAGGACCAGGTCAACGCCCTGCTGCTGGGCAAGACCTCCGAGGTGCGGCTGGCCTTCGTGGCGCTGCTTTCCGGCGGGCATCTGCTGATCGAGGACCTGCCCGGGCTGGGCAAGACCACGCTCGCCCACGCCATGGCGTCCACGCTCGGACTGCAGTTCCAGCGCGTGCAGTTCACCTCCGACCTGCTGCCCGCCGACGTGCTGGGCGTCTCCATCTACGAGGCCGAAAGCCGCGGCTTCCGCTTCCATCCGGGCCCGGTGTTCAGCAACGTGCTGCTGGCCGACGAGATCAACCGCGCGCCGCCGCGCACGCAGAGCGCGCTGCTGGAAGCCATGGCCGAACAGCAGGTGACGCTGGACGGCACCACCCACGCGCTGCCCGATCCGTTCTTCGTGATCGCCACGCAGAACCCGGTGGACATGTCGGGCACCTTCCCGTTGCCGGATTCGCAGCTGGACCGCTTCCTGCTGCGGCTCACCCTCGGCTACCCGGACGCCGGCGCCGAACGCGCGCTGCTGGCCGGCACCAGCCGCCGCGAACTGATCGCGCAGACGCTGCCCAGCCTGGACGAACAGGACATCCGCGACCTGCGCACGGCGGTCGAGCAGGTCCACGCCAGCGACGCGCTGATCGACTACGTGCAGCGCCTGATGGCGCGCAGCCGCCAGCAACCCGGCGTGCGCGTCGGCCTGTCGCCGCGCGCCGGCATCGCGCTGCTGCGCGCGGCCAAGGCGCACGCGCTGCTCGCCGGCAGGGAACACGTGCTGCCGGAGGACGTGCAGGCGCTGTTCGTCGCCGTGGCCGGGCACCGGCTCGTCGCCGAGGCGGAGGCATCGTCGGGAGCGGCGCTGGCCGGCACCATCCTGCATGGCGTCCAGGTCGACTGACATGGCCGGCGGTCTGCGTTCCCGCCTGCAGGCCCTGCAATGGCTGGCGCGCCCGCGCCGGCCCGAGCCGCTGCCGGTCGCGCTCGACCGCCATCGCATCTACGTCCTGCCCACCGGGTTCGGCCTGTTCCTGGGCGCGCTGCTGGCGACGATGCTGCTGGGCGCGCTGAACTACAACAACAACCCGGCGCTGCTGCTGGCGCTGCTGCTGGCGGCCACGGCGCTGGCCAGCGCACTGCAGGCCCACCTGCAGCTGTCCGGGCTGCGCATGGAGGCCGTGTCGGCCGAACCGGTCGCCGCTGGCATGCCGCTGCGGCTGCGGCTGGCGCTGGCCCGCGACGACCGCCGACCGCGCCGCGGGCTGCGCCTGGCCCATGGCCCGGCCGCCGCCAGGGCCGATCTGGTGGATACCGACGGCATCGAGGTCGACCTGTGGCTGCCCACCGTCCGGCGCGGCTGGCTGGACCTGCAACGGATCCGCCTGTCCACCACCCAGCCGCTGGGACTGGTGCGCGCCTGGAGCTGGGTGTGGCCGGCGCCGCCGGTGCTGGTCTATCCGGCGCCCGAGGCCAATGCCCCACCCCTGCCTGACACCGGCAGCGCCTCGCTGCGCACCCGCCAACACCCGCTCGGCGACGAACTGCAGCAACTGCGCCCGTACCGGCACGGCGATGCCCGCCGCACCATCGCCTGGAAGCATTCCGCCCGCCGCGACACGCTGCTGGTGCGCGAGTACGAACGCCCCGCTGGCACCGAACTGCTGCTGGACTGGCACGCGCTCGGCCCGTTGCCGCACGAACGCCGCATCGCCCGGCTGGCGCGCTGGGTGGAGGAGGCCGAACGCGAGGGCCGTCGCTACCGCCTGCTGCTGCCGGGCCAGCCGGTCATGGGGCCGGACGTCGGCGACAGCCACCGCCACCAGTGCCTGCGCGCGCTGGCGCTGATGCCCGACGCATGAAAAAAACGACAGGACAGCCGTTTTCCATGGCACAGCCGCGCAAGGGCCGGCGCACCGGCATATGCGCCATGGACGACCGCGCCGCGCCTCCGCTCAATCCGGGCGCGCGCGGCTGGGCGTTGCTGACCACCGCGCTGGCGCTGTTGCCGCTGCTGCTGCAGTTGCCCCGCATGCTGGCCGGCGTGTTCGCCGCCGCGGCGCTGCTGGTGGCGGCGCTGTCGTGGCGGCGCCTGGTCCCGCTGCCGCTGCGCCTGCTGCTGGTCGCCACCATGCTGGCGGCGATCTACTGGCAGATGGGCGCCTCGCCCGGCCGCGACACCGGCTGCGCGCTGCTGGCGGCGATGCTGGCGATCAAGTCCAGCGAACTGCGCACCCTGCGCGACGCGCGCAGCCTGCTCGGCTTCGCCCTGTTCGCGCCGTTCGCCGCCTTCCTGCTCGACCAGGGGCCGGTCACCCTGCTGCTGGCGCTGGCGGCGGTGGCCTGCGCCCTGCTCGGCCTGCAGCGCCTGACCGACGCCGAGACCGGTACTACGCCGCAGCCGGTCGCCCTCCAACTGCGCACGGTCGGCCGGCTGCTGGCGGTGGCATTGCCACTGGCGTTGTCCGCGTTCTGGCTGCTGCCGCGCCTGCCGACGCCGTTGTGGGGCATTCCGGAGCGGGTCGTGGGACAGCCCGGCCTGTCGGACACGATGGCGCCGGGGCAGTGGCTGGACCTGATGGCCGACGACAGTCCGGCCCTGCGCGTGCAGTTCGCCGGCGCCGCACCTGCACCCGAGCAGCGCTACTGGCGCGGGCCGGTGCTGACCCGCTTCGACGGGCGCACCTGGACACGCCTGGAAAGCCAGCGCCACACCGTGCCGCCGCCGGTCGCCGCCACGCCCGCGCAATGGGATTACCAGATCGAGTACGAGCCCACCGAACGGCGCGAACTGGTGGCGCTGGACCTGCCGCTGGCCGCCCCGGACGACACCTGGCTCGATGCCGACTACACCCTGGTGAGCGCCCGCCCGCTGACCGCGCTCACGCGTTGGCGTCTACGCTCCTCGCCGCCGGCGCGCTTCCAGCCGGAGCTGCCACCCGCCCTGCGCCAGCAGGCGCTGCAGCTGCCCGCCGGCTTCAATCCGCGCACGCTGGCGCTGGCGCGGCAGTGGCGGCAGGACGCCGGCGACGACGACGCGGCCATCGTCCAGCGCGCGATGCAATGGATCGGCCGCGATTTCAGCTACACCCTGAGCACGCCGCTGCCCGGCCGGCACAGCGCCGACGAATTCCTGTTCGACTGGAAGGCCGGCTTCTGCGAACACTTCAGCTCGGCCTTCGTGGTGCTGATGCGCGGTGCCGGCATTCCCGCGCGCGTGGTCACCGGCTATGCCGGCGGCACCCGCAACCGGTATGGCGACTACTGGCTGGTGCGCAGGATGGATGCGCACGCCTGGGCCGAAGTGTGGCTGCCGCAGCGTGGCTGGACCCGCGTCGATCCGACCGCGGCGGTGGCGCCCGAGCGCATCCGCGACACGCTGGAGGACCGCCTGGCGCGCGGCGACAGCGGCGGCGGCGTCATGGACATGGGCGCGCGCTGGTTGCAGGTCGCGCAGGTGGGCGACTGGCTGCGCCGCAACTGGAACGGCATGGTCCTGTCCTTCGACGCGCGGCGGCAGCAGCAGTTGCTGCGTTCGTTCGGCATCGAGCGCCTGGAGCCGGCGCAGCTGGCCGGGCTGTTCGCCACCTTCGCGCTCCTGGCCATCGGCGCCATGGCCTGGCTGCTGGCGCGCGGCGAGCGCGAACGCGATCCGCTGCTGCGTGCCTGGCGCCGCCTCGATCGCCGCTATGCCCGCCTCGGCCTCGGCCGCCAGCCGCACGAGCCCGCCGGCGCCTGGGCGCAACGCATCGAGGCCGTCCGGCCCGGCAGCGGCCTGGCGATGCTCAGCCAGCGTTTCAGCGACGCGCGCTACGCTGGCGCCTCGTCGGACCTCGCTTCATTATTGCGGGACCTGCACAGGCACCGCCCCCAACCCGGAATACGAACCGGAGCACGAACATGAAGACCCGCATCCTTCTCACCCTCGCCGCCAGCCTGGCACTGGCCGCCTGTGCCACCGCTCCCAAGCCGCTGCAGGGGCAGTTCAGCACGGTTTCCCCGCGCGATACCGTCGCCCAGAAGCAGACCGGCACGCCGGTGCGCTGGGGCGGCCGCATCATCGAGACGCTTCCCGGCCAGGGCGAGACCTGCTTCCAGATGATCGCCCGCCCGCTCAACGGCAATGGCCGCCCGAGCACCACCTCCGCCGACGCCAGCGACGGCCGCTTCCTGGCCTGCCGCGCCGGCTTCTACGATCCGGCGGTGTTCGAGCCGGGCCGCGACGTGACCTTCATCGGCCGCATCGACGGCTACCAGAGCACGAAGATCGGCGACTACGACTACCCGCTGCCCAAGATCGCCGCCGACGTGGTGTACCTGTGGCCGGTGCAGCGCGAGGTTGAGGTGGTGCCGGCCTACCCGTACGGCCCGTGGGGCCCGGGCTGGGGTCCCGGCTGGGGCTGGGGTTGGCGCGGCTGGTGGTGATCGACCAGGCGTGATCCGGCAAGAGTGACCAAAGAATAGACGCCGCCTTCGGGCGGCGTTTTTTTGGCCGGCACCAGTTGCCCGGGAGAACGATGGCAGCAACGGGGCCGGTACGGGCCCTGGATCAATCCTGCGCGCGGATCGTCCAGTCCCCGGCCCGCGCGCCCGGCGCCAGCACCCAGCCCGGTTTCAGGGCCAACGACCAGCCATCTCCCTTCAGACCATCGGCAACCGCCTCCGCCCCCGCGTATTGCACGGACAGGCGCGTCCAGTCCGCCGAAAGTAGGCCGTCCTTCTCGACCTCCAGCACTCCCCAGGCCGTTGCCGCACGGATGGTTGCATAGGCCGCGCCCTCCGGCGGCAGCGGCGTCACCCTGTTGGGATCGAAGCTGAAACTGGCGCCCTTCACCGGTGCCACCAGCACCGGGCCATCGACCAGGCGGGCGCGCAATGCCGCCGAAGCGGCGGCCTGCCTGATGGCCCTAGCGGCTTCTTCGGCCCTTATCCCGTCCATGCCGTAACGCGCGCCGTTCTCCGCGAAGGCCGCATCGGCGGCAGAAACCGCCAGTCCAAGGGCCGACGCGAGCATCGCCGGCAGGCCATCGTGGCGGTTCCAGGCCTCCCGCCAGCCCGGCGACACGCTGTCGAGCAGCACCCCATAGGCCGGCCCCGTGTAATAGGCGAAGGAACGGGCATAGGCAGCGACGCCGTCGCCTTTGCGCAGGTGGTCGGCCAGGTGCGCGGACATCGCCGTGTCCTGCGACAGGAGCCGCCCGGTGTACTCGGCGATGCCCTCGTGCCGTTCCATCGCATCCTCGGCCTGCCGCGCCTCCGGGAAACGCGCCTGCCGCCAGGCGCGGAAGGCCAGCGCATCCCGCGTCGCGCGGAGCCGGTCGTCCGGATCCGTGGCGGCGACAGCCGCCGCCAGCGCGCGCAGTTCCAGGCGCAGCGACAACCGTCCCTGTTCGGTCTCCAGTTGTTCCTGGTCGGCATGGGCGGCCGCCAGGCCGATCTGCCCCTGGATGCGGTGCCAGGCTTCATGCATGAGCAGGATCGAAAGCGCCGGCTCTCCCTGCGGCAGGGGCAGCATCAGCATGGTCCAGGTGCGTCCGTTCCATTTGACCGCGGTGTTGGCGACCGGAACCGCATCGGGCAGGCGCCCGCGGAAGATCGCCCCCTCCCGTTCGAGGGAGGTTTCGAGCCCGTCCATGTTCGCCACGAACCGCCGCGTCGCCGGGTCGGCCAGCAGGGTGGGACCGCACAGGTCCACGCCCCAGGCCTTTCCCGCATCGGCCTCGCACAGCGCCTGCATGCGCTGGAATGCCGCCATCGCCATCGCCGGGGCCGGCGCCAGTGGCGCCTGGGCCATCGCACCGGCGGATGCGGCCATCGACAGCGCTAGGCAGAAGTATCGGCAGGCAGGTCGCCGCATCGTCGGTTCTCCGATCATGCGGAACCAGGGTTCCGCGCAGGCGGCAAGGCCGCTCAGGCCGCGCCGAAATGCCCCAGCGGCGCGCCGGCCAGCAGGTGCAGGTGGATGTGGAACACCGTCTGCCCGGCGATCTCGCGGCAGTTCATCACGATGCGGTAGCCGTCCTGCGCGAAGCCTTCGCGGCGCGCGTATTCGGCCGCGGCCAGCGCCAGCTTGCCGATCAGGTGCGCCTGCGCCGGCTGCAGGTCGTCCAGGGTCGGGATGAGCTCGTGCTTCGGGATGAAGAGCACGTGTACCGGCGCCTGCGGCGCGATGTCCTTGAAACCCAGCACGTCCTCGTCCTCGTAGACGATGGTGGCGGGAATCTCGCGGCGGATGATCTTGCCGAAAATCGTGTCGTTGCTCATGGCCTGCCTCGGCGGAATACCGCCGGCATTGTATGCAACGCCGTCGCGGTCGTGCCGGCGGCCGGCCCGCACCGCCTCAGTCCGGTATCTCGCTGCGGCTGCCGAAGGCGTGCGACAGCGTGCCGCGGTCCACGTATTCCAGTTCGCCGCCCAGCGGCAGGCCCTGCGCCAGCCGGCTGGGACGCACCTTGTGGCGGCGCGCCAGCTGCGCCAGGTAGTGCGCGGTGGCCTCGCCCTCGACGGTGGAGTTGGTGGCGATGATCAGCTCGGCGACCTCGCCCTGCGCCAGCCGCGCCTCCAGCTGGTCCAGGCCGAGTTCGCGCGGGCCGATGCCGTCCAGCGGCGACAGCCGGCCCTGCAGCACGTAATACAGGCCGCGGTAGCTGGTGGCGTGCTCGATGGCCAGGCGGTCGGCCGGCGACTCCACCACGCACAGCGTCTGCCGCTCGCGGCTGGCGCCCGCGCACAGCGGGCAGATCTCGGTCTCGCTGAAATCGCGGCACTGCGCGCAGTGGCCGATCCGCTCGATCGCCTCGGCCAGTACGCCGGACAGGCGCAGGCCGCCATCGCGCGCGCGTTCGAGCACGTGGTAGGCCATGCGCTGGGCCGTCTTCTGGCCGACACCGGGCAGCACCCGGAAGGCTTCTATCAGTTGTTCGAGGAGGGAAGACACGGAGAGTCGTGAGGGCCTGGCAGTGCCGGCTGTTTGCTTCTCCCACGGGGAGAAGGTGCCCCGCAGGGGCGGACGAGGGTACGGGCGAAGCCGCGTGCAACCGAATGGCGCGAGGGGACTTCGCCCCGGCCCTTCCCCTGCAGGAGAAGGGCTTGATGGCTGGCGCCCACTGCCGTCAGAACGGCAGCTTCATGCCCGGCGGCAGCTTCATGCCGGCCGTGGCCGAACCCATGCGGCTCTGCGATTCGGCGTCGATCTTGTTGGAGGCGTCGTTGAATGCCGCGGCGATCAGGTCCTCGACCATCTCCTGGTCGGACAGCACGGACGGGTCGATGCGCACCTTGCGGCACTCCTTGGTGCCGGTGAGGGTCACGCTGACCATGCCGCCGCCGGCGCTGCCGGTGACTTCCAGCTTGGCCAGTTCTTCCTGGGCCTTCTGCAGGTTTTCCTGCATCTTCTGGGCCTGTTGCATCAGTTGGGCGATGTTGCCGCGCATGGTTTCCTACTCTTCAAAGGGACGGATGGAATCGGGCACGACCCGGGCGCCCTGCGCGAGCAGGTGCCGCACCTGGGGGTCGGCCATGAAAACGGCCTCGGCCGCATTCTGTCGCTCGCCGCGCTGGCGGTCTGCGCGCTCGTGCAGCGTCTCGGCCTCGGCGTTGCCGGTCTCGACCACGATCTTCGGCGCGCTGCCCAGCGCCTGCGCCAGGGTCTGCGCCAGCGCGCCCAGCGAACGCTCGGACTGCAGGTATTCGAAGCCGGGCAACAGGGCCAGCCGCAGCACGCCGTTGCGGTAGCCGACGAAGGCGGCATTGGCGGCCAGTTCGCGCGAGGGCCCGGACAGGCCGCTGGCGGCAATCAGGTCCAGCCACTGTTCGGCACTTTCCAGCACGCGCACCGTGCCGCCTTCGGGCGGTGGCGCAACCGGCTTCGCCGGCTCGATGGCGATACCGGCCGGGCGCGGCGGTGGCGCCTGCCGTACCGGTTCGGGCATTGGTTCAGGCATCGCATGGCTTGCCACAGGCGATTCATCGCGTGCGGCTTCAGCGTCCTCCACCATCCACGGCGGCAGGTCGTCGTCGCTGCGCGCCTGGACGGGTTTCGCTGGCGGAGCCGGGGCAACCACCGGCGCGGGCTCGACGTGCGGTTCGCGCACCGCCAAGGGGGCGGTTTCTTTCCGCTCGGGAGCCACGTAACCATGAGCAGATTCGAGCGTGGGCGCGGCCTGCACCGGCGTTGCCGGCGCGGCGGCGGCAGCCGACACTGCGGGCGTGGAACCGCCCACCGACGACGCCCCTGCATTCGGCCCGTCGCCCTCCGGCACCGCCGGCACCGCGCCGGCCGGTCGGAACGCCAGCATGCGCAGTACGGTCATCTCGAAACCGGCGCGCGGACTCGGCGCCAGGTGCAGGTCGCGACGGCCGCCCAGCGCCATCTGGTACCACAGCTGCACCACTTCCGGGCGCAGCCGCGCGGCGAACGCCGCCGCGTCGATGCCGTCGCCCGGCACCGCGGCGCCCGGCACCAGCTGCTGCACCTGGATGCGGTGCAGGGCTTCGGCCAGCGCGTCGAGCACGCCGCTCCAGTCCGGCGAGAAATCGGCCAGGGTGGCGACGACCTGCAGCAGCCGCGCGCCGTCGCCGACGGCCAGCGCGTCGAGCATGGCCGCCACCTGGGTGCGGTCGACGGTGCCCAGCATCGCCCGCACCACGTCCTCGCGCAGCGCGCCGCCGGCGTAGGCGATGGCCTGGTCCAGCAGCGACAGGCCGTCGCGCAGCGACCCGTCGGCGCCGCGCGCCAGCTGCACGATCGCAGCGTCGTCGAACTCGATCTGCTCGGCGCCGAGGATGCGCGTCATCTGGCCGCGGATCTGCTCCTCGTCCAGCCGCTTGAGGTTGAACTGCAGGCAGCGCGACAGCACGGTGACCGGCAGCTTCTGCGGGTCGGTGGTGGCCAGCAGGAACTTCACGTGCTCCGGCGGCTCCTCCAGCGTCTTCAGCAGCGCGTTGAACGCCGCCTTGGACAGCATGTGCACCTCGTCGATCAGGTACACCTTGAACTTGCCGCGCGAGGGCATGTACTGCGCGTTCTCGATCACCTCGCGCACGTCGTCCACGCCGGTGTTGGAGGCGGCGTCGATCTCCAGCAGGTCGATGTAGCGGCCGCTGTCGATGTCCAGGCAGGCCGGGCACTGCCCGCAGGGGTCGGCGCTGGTGCCGTGCTCGCAGTTCAGCGACTTGGCGAAGATGCGGGCGATGGTGGTCTTGCCCACGCCGCGGGTGCCGGTGAACAGGAAGGCATGGTGGACGCGGCCGCTGTCCAGCGCATTGCTCAGCGCGCGGACCACGTGTTCCTGGCCCACCAGCTCGGCAAAACGCTTCGGGCGCCACTTGCGGGCGAGAACGAGGTAGGACATCAGGCAACCATCTTCATCTCAAGGCCCCATTGTGCCACGCCCGGTTGGCGGGCGACCCGGCCGCCGGCCCCGGCCCCGGCTCAAGCTCCCTCCCCGTGCGGCCGATAACCGGCAGACGTGGGCGCCGCTTCCGCCGACCCGCGCATTCCGCTTCCCAGCAGGAGATGCCCATGTCCTTCCACCGCGCGGGACTCAAATCGGTGGTGGCGCGTACCGCCCTCATCCTCGGCCTGGTGGCCGCCGCCTGTTTCGGCGGCGCGACCTGGCTGATCCAGCACAAGGCCGCGGCGGTGCAGGAAGCCACCGCTCTGAACGAACTGGAGCACCTGGCGCGCGCCGAGGCGGCCAAGGCGCGCGGCGACGTCACCGAGACCCTGTCGCGGGTACGCGGCCTGGTCGACGCCACCCAGGCCCTGATGGCGCGCGGCGACGCCAGCCGCGGCGAAGCCTCCGAGCTGGTGCGGCGCTACACCGCCTCGGACAAGGCAACGCTGGGCTACTGGCTGGAATTCGAGCCGGACGGCTACGACGGCCGCGATGGCGCGTTCGCCCGCGCCTGGCCCGATGGCGAACCCGACGCGGACGGGCTGCGCGCCTTCATCGACGGGCTCGGTCCCGACCAGCGGGTGAGCAGCGACTCCGGGCGGCTGTCCATCTACTGGCACAGCCAGGGTACGGAGGAACCGACGCTGCAGGATGCGGTCGGCAGCGAGAACGAGATCCGGATCAGCGGCCCCGACGCGGAGAAGTACTACGCGGCGGTGAGGGAACGCGGCGACGAGCTGATGTTCGAACCCTACCTGGACGACGTGGGCACCAAGAAGGTGCTGATGACCAGCCTGATGGTGCCGCTCAGGCGCGACGGCCAGTTCGCCGGCGTGGCCGGCGCCGATATCGCGCTGGACGCCATCCAGGCCAACCTGGCCAAGGTGCGCCCCTACGAGCGCGGCGTGGTGCGCCTGCTCTCGCCCACCGGCAAGGTGCTGGCGGCGCCGGAGCAGCAGAGCCTGGGCAAGCCGTTCGCCCCGGACCTGGCGCCGGTGCTGGCACGGCTGGCCAAGGGCGAGGTGGTGCGCCAGCGCGTCTTCGACGCCGCGGTCGGCGGCGAGGTGTTCCGCGTCTACGTCCCGGTCACCGCCGGCCGCGCGCCGGACGCCTTCGCGCTGATGGTGTCGGCCCCCGTCGACGCGGTGATGGCCGGCGTGGCGCAGATCCGCAACCGGGTGATGCTGGTGGGTGCGGCCAGCGTGGTGCTGCTGGTCGCCGTGGTCGTGCTGCTGCTGCGCCGCCTGGTCGGCATCCCGCTGCGTGGCATCGTGCGCGGCGTGGATGCGGTCGCGGCCGGGCAGCTGGATTATCCGATCGCCGCCGGCGGCGACGACGAGGTGGGCCAGGTCTCGCGCGCGCTGCGCCAGATGCAGGCCGACCTGAAGGCGCGCCTGGATGCCGAGCGCGCCATCGCCGCGGAAAACCTGCGCGTGCGCATCGCCCTGGACAACGCCGGCACCGCGATGCTGATCGCCGACGCGCAGGGCCAGGTGGCCTACGCCAATCCGGCCATGCGCGGCCTGCTGGCGCGGCACCGCGCCGACCTCGCCCGGCACCTGCCGCACGCCGACCTGGAACGGATCGAAGGCCAGCCGCTGTCGCACCTGCAGGCGCAGGCCGGCGGCGATGCGGCCATCGCCACGGGCAAGCAGCAGGCCGAGCTGGCGTTCGGCAGCGCGGTGTTCGCCCAGACCATCGCCCCGGTGACCTCGGCCGACGGCCAGCGGCTGGGCCTGGTGGTCGAATGGCGCGACCGCAGCGAGGAAGTGGCGGTGGAATCGGAGGTGGCCACCGTCATCGACGCGGCCGCCGCCGGCGACCTGACCCGGCGCATCGGCACCGCGGGCAAGACCGGCTTTTTCCTGCGCCTGGCCGAAGGCGTGGACGGCATGCTCGACGCCAACGCCGGCACCATCGGCGACGTGCAGCGCGTGCTCGGCGCGCTGGCGCAGGGCGATCTCACCCAGCGCATCACCGCCGACTACCGCGGCGTGTTCGGCCGGATGCGCGACGACACCAACGCCACCGTCGAACGCCTGACCGGCATCATGCAGGGCGTGCGCGGCGCGGTCGACGCCATCGGCAGCGCCGCGCGCGACATCGCCGCCGGCAACAGCGACCTGTCCGCGCGTTCGGAACAGCAGGCCGCCAGTCTGGAGGAAACCGCCGCTTCGATGGAGGAACTGACCTCCACGGTGCGCAGCAACGCGATGTCCTCGCAGCAGGCGCGCGAACTGGCCACCGGCGCGGCCGACGTCGCCGCGCGCGGCGGCGAGGTGGTGGCGCAGGTGGTCGGACAGATGGACGGCATCAGCGCCGCCTCGCGGCAGATCGAGAGCATCATCGGCGTGATCGACGGCATCGCCTTCCAGACCAACATCCTGGCGCTCAATGCCGCGGTGGAGGCCGCCCGCGCCGGCGAGCAGGGCCGCGGCTTCGCCGTGGTCGCCAGCGAGGTGCGCGCGCTGGCGCAGCGCTCGGCCGACGCCGCCAGGCAGGTCAAGGGCCTGATCGGCGATTCCGTGCAGCGGGTGGAACAGGGCGCGGCCCTGGCCGGCGGCGCGGGCGACACCATGCGCGAGATCGTGGCCGCGGTGCGCCGCGTCAACGACCTGATGGCCGAGATCTCCGCCGCCTCGCAGGAACAGAGCGCGGGCATCGAGCAGGTCAACCAGACCATCGTCCACATGGACGGCGCCACCCAGCAGAACGCGGCCATGGTGGAGGAAGCCGCCGCCTCGGCGCGCTCGCTGCAGGAGCAGGCCGACGAACTGACGAAGATGGTGGCCGTATTCCGCCTGCGGTGAGGCATCGGGTCCGGCCGGCGCACGTTCGACTTGTGGCCGCCGCGCCGGCCCTATAGAATCTGCGCCCCTGCAGCGCCTTCGGGTGGCGGCAGGTCCCGGAGAGGTGTCCGAGTGGTTGAAGGAGCACGCCTGGAAAGTGTGTAAGCGTCTAAACCGCGCTTCGGGGGTTCGAATCCCCCTCTCTCCGCCAGATTCACGATTCCGGTTTCCGCCCGGAACAAAGAAACCCGGGCCGCGCGATGCGCGGCCCGCGTCTATGGTGGCCCCGTCGGCCCCTCGCGACGCTAGGTCGAAAATCCCGCCAGGGCCGGAAGGCAGCAACGGTATCGATCGACGCGGGCGCCGAGGTCAGCCGGCGGGGCCGCCACCTTTTCGGCACCTGGCCCGCCATCGCGTGCCGCGGCCCAGCGCACGCACGCGCACGCACGTGGCCGTGCGACGGAATGCCCGCCTCACCTCGCTTCGCGGCGTTCCACTGTGTACGCACAGCCTGTCCGATGCCGGCAATCCTGCGGGCTGCGGCTCAGCCCGGGAACGGCACCGCCCGCGGCGCGGTCGGCTCGGCCAGCGCCACGCACTCGCCCGGCTCGGCCACGCGGTGTCCGCGCGCGCGCAGCGCCTGACCATCGGCCGCGCTGGCGTAGTGGTACAGCATCATTCGCGCCCGCAGCGGCGCCGGGTACTCGCGCTCCAGGTCGTCCACGCCGGTATGCGACGGATTGCCATGCAGGCCGCAATCATGGGCGACCAATTCCTCGTCGTCGGCATAGCGCGCCAGCATTTCCGGAATCGGCCGGGTGTCGCCGCTCCAGACCAGCGCGCCCTGCAGGCGCAGGCCCCAGGCCGTCTCCGGCCAGTGGTGGCGCACCGGGAAGACTTCCAGGCGCACGCCGTCGTGCCAGAACGCCTCGCCGACCACGATCAGCTGGAACGCATCCCAGAAATTGGCGCCGCCCTCGGCCAGCACGTTCGGATAGTCGCCGACGCGCCGGTGCAGCAGCGGCACCACCGGCGCGGGCACGTACAGCCGCACCCGCCCGCGTCGGCGCGGATTGAAATAGGCATCGACGAACAGGCGCTCGAAACCGGCCACATGGTCCAGGTGCACATGGGTGATGAACAGCGCGTCAGGCATCGCCCCGTACTGCGCGCGATAGGCGGTCAACCCTTCGCCGCCACAGTCGATGGTCAGCCACGGCTGGCCGTCGCGCTCAATCACCGCCATCGGCGAACCGAGCTCGACCGCCGAGGCGTTGCCGACGCCGAGGAAGCGCAGGGACCAGTCCATCACACGCCCCGGTTCCAGGCCAGGTCGTAGGCGCGGCGCAGGCGCGCGAAATCCTTCTCCACGTCCTCGCGGCTGCGTTCGCCGCGCAGCTTGAGCAGCGAGCGCAGCAGGCGCTTGAGGTTGCGCTCGCGCCAGCGCGTGGCGGGAATGCGCAGCACGCCACGGTCGAAATCGATCAGCCAGCCGTGGCCGCCGGCGTCGAACAGGATGTTGTGCGCGTTGAGGTCGGCATGATCGAGCCCGGCGCGGTGGAAGCGCGCGATCAGGCGACCGGCCTCTTCCCACGGCGCGCCGCGACCGGCCACCAGCGCGCGGTCGGCCAGCGACCGTACCCCGTCCAGCCGTTCCATCAGGATCGCCGCGCGGTAGGTCGCGCCCTGGCGCATGTAGAACGCCGCCAGCGGACGTGGCACCGGCAGCTTCAGCGCGATCAGCTTCCGCATCAGCCGGAACTCGGCGAAGCTGCGGGTGCGGTCGGCGCCCTGCCACAGGTAACGGTCGCGGCTGAGCCGTGCGGCGACGCCGCCACGCAGGTAATGGCGCAGCACGCAATGCCCGAACGGCGCATCCACGAACCAGGCCCCGCCGCGGCCGCCCTCGCCCACCGGGCGCGCGCGGCCGCCCCAGTGCGCAGGCGAAAACAAGGTGGTTTCGGCTTGCCGCAGATGTTGGCGGTCGAACAGAATGGCGCCGTAGCCGCGGCCTTCGCGGCAAGGCGTCAGCGCTTCAGTGGCGTCGAAAGCGACCATTCACCACGAGTCTAACAACACCATGCCTCCAGCGTCCTCCCCCTTGTGCCTCCTGCGGCTGTCCGCGCTCGGGGACGTGACCCATGTGGTTCCGCTGGTGCGCACGCTGCAGCAGGCCAGGCCGGACACTGGACTGCACTGGGTGATCGACAAGGCCGGGCACAGGCTGCTGGAAGGACTGCCCGGGGTGGTGTTCCACGTCTACGACAAGAAATCGGGCCTGGCCGGCATGCGCGCGCTGCGCCGCGAACTGCCCGCCGCCGGTTTCGCCGCGCTGCTGCAGATGCAGGTCGCCTTCCGCGCCAACGTACTGTCGGCCTTCATTCCCGCACGGCGCCGCATCGGCTACGACCGCTCGCGCTCCAAGGACCTGCACGGGCTGTTCATCAACGAACGCATTCCCGACCGCCCCGACATCCATGTGCTCGATGCGATCGGCAGCTTCTGCGAACCGCTGGGAATGACGCAGACCACGGTGAGCTGGGACCTGGCCACGCCCGCCGACGCCCACGCCTGGGCGCGCGCGCAATGGGACGACGATGGCCGCCCGGTACTGATGATCTCGCCCTGCTCCAGCCACGAACGCCGCAACTGGTATGCCGACCGCTACGCGGCGGTCGCCGACCACGCCGCCGCGCGCGGCTGGCGGGTGGTGCTGTGCGGCGGCCGCAGCGAGCTGGAACGCCGCACCGCCGACGCGATCCTGGCGGCGATGCAGGCGCCGGCGCTGGACCTGGTCGGCCGGGACACGCTCAAGCAGCTGCCCGCCCTGCTGGCCCGCGCCAACCTGCTGATGACGCCCGATTCGGGCCCGATGCACATCGCCAACGCGGTCGGCACCAAGGTGCTGGGCCTGCACGCGGCCAGCAACCCGGCGCGCAGCGGCCCGTATTCGGACCGCCGCTACTGCGTGGACCGCTACGACGACGCGGCGCGGCGCTTCCTGCACAAGCCCGCGGCCGAATTGAAATGGGGCGCGAAGATCGAGTTCGACGGGGTGATGGAACTGGTCGGCGTTGACGACGCCGTCGCCGCGTTCGAGCGCTACGTGGCCGACCACCTCGGCTGAAGTATCCGGACAGCCCGCCCAATAACGTAGGAGCGACTTCAGTCGCGATGGGGCTTTCCCGGTAAAGCCCCATCGCGACTGAAGTCGCTCCTACGGGCGCTCACTTGCAAGGCGCGCAGGCCTCAGCGCGCACGGTAGTCCGCGTAGGACTTCTCTTCCACGTAGCCCGACCCCAGCGCGAGGTTGATCGCCTTCTTGATCCGCGCGCGCTCGTCGTTCTGGAAGTAAACGCTGCGCGCCAGTTCGACGAAGGCCTCGTCGAAGGCCTGCGCCTTGTCCTTGAGGCGGATGTCGTCCTCGATGTCCCACAGCCGCTCGTTCACCGCCTTCAACTCCGCGCGCAGGCCGTCAATCTCCCGCGCCGCGGCCGGATGCGCGCTCCAGGTGCGCTCCAGCGCGGCCAGTTCGTTGCGCACGTTCGCCAGCTTGGCCGCATCGCTCATGCGCTCGGACTTGATCTGCAGGATCGAGATCTTGTCGAGCAGTTCGCCGAAGGATACGGGCACCAGGATTTCGGACATGACGGACACCTGCGGAACGAAGGAGACAGTGTAACGGCCGGGCGCAGATGCCTGGCAGCCGGGAAGCCGCGCCTGGCCGGTCACTGGCCCGGAAACAAAAACGGCCCCGTCGGGGCCGTTTTCAAATCTGGCGGGAAGGGGGGGATTCGAACCCCCGATGCGCTATAAACGCATGCCTGATTTCGAGTCAGGTACATTCAACCACTCTGCCACCTTCCCGGTGGTTCCCGGCGAACCGGGCTGCGAATGATACGAGGCCTTGGCAGCGCGGACAAGCTGTTTTTGCGGCGCCGTGGCCTGCCC
>NZ_WIDL01000022.1 GCF_009496535.1 Stenotrophomonas sp. MYb238
GGGTGCGGGAGGAGATCTGTCGGGTCATGGTGTTGTTACTTTGTATCAATTGAGGGGCGTGGGACGGCCAGGAAGGACGGCGGTCGGAGAAGGTGGGGCGGGCAGGACGAGGATGTTATATTATTCCATAACGCGTCGCCGCCCCTGCTGGAAGTCATGCCACCCAGAACGTCCCGCCAGTTCCTCGACCGCTTCGGCGCCGCCGGCTCGCTGCTGTGCGCGGCGCATTGCGCGGTCCTGCCGGCGCTGCTGGCGCTGGCGCCATCGCTGGGGTTGTCGTTCTGGCTGAGCGACGGCATCGAACAGGCGGTGGTGGTCTTCGTGACCTTCCTCGGCCTGTTCAGCCTGCTCTGGGGATATCGGCGCCACCGGGCGCTGCGCGCGCTGGCGCTGCTCGTCCCCGGGCTGGCGCTGCTCTGGGCCGGGCTGCTGCATGCCGAGCTGCATCATTCGCGGGTGCCGCACGCGGTGGTGATGACCGTCGGCGGCGTGCTGGTGGGCCTGGCCCACCTGATGAACCTGCGCCTCAACCACCGCCACGTGCACGACGCCAGCTGCGCGCATTGAGGGGCGCATGTTAGGCTTTCACTTCACGCGCGGGGGCGCTGTCAAAGCGGCCTCGCCGAACCCGTGTCAGTACGGGGCAATCTGATTTCACACTTGAGGAGTTGACGACATGGGTAAGGGTGACCGCAAGACCGCCAAGGGCAAGCGCTACAACGCCAGCTACGGCAATGCGCGTTCGCATTCGGTGAGCAAGGTGGCCGTGGGCGCAGCTGCGCCGGTCGCCAAGAAGACCGTCGCCAAGGCACCGGCCAAGAAGGCCGTCGCCAAGAAGGCGGTGGCCAAGGCCGGTTGATCCCGGTCCGGCAACAGCGAAAAAGCGGCGCTTGCGCCGCTTTTTTTATTTCACCATGACTCCAGCACCGCATTTCGCTGGACTACGCCCAAGCCCGATACAGCAGGTTTATCAATAACTTAGGCGAGTTCAACATATGCCGGTGCTTTCCGAAACCTGACCCGGCTTCCCCTCTGCTGACCCCTATGAGGCTCCTGGAAACCGGGTCTTTCCGAGGAGTCATCGTGGCAAAAATCAAGCTCACCAAGTCCGCAGTCGATGCGGCACAACCTCAGGCGCAGGCCGTCGAATTCCGGGACACGCTGGTGCCCGGCTTCCTGTGCAAGGTTACGCCAGCAGGCCGCAAGGTGTTCATGCTCCAGTATCGGACGAACGCCGGCGAACGCCGCAAGCCCGCCTTGGGCCTCTATGGGGAACTCACCGTCGAACAAGCCCGTTCCCTTGCCCAGGAGTGGCTGGCCGAGGTCCGTCGGGGTGGTGACCCCGGTGCGGCCAAGACCGCCGCGCGCAAGGCCCCGACCGTCGCTGAACTGTGTGTGAAGTTCATGGAGGACCACTCCAAGCAGCGCAACAAGCCCAGCACGCAGGCCGGCTACCAAAAGTGCATCACCCGTAACATCATCCCGATGCTGGGCCGCATGAAGGTGCAGGACGTGAAACGCCCGGACGTGGCCGGGGCGATGAAGAAGATGGCGCACAAGCCCGCGGACGCGAACCGCACGTTCAGCGTGATGCGCAAGATGTTCAACCTGGCCGAAGTCTGGGGCTACCGGCCGGACGGCACCAACCCGTGCCGCCATGTCCCGATGTACCCCAACGGCAAGGCCACGCACCTCATCAGCGACGAGGAGATGGGCAAGCTGTTCCGGTATCTCGACTATCTGGAAACCGATGGGTTGGGGCTGGATCATGCGATCCTTCCGCTGGCCATCCGGTTGCAATTCGAGTTCGCGGGCCGCCGCTCCGAGATCGTCACCCTGCAATGGGATTGGGTGGATTTGGAGAACCGGCGCGTGGTCTGGCCCGACAGCAAGACCGGCGGCATGTCCAAGCCCTTAAGCGAGGAAGCCTACCGCCTGCTTTCCACCGCGCCGCACCAGGACGGTTGCCCGCACGTGTTCTCGTCCCCGAATCATCCGGGGCAGCACCTGACCACGGGCGAGTATTACAGCGGCTGGACGCGCATCCTCAAGCGCGCCGGCGTGACCCACGTGGGCACGCACGGCATCCGCCACCGTTCGGCCACCGACATCGCTAACTCGGGGATTCCGGTGAAGGTCGGCATGGCGCTGACGGCGCACAAGACCGTGGCAATGTTCATGCGTTACGTCCACACCGAGGACAAACCGGTACGCGAGGCGGCCGAACTGGTGGCGAACCGGCGCAAGGCGATCACCGGGGCGCAGCGCCCGGTAGAGGTGGCAGCATGAGCAGGTTCCAACACATGGCTTCTGCTGCCGGAATTGTCGCGACACTGTCACGACAATTTCAGGGTCCCCTCCTTGGCCGGCTGCGGGACTGGAAAAGTATGCCCGTTTCGGGCATACTTTAGAGGTTGCCTGACATGAATGTCCTCAAGCGCAAGGACTTTGCACGGTGGCAGGCGGGCGAGAAGCTGCCCGATGCCGCCTTGTGCCGGGCGGTTCACGAGATGGAGGCTGGCCTGATTGATGCTGACCTGGGCGGCTTCCTCTACAAAAAGCGGGTGGCCCGTCTTGGTGGCGGCAAGAGCGGCGGTTATCGAACGCTGCTGTCAGCGCGAATCGGTAGCCGCTATGTGTTTCTGCATGGATTCCCAAAAAGCGATAAGGCGAACATCACGCAGGACGAAAGGAAGGCGCTGCAGTTCGCCGGAAAGGTGTTTCTGGAGCTATCGGCAGAGGACTTGATGAAAGCGCTGCAGATAGGCGTTCTATTGGAGGTGTGTTGTGACGAGCAAGCTCATTGAATCCCTGCGCGGCGATCTGGCCGCGCTGCACGATGCCGGCGCGATCGGCAAGGTGACGATGCGCGAGTTCGACGCCATCTGCCCGCCGCCAGTACGGGAGTTCAGCGCGGCCGACATCAAGCGGCTGCGCGAGGAACTGAAGTTCAGCCAGCCGGTGTTCGCACTGCACCTGCACACCACGGCATCCACGGTACGCAAGTGGGAGCAAGGCGACACCCATCCTGCAGGGCCAGCCCTCAAACTGCTCAATGTCATCGCGAACAAGGGGCTGCAGGCAATCCTTTGATCAAGACAAATAGGTCTGCACTTCCCGCAGACATCTGCCTCAAATGAAGTTACGATGTTTAACGGTTGTAAAAACATCTATGGAGGTAACGGGTGGCGGAGACGAGAAACGTGTTTATCAGCCATGTCCATAAGGACGATCATGGACTCCAGAAGCTCAAAGATCTACTGGCTCCGAAGGGTCTGGATGTCAGAGACTCCTCGATTCATACAGGGAAGTTCAACAACGCCACTGATGAGCACTACATAAAGACCCAAATTCTGGCACCTGCGATCAACTGGGCTGGCGTCTTCATTTGCTACGTTTCTCCCCAGACAAAAGATAGCGATTGGGTTAACTGGGAGATTGAATATGCTGCAAAGCAGGGCAAACGCATTGTGGGCGTTTGGGAACATGGTGAAAAAGAATGTGATATTCCCGATGCCTTGAAGGAATACGCTGACGCCTTGGTTGGTTGGAACGGCGATGCAATCATTGATGCGATTAATGGCAAAGACACATGGGAAAAGCCTGATGGTGGTTCCTGCAGCACTGTTCCCCTTAAGCGACACCCCTGCTGATGGCTCGCATTCACTCCTACGTGGTGCGCTACGACAGTGGTTTTGCACCCAATCCGTTTTATGGTCACTGTACGCTAGTAACCTGTAAGCCAGGTATTCGCCGCAGTGCCGAAGTTGGTGACTGGGTCATCGGCAGCGGCAGCAATGCCCATGGCGTGGGTCGAGGTGGACATCTTGTGTACGGCATGCGCGTTACCGAGGTAATGACACTCGACGAATATGCGCTGAATCCCAGGTTTGAATCGAAAAAACCTTTTCGCAACGGAAGCCGGAAGCAAAGTTGTGGAGACAACATCTACTTTAGAGATGGGCCTGAGGCAGCTTGGCAGCAACGAGATTCTTTTCACTCCCGGGAAGACGGAACACTTAATCCTCAGCACGTACAGCGCGACACTGGAGTAAACAGGGTTTTGGTCAGCAATGACTTTGTTTATTTCGGAGGGACGGGGCCAAAGTTCCCTCTAGAACTGCAAGACCGAAATGGTAGACCTCTGTGCAAAAGTGGCATAGGGTTGACTTGCTTTAATGATCCTCAACTGCTTGCCAATCTAGAGAAATGGATACGTAGTTTGGGTGTTGCCGGCTATCAAGGGCCCCCATTCGAATGGCTCACTCTTCGCGGATAATTTGACATGCAAAAAGAAGGATCTCTTCTGCTCTCGGATTATGCAGCAGAAATTGCAGCTACCGATGTGCTCAATCCGACCGATTTTTCCCCAGTTCTTCAAGGTTTATATGGGGAAATAGGCGGAATTATGGCTACGGCAAAAAAGCATATTCGGGAGAAATCCGCCTATCCTGGGTTTAAGAAGGCGGCCGAAGAAGAGTTTGGCGACACTCTCTGGTATCTGGCAGCGCTCTGCAGGCGTATGCAAATTCCCCTTGAAGAGGTTTTTGCCGAGGCAGCGAACCATGGGGATTTTAAGAACGTGGGAGCCGCCAGCGACATGGCCGAGGGCGCGTTGGCTTACATTGCCATGCCAATTGCTGAACCGGGTTCGGTGGATACCACGCTGGTACGTTTAGGTCAGTCAGCCGCAGCATTGTTGGGTAGTTCCCCTACGCATAGTGATCTAGTTTCCTTTGCACGAGCTTATTTGGACGCCATTCGTGCTGCCGAATTGATATTTTCAGAAGTGGCGCGCGGCAATCTTCGGAAAGCTCGCGGGGCCTTTTTAGAGCCACAACCTGCTGATTTAATTGGTCTTGATTTCGATAGCGATTTCGGGGATGAAGAACAACTGCCCAGAAATTTCAAAATTAGAGTCAATCAACGAGGAAGCGGAAAGAGCTATCTTCAATGGAATGGGGTATTTATAGGAGACCCTCTGACTGACAATATTGCTGACCGCGATGGTTATCGATTTCACGACGTCTTCCATTTTTCATATGCGGCCGTACTACATTGGTCACCCGTGATTCGGGCATTGATCAAGCATAAACGAAAAAGCAAGCCGAAGTACGATGAGGAGCAGGATAGTGGTCGAGCCATTGTTGTTGAAGAAGGCCTTACTGCCTGGATTTTTTCTAGAGCAAAGGAATTGAATTTCTTCGAGAAGCAGGAGAAGATTTCTCTGGGAATTCTGAAAACCATTGGTGAATTTGTTAGCGGCTATGAAGTGGAAAAGTGTCCGCTGAAGTTGTGGGAGAAAGCTATCCTTGACGGGTATGCCGTTTTTCGGCAGCTCAAAGAAAATCAGGGAGGTTGGATCATTGGCGACCGTGAACAGCGCACAATCAAATATATGCCGCTGGAGCTTGAGAAATGAAGACTCACCCTTTTGTCGAGGCGGTGGCCTCGCTGCAGTTTGAAAACTGTTTTAACCCGTATTCAGATCGTTGCGAAGTGCATGACCGTCGCGATGCACCTCGGCGCCGAACTGCGGCGCTTTCTGCCATGCTGCGTTGCGCGCTGGAGGAACCGGTCGATGCAATATGGATTGGCCGAGACCTTGGATACCGTGGGGGGCGCCGCACGGGGCTGGCCCTGACTGATGACGTTCACATGACCCATCATGCCAAGCGTTGGGACCTCGATTTAGTTGCAGAACGACCTACCGTAGGAAGCGCAGTGGCTGAGCGAACTGCTGCAGTCATATGGAACATGCTGGAGCACATTGATGCTCGTATCTTCCTTTGGAACGTCTTCCCACTTCATCCGCACGAATCGGGTGATCCGTTTACCAACCGGCAGCACAATGCTCGTGAAAGACGTGCGGGCGAAGAATTGCTGCAGCAACTTATTGACCTATTGCAGCCATCCCGCATCGTTGCCATAGGAAATGACGCTGCCGCAGCAGCTCATCGCATCACGGATACGGTGCCCGTTATTTGTGTGAGGCATCCGAGTTACGGTGGCCAAACACAGTTTCAGGAGCAAATTTCGGAACTCTATGGATACCCACTACGGAATCAATCACTTTTTTGAACGGGCGTTGGCGGTTTCTTTAACCAGTTGCAATCGATGCTGCGAGCCAGCTGATCACATTGTCGCGGATATGGCTAGCGTCCCTTATCATCGATGGCCATCGTGAGGTGAGTGTGAAAGAGCCGAGCGAAGTCCACGTCGGCAAGATCTCCATCGGCGAAGTAGCCTCGATCCTTGGAGAGATTCAACGCCGCTCCCCCCGGTGAAGGGACAGGCAATACCTTGGCGGCTGGGTGAAAGTGTCTGAACAGTTCGTGCTCCGCCTCTACGCCCTCCATGCCCCCGATGAATACTGCCGCAACTAAGTCTTCACGTGACAGCATTTGCTCGCGCATCATCAACAGGCTCGCTTCCCGCTCATTGGGAATCGCTTCGGTATAAACGACATTCTGGAAGTGCTTGTTCTCTTCGGGATAGCGGTCCTCAAAGAATCTACTCTGATACAAGATCACTGACTGGGAGTAGTCCACACCCAAGTCTTCACAGATTGTCCAGATCATCGGCGTAATGGCAGGATGGCCGCCCCAGACAATCTTGTGCCGACGAATCACAGCCATTGCCAACTCTCGTACTGCACATTGGATAAGGAACGGATTAGCCGTTTCATGATAAGTGCCTCGGCCAACAAGCGGCACGCTGGCCGAAAGGAAGATGGCGCTCATGCTCAAGCCACCCAATCTGCAAATTGCCAACCTGCCTCGCTCGACTTGACCCATCGTGCGGAATGGATGTACTGGCCAAGCCAGTCCAAATGTCCTAGCCATCGAGGATGCAAGCCGACGTGATCGTAGACAACGGCGACTGACTGATCAGGTGAATTTGTCGAGGCCTCATGCAGTGTTGTCGATGTAGGAACACCAACCGTGGGATACACCACCACTGCCCGACCATCTGGCAGTCGGATATGAACGGCCCTGTTACTCCCCACTCCGATTACTTGACCACCGATCGTTTGAATGGCATTTCGCAGATTGCTCACAAGATTGACGGAACGCACGGCATGGCTCTGACTGCGGACTTCCTCAAGTTGCAAGCAGATGCGCTCTACCGCCCCGTCGGCCAGACGCCCTGTGCCCGGGTCTACTTCTTCGGGCAATAGTTCTGCCCGGCTTGCAGTAGCTGTGCGCGCAGAAGGTGTGGCATCCGGCCAGCCGACCCGAAGAACGCTGATGCCCTTGGCCAACGCGCGTCCGAACTCCGCGCTCGTCCAGCGACTTTCGAAATAACCTGGCGTGTCGAGCATCACGAGCACATCAGAATCGCAGAGCCGATGCCACAGCATGGTCTGGAAGTCCTCCGCAGGTGGAATGCCGTGCGTGTCGAGGAATACGTCGAAAAGTCGAACTGACAAAGCGTCAAACAGTTGCAAAGCAGCTTCTCGGGCTTCACCTCGGCGGTAGCTCACAAAAACCCGCCGCTGCCGAGGGAGTAATCCTGCACATTCCAGCAATGCGGTCGCAACGCGTTGTGCACCACCTGCTGCATACGCTAGGCAGTTGAGCGGTTGCAACATTGCAGGAATCTCTGCGCTGACTCTACTGACATCCGACGCCACCGGCAGCAATGGGATGCCACGCTCTAACAGCTTTGCAACATTGGCAATAGGAGCATTCTCACCTCCAAAAAAAACTGCGGCGGCTGATCTTTGCTGCGGCGGCTCGAACGATTCGGGACAAATATCCCATCCGACCTCATGACCCAGCCTCAGATTGAACATGCCTACGGCGTGAGCCACGATATTCTCAAGCTCAGAAATCTGAGCAGCACTTGGTGCCCCAAGTATTGCAAGCTGATATAGAGAAGGCATGTTTACCTTAGTCGAATAATTTTTAGAAATCGGGCGAAAGCATCCCACTCAGGCACGATTCCTGTGGGCCTCCAGGCAAATTAATACCGTTGCCATTCTGGAGCCAACAGTCCATCCAAGAATCTAGATCGAACGGAAACAAAAGAATCCTTGCCTACATCATTTCCCCGCACGGCCATATCTTCAATCGCTTCTGCATCATCAAGTTTAATTTCTACCGGAGTCTGTTGATTAATCCGAAGATGGCGTGTTGGGCCTAAAAAACCATCGGCCAAAACTAGTGCCCCATGCTCCTGGGCAGCAAAGAAGAGATCGGCACTATTGGGTGCCCATCCAGCTTTCCCTTTTCCAAGGGACTCCGTGAAATCGCTTTCACTGCCCATTGTGCCGACACTTAAAACATCTATTCGATCCAAGGGTATTTTTAGATAGCGAACAGCTTCTGCCAGTGCGGGGAGAATTGGATTGTTCGCCCAAACACCACCATCAAGAAAAGATTCAGGCGCAACCGGCCCATCCCAGACAGATTCGTCAAAATATGTAGGGGCAGCTGAAGATGCAAGTGCGGCATCGACCGCTGAGATATCTCGAAATGCTGTTCTATCTGGGGTATGGGCTGTGACAATAGCTTCAGCTTGTCCATGTTTGGCTCTTACTGTAGGAATAACGAGCCTGCAGCATGAGGCATCAGTTATTCTCCTATCACCATACACTTTGCACAGTAAATCTCGGAGCGTGGAAGATTCGTGCTTGGATTTCAACCAATGTCGAAGCTTCCTATCTTTTGGGAAAATTAACGGTCCTTGCTCTTGGTAGAATTTCAATATATCGCGCGGAGCTATTCCGAGGGCAAGCCCGATTGCGAGTATTGCACCTGTCGATGTGCCAGCCACTAAATCGAAATGCGATACTAGATTGTTACCGCCACCACTCCTGAGCATGTCATCCCACTTAGCCAAGACGGCGGCAGTAAACGTCCCTCGCAATCCTCCCCCATCAAGAGCAAGAATTCGAAAATTACGCCCCCGTGAAACACTGCGCCGCACGAGCGGCAGAAGCTTTAGCTGATTGACAATGGTTTCTACAATACGTTCGATAGACGTATCGTTCGCAATTTCTCGGTTTGCATTCTCAGATAGTCCATTTTGCAATCTTGAAGGCAAGCTCGGGTTGTCCTTTAGATAACCCGCAATTGCTCCCCCAAATCCTGCAACAACGAAACCTGGCTTTCCGAGTTCTAGCATCGCATCAAGCTCAGTGGGGACCCCTGCTTTGGCCTTATTTATGTCCCACCACTTACCTCCAACGCAGACAACCGCATCCGATCGCTCGGCCATCCAGTCTCGCATTGGAGTTAAATCACTATTGCTTACTCCATCAGCTTCTGCGGGAACTATTTGCACCGCTGCGAATTGGCGTTGGATTTCTATTTCTGCAATTTGTTCATCTGTTTCGGCAAATTTTTGAGCACGAACCAATGTTAAGGCTCCTACCTCACCTCCCGCATGAAGAAAATCTCTCGCGGCATCTTCTAATGGTTTAGACAAGGACGGGTGACTGCCATGAATCACTGAACCTCCCTCGCTAAATATTCGCGATGCTAGTGCCTTCACAAACAAGCATATTTCTTCTTGCCGCTCATCTGGAGCAGATCCTGAGAGGTGAATTCGCACCCCTGCAAGAGGTTGTCTTGGAATCATGCGTTAAACCTGGTTGGCTGGAACGATTAAATTACGAGTAATTTCCCCTGATCTCAATGGCTTTTTCGATCCAGTCCTCAAGGTTTTCCTTGATGTGACTGTACACATTAGTACTGGAGGAATATGGCGGATTGTAAGTTTTTACGATTTCATCCATGGAGACACCATTTATAGTGAATTTTGAAAATGGATTGCTTCCCTTTTCCGCTTGATCTCCGTCGCTATCCTTGAGATTGTGGATGTAGATCCCAAGCACCCCCTTCTTATCCTTCCACGCTTTCTTTATTTCGTAGTTAATCCATTTTCTCCCAGCCGTATTCTCTCCAACAAGAATGATTGCAACCGTCTTTCCTTTTAATTGCTCATCAATCCACTCTTGAATTGCATCATCTCCGCCTGCCTTCACATCTTCCCAGTCGTTATCGGAAGCGGGCTTGTTTCCATCTATAACACCCATGCTTCTGACTTGGGCAGCTCTCCAGTTGTCTGGCTGGTAGTGAAAGCTGTAAAAGGCTCTACGCGTCATTTTTTCTCCTGATGCTTCTTTGCGGCTAAAGATACGATTTCCATCCAAGTCACAATTTACAACAAGTATCTTCATTTGTTGAAATTTGGGGTGACTTGCGTGGGCATCCCCGGCCAAGTGGACATGGCCGGTCGCGCTGTCGTGCGCGTAGCGCATCGAGCCGCCGCACCCTTCGGCCACGGCGTCTCGCCCCCTTCGGGCTTCCATCGTTCCCTCGCTCCGCTTGGCTGACGCCTCCGGCCCGGCTTCCAGATCCGGGCCTGCGCGCTTGCGCTTGCCGTGCGGTCGGCACACAGGGAGGGCCGTTGCCATGTCCAGCCGTCTTCCCTGACTCCATCACCTTGTCAGCGACCGTAGCCCGCTCCCGTAGGCCGTCAAGGCGCGCAGGGCCGTGTCCTCGGCTGCGCCTGCGGGCCGCACCCACCCTGCGCTTGTTTCCTTGACGGCCCCCGTCCGCGCGCTCCTTTGGCCGCGGGCGATGAACTCAGGAAAGACGGTGGCAACAGGGCCAACCGGGTTCCTCGTGCCGACCGCACCGAACAGCCGAAAGGCTGGGCTCCGAATCTAGGAATCCGGTGTGCGGTTTTCTTCAACAGCCTCAGGAGAAAGACCATGCAACTCGCATCCCGCTTCGCTCACCACTCCCCCGCATTGCGCAGCGAAACCCCGCTGTCCGATGACCAGATTCGCAGGGTGGCCCCGTCCATCTTCGCGGACGCTCCGCATGAGAGCCGTTCCGAGCGGTACAGCTACATCCCCACCGCCGCCGTGTTGACCGAGCTTCGCAAGGAGGGTTTCCAGCCCTTCATGGTGTGCCAAACCCGCGTGCGCAACGAAGGCCGGCGCGAGCACACCAAACACATGCTGCGCCTGCGCCACTCCAACCAGATCAACGCCCGCGAAGCCAATGAAATCATCCTGCTGAACTCGCACGACGGCACGAGCAGCTATCAATTACTGGGTGGCATGTTCCGCTTCGTTTGCAGCAATGGCCTTGTCTGCGGCGACACCATGGGCGATGTGCGCGTGCCCCACAAAGGCGACGTGGCCGGGCATGTCATCGAGGGCGCCTATCAGGTGCTAGGTGGCTTCGAGCATGCGCAGGAATCGCGCGAATCCATGCAGGCCATCACGCTGGATGCAGGGGAATCGGAAGTGTTCGCCCGCGCTGCGCTGGCCCTCAAGTACGACGACCCGACCAAGCCCGCGCCCATCACGGAATCGCAAATCCTGATGCCGCGCCGGTTCGATGACCGCCGCCCCGACCTGTGGAGCGTGTTCAACCGCACGCAGGAGAACTTGACCAAGGGCGGATTGGCTGGCCGCGCCGCCAATGGCCGCAGGCAGCGGACCCGGCCCGTGCAGGGCATCGATTCCGACATTCGCCTGAACCGCGCCCTGTGGCTGCTGGCCGATGGCATGCGTCAGCTCAAGGCCTGAACCGTTCCCCCGCCGGAGGGGCGGTTCCCCTCCATTCCCTTGTTTCACTCGATTGGAGATTCACCATGAACGCCGTTACCTACACCGAAGCCCAAGCCCTCGACACCCGCGCCAACGTGCTGCAAGCCGCCGACCCGAGCAAGCACATGATTCTGGTTCCCCTGTCGCGGCTGGTGCTGCGCCCCACGGGCCGCAACGTGCGCAAGACCCCGCGCATGTCCATTCCCGAACTGGCCGCGAGCATCCAGCGCGTGGGCTTGCTGCAAAACCTGATCGTGATTCCCGCTGCCGATGGCGAGCATTACGAGGTGGTGGCCGGTGGTCGCCGCCTTGCGGCCCTCAAGCTGCTGGCGAAGAAACACCGCATCGCCAAGGATTGGCAGGTGCCTTGCCTGCAAGTGGCCGATGGCACGGCCCGTACCGCGAGCCTCACCGAGAACGTGCAGCGCGAAGCCATGCATCCGGCAGACCAGTTTGAAGCGTTTGCGGCATTGGTGGCCGAAGGCCGCCCCATCGAAGACATTGCAGCGGATTTTTCCGTCACGCCGCTGGTGGTGCAGCGCCGCTTGAAGCTGGCGAACGTCTCGCCGCGCCTGATGGCGGACTACAGGGCCGATGCCGTGACGCTCGATCAGTTGATGGCGCTCTCCATCACCGACGATCACGCCGCGCAGGAGCGTGCGTTCTACGATGCGCCGCTGTGGCAACGCAGCCCCTCCGCGCTGCGCGAACGCCTGACCGAGCGCGAGATTGACGCCTACCGCCATCCGCTCGTGCGCTTCGTGGGGCTGGATGCCTACGAGCAGGCAGGCGGCGGAGTTCGCCGTGACCTGTTCGCGGAGGATGACGCGGGCGTGTACCTGAGCGACGCCGCCTTGCTGGAACGGCTGGCGCAAGACAAGCTGGCAGGCATCGCCGCCGAGGTGAAGGCCGAGGGCTGGGCTTGGGCCGATGCCACGCCCGGCATGACCCATGCCGACCTGCACGCCTTTCAGCGTGCGCCGAGGGAGCGGCGCGCACCCAACAAGCGCGAAGCACAGCGCATCGAGAAGCTGCAAGAGAAAATGCGCGCCATTGGCGAAGCCGTGGACGCCGCGATGGATGCCGAGGACGAGGAGAAGGCCGACGCCTTGCAGGAGGAAGGCGAAGCCCTGGGCGAGCAGTTGCAGGCGCTGGAAGAAGGCTTGCGGGGATACGGCGCGAACGTGAAGGCCGCAGCCGGTGCCATTGTGACCATCGACCGCAACGGCGAAGTCGTGATTCATCGCGGGCTGCTGCGCGAGGCCGAAGCTAAGGCGCTGCGCACGCTCGAAAAGCTGCGCCAAGGCTTCAGCGACCCGGACGCCGCGAACGATGACGAAGGCGAGGAAGACGAAGCGCCCAAGACAGCAGCGATTTCCGACCGACTGGCTCAGCGCCTGAGCGCCCATCGCACCGCTGCACTGCAAATCGAGGTAGCCCGGCATCCACAGGTGGCGCTGGCCGCGCTGGTGCATGGCATGGTGCAGACCCTCTTGCAGGGCCGCTACTACGGTCATGATCTACCGCTGGGCGTGCGCCTGACGGTGCAAGACCGGCTGGAAGGCATGGCCCCGGACTGGCCCGATTCACCCGCCGCCGTGGCGCTGCGCGAATTGCAGCAGGCGTGGGGCGGCAAGCTGCCCGACGACAGCGCCGAACTGTTCGCCGCGCTGCTGGCGATGGAGCAAGGCGAACTGGTCAAGCTGCTGGCCGTGTGCGTGGCTTCGACCGTGGACGTGGTGACGCCGCGTGCCACGGTACAGCAGCCGGGCGCGGAACTGGTGCAGGCTGTGGGCCTCGACATGGCCGCATGGTGGAGGCCGACCGCAGAAGGCTACTTCAAGCACGTTCCGAAGGCAGCGATTCTGCAAGCCGTGGGCGAGTTGGTGCCCGAGAGCGTCAACCGGCTGGCGAAGCTCAAGAAGGCCGACATTGCCAGTGAGGCCGAGCGGCTGGTGAACGGCAAGGGCTGGATGCCTGCCATCTTCAAGACGGCAGACGCGCCCGAGGAAGGCCTGCAGGATGCGGCGCAGGACGGCGCGGAAGCAGCCGCCACCGTGACGCATGAACCTGCCGAGGCATTGACCGCCTGACCCACGCCGAAGGCAAGCGCCCCGCCCGGGGCGCTTTGCCGCAGGGAGCCGAACCATGCCCATCATCAACACCACCAGCCGCCCGCGCATGGCGGCAATCTACGCCCCCGGCACCGTGCGCCCCGCCGCTGGCACGGCGAGGGCGACGTGCGCGGCTATCGTCCGCCCTCGGGTTGGACGGCACGCGCCGACCTCACGGACATTCATCCCATCACGGGCCGTGCCTTGGCGCGGGCCGTGTGGTGGATCATCGAGACGAAGGAATAACCGTCGTCGACACCGCGCCCAGGCCGTTCCGCCCTGGGCGCGGTGAACTTCAAAAATCCGGGCGCGGCGGTGGCCGCGCCCGGTGTTGAGAGCCGACAGCCCAATCAGAACGCCGCCGCCTTTGCAGGCCCGGCTGCGGTGTTGGCGCGTTGATACAGATGGCGCGAAGGCGCAATCACACCTTGATCGGGCCAAACATCCCCGTGTAGATCAGCGTTTCCCAAACCTTCTTGATCCCCTGTCCGGTCTCCTGGCTCACGAACAGCGACGATCGCGCGCCATGGGGGGCGCCCAGGAAATACGAGCGCATCGACTCCCATGTCTCCGCGACCTGGGACCAGGTCCAGCACGGAACCTCTTTCTCCAGGATCAAAGGCACTGCGATGGACAGCGGGATCATCTTGTCCATCGGTAAGGGCTCTTCCCAGTTGCACTTGACCAGTATCGGGGTGGCTTCTGGGTTGTAGAACTGCACATCCAGCTTCTCCGCTGTGATGTAAGCAGCGTGGTGGCGAGGAAGGGCTAGAACCGAGTCCAAGACCTCCTGACCATCGCCATAGGGACAGGTGATGAATCCATTGGCGAAGTACCGCGTGTGGTCGAGGCCTTTGTAGCCGCAGCGATCACTCGGTGTGGTGACGGGGTGGCGGCTATCGTGGTTGCGCACCAGTGGGTGCCATGAAGGGTATCTGTCAACCACCGGCCCGAGTTCATCCACGATGTCCTGCAGCGCTTGCTTGCTTCGCGCTCTTTCAGATTCGTCCGCATCCCGGGGGCGCAGGACAAGGTATTTCTCCACTTCTTCGTACCCGGCTTGCGCCGCTTCGTCTGCTCGAAATGCCATGATAGAACCGTCTTTCCTGATTTATGCGCGATGTTGATGAGTTTCGCATAAAATTGATGTTTTGTGCAAATTATGTCTAATTCATGTGGATCGCCAAGGATGGGGGAGGTTTTGCTGGGTTTTGGCGTGTCGACGCTAGCGCCGCCAAGCTCTCGGGCTGCGCCCCGTGCCGACTTCGCTGTCACGGCCATTCGGCTTCGATCCCTTGTATCTTTGAAGTGCGTGTTCGGCAATGCCGTCACGCCCGGACCTGCCAGGGTTCGGGGTTGGCCGCAGCATGTAGCCCGTCATCCCTCGGTGCCACTTGAGCCCGTGCGTGAGTCCTGGGCGCATGCTCGCGCCCGATCTCTGAAAGCCCGAACAGTTGCGTGAACGCCGTTCGCATTTGCAAGGAAGGGACGCGGAGATCATGGCCAATCAAGTTGCAGTCGGTATCGACATCTCCAAGAAGACCATGGATGTAGCCATCGGGCACGAGCAGTCCACGGCCATATTCAGTAACGATGGTGCTGGGCACCAAGCGCTGATCGCAGCGTTGAAGAACCATCCGGTCTCGCTGATCGTGATGGAGGCGACTGGACAGTACCAACTGGCCTGTGCTTGCGCTCTACAAGCTGCGGGATTCGCTGTCATTGTCATCAACCCTCGGCAGGCCCGGGACTTCGCCAAGGCCATGGGGCGATTGGTCAAGACCGACAGCGTGGATGCCAGGATGCTGGCTGAACTGGCGCAGGTGCTGAACCAGCGTCCTGATCGAGATCGCTTCATCAAACCGATGCCAGACCAGGTACAACAACACCTGCATGCACTGGTGCTTCGACGGCGGCAGTTGGTACGCTTGCTGGTCAGCGAGCGCCAACGCAAACACATGGCGCATCCGGAGGTCGTGCAAGATATTGCGGAACTGATGGATATGCTCGCGACGCAGCTTGAGGCGCTGGATCGAAGGATTGCGGAGCATCTGGCTCAATACCAGTCCGATCTGGCCACATTGCTCAAGAGTGTCAAGGGAGTTGGCCCGGCGACGGCTGCGACGCTGATTTCCGAGCTGCCGGAGCTTGGCCAGCTCAAGGCCAAGCAGATCTGCGCGCTGGTAGGTGTCGCACCGATGAACCGGGACTCAGGCCAGGCTCGCGGTAAACGCATCATTTGCGGCGGGAGGGCTACGGTCAGGAGCGCGTTATACATGGCCGCCATCGTTGCCATGCGGCACAACGCCGTGATACGGCGTTGCTATGAGCGCCTGCTGGCGGCTGGCAAGCCGAAGAAGGTTGCCATCGTGGCCTGCATGCGCAAGCTGCTGATCATCATGAATGCCATGGTCAAAACCGGGCGGCCATGGAATGACCAGCCTGCTCCGGCGTGACTTTCTATATGGTGGGCGGTAGTCACCATGCCCGGCCTGCGCACTGCGCCGACTGGCTTCAGATACCGATCGCCATGACCCAGCCCGCCAGCCCGGCCAGCAGCACCACGAGCGCTGGAGGCACGCGACCCACCGTCAGTAGCCCGAACGCAAGCAGCGCCAGCCCAAAATCCGCCTTGCCGTGGATGGCGCTGGTCCACATAGGGTCGTACAGGGCCGACACCAGAATGCCGACCACGCCAGCATTGATGCCTGCCATGGCCGTCTGGATACCCGCGCGGTGGCGTAGCCCTTCCCAGAACGGCAGCGCGCCGACCAGCATGAAGAAGGCCGGGAGGAAAATGATGCCCAGCAGGGCCAGCCCGCCGATCCAGCCATGCAGCGGCCCGTGGGCGACCGCGCCGAGATAGGCCGAGAACGTGAACAGCGGTCCCGGCACTGCCTGCGCCGCGCCGTAGCCGGCGAGGAAGTCAGCGTTGCTGACCATGCCACTGGGCACCACGGTGGCCTGCAGCAGCGGCAGCACGACGTGCCCACCGCCAAAGACCAGCGCACCAGAGCGGTACACCCCTTCCAGCAGCGCGACCGTGGACGAGCCCGTGGCAGCGGCCCACAGGGGCAGCCCGACGAGTGGCACTGCGAACAGCAGCAGCGCCACGATGCCCAGCTTGCGCGAAACCGGGTAGCTGTGGGCCTGGCCGCCGCCAGGTTGCGCGATCTTCAATCTCCACCAGCCCAGGAATCCCGCCGCCGCGATGGCGGCAAGCTGTCCCGCGGCTGAGGGCATGATCATGGTCAGCAGTGCCGCCAGAATGGCCAGGGCGGCACGGGGCCGGTCAGGACACAACGACTTGGCCATGCCCCATACGGCCTGCGCCACGATGGCCACGGCTACCACCTTGAGCCCATGGATCCAGCCGGACTGGGCCAGCCCGTGGTACTCGGCGATGCCAAAGGCGAACAGGATCAGCGCAATCGCCGACGGCAAGGTAAACCCCGCCCAGGCCGCCAGCAGCCCCAACCAGCCCGCGCGGCCCAGCCCCAGCGCCATGCCCACCTGGCTGCTGGCCGGCCCTGGCAGGAACTGGCACAGGGCGACCAGATCGGAATAGCTGCGGTCGTCCAGCCAGCGGCGGCGCTCGACAAACTCCGAGCGGAAATAGCCCAGATGCGCGATCGGTCCACCGAAGGAGGTCAGTCCCAGTTTGAGGAAGGCGCCGAAGACTTCGACGGGTGAGCCACGTGCGGCTGCGGCCTCATGCTGCAAGGTGTTGGTGGAATCTGTCATCTGTGCATCGCCTCCCCGGTGAATTCTCGGATGCGTTCCTTGGCCAGCGCCAAGCCTTCATTGCCCTTGGGTGTAATCGTGTAGAGCTTGCGCACGGTGCGCCCCTCACGCTCTTGGCGGGAGACGAGGTATCCGTCGCGCTCCATCTTGTGCAGCATTGGGTACAGCGTTCCAGGAGACAGGCGGTAGCCGTGGTGGGCTAACTCGTCGATCATCCATTGCCCATAGATCTCCTGCTCGGCCGCGTGGTGCAGCACATGCAGGCGGATCAGCCCTGACAGCAGGTCGTGGTGCTCCATGGCGCGGGGTGTTGGTTGCTCTTTCATATCGAATAACGATAACGAAAGTCGATATTATCACGGCACGCAGATGCCCCGAAGAGGCGCGCCTCTTCGGGCGCGCTTGGGAGGCTTGACTTTCAAGACAGTTGCTCACGTCTTCGCGCCAACGGCGCTGCGCGCTTTGTTTGCCTCCAGGGGAAAGCCCTGCGGGCTATCCCCGCCGCGCAGGCTTGGCGCCCCTGCATACCTCGAACCGGCGGCGCCGGATCGGCCATGCCAGCGCCGACGCGCGCTATGGCGTGTCACTCTTCTTCGCCACAGTCTCCAACTCCTGGCGCACCTGCGCCAGCAGCTGGTCGGCCTGCTGCAGGTCGTCGCAGGCATAGGCCAGGGTCAGCAGCGTGAGCGGGTGCACCTCCATGACCTCGCACAGCTCGGCCAGCTTGTTCAAGGTGGGGCTTTTGAGGTCGCGCTCCAGCGTGCTCATGTAGGTGCGGCTGGACACGTCGGAGAACGCCTCCTGGCTCAATCCACGCGCTTTCCTGATGGTCTTTAGTGCCTCCGACAATGTATGTTTCGCTGCCAACCTTGGATCTCCCCAAAATCCAAGATGACAGCCGATTGCGCCCTATAGGACTACAATCTATAGTGTTCAACTATGCTCGCCTGCCGCTTTCGTGCTTTTACGGAAATCCGTATCTGTGGCTTCTCACAGAAGCGCAAAGCCGCATCCGTGTCTTTCCTCAAACCCGCCGATGCGGTTTTGCGCTTTCACGCTTCGGCGGTTTTGTGCGAATGAGGGGACGCCCATGAACCAGCTCATCACCGAGGACGAGCGCAGGCTGTTGCTGGAACACGGCCAGGCCCGCGCCGCTGGCCGGGCCATCGACCCGCTGCCCGTGGTGCGGCTGTTCACGCCGGACGCACACGCCACCTGGCTGCTGGTATCGCTCGACCCCGCCGACGGCGATACGGCCCATGGCCTGATCGACTTGGGGATCGGCATGCCCGAGCTGTGCGAGATCAAGCTGTCCGACCTCACATCCATCGTCGGGCCGAGCAAACAGCCCGTGATGCGGGACCGGTATTTCCGGGCGGTGCGCCCGTTGTCGGAGTACCTGCGGCTGGCTCAGGAGAATGGTTCCATCCTCGATTGAGCCGTTCGCGCCCAAGCCAAGCCGGGCGCATTGAGACTATTTCGGTCTTGCTCCAGACCCGTCAGGTCTTAGTCCGCACTGTTGCACCAAATCGGTGCCATCGTGACGTAAACGGTCATGATGCCGGCCGTGCCATCGGGCACGGTGGATATCGCAGGAGGCGCGCATGTTCTCGCGCGCCACCGTCGCATTCAGACGATCCATGCAACCCATCGGATGCATTTCGTCTTGACACGCAAGTTACTAAGCTACCAGCTTATTCACGATTGGATGCTAGTTCGATGCGGTGACGTTTGCGTGTGAAACCGGTGACGGCCGTCCTGCTCTACGGGAGCTTGCGTCATGGCCGAACCGCACCACCTCGCGCACTGGTATCCGACTGCCGCCTACCTCTACGTGCTGTGCCTAGACACGCTGGCGCTGGCCTGGGAATACCTGCGCCGCCATCCTGACTACCAGCTCGACTGGCTGCGCCGTGCGCACCGCCCCGATGCTGCGCATCGCTGGGGCATGCGTCTGCTGGAAGACCCAGCCCTGGATGCGCGTGACGCGCATCCGGCCTGGCTCCCCGGCCATGAGGCCGTGGTGCAACTCCACCCCGATGCCGATCCGCCACCGGATGCCGAGCCGTTCGCGTTTTGGCGTATTCCCGGCCACAAGCAACTGTTGCATGACGGCAAGGGACTGGCGCTGATCGCGCGCAGCCCCGGCCATTGCCTGCGCTATGCGCTGGCGCCTGGCCTGGAGGACGGCATGGCCGTGGCCCATGCCTACCGTGGCCGTGGGGCCACCCACGTGCCTGACACGCCAGCACCCATGGCTCGGCCCCGGCCGCCCCCTGCCGCGTTGATGGAGCTGCACACCCTGCAGGCGCTCGATGCGACCCTGGCGGGCGCGTCCTTGCGCGAGGTGGCTGAAGGCCTGTTCGGCGCGGATACCGCGGCCGGTTGGTACAGCGATGGCGGCTTGCGCTCCAAGGTGCGCCGCCTGGTGCGGCGCGGCGATGCGCTGATGCGCGGCGGCTATCGACGCCTAGCACAGCTTGCGCCGCTTGAGAAGGGCCGTTTTGAAGGCCACGCAAAACGACCCTGAGCAGGAGAGCTTCGTTTTCTGAGACTGCCTCCATCCGGTTGCGCTGTGTGGCCGGAGCCCTGCAACCGATGGAGGTTCTCACCATGCGTCCTGCTCCCTTGCGGCCTGCCGCCGCACCCGCAACCACCCCGGCCGCTGCCGCGCAACCGCAGCGTTATCTGACCAACGACGAGGCCGCCGACTACCTGCGGCTGTCGCCGCGCACGCTGGAAAAGCAGCGCGTGCTGGGTGGCGGCCCCAAGTTCCGCAAGTTCGGCCGGCGCGTCATGTACGCCGTGGCCGACCTCGATGCCTGGGCTTCCGAGCGCAGCTTCGAGAGCACGTCCGATCCCGAATACGCCGAGCAGCACTCGGCGGACAGCCGTGCGCGCTGACCGCTGGAGCGCCGGAGGCCATCGCCATGTCCAGCCCCTTGGGGCAAGTTCGGCAGGAACGCGAGCAGCTCGATCTGTTCCGTGCCCTGCCGGGCGACATGGCGCCGCGCGACAGCCAGGACCTGATGGCCTTTCCGTTCTTCTCGCTGGCGAAGTCGCGGCGCACGGAGCCGATCGACTTCCGCGCCAGCGGCATCACGATCCGCGTGGAGGGCACGCAGGAGCATGGCATCGCCACGATCTGGGATGCGGACGTTCTGATCTGGGCCGCCAGCCAGATCGTGGAAGCGCGCGATGCGGGCTTGCGCCCGTCGCGGCTGATGCAGGCCACACCCTACGAGATCCTGCGCTTTATCGGGCGCGGTACGTCGCTGCGCGACTATCAGCGCCTCAAGGCGGCCTTGGATCGCCTGCAGTCCACCACGGTGGCCACGTCGATCCGGGAGACAACCGGAAGGCGGCTGCACCGCTTCTCGTGGATCAACGAGTGGAAGGAGCTGGCCGATGCCCAGGGCACACCCTTGGGGCTGGAGCTGATCCTGCCGGACTGGTTTTACGCGGGCGTCATGGATGCTGCGCTGGTGCTGACCATCGACCCAGCGTATTTCCGGCTGACCGGTGGGATCGAGCGGTGGCTGTACCGACTGGTGCGCAAGCACGGCGGGCGACAGCCTGGCGGCTGGCAGTTCGACTTCCAGCACCTGTACCGCAAGTCGGGCAGCGTGGCGCGGTACTACGACTTCGCCGCCGACCTGCGGGCACTGGTGGCGCGGCAAGCCTTGCCTGGCTACCAGTTGGGCATCGAGTACGTCTCGGGCATTGCCTCGCCGCTGCTGACGTTCCGGCCCGTGCCGTCCACGGCACGGGGATAACTGCTGCGCAGCCTGTGGACGGACTCGTGCTATCAGGCAACAGAGGTATCGTGCTATCAGGCAACGAATCCTCGTGCTATCAGGCAACAAAATCGGCCGCCAAGCCAATGATGGCGCGGGTTTCGGCCTCTCCTAACTTCCCTAACTTAAATTCTCTAACTTTTAGTAGAAGCGCCGCGTCTCGGTGGACAACCACCCAACCGGCGAGCGAAGGGCACGAAAACCAGCAGCGACAGCCGGGCTCTCCAGCAGGGAGGGCCAGGCTATGATCGTCGCGCTGCTCAACCAGAAAGGCGGCGTCGGCAAGACCACGCTCGCCACCCACATCGCCGGCGAGCTGGCGATGCGCGGGCAGTCGGTCATCCTGCTGGATGCCGACCCGCAAGGCTCCGCACTGGACTGGACGCAGCGCCGCAGCCAGCAAGGTTTGCCACGGCTGTTCAGCGCCGTGGGCCTTGCACGCGAAACGCTGCACCAGGAGGCGCCAGAACTCGCCAGGCGGGCTGATCACGTCATCATCGACGGGCCACCGCGCATCGCCGCCTTGGCGCGCTCCGCGCTGATGGCAGCCGAACGCGTGCTGATCCCGGTGCAGCCCAGCCCTTACGACCTGTGGGCCAGCGCCGAGATGGTGGCGCTGATCCGCGAGGCGCAGGTGTTTCGGCCTGCGCTGCGCGCGGCCTTCGTCATCAACCGGCGCGTAAGCACCACCGTGATCGGGCGTGAAGCACGCGGCGCGCTGGCCGATCAGCCACTTCCTGCGCTGCACTCGGAAGTGCATCAGCGCATCGTGTTCGCCGACAGTGTGGCCGCTGGCCGGCTTGCGCGCGAGATGGCGCCAGACAGCGCCGCCGCGCGCGAAATCACTGCGCTGGTCGATGAACTGCTGCGGTGGCCGTCATGAGCAGTCCTGCCAGCAAGCGCACGGGCAAGCGCATCGGCATCGGCATCGGCGCGCGTCCGCCCGCGAATCCGCACGCCGAGGCGTGGATTCGCCAGGGCAGTGCCGATGACCTCCAGAAAGGCGACCTCTACACGGCCCGCCTGACCCTCGACATCACGCCCGCCATGCGGGCGCGCATCAAGGTATCGGCCTTCACGCAAGGCGTGACGGTGGCCGATCTGTTGCGCGCGCTGCTGGAGCGGGAATTCCCGGAGAAGTCCTCATGAACACACCCGCCTCGACGGCTTCGGCACCGCCGTCCATCCCGCCTGTCGGCGTGGCCGACGGCGTGCCGCTGACGCGCGTTGCGCTCGCATACATCGACCAACGCTTCGACCTCTACCTGCGCTTCGGTGATCCTGCTCGCATCATCCGGTTCGACCGCTGGCGCCGCTGCGCGGTGTTCACACCGAACGCGGTTCTATGCCGCATCCGTTGGCAGGCCAACGACTACGGCACGATCCGCTGGCAGCTCATGGTGATGCAGGCTTGCATGCCGATGGATGGCGCGCAGCGCATCCCCGGCGTGCAACCAGGCGCACGCCTGTTGCTGCACGTCGAGGGTGAGCAATCGGTGCGTGCCGTGCTGGCACGCATCGACGCCATTGAGGCGCTGAGCATCGCACCTGCTGGCACTTCGCCCGCGTACTGGCGCACGCTGGGCAACCGGCTCGCGGCGCGCTTGCCGTTGCCCGAATACAGCGCCGAGCGGCACGCCGCCTGGCTGGCCGGGAGGGCGCTGTCATGACCACGATTTCTGTTCCCACTGCTCTCACGCATCCACACTCGCGCCTGCGCGCCCGCCTCATGCTGGCGGGCCTGTCCGCCTGCGGCCTCGCTGCGCTGGCCTGGGCGTCCTTCGTGCATCCACTGCCGCGCCTGACCTACAACCCGTCCGACAGCGTGGCGGTCGGCTGGTATCGCGTCGATCCGCTCGACCATCGCACCAGCTCGCTGCCACGTCCTTTGTCCGTGGGCAGCATCGTGCTGGTGCCGATGCCCGCAGAGGCTGCCGCCCTCGCTGCGCATCGCGGCTACCTGCCGACGCGCATCCCGTTGCTCAAGCGCGTGGGCGCGATGGCGCCGCAAGAGGTGTGTATCGCTGACGGCAAAGTCCGCATCGACGGCGTGCCTTCAGCCGCCGTGCTGCCTGCCGATCGCTGGGGCCGGCCGCTGCCATCCTGGCAGCAGTGCCGTCGCCTTCAGCCTGGCGAGCTGTTCCTGCTCAGCGTGACCAATCCGGCGTCGTTCGACAGCCGGTATTTCGGGCCGGTCAGCGCAGCCGCCGTGATCGGCGTTGCGCGCCCGGTTTGGCTGGAGTCGCGCCCATGATGGCCGCCGATTCGCTGTACGTCGCCATGCATCTCATCGTGCCATCGGGCGTGTCGTTCCGCTGTTCGTCGCCGTGTCGTCGCGCATGCAGTGCGTGTGCATTCGCACCGCACTTCGCGCTGTCTCAGGCGCAGCCGTCCCACGTGCAGGCGTCTTGCCTCGAACACGGCTGGCCTGCGGCCATCGCCGTGTTCGCCGGTGCGCTGGCTGCTGGTGCAGCCTTGCCACCGGGCCGCAATTGCCGGGAGCGGATGCGGGAGGCAAATGCGGAAGGCAAGACAAAAGGACGCGGCACCGGGCCGCGCCCAAAGCCTGTCTGCACATGGGGGTGGCGCGGCACGGAGCGGCTTCGCCACCGTGCCGCGTGGGGCGCGAGGCCCGCGCCAACGCAGGCATGTCCGCGTGCTTTGCACGACAGGACACGCCGTAGCTTGCGGGGAGCGCATCCATGACCGACCACCGCGACGACGATTTCCGCGTGCGTCCCAGCGCCCCGAAGAACCGGGGCAAGGGCCAGGGCCAGAGCTTCGTTTCCAAGGTGCTCAAGCAGGCGGGCAAGGCCAGCGGCGGCAAGTCCTCGATACGCCATTCCGCCGTGTCCGGCGGCCAGCGCGCAGGCCAGCGGCCCGGCTCGCGCCTGGGGCGCGGCCACACGGCGGCGCGTTTCGCCGGGGCGAAGCTGACGCCCATGTCGCGGCGCGTGACCATCAAGACGCTGCTGGTCAATCACCAACGGGCCAGCCCGCAGTCACTCGCCAAGCACCTGCGCTACATCGAGCGCGACGGTGCGGGCCGCGATGGCGAGCCGGGTCTGGCCTACGGGGCGCAGGCCGACGATGCCGACCTTGAAGCCTTGAAGGAACGCTGTGCCGATGACCGGCACCATTTCCGCTTCATCGTCTCGCCCGAGGATGGCGCCGAACTGGACGACCTGCGCACCTACACGCGGCATCTGGTGAACCGCATGGAAGCTGACTTGGGCACGCGGCTGGATTGGGTGGCGGTGGATCACTGGAACACCGACAACCCGCACACCCACCTGATCGTGCGCGGACGCGACGACACCGGCAAAGACCTCATCATCGCGGGCGACTACATCGCCCACGGCTTCCGCCACCGGGCCGCCGAGCTGGCGACGGAATGGCTGGGGCCGCGCACTGAACTGGAGATCCAGCAGACCTTGCAGCGCGAGGTGGAACAAGAGCGGTGGACGAGCCTCGACTGCACGCTGCAACGCGAGGCCGGCGAGGATGGCCGGGTGCAGATCGAACGCTTCAATGAACCAAAGCTGCAACGCCAGCGCCTGCTGTTGATCGGCCGCCTGCAACGCTTGCAGCGCATGGGCCTGGCCGACGAGACGCAGCCCGGCACCTGGGCCGTCCATGCGGATGCCGAGAAGACCTTGCGCGCCCTGGGCGAGCGCGGCGACATCATCCGCACCATGCAGCGGGCCATGAGCGGCCAGCCGCGCGAGCTGGCGGTGTTCGAGCCCGGCGACGACGGCCGCACCGTCATCGGCCGCGTGGCCGCCAAGGGGCTGGCCGACGAGTTGCACGACCGCGGCTATCTGGTCATCGACGGCGTGGACGGCAAGGCCCACTACGTCGCGTTGAACACCCGCGACGAGCTGGCGAACTATCCCACCGGAGCCGTGGTGGAGGTACGCGGTTCCGCCGTGGTGCGGGCGGCCGACAGGAACATCGCCGCGTTGGCGAGCGATGGCCTCTACCGCACCGATCATCACCTGGCGATCGAGCAAGGCCGAGCTGAGCCCGGCCGCGACCCGCAGGAGGTCGTCGCGGCCCACGTCCGCCGGCTGGAAGCCCTGCGCCGGGCCGGCATCGTGGAGCGCGTGGCCGATGGCTTATGGAGGGTGCCGGACGACCTGGCCGAACGTGGCCGCCAGTACGACTCGCAACGGCTGGGCGGCGTGGCCGTAGAGCTGAAATCTCATCTGCCGATTGAGCGGCAGGCACGCGTGATTGGCGCCACTTGGCTCGACCAACAACTGATCGGTGGCGGCAAGGGGCTGGGCGACTCGGGCTTTGGCGGTGACGCCAAGCAAGCCATGCAGCAGCGCGCCGACTTCCTTGAAGAACAGGGGCTGGCCGAGCGGCGGGGACAGCATGTGATCCTCGCCCGGAATCTGCTGGGCACGCTGCGCAATCGAGAACTGGCGCAGGTCGCCAAGGACATTGCCGCCGAAACCGGCCTGGAGCACCGCCCGACCACAGACGGGCAACGTGTAGCAGGTATCTACCGCCGATCCGTCATGCTTGCCAGCGGGCGCTACGCGGTGCTCGATGACGGGATCGGGTTCAACTTGGTGCCGTGGAAGCCTGTGATTGAGCGGCGACTAGGACAGCAACTTGCTGCGACAGTCCGGGGCGATACGGCGGTTTGGCATTTCACGCGGCAGCGCGGGTTAAGCCAGTGATCCACCTCACGACGATGGCTTTTATGGGGTCGTCATGCCTCTCAACTTGCCGCTACGCGCAAAGACAGGTTACAATTCAAGAGCAATTTTCAAATTCACAGCCAACACTATTGGAGTATCGACCAGTGTAACTATCAGTCTCGCAGCGAGCCGTTTCCTAATTTCAATCTTCGCTCGCACGAGGCTGTATGTATGACTGGCTGTGGTTTGCCAGCCCATAGTCTTGGGCTGTTCTCTATTCCGGGATCGGAAAGAGGCATTCGCGCCTAGTCCCGTTCCAGCCTGCGGCCGAGCCTGCACCGGAATAGATCAATGATGAAATCCTTACGTCAGGACTGGTTCTCCAATGTCCGACGCGACCTGTTAGCAGGCGTTGTTGTAGCGCTTGCCCTTATCCCTGAAGCAATCGCTTTCTCGATTATCGCAGGCCTTGATCCCAAGGTCGGCCTGTATGCCTCATTCTGCATAGCCACAGTGATAGCTTTCACTGGCGGTCGCCCTGGCATGATCTCGGCAGCCACAGGCGCGATGGCATTGCTGATGGTCACCCTCGTTAAAGAGCACGGGCTGCAGTACCTGCTCGCTGCCACCGTCTTAACCGGTGTACTCCAGATCATCGCAGGCTGGCTGCAACTGGGCACGCTGATGAGATTTGTTTCACGCTCAGTTATTACTGGCTTCGTAAACGCCTTGGCCATTCTGATCTTCATGGCTCAACTGCCGGAGCTGACGAACGTAAGCTGGCACGTCTATGCCATGACGGTTGCAGGCCTGGGCATCATTTACCTCTTCCCTTACGTTACTAAGGCGATACCGTCGCCGCTTGTCGCCATCGTGGTGCTGACAGCCGTCTCGATCTTACTCGGCCTCGACATTCGCACAGTAGGCGATATGGGGCAGTTGCCCGACAACCTGCCGGTGTTCCTACTGCCCGATGTCCCGTTGAGCTTGGAGACACTCCAGATCATCTTCCCAGTATCTGCAACTTTGGCCGTAGTGGGTTTGTTGGAATCCATGATGACGGCTTCCATCGTCGATGACCTCACCGACACGAGCAGTAACAAAAACCGGGAATGCGTAGGTCAAGGCGTCGCAAATATCGCGAGCGGCTTTCTTGGCGGAATGGCCGGTTGCGCGATGATCGGTCAGTCGGTCATCAATGTGAAATCCGGTGGCCGCGGCCGTCTCTCCACATTGGCCGCTGGCGTATTTCTTCTGCTGATGGTGGTTTTTATCGGTGACTGGGTGGCCCGTATCCCAATGGCAGCACTCGTCGCTGTGATGATCATGGTGTCCATCGGCACCTTTAATTGGGCCTCGATCCGTAACTTGCGAGAGCACCCTAAAAGCTCCAGTGTGGTGATGCTCGCGACTGTCGCTATGACAGTGGGCACCCACGATCTGGCCAAAGGCGTGCTGGTTGGTGTGCTGCTCTCGGGATTTTTCTTCGCCCAAAAGGTCGGTCGGATCTTCCATGCCTCCTCGCACACGGAGGACGAAGGCCGCATGCGCGTTTACACCATTACCGGCCAAGTGTTCTTTGCATCGGCCGAACGCTTCGTCAATTCATTCGACTTCAAGGAAGCCATTGAAAAGGTGCGAATTGACGTCGGCCGCGCCCATTTCTGGGACATCACTGCGGTTAGCGCCTTGGACAAGGTAGTCATCAAATTCCGGCGAGAAGGTACGGAAGTGGAGGTGACTGGCCTGAACGAGGCCAGCGCCACGATGGTGGACAAGTTCGGGATTCACGACAAGGACGGCGCAGCGGACATGCTCGCAGGCCACTAAGAGGAGAGCAAATCATGAAAAACGAAAATAAAGTGCTTGCTTGCGTCGATCAATCACGCTACGCGGTTCATGTGGCCGACTGCGCTGCCTGGGCGGCACGCCGTATTGATGCTCCGCTGGAGCTTCTGCACGTGATCGACAGCCATCCCGAGCGGGCAACGGATGACGATCACAGCGGCGCAATCGGTATCGACGCTCAAGAGAGTCTGTTGGCACATCTGTCTGCAGAAGATGAAGCACACGCCAAGAGCGCGAGGGAGCAAGGCCGGTTGTTTTTGAACCGACTGCGCGAACGCGCAATCTTGGCAGGTGCAGCCCGTGTCGATGTGCGACAGCGCCACGGTTCTCTGGAAGATACGTTAATTGAGCAAGCGCAAGGCTTGCGTTTGCTGGCGTTGGGGCGAAGAGGCAAAGGGGCCAGAACGCACGAAAATGAGCTAGGCCATCACGTCGAAAACATTATTCGCGCTTTAAAGCTTCCGATTCTTACTGTAAGTGAAGAATTCAAGCCTCCTGAGCGCGTCATGATCGCTTTTGATGGCGGCACTGCAATTCGGCGTGGCATGGAGATGTTGTCCAGCAGCCCTTTGCTGCGAGGCTTGCCCATCAGAATTTTGATGTCTGGAAATCAATTTGGCGGTCAAGCCAAATCGCTTGAATGGGCGAAGCAAACTCTGTCGAGAGCGAGCTCTGAAGTGACCGCTTCGCTAGTGCCCGGAGATGCCGGAGCAGTGGTCGAAAAGGCAGTGAAAGAACAGGAAATTGACCTGCTCATTATGGGGGCATTCAGTCACTCGCCACTGCGCGCTCTTCTGTTCGGAAGCAAGACGGCTGAATTACTGCGTTCGTCACACATTCCAATTCTTCTACTGCGTTAAGTCTTGATCAACGCCACTAATTGGCTGTCAGGTTTGAGCCAAACCGATCACCGTCAACCGGCAATACATCTGGATGGGAAGTTTGAAGCGAACTAGTTGATCTGCGCTGCATAAGGCGATTTGTCCCGCTGATAACAACCTGTCCTTTTAGAAGTTTTCAACACATTGGCGGTTCATGACGAGAGTTTGTTGAAAGGCGCGCGTGAGCGGTGGCCACGCGCCTATGGACAGGGAGATTCCTATGGAATTGCGTCATCTACGCTGCTTCTTGGCCGTCGCAGAAGAACTGCACTTCGCACGCGCCGCTGAAAAACTACACATCGAGCAATCGCCGTTATCGCGCACCATTAAAGAACTAGAAGCTGATGTCGGCGAGCAGCTATTCATCCGTACTAGCCGCAGCACTCGATTGACACGGGCAGGGAAGCTTTTCCTCGAGCATGTTCCTCGCATCTTCACGGCCTTACAGCAGGCTCGCGATAGCGTTAAGGCAGCGGCCAATGGCTTTCATGGGCAACTGCGCATCGCTCTGTCTGACGGCATCACGCCTTCACGTTTACCGACGTTACTCGCGCTATGTCGGCAGGAGGAACCCGAAGTCGATTTGCGCCTTTTCGAGGTGCCGCTTTCTCAACAGATCAAGGGGCTACATGACGATCTATACGATGTTGGGTTTGCGCAGTGGAACAAAGTCGGCCAAGGTATCGTAGCCGAGGCGGCGTGGCGTGATGCGTTAATGGTGGCAGTGCCTGCGCGGCATCCATTGCTCAGGTACAAGCGCATTCCGCTTGAAGAGGTTCTGCGTCATCCACTAGTGCTTTGTGATCCTTCGATTTGCGAAGGGCATGCCCGGCAGGTTGACGGCATGCTTCAGCGAGCAGGCCTGGAACCGCTGATTGCAGAACGTGTTGCGTCCTTCGACCTAATGATGGCGCTAGTGGCAGCAGGCTTTGCCTTGGGTTTAGCCGGAGCGCCACATATCACAGGTAGCCGCGAACCCGGCGTAGTCGCCCGTTCGCTGGCAGGGCGAACTCCCATGCTCGTTACGTATGTGCTGTACCGCGAGGACGAGTTCACCGAATCGGTGACACGATTCAAACAGCGCGTCCACGCAATCGACTCTCCCGAAGGGACGGAAAAACCCACGTTTTAAACCCTATCTGCGAGAGGATGTCGGATCATGATTTTGAAGCTGATTGCCCCGTTCTTGCTGGTTGCTGCAATCACCGCCTGCGGCCCATCCGAGCCGTCGAACCAGGAAGCTATTGTGCCGACCGTCGAAGAGCTGGCCGCCGATCCCGAGCGCTTGAAGGAACTGCGCCTCCAGTGCAAGACCGAGCGCCCGACGATGGGCGACGTGCTGTGCAACCGGGTGGCCGAAGCGACGAACAAGCGCTTCTTCGGCGACGGCAAGGTGCCTTACACGCCATCGGAAACGCCGCCGAAGTTCTGACCGTTGGCGGCTTGCCGCATATCCTGTTTTTCTTTCTTAACACGCCGCAGCGCGCTCATGCCTGCGGCGTTTTTATTGGCTTTGTCCCTGCATGAAACCATGCTTTCTGCATCACCTTGCTGCCGATAACGGTCTTTGACCGGCACTGAACCGACACCGATCCTGACGTCTGCGGCACGCCTTCGTGCCGCGTTTTCCACGGGGAATCAGCGCAGGAGAAATCGGAGGCCAAGGTATGCAGGCTCAAGGTGTGTTGTTCGGGCAGATCGCCGCCGTGTTCGGCATCGTGATCGCCGGTGTGTGGGTTGCCACGCAATGGACAGCCGCAGCCTTGGGCTACCAACTACGCCTGGGCTCGCCCTGGTTCGACTTCCACGGCAAGCCGGTCTATTACCCGTGGAAGCTTTTCGAGTGGTGGTTCTTCTTCGATGCCTACGCGCCGCAGGTCTTCGACACCGGCGGCATGATCGCGGCAAGCAGCGGCCTGCTGGCCGTGGCGGTCGCCATCGCCATGTCGGTGTGGCGCTCGCGCCAGGCGCGCAAAGTGACGACCTATGGCTCGGCCCGCTGGGCCGATGCCGCCGACATTCGCAAGGCCGGGCTGACGCAGCCTGCTGGCGTCTTTCTCGGCCAGCATGACGGCCACTACCTGCGGCACGAAGGGCCGGAACACGTCCTGACCTTTGCGCCGACGCGCTCCGGCAAGGGCGTGGGCCTGGTGGTGCCGACGCTGCTGTCCTGGCCGGCATCCGCCGTCATCCATGACATAAAGGGTGAGAACTGGCAGATCACCGCTGGCTGGCGCAGTCGATTCAGCCACTGCCTGCTGTTCAACCCGACCGATGCCAGTTCAGCGGCCTACAACCCGCTGCTGGAAGTAAGGCGCGGCGCGCATGAGGTACGCGACGTGCAGAACATCGCCGATATCCTGGTCGATCCCGAAGGCGCGCTGGAGAAACGCAACCACTGGGAAAAGACCAGCCACGCGCTGCTGGTCGGGGCGATCCTGCATGTGCTGTACGCGGGGGAAGACAAGACGCTGCGCGGCGTCGCCAACTTCCTCAGTGATCCGGCCAGCCCGTTCGAGCTGACCTTGCACCGGATGATGACGACCAAGCACCTGGGCGGTGCCCAGCATCCCGTCGTTGCATCCGCTGCCCGCGAAGTGCTCAACAAGTCGGACAACGAGCGGTCGGGCGTGCTGTCCACCGCCATGTCGTTCCTTGGTCTGTACCGTGATCCGACCGTGGCGGAAGTCACTTCGCGCTGCGACTGGCGCATCGGCGACCTGATCGCAGCAGAGTATCCGGTATCGCTGTATCTGGTAGTGCCGCCTTCCGACATTTCGCGCACCAAGCCGCTGATCCGGCTGATCCTCAACCAGATCGGCCGGCGGCTCACCGAATCGCTCGATGGCAGTGACGGTATCGAGCGCCGGCACAAGCTGCTGCTGATGCTCGATGAGTTCCCGGCGCTTGGCCGTCTGGACTTCTTCGAGACGGCGCTGGCCTTCATGGCGGGCTACGGCATCCGCAGCTTTCTGATCGCGCAGTCGCTCAACCAGATCGACAAGGCGTACGGGCAGAACCATTCGATTCTGGACAACTGCCATGTGCGCGTGACCTTCGCCACCAACGACGAACGAACCGCCAAGCGTATTTCAGAAACTTTGGGCACCGCCACTGAGTTGCGCGCCCAGCGCAACTACGCAGGCCACCGGCTTGCACCGTGGCTGGGGCACCTGATGGTGTCACGCCAGGAAACCGCACGTCCGCTGCTGACGCCGGGCGAAGTGATGCAACTACCGACCGATGAAGCGGTGGTGATGGTGTCCAGCGTCGCACCGATCAAGGCGAAGAAGCTGCGCTACTTCGCCGACGCCAATTTCAAACAACGGGTATTGCCCCCGCCTGTAGTAACGGCTGGCCCCTACGCCGATGTACCGCCTGCACGACCTGACGATTGGAGCGGCCTGGCAATACCCGCGGTTCCTGCGGCACCGGCCACGGCATCCGCCGATGACCTGGAGGCCTTGGGCTCGACTGACGACGGCGGCCCACGCCGCCAGCCCGAACTGTCGGAAGCCATCGCCTATGCCCCCGAGATGGACGCCCCGACCAGCGATCTGTCGCTGCTCGATGACGACGACATGCCCCCGGTGCTTCCCGACCAGCTCGACCCCGCACTGCAACGCACGGCGCGACTGGCTTCTCTCGACCCCAACGACGGAATCAACCTATGAGCCAATACCGATTGAACCTGTTCATTCAGCACGAGCACGCCAAGCGCCTGGACGAGCTAGCCACGAAGAAAGGCGTCTCGAAGTCCAGCATCGTCGCCGCTGCCTTGGCGTCCTGGCTGTCGCCCGATGCTGGCGACCAGCGTGAGGCCGCCATCGCCAAGCGGCTGGATCGTCTGTCGCGGCAGGCCGAGCGTCTGGAGCGTGACCAGAACATCCAGATCGAAACGCTGGCGCTGTTCATCCGCTACTACCTGACCGTCAGTACGCCGGTGCCCGAAGCCCATCAGGATGCGGCTCGCGCTCAGGGCAAGGCTCGTTTCGAGCAGTTCGTCGAACAGTTGGGTCGGCACCTGATGCGTGGCCGCAGCCTGGTGCGCGACGTGGTGGAAGAACTGCACCCCCAAGGTCGTGAGTTCGGCATGCGCATGGACGACGCGGCGGCGTTGGCCGAAGCCCATCAACGCACAGCGGAGCGTGCGTCATGAGTGCCGTTCCACAGACCCCGCCCGATCCACGCTCATCCGCTGAGGCGTCCCAGGATCGCCGCATCCAGATGCTGCGCACGGCGATGGGGCCGGTGATCGCTGCTGCGCTGGAAGACCCGGACGTTGTGGAGGTGATGCTTAACCCCGACCGGACATTGTGGGTGGATCGGCTGTCCTCTGGCCGTGCGCCGCTCGGCGTCGAACTGCCCGAGGCCGATGGCGAACGCATCATCCGCCTGGTGGCCGCCCACGTCGGTGCGGAGGTACATCGCGGCCAACCGCTCTTGACTGCCGAGCTGCCGGAGACGGGCGAACGCTTCGAGGGCATCTTGCCGCCCGCTGCACCTGGCCCGGCCTTTGCGCTGCGCAAGCGTGCCGTGAGCATCATCGGTCTGGATCGCTATGTGGCCGAAGGCATCCTGACTGCTGGGCAGGCCGAGTTTCTGCGTCACGCCGTGCGCGAGCGGCACAACATCCTAATCGCCGGAGGCACCAGTACCGGCAAGACCACGCTGGCCAATGCCTTGCTGGCCGAGATCGCCGCCACCGGCGACCGCGTACTGGTGCTCGAAGACACCATCGAACTGCAATGCGCTGCCCGTGACCATGTGCCGCTGCGCACCCGCGCAGGCGTGGTGTCGATGCAAGAGCTGGTGCGCGCCACGATGCGGCTGCGCCCGGATCGCGTGATCGTCGGCGAAGTGCGCGGCGGCGAAGCGCTGGATCTGGTGAAGGTCTGGGGCACTGGCCACCCCGGTGGCATCGCCACCATCCATGCCGGCTCCGCCTTGGGTGCGCTGCTGCGCCTGGAACAACTGATCCTCGAAGTGGCGGTGCATCCGCCCCGCGCCCTGATCGCCGAGGCGGTCAATGTCGTGATCCACATCGCAGGCCGTGGACGCAAGCGCCACGTCGAAACCATTTCTCGCGTCGTCGGTTTCGACGGCGAGGGCTACCGCCTGGCGGATGCGCTGGAAGCACCGTTCTCCGAGCTTCCGCCGGTTCCTCTTGCAGCCGCTGCCGCTGCGCCTTCCTCGATCCCTGACCAACCTGGAGAACTGCCATGACGCAGATGCACGTTCCTGCTTTCCGCTTTTCCGTAAATCCGCTTTCCCACCTGTCCAGCCTGGCACGACTGCGTAGCCTGGCCCGCCCCGCACGGCAAGGGCTGCTGCTGGCAGCGCTGCTGCTGTTCCTGGCCGGAACCGCGCAGGCGGCCGGTTCCTCGATGCCGTGGGAAGGCCCGCTGCAATCCATTTTGGAGTCGATCCAGGGGCCGGTGGCTCGCATCGTCGCGGTCATCATCATTATTGCGACGGGCCTGGCGCTGGCCTTCGGTGATACCAGCGGTGGCTTCCGCAAGCTGATTCAGATCGTCTTCGGCCTGTCCATCGCCTTCGCGGCTTCGAGCTTCTTCCTGTCGTTCTTTAGCTTCTCCGGCGGGGCCGTCGTATGAGCACGGCCACCGATCTTCCGGGGTTTGAAGTGCCGCTGCATCGCTCACTGACCGAGCCGATCCTGCTGGGCGGTGCGCCGCGCACCGTAGCGATCGCCAACGGCACGCTAGCCGCCGCCGTCGGGCTGGGCCTGCAACTGTGGATTCCCGGCGTGGTGATGTGGATCGTCGGCCATTCGCTGGCGGTTTGGGGGGCGCGTGTCGATCCGCAGTTCATGCAGGTCTTCGCCCGGCACATCAAACACAAGCCGCTGCTGGACGCATAGGGAGAAGCCGACATGCTGAACCTTGCCGAATACCGCCAGCGGCCAGCGCTCTTGGCCGACTGGTTGCCTTGGGCCGGGCTGATCGCGACGGGCGTGGTACTGAACAAGGATGGCTCGTTCCAGCGCACGGCACGCTTTCGCGGGCCGGATCTGGACAGCGCCACGCAAGGCGAACTAATAGCTACATCAGCGCGGCTGAACAACGCACTGCGCCGGCTTGGTTCGGGCTGGGCCTTGTTCATCGAAGCCGAGCGCCGCCCGGCAGCAGGCTATCCACGCTCCGAATTCCCGGAGCCGTTGTCATGGCTGGTGGATGAAGAACGCCGCGCGGCCTTCGAGGAATCCGGCCAGCATTTTGAGAGTGCCTATCACTTCACACTTGCCTATCTTCCACCAGAAGAGTCCCGCGCCCGCGCCGCCAAAATGCTCTATGAGAACCCGCCAGGCGATGGCGTGGACTGGCGTGGGCGGCTGGAAGCCTTCGTGGCGGAAACGGATCGCGTGTTCGACTTGCTCGACGGCGTGATGCCGGAAATCGCCTGGCTCGATGACAGCCAGACACTGAGCTACCTGCACGCCACGGTGTCCATGCGGCGCTACCGCGTCGGTGTGCCCGACGTGCCGTTCCATATCGACGCACTGTTGGCCGACTGCGCCCTGGTCGGTGGTCTGGCGCCCATGCTGGGCGACCAGCACCTGCGCGTGGTGTCGGTGCGAGGCTTTCCGACTTCGACGTGGCCAGGGATTCTGGACGACCTCAACCGCCTGGGCTTTGGCTACCGCTGGAGCACGCGCTTTTTGTGCCTGGACAAAGCTGAGGCGGAAAAAGAACTCGGCCGCCTGCGCCGCCAGTGGTTTGCCAAACGCAAGAACGTCGTCGCGCTGTTGCGCGAAACGATCTTCCAGCAGGAAAGCCCGCTGGTCGATACCGATGCTAGCAACAAGGCGGCCGACGCCGATGCCGCCTTGCAGGAACTGGGCAGCGATCAAGTCGCTTTCGGCTACCTCACCGTCACTGTGACGGTGCTCGATGCCGACCCGGCCGTAGCCGACGAGAAGCTGCGCATGGTGGAGCGCGTCATCCAGGGCCGGGGCTTCGTGACCATCCCCGAGACCCTCAATGCAGTCGATGCCTGGCTGTCGTCCATCCCTGGCAATGCCTATGCCAACGTGCGTCAGCCCATCGTCTCGACGCTGAACCTGGCGCACATGATGCCGCTGTCAGCGGTGTGGGCCGGGCCGGAGAAGAACGCGCATCTGGATGGCCCGCCGTTGATCGTCACCCGCACCGATGGCGCGACGCCTTTTCGCTTGGTCACGCACATCGGCGACGTGGGCCACACGCTGGTCGCCGGGCCGACCGGCATGGGCAAGTCGGTCTTGCTCGCTACGCTGGCGATGCAGTTTCGCCGCTATCCCGGCTCGCGCATCTTCGCCTTCGATATGGGCCGCTCCATGCGTGCCACAATCCTCGGGCTGGGCGGCGAGCATTACGACCTAGGCAATGACGGGGCGATTGCTTTCCAGCCATTGGCCCGCATCGACCAGGAGGGCTACCGCACCTGGGCCGCCGAATGGGTGGAAGGCCGCCTGCTGCATGAAGGTGTCTCCATTGGCCCGGACGAGAAGGCCGCGATCTGGTCGGCACTCGGCAGCCTCGCCGGCGCGCCGGTGGAGCAGCGCACGCTGACGGGCCTCTCGGTGCTGCTGCAATCGAACGCACTGCGCCAGGCGCTCGCGCCCTATGTGCTGGGTGGTGCCCACGGCAAGCTGCTGGACGCCGATTCTGATCGGCTGGGTTCCGGCAGCGTGCAGGGCTTCGAGATGGAAGAGCTGATGCACAGCAAGGCGGCAGTGCTGGCCGTGCTGGGCTACCTGTTCGCCCGCTTCGATGAACGCTTCGACGGCGCGCCCACGCTGTTGATCCTCGATGAAGCCTGGCTGTTCCTCGATGATCCGGTGTTCGCTGCCCGCATCCGCCAGTGGCTCAAAACGCTGCGCAAGAAGAACGTCAGCGTCATCTTCGCCACGCAGTCGCTGGCCGACATCAAGGATTCAAGTATTGCACCGGCAGTGATCGAAAGCTGCGCCAGCCGGATTTTTCTCCCTAACCCACAGGCGACCGAGCCTCAGATCCGCACGATCTACGAGGGCTTCGGCCTCAACAGCCGCCAGATCGAGATCGTGGCGACCGCGCAGCCCAAGCGTGACTACTACTACCAATCGCGCCTGGGCAATCGCCTGTTCGACCTCGACCTGGGGCCAGCAACTTTGGCCTTCGCCGGGGCATCCACTCCGCAAGACCAACGCGACATGGATCGCGTGCTGCTGGACGCAGGCACACCGGGCTTCGCCGGTGCCTGGCTGCGTCATCGTGGCCTCGATTGGGCCGCTGATCTGCTGCCGTCCTCGCCGGCGGCAGCGTCCTTCCTCGCTTCTCAACCCCAGGAGGTTTCACCATGAAAACCCAACCCCGTTTGCGGTCCGTCTCGCTCGCCGCCGTGCTGTCGGCATCGCTGCTGGCCGTGCAGCCTGCATCCGCGCTGACGGTGTTCGACCCGTCCAACTTCGTGCAGAACACGCTGACCGCCGTGCGCACGCTGGAGCAGATCAATAATCAGATCAACCAGCTTCAGAACGAAGCGCAGATGCTGATGAACCAGGCGCGCAATCTGACGAATCTGGACTTCAACATCGTCAATCGCCTGCGCTCGACGCTGGCGACCACCGAGCGGCTGATCGCCGAGGCTCGCGGCCTGGCCTACGACGTGCAGAGCATGGATGCCACCTTCGCCCGGCTGTACCCGGAGCAGTACGCCGCGACCGTCAGCGGCGACCAGATGCTGCGCGACGCGCAGGAACGCTGGAAGAACACCTTGAACGGCCTGCATACCGCGATGCGGATGCAGGCGCAGGTGTCGCAGAACCTGGCGCAAGACGAAAGCGCGCTGTCCGACCTGGTCAGCCAGAGTCAGTCCGCCACCGGCGCACTGCAAGCCATGCAGGCGACCAATCAGCTTCTGGCCTTGCAGGCCAAGCAGTCGATCCAGGCGCAGCAGCTCCAGATCACGCAGGAACGCGCCGCCGCGCTGGAACTGGCACGCCAAGCAGCGGCTGTCGAACGCGGCCGGGAAGTGACGCGCCGCTTCCTAGGCGACGGCACGCCATACACGCCGCAGCGCGTGGATTTCTACGGCAACTGACGGGAGACGGCCATGCGATGCGTTTCCTTGCTGCTGCCCGTGCTGCTGGTCGCTTGCAGCCAGCAGCCGACCGAAGACCTGGCCGCAGCCTTGGCTGCCAATCCCGCGCGGCTCAAGGTTTTGCGTGCGCAGTGTGCAGCCGACCGGGCTACGGCAGGCGAAGACGCTTGCCTGGCTGCGGCTGAAGCCTTCCGGCGGCGCTTCTTCGCCGGTGAAACCGGGCCTGACGAGTTCCACACGCTGGCCGATCTGCCGCCGATCCCACCGAGCTTCGACACACCCATCAGTGACCAGGACGCCATGCCCTTCGAGGGGGACGTGCCATGAATGACGTGACAGTGATCGACCGATTCCTCGCTACCTTCTCGCGCTACATCGACTCGGGCTTTGGGCTGCTGCAGGGCGAAGTCGCGTTCCTGACCGCCACGCTGATCGTCATCGACATGACCATCGCTGGGCTGTACTGGGCGATGAGCCACGCCACCGGCCAGGGCGATGACTTGATCGCAAAACTGCTGCGCAAGGTGCTTTACGTCGGCGCCTTCGCCTACATCATCAACAACTTCAACTGGCTGGCCAGCATCGTCTTCCGCTCGTTCGCGGGCCTGGGCCTAACGGCCAGCGGCTCGACGATGAGCATGGGCGAATTTCTGCAACCGGGCCGCCTGGCCAAGACCGGCATCGACGCGGCAGCGCCGATTCTTGAGCAGATCAGCGACATGGCGGGCTTCCCCGAGGTGTTCGTGAACATGACGCCCATCGTGGTCATGTTCCTGGCCTGGGCCGTGGTGATCCTGTGCTTCTTCGTGCTGGCGATCCAGCTTTTCATCACGTTGATCGAGTTCAAGCTGACCACGCTGGCGGGCTTCGTGCTGGTGCCTTTCGCCTTGTGGAACAAGACCTCGTTCCTCGCCGAAAAGGTGCTGGGCAACGTGGTGTCCTCGGGCATCAAGGTGCTGGTGCTGGCCGTCATCGTTGGCATCGGCTCGGGCCTGTTTGCCGAGTTCCAAGTGCATCCGGCCGAGCCGTCCATCGACCATGCGGTGGTCATCATGCTGGCCTCGCTCACGCTGCTGGCGTTGGGGATCTTCGGGCCGGGCATTGCCACCGGGCTGGTATCCGGTGCACCGCAGCTTGGCGCAGGCGCGATGGCTGGTGCTGCGATTGGTGCCGCAGGCGCGGCGGTTGCCGTAGGTGCCGCAGCCACCGGCGTGGGCGGTGCTGTGATGGCCGGTGCGCGCATGGCACCGGCTGCCGCCAAGCTCGCCGGGTCTGGTGCGCGGGCTGCAACCTCGGCGGCTGGCAGCGCGAAGTCGGCTTTCCAGGCCGGTTCCGCCGCTGCGGGCGGCGGAGCCAAGGGCGCGATGGCCGGGCTGGGCAGTGTTGCCAAGGGCGGCGCACAGGCCGCTGGCCAGCGCGCTGGTGCTGGCATCAAGGCAGCAGCGGCCAAGGCTGCAGCGCCATTCAAAGCAGGCTGGCAAGGCTCTGGTGCCGATGGCGGCTCAGGCGGTGGCACTGCGGGGCCAGCCGCCGCAGGCGATGCCGCTGGCAACACAGCCAACGCGCAAAAACAAGAGCAGCCCGGTTGGGCCAAAAACCTGCAACGCCGCCAACGACTCATCCAGGCCACCACTACGGCCGCGCACACGCTGCGCGGTGGCGACGGCGGCGGTTCGGGCCAAGGCCCGAGCCTGCGGGATTCCGATAGCTGACTTTCAAGGAGAACTCCATGCGATTCAAACGACCGCAGGTGCGCTATGCCGATACGCCGCAGCCTGCCACTCCGTATCAAGCCGCTGCCCAGGTGTGGGACGAGCGCATCGGCTCGGCCCGCGTGCAGGCCAAGAACTGGCGGCTGATGGCCTTCGGCTGCCTGGTGCTCGCATTGCTGATGGCCGGCGGCCTGGTGTGGCGCTCGGCCCAATCCATCGTCACGCCCTATGTCATCGAGGTCGATCAGTCCGGCCAGGTGCGCACCGTGGGCGAAGCGGCCACGCCGTATCGGCCCACCGATGCGCAGACGGCACACCACATCGCGCGCTTCGTGACGCTGGTGCGCTCGCTGTCCATTGACCCCATCGTCGTGCGCCAGAACTGGCTCGATGCTTACGACTACACCACCGATCGTGGCGCGGCGGTGCTCAACGACTATGCGCGGGTGAATGACCCGTTTGCCCGCATCGGCAAGGAATCGGTGACGGTGCAGATCACCAGTGTGGTTCGCGCCAGCGAGGCGTCGTTCAACGTGCGCTGGACAGAGCGCCGCTACGTCAATGGCGCGGCGACCGGGCTGGAGCGATGGACGGCGGTGGTGTCCATCGTGCAGCAGACCCCGCGCACCGAAGAACGCCTGCGCCGCAACCCGCTGGGCATCTACGTCAATGGCTTGTCGTGGAGCCGTGAACTGGATTCTTCTGAAGGAGCCAAACCATGAATGCACGTTTCCGTAAAACCGCATTGCCGGTGATCCTGCTGGCATCGACTGTCCTGTTTGCGGGCTGCGCCACGCAGGGCAAGCCGCCGCCGGTGATCTCGCTCGATGAGCCGGTGCAGGCTCAGCCATTGCCCGAGCCGCCCACGCCCATCGAAGTGGTGGCAGTGCCCGAACCGTTGGCATTGCCCGGACAGTTGAAACCGCTGCCGGACGTTGATGCGACCCCGGCTTCACCGGAGCCTGCCGACGAGAAGGTGCGCGTTTCGCGTGCCAATGCCGAGGCGCGCATTGCGCCGACCCGTGAGGGCTACGTCAATGCGATCCAGGTCTGGCCCTTCACTGACGGCGCGCTGTATCAGGTCTATGCGTCCGTGGGCCGCGTGACCGTGATCGCGCTCCAGCCCGGCGAGGAACTGGTGACGGTCGCTGCGGGCGATACCGTGCGCTGGATCGTGGGCGACACCTCCAGCGGCAGCGGGGCCGATCTGCGCGTCAATGTGCTGGTCAAGCCTATCCGTTCCGGGTTGAAGACCAATCTGGTCATCACCACCAGCCGCAGGACGTACCTGCTGGAACTGACTTCGACCGACAAGGCATGGATGGCGTCCGTGTCCTGGGACTATCCCAAGGATCGAATGCTGGCCTTGCAGCGCCAGGCCCAAGCCGCCAACGCTGCCGCGCCGGTCGATGCAGGCTTGTCGCTGGAGAACATCCGGTTTCGCTATGCAATCAGCGGCAGCAATCCACCGTGGAAGCCGCTGCGCGCCTTCGACGATGGCGAGAAGGTCTATATCCAGTTTCCTGCAGGCATCGCCCAGGGCGAGCTGCCGCCGCTGTTTGTCATCGGCGCGCAGGGCCATGGGCAACTGGTGAACTACCGCTTCCGCTCGCCGTACTACATCGTGGATCGGCTGTTCGGTGCGGCCGAACTGCGCCTAGGGGCCGACAAGGGCGACGTGGTGCGCATCGAGCGCACGGATGGCATTGCTGGGAGGAACTGAGCATGAGCCAGGACGATACCCCCGACCTTGACGCGCCGCAGGCGGACAAGGTGGCACCCGAGGCGGTGGCGCTGCGCGCCCAACCGCGCCCGGTCACGCGCCTGAACCGGCGCACGCTGGCCATCCTCTCCGGCGGGCTGTCGGTCGGCCTGATGGGCGCACTGATCTGGTCGCTGCAACCGCAGCAACGCAGCGCGAGCGAGTCTACCGAGCTGTACAACGTGGATCGCGTGTCCAAGTCGGAAGGGCTGGATGCGCTGCCGACGGACTATTCCAAGCTGCCAGCGCTGCCGCCCGACGTGCCGGAGCTCGGGCCACCGCTGCCGGGCGATTTAGGGCCAGCCATCGTCAATTCGCAGCAGCCAGTTGCCGCCACCTATGCCGCGCCCGGCTACGACCCCAACGATGCGCTACGCAAGGAAGAAGAAGCAGCGGCAGCTTCATCGGTGTTCTTCCGCACGGGTTCCCCGCAGGCTGCGCCCGTGGCGCAGTCGCAGGTCGCTGCCGCGGCAGGCTTCGCTGCCAATGCCGCTTTCGATCCGCTGGCCGCTGGCCCAGCCTCGACGGCGGCCCAGCCTGCTGATCCGACTGCCGTGCAGAACCGGCAAGACCAGAAAGAGGCGTTCCTGACAGGCGGCTCTAGGGAAACCCGTAACTCCGGCAACCTGCAAATGCCCGCATCGCCGTACCAAGTCATGGCAGGAACGGTGATCGCAGGTGCGCTGGTGACGGGCATCAAGTCAGACCTGCCGGGCGACGTGATCGCCACGGTGACGGAGCCGATCTACGACACGGCCACAGGCAAGTTCCTGCTGATCCCGCAGGGTTCGCGCATCCTGGGCAAGTACAACAGCCAGGTCAGCTACGGCCAGAGCCGCGTGCAGGTGGTGTGGAACCGCATCATCCTGCCGGACACGTCTTCGCTCACGCTCGACAACCTGATCGGCACCGACCCGGCGGGCTATGCCGGTCTGGAAGACGACGTGGACTGGCATTGGGATCGGATTTTTGCCGGTGCCGTGCTGACGACGCTGCTGGGCGTCGGTGCCGAACTGGCCGCACCCGAGAACCGCCAGGACGGTGATCGCGTCATCATCGCCGGGCGCGACAGCCTGCAGGACACGGTGAACCAAGTCGGCCAGGAAGTGACCCGGCGCAACCTCAACATCCAACCCACGCTGACCAGCCGTCCCGGCTTGCCAGTGCGCATCATCGTGAACCGCGATCTGGTGCTGCGGCCCTATCAGCCGCTGTTCTTCAACAAGGGGACTTCGCGATGAGCTCGACCAGGAAACTGCGGCTGGGGCCGCTGCCCAAGACCGAAAGCGTCAAGCTGACCTTCGCTTGCTCGGCCAGCTTGAAAGCCGATCTCGACCGCTACGCCGCGCTGCATGCGCAGGCGTATGGCGAGGCGGTCGATGCCTCGACGCTGATCCCGCACATGCTGGAGGCGTTCATGGCGGGGGATCGGGGATTCAGGAAAGGAAACGCCAACAAGTCCTTGCCGCCGAACCCAAGCTGAAGGTGCACCGGAACCAGATTGACCATCACTCGAACGCGCAGCCCAACGCTGCGCGTTCTTCGTTCTGGATAGGCTGCGAGGGAATGGGCTAAAGTGACCGAGCAGGCCTGCCAGTTCTTGGCAATCTCCATCGCTACAACGCGACTCGGCTTGCTTTCTACAGGCTCTTATGTGGCCCCCAGTCCACAACACCGCATCCCCTGCAAGCGGCATAAAACAGAGCTAACCTATTGCCCCATATATGGTTTCAAGCCTCCCGTGTTTTGCACGAAAGGCTTGACGCTGGCCATTTTTTATGCCCGCTTCCCGGCGGGATGTCGCGGCACTTCGGCAGGCACGCTGCCGGCCGCGTCGTTGGCTCCGGCCGTGGCCGGTTTCGTCGCGCCGGGGTGGGCGTTCGTCGCATTCCCGCCCATGCGGGCGGCGATGCGACAGGATGCCGGCTCCCCCGACGAGGAGACCGACATGCGACTTGCCCTGGCGTTGTTCGCCACCCTTTCCACCGCCGTGCTGCCCGAACCGGTGCTGGCATCGGCGGATGCCGCGCTGGCGCGCGTCGTGGCGCAGCGCCTGCGCGGCGATCGTACCGGCGCCTGCCTGGCGGTGGCCGTAGTGGAACGTGGACAGGTCGCACGCGCCTACCAGTGCGCCGACGACCGCGCACCCGTGCGCATCGGCGCAGACAGCGCGTTCGAGATCGGCTCGGTCAGCAAGACCATGACCGCCGCCCTGCTGGCCGATCTGATCCGTCAAGGCAACGGCTCGCTGGAGGATCCGCTTTCGGCGTGGCTGCCGGCGGGCACCAAGGTGCCCGCTTACGAAGGCCAGCCGATCCTGCTGCGCCATGTGGTAACGCATACCTCGGGCCTGCCGGCGCTGCCTCCGGGGCTGGAGCCGGCGGACCCGGACGATCCCTACGCCCGCCTGGATGCCGCCGCCCTGTTGGCATCGCTGGGCGAAGTGCGTCTGGCAGCCGCGCCGGGCAGCGACTTCGAATATTCCAACTACGCCTCGATGCTGCTCTCGTACGCGGTCGCGCGCCGCGCCGGCAGCGACCTGGAAACGCTGCTCGCGCGGCGCCTGTTCGCGCCACTGGGCATGACCGGCGCCTACATCGAGGCGAAGCCGGCGCAGGTGCGCGCCGCGGTCGGGCATCGTCCGGGCGCGGCCGTGCCGGCCTGGCATTTCGCCACCGACCTGGCCGGCGTCGGCGGCGTGCGCGCCACGCTCGAGGACATGGTCCGCTATGCGCAGGCCCAACTGGGCTGGATCGAGGCACCAATCGTGCCCGCCCTGGCGGCGACCCATGCGCCATTGTCGGAGCAGCCGGCGATGGGCATGAACTGGATGCGGGTGCCGGTGAACGGCCGTACCACGTTGATGCATGAAGGCGGCACCGGGGGTTTTTCCTCGTTCGTCGCGCTCGATCCGGAGCGGCAACGCGCAGTGGTGATCCTGTCAGACACCAGCTGGACCGCGACCGGGGGCTTGGGCAGCCTGGGATTGCACCTGGTCGACCCCGCCTTCCCGCTGGGCAAGCCGCGCCGGGAAGTGGCGGCGGCGCCGGAACTGCTGCAGGCGCTGGCCGGCGAATACCAGTTGCAGGGGGCGATGAAAATGGTTCTCCGCCCGCGCGACGGCCGGCTGTACGTGCAGGCCGACGGACAGGCCGAGCAGGCGATGGGCCACGACGATGCCGGCGATTTCCATGCCCTGCAGGTGGACGCCGTATTGCGCCCGCAACGCAGGGCCGACGGCAGCTACGGCTTCGTCTGGTCGCAGATGGGCGCGGAGATTCCCGCCGTACGCGTCGACCTGCAGCGGGCCCCGCCGCCGGTGTTGTCGGCGCAGGCGCTGGAGGCCTACGCCGGCAGCTACCCGCTGATGCCGGGATTCGTGCTGGAAGTGCGTGGTCGCGACGGGCGGCTGCATGCGCAGGCGAGCGGGCAGGGCGAGTTCGCGCTGGATGCGGTGGCGCCCGATGCCTTCGAAGCGCCGGCCTACGGCATCCAGATCCGGTTCCTGCGCGGCGCGGATGGCGGCGTGCGGTCGCTGGAACTGCACCAGGCGGGACAGGTGCTGCGCGGCACGAGACAATGACCGCCTGCCAGGGAACGGAAACGAGGGTCTTTGCATGGCATCCACGCACGTGCCACCCACGGCGCGGGAGGGCCGCTCCGGCGGACCGGACGCGCGGGTGAGCAGCCTTTCCGGCTATTCGCTGCAGCGGCCGCTGCCGGCCGAGGTGATCGTCGGCGGCAGCGCGGCGTGGAGCCGTTACCGTCAGTACCCGGTATTCAGCGCGCCGTGGCTGGCCAGGCGCAGCCTGCTGTTCATGGCCCTGATCGCGCCCCCGGCCCTGCTGCTCGGCGCGGTCGCCGTGGCCGAAGGGCATGGTTACCGTGCCGGTTTGCTGATGTTCGCGCTGCAGTTCACCGGGTTCTCGCTGATGGCCACCGCCGGGCCGGCGTTCGCCACCTGGGTGCGCCATCGCCACTGGAGCGAGGCGCACGAACGCCGTGGCGTGATGATCGCGGTGCTGCTGGGCGTCGTGTCGAGTTTCGTGGTGGACCACTTCGTGTCGGCCGAAGTCATGCGTCTGGTGGCGACCGGTCAGGACGTACCGGCGGGACCACCCGATGGCGCCGGGATCGGCCCGGTGGGGCGCGTGGTGGCGCTGTCGATCAATATCGTCGTGCTGCTGCTGGTCTACGCGCTGTTCGGGGGCGGGCTGGCGCTGCGCGCCTATTTCAGCGAGCGCCGGCGCTGGGACGGGCACCGCCACCGGCAGGAACTGGAGGATGCGCAGCGGCGCGCGCGCGACGCCGACATGCGCCTGGGCGTGCTGCAGGCGCAGGTGGAGCCGCATTTCCTGTTCAACACCCTGGCCTCGGTGCGCGCGCTGGTGCGCCAGGAACCGGCGCAGGCCGAGGCCATGCTGGACGCGCTGGCCGGTTTCCTCCGCACCACCATTCCCCGGCTGCGCGAGGACAGCATCGCGCTGCGCTCCACGCTCGGGCAGCAGCTGGATATCTGCACCACCTACCTGGCGTTGATGCAGCTGCGCATGGGCGGGCGCCTGCAGTACGGCGTGCAGGCCGATGCGTCCCTGCGCGCGCATGCCTTCCCGCCGGCCCTGCTGATCACCCTGGTGGAGAACGCGATCCGGCATGGGCTCGAAGCGCGGCCCGGCGGCGGCTGCATCGATATCGTCGCGGTGCGGCGGGAGGATCGCCTGCAGGTGGAGGTGATCGACGACGGCACCGGCCTGAAACCGGGGCCGGTCGGTGGCGTCGGCCTGGCCAACGTGCGCGAGCAACTGCTGCAGCGGTTCGGTGACCGCGCGCGCCTGCGCCTGCGCTCGCGCGACGGGCAGGGCGTGGTCGCCGGGATCGAGGTGCCATGGGAGAACGGGACGTGAGCGGGGATGCGGCAGTGCGCGCCACCGGGCTGATCGCCGAGGACGAGGCGCCACAGCGGCGGGCGCTGCACGAACAGCTGCGGCAGGCGTGGCCGGAACTGCAACTGATGGGCGTCTGCGAGGACGGCGAGGCGGCGCTGGAGGCGGTCGCGCGGCACCGGCCCGATGTCGCGTTCCTGGACATCCGCATGCCGGGCGTCAGCGGCCTGGAGGTGGCCCGCGCGGTGGCTGCGCAGGGCGGGCTGGTGGTGTTCACCACCGCCTATGACGACTACGCCGTGCGCGCCTTCGAGACCGGCGCCATCGACTACCTGCTCAAGCCCGTGCAGCCCGCACGACTGGAGCAGGCGGTGGCGCGGGTGCGGGCGCGCCTGACGCAGGCATGCCGCCCCGATGTGCGGACCCTGATCGACGATCTGGAATCGCGGCTGCGGCCGCGCGGCGAACGCCTGATCCGCTGGATCAGCGCCAGCGTCGGCGACAGCGTCAGCATGACGGGCATCGACGAGGTGCTGTATTTCCAGGCGCAGGACAAATACCTGAAGGTGGTCACCGCCGACGGCGAAGTGCTGATCCGCACCCCGCTCAAGGAACTGCTAACCGGCCTGGACCCGGACGAGTTCTGGCAGGTGCACCGCGGGGTGGTGGTGCGGGTGGCGGCGATCGAACGGCTGCGCCGCGACGAGCTGGGGCGGACGACGATCCGGTTGAAGCAGCGCCCGGAGGCACTGCCGGTCAGCGCCGCCTTCCTGCATCGCTTCCGCGGCATGTAGCGGGAAAGCGGCGCCGGCTCAGCGCGCCGGCTGGCGCAGCGCCTGCAGCAGGGCTCGCGGATCACCATCGTTGGGCGCGGCGGTGATGCCGGTCAGCCGCGCCAGCAGCGGGTAGACGTCGACATTGTCGAAACGCGGCAGCACCGCCCCCTGCCGGAACGAGGGGCCGCGGGCGACGAACACCGCTTGCATCGACGGCAGCGACGGATCGTAGCCGTGCGAGCCGCGGTTGCCTGGCGAACGCCGGGCGACGGCATCGCGGGTCAGTGCGTCCCAGCCTTCGTGCATCTGGCAGACGATGGGCGGGACGCGCGGGTGGGTGCCGTAGTGCCAGCGCGCCGGCAGCTGTTCCTTGCGCCAGCAGTCGTAGTGCGCATGCGCGCCGAGCAGCGCCTTTTCCGCTTCCCGCTCGCGGCCCGGCTGCGGGGCGAAGCCGACCGACTGGCCGACCGATACCTCGCGCGCGATCTCCGGCGCGACCATGTCCTCGGTGGCGATCACCTGGCCGTCCGGGACGCTGGCCATGCCATGGTCGGACACGACGATCACGTTGGTGCTGTCGAGCAGGCCGTCGCGGCGCATGCCGTCCAGCAGCTGACCGATGGCCGCGTCCACTTCGCGCAGCGCGGCCGCGTACTCGGGCGAATCCGGACCATGGTTGTGCCCGGCCTGGTCCACCTGCTCCATGTAGGCGGCGACCAGGCGCGGCTTGCGGCCGCCGGGCGCGCCTTCCAGCCAGGACAGCACCCGCTGCATGCGTTCGGGCAGGGGCACGCTCTCGTCGTAGGCATGCCACTGGCTGGCTTGCACGCCCTGGATGGCGGCCTCGCTGCCCGGCCAGGACCAGGTGGCGCTCCGGTAACCGGCCTTTTCCACGCCCACCCAGATCGGTTCGCCGCCCCACCAGGCCGGATTCGTCACCGTGTCGCGGTCGTGCAGGCTGAAACGTCCCAGATCCTCGGCGCTCATGCTGTTGTGGATGATGCCGTGGTGGTCCGGACGCAGGCCGGTGACCAGGGTGTAGTGGTTGGGGAAGGTGAGCGAGGGATAGGACGGCGACATGCCGACCGCACGCACGCCTTCGCGCGCCAGGCGGGCGAGGTTGGGGCTATGGCCGCGCCCGACCATGTCCGCGCGCAGGCCGTCGATGGACAGCAGCAGGACGGTGGGCGGCGCCGTGGCGGCGGCTGCGGGAGTGGACGGGGCGGGGCCGGTCGAGGCGCAGGCAGCGAGCAGGCTGGCGCCGAGCAGCGCGAGGGAAGTGCGGAACGGAATCATGCGCCCATGATAGTCCCGGCCCGATGACAGCTGGCATGCAGCAACGGGCGGCAAGCGATGGCCGCGTGGTCCGTCGCGCCGCGCGACCTAACCGAAGTTGCGCGAACGCCTTCGAGGGAGCGCCGTGGCAGCGGATGCTGGCGCCACGATGTCGGCATCCAGTAGGGCGGCGGCGCCCGTGCGAAGACCGCAGCGATGTCGCCGCGGGCGATGGTGCGCCGTCGCGTTCAATCGAACAGCGAGGGCGCCGCCATCTCCTCGTCCAGGGCGCCTTCCAGCCGCAGCAGGGCGGCCTTGGTCGGCAGGCCACCGCCGAAACCGGTCAACGTGCCGTCGTTGCCGATCACCCGGTGGCAGGGCAGCACGATCGGCAGCGGATTGCGGCCGTTGGCCGCGCCGACGGCGCGGGTCGCGGTGGGGCGGCCGATGCGCTGCGCCAGTTGCCGGTAGCTCCAGGTGGCGCCGAACGGGATCTCGGCCAGCGCATGCCAGACCTGCAACTGGAACTCGGTGCCGACCGGCGCCAGCGCCAGGTCGAAACCGCGCCGCCTGCCGTGCAGGTAGTCCAGCAGTTGCCGGCGCGGTTCGGCGACGGCGTCCGGATCGTGCTGCCACCCTTCGCGGCCCTTGGCGTCGTGGCGGTTGCGCGCGAACAGGATGTGGCGCAGGCCGGCGGCATCGGCGGCGACGGTGAGCGGGCCGATGGGCGTGTCGAAGCGGTCGTAGTAGAGGGTCATTGCGTGGGTTCCTCGTTCGGTTCTGCGGCCAGGTGCCACAGATGGAGTACGGCGTAGGCGCGCCACGGGCGCCATGCCTGCGAGCGGGCCTCGGTGGCGCGTTCGCCCAGGCGCTGGCCTTCGCCCAGCACCTGCTGCAGCACCAGGTCGCCGGCGGGAAAGGCGTCGGGCATGCCCATCGCGCGCAAGGCCATGTAATGCGCGGTCCAAGGGCCGATGCCGGGCAGGGCGGTGGCCTGCCGGACGAACTGCTCCAGCGTCTGCGCGCGGCTGAACTCCAGCCGGCCCTCGACGCAGGCCAGCGCCACCGCGCGCAGCGTGGCCGCGCGGGTACGCGGCAGGCCGATGCTTTCCAGCGGCGCCTCGGCCAATGCCGCGGGCGTGGGGAATTGCCGGTCCAGGCCCTCGGGCATATCCGGCAGGCCATGTCCGAACCGGTCGACCAGCCGCCGCGCCAGCGTGGTGGCCGTGGCCACGCTGACCTGCTGGCCCAGCACGGCGCGCGCGGCGACTTCGAAGCCGTCCCAGCCGCCGGGAATGCGCAGGCCCGGGCGCCGGGCGATGCCGCGCGCCAGCAGCGGTTCGTGCGCCAGGCAGGCATGTACGGTGGCCAGGTCGGCGTCCAGGTCGAATACGCGCCGCACCTTCGCCACGATCGCCGGGATCGCGCGTGCGTCGGTGGTGCCCAGTTGCAGGCGCAGCTCTGGGCGTTTGGCATCGGCGCTGACCCGGATCAGGCTGGCGCGGCCGCCGGCGACGATCACGCGCTGGTAGCTGTCGGCGTCGATGCGCTCGATGCCGGGAATCGCGCGTTTGCGCAGGAAGCCGAGCATCGCCGGAAAATCCAGCGGCGGCCGGTAGGCCAGGCGCAGCACCGGCTCGCCGCCGGCCACCGCGCCGTGGCGCTTGCGCAGCGCGCTCGGCGGCATGCCGCAGCCGGCCAGGAAGGCGTCGTTGAAGCGGCGCAGGCTGTTGAAGCCGGCCGCCAGCGCCACTTCGGTCACCGGCAGGTGGGTTTCGGTCAACAGCTGCTTGGCCAGCAGCAGGCGGCGGGTGGCGTGCAGCTGCGCCGGGGTGGCGCCCAGCCGCGCCACGAACAGCCGCTGCAGCTGGCGCGCGCTCAGTTCCATCGCCTCGGCCAGCGCGGCGGCCGGCTGGTCCTGCAGAATGCCTTCGTCCAGCAGCGCCAGCGCCCGGTGCAGGGTGTGGTCCTGCATGTAGCTGGCGTCTTCCGGCGACAGTTCTGGCCGGCAGCGCAGGCAGGGGCGGTAGCCGGCCGCGGCTGCTGCGGCGGCGGTGGGGTAGTAGCTGACGTTGTCGCGGCGCGGCGGCGGCGCCGGGCATACCGGCCGGCAGTAGATGCCGGTGCTGCGCACGGCGGTGAAGAACAGCCCGTCGAAGCGCGCATCGCGGGCCAGGCGCGCCTGTTCGCATTGTTCGTGGCTGGGCAGGGCGGGACTGTTCATGGCGCCCAGTCTAGGCCGGTCGGCGGATGCGGACTGGCCATTTCCGGACATCAATGCATATGACGGATCGTCAGTTCAGGGGGCATTGCGGCGCGGGCGGCGATGCGCACTAGACTGTCCGTTCCCCGGCGCCCGCGCCGCCCCACGGATCCGATCGTTGTCCATGTTGCCCAGATTCTGGTGGTCGCCTCTGTTGTGCCTCGGGCTGCTGGCCTGCAACCGCGGTGACCAGGGCAAGCCGGTCGCGGCGGCCGATCCGGCTGCGGCGCTGGCCGCCGACGGCGACCACATGGTGTCGATCAACGCCGCCGACGCGCCGCCGCCGCCGGCGCCGGTGAAACCGGCCCGCGACAAGGCCTGGCCGGACGTGGCGCTGGAGAACGGCAAGGCCTGGGTCAGCTGCGACACCGATTACACCGGCGAGGCCGGCGATGGCGCCGCGCTGGAGGCGCTGGACCGCAAGACCCTGGACGCCGCGCTGGCGCCTTGCCGCGAGCGCGGGCTGGTGCGGGTGCGCTACGCCGGCAAGATCAACCCGTCCTTCGCCGCGATGGTCTCGCGCCTGGCGGTGGTGGCCGATGCGATGAAGATCGGCAAGCGTGTGCTCGACCTGGATTCCAGTGGCGGCCAGGTGGAAGCGGCGATCGTCGCCGGCGACAGCATCGGCGAAGCCGGCTGGACCATCTGGGTGCGCGAAGGCTCCATCTGCCACAGCGCCTGCGTGTTCGTGCTGGCTGCCGGCGACAACCGCCTGATCTCCGGCAAGGTCGGCATCCACCGGATGATGCGCATCAGCTCCACCGCCACCTCGCGCGCCGAACTAAACAAGGAACTGCACGAGGTCTACGACAACGTGAAGGATTACCTGCAGCGCAACGGCGTGGCGGTGGGCGTGGCCGACCTGATGATGACCGTGCCCAACCGTAGCCTGCGCCTGCTCACCCGCGAGGAGCTCAAGCAGTACGGGCTGGACGGCACCAACGCGGTGCAGGACGACCTGGAGCGGATCAAGCAGATGCGCAAGTGCGGCGACGATTTCGTGCGCCGCAAGGATGCGTTCCTGGTCGCCTTCGACCGCCAGTGCAAGGTCGAGGGCGCCGACCTGGAAACCGTCACCACCTGCGGGCAGGCGCTCAAGGAACATTTCGGTTTCCCCGACGACACCTGCCCGGACGAGAGCCCGCTGTCGGAGATCGACACCGCGCTGCTGGAAATGCCGACCGACGCCGCGCCCCTGCCGGTAATGGCGCCGGCGGCGGTGGGCGTGGAGCCGCGCCGCGGTGGCCTGTGACGGAGCGGCCGGCGATCCCCGCCGTGCATGATCCGGATCAAGGTCGGCGCCCGCCGCGGGCCGTAGGCTGTACCGGACACCGAATGCGGAGGCCGAAGATGCGTGTTGTCGATGTACTGGTGGTGGGCGCGGGCCCGGCCGGGCTGTGCCTGGCGCGCGGGCTGGCCGATACGGGGCTGTCGGTGACGCTGGTCGAACTGCAGCCGGCCGCGGCGCTGGCCGAACCGGCCTTCGACGGCCGCGAGATCGCGCTGACCCACGCCTCGCGGCAGATCATGCGCGGGCTCGGCCTGTGGGAGCGGCTCGATCCGGCGCAGGTTTCGCCGCTGCGCAGCGCCCGGGTCATGGACGGCACTTCCCGGTTCGCGCTCGGCTTCGCCGCCGGCACGGAGGACGTGGACGAGCTGGGCTGGCTGGTCCCCAACCACCTGATCCGCCGCGCCGCCTGGGAAGCGGTGCAGGGGCAGGCGGGGCTGGAGCTTGTCGACGGTGCAAAGGTGACCGCGATCGAGACCGGCGAGGCGGCCAATACCGTGGTCCTTGACGATGGACGCCGCCTGTCGGCGCGGCTGGTGGTGGCCGCCGACAGCCGCTTCTCGGCGACCCGGCGGATGATGGGCATCGGCGCGCGCATGCGCGACTTCGGCAAGTCGATGCTGGTGTGCCGGCTCGGCCACGAGCGGCCGCACCATCATGCCGCCTGGGAGTGGTTCGGCTACGGCCGCACGCTGGCGATGCTGCCCCTGCCGGGCGACCAGTGCTCGGCGGTGATCACCCTGCCGCCGCAGGGCATCCAGGAACTGATGGCGATGGACGATGCGGCGTTCGGCCACGCCGTCACCGGCTTCTTCGAACAGCGCCTGGGGCGGATGCGGCCGGTGGGCACGCGCCATGTCTATCCGCTGGTGGGCGTGTACGCGCACCGGTTCGCCGCGCACCGCTACGCGCTGGCCGGTGATGCCGCGGTGGGCATGCATCCGGTCACCGCGCACGGGTTCAACTTCGGCCTGCAGAGCCAGCAGCGGCTGGTGAAGGAGATCGCCACTGCGGCCAGCCGCGGCGGCGACATCGGCGCGTCCGCGGTGCTGGACCGCTACGAACGCGGGCACCGGCTGGCGACGCGGCCGCTCTACGAGGCGACCAATGCCATCGCCGCGCTGTACAACGACAGCCGCCTGCCGGCCCGCCTGCTGCGCGGCGCCGCGCTGCGCGCCGCGCACGGCGTGGCGCCTTTCCGGAAGATGATCGCCGCGCACCTGACCCAGCGCGCCAGTCCCTGAGCTACCCGCACGGGTAGGAGCGGCTTCAGCCGCGATGGGGCTTTCCCATTGCGCCCCGCGCGGGGTGCACGCAGGCGATGGGGTTGCATGGAAAGCCCCATCGCGGCTGAAGCCGCTCTTACGCGGCGGCCAGTACCCGGATGCGTACCGCGCCCAGCTCAACCTGCTGGCCCGCGCGGATCTTGCAGGCCTTGCGCAGTTCGACCTCGCCGTCGACGCGGACCTGGCCTTCGCCGATGATCATCTTGGCCTCGCCGCCGCTGGACACCAGGTCGGTCAGCTTGAGCAGCTGCTTCAGTTCCACGTACTCGCGGTCCAGTTCGAAATCGATGGTCTGCATGGGGAGGCCGGCAGGGAAAGAGGGCGATTATCGCGCGCTGGCGCTCAGTCCTGCTCGAACCGGCGCAATTCCTCGATCACCGCCTGCGCCTGGCGCAGGCTGTAGCCGCTGACCGCCTCCTCGGCGCGGCGCGCCAGCCCCGGGCGCTTCGACGTCCGCGTCCAGCGGTACAGCGCGGCGGTGCCGAGCCAGCCGAGCGCGCCGATGCCGGCGCTGGCCCACAGCCAGCCGGATGCGCCTTGCGGGGTGGGCAACCCGGCAAGGCCGGCCAGGGCGACCAGCCCCACCCCCCACATCACCCACCACGGCCAGCCGGCGAGCATGCCGTTGAGCACATGGAACCGGCGCAGCCGCCCCAGTCGATTCTCCAGCTGCAGCACCGGCGCGCCGTAGTCGAGCTGCCGCAGCCTGCCCAGGGCGATGCCGGCCAGCACCGCGGTGAGCAGGCCGAAGCCGTGCACGGCGATGCCGGCGGCCAGGTAGCCGGGGCTGCCGGGGTTGCGCTGCCAGCAGGCGATGCCCAGCAGCGCCAAACCGATGCCCAGCGCCAGCTGCAGCCATTGCCCGCGCCGCAGCGGGGCCAGGCTGTCGTGCAGGCGCCGGCCGGCGCGTTCGCGCAGCCGCTGCAGCTCCAGCGCCTGCTGGCGTTCCAGCTGCCTGCCCAGTTGCTGCCACAGGTCCTTCAGTTCGACGGTTTCCATCGCATGGCTCCTCACAGTTCGTTGCGCAGCCGCGCCTTGAGGCGGCCGATCTTGGTGGCGACATTGGTTTCGCTGAGTCCCAGCACCTCGGCGATCTCGCGCTGCGGGCGTTCTTCCAGGTAGAGCAGCATCAGCGCGCGTTCCAGCGGCGGCAGGGCGTGGATGAAGCGGTACAGCCGTCCGAGCTGCCGGCTGCGCTCGGGGTCGTGCGGGGCCGGGTCGGGCAGGGCGTCGAGGCCGTCTTCGGCGGCTGCGGCCAGCCCGGGAGCGCGCATCCGCCCGCGCAGCTGCGAGATCGCCACGTTCAGCGCGATGCGGTACATCCACGTGGAAAACGCCCGCGACGGGTCGTAGGAAGGCCACGCCCGCCACAGCTGGACGGCGATTTCCTGCATCAGGTCCTCGCGGTCCTCGCGCTGCCGCGCATAGCTGCCGGCCACCTTGGCGAGGATGCCGCGGTGCCGTTCCAGCAGGTCGGCGAAAGGGACGGGGTCAGGTGGCATGGGCGGATCGGCAGGGGAGTTGCCGGGTGATTCGCCGGCCGTGGCGGAATATCACACCTGAACGGACTCCCATCGGCGCTTTCGACAGCGGGCCCGCCAGGGCGCACAATATGCCCCCTTGCGCCCGCCCCATTCGCGGCGGTGCCCCCGGAGTTCCCCAATGTCCCAAGAATCCCCCGCGCCGCTGCTGTTCGCAGATCTCGGCCTCTCAGAGCCTGTGATGAAAGCGGTCGCCGACGTCGGTTACGAGACCCCGTCGCCGATCCAGGCCGCCACCATCCCGGCGATGCTGGAAGGCCGCGACGTGCTCGGCCAGGCGCAGACCGGTACCGGCAAGACCGGCGCCTTCGCGCTGCCGGTGCTGTCCAACATCGATCTTTCCGCCACCCGGCCGCAGGTGCTGGTGCTGGCCCCGACCCGCGAGCTGGCCATCCAGGTCGCCGAGGCGTTCCAGACCTATTCGGCCTCGATGCCGGGCTTCCGCGTGCTGCCGGTGTACGGCGGCCAGCCGTACGGCCAGCAGCTGTCGGCCCTGCGCCGCGGCGTGCATGTCGTGGTCGGCACCCCCGGCCGCGTCATCGACCACCTGGACCGCGGCACGCTGGACCTGTCCGAGCTGAAGACGCTGGTGCTGGACGAAGCCGACGAAATGCTGCGCATGGGCTTCATCGACGACGTCGAAGCGGTGCTCAAGAAGCTGCCGGAAAGCCGCCAGGTCGCGCTGTTCTCGGCCACCATGCCGCCGCAGATCCGCCGCATCGCCCAGACCTACCTGCGCGATCCGGTGGAAGTGACCATCGCCTCCAAGACCACCACCTCGGCCAACATCCGCCAGCGCTACTGGTGGGTGGCGGGCATGCACAAGCTGGACGCGCTGACCCGCATCCTGGAAGTGGAAACCTTCGACGCGATGATCATCTTCGCGCGCACCAAGGCCGGCACCGAGGAGCTGGCCGGCAAGCTGCAGGCGCGCGGCCTGGCCGCGGCCGCCATCAACGGCGACATGCAGCAGGCCCAGCGCGAGCGCACCATCGGCCAGCTCAAGGAAGGCAAGCTCGACATCCTGGTCGCCACCGATGTGGCCGCCCGCGGCCTGGACGTGGAACGCATCAGCCACGTGCTGAACTACGACATCCCGTACGACACCGAAAGCTACGTGCACCGCATCGGCCGTACCGGCCGCGCCGGCCGCAGCGGCGAGGCGATCCTGTTCGTCACCCCGCGCGAGAAGGGCATGTTGCGCCAGATCGAGCGCGCCACCCGCCAGCCGATCGAGGAAATGCAGCTGCCGAGCGTGGACGCGGTCAACGACCACCGCGTGAGCAAGTTCATGGACCGCATCAGCCAGGCGCTGGCAGCCGGCGACATGGATTTCTACCGCGACCTGCTGCAGCGCTACGAAGGCGAGCAGAACGTGCCGGCCATCGACATCGCCGCCGCGCTGGCCAAGCTGCTGCAGGGCGATGCCCCGTTCCTGCTGGCCCCGCCGGTGCGCGAGCGCCGCGAGCCGCAGCCCGGCCGCAGCGAACGTCCGGCGCGCGACGGCGGTTTTCCGCGCCAGCGCGAAGAGCGCGGCGAGCGCCCGGCGCGCTTCGAACCGCGTTTCGAGCGTGGCCCGCGCGCCGACGATGGCGAGCGCGCGCCGCGTCCGCCGCGTGGCGAAGGCGAGTCCGGCGAGCGTCCGCGCCGCGAGATGCCGCCGCGCAGCGCGCCGGAGTTCGGCATGGAGACCTACCGCATCGAGGTCGGCCACGCGCACGGGGTGAAGCCGGCCAACATCGTCGGCGCCATCGCCAACGAGGCCGGGCTGGAAAGCCGCTACATCGGCCGCATCGACATCCACGACGACCACTCCGTGCTCGACCTGCCGGCGGAAATGCCCGCCGACACGCTGCAGCACCTGCAGAAGGTGTGGGTGTCCGGCCAGCAGCTGCGCATGCGCCGGGTCGAAGCGGGCGAGGAGCAGGGCGCCGCACCCTCGTTCAAGCCGCGCTTCGGCAAGGGGCCCAAGCCCGCCGGCCGTCCTGGCGGTCCGCGTTCGGCTGGCCCGGGCGGCCGTCCGGGCGGGTTCAAGCCGCGCGGTCCGCGCGGCGCCTGAGTCCGCGCGGGCGGTGAGGCCCGCCGCCACGGCGGCGGACCCGTGCACTCCGGTCCCGGTGACCATGCCGGTATCGGGGTTTTCCCGACAGGGGCGGAAAAGCCGCGTGCGATAATCGCGCCCGCGGCGGGACGTGCGCAGGGGAAGGGATGGTGATCGGAGGCAGTGGGGTGAGGGCGCATGCGCTGGCGGGCCGGATGTTCCTGTCCCTGCTGCTGGTGCTCGTGCTGTTTCCGCTGGCCGCTACCGCGCAGTCCCCGCAGCTCGACCGCGACTACCTGCTGATCGGCAAGCCGACCGACGAACAGACCCCGATCCGTGCCTGCCCGCCCGAGGCGCTGGCGCGCCTGGGGGACGGCATCCTGATCGCCGCGCCCGCCGACGGCTGGTCCGGTGCGCCGCAGGCGGTGGACGTGTTCAACGTGTTCGCCGGCGAGGTGATGATTTCCCACGGCGACCGCCAGATCTGCGGCAACATGCAGGACGCGCGCACCCGCGACTCGCGCTTCCGCGCCGGCATCGGCATGGTGATGGTGCCCAAGGCGGGCGACAGGGAGCCGATCCGCGTGGCCTGGGAAACGCCGCTCAAGGCGCGCTGGATTCCCACGCTGCGGCTGGGCGCGCCCAGCCCGGTGCAGCAGACCGACACCCTGCGCCTGCTGGTGCGCACGGCCTGCATCGCCATCGCCATCGCCCTGGCGCTGTCGGCACTGATGGGCTTTTTCACCACCCGCGACCGCGACTTCCTCGTCTACACGCTGGCCACCGCCCTGCTGGTGGTCTGGCAATCGGTGCTCAGCGGCCTGAGCGGTTATCCCGAACCCTGGCTGCCGGTCGGCGGTTTCGCCTCCTGGTGGATGGTGTCGGCCTCGGCGCTGAGCATCGCGGTGATGGGCTGGGTACTGTGGCGCCTGTGCGGCGGCCTGCACGCCTGGCCGCGTTCGCGCGCGTGGGTTCGCGGCTTCGCGCAGCTGCTGCTGTTGCTGGCGCTGGCCACGCCGCTGCTGCCCTGGACCGCGCTGGCCTGGCTGGCCGCTGGCCTGGACCATGCGTTCACCCTGGTCTGCATGCTGGCGCTGGTGGCGGGCATCGTGTCGCTGCGCCGCGGCGACTACCACGCGGTGGACGGCCTGGCCGCGGTGGCGCCGCTGCTGCTGATGGCGCTGGCCGACATCGCCGGCAGCCGCGAACTGGTGCGGTTCCGGGTCGAGGCCGTGCAGCTGTCGGTGACCTGGTTCCTGATGATGTACGCCTACGGGCTCAATCGCCGCCTCGGCCACCTTCGCCGGCAGCGCGACGAGATGCGCCAGCTGGCCGACACCGACGCGCTGACCGGCCTGCCCAACCGCCGCGCCGGCCTGCGCCAGCTCGAGCGCCACATGGCCCGCGCGCGCCGGCAGGGGCTGCCGCTGTCGATCGGCTTCCTGGACATCGACCTGTTCAAGCAGATCAACGACCGCTATGGCCACGAAGCCGGTGACGCGGTGCTGGTATCGGTGGCCGACACGCTGCTTGCCGCGGTGCGCGACCGCGACGACGTGATCCGCATGGGTGGCGAGGAATTCCTGGTGCTGCTGCCCGGCACGCGCACCGACGCGGCGCTGCCGCGGCTGGAACACCTGCGCGAAAGGATCGCGCGGCAGGCGGCGGCGCTGCCCCACGACGGGCTCGCCGTCACCGTCAGCATCGGCCTGGCGCAGATGCAGGCGCAGGGCGACGACCTGGCCGCGCTGCTGCGCCGTGCCGACAACGCCATGTACCAGGCCAAGCGCGGCGGCCGCGACCGCGTGGTCGCCGCGGGCGACGATGTGCCCGCGCTGTCCGGCGACCCGGGCGATGGCGGATAATCCGCCGATGACGATCCGACTCAACAAGCACATCGCCGAAACCGGCTTCTGTTCCCGGCGCGAGGCCGACCGCCTGATCGGCGCCCGCCGCGTGACCGTCAACGGCATCGCCGCCGGCACCGGCGCGGTGGTCGGCGAGGGCGACGAGGTGCGCGTGGACGGCCAGCCGCTGCGCGCCCGTGCGGTACAGAAGAGCACCGGCCGCAAGCATGTCTACATCGCGTTGAACAAGCCGGTCGGCGTCACCTGCACCACCGAGAGCGCGGTCAAGGGCAACATCGTCGATTTCGTCGGCCACGAACAGCGCATCTTCCCGATCGGCCGCCTGGACAAGGATTCGGAAGGCCTGATCCTGATGACCAGCAACGGCGACATCGTCAACCAGATCCTGCGCGCCGAGAACGGCCACCAGAAGGAATACCTGGTGGCGGTGAACAAGCCGGTCACCGACGAATTCCTGCGCGGCATGGCGCGCGGCGTGCGCATCCACGACCAGACGACGCTGCCGTGCCGCGCCACGCGCATCGCCAAGTTCGGCTTCCGCATCGTGCTGGAGCAGGGCCTGAACCGGCAGATCCGGCTGATGGCCGCCGCCTTCGGTTACCGCGTCACCCAGCTGCGCCGCGTGCGCATCGACAACATCAAGCTGGGCGCGCTCAAGCCCGGCCAGTGGCGCAACCTCACCGAGCAGGAGCTGCGCGGCCTGCTGCCGCAACAGCGCGAGTGGTGACGCGTGGCCGGTGTGCCGCGCTGAGCGCCGCGCACCGGGGCTGATTCCGGCCTGTTTCCGAGCCGCCGGCCGTAGCCATGGTCGGCATCGACCACTTCAAGCGGGTCAACGGCATCCATGGACATACCGAGGGCGACCGGCGCTGCTAGTCGAACTGGCCGGCGTGCTGCGCGCGCAGTTCGCCGGGCGGGGCATGGCCGCGCGCTACGGCGGCGAGGCGTTCGCGGTCCTGATGCCGGACACGCCGCTGGCGCAGGCCGAGCTGCAATGCCAGTACCTGCGCTAAGCGGTGGCGCACCTGCCGACGGGGTTGCCGGTCACGGTCGGCATCGGGCTGGCGGCGCACCGTCCTGGCGAATCGGCGCAGGACACCCTGCGCCGCGCCGATGCCGCGCTCTACCAGGCCAAGGCGCAGGGGCGCGACCGCGTGGTGCTCGCCGGCTGAGAGCGTCTATTCCAGCCCGGCGCCGGCAGCGGGCACGGGACGCGCGCGGTTGAGCAGCGGGTGCAGGAACACCGCGCCGATGATGATCGCCACGCCCAGGTAGAACAGCGGCGTGAGCTCGCGCTGTTCGCCCAGGAACAGCATCGCCAGCACGATCGCGTAGACCGGTTCCAGGTTGGTGACCAGCTGCATGGTGTAGGCGCTGAGATGGCGCAGCGCCACCAGCGCCAGCGCGAACGGCAGCAGCGTGCACAGGCCCGACAGCGCCAGCAGCAGGACGCCGTCGTGCAGCCCGGGGATCACCCACAGGTCGCTGGCCAGCGCCGGCAGCAGCAGCGGCAGCACCGGCGCCAGCAGGGTCAGGGTGAGCGTGCCGGCGCCCAGTTCCAGCGCGGTGACGGTCAGCGGGTCGGCATGGCTGACCAGGCGCTTGTTGAACGAGCCGAACACGGCCACCAGCAGCGCCGACAGCGCGCCCACCGCCACGCCCAGGCGCATGCCGTCGGGCACGCCGCCGACCACCAGCGCCACGCCCGGCAGCACCGCCAGGCCGAAGGCCAGTTCGCGCGGCTGGAACGGCCGCCGGGCGATCCACGGCTCGACGATGGCGGTGAACACCGGCGCCAGCGCGATGCAGGTGGCCGCCACCGAGGCGTTGGCCAGCTTCACCGCGCCATAGAAGGTAAGCCAGTGCAGCGCCACCAGCGCGCCGATGCCGCAATAGCCCAGCGCCAGCCGCGGCGTGAGCGCCGACAGCCCGCGCCAGACCCGCGGCAGCAGCGCCAGCATCGCCACCACCAGCAGCATGCGCCACCACACCAGCGGCAGCGCGGGCAGGGTGATGAGCTTGCCGAGGATGGCGGTCACGCCCCACAGCAGCACGCAGAAATGGATCTGCAGCAGGGCCTTGCGGGTATCGGGATTGGGCATCGGCAGATTGTCGCCGATGTGTGTGGCCGACGCCGTTTCCGGAGCTTCAGTTTCCGCCCAGCAGGCGCAGCAGTTCGCGCGCCGCCGCCGGATTGCGGTGCTTGGCCGCGCTGATGAAGTAGACGAACACCTCGCGCGGCGCCGGCGTGGCCGCCACCGGGCTGGCGTGCGGCAGGTCGTGCGGGTCGCGGCCGTGCCGCCAGTCGCCGATGCGCTGGGCCCAGTACGCCAGTTCCCGCGGCGGATAGCCGGCGACGCACTCGTCGCGGCTGCGCATCAGCCGCGCGTAGACGAAGTCGGCGCACAGGTCGGCGGCGTTGGGGTGGTCCGGCGAATCGGTGAAGACCAGCGCCATCCCGCGTCGCCGCGCCAGCGCGACCAGTCCGGCATCGAGGAAGGCCGGGTCGCGGATTTCCAGCGCGTGCCGCTGCGCATGGCCGTCCACCTGCGGCGGCAGCAGGTCGAGGAAGGCGGCGAAGTCGTCGCGGTCCAGCGTGCGCCCGGCCTCGAACTGCCAGACCAGCGGCCCCAGCCGGTCGCCCAGCGCGGCGATCCCGGCGATGAAGTCCTCCACCTGCGCGCCGGTGCCGGCCAGCCGCCGCGCGCTGGTGATGCGCTTGGGCGCCTTGGCCGAGAACACGAAGCCTTCCGGCGTGGCGTCGCGCCAGCCGGCGTAGATGGCCGGCTTCTGCGTGCCGTAGTAGGTGCTGTTGATCTCGATGGCGGTCAGCTGGCGGCTGGCGTATTCCAGCTCGCGCCGCTGCACCAGCCCCGGCGGGTAGAACATGCCGCCGCGCCAGGGCGCGTAGGTCCAGCCGCCGATGCCGACGTGCACGCCCTGCGCGACAGAGGGGCTGGCGGGTGCGGGAGCGAAAAGATCATCCATGGGCGGTTCCGGGCGGGACGTCATCGCGCCGATTCTATCGGCACGTTCCGCACGCGCATCGCCGCGGCGCATGTCGATGCCATCGCCGGCCTACGGCGTCTGCGCCGCCCACGGGTCGTAGCTGCCGAACCACCACAGGTGGCCTTCCGGATCGCGGCAGGCGTAGCCGCGGCCGCCGTAGTCCTGGTCGGCGATGTCGATGACGATCTCCGCGCCGGCCGCCGTGGCGCGCGCGTAGTGGGCATCGGCGTCGCCCACGATCACGCAGGCGCTCTGCGTCTCCATGCCACCCACTTCGTCGGGCTGGATCATGTTGCTGCCCCAGGCGCCGGGCTGCACCGACCCCAGCATCACCATGCCGTTGCCGAACACCAGCTGCGCGTGGTGCACGGTATTGCCGTCCTGGTAGACGGCGTGGCGCTGGAAGCCGAAGGCGCGGCACAGCCAGTCGATGGCCGCTGGCGCGTCGCGGTAGCGCAGGCACGGGATGATGGTGGCGGTGGTGCGGGCGGCGAGGTCCATGGCGGCGTCGTTCCAATGGCGTGGAGGGCGAGGGTGGCCGCGGCCGCGTTACCATCGCGAGAAGGCCGGCATGCCGGCATCGATCCAGAGGGAGAGCGCATTGAACAGGTGGCTGGGGAGCGGGCTGGTACTCGCGATGGGCGTGGCGGCGCAGGTGGCGGACGCACAGGAGGCGGCGATGCCGGGGGAACTTCAGCAGCTCGATGCCACGGTGGAGCGGGTGCGGCAGCAGTTCGACGTGCCGGGCGTGGCGGTGGCCGTGGTGAAGGACGGCAAGGTGGTGCTGGAACGCGGCTGGGGCCTGCGCGAGATCGGCAAGCCCGAGCCGGTGCAGGCCGACACGCTGTTCGCCATCGCCTCCAACACCAAGGCCTTCACCGCCACCTCGCTGAACCTGCTGGCCGAGGAAGGCAGGCTGAAGATGAGCGACCGGGTGATCGACCACCTGCCGTCCTTCCGCATGTCCGATCCCTACGTCACCGGCGAGATGCGCATCCGCGACCTGCTCTCGCACCGCAGCGGCCTGAGCCTGGGCGCCGGCGACCTGCTGTTCTGGCCGACCACCACCTACAGCAACGCCGAGGTGGTGGCGCGGCTGGCGCAGGTGCCGCTGAAGAACGGTTTCCGCGACCGCTACGCCTACGACAACATCCTCTACGCGGTGGCGCAGCAGGTGATCGAAAAGGTGTCCGGCCTGTCGTACGCGGATTTCCTGCAGCAGCGCATCTTCGACAAGGTCGGCATGGCCGGTACCCGCTACAACGCCGACCACCTCCGGCCCGGCGACAAGCCGGCCATCGGCCACGCCAAGTTCGACTTCAAGGACCTGCGCCCGGTGGCGCCGCTGACCTGGTCCAACAACGCCGGCGCTGGCGGCATCTATTCCAGCGTGCACGATCTGGCCCGATGGATGAACGTGCAGCTGGCCGGCGGCAGGCTGGCCGACGGCACGCCGCTGTTCTCGGAGAAAACCCAGCAGCAGATGTGGCAGATGCAGATCCCGCAGGTGGTGGCCGCGCCCTCGGTGCCGGAACTGGCGCCGGCCAAACCCAACTTCGCCGGTTACGGCGAGGGCTGGAGCCTGAGCGATTACCGCGGGCAGAAGCTGGTGTGGCACACCGGCGGCTGGCCGGGGCAGGTGTCGCGGCTGACCCTGGTGCCCGAACAGAACCTGGGCGTGGTGGTGCTGACCAACCAGGAATCGGGCGCGGCGTTCAACGCCATCACCCTGAGCGTGCTCGACGCGATGCTGGGCGCGCCCGCGCACGACTGGGTGGCCGCCTACGCCGCCAGCGTCGCCAAGGCGCAGGACAGCGCCGACGAAGGCTGGCGCAGGCACGTGGCCGCACGCGATACGAAGAGCCGGCCGTCGCTGCCGCTGTCCGGCTATGCCGGCACCTATCGCGATGCGTGGTACGGCGACGTGCACGTGGAGCAGAAGGGCGGCAAGCTGCGCCTGCGCTTCGGCGCTACTGCCGATCTGCAGGGCACGATGGAGCACTGGCAGCACGACACCTTCCTCGTGCGCTGGGACAACCGCTCGCTCAACGCCGACGCCTTCGTCAACTTCAGCCTCGACCCCGACGGCAAGGTGCGCGAAGTGCGCATGCAGGCGGTCTCCTCGCTGACCGATTTCAGCTTCGACTTCCAGGACCTGCTGCTGGTGCCGGTGAAGGAATGATGGTCTGCGCGGCGCCTGGCCGATAGCAGGCGCCGCACACCCGTAGGAGCGCACATCCGTGCGCGATGGGGCTTTACCGGCAAGCCCCATCGCGCACGGATGTGCGCTCCTACATAGGGATGCAGAGCGAGGTGGCCGCCGACCGGCAGCGGTTCCTTCCTGCCCACTACCACCTGACCGGCGCACATACGCGACAATGCCCGGCATTGTCCGTCCGCTGGTCCTTCTCCATGTTCCGTTGGTTCGAATCCCGCCTCGACCCGTTCCCGTCCGATCCGCCCACGCAGCCGCCGCGCGGCCTGTATGCCTTCTGCCGCCACTACACGCGCGGCGCGGAGAAATGGCTGCTGCTGATGGCGCTGACCACCGCGGGCATCGCTGTGGCCGAGCTGGCGCTCTACGCCTATGTCGGTTCGCTGGTGGACCGGCTCGGCGCCAGCACGCCGGCCACCTTCCTCGACGCCGAAGGGCCGCGCCTGCTGTGGATGGGGCTGCTGGTGCTGGTCGCGCTGCCGCTGCTGGTGCTGGTCAATTCGCTGGTGCAGCACCAGACCCTGCTCGGCAATTTCCCGATGCGCATCCGCTGGAGCGTGCACCGCTACCTGCTGCGGCAGTCGATGGGCTATTTCCAGGACGAGTTCGCCGGGCGCATCGCCACCAAGCTGATGCAGACCTCGCTGGCGGTGCGCGAGACGGTGGTCAAGCTGTTCGACATCGGCAACTACGTGCTGGTGTTCTTCCTCGGTACCCTGGCGGTGGCCGGCGCGGCGGACTGGCGGATGATGCTGCCGTTCATGGCCTGGCTGGTCGGCTACGCGCTGTTGATGTGGCATTTCGTGCCGCGCATGGAGCGCATCTCGCGCGAGCAGGCCGACGCGCGCTCGGAGATGACCGGGCGCATCGTGGACAGCTACACCAACATCGCCACGGTCAAGCTGTTCTCGCATTCGCGGCGCGAGCAGGCCTACGCGCGCCAGGCCATGGCCGGCTTCCTGGACAAGGTGCACCCGCAGATGCGGCTGGCCACGCGCATCTACTCGCTGCTGTATGCGCTGAACATGTTGCTGCTGTTCTCGGCGGTGGCGCTGGGCCTGTGGCTGTGGCACGGCGGTTCGGTGAGCGCCGGCGCGGTCGCCGTATCGGTGGCGCTGGTGCTGCGCATGCTGGGCATGTCGCAGTGGATCATGTGGGAGCTGTCGGCGCTGTTTGAGAACATCGGCACCGTGCACGACGGCATCAACTCGATCTCGCTGCCGCCCACCGTGGACGACGTGCCCGGTGCCCCGGCATTGGCGGTGCGGGCCGGCGACATCCGTTTCGAGGGTGTTTCGTTCCACTACGGCAAGACTGGCGGCGTGATCGAAGGGCTGGACCTGCACGTGCGCGCCGGCGAGAAGATCGGCGTGGTCGGGCGTTCCGGCGCGGGCAAGTCCACCCTGGTCAACCTGCTGCTGCGTTTCCACGACGTGGAGCGCGGCCGCATCCTCGTCGATGGCATCGACATCGCCTCCGTGCAGCAGGACTCGCTGCGCGCGCAGGTGGGCGTGGTCACCCAGGACACCTCGCTGCTGCACCGCTCGATCCGCGACAACCTGCTCTACGGCCGTCCCGACGCCAGCGAGGAACAGCTGCGCGCGGCCGTGGCCAAGGCGCGCGCCGCCGACTTCATCGCCGAACTGCGCGACAGCGAGGGCCGCAGCGGCTACGACGCCCATGTCGGCGAGCGCGGCGTGAAGCTCTCCGGCGGCCAGCGCCAGCGCATCGCCATCGCCCGGGTGCTGCTCAAGGACGCGCCGATCCTGGTGCTGGACGAGGCGACCTCGGCGCTGGATTCGGAAGTGGAAGCGGCGATCCAGGAAAGCCTGGACGAACTGATGGGCGGCAAGACGGTGATCGCCATCGCCCACCGCCTGTCCACCATCGCGCGCATGGACCGACTGGTGGTGATGGACCAGGGCCGCATCGTCGAGACCGGCACCCACGCGCAGCTGCTCGACGCCGGTGGCCTGTACGCGCGGCTGTGGGCGCGGCAGACCGGCGGTTTCGTCGCCGTCGAGGACTGAGCATGCGCTGCCACCGGCCCGTGTACGCCACCGCTGGATGAAGAAGAAAGCCTCCGCCAGCAGTGCCGGCGGAGGCCTTCAGGCAGGCGCCGGCCCGCTCAGCGGACTCAGGGGGTGCCCATGTAGTCGCGCTTGCCGATCTCCACGCCGTTGTGGCGCAGGATCGCGTAGCTGGTGGTCACATGGAAGAAGAACTGCGGCAGGCCGTACTGCAGAAGGTACACATCGCCCTGCAGCTTCTTCTCCTTCGGCGTGCCGGCGCGCAGCACGATCTCGCGCGAATCGCTGCCTTCGAACTGCCCGGGGCTGAAACTGTCCACATGGGCCAGCGTCCTGGCGATCAGTTCCTGCAGTTCGGCGAAGCCGGCCTCGGGGTTGTCCGGCCACGACGGCACCTCGGTATTGCTCAGGCGCGAGCTGATGCCCTTGGCGAAATCGGCCGCGATCTGCACCTGGCGGACCAGCGGGAACATGTCGGGAAACAGGCGCGCACCCAGCAGCGCGGCCGGCTCGATCTTTTTCTCGGTGGCGTGGGCTTCGGCCTTGGCGAGCACCTCGGACAGGGCGCTGAGCATCTGCTTGAGGACGGGAACCGAAGCGCTGTACATCGAAAGGGACATGGTGGAACTCCGTGGAAGTGGAAACCGGCGTGGCGGGGCCACGCGCGCACTGAAACTTCCCACAGCATAGGCCGTGCGTGCCCGGGATGCGTGCGACGGCGGCAGTACGTTCAGCGACGCGGCATCACCCAGGTGCGCAACGTGGCCAACGCGGCGACGGGTACCGCTGCGCGGGCATCGCCGCCTCGTGCATCTGTCGCGACTCGATGCCGCGCCGGGGAGGTTCAGCCAATGCGCCGTTCAATGCGACGGTCCGGGATCAGCCAGAGCAGCGCCACCAGCGCGTAGGTTGCCTGTGCCAGATGCGCCTGCACGAAGCTCAGGCCGATGCCCACCAGGTACAGAATCGGCGACAGCCGGCCTTTCCAGTCGTGCGCCAGCATCTGCTTCAGTGTCGATCGGTCGCCTTCGGCGGCGATGATGCGCTGCTGCAGCAACCAGTACGCCAGCGCGGCGGCCAGCAGCACGACGCCATAGGCCGCGTTCGGCAGCGCCTGGGCGTGGTAGTCGTCCATCCAGCGGGTGCTGAACGGCAGCAGTGACAGCCAGAACAGCAGGTGCAGATTGGCCCACAGCACGCTGCCGGAAACGCGGGTGGCGGCCTGCAGCAGGTGGTGGTGATTGTTCCAGTAGATGCCCACGTAGACGAAGCTGAGCACATAGGCCAGCAACGTGGGAACCAGTGGTTTGAGCGCGACCAGCGTGGCGCCCTCCGGGGCTTTGATCTCCAGCACCATGATGGTGATGATGATCGCCAGTACGCCGTCGCTGAATGCTTCCAGACGTCCCTTGCCCATGTGCTGTCCCCGTTGCCTGCTGTCTTGGCGTTGCTCTCCCGCCGCGGGAGAGATGGACGGTCGATTCCGGCTCAACCGGCGGCCTTGCGCACCAGCGAGGCCAGCGCGGCGGCCTCGGCATCGCCGAAGCGGTGGATGGCGAATGCGGTGGGCCACAGGCCGCCCTCGTCCAGTTTCGCCTGGTCGCTGAAACCGAAGGTGGCGTAGCGCGTCTTGAACTTGCCCGCGCTCTGGAAGAAGCACAGCACCTTGCCGTCCTTCGCCCACGCCGGCATGCCGTACCAGGTGCGCGGCTGCAGTCCGGGCGCGGCGGCCATCACCAGCGCGTGGATGCGGCGCGCCACGTCGCGTTCGGCCGCCGGCATTTCATCGACGCGGGCCAGCAGGTCGGCCTCGCCCTCGGCGCTGCTGCGGCTGGCGCGCGCCTCGGCCTTCAGCTCGCGCGCCCGCGCCTTCATCGCAGCCTGTTCCTCCGCGGTGAAGCTGGCGGCGACCTTACTGGTGACGGCGGCCTTCTTCGCCGCGCTCTTGCGCGGGCTGCTGCCGGGGGCGGTGGTGCGGGCCATGGGATTCCTCGTCGGTTGGGGCGTGTCGGTGAAGGGTGTCAACCGCCGCTGCGCGCCAGCCAGAGCGCGGCCAGCGGCGCGAGATTGAACAGCAGGATGCCGATCTTGTAGGCGGCGATGCCGCCGTAGTGGATCGCGTCGAAGGCAGCCTCCGGCAATGCGAACCAGCGGCCGTGCAGCCGCCGCAGCGCGCCGCGCGCGGAGATGAAGACGATGAACCAGGTCAACAGCACGGCGTAGTTGAAAGCCAGCGACCACAGCAGGAAACGGCAGAGGAAATCGCTGTGCATGGCAGTGCTCCGCGAAGAGGCAAGGAAGCCCGTTACAGCAGCCGGGTGCCGAGCGGGACTTCATGCTCTGGCACGCACAGCGATACCTGTCCGTCGGCATTGTGGAAGCCGGTGACCAGGCATCCGGACATGATCGGCCCGATCTGTTTCGGCGGGAAGTTCACCACGGCCACCACCTGCTTGCCGACCAGCGTCTCCGGCGCATACAGGTCGGTGATCTGCGCGCTGGACTTGCGCACGCCGATCTCCGGGCCGAAGTCGACCTGCAGGATGTAGGCCGGCCTGCGCGCCTTCGCGAACGGCTCGGCGGCCACCACGCGGCCCACGCGCAGTTCCACCTTGGCGAAGTCGTTCCAGTCGATCGTTTCCATGGCGTGCGCCGGCAGGACGAGTGCGGATCAATAGCGCCGGCGGCCGCGGGCGTCAATGGCCGTCATCGCCGCCGGCGGTGCAGGCGGCCGCTCCCGGCCGCCATCGCGCCCGTCAGCGGCCGCCGTCCGCGCGCCTGAACAACGCCGTCCGCATCACCGGCGTGCCGTCCCTGAAGTAGGCCTCCGTCTCGGTCATGACGTTTCCGTCCGCGCTCAGCGAATACACCCGCGTGGAGCGGGGGATGCCTTCGTAGACGAACTGCATGACCAGCACGTCCGGGGCCGGCATCTTGGCGGCCAGCACGTCGACCCAGTACGTGCCCGAGGCGCGGCCGGGCGTGCCGTCCAGCGACAGGGTGGATTCGGAGTGCAGGGTCTTGTCGTTCTGGTCGAGGATCTCCACGCGTTCGTTCCAGCGGCCGTCGGGCGTCGCGGCGAAGGCGAGGCTGACGCGCTTCGGGCGCGCCTCCGGCGGCATCGGCAGGCTGTCCACGTCCAGGATCCACTGGCCGACCAGCGGCGAGGCGGCCGGCGAAGCGGCATGCGCGGGCGCGCCGGCCAGGGCGGCGGCGGACAGCAGTGCGGCAAGCAACACGTTCATGCGATCTCCCGGGGCGGGTTGGCGTCTGCTGGAGTGGATTCTGCTGGAGTGGATCATGCCCCGCGCGTCACGGGAACATCAGGGCGACCGCGCAGATGGTCAGCACGCCCAGGCCGGCACGGTGCCACAGCGGCCGTCCGGCGAAGATCAACGCCAAGGGGATGGCCAGCGGCAGGACGTACTTCACGGTGATGAACAGCGGCGCCTGCAGGAACGCGACGTCCTGGACGACGATGTTGCTGGCGAAGCTGATGCACGTCGGGATCAGCAGCGCGGTCATCAACGCACGCCTGTTTTCCATGTAGTAGTCGTCGGCGCAGGCATAACGGGCGTCCACCCGCGGGAACATGACGCGGCCGATGAAGATGTAGGGCAGGGCCATTCCCAGGCAGATCAGGACCATCCACGGGTCCATCGTGAGGCTGTCGCGTCCTTCCCAGAAAGAGGTCCACTGCCCGGCGGCGCGCAGCAGGATGAGAAGGCCGAGCAGGATCGTCGATGTGCCGGGGGCCGTGCTCGCCCGGTCGACCCAGCTGTCGGCGAAGCCGGTGATCACGTGCGCCACGGCAAGGCCGAGCAGCAGCGAGTACAGCGAGAACAGGAAACTGAAGCCGTCCATTTCTTCCCCTGTGGCAACGATGGATGCCGCGATGCGCCGTGTCGAAGCGCGGTGCTAGAGGTCGCGCAGCAGGGCCGCACGCTTGTGCTCGTATTCGACGTCGCTGACGAGCCCCTGGGATCGCAATGCGGCCAGTTCCTGGAGCCGCGCCGCGGTCGACGGCGGAGGGGAGGCCGCCGGCATGGCGCCCGCTTTTCCCGCGGCGCGGACCGCCAGCCAGACGAGCAGGCCCACGACGGCTGCGGCGGTACCCGCTGCCACGAGCAGGATGATCCAGTGCCAGATGCTGAAACCGCCCATTTCCTTCCCTCCCTGCAGTGCGCCGGAGTATCGGGTCTGCGCGGTGGGATGTGAAGGCGCCTGCGGGTCTGCGCCCCGGGCGGCGCAATGGCGAAGGCCCGGGAATCCCGGGCCTTCGCGCATCCATCGAGCCGGGCGATTACTCGATCGGCTGGTCCAGCATCAGCTGGCGCGCGAAGCGCACCGGCGGCGCACCGTAGGACAGGATCCGGTCGTGGTAGGCCTTGAGGTTGAAGTTGGCGCCCTGCTTCTCTTCCACCGCCTTGCGGGTGTCGAAGTGCTCCTGCGCGCCGACGAAGTAGGTCGGCAGCTGCGCCGAGGTGAGCTGGGCGCGCACCCACTTGCCGGCGGCCTCGCTTTCCTGCTGGAAGGCGTCGTGGGTCATCAGCTGCATGGCCTGCTCGCGGCTCCAGTTGTCCACGTGCACGCCCTGGTCGAGGATGGCGTTGGCAATGGTGCGCAGGTAGAACTTCAGCTGCACCAGGTGGAACAGCGGGTCGTTATCGAGATAGCCCTGTTCCTGCATCATGCGTTCGGTATAGACCGCCCAGCCTTCGGCGAACAGGCCCGAACGCAGCACGGCGCGCAGGGTGGAGGGGAACTTGCCCGAGTGCCAGCCTTCCAGGTAGTGGCCCGGCGTGCCCTCGTGGATCGACAGCAGGTGGATCATGCGGCTGTTGTATTCGCGCAGGAACGAATCGACCTGCTTGTCGTTCCAGTCGTCCGGGATCGGCGAGACCGCGTAGAAGGTCTTCAGGTTCTTGTCCAGCGGGCCGGGCGAATCGCAGTAGGCCACGGCCACGCCGCGCTGGAATTCGGGCATCAGGATGATGTCCACCGGCGCGTCGGGCAGGGTCATCAGGTCGTGCGTGCGCACGAACTCGGTGGACTGCGCCAGCGAGGCCTTGGCGTCCTCCACCACCTTGTCGCGCGCCGGCTTGTCGGCGTAGGCCAGTTCCAGCGCGGCCTCGATGGCCTTCTGCTGCTGCGCGTCGCTCGGCTCGGCCGGCATCTCCGGCGCGCCCGGCTTGTCCTTCAGCACCACCTGGGCGATGCCGTACATGTCCTTGCGCACGCGGGCCAGTTCGGCGCGGGCGCGCTCGCCGATCTCCGCGCGCGAGAGCGAGGAGTTGAGCGAGAACTTCAGCTTCTGGTCGTACTTCTCCGCGCCGATGCGGAAATCGCCCTTGGCGCTGGGCACCAGGGTCTTGTCCAGCCAGGTCTGCTGCTCTTCGACTGCCGTGGTCAGTTTGGCGATGGCGGCCTTCAGGCGTTCCTGGTCGGCGGCCTCGAGCTGGCCGATGTTGGGCACGATGAAGGTTTCAACCAGGCTGAGGATGCCGCGGTTCTGCTTGGCGACGGTCTCGGCGTGGATCTTCGGCACGCGCGCCGGGTCCAGGTTGGCGCGCGCGGCGGCGAAGATCTGCGGGATCTTCTCGATGCGCGCGGTGGCCGACTTCAGGCGCTCGGGCAGCGGCGCGAACTCGCGCGCCATCAGGCTGTAGATGGCGCTGCCGGCCAGGCCGTTGTAGACCTGCGGGTCCCACTGCCAGGACTGCAGGGTCTCGTTGCTCCAGATGTCGGACTGCAACTGGTTGCGCAGGATCGCGGCATCGACCTGGTTCTCGCGGCCGAGCTTGCTGGCATCGATCGTGTCCAGTTCGGCGAGCAGCGCCTTGCTGGCCTCCAGGCCCTTGCGCTGCCCGGCGGCGCTGAGGTCGTCGATCTCGGCGTCGTAGCGGTGGTCGCCGATCTGGGTGGCGCTGACCGGGGACAGCTGCATCCAGGTATCGAGCGCCTTCTTCGACAGTTCGGCGAACTGCGCGTCGGCCTGGCTCTGGCCGGCCTGCTCGGCGGCGGCGGTCGGGGCGGTCGGGGCGTCGCTGTTCTGGCAGCCGGCCAGGCTGGCCAGCAGGGCGGCGGCGAGCAGGTGCTTGCGCATGGGGATACCTGATTGCTGTGGGAAACGCGCAGCATAGGGCAGCGGCTGTGGCCGCGCCCATGCCATTGGCTTGGGCGCGGCCGGCGACTTCCGCTCCGGCCCGGCGGCAGGCTGGCGGCCCTTGGACCGGCGCCCTCGACGGATCGCGGGCGGGTTCCTACCATGGCGGCCGGTATCCATGGAGTCCGCGCGATGCGTTACGAAGGCAGCTGTCACTGCGGGCGCATCGCGTTCGCGTTCGAATCCGCCGAACCGATCACCGGCGCGTTGTCCTGCAACTGCTCGATCTGCCGGCGGCGCGGTTCGCTGCTGTGGTTCGGCCCGCGCAGCGCGTTCGAGCTGAAGAGCGACCCGGCCGGCCTGGAAAGCTACCGCTTCAACACCGGCCACATCGACCACCACCACTGCCGCGTCTGCGGCGTCGCCCCGTTCAGCGAGGCGCCGGACCCGCGCAGCGGCGAGCAGACGGTGGCGATCAACCTGCGCTGCGTCGCCGGCGTGGACCTGGACGCGCTGGAAATCACCCATTACGACGGAGCCAGCCGGTGAGGGCAGGGCCGCGCCGTTCCGGCGCCATGGCGGCCGCGCTGCTGGCGCTGGCACTGCTTGCCGGATGCGCCAGGCACGAGGCGGCCAGCGCCGGTGCGGGCGCCGAGGCCGCGCTGGCCTCGCCGCAGGGCGCGTTCCTGGCCTACGAGCACACGGTGCAGCTGCGCCTGCCCGGCGAGCAGATCGCGCCACGGCTGAAGGCAGTGTCAGAGGCCTGCCAGGGCGGTAAATTCGGCGACTGCGCGGTGCTGCAGCTGTCGCAGGGCGGCGGCGACACGGCCTCGGGCGCGATCGAGATGCGCATCGCGCCGCAGGGCGTGGAGCCGATCATCGCCCTGGCCAGCGCGCAGGGCGAGGTGACCGCGCGCGACACCCGTGCCGAGGATCTCGCGCAGCAGGTCGCCGATACCCGCCTGACCCAGGCGCGGCTGAAGAACGAGCACGCGCGCCTGGTCGAGTACCAGCAGCGCAAGGACCTGGCCGTGGCCGACCTGCTGACCCTGTCCCAGCGCCTGTCCGAGATCGAGGCGGGGCTGGAGCAGGCCGACCGCGATGCGGCCCAGCAGCACCGCCGCATCGACACGCAGAAGGTGACGATCCAGCTGGAATCGACCAGCAGCCAGCGCAATCGCAGCGAGATCGGCCGCGCGCTGGGCGAGTTCGGCGACATCTTCACCACCAGCCTGGCGTACCTGATCCGCATCTTCGCCGGCGTGCTGCCGCTGCTGCTGGTCGGTAGCGTGCTGCTGTGGGGTGGCCTGAAGCTGTGGCGCCGTCGCCGGAAGCGCGGCTGATCGCCTGTAGGAGCGCACCTTGGTGCGCGATGGGACTTTCCCGGTGAAGCCCATCGCGCACCAAGGTGCGCTCCTACGGGGTTAGGGCCGCCAGTAGTTGTTGGCCGCGGCCACCGTCTGGAAGTTGATGGCCACGACCTGCGAGGCGGCGGTGAGCCCGTCGGCGGAGTCGGCGTATTCCGGGCGCAGTTTCTGCAGGATGGACAGGTCCGGCTGCGTGTATTTGACGCCGCGGCGGCTCAGCAGCACGGCCAGTTCGAAGCCCTGCTGCGGCGTGGCGGTGACGAGGGTGTCGAGCCAGTGGTCGGTCATCGGGTGGTTTCCTGTGCCGGGTTGCGGACAGGCGAATGTGCGTCGTACCCGGCCGCGCCGTCTTGACCTGGATCAAGCCGCGCGCGGCGACGGGCCAGGCGCAGGCTTCCGGCGGCAGGGGCGGCTCAGCCCTCGTCGTGCTCGTACTCGATCACCAGCCCGCGTTCGCGCGCCAGCAGTTCCACCGCCTGCCGCGCCTTCTGCGCGGTGGCGGCGTTGCCGACTTCCACTTCCAGTTCATGGATGCCCGGGCCGATGTCGTCGGACAGGCCGGCCGAGCTGGAATCCTCGTCGTCCATGTGTGGCATCAGGTCGTCGGTTTCCTCCACGTGCTCGATGCCTTCCAGGCCATGCAGCAGGTCGCTTACGGCCAGGGCGTCGTCGGCGTTGCCGGTGATGCGGATGCGCAGCAGGGACATGGCGGTCTCCGTGGGAAGGGGCGTCCAGCTTGGGCAGCGGCCGCGCAAGGAGGCGTGAAGCGCGATGGATGCCGGCGCGACGGCGTGCGTCGCCGCGGTGTTTGTCAGCGCACCCGGTTGGGCGGATGCTTGCGTTCCATTACCGGAGGGATGTCCATGGCGTGCGAGGTGCGTGCGGGAAAGAGCGTGGCGGCGACAGGAGCGGCACGATGAGCGGTGCGACGCCGGCGGCCGCCGCGCGCGACTGGGCCACGCCGCTGGAACTGCTGGGCCTGGGCATGGTGTGGGGCTCGTCGTTCCTGTTCATGCGCATCGCGGTGCCCGATTTCGGCCCGTACGCGCTGGTGGAAGTGCGCCTGCTGCTCGGCGCGCTGGTGCTGATGCCGTTCCTGTGGCGCGCGCGGGCGCAGTTCCCGGCGCGGCGCTGGCTGTGGCTGGCGCCCATCGGCCTGGTCAATTCGGCGCTGCCGTTCGTGCTGTTCGCCTGGGCGGCCGAACGCGCGCCGGCGGCGATCGGCGCGATCTGCAATGCGATGACGGTGCTGTTCGCCGCATTGATCGGCTTCCTGTTCTTCGGCGAGAAGATCGGCCCGCGCCGCGCGTTCGCGCTGCTGGTCGGCTTTTCCGGCGTGGTGGTGCTGGCCACGGCGAAAGTCTCGGGCCTGGCGATCGGCGCGGCGGTGGCGGCCGGCACGGTGGCTGCGCTGCTCTACGGGCTGGGCGCCAATCTCGTCCGCCGCCACATGGCCGGGTTGCCGCCGGCGGCCTCGGCGGCGGCCACGCTGGGCTGCGCTTCGCTGTGGATGCTGCCGATGGCCCTGAGCCACTGGCCGCGGCAGCCGGTGCCGGCCGCATCGTGGGCCAGCGCCATCGCCCTGGGCATCCTTTGCACCGGCCTGGCGTTCCTGGTGTTCTACCGCCTGATCGGCCGGGTCGGACCCTCGCGCGCGGCCACCGTCACCTACCTGATCCCGCTGTTCGGCGCGCTGTTCGCCTGGCTGTTCCTCGGCGAGCCGGTGACCGTGCAGATGCTGATCGCCGGCGGCCTGATCCTGGGCAGCGTGGCGGTGAGCCAGCGCTAGCCGCCGGACATCAACGGCAGGCGGTGGTGACGGCCGCGGCCGTCACCCGCCCGCGCGTCCGCTCAACGCACCGGCAGCGGGATGTTGCACAGGTCGATGTGCCCGGCCGGACGCTTGTAGAAATCGTCGCGGCGGTTGCGGCGGGCTTCCACCGCATCGGCGAAGGTCCTGGAGTCGGTGCGCAGCACCCGCAGCGGCGTGCGCTGCGCGGCGGGCACGTCGCTGGCCAGGCGGATGGATCTGATCGGGGTGCGCTGCGCGGCATCCTCGTAGAAACCCATCGGGTCCGGGCCGCGCTTGATCGCGCTGAGCAGCTCCATGCCCTTGAGCACGCGCCCGACCAGGGTGATGTTGCGGTCGAGCTGGCGCGGCGACTGGCCGGTGACCACGTACAGCTCGGCGCCGAGGCTGCTGTCCTCGTCGTTGTTGCGGCCGGCGCCGACCGCACCGTAGCAGTGCGCCAGCCAGGTGTGTTCGCCGTCGCTGGCCACGGCGAAATCGCCGACGAAACCGGTCTGCGCGGCCCAGCCGTCGCGGTCGGGCAGGGCGGTGAAGCCCAGTCCGCGCGACGGCCGCTGGAACTCGGCGGGCAGGTGGGTCTTGGCGCTGCCCAGCGGCCGCGCCTTGGCCGGGTCGTCGCCGTCGGCATCGCCGAACTGGACCACGAAGTTGTCCTGCGAGCGGTAGATGCTGGTGCCGTTCCAGAAGCCCTCGCGCGCCAGCGTGCGGATGTTGCCGGCGTGCTCGGGCGCGAATTCCGGCGCCAGTTCGATGATCACGCGGCCGGCGTCCAGGTCCATGTACAGCAGGTTGTCGGCGGCCGGCTCGTGCCAGTCGCTGTCCGGTGATGCGGCGAGGATTTCCTGCACGTTGCGGTACTTGGCCGGCGCATCGGCGGCCAGCAGCGGCAGCGGGGACAGCATCAGGGCCAGGGCCAGCAGGGTCGGGCGTAGCGTCATCGGGCGCGTTCCGTGGTCGGGTGTGGGCCGATTCTGCGTGATCGCCCGCTACCGCCGCCAGACCGTGACGGGAGTGGGGTGACTACCGGCACATCCGCTATAGCGAAGTGAGTAATAGTGTTGGCTTCAGGTTAGTTGGCAGGAGCGGGGACCATGGGCGACTTCGAAGCCCAGCTGCGCAAATTCCAGAAGGAGCTCAGCGCCGGCACGGTATCGCTGGCGCTGCTGGCGGTGCTGGCCAAGGCGCGGGAGCCGCTGTACGGCTACCTGATCGCCAAGGAGCTGGAGCGCACCGGCGACGGCGTGCTCAGCGGCAAGCAGAGCGCGTTGTACCCGGTGCTGCGCAACCTGGAAGGCGCCGGCCTGCTGGAAAGCCATGTCGAGCCGTCGGTGGCCGGACCGCCGCGGCGCTATTACCGCATCAATGACGAGGGGCGCGCCGTGCTGCGGCAGTGGATCGCGGCCTGGAACGCCACCCGGGACTCGCTGGAGTCCGTACTGGAGGGAGTCGAACGATGAACAACGAGACCACCGCGCGGCCGCTGCCGACCACGATTCCCGAATACCTGGACCAGCTGCGCGCCGCGCTGGCCGGCGCCGACCCGGCGATGATCCAGGACGCGCTGTACGACGCCGAGGAATACCTGCGCTCGGAACTGGCCGAACAACCGGGCCGTAGCGAAGCCGAAGTGATCGCCGGCGTCGCCGGCAGCTACGGCGCGCCGGAGGAAGTGGCCGAGATCTACCGCGAGACCGAGGTGACGGTGATCCGCGCGCTGCGCACGCCGGCGGCCGGGCGCAGGCCCGCGCCGGTGCCGCCGATAGCGGCCGCCGCGGCGGGTGCGGCGGGTGCGGCGGTGCAGGCCAGGCCGCGCTCGGCGGCGGCGCGTTTCTTCGGCGTGGTGCTGGACCCGCATACCTATGGCGCGCTGTTCTACATGCTGCTGTCGCTGGTCACCGGCATCTTCTTCTTCACCTGGGTGGTGACCGGCCTGTCGCTGTCGGTGTCGCTGCTGATCCTGATCGTCGGCATCCCCGTGCTGCTGCTGTTCCTGGGATCGGTGCGGGTGCTGTCGCTGGTGGAGGGCCGCATCATCGAGACCCTGCTCGGCGTGCGCATGCCGCGGCGGCCGGCATACACCGACAGGAGCCAGGGCTGGCTGGCGCGGATCGGCGCGATGTTCACCGACGGCCGCACCTGGCTGACGATGCTGTACTTCGTGCTGATGCTGCCGCTGGGCGTGGCCTACTTCAGCGTGGCGACGACCCTGCTGTCGACGTCGCTGGCGCTGGTGTTCGCGCCGATGGCCGAGGTGGTGTTCGACCAGCCGGTCGGCATCTGGGTCGACGGCGTGAAAATGGCCGGCGGCGTCTGGCTGTGGCCGTTGTCCATCGCGGCGGGCCTGCTGCTGCTGTTCGCCACGCTGCACCTGGCGCGCGCCATCGGCAGGCTGCACGGTGCCGTGGCCAAGCACCTGCTGGTGCGGTTGTAGGCCGCGGCGGGAAACGAGGTTGTGCCTCGTGGCGCGCGTTGGGCGCGCCACGTGGCTTTCCAGCTAGTGGCCAAGCATCAGGCGGTCGATCAGGAACCCCATGCGCATCGCCATGAGGTCGGGGTTGCGCAGGGCGTCGCTCACCCCATGTCCGCCTTCCTCATCCTCCAGGAAGTAGGCCCTGGCACCGACGGACTGCAGCTTTGCGGCCAGTTTCCGCGCATGTCCCGGACCCACCCGGTTGTCCTCGGTGGAAATGGTGACCAGGAACGGCGGGTAGGGCACCCCGTCGCGTACGTTCTGGTAGGGGGAATAGGCCAGCATGGCCTTGGCCTGGGCAGGATCGTCCGGATTGCCGTACTCGTTCATCCACGCCGCGCCCATGCCCATGTAGCGCATGCGGATCAGGTCGGTCAGCGGCACGTCGCTGATCACCGCGTTGAACAGGTCCGGACGCTGTATGCCGAGGGTGGCGGCGAGCAGGCCGCCATTGGACGAGCCCAAGATTCCCGTGTGCCCGGGCGAGGTGTAGCCGCTGCGCTGCAGTTTCTCGATGACGGCGATGAAGTCGTCGTAGGAGTTCTGCCGCCGCTCGCGCATGGCCGCGCGGTGCCAGGCCTCGCCCCGCTCGTTGCCGCCGCGCGCGGCGGGGATGACCAGCGAGCCGCCGCGGTCCAGCCACAGCCTGAAGGCCGGGCCGCCGACGATGTAGCCGAAGTAGCCCGGGCGGAACGAGGTGGCGAAGGCCGCGTAGCCGGTGACCAGCAGCGGTTGCGGCGCGTCGGTCAGGTGGCGGGGACGCAGCAGGAAATAGTCCACCGGGGTACCGTCCCGGGAAACGGCGCTGCCGATCTCGGTCACATAATCGTCGCCGTCGTACATCACCGGGTCGCGGGCCAGCAGGAGCGGCGCGCGGCCGTCGCGATACAGCTCCTGGCGGCGCGGCGTGGTGAAGCCCTCGGTGGTGACGACCAGTTCGCTGCCGCCGCGGATGCCGATGGTGTCGCCGGGTTCGGCCTGGAAGACCTCGCGGCTTTTCCAGCCATCGCGGTCCGGTGTCGCCAGCAGCAGGCGCTGGCGCAGGTTGCGGTTGCTGACCAGCGCGACCTGGCCGCCGACCGATGCCACGTCCGCCTTGCCGTTGACGAATTCGCCGGCGCCCGGGGCGAAGATCACGCTGGCGCGGTCGTGCGCGCGGTCGTGCGCGCTGTCGTCCAGGCGATAGGCCAGCACGGTTTCGGCGTCGTAGCGCTTGCCGTCGATCTCCGCCGCGCTGCCCAGCTGCACGATGACGTGCGAGTCGGTGACGTCGATGGCGCCCATCGGCGCCAGGTCGCGCGGCAGCGGCAGTGGGTGGCGGCGGCCGTCGGCCTCGACCACGTGGATCTCGAACGTGGAGTAATCGATGGCGCGGGTGATGACGCCGCGCGGTGCGGTCGGGTCATGGCTTGCCGACAACTGCAGGATGGCGTCGCCGGGGGCGCCTTCGTATACGGTCCGGGCCTGCGACAGCGCCTGCCCCCGTTTCCACAGCGTGACCTGCGCCGGCCAGCCGGCGGCGGTGCGCGGACGCCCGTCGGCGGTGGTTTCCACCAGCAGCGCGTCGCGTCCCATCCACTGCGCGAAGGCGCGCGAACGCGGTACGCGGAAGCCGTCGGCGACGAAACGTTTCTGCGCCAGGTCGAATTCGCGGATCTCGACCTCGTCGCCGCCGCCCGGCGACAGGCGCAGCAGGCAACGCGCGGTCTCCGCCAGGCAACTGCCGCCAAGGTCGAAGGCCTGCAGCTCGAAGGCGATGCCTTCTTCCTCGCGCAGGCGCGCCACGTCCAGGACGGTCGTCCAGTCCGGCAACGGCGCGCCCTCCGCGGTGCGGCCGGCCGTCTGCAGCAGGCCGTGGGGATGGGCCGCGTCCTTGAAGAAGCGCAGGGCGCGCTGGCCCAGCAGCACCACGTCCGGTTCGGCCGGGCGCGCCTTCAGCAACGCATCGAGCTCCTTCCTGGCGCTGGCATAGGCGGGCAGGGCGCGCAGGGCGGCCGTGGACGATTGCGTGGCCTGGCGTGCCCAGGCCAGGGCCTTTTCGCCATGGGGCTGTTCCAGCCACTGGTCGTCGTTTTCTGAGGCGATGGCCGCCACCGCGATGGACGCGGTCGCGAGCATGGCCAGTTTCAGCAGATTCCTGGTCATTCGTGTTTCTCCGGAGGGCCGGGCAGCGCTGGCGCATGCCCGGCCGGGGGGATCAGTAGTCGTAGCGCAGCACGATGCCGAAGGTGCGCGGGCGCAACCGGTTGGCCACGCCCAGCGCGGTACGGGCGTTGAGCGCGCCGTTGTCGTCGGTCAGGTTCTCGCCGTACAGGTAGCCGGACCAGCCGCTGGGCGACTCCAG
>NZ_WIDL01000023.1 GCF_009496535.1 Stenotrophomonas sp. MYb238
GTCGACGACGGTGCGCTGAAGGTCACCGTGGCCTGCTGGTTGCCGGCCGTGGCCGTGCCGATGACCGGCGCGTCGGGCACGATGGCGTTGACGGTGAAGCTGCGGGTCACCGTGCTTGCCGCGTTGGTGGACGCATCGCCGGCCTGGTCGGCGTCGATGGTGCAGGTGCCGGCGCTGACGAAGGTCAACGTACCGCCGCTGGTGCTGGTGCAGACACTGGTCGTGGACGAGCTGAAGGCGACCGCGAGCCCGGAGCTGGCGGTAGCGCTCAGGGTCGGCGTGGTGCCGAAGTTGTAGTTGGCCGGTTGCGCAAAGGTGATGGTCTGGTTGGCCTTGGGCGTGACCGGATTGCTGGCCCCCGAGGCGGCGCTGGTGCCGGTCCCGTTGGTCGCCGTCACCGTGAAGGTGTAGGCCGTGCCGTTGGTCAGACCGGTGACCGTGATCGTGCACGCCGTCGGCCCGGCACAGGTGAACGGGCCGCCCGCTACGGCGGGGCTTGGCGTGGCGGTGTAGGCCGTGATCGCCGAGCCGCCATCGCTGGCCGGTGCGGTGAAGGTCACCGTGGCCAGGGCATCGCCGGCCGTGGCGGTGCCGATGGTCGGCGCGCCCGGCGCGGTCGGGATGGCGACCGTGTGGGTGCTGCCGCTGCTGTAGGACGGAATGCTGTTGCCGGCGTTGTCGACGATGTTGGTCGAACTGTTGAGATCGATCTTGAGCGTGCCGCTGCCCATGATCGAGGCGATGTTGACGTTGACCGAGCTGCCGCTGGACGCCGACACGCTGGCGATGATGCCGGTGGCCCCGTTGCCGACCAGGGTGAAGTCGTCGGTGGAGACGTTGTTCACCGGCTCGCTGAAGGTCACCGTGAACGCCATCGAGGTGTCCGTGCTGGCGGGCGAGCCGGAGACCACGATGCTGCTCACCGATGGCGCAACGCCGTCGATGACGAGATTCTTGTTCGCGCCCAGCGAGTTGGCCGCGCCGGGCGATGCGAGCGTCAAGGTGGCGTCGTTGCCCGCCGCGTCCCTGATGGTGCCGCCACCGAGGGCCAGCGAACTGGTCGCCACGTAGTCCAGGTCGGCGCTGCTGTCGCCGGACTGCACCGTGTAGTTGAACGTCAGCGTGCTGGTGCCGCTGCCGCTGCTGTAGCCGACCGCCCGGTCGGTGGCGCCGGTCTCCAGCACCAGCTGCGGCGTACCGCCGCCGGTGTTGACCGTCACCGCCTCGCTGAAATTGACCTGGATCGAGATTGCGTCGCCGGCCTTGTAGGTACCATTGGCCGTACTGGACGTGACGCCGGAAACAGTGGGCGCCACGCCGTCGACGACAAGGTTCTTGTTGGCGCCCAGCGAACCGGCCGTACCGGGTGACAGCAGCGTCAGGACGGCGTTGTTGCCCGCCGCGTCCCGGATGGTGCCGGCGTTGAGGGCCAGCGAGTTGGTCGCCACGTAGTCCAGGTCGGCGTTGCTGTCGCCGGCCTGCACCGTGTAGTTGAACGTCAGCGTGTTGGTGCCGCTGCCGCTGGCGTAGTTGACCGTGCGATCGGTGGCGCCGGTTTCCAGGGTCAGCTGCGGCGTGCCGGTGACCAGCACCGGCTCGCTGAAATTGACCTGCACGGCAATGACGGCGCCGGCCTTGTAGGTGCCGTTGGCGGTGCTCGACGTCACGCCGGTCACCGTCGGTGGCGTGGAGTCGGCTGGTCGTACGTTGCTTACATTGATGTTGTCGATGGCGAAGAAGTAGGCCGGCGTCCCGCCCGTCACGGTGATGCGGAACTCGTCGATGCCGACGAACGACATGTTCACCGTTCCCAGCGGCCAGTTGCCGCCACCAGGATCGGTAAGCGAAAAAGACTGGCTGGCGCCGGGAACCATGGCGCCATTGAGGTAGCCGGTAACGACGAAGCTGACCGTGGTCCCTCCAGAAGGATTGTTGTCGGTCGCCGAAAACTGGAAGCTGGACAGGTCGAACAGGCTGCCGTCGTTGGACGCGACCCGGAACGAGTTCAGAGGCTCGCCGTCAGAGACCGCATCGGTGTAATAGATGCCATCGCCGGTGCCGTAGTACAGGTCGCCTGCCGCGATATTGATCGGCGTGGCCGTGTTCGTGTACACGCTCACATCCCATCCGGAGTTGCGGACATTGGTGGCTTGCACGCCTGCGCTGCCATTTCCTGTCGCCAGCGACGCGTCATTGCCTCCTGAGCCGAAACCCGTCACCCCGTTGGACGGTGTAGCCGCCATGGCCGGAGAGGTCCACGCCAGAGCGGCCAGAAGCGCCATGGCTGGTAACGTCCTCGCCAGCAAGGCAGATGCCTGTCGCCGCCATGCCCGGAACCGGGCGGCCGGAGAAATTTCGCGGATGATGCTGGACATGCGTTTCCCCTGTGCAACATAGGCAAAGGGGCGGCCCGCCCACCGGCGGCCCGCCCACGGAATGAACCTTTCAAATCCCCAACCGCAGAAAGCAGCCGGATCCGATCACGCCCGCCGTCCGGACCTGTCGCAACCTCGGCATCCCTCACGCCTGCTCACGCAGGCCCGACGAATCTAGCAGCCGTGGCAGATACCCGGAAGCGGAATTTGAGCTGACAAGGCCTGGATGCCTCCAAGGAGGGTGGCCTACGGGCGCGATCAAAGCCTCCCCACAGAGGGAGGACTGGGTCAGGGTGTCGTCTTTGTGCCCCAGCGCCCGCTTCCGCTCCCCGGGGAAGGGCCTCGGTTCCAGCGGTCGAGACGGCTCCTTCGCGCGCAACCTCGTTCAGCGGCAGTCGTTTGCCTCGGATGTCGGCCTTCAGCAGGCTGCGCAGCGAACATCCGGCCCGCAGCGCGGGATGCATGCGATGGCAACGGGACGCTGAAAGAAAATCCGGCAACCCCGCCCGGCACTGCGGATTTCCCGGAGCAGGGCGGAGCGCCGGATTATTGCCGGGCGTGTCCGTCAGCGCGCGGCCACGTACGCCGCGATCGCCTCGCGCACGCGCTTGAGGCCCTCGGCCAGTTCCTCGTCGGTGATGTTCAGCGGCGGCACGAAGCGCAGCACGCTGGTGCCGGCCTGCAGGATCAGCACCTGCTTCTCGGCGGCCAGGTCCAGCAGCGTGCCGATGTCGGCCACGTAGTCGGGCTTGAGCACCGCGCCGATCATCAGGCCCATGCCGCGCACCTGCTCGAACACGCCGAATTCGGCGCCGATGGCCTCCAGCCCGGCCTTGAGCGCGGCCGACTGGCGCGCGACGTTGGCCTTGATCCCGTCCGAGGCCAGCGTGCGCAGCGCCACGCGCGCCACCGCCGCGGCCAGCGGGTTGCCGCCGAAGGTGGTGCCGTGGGCGCCGACGCCCATGACCTCGGCCACCTTCGGGCCGGCCAGCATGGCGCCGACCGGGAAGCCGCCGCCCAGCGCCTTGGCCAGGGTGACGATGTCCGGGGTCACGCCCCAGTTCCAGTGCGCGAACAGTTCGCCGGTGCGGCCCATGCCGACCTGGATCTCGTCCAGCACCAGCAGCGCGCCGTGCTGGTCGCACAGCTCGCGGGCGCGGCGCATGAACTCCGCCGAGGCCGGCATCACCCCGCCCTCGCCCTGCACCGGCTCGAACATCACCGCGGCCACGTCGCCGCCGGCCATGGCCGCTTCCAGCTGCGCCACGTCGTTGAAGTCGGCATAGCGGAAACCGCCGGGCAGCGGCTCGTAGCCTTCCTGGTACTTGGGCTGGGCGGTGGCGGTGACCGTGGCCAGGGTGCGGCCGTGGAAGCTGCCGCGGAAGGTGAGGATGACGCGCTGCTCCGGCGGCCGGCCCTGCGCGGCGGCCCACTTGCGCACCAGCTTGATCGCCACCTCGTTGGCCTCGGCGCCGGAGTTGCACAGGAACACGCGGCTGGCGAAGCGCGAGGCCTCCACCAGCTCCTGCGCCAGGTGCAGCGGCGGCTCGCTGTAGAACATGTTGCTGGTGTGCCAGAGCTTGTCGGCCTGGGCCAGCAGCGCGGCCTTCAGCTCGGGATTGTTGTGGCCGAGGCTGCACACCGCGATGCCGGCCGCCAGGTCGATGAACTCGCGCCCCTGAGTATCCCAGAGTCGGGCGCCCTGGCCGCGCTCGAGCACGAGCTGGCGGGGCCGGTACACCGGCAGGTAGTACTGGGAAAGGGACAGCAGCGGTTCGGCGACGGCGGTCATGGCGTTCCGGTGGTGGTTGGGGACGAAAGCGGCATTGTCCTCCATTCCCCGCGGCTGCGGCACAATGCCGGCCATGCGCCTGTTCTCCACCCCGCAGCTGAACCCCGCCGCCGAGACCGGCTGGCGCCGCCGCTGGTTCGACATCATCTACCGGCGCGACACCCGCCCCTCGCGCAACTTCGACCTGCTGCTGGTCTACGCCATCGTCGCCAGCGTGCTGGTGGTGATGCTGGACAGCGTGCAGCACATCCACGCCGCCTGGGCGTCGTGGTTCTATGTGGTCGAATGGGGCTTCACCCTGCTGTTCACCGCCGAGTACGCGCTGCGTCTGCTGGTGGTGCGGCGGCCGCTGCGCTACGCGCTCAGTGTCTGGGGCGTGATCGACCTGCTGGCGATCCTGCCCACCTACCTGTCCTTCTTCGTCCCCGGCGCGCAGACCCTGCTGGTGGTGCGCGTGCTGCGCATCCTGCGGGTGTTCCGCATCCTCAAGCTGACCCGCTACATCGAGGAGAGCGGCATCCTGCTGCAGGCGCTGTGGCGCAGCCGCCGCAAGATCCTGCTGTTCCTGTCGATGGTGATCACCATCGCCATCGTCGCCGGCTCGCTGATGTACGTGATCGAAGGCCCCAGCCACGGCTTCGGCAACATCCCGGCCAGCATGTACTGGGCGGTGGTGACCATGGCCACGGTCGGTTTCGGCGACATCGTGCCGCAGACCACGCTGGGACGCTTCGTCACCTCGGTGCTGATCCTGATCGGCTACAGCATCATCGCCGTGCCCACCGGCATCTACACCGCCGAACTGGCCAACGGCATGCGCCAGACCGAGGCCGAGCGGCGGCGCCGCGACAGCCGCGGCTGCATCGTCTGCGGCCACGAGGGCCACGACCCGGCGGCGCGCTACTGCGACCGCTGCGGGCACGAGCTGCCGGAACCGCTGGAGCCCTGACCGAAGGGCTCCGGTAGGAGCGGCTTCAGCCGCGAAGGGGCTCTCCCGGTAAAGCCCCATCGCGGCTGAAGCCGCTCCTACGACGGGGCGCAGGATTCAAGGGGGCCGATCGGAAATTGCCGATCAATCCAGGAACAGGTCCGGCAGCAGCGGCTGCGACGGGTCCACCGCATAGCCGGACAGGTCGTCGACGCCTGCCTGTGCCAGCACCTCGTCGTCGATCAGGAACCGGCCGCTGAAACCGGCCGCCTCGCGCACCAGCACCGCGTGCGCGGCGTCGGCCATGATCTCCGGGCGGCGGCAGCCGGCAACATCGACGCCGGGAATCATGTTGATCGCATCGGTGGCGATGATGGTGCGCGGCCACAGCGCGTTGACCGCCACGCCCTGCGGGCCGAACTCGGCGGCCAGGCCCAGGGTCACGAAGCTCATGCCCATCTTGGCCAGGGTGTAGCCGGTGTGCGGCCCCCACCACTTCGGGTCCAGGCTCGGCGGCGGCGCCAGGGTGAGGATGTGCGGGTTGGGCGCCTGCAGCAGGTGCGGCAGGCAGGCCTGCGCGCACAGGAAACTGCCGCGCGCGTTGACCTGCTGCATCAGGTCGAAGCGCTTGATCGGCGTGTCCAGCGCGCCGCGCAGCCAGATCGCCGAGGCGTTGTTGACCAGGATGTCGATGCCGCCGAAGGTGTCGACCGTGGCTGCCACCGCCGCGCGCACCTGGTCTTCCTCGCGAATGTCGCACTTCAGCGCGAGGCCGCGCCCGCCGGCGGCGTTCACCGCCTCGACCGCGGTATGGATGGTGCCCGGCAGCTTGGGGTTGGGCACCGCCGACTTGGCGGCGATGGCGACGTTGGCGCCGTCGCGCGCGGCGCGCTGCGCGATGGCCAGGCCGATGCCGCGCGAGGCGCCGGTGATGAAGAGGGTCTTGCCTTGCAGGCTGCTCATGCGCGACTCCGCGATACCCGATGGAAGCGGGGCGCATTATGCGCCATGCCCGCCGCCGCCCGCGGTCGAACACCTGCCGTTAATGCGCGATGGCGATACTGGCGCCCTTCCGTATCCGCCGTGCGTTCCGATGAAACCGCTGTCCCTCGCCGTCCCCCTGCTGCTCGCCCTTCCCCTGGCCGCCTGCCAGAAACCCGCCGTGTCGCCGGCCGAAACGGTGCGTCCGCGCGACGTCGCCGTGCAGACCACCGGCCTGGGCACCGACGCCGCGCCGGCGCGGATCGATGCGACCGCGGTATGGAGCGGATCCACCGATGCCTGCCGCAGCGACGACCCGCCCGGCGGCGGCGACTGCGTGGTCCGCGCCCTGCGCGAGACGGGCGCGACGCCGGCCGCCGTCGCCGCGGCGCAACGGCTCGCCGCGCAGGACAATCCCGGCTACGTGAGCGCGTGGGACGACCAGTCCGGCATCGGCGTGGCGACGCTGGAATTCCCGCTGCGCGCCAACACCAACCAGGGCACCTGGCTGGTGGATGCCAACGGCCGGACCATCGACGTGGATGCGGACGTGCTGGATGACAGCGCGCGTGCCGGGGCGCAGGCCAAGGCGTTCTTCGACAGGCACCCGGATGCGGTGCCATTCGCGCCGGCACAGCCCGCCGGTACCGCGCCGCTGCCCGACGGCGGCGTGCGCCTGCGCTACACCACCCCGCTGCGCAGCTGCCACGCCTGCGCCGACGAAGGCATGCTGACGGTCGACTACGACTTCGACGCCCAGCGCCGCTACATCGGCAGGCAGGTGGTGGAGGTGCGCTGACCGCGGCCAGAGCGCGGCGTTGTTCCTGCCCTGACTGCCTGATGCCACACCGAGAACAAAGCGTCGCCTTGCCGGGACACTTCGCTTGGTCGTGAGGAAAGGGGCATCGCCAATCCGCAGGTATCCCCGACACATCTCGTAGAACGGGGCGGCACCCGCTGGGAATTCCCCGTAATGCCTTGGCGGGGTTTTGCACTGCTCTACATGCCCCGCCATCTCCTTGGAGCAAAGCCCACCTTTGTTGCCGCCATCCATGGCGGCAACCCTTCGGGCCATCGACAGGCGATATCAAAAACCGCTTCAGGCGGTTTTTTTGTCAAGGAGGCGTGCCGAAGGCGCGGGGGATAGGCAAGACAGCGGCCCGGACCCCGAAGTCGCGCAGCAACTTTGGGGTGATCCATCCCGCTGCGCGGGATGGATCACATCTTAGGCCCCTGCCCCTCGTTGTCCTCCCAGTGCAGGATGCGCCGGGTCATGAAGCGGTATACCGGCTTGCCGGTGGCGAACCACAGTTCGCGCACCCACGAATGGCGCTTGAGCAGGCGCAGTTCCACCGGCGTCAGCGCCTGCCGGCAGTACATGCGCTTGTGCTTGAGCAGGTGGCGCAGGTCCTCGCGGGCGAGCAGGCGCATCCAGCGCGAGCGCGGGTCGCCGCACACCGCCAGCTGGAAATCGATCAGCGCCGGCGAGCCGTCGGCGCGCACCAGCCAGTTGGCTTCCTTGGCCAGGTCGTTGTGGGCGATGCCCTGGCGGTGCACCCGCTGCAGCAGGCGGCGCGCTTCGCGGAACCAGGCCACGTCGCCGCGCGGCGGACGCTGGTGCATCGCCGCGCCCTCCATGTAGCTGCGGTCCAGCCAGCGCCCGTCCCAGCCCAGCAGTTGCGGCGTGGCCTCCATGCCGCCCAGTTTCGCCAGCGCGCGGGCCTCGCGCCGCGCCAGCCACCAGGCCGGCAGCCGCAGCCACCACGGCGTGGCGCCAAGGTCGCGGCGCACGAAGCGACGCCCGGCCTCGCGCACCAGCAGGATGCGGCCGAAGCTGTCGGACTTGAGGATCTGGACGCCGTCGTCGTTCGTGTTCGCCATCGCCGCCATTCTAGCGGGCCCCCCCCGCCGCAACCGGCGCGGCGCATGCGCGCATTTCCCTTACCTGCACCGCCGCTGTCCGGAACCCCCACGCCGGGCTCCGGTCCTGCGCCCGCGCCCTTTTATAATCCGTCGATGAATTCATCCTGGATCGAATCCACCCTGGCCTGGATCGCCGCGCACCCGGTGCTGGCCGGCGCGGTCATCTTCGCCATCGCCTTCAGCGACGCGGTCATCATCCTCGGCGCGATCGTGCCGGCGCTGCCGCTGATGATCGCCGTCGGCGTGCTGATCGGCATGGGCGAGCTCTCCGGCCCCTACGCGGTGGCCTGCGCCGCGCTCGGCGCGTTCTGCGGCGATGGCCTGAGCTACTGGGTCGGCCGCCGCTGGGGCGACCGCCTGCGCGGGGTGTGGCCGTTCAGCCGCTACCCGCAGCTGCTGGAGCGCGGCGAACTGCTGTTCAGGCGCAATGCGTTCAAGAGCATCCTGGTGGCGCGCTATGTCGGCGCGATCCGGCCGTTCGTGCCGGCCATCGCCGGCATGGCGAAGATGCCGCTGGCGCGCTACGCGCAACCCAGCGCCGTCGCCAGCCTGTCCTGGGCGGTGCTGTTCCTGCTGCCGGGCTGGGCGCTGGGCCAGGCCTACGACGCGGTGGCGGCGGTGGCCGGGCGGCTGTTCGTGGTGGTAGCCCTGCTCGGGGTGGTGCTGGGGCTGGTGTGGGCCATCGTGCTGTACGGCTACCGCTGGTCGGCCACGCGCATGGACGGCTGGCTGGCGCGGCTGCTGCGCTGGTCGCAGCGCCATCCGCACCTGCTCGGCCGCTACTGGAACGACCTGTTCGACCCGCGCCGGCGCGAATCGGTGCCGCTGGCGATGCTGGCGCTGATGCTGCTGCTGCTGGGCTGGGGCTGGTTCGCGCTGCTGATGGTGGTGGTGGGCCACGGCGAGCCGCTGGCGCTGGACCTGGCCGTGCACCAGCTGATGCTGGCCCTGCGCAATCCGCTGGCCGACTACCCGATGGCGGCGCTGGCCTCGCTGGGCGACTGGCAGGTGCTGCTGCCGGCCACCGCCGCCGGCATGGGCTACCTGTGCTGGCGCCGGCGCTGGATGGCCGCCGCGCACTGGCTGGCGGCGCTGGCCTTCGGCCTGGCGCTGACCAAGCTGCTCGGCGCCACCGTGGACGTGGTGCGGCCGCCGGCCGCCAGCAGCGGCTTCGGCTTCCCGTCGGTGTCGGTGACCATGGCCACCATCACCTTCGGCTTCTTCGCCGTGCTGATCGGCCGCGAACTGCCGGGCCGCACGCGGGTGTGGCCGTACCTGGTGTCGGGCATCGTGGTCACGATCATTGGCTTCGCGCGGATCTACCTGGGCGCGCACTGGCTGAGCGACGTCATCGGCGGCATGTTGTTCGGCATCTTCTGGCTGCTGGTGCTGGGCATCGCCTACCGCCGCCGCTTCAACCGCTCGTTCTGGGTCAAGCCGGTGACGTGGCTGTTCTACGGCGTGTTCGTGCTGGCCGGGTTCTGGTACGCACCGCGCAACGTGCCGGCCAAGCTGGCCAAGTTCGAGCCGGTGGCCGAGGCGCCGCGGGCGATGGCGGCGGACCACTGGTGGCAGGACGGCTGGCGCGAGCTGCCGTCGCGCCGCAACGAGTTCGACGACGACCAGCGCTGGCCGCTGGACGTGCAGGTGGCCGGGCCGCTGGCGCCGCTGCAGCGCCAGCTCGAACGCCAGGGCTGGACGCTGCAGCCGCAGGCCGGCTGGCAGCAGGCGCTGGCCATGCTCGACAGCAAGGCCGCGCCGGCGCAGGTGCCGGTGCTGCCGGCCACGCTGGACACCAATGTCGAATCGCTGCTGATGGTGCGCACGGGCGCGCGCGCCGATGAAGTGCATGCCCTGCGCCTGTGGCCGGCGGCGGTGCGGCTGCAGCCAGGGCAGGCGCCGCTGTGGGTGGGCAGCGCGCAGACGCTGCGCTACCAGCGCCACTTCCGGCTGTTCGGACTGTGGCTGCCGCTGCGCGGCGTCGACCCGGCGCTGGAGGCGGTCAAGCAGTCGCTGGACGGCATGGAAACCCGTACCCAGGCCATGCCCGACAGCGGCATGCCGCTGCTGATGATCCGCAGCGAGACGACACCGTAGGAGCGCACCTCGGTGCGCGATGGGCGTGCAGGCAAGCGGCGCGCCCGACGTTTTGGAAACCCGGACGGGAACGCCCCGTCGCGCACCAAGGTGCGCTCCTACAGGTCGGTTTCCGGCGGCTCGAAATCGGGGATCCAGGTCAGCAGCCGATCCAGCCGCTGGTGCGCGTCGTCTTCCTGCAGCAGCACCAGCCGCTGCTCGTCTTCCAGCGGCAGCAGCTCGGCCAGCCGCCAGCCCACCCACGCCGCCTGGTCCAGCTGCGCCGGACCGGCGCCGGCGAACTCGCCGCCGGCCTGTTCGAGGATGCGCTCCAGCAGCAGCCCCAGCAGCGCGTGCTCGGGCCGCAGTTCGTCGTCGTGGTCGGGCTCGCGCCACTGCACCTCGCCCACCACCAGGCCGTTGTCGCGCACCCGCGTGCGGCCGACGTGGAAGCGGCGCGCGCCGCGCAGGCGCAGTTGCAGCACGCCGTCGGCGCCGACGTCGAAATCCTCGACCACCGCCTCCACGCCCCAGGCCGCCGGGGTGGCCGGCGCACCGACCTCCTCGCCTTCCAGGATCAGGCAGATGCCGAAGGTGCTGTCCTGGCGGCCGCATTCGCGCACCAAGTCCAGATAGCGCGCCTCGAACACGCGCAGGCCCAGCGCGGCGCCGGGCAGCAGCACGCCGTGCAGCGGAAACAGGGGCAGGGTCTGCGTGTCTGTCATTAGGCCGGCCGTACTCCGGAAACGAAGGGGTGCACCACGAGGGTAACGCAGGACGGGTCATGCGCCCGCCACGATGCGGCCCCGCGCATCAGCCCTGCAGCTGCGCCAGGAAGCGGCGCGGCGCGCCGTCGAAGCCGCCGTTGGACATGAACACCACGTGGTCGCCGTCGCGCACCGCATCGCCCAGCCGCGCCAGCAGCGCATCGGTATCGGCCACCGCCTGCGCATCGCCGCGCACGGCCGCGATCACCCGGGCCGCATCCCACGGCAGTTCCGGGCGTGCGAGGAACACCACCGCGTCGGCGATGTCCAGCGACGGCGCCAGCGCCTGCGCGTGCGCGCCCAGGCGCATCGAATTGCTGCGCGGCTCCATCGCCACCACGATCCGCGCCCGGCCGACCTTCGCGCGCAGTCCTTCCAGCGTGGTGTGGATGGCGGTGGGGTGATGGGCGAAATCGTCGTAGATGGTCACGCCACGCGCCTGCCCGATCACTTCCAGGCGGCGCTTGACGCTGTGGAAGCCGGCCAGCGCCGGCGCCACCGCGGCCACGTCCACGCCCACCGCATGCGCGGCGGCCAGCGCGGCCAGGCCGTTGAGCACATTGTGGCGGCCCAGCAGCGGCCAGCGCACCTGCGCCACCTCCACGCCACGGTGCAGCACCGCGAACGCGCTGCCGTCCTGCTCGACCAGGCGCGCGCTCCATTCCAGCGCGGCGTCGAAACCGAAGCGCTCCACCGGGGTCCAGCAGCCCATCGCCAGCACTTCGGCCAGGCGCGCGTCCTCGCCGTTGACGATCAGCCGGCCGCGGCCGGGCACGGTGCGCACCAGGTGGTGGAACTGGCGCTGGATCGCCGCCACGTCCGGGAAGATGTCGGCGTGGTCGTATTCCAGGTTGTTGAGAATCGCCACCAGCGGCCGGTAGTGGACGAACTTGCTGCGCTTGTCGAAGAACGCGGTGTCGTATTCGTCGGCTTCGACCACAAAAAGCGGTCGGCCTGAAGCCCCGCTCCCATCGGGGCGAGAAGGCACGGCTTGCGCGCCACTGGCGTGCGTGCCCTGGAGCGCCCACGCCGCTGGCATGGGCTGGGGCGCGGAGCGGGGGTTGGGGTCAGGGGCGACGGCGTCCTGGTGATTCAGGCCCGCGGGTTTCGTCCGCCCCTCATCCGCCCCGCGGGCATCGTCTCCCGCAGGGAGAAGGGGAAGACCCAGCCGCGCCGACACCCCGAAATCCTCCGCCACGCCGCCGATCAGGAACCCCGGCTCGCGCCCGGCCGCCTGCAGCAGGTAGGCCAGGATGGTCGTCGTGGTGGTCTTGCCGTGGGTGCCGGCCACCGCCAGCGTGTCGCGGCCCGGCAGCACGTTCTCGGCCAGCCACTGCGCGCCGCTGGTGTAGCGCCGGCCCTGGTCCAGCACCGCCTCCACCGCCGGGTTGCCGCGCGAGAGCGCGTTGCCGACCACGATCTGGTCGCAGTCCCCGCCGATGTTGCCTGGCAGGTAGCCCTGCGTCAGCGCGATGCCCAGCGTCTCCAGCTGCGTGGACATGGGCGGGTATACCGCCTGGTCGCTGCCTTCGACCTGGTGGCCGAGTTCGCGGGCCAGGGCGGCCACGCCGCCCATGAAAGTACCGGCGATGCCGAGGATGTGGATCTTGCTCATGCGCCGATTGTCGCCGATGCGCCGGCGCGCGGGTATGTCGTGCCGGCATTATCCCTACTGGCTTGTAGGGAAAACTCCTATACCGCAAGGAGACATTCGTACCGAGAATGCACGGGCCAGCCGCAGTATCCCTCAGGTCCTACTCCCCAAGAGGCCGTCCCCAGGGAGCTCATGCTGCGGGGCCCTGAGCACGCCCACCTGCTGGCCCCTGTACGACGAACGCCCCGGACCATGCACTGGTCCGGGGCGTTCGCTTTTGCGCGTTCCGTTTTGCGGCCCGCCCCGGCCATGCCGGGGCAAGCAGGGCATCAGCGCTTGATGGCGGCCAGGATGCGGGCCAGCACTTCGTCCAGCGCGCCCACGCCGTCGACGCGGGCCAGGGTGCCCTTGGCGGCGTAGAAGTCGATCACCGGCGCGGTGGAATCGTTGTAGACCTGCAGGCGCTGGCGTACCGATTCGGGGTTGTCGTCGGCGCGGCCCTGTTCCTTGGCGCGGCCGGCGATGCGCTCGACCAGCAGTTCGGTCGGCACGTCCAGCTGCACGATGGCGTCCAGCGGCTGCTCCAGGCGGGTCAGCAGTTCGCCCAGCGCGTTGGCCTGGGCCACGTTGCGCGGGTAGCCGTCGAGGATGAAGCCGTTGGCGACGTCGGCCTGGGCCAGGCGCGATTCCAGCATGCCCAGCAGGATGTCGTCGGACACCAGGTTGCCGGCATCCATCACCGCCTTGGCCTGCTTGCCCAGCTCGGTGCCGGCGGCCACTTCGGCGCGCAGCAGGTCGCCGGTGGAGATGTGCGGAATCCGCAGTTCTTCCTTCAGGCGGGTCGCCTGCGTGCCCTTGCCCGAACCGGGCGGTCCCAACAGAACCAATCGCATTCCTGACTCCCTTGTATGTAGAGGATGACTTCTTTCAGGGACGGACAGCGGCGTTAGACTCAGGGGCCCCCTGTGAGCTCATTCACGCTGCACCGCAATAACGCAGCTTACCGCATCCGGCCAATGTCCCGGAAATGTCCCCCTGCCCGGAGAGTCTCCCCATGTCCCAAGGCACCTTGCTCTACGCCCAGTCCGGTGGCGTCACCGCCGTCATCAACGCCACCGCCTCCGCCGTGATCACCGAGGCAAGGGCAAGGAAAATCAAGGTGTTGGCCGCGCGCAACGGCATCCTGGGCGCGCTGCGCGAGGAACTGGTCGACACCTCGAAGGAATCGGCCGCCAGCATCGCCGCGCTCGCCCACACCCCGGGCGGCGCGTTCGGCTCGTGCCGCTACAAGCTCAAGTCGCTGGAGGCGGACCGCGCCAGGTACGAGCGCCTGCTGGAGGTGCTCAGGGCGCACGACGTGCGCTGGTTCCTCTACAACGGCGGCAACGATTCGGCCGACACCGCGTTGAAGGTCTCGCAGCTGGCGAAGGAATTCGGCTACCCGCTGACCTGCGTGGGCGTGCCCAAGACCATCGACAACGACCTGGCCGTCACCGACACCTGTCCTGGCTTCGGCTCGGCCGCCAAGTACACTGCCGTGTCGGTGCGCGAGGCGGCGCTGGACGTGGCGGCGATGGCCGAGACCTCCACCCGCGTCTTCATCTACGAGGCGATGGGCCGCCACGCCGGCTGGCTGGCCGCCGCGGCCGGGCTGGCCGGGGAAAACCCCGACGACGCGCCGCAGGTCATCCTGCTGCCCGAACGCGCCTACGACGAAACGGCATTCCTGAAGAAGGTGAAGCAGGTGGTGGACAAGGTCGGCTACTGCGTGGTGGTCGCCAGCGAGGGCATCCACACCGCCGACGGCCGCTTCGTCGCCGATGCCGGTGGCGCCACCGACTCCTTCGGTCATACCCAGCTCGGCGGCGTGGCCTCCTACCTGGCGGGCCGGGTCAAGGCGGAGCTGGGCTACAAGGTGCACTGGACCCTGCCCGACTACCTGCAGCGCTCGGCCCGCCATGTCGCCAGCAAGACCGACTGGGAACAGGCGCAGGCGGTGGGCAGGGCCGCGGTGCAGTTCGCGCTCAAGGGCCTGAACTCGGTGATGCCGGTGATCGTGCGGACTTCCGATGCGCCCTACCGCTGGAAGATCGAAGCCGCGCCGCTGTCGAAGGTGGCCAACCACGAGAAGAAGATGCCGGCCGGCTTCATCCGCAAGGACGGCTTCGGCATCACAGACAAGGCGCGCGGCTACCTGCAGCCGCTGATCCGCGGCGAGGCGCCGTTGCCATGGGGCCGCGACGGCCTGCCGAAGTACGTGACGCTGAAGAACGTGGCGGTGGCGAAGAAGCTGCCGGACTGGGAGGGCTGAGCCCGGTCTCGGTAGGAGCGGCTTCAGCCGCGAACGCTCCTGTTTTTGCTTCTCCACATTTGGTTGGCAAAAAGCGTTCGCGGCTGAAGCCGCTCCTACGGGTACAGGACAGGCCGGTGGCCTGCATCAACGGCAGGGCTTGCCCTCCACCGTCATGTTCACCGCGAATGCCGGCAGCGACGCCAGCCTGCCGGCTTCGGCCTGCTGCCGGGCCTCGCCCAGATACACGCGCACCTGCCCCTGGCCGTCGCGGGTCAAGGGCTGTTCGACCGGACGCCGCCAGACCTCGACCACCGCCTGCTGGCCCGGGCAGGCCGCCGCCGGAATCCGGATGCGGTCGTTGAGCCGCCATCCGCCCTCGCCCGGCGTGACCTGGGCCGCATCCAGCAGCGCCGCGCGGGGCTGGCAGCGCGCATCGGTGCGCACCAACTGCATGTCGTAAGGTGCATCGGCCTGGCCGGTGAAGCGGCCTTCGATGCGGGTGCAGGCTTCGGGGATCTGCCGCACGGTGTGCACCGCGCCTACCGCCTGCGCGGTGCCCGGCGGACGCTGGATTTCCGGCTGGCTCGCCACCGGCGCCTGCGCCTGCGCGACCAGCGGCAGCAGGACCAGCCACGGCAGCGACAGCATTCCATATCCCTTCTTCATCGCCCGGCCTCGTTCGTCTGCGGAAAGCCGCACGGTGCCAGCACCGGGCTGAACGCCATGACATGGACCGAAGCGCGCGCCCCGGAGCGCGGCCCATGGCAGCGAAGCAATGCGATGCAGCTTTTCCCTCTGCCGACAGGAGCGCGGGGCATGCCTGCGACTGCCCCGTGACAGTGAACGGCACCTGACCCATACTCGCTGCGGCTCCAGGAAGAGTTGAACACCGCGACACGTACCACGGCCGCTGCATGGCTCCGGGTCTGTTCCAGTGCTTCATCCCCGGCGTGTCCCGCGTTCAGCCGTTGCTGGGCGACATCCACCTGTGCTGGAGGGGTTCATGCTGGAACACTACGGTCTCGTCTTCGCCCTGGCGTGCGCGGTCATCGCCATCGCCTATGGTCTGTTCGCCGCGCGCTGGGTTCTGCGCCAGCCGGCCGGCAACCCACGCATGCAGGAAATCGCCGCGGCGATCCAGGAAGGCGCGCGCGCCTACCTCAACCGCCAGTACCTGACCATCGCCATCGCCGGGGTGGTGCTGTTCGTACTGGTGGGCGTGTTCCTGAGCTGGTACACGGCGGTCGGCTTCGCGGTCGGCGCGGTGCTGTCCGGCGCGGCCGGCTACATCGGCATGAACGTCTCGGTCCGCGCCAACGTGCGCACCGCCGAGGCCGCGCGCAACGGCATGAGCGCGGCGATGGACGTGGCGTTCAAGGGCGGCGCGATCACCGGCATGCTGGTGGTGGGGCTGGGCCTGCTGGGCGTGGCCGGCTACTACCTGCTGCTGACCCGCCACCTGGGCGTGACCGGCGAAGCCGCGCTGCACGCGCTGGTCGGGCTGGCGTTCGGTTCGTCGCTGATCTCGATCTTCGCGCGCCTGGGCGGCGGCATCTTCACCAAGGGCGCGGACGTGGGCGCGGACCTGGTGGGCAAGGTCGAGGCCGGCATTCCCGAGGACGACCCGCGCAACCCGGCGGTGATCGCCGACAACGTCGGCGACAACGTCGGCGACTGCGCCGGCATGGCCGCGGACCTGTTCGAGACCTACGCGGTGACGGTGATCGCCACCATGCTGCTGGGCGGGCTGATGTTCGCCGAGGATTCGAACGCGGTGCTGTACCCGCTGGTGCTGGGCGGAGTGTCGATCATCGCCTCGATCATCGGCGCGTTCTTCGTCAAGGTGAAGGACGGCAGCACCCACATCATGGGCGCGCTGTACAAGGGCGTGATCGTGTCGGCGGTGCTGTCGGCGGTCGCGTTCTGGTTCGTCACCGCCAACCTGCTCCCGGACGGGCTGACCACGCTCGACGGCACGCTGGCGGTGTCGTCGACCCACATCTTCTACTGCGCGCTGATCGGGCTGGTGCTGACCGGGTTGATCGTGTGGATCACCGAGTACTACACCGGCACCCAGTACAAGCCGGTGCAGCACGTGGCGCAGGCCTCTACCACCGGCCACGGCACCAACATCATCGCCGGCCTCGGCGTGTCGATGAAGTCCACCGCGCTGCCGGTGGTGGCGGTCTGCGCGGCGATCTGGGGCGCGTTCCACTTCGGCGGGCTGTACGGCATCGCCATCGCCGCCACCGCGATGCTGTCGATGGCCGGCATGATCGTCGCGCTCGACGCCTACGGCCCGATCACCGACAACGCCGGCGGCATCGCCGAGATGGCCGAACTGCCCAGCGAGATCCGCGACATCACCGACCCGCTGGACGCGGTGGGCAACACCACCAAGGCAGTGACCAAGGGCTATGCGATCGGCTCGGCGGCGCTTGCGGCGCTGGTCCTGTTCGCCGACTACACCCACAACCTGCAAGCCGCGCACCCGGGCGAGCGCTTCGCCTTCGACCTGTCCGACCACACGGTGATCATCGGCCTGCTGATCGGCGGCCTGATCCCCTACCTGTTCGGCGCGATGGCGATGGAAGCGGTGGGCCGTGCCGCCGGCGCGGTGGTGGAGGAAGTGCGCCGCCAGTTCCGCGACATCCCCGGCATCATGCAGGGCACCGGCAAGCCGCAGTACGACAAGGCGGTGGACATGCTCACCCGCTCGGCGATCCGGGAAATGATCGTGCCCTCGCTGCTGCCGGTGGCGGTGCCGATCGTCGTCGGCCTGCTGCTGGGGCCGCGCGCGCTGGGCGGCCTGCTGATCGGCACGATCGTGACCGGCCTGTTCGTGGCGATCTCGATGACCACCGGCGGCGGCGCCTGGGACAACGCCAAGAAGTACATCGAGGACGGCCACTTCGGCGGCAAGGGCAGCGAGGCGCACAAGGCCGCGGTCACCGGCGACACCGTCGGCGATCCCTACAAGGACACCGCCGGCCCGGCGATCAACCCGCTGATCAAGATCATCAATATCGTGGCGCTGCTGCTGGTGCCATTGCTGTAGTCGGAGCCGGTTGCTTACGGCACCTTCGCCCTTCCCCCGGCTGCGGGGGAAGGGCAAGGGATGAGCGCGAGCCGCAAGGCGCGGATCAGGATCATCACCATCGTCGCCCTGCTGCGGGTGCCTTTGCTGCAGGGACCGGTACAGACAACCCGAAGAACGAACGGAAGCGGTCGATCCCCCGTTCCTCGCCGCTACGCCCGCGGCGCCCAAGCCGGCCGTGCCCCGCTTCCTCTCGTCCCGCTGCCCCCGACCGCCCGTTCCTGCCCTTTGGTGCGCCGCACCAGCGGCAGGCGTAGAATGGCCGCCCTTCTGTCAAACGCACGATTCGGAGCAGCGCATGGGTCTGGAACTCGTTTCCGCGGGCAAGAACCCCCCGGAAGAAATCAACGTCATCATCGAGATTCCGAAGGATTCGGAACCGGTGAAGTACGAGGTGGACAAGGAATCGGGCGCGATCTTCGTCGACCGCATCCTCTCCACGCCGATGCGCTATCCCTGCAACTACGGCTACGTCCCCAACACCCTGGGCGGCGACGGCGACCCGGCCGACGTGCTGGTGGTGCTGCCGCTGCCGCTGGTGCCCGGCTCGGTGGTGCGCTGCCGTCCGGTGGGCGTGCTGAAGATGAACGACGAGGCCGGCACCGACGAGAAGATCCTGGCCGTGCCGGTGGCCAAGATCTTCAGCGGCTACGGCCATGTCGAGGACATCGAGCAGGTGTCCAGCCACTGGCTGGAGCGCATCGGCCACTTCTTCGAGCACTACAAGGACCTGGAAAAGGGCAAGTGGGTCAAGATCGAGGGCTGGGGCGGCGCCGCCGAGGCCAAGCGCATCCTGGTCGAGGCCCAGCAGAACTTCGCCGCCAAGCAGGGCTGAGGCGACGCCCGGCGGCGGCCCGGGGGGCTGCCGCCGCCAGCGACGACGATCACGTTTCACCCGCGCGGGGCATGACCTCGCCGGGGCGTTCCGCTACATTGACAGGCCGGTTTCCGGCCTGTTCCCGTTGCGGCCGGGCGGTTCCATTGGGGGAAATGTCTTGCGTATCCTGCTAGTCGGTGACGAAGCCAGCCTGTCGGCCGATCTCCTCGAGTACATCACCGATCTGGGCGAGGACTGGCAGGTCCAGACCGTCCCGGACGGCAACGCCGCCATCGCCACGGTCGCGACCAGCGCCATCGATGCGGTCATCGTCGCGCCTGCCCTGCCCGATCTCACGCCGGCCACCCTGCTCGGCCAGATCCGGACCCTGCGCCCGGAGACGATCCGCATCGCGCTGATCGACGCCGCGCAGAGCCAGCGCGCGCCCGCGGCACGCATCATCGGCGTGGCACACCGCTTCCTGCCGCTGCCGCTGTCGCCGGAAGTGCTGCTGGAGGCGCTGACCAGCCTGGAGGAACTGCGCGACCTGCTGGACAGCCCGCGCCTGCGCGCGGCCATCGGCCGCGTCGAGAAGCTGCCCTCGCCGCCGCACGTCTACCTGGGCCTGATGCATGCGCTGGAGGAGGACGAGAACACCGACGCCGGCGACATCGCCAAGCTGGTGTCGGCCGACCCGGCCATCGCCGCCAAGGTGCTGCAGCTGTCCAACTCCGCGTTCTTCAACAGCGGCCGCGCGATCTCCGACCTGCGCGGCGCGGTGACCCGGCTCGGGCTGTCCACCCTGCGCGACCTGGTGCTGGCCAGCGAGGTGTTCTCGCTGCCGTCGGTATCGCCGGCCGAACGCAACGCCCTGCAGGCGCGCGCGCTGATGGCCTCGCGCCTGGCGGCGAAGATGCTGCCGTCCTCCAGCGCCGAGCTGGGCTCGACCGCGGCGCTGCTGGCCGACATCGGCCTGCTGCTGCCGGGCGTGCGCGACGAGCGCGAGCCGGCGGTCGAGGGCGACGACCGCCCCGGCCACGCCGAGGCCGGCGCCTACCTGCTCGGCCTGTGGGGCCTGCCGATGCCGATCATCGAGGCGGTCGCCTTCCACCTGCAACCGCAGCGCTCGAACGTGCGCAGCTTCTGGGTCACCGGCGCGGTGCATGTCGCCACGGCGCTGGCCAGCGGCAGCCCGGTGGACGAGCAGTACCTGGAACGCACCGCCGTGCTGCCGCGGCTGGAAGGCTGGCGCGAGCTGGCCAACGACTTCGCCGGGCTGGCCGCCACCGCCTGACCGGAGCGACGCATGCATGCGACGGCCGCGCTGGACGCGGCCGTTTTTTTGCCTGCCGCACCGCCTCTTCACGACCGCCGCGCTGCTGCATTCCTGAAGTTTTCCGATGCGCCATGGGTGCATGCGGGCGCGCGGCCGGCCGGATCGTCGCGGCGCCGAAGCATCGAAGTGCAATCGTTGTCGGAGTCGTGCGCCGGCGATCGCACAAAGAAGAAGGGCGGGCCTTGCGGCCCGCCCTTCGTCATGCTGCACGGAACTTCGATGGATCAGAAGCGCTGGGTGTACTTCATGTACAGGAAGCGACCGATGTCGAAGCCGCCGTAGTAGGCGAAGTCGCTGTTCGGTGCCGAGTACTGCAGCGCGCCGCGGTGGTTGAACACGTTGTTCGCACCGACGGCGATGGTGGCATCCCACGGCGCCTTCCAGTTGACCTGCAGGTCGTGGAAGGTGTTCGAGCCGGTCTTGCGCAGCGGATCGTCCTCGCCGTTGGCGATGTGGTCCGGAGCGTTGCACCAGAACGAATCCAGGTCGATGCAGCTTTCCTTCATGCCCGAGTAGTAACGCGCGGTGTAGTTGACACCGAAATCGCCGTACTCCCAGTTCACGCCCACGTTCGAACGCAGGCGGAAGATGCCCGCCGAACCGACGTTGCCGATGGTGATGTTCTCACCGGTGGAGTTCTGGCCGGCTTCGTCGTACTTGGCGGTGTAGGTGGTCTGCCAGTCGATGCTGAACTTGCCGATCGCCAGTTCCGGCAGGCGGTACTTGACGCCCAGGTCGTAGCCTTCGGTCTCCATCTGGCCCAGGTTGGCCAGGCCGTAGAACATCTTGCTGATGTGGCCGTCGGCCTCGCGCACGATGCCTTCGCAGCGGGCGCTGTTGCCCAGGGTGTAGCAGTCGCGCAGGATGCGGTCGACGCTGTCCTGGATGATCATGTCCTTGATCTGGTAGTTGTACCAGTCAAGCGAGATGTCCAGGCCCTGCACCCAGCGCGGGCTCCACACCAGACCGGCGGTCTTGCTCTTGGAAGTTTCCGGCTTCAGGTTCGGGTTGGAACCGTTGATGAACTGGTCCGGGGTCGCGCACGGATAGGTCGAGCACGGCACCAGGCCCTGACCCACCTGCACATAGCCCAGCGGCACGCCGGCGGCATTGCAGGCGGCATTGCCGTTCACGCTGGCCGGAGCGCCCACGCCGCACGGATCGATGTACTTCTCGAAGCTCGAGCCGGTGCCGCCGTACATGTTGTCGATGGTCGGGGCGCGGAAGCCCTCGGCGTAGGTACCACGCACCAGCAGGTCGTCGGTCGGACGCCAGGTGATGCCGAACTTGCTGTTCACGGTGTCGCCGAAGTTGCTGTAGTCCGAGTAACGGCTGGCGACGTTCAAGGTCAGTTCCTTGGCGAAGGCCATGTCGGCCAGCACCGGAACGTTCAACTCCAGGTACACCTCGTCCAGGCTGTAGTCGCCGCTGGTCGTGGTCGAGGCCAGTCCGGTGTACTCACCGGACTGCGCGAACGCGTCCGGGACGTAGCGGCCTTCTTCCTTGCGGTGTTCCACGCCCACGGCGAAGCCCAGGTCGCCCGCCGGCAGCGCCACGATCGAACCGCTCAGGTCGGCGGTGAACGAGGTGGTCTTGCTCACGCCGGTGGTGGTGAAGGTCGGGAACAGGAACTGCTGCAGTTCCTTGCTGTCCAGCGAGCCCGGACCGGCGACGCCGGCCGGCAGCAGCGGGTTCCACGCATAGCAGCCATCGATCGGCTTGGCGGCGGTGCCGCAGCGCGCGACGCCGTCGGCATCGACGAACGACTGACCCAGCGCCTGGCGCGCGGCGATCAGGCTCATGTCGCCGTGGTTGGTCTTGGTGACTTCGTTGCGGTTCCACAGCGCGCCGACGTTCCAGTCGAAGCTCTTGTCGGCGAATTCGAAGAAGCCGCTGATCGACGGCGCGAAGCGCAGGGTCTTCAGCTTGCTCTCGGTGGTGCGCGGCACTTCCCACAGGCGGCGGCGGAACTCGACGTCCTGGCCGATCGGGTTGAACGCGCTGTCGGCCGACAGCGGAGTGCCGAACGACTGCGACTGGTACGGGTAACCGGCGATCTGCTGGTCGGTGGTGCGGTCATTGTACAGCAGGTCGGCGTTGAACGTCACCGCGTCGGTGAAGTCGTAGTTGCCGTTGATGTACACCGACTTACGCTCGATGCCGGTCTGCAGCATCATCTGCTGGTTGGCGTTGGCGTACTCGGCCGGGGTCAGCTGGTGGTAATCGTTCGGGTTGGTCGGATCGCCGCCCGGATTCAGGGTCTGCCAGATCGGGTCCGGCTTGCCCTTGGCGGGCTTGCAGTCGCCGAAGACGCGCGGATCGCACCACACGCTGTTCGGGCCGATCGGGCTCCAGTCTTCATTGGTGGTGTTCGGGCCCAGGCCGCCGTCCTTCGAGAACCAGCGGTTCTTGGCCCACACCGGATCCTGCTTGGAGTATTCGGCCGACAGGGTCACGCCGCCGCGCTCGCCTTCGGCGCCGAGGGTGAAGGAGTACTGGTCGGTCTTGCCGTCGCCTTCGCTGAACTGGCCGACGTAGGCGCTGGCTTCGGCGCCGTCGAAACGCTTGCGGGTGATCACGTTGACCACGCCGGCGATGGCGTCCGAACCGTAGATGGCCGAAGCGCCGTCCTTCAGGATCTCGATGCGCTCGATCGCCGACATCGGGATCTGGCTCAGGTCCTGGTAGCCGCCGCTGGTCGCGCCCAGGCGCTTGCCGTTCATCAGCACCAGGGTGCGGGTCGCGCCGAGGTTGCGGATGTCGATGTAGTAACCACCCACGTTCTCGCCCGAGGCCAGGGCTTCGGAGCGCGAGATCGCCGGCGAACCGGCCGAGGTCAGGTTCTGCAGCACGTCGGCGACCGAGGTGAAGCCCTGCTTCTCCAGGTTCTCGCGGCTCAGCGTCATGATCGGCTGCTGGGTTTCCACGTTCGCGCTGCGGATGCGCGAACCGGTCACTTCCAGGCGGTCCAGCGTGGTGGCGCCGGCGGCGTCCTGCGCGGAAGCGAAGGCGGGCGTCAGCGCGATCGCGATGCCGGCCGGGAGCAGGCCCAGCCGCACTGCGGGAGTACGAAATTTCATCAATCTCTCCGTTACGTTAGTGGTGCGTTAAACACCCCCGAACGTTACGTTTGTACCGAACTGATGGGTTTGCCCGAACCAGTCGCAGACTTTGCCGAATGTGGCGGCAGCGTCACGACGGTTTCACGGTAGCGCGTCGCCGAGGTGCCGAAACGCGCGCGGAAGGCGCGCGCGAAACTGCAGCAGTTGTCGAAACCGCTGGCCGCAGCCACCTCGCTGATCATCATGTCGGTATCGCGCAGCAGCATGGCCGCCCGCTCCAGGCGCAGGCGCGCGGACAGCGACTGCGGGCTTTCCTCGTACAGGCTCTGGAAGGTCTTGGACAGGTACCAGCTGGAGAAGTTGGTCAGCTCGGCCAGTTCGCCGATGCGCACCACGCGGTGGCTGTTGCCTTCCAGGTACATGCGCGCGCGCTGCATGCGGCCGAATACCTGGCGCTTGCGCAGGCGCGAGCGTCCCGGGCAGCGCTGCACGCCATCGGAAAAGCCGCGCTGCAGCGATGCCACGTGCAGCAGCAGCGGGCGCAGGACATGGGTGCCCGGCCCCTTGGCCTGGGCCTCGCGCCACAGGTGCAGCGCCATGCGCGCCTCGGTGCGGCTCATCAGGCCGTGGCCGGTATAGAGCGCGCTGTCGGCCAGGCTGCCCAGCGTGCGCAGCGCCTCGGCGTCCAGCGCCACGCCGACGCAGAGCCCGTCGCGGCTGGCCTGGATCAGCGGCCGCGATTCCTTCTCGAAGGCGATCCACTCGCGCTGCCGCAGGCGGAAACGCCCTTCCTTGGATTCCACCCAGGCGCTGCCGCGCAGCTGCATCCAGACGGTGAACACCGTGCCGGAGGTCTGCAGGCTGCCGAGGCGGGCCACGCCCACGCAGTTCGGGCGCAGGCCCTCCTCGTGTTGCTTCTCGAACGAAACCGACTGACCGCGGTCGACCCAGGCCACCTGTCGCATGACTCACCATCATTTGCCTTCAATGGCCGATGGTTTTGCCAACTCTGGCCGCATGCGTCAGGAAGTTGTGGCGATAACCTTCCGAATTCTTATGGAAAGCGGAACGAAGAAATCACGAATCCGGTTTTCCCAACAGCGGCAACCACTTGAGGACGCCGAGCAGGGCCTGCGAGGGTGCCTGCGGCACCGGCATCACCCCGATGTCGGTGCCGTCGGCCACGGTCAGCGCCATATAGGCCGCACTGCCGTCGGGCGCCATGCTGAACCCGTTGGTCGCGCTCGACGCCCTGGCTTCCAGGCAGCGCGGCGCCTGCGGCGCATCCAGCCGGCTCAGCTGCACGGAACAGCCCGCGTCCTGGTGCAGGTAGGCGACGGCGCCATCGCCGCCCAGGGCCCACGTGCGGAAACGCCAGCGGGTCGGCACATCCTCGCTGACTTCGCGAAGGCTGGCGGGCGACAGACTGGCGTCGGCCGACCACAGCCCGCCTCCTGCCAACCGGGTGAACAGCACGCGCTGGGCCCGGCGGTCGTAACGCACCTGCGAGACGCCCGCCACCTGGGCCAGGCGTCGCCAGGCGCCGCCGCCGCTATCGTAGAGCGCCAGGGTCGCCGGGCCGCCCGCCTGACTGCCGATCACGAAGAAGGTATCGGGCGAGGGCCCGTAGACCGCCTGCAACGGCTCGGACAGCGGGATGGACAAGCGCTTCCACTGCCCCTGTTCCGGCGCCACCTCGTAGATCCCCGGACGCCCGGCGTCATCGCGCCCGCTGACCAGCACCCGTTCGCTGTCGGCCGACCAGTCGGGGGACTGCCGCGCCTCCGGGCGCAGGTCCTCCACCGGATGCAGGGAGCCGTCCTGCCCCAGACGCGCCCACCACAGCGCGAACGCGCCGGACCGGCTCGAGGTGAAAACCAGTTGCTGGCCATCGGGCGCGATCATCGGCTGCGCGTCGCGTCCGGAGGACGCGAACAGGCGCTCCTTGCGCTCGGGATGATCGAGCGGAATGCGGAACAGGCCGAACTGCGGCGCGCGGTGCACGAAGGCCAGCACCTTGCCCATCCCCGCCACGCTCGGGCTCTGCGCATCGTCCACGCCCAGGTCCTTCAGCAGGCCGGTGCGCAGGTCGACCTGGTACAGCCTCGATTCGCTGTCCACGCGCCGGCCGAATACGATGGCCTCGTTGTCCAGCCAGCCCCAGCCGCGCATTTCCGCACTATCGGACGTGATGCGGCGCGCACCGCCCCCGGCGGCGGCCATCACCCACAGGCCGCCCAGCTGCGGGTTGCGTACGAAACCGAGCTGGCGACCGTCGGGCGAGAACCGCGGCGCATAGTCGAAATCGCCGTCGCCCCTGTCGTATTCCAGCGTCGTCCAGCGGCCCGTCGCCAAGTCCAGGGTGCGGATCCCCGGCGCTCCGTGATGGCCGGTCATCGAGCCGAACACCAGCCCGCGACCGTCGGGCGTCCAGTTGAAACTCAGCATCTCCGCGCCATCGCAGGCGGTGACGCGCCGGGGATTGCCGCCGGTGGCGCCGATCACCAGCACCTCGCAGCCGCCGCCCGGGTGGAAACGCGCGTAGGCGATCTCGCGCCCGTCGGGCGACCAGGCCGGAAAACGATCCAGCGCGCCGGCCGGCGCTTCCACCAGCGTGGCCGAGGTCGCGCTGCCGGTGCTCTGCACCTTCAGCGTCGAACCGCCGTCGCTCTCGTCGGCGTAGGCAACCAGCGCGCCATCGGGCGACAACGCGGGAAACGTCCCGAACCCCTGCCTCGCCGTGATCAGCCGGTACGGCCGCTCCGGGCTGCCGATCACGCCCTTGCCATCGGCCGTCGCCGCATCCAGCGCGGTTTCCCTTTCCGGCCGCTGCCACAACAGCCAGGCCATCGTCACCGAACTGCACAGCAGCAACAGTCCGGCCGCCAGCAGCAGCCGACGCCTGGCCCGGCGCCAGAACCCGGTGCTTCCGCGGGAACCGGCATCGGCGGGCGAAGCCGGCACCGGCGCAGCGGAGGCATCGCCCTCCGCCAGCGCGGATCCGGCGGCCTCGGCCTGGCCGGCGTCCGCCGCTGCCTGCGCGGCAGCCCACGTCACCGGGGCCAACAGGCGATAGCCGGTCTTGGCGATCGTCTCTATGTACTCCTGCCCCTGCTGGAACGCGCCGCCGGCCGAAAGCGCCTTGCGCAGCTGCGTGACCGCCTGGGTGAGCACGTCGTTGGTCGGCAGCGTGTCGGGCCACACCTGCGCGAAGAGTTCGTCGCGGGTGACGACATCGCCCGCGCCGCGGGCCAGCACCAGCAATACGCCGATCGCCTTGGGCGTCAGCCGCGCCGGCCGCCGCGCGCCGGGCGCATGCACTTCGCGCGAGGACAGGACGACCAGGCAATCGCCTATGTGCAGGCGGTCAGTGGGGGAGAGGCCGCTATCGATGATTTCCATGCCGGTCAGGGAGTGAATCGCTGGTGGCCGCATCCTGAGCCTGCCCCTGGAGGCGCTGCCGCCAGTGAACCGCCAAATTCCGCAAATGGCGTCAACGCAATGAGCAAATGTTTCGAAGCGCGGCGATATTAGCCTATGGAAGTTGCCTGTATAGCCATGCGGGTCGACACCAGGCTCTCTCTCGCCGACGCAATGCACATAATCGATTCAGAATTCGCGCCCTAGGGCGCGATTTTTTTATCTCTCATTCATTTTGCGGCTCACGGCGCATGCTCCGGCTTGAAGCGGGAAGCCTCGCAGCACGCAGCGCATGACGCTCCGGTGCAGTCATGGACAAGGCAGCGATGCGATGCCTGCCAGTGGATTTCAAAAAGCTGAAGAAAAAATAAACGGAACGTTTCCGGCTTGGTGACCACGGCTCGGACACGCCGCGATGTGCGCGTCAGCGCATTGCAGGCTGCCGACGTGGAGAGAATGAATCCCGCCACGCCGCCGCACGATCACTCCACGCGGTACACCTGCGCCCCCTGCGCGCGGAACTCTGCCGACTTGTCCGCCATGCCGGCCGCGAGCGCGGCCGCCTGATCGATGCCCTGCGCGGCGGCGTAGTCGCGCACGTCCTGGGTGATCTTCATCGAGCAGAAGTGCGGGCCGCACATCGAGCAGAAGTGAGCCAGCTTGTGCACTTCCTTCGGCATCGTCTCGTCGTGCATCGACTGCGCCTTCTCCGGGTCCAGGCCGAGGTGGAACTGATCCTGCCAGCGGAATTCGAAGCGCGCCTTGCTCAGCGCGTTGTCGCGCACCTGCGCGCCGGGATGGCCCTTGGCCAGGTCGGCAGCGTGCGCGGCGATGCGGTAGGCCATGATGCCGTCGCGCACGTCCTGGCGGTCGGGCAGGCCCAGGTGTTCCTTCGGCGTCACGTAGCAGAGCATCGCCGTGCCGTACCAGCCGATCATCGCCGCGCCGATGGCGCTGGTGATGTGGTCGTAGCCCGGCGCGATGTCGGTGGTCAACGGACCCAGCGTGTAGAACGGCGCCTCGCCGCATTCGCGCAGCTGCTTGTCCATGTTTTCCCGGATCAGCTGCATCGGCACGTGGCCGGGGCCTTCGACCATGGTCTGTACGTCGTGCTTCCAGGCGATCCGGGTCAGTTCGCCCAGCGTCTCCAGTTCGCCGAACTGCGCCGCGTCGTTGGCGTCGGCGATGCAGCCCGGGCGCAGCCCGTCGCCGAGTGAGAAGGCCACGTCGTAGGCCTTCATGATCTGGCAGATGTCCTCGAAGTGGGTGTAGAGGAAGTTCTCCCGGTGGTGCGCCAGGCACCACTTGGCCATGATCGAGCCGCCGCGCGAGACGATGCCGGTGACGCGCCCGGCGGTCAGCGGCACGTAGCGCAGCAGCACGCCGGCATGGATGGTGAAGTAGTCCACGCCCTGCTCGGCCTGCTCGATGAGCGTGTCGCGGAAGATTTCCCAGGTGAGGTCCTCGGCGCGGCCGTCGACCTTCTCCAGCGCCTGGTAGATCGGCACCGTGCCGATCGGCACCGGCGAATTGCGCACGATCCACTCGCGCGTCTCGTGGATGTGCCTGCCGGTGGACAGGTCCATCACCGTGTCGCCGCCCCAGCGGATCGCCCAGGCCAGCTTCTCCACTTCCTCGGCGATGCCCGAGGACACCGCGCTGTTGCCGATGTTGGCGTTGATCTTGGTCAGGAAGTTGCGGCCGATGACCATCGGCTCGCTTTCCGGGTGGTTGATGTTGTTGGGCAGGATGGCGCGGCCGCGCGCGATCTCATCGCGCACGAATTCCGGGGTGATGATCGCCGGGATGGCGGCGCCGAACGCTTCGCCCGGATGCTGGCGCAGCAGGGAAGGCGCGTCCGCGCGCGGGCTCTCCAGCAGCGCCTCGCGCAGCGCGTCCAGGCGCTGGCTCTCGCGGATGGCGACGAACTCCATTTCCGGGGTGACGATGCCGCGCCGCGCATAGTGCATCTGGGTGACGTTGGCGCCGGCGCGCGCGCGGCGCGGCAGGCGGCGCGCGGGAAAACGCACGGCGTCCAGCTTCGGGTCGTGCTCGCGGCCGCGGCCGAACGCCGAACTCAGGCCGTCGAGGCGTTCGCTGTCGCCGCGTTCCTCGATCCAGCGTGCGCGCAGCGCCGGCAGGCCGGCGGAAAGATCGATGCGCACGTCCGGATCGGTGTACGGGCCGGAGGTGTCGTACACGGTGAGCGGCGGGTTGTGCTCGCCGCCGAACAGGGTCGGCGTGCGCGTCAGCGCGATCTCGCGCATCGGCACCCGCAGGTCGGGGCGCGAGCCGGCCACATGGATCTTGCGCGAGCCGGGAATCGGCCGGGTCACGGATTCGGAGAGTTGCTGCGCCTGCTGCTGCAGGGCGGAAAGCGGTGCGTTCATCGGCGTCGTCCTGTTGGAGGCCTGCACGGATGCGCGGGCCGGACGAAGCGAAGGCGCACCGCCGCAGGCGCGTGGACGCACCTTGGGCAGGCGTCCGCGCGACCGGGCGGTACGAAGCTTCCCTACGCCGGTATCAACCGGATCAGGTTCCAAGGGACTGTCTCAACCGCGGCGCCATGGCCGCGGTACCCCCGCTTCGGGCGGCATTAGAGCATGAAGCCGGGAGCAATGGCACCGGCCTCCAACAGCGCGCGTGCAGGAACTCGCCTGGTGCAGGAGCGCATTTCAGTGCGCGAGGGAGCCGTCCCCTCTGGGCCTTGGGGCATGGACGCACGAGCTGTTGCGGGAAGGCCTGCATGCAAGCCCCATCGCGCACTGGAGTGCGCTCCTACGGGCATTCCACGGTGGAAGCGTGAAGCCGGTTCTAACGGAACCGTGACATCCCTTTCAGTAGGATGCGCCGCTGCCGCATTCATGCACGCCCCGTGCCGGCCCTCCTTCCGCGTCCGCTCGTGGCCGGTTCCGCTGCAAGCCCTGGCTCGCTCCCCATCCCCAGATCGGAGAAGCTCCTCCATGGTGTTTCGTGTTTCCATCGCGCTGGTCGCCGTCCTGGTGCTGCTGGCCGGCGTCGCGCCCGGCCCCTTCAACGACGTCGTGCAGAGCGTGCTGGTCGAGGTCGTGCGCAGCGTCGGCTGGCTGTACCTGCTGGTCGTGTTCCTGACGCTGACCTTCCTGCTGTACCTGGCGCTCGGCCGCTTCGGCAACCTGCGCATCGGCGGCGAGGACGCCGAGCCGGATTTCTCGCGCGCCAGCTGGCTGGCGATGCTGTTCGCCACCGGCATGGGCATCGGCCTGGTGTTCTGGGGCGCGGCCGAGCCGATCTCGCATTTCGCCAAGCCGCCCGAAGGGCTGGCCCCGGAGAGCGTGGACGCCGCGCGCGCGGCGATGCGCTACGCCTTCTTCCACTGGGGCCTGCACCCGTGGGCGATCTATGCGCTGATCGGCCTGGCGATGGCCTGGTTCCAGTACAACCGCAACGGCCGCGGCCTGATCAGCGACATGCTGCAGCCGCTGATCGGCCGCCATCACCGCGGTGCCGTCGGCAGCGCGGTCAACATCGCCGCGGTCGTGGCCACCGCGATCGGCGTGGCGACGACGCTGGGCTTCGGCACCATCCAGATCGCCGCCGGCCTGCAGCGCGTGTTCGGCATCACCGCCACGATGCCGGTGCAGCTGACCATCATCGTCATCGCCTTCGTGCTGTACATGGCCTCGACCCTCAGCGGCGTGGACCGCGGCATCAAGTGGCTGTCCAACTTCAACCTGCTGCTGGCGGCGCTGCTGCTGGCCGCGGTGCTGGTGCTGGGTCCCACCGGCTTCATCTTCGATACCTTCACCACCACGCTCGGCGCCTATCTCAACCAGCTGGTGACGATGAGCCTGCGCATGTCGCCGTTCTCCGGCAGCACCTGGGTGGCGGACTGGACCATCTTCTACTGGGCCTGGTGGATCGCCTGGGCGCCGTTCGTGGGCGCGTTCATCGCACGGGTGTCGCGCGGCCGCAGCGTGCGCGAGTTCGTCGTCGGCGTGGTGCTGGCGCCGACCCTGCTCGGCTTCCTGTGGTTCTCGGTGTTCGGCGGCAGTGCGTTGTGGGCGCAGATCACCGGCCATGCCGACCTGCTGCAGGCCCTTGGCAGCGGCTACGAGACGGTGCTGTTCGCCCTGTTCGACAGCCTGCCCGGTTCGCTGCTGCTGTCGATCATCGCGCTGGTGCTGCTGGTGATCTTCTTCGTCACTTCGGCCGACTCGGCGGTGCTGGTGCTGGCCAGCATGTCCACCGACGAGGCCGGCGACCCGCCGCTGTCGCGCAAGGCGGTATGGGGCGTGGCGGTGGCGCTGATCGCCGCGGTGCTGCTGCTGGCCGGCGGACTGGACGCGCTACAGGGCATGATCACCATCGCCGCGCTGCCGTTCGCGCTGCTGATGGTGCTGGTGATGATCTCGCTGTACCGCGTGCTGGACCTGGAATACCAGCTCGAGCGGCGCCGCGCGCAGCGTGCGCGGCATGCCGTGCAGGACTGGATCGAACGCGAGATGGCCGCGCAGGAGGAAACCCGCGCCGAAACGGCGCGGGCGCAGGAACGGGACTGAGGTCCCACGGACCGCGCCGCTCGCAGGGTTGCGCAGGCCGCCCCCGCAGAATGACGCCCCGCCACGCATCGCTGCGTGGCGGGTGCCGCATCAGTAACCCGCCGCCTGCCCGTCCTTGCGGCTTTCCGACGCGCCGTAGTACACGCCGGTTTCGGGGTCGCGCATGATCGCCTGGTAGCCGCCGTACGGGCCGTCGGCGAACACCACGCGGTGGCCCTTGCGCATCAGCGCGCGGATCGTTTCATACGGGAAGCCGGTTTCGAGATTGACCTCCCCGCCGTCGCTCATCGCCGTGGACCGCCCGGTCGGTTCGGTCGAACCCTCGTGCTGGATGCGCGGCGCGTCGCCGGCTTCCTGCAGGTTCATGCCGAAGTCCACCAGGTTCATCACGATCTGCGCATGGCCCTGCGGCTGCATCGCGCCGCCCATCACGCCGAAACTGGCGAACGGCTTTCCATCCTTGGTGATGAAGGCCGGGATGATGGTCTGGAACGGGCGCTTGCCCGGCGCATAGCCGTTGGGATGGTCCTTGCGCAGCACGAACATCTCGCCGCGGTCCTGCAGGATGAAGCCCAGCCCCGGCGGCGCCATGCCGCTGCCCATGCCGCGGTAGTTGGACTGGATCAGCGAGACCATCATGCCGTCGGCGTCGGCCACGGTCATGTAGATGGTGTCGCCTTCCTCCAGCTGCTTCGGCGTGCCCGGCTGCGCTTCCTTCAACGCCTTGTCCATCGCGATCAGCGCGCGCCGCTGCGCCGCATAGTCCTTGGAGATCATGCGCTGCACCGGCGCGGGCGAGAACGCGGGATCGGCATAGAAACGCGCGCGGTCGGCGAAGGCCAGCTTCTTGGCCTCGACGAACAGGTGCACGTGCTCGGGCGAGCCGAACGGGATCTTCGAGAAGTCGTAGCCTTCCAGGATGTTGAGGATCTGCAGCGCGGCGATGCCCTGGCTGTTCGGCGGCAGCTCCCACACGTCGTAGCCGCGGTAGCTGCTGCTCACCGGCTCGACCCATTCGCCGTGGTGGCTGGCCATGTCCTCGTAGCCCAGGAAGCCGCCGCTGGCCTTGAAATAGGCGTCGATGGTGCGGGCGATGTCGCCCTTGTAGAACGCGTCGCGGCCGCCGTCGGCGATCTTCTGCAGGGTGTCGGCCAGGTTCGGGTTGCGCCACAGTTCGCCCTTGCGCGGCGCGCGGCCGTCGATCGTGAACTGTTCCCTGAAGCCCGGGTACTGCGACAGGCGCGGCACCGAGCGGTCCCAGTAGTAGGCGATCACCTCGGCCACCGGATGGCCCTGCCGCGCATAGCGGATCGCCGGGGCGAGGTTGTCGGCCATCGGCCTGCGCCCGAAGCGCTCGTGCAGGGCGAACCAGCCATCGACGGCGCCGGGCACCGATACCGGCAGCGGCCCGGTGGCGGGGATCTCCTTCAGCCCGCGGCGCTGGAACTCGGCCAGGGTGAGCGACTTCGGCGAGCGGCCCGAACCGTTGTAGCCATAAAGCTTGCGCGTCTTCGGGTCCCAGACGATGGCGAACAGGTCGCCGCCGACGCCGTTGCCGGTCGGCTCCATCAGCCCGAGCGCGGCGTTGGCGGCGATCGCCGCGTCCACCGCCGAACCGCCGGACTTCATCGTGTCCAGCGCGATCTGCGTGGCCAGCGGCTGCGAGGTCGCCGCCATCGCATGCGGCGCGATCACTTCCGAACGCGTGGCGAAACCGGGCCCAGTGATGCGGTCGGCGGCGTGCAGGGCCGGGATGGCGAGGCAGGACAGGAGCAGCAGCGGAAGGCGTTTCATCGGAAGACCGCGGACAGGGACGGACCCGGACGATAACCGGGCCGCCGGTGTGCGTGCATCCCGCGCCCACCGTACGCAGCCGTGTCCATCGCCGTCCCCGCATGGCGCGCCCGCCACGGGAAGCCCTCCTGCGCCACCACTCACGGCATTCCCGAAGGCGGGCCGCGACGCGCTCTTACGTTCCTCTTACGCCGGTGTCCTATCAAGGTGCCCGAAACAACACACGCCCGGCGGAACCTCCGTTTCCGCCGGGCAGCGCAGGTTTCCATCAAAGGGGCAATCCAATGCAAATGTCTTCCAAGCGCCGCCAGGGCGGCTTCACCCTTGTCGAAATGGCCGTGGTGCTGGTCATCATCGGCGTGATCATCGGCGCGGTGATGATCGGCCGCGACGTACAGCGCAACGCCGAGTACACCCGCATCAAGCAGAAGTTCGTCGACCAGTGGGTGGTCACCTACAACAGCTACCACCAGCGCTATGGCGCGCCGATCGGCGACAACCAGTCCGCGCCGCAGCTGATGGTCAATGGCGCTCATTTCACTGGTTTCTCCGGCGGCGACATGAGCAAGAACGCCACCGAGCCGTCGCTGATCTGCTCCGGCGCCGGTGACATACCCAAGGACGTGGGCCGTAGCAAGGAAACCACCGCCGAATTCGATCTGCGCGACCTGGTACGCAAGGCTGGCATCACCCTGCCGCCGGGCCGCGGCGAGGGCAAGGAAGACCGCTACGCCTACCTGGACACCAACGGCAATCCGCAGGAAATCCGCATCTGCTTCGGCTGGAACAAGCCCGGCAGCGCCTACGGTTCGGGCAACTCGATGATCATCACCGGCCTGACCCCGGACCTGGCCCGCGCACTGGACCAGATGATCGACGGCAAGCCGGACGCCGGCAACGGCGCGTTCCGCCAGTACATCACCGGCCTGACCCGCCAGGCGACCAATGCCGGCGGTGCGACCGATGCCACGAAAATCGGCACCGAGTGGGGCGGCAACAACACCGGCTCGATGAGCGCCACCACCGAAGGCAGCAAGTTCGGCTCCGCCACCGACGACGACCAGGTGATGACCGTCGTCGCCAACTACAAGATGAACCAGTAAGCCGATGCGTCCCTTCTTCCTGCTCGCGCGCCTGCGCGATTCACGCCGCGCCTCGCTGCTGCTGTTCGCCGCCACCCTGGCCACGCTGGTGGTCGCGGCGATCTGGTTCGTCAACGCGCGCTCGGCCCTGGCCGATGCCTACCAGAGGCTGGGCGAACGCAACCAGTCGCTGTCCGAGGCGAAGGTGCGCGAGCAGGAAACCCGGCTGCGGGTGGATTACGCCAATTCCTCGCGCCAGTTGCTGGCGTCGGCCCGTACCCATGGGCTGGCTCCGGACATCTGGGGCGAACGGCTGATCAACCTGCGCCAGAGCCAGATGAGCCGCGAAGAAGCGCTGCCCCTGCTCGCCACCGTGCAGCGCGCGCCCGACCGTCTGTTCGGCGCCGAAGCCTTCGAGATCGCCGTCACGCATCCGGACGAAGGGCTGTTCGATCCGCCCGACAGCGCCGACCGCAAGCCCGCGCCGCTGTCGCTGACCCTGCGCGGCAGCCTGTTGTTCCAGACCGCCAACGATCCCGGCCCCCATCAGGGAACCTCTTCGCCATGAGCCAGCTTCACGTCATCCAGCAGCAGGGCCAGTGGCTGGTATTCGATGGCCGCAACGTGTCGCGCAGCGACAGTCGTCCGCGCCTGCAACGCTCGGCCGTGGTGGTCAGCGATTTCGAGAATGCGATCAGCAATGTCATCTCGCTGGAAGGCAGCCCTTCCCATGCGGTTGCGCTGATCGAAAAGCGCCTGCGTTCGGACGGCCTGATCGACAGCGAAAGCAAGATCCTGATCCACAAGACCCGCGGCGTCGGCGCCGGCTACCAGACGCTGTTCACCGCTGTTCCACTGGACCTGTGGCAACAGACCTACGCCTGGGCCGAGGCGCAGCCGGACCATTGCCTGCTGATCCCGTTCACCTCGCTGCTGTTCAAGTCGCTCAGGCCCGGCCTGGGACTGGTGCTCCAGTCCGGCCGGCAGGTCAGCGTGCTGGCCGTGCTCAAGCACGACATGGTCTATCGCACCGCGCTGGCCTACAGCGAGGTCCCATCCGACCTGGCGATGACCGTGGGCGCCCTGGCCGAGCAGTTCGCCGAGGACCTGGGCAACGGCGAGGACAACCTGGAGCCGCTGTCGATCCAGTGGTGCCCGGTGCTGGTCCGGCAGCCTGGCGAAGGCGGGTCATGGGCGGACGATGATCTGCGCGAAATCTTCTCCGCGCGCAGCGGCCTGCCGGTGACCAGCGTACCGCTGCGGCAGGTGGTGGACGAGCACGGCAATGAGTACCGCAGCGGCATCGGCTGGATCCAGTCCATGGCCAGCACGTCGATCGCGGTCAATCCGCTGGGCAGCCGCATTGCCTGGTTCGCCGAAGGGGCCTTGCCCATCGCCAGCGCGGCGTCGCTGGTGTTCGCGATGATCCTGGGCGCGCTGGGCGCGCGCTGGGCGCTTGGCGCACGCGAGGCCAACGTGCGCTCGGACCAGCTGAGCGAGGAAATCGCGGCGATCGAGCGACAGATCGACGGCCTGCACGCGCGTGAAGCGGTGCCCGATGACTTCCCCGCTACCCAGGCCTTCATCGAACGTGCCGCGCGCCTGCAGAACGGTGCCGACCCCAGTGCCAGCCTGGTCCTGGTGCGTGATGCCGCAGCCGGCCAGGTACGCATCCTGCGAGTAAAGCTGGAGGAGCCAACTGCGCAGGCGGCGCAGGGCATGCCTGCCGCGCAACCGGCGCCGGCGGCCGACGGCTACACCCTTCGCGTGGACGGTGTCGCCGATGCCTGGCGCGGCACGGCCGGCATGCAGGTGCCCACCTTCGTCGAACGACTGCGTCGCGCCGGCTTCGATCCGCAACCGGTCGATCCGCAGGGCGGCGGGCTCAACACGCGTTCGGCCGGCGGCTTCTTCTCCTATCTGCTCAAGAGCCCGCTGTCGCAGGCCGCGGAGTCGCGTCCATGAAAATGAAATTCACCGCCGCTTTCGCCTTGGCGGTCTGGCTGGTGGTCACCGGCTGGCTGGCGACCATGGTCATCGTCAAACCAGCAGTCCTGCACCTGGGCAACGATGCGGATGAAACCGCGGAGATGGCGCAGCTGCGCGGCGCCATCGAGCACAACCGGCAGATGCAGGAGCGCGTGGCCCTGTTGCGCCAGTCCGCCTATACCGATGGCAACCAGCCGCTGCTGGCTCTGCCTTCGGCACCTCCGACCGCAACTGATGGCGGCGCCGCCGCCCCGCGTGGCGCTACCGGGACCAGCGGCGACCCTTCGACGCATACGGTTTCCGTGGTCCTGGTCGCCAATGGCCAGCGCAGCGCCATCATCGATGGCCGCCATGTCCGTGCCGGCACGCGGCTCGCCGATGGTTCGCGCGTGGCGGCCATCGGTGCCGACTGGGTGCGCATAGAGAGTTCGGACGGCGCACGCGCCGTGCACGCGGTGCCCTCGCCCTATCAGCCTGCCAGCGGAGCCGCGCGATGAATCCGGCACACAAGCCCCTGCTGTGGGGTGGCGCGCTCATCGTCGTGGGCGCGCTGGCGGTTATCGCCCTGCGCGGAATCAGCGGCGGCGGCGACGCCCCAGCCCCGGCGACGCACACCGCACCGGCACAAGAACCGGCGGCAGCCGCCGCCGTCGCTCCGTCCTCCGCCGATGAGCCGATGCCGTGGATGCAGGGCGAAGGCGCTCCTGCCGGCGGCACCGCCATTGCGCGTGCCGCGGCTGGCAATGCACCGCAGGCGGTGGCGCAAGCCGAAATCGACCGCTCGCTTGCCGACATCCGCCAGAAATCGGAACACAACATCCGCGCTGCCGACGACATGCTGGCCCAGCTCGATGCCCTTGAGAAATCCGGCAAGGTGCCGCCGGATCTGCGGCTAGATGCACTGCGCAACAATCTGATCATCGCCAAGCGCGCGCAGTCGCTGGCGCGCGAACTGGCCGAATCCACCCAATTGCCCGACAGCCCGCAGCGGCGCCAGCGCAACGCCGAGATCGTCGCTGAACTGCAGCAGCTGCAGGGCCAGCTACGTTACGACGTGGCCCCCGCCGGCCTGCCCATTGCCGCGGACCGGACCCGGTGACATGCAGCCACGCCACCGCCCCGCACGGCTCGGCCCCGGCACGCGCAGCGGCTTCTCGCTGGTGGAGCTGGCGGTGGTCGTGGGCGTGCTCGGCCTGCTGGCCATGACCGCGCTCTCCGCCTTCGACAATCTCGGCCAGGCGCGCCGCCACAATGCCGCCCGCGCCCATGCCGAAGCCGCGCGGCAGGCGCTGTACGCCTTCGCGCTGCGTAACAAACGCTTGCCCTGTCCCGACCTGTCGGCCAACGGCGATACCGGTTTCGAGGGCAGCAATAGCAGCTGCGCCGCCAGCGCCAATGTCGGCTGGCTGCCCTATGCCAGTCTCGGGCTGGACGTACCGGTACGCGGTGAGCGCCTGCGCTATGGCGTCCATCGCGGGACGACCGCCACCGACCTGGTCGCTCCCCTGCGCGAATCGGCCGACCAGCCCGACCTGGAATACGCGGGCGGCTTCGGCTCGGCGCTGTCGCGCATGGCCGCCGGCACCGCCACCGCGCCGCTCGCCAGCCAGCCGCATTACGTCAGCGACGGCACGCCCACGCAGTGCGGCAGCGGCGGCGCCGGCTCGCGGGTGGTCAATCCCGCCTTCGTGCTGGTAGCTCCGGTCGGCGCCCGCGACGGCGGCACCGGCGATGCCGGCTTCGACGGCGCCAACAACCGCGCCTTCGTCCAGGACAACGGTAAGTGCGTCACTCCTCCCGACTACCCCGGCGATGAGCGCTACGACGATCTCGTCGTCGCCGAAAGCGCCACCGTCCTGCTCGGTTGGCTGATGGCCACCGCGCGCTGACCACCGATGCGCTTCCTCCTGCATTCCACCGCTTCCTTCCAAGGTACAGAACCGATGAATCCCAACGCCCGCACCGCCCGCGTCCCACGCCGTCCCACGGTCAGAACGCTCGTCAGCGCGATCGGCGCGTTGGTGCTGACCGCGTGCAGCAACATGCCGCCGCGCAGCGTCCAGGAACTGCCGCCGACCGAATACAAGGCGCTGGAACGCAGCGGCACGGCCATCGTCGAGGAATCGAAGAAGCTCGCCAGCCAGCAGGACCGCATGCGCGAACAGGTCGAACAGCGCCTGCAGCAGCTTGCCGAACCCGCCGCACCGGTCGCGCCTGCCTACGACCCGCTGGAAAACATGGTGGTCAGCATCAGCATGTTCAACGCCGACGTCGGCCAGTTGCTGTGGGCGCTGGCCGACGAGCTGAAGATGAACCTGATCGTCGACCCGCACGTGCTGGAGCAGCGCCAGCGCACCAGCCTGCACCTGCGCAACGTCAGCGCGCGCGAGGTCTACAACCACATCCTCGACGCCTTCGACCTGCACGGCGAGATCCGCGGCGGCGCGCTGGTGGTCGGGCAGATGCGCGAGCGCATCTTCAACGTGGACATGCTCAACTCCAACACCTCCTTCGACCTGTCCACCGGCGGCGACGTGTTCGGCGCCGGCATGCAGAGCGCGGGCGGCGGCGGCCAGTCGCTGCGCGGCACCCTGACCATGACCGGCAGCGTCGGCAAGGACAACGACCCGTACAAGCAGCTCGATGCCGCGCTCAAGGTGATCCTGGGCGGCGAGCAGGGTGCGGCCGCCGCGCGCGGCCCGGATGATCCGCCCCCGCCGGAAGCCGGCCGCTACAGTCTCGACCCCGGCACCGGCACGCTGTTCGTGCGCGCCCGTCCCTCGCAGATCCGCGCGGTCGATGAGCTGATTGCGGTCACCACCGGGAAAATGCGCCGCCAGGTACTGGTGGAAGCGCAGATCCTGGACGTCTCGCTCAACGACGACTTCCAGTACGGCGTGGACTGGAACCTGCTGCGCAACCGCGTGGCCGGCATCTACGGCGACAGTCCGGCCACCATCACGCCGGCACCGGGCACCACCGGCAACCCGGACCTGGGCATCCCCGACAACCCCAATCTGCTGCCCTATCAGCGCTACGGCCGCTATGGCGACCAGGCCCGCAACATCGTCTTCCCCAACCAGACCCTGGGCTCGGCAATCGGCCGCGGCCTGGGCGTCAGCTACCTGACGGACACCTTCTCGGCCGCGCTCAACGCGCTGCGCACCTTCGGCAACGTCAAGGTGCTGTCCAACCCCAGCGTGCGCGTGCGCAACGGCAGCCCGGCCTACCTGAGCGTGGGTTCCAACATCCGCTACGTCACCAAGTCCACCAGCAACTTCTCCAACACCGGCGGCAGCAACGCCTATAACCAGTCCACCGACATCCAGACCGACTCGCTGTTCTCCGGCGTGGTCATCGGCGTGGCCCCCATCGTGCGCGAAGACGGCGGCGTCGAATTGCTGGTGCACCCGATGCAGACCGAGGTGGAGCCGGGCAGCCTGACGCTGCGCGAGTTCCCCAACGGCAACGCGGTCACGCTGCCGGTGATCAACGTCAAGGGCATCACCACCACGCTCAACCTGCGCGACGGCGACACCGTGCTGCTCGGCGGCCTGATCGACCAGAAGGCCAGCCTCAACGACAGCGGCATCCCCGGCCTGTCCGATGTGCCGGCCTTCGGCAAGCTGTTCGGCTCCCGCGGCAAGCAGCAGAACACCCGCGAGCTGGTGCTGGTATTGCGGGTCAAGGTGATATGAGCCTGATCTACGACGCGCTGAAGGAACAGACTGGCCCGGTCACGACGGACCGGGCACGGACACGCGCGTCGTGGTGGGCCGGACAGACCGAGCGCACGCGTACAACCCTGCTGCTCGCGGGCTTGCTGGTACTGGCGGTACCGCTGACCTACGCCGCCACTTCCGCGTTGAAGCATCGCGGCCCCCTTCCACAACCGCCGGTGGCAACGAGCGAACCGCAGGCGCCCGTGGCCGTGCCCATGGCCGTGGAAAAAACCCGGACCGCGCCACTGGCAGGCCTGACGGTGCCGGAATCGGCGGGCGTCGAGGCGGGCGCGCCGGTGACGACCGGCGCCGTGCCGCCGCTGGCGCCGGTTGTCGCATCCGCTCCGCAGCCTGTCCCGGCGGTGGACGCGCGCAACGCCGGACCGGCTGTTCCTGCACCACCTGCGTCACCTGTCGCCGCAGCCGGCACCGCGAACACGATTGCCGCCGCCCCTGCCGCTTCACCTTCCGCACCATCGCCGATCAGCATCAAGGTCGAGCGCCGTACCGGCGCCGGCACCACCGCCCGGCCCGATGCCGACGACGGCCAGGTGGCGCGTACCGTGGCGGACATCGAATCGGCCATGTCGACCGGCGATCTGCCCGCGGCACGCCGTGCTCTGGCGCAACTGGATGCGCAGCTGCCCGGCGAAAGCCTCACCCTGCTGCGCATGCAGGCGTGGGTGGCACACGCGAACAACGACGCCGCCAACGCCGAAAGGCTCTACCGGCGGATCGTCGAGCGCGTCCCCGACGACATCAACGCCGGCGTGAACATCGCGCTGCTGGACGCACGCCGCGGCGACCTGGACGACGCACGCCAGCGCCTGACCCGGCTGTTCGGCCGCTATCCGCGCTCGCAGCAGATCGCCCGCGCCCTCGCCGAACTGGATGGCCCGTCGCCATGAATCCGGCCCTGGCCCGCCACCTGCAGACCCTGGGGCTGGAACGCGCGCCGTTCCCGCCCACGCCCGACGCGGCGGCGTGGTTCCAGACCGCGCGGCTGGAGGCCGAACGGGTCGAAGCGGCGCATTGCCTGCGCACCCGCGCCGGCTTCGTGCTGCTGACCGGCGAGATCGGCACCGGCAAGAGCACCTTCCTGCGCCGCCTGCTGTTCTCCCTGGACGGCGAAGGCGTGGTCACCTCGATGGTGTTCAACACCTTCCTGCAGGGACCGGACCTGCTGGCCGCGGTGCTGCGCGACTTCGGCCTGGAGGCGCGCGGCACGCCGGCGGCCGACATCGATACCCTCAACCGCTTCCTGGTCCAGCAATGGCGCGCGCAGGTCACCTGCGTGCTGATGATCGACGACGCGCAGAACCTCACGCTCGAAAGCCTGGAGCTGCTGCGCCTGCTCACCAACCTGGAAACCGGCCAGGAAAAACTGCTGCAGATCGTCCTGGCCGGCCAGCCGGAACTGCGCGACAACCTGGAGCAGCCTGGCATCCGCCAGTTGACCAGCCGCATCTGCAAGCACGTACAGCTCGACGTGCTGGCCGCCGACGAAGTGCAGCGTTACGTCCACCACCGTCTCGACGCGGCCGGCAACCCCAGCCCCGGCATCCGCCTGCGCGCCGACGCCGCTCAGGCACTGCACCGCGCCAGCGGCGGCAACCCGCGCCGCATCCACCAGATCATGGACCGTTGCCTGTACGGCCTGTACGCGCAGCCCGCGGACCAGCGCGTGATCGACGCCGCGCTGGTGCACACCGCCGCCGCCGAAGCGGGCGCGCGGCCGCTGCGCCGGCGCCGCCGGATCCTGTGGAAGAAGGCACCGCTGGCGCTTGCCGCCTCCATCGCCGGCGGTCTCGTCCTCTTCGCGCTGGTGGCGGCGCTAGCCGTGCGCAGCGACGCCTCCTACGCCGACGACCACGCCCTCCCGGTGCCGGCCGCCCCTGCCGCAGCGGCCGGCCAGACGCCCGGACAACGCTGGGATGTCTGCCTGCAGGGCCTTGGCACCACCGCGCCACAGGTGCAGGCCGTCAGCGAAACATGGCTGGCACGGCTACCCTCGCGCGAAGGCCTGTGCCTGCGCCGCCTGCCCGAGGGCTGGCAGGCAGGCTGGCAGGCACGGCTTCGCGTCGAGAATTTCCTTGCCGCCGCCGATGGGCAGGCCGAGGTGCTTGCCGTGCAGGCGCTGCTGCGCGACGCCGGCCTGTACGACGGCGCGCTGGACGGCCGCTATGGCCCGCGCATGCGCGCGGCGATCGGGCGGTTCCAGCAACACAACGGCCTGCCGCCCAGCGGCGCGCCGGACCCCGCCACGCTGCTCCTGTTCGACACCCTGCTGGCGGCGCGCGCCGCCGCCTCGCCCCCCTCCCCGGAAACGCACCTCCATGGCAACGGTTGATCCCATTCCCGCCCGTCCCGCGCCCCAGTCCGCCGTGCAGAAGGACGGCACGCGGCTGGGCGAGCGCCTGCTCGAACGCGGCCTGATCGACACCACCCAGCTGCAGTACGCGCTGCAGAAGAACGAGGTCGAGAAACAGCGCCTGGGGCGCGTCCTGATCCGCCATGGCCTGGCCAACGAATCGGACATCGTGCGCGTGCTGGCCGAGATGAACGGCATCGAGTACGTGCAGGTGGACACGCTGCCGCATGCCGAACCGCAGGTGCTGGCGATGTTCAACCGCGAGCTGTGCCAGCTGCGCCAGTTCCTGCCGTTGCGGCGCGCCGGCGACGCGCTGGAAGTCCTGCTCGGCGACGCCGACACCCAGGCGGTGGAACAGCTGGTGCTGCAGCGCTGCGGCCTGCGCTGCCGCTTCCTGCAGGGCGAGTACGGCAAGGTCGCGCGGCTGATCCGCCACACCTACTACTTCGCGCAGAACCCGGTCGAGAGCCTGCTCGAGCGCGAGATCAAGCGCCTGTCGGGCGACAACGACCACGCCTACAGCCCCGAGAAGCTGCTCGACTACCTGCTGCACTACGCCGTGCGCGAACGCACCACCGACATCCACCTGGCGCCTTCGGACGACAGCCTGCACGTGCTGTTCCGCGTCGACGGCGTGCTGCGGCCGATGTTCGCCATGCCCACCACCCTCAACCGCCTGCTCGGCTACATCAAGCTGGCCGCGGAAATGGACATCTCCGAACAGCGCCGCCCGCAGGACGGCAGCTTCCGCGCCACGGTGCTGGATTCGGCGGTGACCGTGCGCGTATCCACCATCATCACCGACGCCGGCGAACGCACGGTCATGCGCCTGCTGCCCGAGCACAGCGACCTGGCGGGGCTGGAGGAACTGGGCTTCTTCGCCGAGGACGTGGCGGTGCTCGAGCGCCTGTTCGCCCGTCCCGCCGGGCTGGTGCTGATCACCGGCCCCACCGGCTCGGGCAAGAGCTCCTCGCTGCACGCCGCACTGCGCATGCAGTCGCTGATCGAGCGCAACGTGCTGACCGTGGAAGACCCCATCGAATACCGCGTGCCCGGCGCCGGCCAGACCGAGGTCAACCGCCGCGCTGGCTATGAGTTCGGCTCGGCGCTGCGCCACTTCCTGCGCCACGATCCGGACGTGATCCTGCTGGGCGAAATGCGCGACGCCGAGACCGCGCAGGCCGCGCTGGAAGCGGCGGCCACCGGCCACCTCGTGCTCTCGACCCTGCACGTGACCACCGTGTTCGGCGTGGTGCCGCGCCTGCGCCCGCTTGGGCTGGAAGCACAGGTCATCGCCGACAACCTGCTGGCCGTGGTCAACCAGCGCCTGGTCCGGCAGAACTGTCCGTTCTGCGCCCATGAAGTCCCCTTCAGCGAGCGCGAACTGGAATGGCTGGACCTGCCGGCAGGCAGCTGCGGAAAGCGCGGCGCCGGTTGCGAACGCTGCCGCGGCAGCGGCTTCCATGGCCGCCTGCCGGTGTACGACATCATGGTGGTGGACGAGGCGCTGGCCAACGGCATCGCCGACGACGTCGGCCGCGAGACGCTGCGCAACCTGGCCATGAACGCCGGCTTCCGCGGCATCGAGGACGTGGCCAAGGCGCGCGTCGTCGCCGGGCAGACCACCAGCGAGGAAGTGATGCGCGTGGCCGGCGTGGGGCCGACGCCATGAACGTCTATTACTACCGCCTGCTGCTTTCCAGCGGCCGCGTGCGCGCCGGCATCACCCAGCTGGCGGTGGAGCACGATTCGTCCGCGCGGATGTGGCTGGAAAAGAACTTCGACGCGGTGGTGCTGTCGCTCTACCGCTTCCCCGGCTGGCTGGCCGAGGCGCAGCGCTCGATCACCCAGCTGGTCAAGCCCAGCATCCGCCCGGTCGAGCTGGCCGGCATGCTGCGCGACCTGGCGGTGATGACCTCCAGCGGCATCCCCATCATGGAAGCGCTGCGCGCGGTGGCCAACGAGGTAGGCGGCGGGCGCACCTCCAACCCGGCCAAGCTGGCGCGCCGGCTGCTGGACGAACTGGACGCGGGCGCATCGCTCAGCGACGCGGTGTCGCGCTACCCCGATGCGTTCCCCGAGACCGTGCGCAATCTGGTGATGATCGGCGACGAGACCGGCACCATGGACAAGATGCTGATGGAGTCGGCCGACCACATCGAGCGCATCACCCGGATGACCGCCGACACCCGCCAGGCGCTGATCTACCCGGCCTTCGTGTTCTCGGCGATCTTCGCCGCCGGCGGCTTCTGGATCTACTACGTCATCCCCAACCTGGCCGACCTGTTCAAGCAGATGAACGCCAAGCTGCCGCCGCTGACCATCGCGGTGATGAAGGGCTCGGAATGGCTGATCGGCCACATCGGCCTGATCATCGGCGCGATGCTGGTGTCGGCCTTCGTGCTGTGGGTGGCCTGGCGCTACAGCCGCGGCTTCCGCCGCGCCGCGCACTACACCCTGCACAAGCTGCCCATCGCCAGGACCATCATGTACTCCTCGGGCCTGGCCTTCTTCACCGAGTACATGGCGCTGCTGATCCGCGCCGGCGTGGACATGGTCAGCAGCCTGCAGGTGATGGAGCGGGCGATGCGCGACGAGTACTACCGCGACCGCATCATCGCCATCCGCCAGGTACTCGAGCGCGGCGACCGCGTGTCGGCGGCGATGCGCCAGGTCGGCGGCTTCCCCTCGATGATGGTGCGCATGATCGGCGTGGGCGAGGAGACCGGCACGCTCGACTCGCAGTTCGCGCGCCTGTCGGCCGAGTACAGCCTGCGCCTGCAGCGGCTGATCACCAATCTGTCCGAAGTCATCAAGCCGGTGGTGGTGCTGCTGGCCGGCGGCATGTTCGTGTTCCTGATCGTCGCCCTGCTGCTGCCCGTCTACGACCTGGTCAAGCAGGCCATCGCTTCCCCGCAGTTCTGAGGATCCCGCAATGCACCGTCCAATCCGCCCCCTTCCGTCGGCAGCCGGCTTCACCCTGATGGAGATGTCGGTGGTGCTGGTGATCATCGCGCTGATCATCGGCGCGGTCAGCGTCGGCCGCGACGTCTACCGCAGCGCCGAGGCCGAGCGCATCGGCAGCGAGTTCGTGCAGGGCTGGCTGGTCGCCTACGACCGCTACGTGCAGCAGAGCGGCGTGGTGCCGGGCGACGATCCGGCCAATCCCAGCGGGCGGATCTACAACCAGCTGGGACGCGAACTCTGCCGCGACGAACTGCGCAACGACATGCTCCGACGCGGCGTGAGCCTGCCCCAGGGCCGCGCGGAAGGCGCCGAGACCCGCTATGTCTACCGCGACAGCCAGGGCAACCCGCAGGAACTGGAAGTGTGCTTCGTCAATCTCGGCAACTGGGCCGAACCGGACGTCGGCAGCGGCTATCGCACGCGCGTGCGCAACGTCATGGTCCTCAAGGGGCTCACGCCCGAGCTGGCCAACCAACTCGATGCACGGATCGACGGCCGCGTCGATGCGCGCTTCGGACGCATGCGCGAGATCAACCGGCACAGCGAGGTCGATCCCATCAGCACCACCAATCCCCCCGCCAATCCCTGGAGCCGCGACAACCGGCAGGACTACAACGGCGGCTACACGCCCGACGCCCAGGTCGCGGTAATGACCGGCTACGTCCGCATGAACCAGTGATGCCCTCCGCATGCACTCCCGGCACTCCAGGACGACCATCATGAACCTGTCCTTCCCCGTGGATTCCGCACTCCACCCTCGCAACCGGCCTTCCATCCAGGCCGGCTTCGGCCTGTTGCAGGTCATGCTGGTCCTTCTGCTCGTCGGTGGCGCGCTGGCCGCCGGCGCCGTGCTGCTGCAAGCCAAGCGCGCGCCGCAGCAGGCCATCACCCAGGAACAGACGCTGCGCTGGGCCGACGAGGCCATCGCCGCCTTTGCTTCCACCCATGCGCGCCTGCCCTGCCCAGCACAGACACTGGACGGCGAGGAAGCACTGGATAACACGGGGAACTGCATCCCCGGCAACGCCAAGGGCTGGCTGCCAACACGCACCTTGCTTGGTGCCTCGGGCAACGGCATGCCTGTCGGCCCGGTGGCCTACATGGTCTATCGCGGCGACGCCGCCGCGCACCTGGACCTTACCGCGCCGGGCAATGCCTACCAGCCGCCACTGATTGACGGCACGAACCGCGAAATCATAAGCCTCGACAAGGATCGCAAGGAAACCGGCCGCCGCCCTTTCAGCGCCATCAATGGCCTGGACCTCTGCCGCTCGCTGGAGCTGGCACAGGTTGCCGGAACCAACCACGCGGACACCACGCGCGCCGGTGTCCACGGCGTTCCCTGGAACGTCGCCTACGGCATTGCCGCCGCCGGCCCGTTGCCCGGCCAATCGCGCCTGGACGACGACAACACCGGCCCCGTGGCGCAGATGGAGTCGCCTTGGCGCGAATGGGACAGCGGATACGACGACCGTGTGCGCGTGCGCAGCTTCGACGCGGCCGCGCAGATGCTCGGCTGCCGCCTGCTGGCCGAACTGTCCAGCGCCAACGCGATCGCCGGTGCCAGCACCGCCCCGTTCAGCGTAGCCCAGCTGTCGGCCACACCCGGCGGCAACGAACCCTACAACGTCTCGCTGGCCGGCATGGACGTGCTGGCCGCCGCCGTCACCCTGCATGATGCGCTGGCGTTGCTGCAACAGAACAACATCGACGCCACCGAATCGGCGGTGCAGAGCGCAGCCAAGGCGCAGATTTCGCTGATCTTCAAGCTGGTGACCACCGCCGTCAGCCTGTCCGACCAGATCACCACCCTGGTCACGTCCACCGTCAGCCTCACCCGCTCCATCGCCACCTGCATCGCCTCGCTCGGCACCATGTGCTGGGAAGTACCGCTGAAGACCGCCGCCGTGGTCACCTCGATCGTGGGTCTCGGCACCAAGGGCGTCACCCTGGCCGCCAAGGCCGCCTCGCTGCCGTTCGTCGCGCTGGCACTGGATGCCTCGATCAAGGCCCGTGACCTTGCACATGCTAACGGCCCAAAACCGGTGCCACAAAACCTGGACGAGGCCCGCGCGGAGCTGGAATGCACGCTGTACGCGACCAACTGCAAAGAAGGCACCTCAAAGGAGGTCGTCTACAAACGCGACAAGAACGGCAATCCCATACAGAAAAAGGATCCCGCCGGCAATCTGCTGTATGACGAACACGGCAATCCAGTCTTCGAGGTGGAATCGGAAACCGTGGTCCCGCGCATCGGCCTGGACAAGCAGACCGAAAACGCGAAGAAGGAATGGGACGTACTGCAATACCAGGTGGACAAACTAGAAGGCTACCGACTGGCCCCGTGGGGCGTGGCCCCGCAAGAAGCCAAGGACATCAACAATCAACCAGTGCTGGACATCAACGGCCTGCCCACCTACACGCTGGTCGAAATCCCGAGCTTGGGCAAGGACGGCCAATACCGCTCGCAGATCCAGCAGCGCATCCACCCGCAGCGCACCTGCGGCATCAGCGTCAACAGCACCAATTGGCAGGCCTGCAACCCGCAGCGCTACCGCAAGCAGGTGGATGAGTGGGTGTGCAAGCCGGCCAGCGGCAACGGCGGCCTGTATGACGCCAACTGCAACCATGTCGGCACCCGCACCGAGAAGGACGGCGATGGCAACGACGTGACGGTCAACGCCGGCACCCACGACCGCGTGCTGGAATCGCACTACGAATTCAATTGGGACGTGGCCACCAACGAGGCCATCGCCCTGCGCAAGAAAGCCGAGGAATGGACCGACCTGAACAAGCGCGAACAGGAGCTTGCCAAGGAAATCAAGCAGTTCGAGGACAACATCGACACCTGGTTCAAGGGCAACGATTCCATTCTTACCAAGATGCTCAACCAGATGAACGATGCCCAGCATTGCGCTGGCCGCGGCCGCGGCAATCCCGCCGACCCGAACGCCAATCTGCCATCCGGCGACATGCAGCGACAGCAGTGCATCAACGCCCGCAATGCCGTGCGCTACATCGAGACCTGCGAAAAGCCGGTCACTGTCGCCAAGTGCGAATTCATCGGCAACGGCAAGGGACGCTATTCGGACAGCAGCTGCAGCATCAGCAGCGGCACGCCAAAGGACTACGGCTTGCAGGAAACCGATACCGGCGTCTATGAGCGCGACAAGAACGAACTGGCCACCTGCAAGCCCAACATGGAAGGCCGGCTGGCCAAGCTGAAGGCCGAACATGCGGACCTGGCTACCAGCCGCGACGCCGCCAAGGCCGCCTACAACTCTCTACCCAAGCCGTGGCTGGCCTATCCCGGCCCTGCCTCCGCAGGATTACTGCCGTATTCCGTCGACGGCGGCTACAACTGGTTCGAGTGGGCCATCGAAGTCACCAAGGATGCCAACGACGTCCCGACCAGATACGAGTGGGTGCGTTCCAGCTTCGAAGAACGCTATGAATACGACTACCAGTACGACTGCTCGTATCAGGAAGATCGTGGTTACTGGGTGGAAGCCGATCCCAATGCTACCCCTCCAATTCCCACTCGTTACTGGCAACCCGTCATGGTCACGGTTTCCAAAACCTGCATCGAGAAACGCGAGGCAACCCGCAGCCTGCCGTGGTACGCCCCGGAAAACTACAAGGACCGCAACGCCACCGCTCCACTGCTGGTCACCGAAAGGGAACCCAGGCACTGGCTCGACAACCGGAGTCTGGAAGTCAATGAAATCATGTCCGAGAAGGTGTGCCAGTTCTTCACCAACCGGAGCTGGAACGGCAGCTACTGGTGGTGGCCGGGTGCCAACACCTTGAACTGGTGGGACAAGGACACCTACAAATTCGGTGTCTACTGCCAGCGCTACCCCTACAGTCGCGCCTTCGAGGACTGGCGGCGCGCCAAGCTGGGCGCGGAAAACGCCCGCAAGAATTACGAAGACACCAAGGCCCAGTTCGAGAAGTTGAAAGAGGAGCTGGAAAACATGAACGACGACGGCGGCTCCGGCGGCGGCCCCACCACACAGATGAGCTTCGGCGCCGAAGCCACGCTGGAACACGCCGACAGCCGCGGCTCCACCGGCCCACAGGCCCCGGTGCTGCCATGACCGCACGTCACCTTCGCCAACACGGGTTCTCGCTGGTGGAACTGGCAGTGGCGCTGGCCATCGCCGCCCTGCTCACCGTGTTGTTGTTCAACCTGCTGCCGCTCGGCAACCAGATACTGGATGCCGAGCGGCAGCAACAGGAACTGGCCCAGGCCGAACAGGCCCTGCTCGGCTACATGCGCAGCCACGGCCACCTGCCCGGTGCCGATGCCGACGGCAATGGCAGTGCCGATGGCGCCGCCAGTGGCTGGTTGCCGGTAGCTGACCTCGGCCTGCCCTCGCGCATGCGCCTGTATTACCAGGCCCAGCCCAACCTGACCACCCCGCTGCCCGATGACCTGTTCGACCCGGTGCTGCCGCCCGCCGACCAGCCAGCCCCCAGCAGCAACGGGCTGGACCTGTGCATGCGCCTGCTGTTGAACCAGCGCGGCAACATCACCATGGCCGGGCTCGATCTGCCGCTGGCCTACTACCTGGGCCACAGCGGCGTGAGCGGACATGGCCGCCTTGACGCCGCCGCGCAATGGCAGCCGACGGCACAAACCCTGCCCGGCCCCGCCGATGCCGCAGGCGCCCTTGCCGTCATAGCCGCAGGCCCGGGTGAACTGGCCGCGCGGCTGTCCTGCCCGGATCGGCTGGCGCGCGCGCAAGGCAGCGCGCAAAGCGCCTATGCCGCCTATAGCGCACTGCGCATGACCGAGTTCAACCTCGAATTCCGCAGCTTCGACATCCACATCGCCGAAACCATCCGCGATCAGGCCAAGGTGGCCCGCGACCTTGCCATCTATGCCCTGGCCGAATCCATCACCAACCAGGCCATCGCCCTCACCTTGATCGCATCGGGCTGGCCCCCGGACGGTGCCAGCATCGGTGCCGGCGTGAAGCAACTGGCCAAATCCCTATTGGACATAAGTATGGCCAGCAAAAGCCTCGTCGAGGCGCAGGAAACCTACGACGAGGCCCTCTCCGGGGTGCAGGACGCCGGGCACCGGCGTGACCTAGTCAGCACCTTCCGCGACCGCATCAAGGCCCTGCATGAAGACGCCCGCGATACCACCATTGGCCTTGACCGCGCCGGACTGAACCCATGAACCGCCGTTCCCTTGCCCGCCCGCGTGGCTTCTCGTTGATCGAACTGACCGTGGCCCTAGTCATCCTGGGCATCATCGGCATCCTGCTCACGCGCTGGCTTGGCACCATGTCCGAGGAGCGCAGCCAGGTGGCGCGACGCGACCTGCTGCAACGCGCCGATGACGCGGTGATGGGCTTCGTCACCAGCCAGTCGCGCCTGCCCTGCCCGGACACCAACCACGATGGCCGCGAAGACTGCGGCAGCGGCGAGGTCGGCAAGCTGCCCTACCTGACCGTGGGCCTGCCCGATGCACGCGGCGGCCGCCTGCGCTACGGCGTACTGCGCCGCACCGGCGACAGCGCGCAGATCGTGCGCTGGAATACCGACAGCGGCCGCGCAATCCCGCAATCCACCGTGCTTGATGCCGACCTTGCAGCGCCGCCAGATCAGGCCATGCCCCTGCAAGTCACCGCCAACGCGGCCGACAGTTTCGTCATCAGCCGGGTACAGGCGTGGGACCACTGCACCCATGTGGACTGTGCCGCATTGCCGCAGCTCAACCACAACAGCATGGATTTTTGCGATGCACTGCGCAATGCAAGCCAGTTGCCCACCAGCGACAGCCACGTGCATGCCCGTCACGAACGCGAGCTGATCCGCAACGCCGGAAACGTCGCCTACGCGCTGGCCGCCATCGACCCGCTCATGCCCACTCACGACGATGGCTCGCCAGCCTTCCAATCACCGCGCCGGCCTGGCAGCGGCGACTACCACGACAAGGTGCTGGCCGTGGGCATCGACCAGTTATGGACCCGCCTGCGCTGCGGCGAACATTACAGCCCGGCACTGTTCGCCCATGCCAACGTGGCGGCTGCCGCGCGCCTGACCACCCCGGTCATGCACAACCACAAGACCCAGCTGGACATCATGGTCGAACTGGGCAAGGCCGAAAGCATGAACGCCACCGTCGCGATCATCGACGCCAGCGTGGAACTGATAAACACCACCGCCGAAACCCTGGACACCATCGCCGAGATGTTCGAGACCTACGGCGGCTGGAACTGGCGCGTGGCCATTGCCGCCGGCAGCATCGGCACCGCCGTGGGCAGCACCATTGCCGCGGGCGTCGCCAAGGGCGCGGCCGACAGCTATCTGGCCACCGCGGAGAAATACCGCGACCAGTTCACCACCCAGTTCCCCGGCGGCTTCCCCGGCGAAGCACAGCGATTGGAAGACGAAATCGTCACCAACGCTCGCCGTGCCGACATGCTCGGCGGATTTCCGGATGCCGCCGTGCGCGACGCCACCAAGGACTTCAGGTATGACGCCAACACGCCTCCGGAACCATGACGGGCGTCATGGACGAAAGAAGCCGCCACCGGCACGCCATGGCGGCTTCCCCCTTCAATCGGCGTCGTTATGCCCGCAAGGCCTTGTCCGCCGCATGCACCGGGCGCGTGCGGCCATAGCCGCGCAGCGGCGCAGCGTGCGCATGCCGCTGCGCGATCTCCATGGCCAGGGTCCGCGTCGCCATCTGCGGCTTCACCGCCAGTTCCTGTTCCAGGCCGCGCTCCAGTATCCGGTAGCAATCCAAGGCCGTCTCCGGTTCGCCGCGGCATGCGTACAGGCGCATCAGGCTGCGCTGCTGCGCCTCGTCCCATGGATCGAGCAGCACCTGGCGGCGGGCGAGGTTCACCGCCACTTCCAGGTTCCCGCGGGCGGCGGCATCGTCCCGCGCGCGCTCCAGCGCCTTGAGCAGGCGCTGCAGCGCCCATGCCCTCGCCCCCGGCAGCCACTCGTTGAATTCGTCGCACTGCTCCAGCGAAACGCCTTCCAGCAGTTCGCCCGCCTCCTCCAGCCACTCCCGCGCATGGAGGCCAGCCGGCAGCGTCGGTTCCAGCAGGTCGATGTCGAACAGCCCCTGGGACGCCACCGGGCACAGGCGCACGGTCTCGCGGTCGATCAGCAGCACGCCCTCGCCCGCCGCCGCGACGATCGCGCGGTTCAGGTCGGTCAGCACCTGGCGCAGATTGGTCAGCGCGGCGCCGTGCGCCAGGTCGGGCCACAGCATCGCCGCGATCCGGCTACGGCGATGGACGCGCGGGCGCTCGATCGCCAGATAGGCCAGCAGCGCCCAGCCCTTGCGGTAGACGAGCCGGCCGGCGCTGCCGATCCGGCATTCCCCGAGCAGGCGGATCAGCGGCTGCGAATCGCCCGGCCACGCGCTCATGGCGTCGCTCCCGTGGCGAAGGTCGATGGTGTGCACGGGCTTCCATTCCCCATACGGCAGGCAAGAAAACGGTTCATGCGATTCCCCAGCGTTTCGGATTGGCGGTCCCGCTGTTTCGCGGGACTCACTAACCAAACCGTGAAAACCGTCCGGTTCCTATCACTCGCTTTCAATTGCTTTCAGGGAACGACTCCGCTAGGCGCCCATGGCGCGCCTCGTACCCTGCTGCCGGGCGGAACAGCCAGCGCGACGACGCCGGCACGGCGGCTGCGCGCACGCGTGGATCTTCCGCGAACCGCGCAGGAGGACATCCAGCGCCATCGCCGGCGCCGCACACCGAACTGATTTCAGCGGCAACCATGCCGCAGCGGCGGGCCTTTCCGGACGATGCGGCCGCAGGCCTCGCCGCCACATGCCGCCACGCTTGACAGCGCCGAAAGCGCCGTGGTTATCTCGACCCCATGCTGCAACGCCACACCACCGCCAACCCGACCCGCACCCCGGCCATCGCCGCGGCGTCGCTGCTCGTACTCGTGCTTATTACCGAACCCACAGGTGCGGGACGAGCTGGCGCGTAGCAGGAAAAGGCCAGATTCGATCAAAGACCCCGCACCGGCCCCGGTGCGGGGTTTTTCGTTTCCAGCATCCATTTCAACTGAAACCATGTTCACCACCGATACCGCCACGCAGAAAAACACCGCCCGCGATGCCATGCGCACCGCCGCGGCGTGCATGGCGCTTCTCCCTCCCCCGGCGGCCGCCGCGTCCTGACGCGACGGCCGTTTTCTTTTGCGCTCCCTCTATCACTGCAAGGAACCAAGTCCCATGAGCTCCAACGAACTGCCCCAGATCAAGATCGCCGTCATCGGTTACGGCAGCCAGGGCCGCGCCCATGCCCTGAACCTGCGTGAATCCGGCTTCGAGGTGACCGTCGGCCTGCGTCCGGGCGGCCCGACCGAAGCCAAGGCCCAGGCCGACGGCTTCGCGGTCAAGACCCCGGCCGACGCGGTCAAGGACGCCGACCTGGTCGCCGTGCTGACCCCGGACATGGTGCAGAAGAAGCTCTACGAGGACGTGCTGGCGCCGAACATGAAGCAGGGCGCGTGCCTGCTGTTCGCCCACGGCCTGAACGTGCACTACGGCATGATCGCCCCGCGCGAGGACCTGGACGTGGTGCTGGTCGCGCCCAAGGGCCCGGGCGCGCTGGTGCGCCGCGAATACGAGATCGGCCGCGGCGTGCCGTGCATCTACGCCGTCTACCAGGACAAGAGCGGCAAGGCCGAGCAGTTCGCGCTGGCCTATGCGGCCGGCCTGGGCGGCGCCCGCGCCAACATCATCAAGACCACCTTCAAGGAAGAGACCGAGACCGACCTGTTCGGCGAGCAGGCGGTGCTGTGCGGCGGCGCCTCGGCGCTGGTGCAGGCCGGCTTCGAGACCCTGGTGGAAGCCGGCTACCAGCCGGAAATCGCCTACTACGAAGTGCTGCACGAGCTGAAGCTGATCGTGGACCTGTTCTACGAAGGCGGCATCACCCGCATGCTGGAGTTCGTCTCCGAGACCGCGCAGTACGGCGACTACGTCAGCGGCCCGCGCGTGATCGACGCCGGCACCAAGGCGCGCATGAAGGACGTGCTGACCGACATCCAGAACGGCACCTTCACCAAGAACTGGGTGGCCGAGTACGAAGCGGGCCTGCCGAACTACAACCGGTTCAAGCAGGCCGACCTGGAGCACCCGATCGAGAAGGTCGGCAAGGAGCTGCGCGCCAAGATGGTCTGGCTGCAGTCCCAGAACGCGTAACCGCGCGGTCCCCCACCCGCACAGAGCAAAGGTCAAGGTCGCTGCATGAACACTCCCGTCCACGGCGCGCCACGCAATGGCGCACGCTGGCTGACGCAGGCCCTGGAGGCCGAAGGCGTGCAGACGCTGTTCGGCTACCCGGGCGGCACCATCATGCCGTTCTACGACGCATTGGTGGATTCCACCCTCAAGCACATCCTGGTGCGCCATGAGCAGGGCGCGGCGCTGGCCGCCAACGGCTACGCCCGCGCCAGCGGCAAGGTCGGCGTATGCGTGGCCACCTCCGGCCCGGGCGCGTCCAACCTGGTCACCGGCATCGCCGATGCGATGCTCGACTCGGTGCCGATGGTGTGCCTGACCGGCCAGGTCGGCACGCCGCTGCTGGGCACCGATGCGTTCCAGGAGCTGGACGTGTTCGGCATGACGATGCCCATCGTCAAGCACAGCTGGCTGGTGCGCAGCGTCGACGAGCTGCCGCAGGTGGTGGCCGAGGCGTTCCGCGTCGCCCGCGAGGGCCGTCCCGGCCCGGTGCTGATCGACCTGCCCAAGGACGTGCAGCTGGCCGATGCCACGCACCTGCCCGACCACGTGCCGGCCGCGGTCGACCCGGTGCCGGCGCCTGACGCGCAGCGCCTGGCCGAGGCGGTGGAGATGATCGCCGCCGCCGAGAAGCCCGTCATCTACGGCGGCGGCGGCATCGCCCTGGCCGAGGCGGTGGAGGATTTCCGCCAGTTCGTCGAGGCTTCCGGCATTCCCACCGTGCTGACCCTGCGCGGACTGGGCGCGCTGCCGGCCAACCATCCGCAGTACCTGGGCATGCTGGGCATGCACGGCACCCGCGCCGCCAACATGGCGGTGCAGGAGTCGGACCTGCTGGTCGTGGTCGGCGCCCGCTTCGACGACCGCGCTACCGGCAAGCTGACCGAGTTCGCGCCGTTCGCGCGCGTCATCCACCTGGATGCCGACGCCTACGAGATCGACAAGCTGCGCGGCGCCGACATCGCCCTGCCCGGCGACCTCAAGGCCGGCCTGCGCGCGTTGTCCGGCATCCGCGGCAACTGCAACGGCTGGCGCGCGCGCTGCGCCGCCAACCGCGAGAAGTTCGCCGCGCGCTACGACGCGCCCGGCCAGGACATCTACGCGCCGGCGCTGCTCAAGCGCCTGAGCGAGGTGGCCCCGGCCGATGCCGTCATCGCCTGCGACGTCGGCCAGCACCAGATGTGGGTGGCCCAGCACTGCCGTTTCGACCACCCGCGCAACCACCTGACCTCCGGCGCGCTGGGCACCATGGGCTTCGGCCTGCCGGCGGCGATGGGCGCGCAGTTCGCCTGCCCGGACCGCACCGTGGTGCTGGTCTCCGGCGACGGCAGCTTCATGATGAACGTGCAGGAGCTGGTCACCATCGCCCGCTGCCGGCTGCCGGTGAAGATCGTGCTGCTGGACAACTCCTCGCTGGGCATGGTGCGGCAGTGGCAGGAACTGTTCTTCGCCGAGCGCTACAGCGAGATCGACCTGTCCGACAATCCGGACTTCGCAGCGCTGGCGCAGGTGTTCGGCATCCCCGCCACGCGCATCACCCAGCGCGCCGACGTCGAGGACGCGCTGGCGGCGCTGCTCGACACCCCCGGCCCGGCGCTGCTGCACGTGGCCATCGACGCGCGCGCCAACGTGTGGCCGCTGGTGCCGCCGAACAACGCCAACAGCACCATGCTGGAAGGCAACCCCGCCCACGCCAAGGCCACTCAGGAGAGTTCCAATGCAATACCGGCTTGACCTGGTGCTGACGCCCGCCGAAGGCGCGCTGCTGCGCGTGCTGGGCATGGTCGAACGCCGGGGCTTCTCCCCGCGCAACATTGCCGGCAGCCGCGAGGCCACCGGTGCCGGCCGCTGGCACGTACAGCTGGAAGTGAGCGGCGAACGCCCGCCGGAAACCCTGTGCCGGCAGCTGGAGAAGGTCTACGACTGCGAATCGGTGCGGATCGTGGCGCTGGACCACGCCGGGGTAGCGGCATGAATCCCGATGTAGCCGTACGCCGCGGGAACGGGGAACGGGGAATGGGGAATGCCTGTTCCCTACGCGCCGTTCCCGCGCGTGTGCAGCGGAGGCGTCTTCTTCGACGCAGCGCCGCGCAACTCCATTCCCCGTTCCCTGTTCCCCGTTCCCCGCTTTCCGGCAATGCCTGACCGCGGCCGCGCCACCGCAGATACCGACAGCGCCGGCGGCGTAAACGTCAGCGTCGCCGACGTATTGGCCGCGCAGGCGCGCCTGCGCCGCTTCCTGCCGCCCACCCCGCTGCACTACGCCGAGCGCTTCGGCACCTGGCTCAAGCTCGAAAACCTGCAGCGCACCGGCTCGTACAAGGTGCGCGGCGCGCTGAACGCGATGCTGGCCGCGCTGGAGCGCGGCGACGAGCGCCCGGTGATCTGCGCCTCGGCCGGCAACCACGCCCAGGGCGTGGCCTGGGCGGCGTTCCGCCTCGGCGTGCAGGCCATCACGGTGATGCCGCACGGCGCGCCGGCCACCAAGATCGCCGGCGTGCAGCACTGGGGCGCGACCGTGCGCCAGCACGGCAACAGCTACGACGAGGCCTACGCCTTCGCCCGCGAACTGGCCGAACAGAACGGCTACCGCTTCCTGTCCGCGTTCGACGATCCGGACGTGATCGCCGGCCAGGGCACCCTGGGCATCGAACTGGCCCCGCACGCGCCGGACGTGGTGATCGTGCCGATCGGCGGCGGCGGCCTGGCCTCCGGCGTCGCGCTGGCGCTGAAATCGCAGGGCGTGCGCATCATCGGTGCGCAGGTCGAGGGCGTGGATTCGATGGCGCGCGCGATCAAGGGCGACGTGCGCGAGATCGCGCCGGTGGCCACGCTGGCCGACGGCGTCAAGGTCAAGATCCCTGGCTTCCTCACCCGCCGCCTGTGCGCCAGCCTGCTCGACGACGTGGTCATCGTGCGCGAGGCCGAGCTGCGCGAGACCCTGGTGCGGCTGGCGCTGGAGGAACACGTCATCGCCGAGGGCGCCGGCGCGCTGGCGCTGGCCGCCGGCCGCCGCGTGGCCGGCAAGCGCAAGTGCGCGGTGGTCTCCGGCGGCAACATCGACGCCGCCGTGCTGTCCACGCTGCTGTCCGAAGTGCGCCCCAGCCCGCCACGCAAGCCGCGACGGCGCAACGCCGAACGACTTAGAAGCCGCGTCGCCCCCAACGCGCCGCGGCCCTCCCGAAACGAACAAACCAATATCATCGCCAACGCTGTCGAGGAGACCCTCTGGTGAATACTCCAACCATCAACACCCCCCGAATTACCATCTTCGACACGACCCTGCGCGATGGCGAGCAGTCACCGGGCTGCAGCATGACCCCACCGCAGAAGCTGGTGATGGCGCGCGCCCTGGCCGAGCTGGGCATGGACGTGATCGAAACCGGTTTCCCGGCAAGTTCCCAATCCGACCGCGAGGCGATGGCGCTGATCGGCCGCGAGCTGCGCGACCCGGTGCTGGCGGTGCTGTCGCGCTGCCTGCCCGGCGACATCGAGACCTCGGTCAAGGCGCTGGAAGCGGCGGCGCGCCCGCGCCTGCACCTGTTCCTGTCCACCAGCCCGCTGCACCGCGAGCACAAGCTGCGCATGAGCAAGGAGCAGGTGCTGGAATCGGTGCACAAGCACGTGAGCATGGCGCGCGGCTACGTCGACGACGTCGAGTTCTCGGCCGAGGACGCCACCCGCACCGAGCTGGATTTCCTGACCGAGGTGGCGCAGGTCGCCATCGCCGCCGGCGCTCGCACCATCAACCTGCCCGATACCGTCGGCTTCACCACGCCCGACGAGATCCGCGCGATGTTCCAGCACGTCATCGGCAACGCCGCCGGCGCCGACAAGGTGGTCTTCAGCGCGCACTGCCACAACGACCTGGGCCTGGCCGTGGCCAACTCGCTGGCCGCCATCGAAGGCGGCGCGCGCCAGGTGGAAGGCTCGATCAATGGCATCGGCGAACGCGCCGGCAACTGCGCGCTGGAAGAGATCGCCATGGTGCTGAAGGTGCGCAACGCCTTCTACAACTTCGACACCGGCTTCGATACCCGCCGCATCGTGCCGACCTCGCAGCTGCTGCAGCGCCTGGTCGGCATGCCGGTACAGCGCAACAAGGCCATCGTCGGCGCCAACGCGTTCGCGCACGAATCGGGCATCCACCAGCACGGCATGCTGCGCAACCGCAACACCTACGAAATCATGCGCCCGGAAGACGTGGGCTGGGAGTCCTCGCAGATGGTGCTGGGCCGCCACAGCGGCCGCGCCGCGGTCGAGGCGCGCCTGCGTGCGCTGGGCTACTGGCTGGAGGAGGAAGAGCTGAAGCTGGTGTTCGACCAGTTCAAGGCGCTGTGCGAGCAGCAGCGCGTGGTCACCGACGCCGACCTGCAGACCCTGATGCAGGGCAACTCCGGCAGCGACGGCTACCGCCTGGCGTCGATGACCATCAGCGACGTCGGCAGCCGCGCCAACGCGCTGGTCGAACTGTCCGACCCGGAAGGCAACCGCGTGGCCGAGACTGCGCAGGGCGACGGCCCGGTCGATGCGCTGTTCTCGGCGCTGTCGGCCGCCACCGGCGTGCAGCTGACCCTGGACAGCTATCACGTGCACAGCGTCGGCATTGGCGCCGACGCGCGCGGCGAGGCCAACCTGGGCGTGCGCCACGAGGGCAACATCTACGAGGGCACCGGCACCAGCCGCGACATCATCGAGGCCAGCGCGCTGGCCTGGCTGGACGTCACCAACCGCCTGCTGCGCCAGCGCGAAGGCAGCAAGACCCAGGAAGCCGTCAGCGCCTGAGCGCGACGGCCCCTCACAGGCAACGGAACAAGACGCAATGAGCTCCGCACCCAAGACCCTGTATGACAAATTGTGGGACGCGCACGTCGTCGTCCCCGAAAGCGACAGCGCGCCGGCCGTGCTGTACATCGACCTGCACCTGATCCACGAGGTCACCTCGCCGCAGGCCTTCACCGAACTGCGCGAGCGCGGCCTCGCGCCGCGCCGCCCGGACCGCACCAAGGCGACGATGGACCACTCCACGCCGACCCTGCCGGCCGGCGCCGACGGCAAGCTGCCGTACGCGAGCAAGGCCTCCGAAGCGCAGGTGCAGATGCTGGCGAAGAACTGCGCCGAGTACGGCATCGAGCTGTTCGACATGGCCTCGAGCAGCCGCGGCATCGTGCACGTCATCGCGCCGGAACAGGGCTTCACCCAGCCGGGCATGACGATTGTCTGTGGCGACAGCCACACCTCCACCCATGGCGCATTCGGCGCGCTGGCCTTCGGCATCGGCACCAGCGAGGTCGGCCACGTGCTGGCCACGCAGTGCCTGCTGCAGCGCAAGGCCAAAACCATGTCGATCACCGTCGATGGCGAACTGGCGCCGGGCGTCGGCGCCAAGGACGTGGTGCTGCACATCATCGGCGTGATCGGCGTCAACGGCGGCACCGGCCACGTGCTGGAATTCCGCGGCTCCACCATCGCGGCGATGGACATGGAACAGCGCATGACCCTGTGCAACATGTCCATCGAGGCCGGCGCGCGCGCCGGCATGGTCGCGCCGGACAAGGTCACCTTCGACTGGGTCGCCAGGACCCCGCGCGGCCCCAAGGGCGCCGACTTCGACAAGGCGGTCGCCTACTGGAAGACGCTGCGCAGCGACGAGGGCGCGCGCTTCGACGTGGACGTGCACATCGACGCCGCCGACATCCGCCCGACCCTGACCTGGGGCACGCACCCGGGCACCGCCATCGCCGTGGACGCGCCGATCCCGGCCGCCAACGACGCCGCCGCGCAGAAGGGCCTGGACTACATGAAGTTCGCCGCCGGCCACGCGCTGGCCGGCACGCCGGTGGACGTGGTGTTCGTCGGCTCCTGCACCAACGGCCGCCTGAGCGACATGCGCGAGGTGGCGCAGGTGCTGCGCGGCCGCCGCGTCGCCGAGGGCGTGCGCATGCTGGTGGTGCCGGGCTCGGAGATCGTCAAGCGCGACGCCGAGGCCGAGGGCATCCACGAGATCGTGCGCGCCGCTGGCGCCGAATGGCGCGAACCCGGCTGCTCGATGTGCATCGCCATGAACGGCGACCTGGTCGCGCCGGGGCAGCTGGCGGTGAGCACCAGCAACCGCAATTTCGAGGGCCGCCAGGGCCCCGGCTCGCGCACCCTGCTGGCCTCGCCGCTGAGTGCGGCCTGGGCAGCGGTGAACGGCAAGGTCGCCGATCCGCGCGAGCTGTTCAACAAGGAGGTGGCGTGATGGCCGGTTTCCGTACCCTGAGCTCGCGCAGCGTGGTGCTGCGCCAGACCAACATCGACACCGACCAGATCATCCCGGCGCGGTTCCTGTCCACCACCGAGCGCGCGGGGCTGGGCAAGAACGCCTTCAACGACTGGCGCTGGCAGGCCGACGGCTCGCCCAACCCGGAATTCGCCTTCAACCAGCCGCAGAACGAAGGCCGCTCGATCCTGCTGGCCGGCCGCAACTTCGGCTGCGGCTCCTCGCGCGAGCACGCGCCGTGGGCGCTGACCGACCTGGGCTTGCGGGCAATCGTGAGCGGCGAGATCGCCGACATCTTCCGCGGCAACTCGCTGAAGAACGGCCTGCTGCCGATCGTGCTGGACGAGGCCGACGTGCAGGAACTGATGCAGCGCCCGGACGACGAACTGACCATCGACGTGGCCACGCGCGAACTGCGCACGCCGGCCGGCAAGGTGTATTCCTTCCCGCTGGACGGCTTCTCGCAGACCTGCCTGCTGGAAGGCGTAGACCAGCTGGGCTGGCTGCTGGGACGGGTGCCGGAGATCGAGCGGTACGAAAGCCAACGCCACGCCTGACCTGCCCCCTGCTCCCCGTAGGAGCGACTTCAGTCGCGAAGAAGCCTTCCCGGCAAAGCCCTTCGCGGCTAAAGCCGCTCCTACGAACAACAAAATCACTGGAAGACCCCATGCAAGCCAACATCGTCGTACTGCCGGGTGACGGCATCGGCCCCGAGATCACCGTCGCCGCGGTGGACGTGCTCAAGGCCATCGCCAACCGCTTCGGCCATGACTTCAGTTTCGCCGAACACGACATCGGCGGCATTGCCATCGACAAGCATGGCGAACCGCTGCCGGCCGCCACGCTCGAAGCCTGCAGCAAGGCCGACGCCGTGCTGCTCGGCGCCGTCGGCGGGCCCAAGTGGTCCGATCCCAACGCCAAGGTGCGCCCGGAACAGGGCCTGCTGGCGATCCGCAAGGCACTGGGCCTGTTCGCCAACCTGCGCCCGGTGCGCACCCACCCCGCCGCGCTGCATGCTTCGCCGATCAAGGCCGAACTGCTCACGGATGTGGACTTCGTCGTCGTGCGCGAGCTGACCGGCGGCATCTACTTCGGCGACAAGACCCGCGACACGGAAAGCGCCAGCGACCTGTGCCGCTACACCGTGGCCGAGATCGAGCGCGTGCTGCGCAGCGCCTTCCGCCTGGCGCAGCAGCGCCGCGGCAAACTGACCTCGGTGGACAAGGCCAACGTGCTGGAGACCTCGCGGCTGTGGCGGGATGTGGCCGCGCGCATCGGCCGCGAGGAATTCCCGGACGTGGAACTGGAACACCAGCTGGTCGATTCCATGGCCATGCACCTGACCGCCAAGCCGCGCGCCTACGACGTGATCGTCACCGAGAACATGTTCGGCGACATCCTCACCGACGAGGCCTCGATGCTGGCCGGTTCGCTGGGCCTGCTGCCGTCCGCCTCGCTAGGCGAGCAGGGCAAGGTCGGCATCTTCGAGCCGATCCACGGCTCGGCGCCGGACATCGCCGGCAAGGGCATCGCCAACCCCTACGCCACCATCCTCAGCGCGGCCATGCTGCTGCGCCACTCGCTGGGGCTGGAGGCCGAAGCCGCGGCCGTCGAGCAGGCGGTCGCCGCCGCGCTGGACGACGGCCTGTTCACCGCCGACCTCGCCGCGCAGGGACGAGCGCTTTCCACATCCCAGGCGGCGCAGGCGGTTCTCGCCCGCCTGCAATGACTCCATGACGCGGCCTACGGGCCGCGTTTTCGTTCCGGCTGTCCATTTGCTGTCCCTTCCCCGCCTTCAGGAGGAATGCCCTTGAACCACCGCAGTCCCGACGCCTTCCTGGCCTACGTCGCCAGCCGCGACCCTTACCAGCCCGAGTTCCTACAGGCGGTCAAGGAAGTCACCCACAGTCTCTGGCCGTTCCTGCAGCAGCACCCGCAGTACGCGCGGCATGGCCTGCTCGAGCGCCTGGTGGAAACGGAACGGGTCATCCAGTTCCGCGTGGCCTGGGCCGACGACAGCGGCCGCACCCACGTCAACCGCGCCTTCCGCGTGCAGCACAGCTCGGCCATCGGCCCGTTCAAGGGCGGCATGCGCTTCCACCCCTCGGTGAACCTGTCGATCCTGAAGTTCCTGGCCTTCGAGCAGACCTTCAAGAACGCCCTGACCACCCTGCCCATGGGCGGCGGCAAGGGCGGATCGGACTTCGACCCCAAGGGCAAGAGCGAGGGCGAGGTGATGCGCTTCTGCCAGGCGCTGATGCTGGAGCTGTACCGCCACCTCGGCCCGGACACCGACGTGCCGGCCGGCGACATCGGCGTGGGCGCGCGCGAGGTCGGCTTCATGGCCGGCATGATGAAGAAACTCAGCAACGACGCCGCCTGCGTGTTCACCGGCAAGGGCCTGGCCTACGGCGGCAGCCTGATGCGCCCGGAAGCCACCGGCTACGGCACCGTGTACTTCGTCGAGCAGATGCTGCACCACGCCCGCCGCGAAACCCATGGCGCCAAGGTGCTGATCTCCGGCTCCGGCAACGTCGCCCAGTTCGCCGCGCTCAAGGCCGCCGAACTCGGCGGCAAGGTACTCACCTTCTCCGACTCCGGCGGCACCCTCTACGCCCGCGACGGCTTCGACGAACAGGGCATGCAGGACGTGATGGCGCTGAAGAACGAACGCCGCGGCCGCCTGTCCGAACTGGCCGGCGACAAACGCTTCGAGTTCCTCGAAGGCCGCCGCCCCTGGCACATCCCCGCCGACATCGCCCTGCCCTGCGCCACCCAGAACGAACTGGACGAAAGCGACGCCCGCACCCTCGTGCACAACGGCGCCCTGTGCGTGGCCGAAGGCGCCAACATGCCTTCCACCCTCGAAGCGGTGGACGTGTTCCTGCAGGCCGGCACCCTGTACGCCCCCGGCAAGGCCAGCAACGCCGGCGGCGTCGCCACCTCCGGCCTGGAAATGAGCCAGAACGCACTGCGCCTGTCCTGGCGCCACGCCGACGTGGACGAGCGCCTGCACGTGATCATGAAAGAAATCCACGCCAACTGCGTGCAGCATGGCAAGCGCGAAGACGGCAGCGTCAACTATGTCGATGGCGCGAATATCGCGGGGTTCGTGAAGGTGGCCGATGCGATGTTGGCGCAGGGGTTGTATTGAGGTTTGCTGGTCCCTTCTTCTGATCAGAAGGAGGGACACCGCTGTACCTGGTCCAAGCGATGCACCCTTTTGAGGGCTTGAGCGCTTGCGTTATGCCGAGCAACTCGGGGTGTAACCGATAGGGCCGCAAACGCGCGGTGTTTACCGCCGGCCTCGGGACCGCACCACACCGCTCATCCCTTCCAAGCCATTGATATTTCCGGCATCACCACATCTTCACATTAGTGCCGGAAAGCGGGACACTTGGGCAACGCCGCGATTAGGCGGCCGAATAGGCGTTAGGGGGCTTGAGAAATGTCTTCGTCGCTGAAACCACTAAAATCAGTTGCGCACAACGTCTGCCACCAGTTCGCCAGCACGCTTAACTACTGGGCCGGTGACTACGGCATTAACCACTTCGCTCGGTCTGTCGTTGCTGCGGGCGGCTCCGTCGCTGTAGATCTCCTTGCTGGCACGTCGCAGCCGCCCTTGGTAGGAGAGGGAGCTCTGGGTGTGCATCAGCTCGCCGCCGCTCTTCCGGCCTTGCTCCTCAAGGAAGGCTTCGACACAAACCTACTACTGTCCTCTGCTGTCGCCAACTACCGCGTTCGCGGCCCTTTGCCGGAGCCCGGGGGCAACGTGGCGTACGATTGGCGCGTTGAATTCAATACGGTTGGGGATTGCTCGTACGTGGTTGAGTTTTCGGAGCTCAACGCACCGTAGCCACCCCCTAACAATTCATTCAAGCCGAACCCGCTTCGCGGGTCGGCTTAATTCAGGCGTTAGGCCTCATGAGAAAACTACTTGCGGTCCATGACAGCTTTGACGTCCCGGAGAGAGGGCAGGTCATTGTCGGGAGGAGTGAGGATAAGGATGCGCAGCTTCTAGCCGGCCAAACGTTCCTACTAGTTCTAACCAATGGCGAGCGCCATAGCCTCACGGCACTTGGTGTAGAGCAATTTACCCGCTGCTTCAGTGACGCTACCCAGCTTGGCATACTTATCGGTGAGCAACTCAACACTGCCGCGCCTCTGTCAGATTCTGAGATCTGGGTTGAGGCCTAACAGTTCATTCAAGCCGACGCCGCTTCGCGGCTCGGCTTAATTCAGGCGTTAGACATTGGAGAGAGGGATGTTCGATGAACTAGTTAAAACAGTGCGCCTGCACCTTTCTGAGAGACTGACAAGTCCGCTGCTAGGCGCTTTCATCATCTCTTGGGGAGCTTGGAATTATAGGTTTCTCCTAATCATCCTTTCTAGCGAGCCAGTTGAAAGAAAATTCGAGCTTATTGATCAGTTAGCGTTCCTTGATCTTAACCACGCAATTATTCGCGGAATCGCGCTTCCTCTCCTTACTTCTCTAGCATACTTGTTCATATATCCGTATCCGGCAAAATTCGTATATGCATTCACTCGTCGTCAGCAAAGAGCGATTCTAGAGATACGGCGACAGATTGAAGAAGAAACGCCCCTTACTATTCAAGATTCGCGAAAAATCCGCACTGATTTGGCTAGAGCTGAATTAGAGTACTTTGCTGAACTAGAACGAAAAGATAGAGAGATCGAAAGGCTTCGCTCCCAATTGATCCCAGCCAGTACCGATCCAGAGCCGGAATCATCTCCCGGCAATGATGGTAAATCTGAACCCGAGAATTCACCATTGGGAGACGAGCTTGTAACAATGCTCCTCAAAATTGAAAAGCTTAGCGGCGAAGCCCCTGAACAGGCATTGATTTCATCTTCTGGAATGTCGAAGACTGAAGCGGAATACAACCTGGGGGAGTTAGTGCGTCTCGGTTTGGCAAGACGCAATTACAAGTCTTCCCGCAGCGCCTACGTGTATACATTCACTCATAGCGGAAGAGCGGCACTGCTGACTGCCAAGAGGCAAGCAGCCAATGTCTAACAATTCATTCAAGCCGACGCCGCTTCGCGGCGCAGCTTAATTCAGGCGTTAGCTGATGATGGGGAGTTCTTAGCTGATGAAGATCAAAGCTGTGACGGTGAATCGCTTTCGGGGCTACTCCGAGCCGGTTGTTGTTGGGCTCGACGACCTGTCCGTATTGGTAGGTCGAAACGACATCGGAAAGTCGACCATTCTCGAGGCCCTGGATGTCTTCTTCAACGAAGGTAAGGGCTGCATCAAACTCGATAAGGAAGACATCAACAAGTCTTGCCTCGCTCGCGGGGAGGACCAGATTGAGGTCAGCGTTGAGTTCACCGAACTCCCGGCCGAGATTGTGATCGATTCCACCAACCGGACTACCTTGGCGAGCGAGTACTTGACTACCGCACAGGGCACTTTGCACGTCATCAAGCGATTCTCTCCATCAGGAAAGGAGCGCGTCTTTATCCGCGCAAGTCATCCCACTGCTGACGGCTGCTGCGATCTTCACCAAAGGAAGATCACCGACCTGCGCAAGGCTGTGGACGAGAAGGGCTTCTCTTGCTCCGACAAGACGCGGAGCGCAGAGCTTCGAAAGGCCATCTGGGCTGGTCACTCCGACCTTGCACTTAGCGAATGCGAGATTGAAATCGCCAAAGAGGACACAAAGGCTATCTGGGATCAGCTCAAAGCGAAGATGCCGCTATTTACGTTGTTCCAGTCCGACCGGAAGAATGCCGAGTCGGACGATGAAGTACAGGACCCAATGCGCGTAGCAGTCCGAGAAATACTCGGCGATCCAGCAATTCGCGCAAGCCTTCGGGAAGTGGCAGATAAGGTTCGTGCGCGTTTGGAGGAGGTTGCAGGCCGAACTCTCGAGAAGCTTCATGAATTGAACCCTCAACTAGCTGCTTCACTGGAACCGCAAATACCGGATTCGGACGCGCTCAAGTGGCCGGACGTCTTCAAAAGCGTTGGAATATCTGGGGACCAGGGAATACCCATCAATAAGCGAGGCAGCGGGGTCAAGCGACTTGTACTGATCAGCTTCTTCCGCGCTGAAGCCGAGCGACGACTGGCTGAAACAGAAAATCGGCACGTGGTTTACGCGATAGAAGAGCCAGAAACCTCGCAGCATCCCGAACACCAGCGCGGCCTAACGGCCGCCCTCAAGGCGCTCTCGACTGCACAAGCCACCCAGGTTCTCCTAACAACGCACAGCCCAGAAATCGTCAAACACCTGAATTTTGACTGTCTCAGGCTTGTGTCAAGTAAGCCGCAAGAGCGCGTATCTCGCGTTCTGCCCAATGAATTGCCCTACCCGAGTCTCAATGAGGTCAGCTTCTCGGCATTCGGTGAACCGACATCGGAGTACCACGACGAGCTTTATGCGCACATAGAATCATCCGGTGATCTCGACGCATTCCGAGCTACTAGACCTGTCGTCAACTACGTTCGCCTCCTGAGAAGTGGTTCAACACGCACCGAGCAAATCAGTAGCACCGATTTCATTCGTCACCAAATTCATCACCCCGAGAATCCACACAACCAACGTTTCTCCCCCACCGATCTCTATGACTCCATTGCAGCCATGCGTGCCTTCATCAACGCTCAGCGGAATGCGGTCATCAGCTAACAATTCTTCCAAGCCGACGCCGCCTCTCGGCGCGACTTAACTCAGGCGTTAGGCCTTCGGCTTATATGCAACAGATGCGGTGGGCGGCATTGCCCGCCCACCGCATGAAGCAAGCTATTCCTCAGCAGCAATCACGATACCGCGCCGGGTGACTATCACCCGTGCGTTCTGGCCGACTTTGAGGCCGGCGGCCTCCAGCCAGTCGCCGCACAGTCGCAGGTAGGGCACCTGTCGGGTCTTGAAGCGGCGATCCTTTTCCTTGGCTCGGCTCTCGTAGTACTGGCAGCCGACTTTCAGGATGCGCGACGTAAACCGGGGTTCGATCTGTTCGGTCATGACGATCTCCTACGATTCGTTCTGTCTATTTCGCCTCCTGTTCAGAGAGGCGGCCGGGTGCTTGAACACGGTCGTAGGGCCGCCCGCAGCTTTTCCCTTTCGGGTCTTGCATGACTGCGCGCCACCCGGCCATAGAAAGCGCGGGGCACAAAAAAGCCACTGGTCTGTCGGGAGTGGCTTCCGCCTACGAAGGTGTGTTCAGCACCTGCGTAGGATGTAATCACCACCTCGCGGCAGGGTCAACGTCAAACAATCCCCCGCAGCCGCCCCAGAGTTACCCGATCCCGCTGCTCCAAGTCCTGCACGGTTTCCACTTCGCCGAAGCCTCCCTGCTCCAGCAGCGCGCGGATGGCCGGGCCCTGGTCCCAGCCGTGTTCGAGCAGCAGCCAGCCGCCGGGGACGAGGTGGTCGGGGGCGCCGGCGATGATTTCGCGGATGGCGTCCAGGCCGTCGGCGCCGGAGGCCAGGGCCGGGGGCGGTTCGAAGCGCAGGTCGCCCTGCTGCAGGTGCGGGTCGCTGGCGGCGATGTAGGGCGGGTTGCTGACCAACATGTCGAAGCGGTCCGCGCCCAGCGCGGCGTACCAGTGGCCGCGGCGGAACCAGACGTTGTCCAGGCCGTGGGCCTGGGCGTTCTTCACCGCCACCGCCAGGGTGGGGCCGAGCAGGTCGGTGGCCATCACCGTGGCCAGCGGGCGTTCGCTGGCGATGGACAGGGCGATGGCGCCGCTGCCGGTGCCCAGGTCGGCGACGCGCGCCATGTGGTCGGGCGGCAGCCGCGCCAGCGCCTGTTCCACCAGTAGTTCGGTTTCCGGGCGCGGAATCAGGGTGGCGGTGTTGACCTGCAGGTCCAGGGTCCAGAAGCCGCGGCGGCCGGTGAGGTAGGCCAGCGGGTGGCCCTGGGCGCGGCGTTGCAGCAGCAGCTCGAAGCGCTGGCGGGCGTCGTCGTCCACCGGGTCGGTGGCGTGGGCGAACAGCCAGGCGCGGTCCACGCCCAGCACGTACAGCAGCAGCTGTTCGGCCTCATGGCGGGCGTCCTCGCCGGGCAGCGTGGCGGCGCCTTCCCGCAACAGCTCGGCAACCTTCGGGCTGGACACTTCACTACCTCTTCGCGGGACGTTTCCGGGACCGGGAGGATAGTCACCCGGCCTGTCGCTGCCTACCGCGGCGGCGCCGGCCGGGATCGAGCCTGCCTATGCCTGCCCGTTCAGTTTGGCGGGCAAGGCGGCTTGGAAAGCCGGAAAAGTACCCGATATCGGGGTCAGAGCCCGCCCGGCGGGCTGAATCAATAGTCAATATCTATTGATGCGATGCATTCAATTCATTTGTTTTATTAGGCACTGCCTATTAGCCTGTGTTCCACGGTTCACCACCCGTCCCTTCAACCAAGAGGAAGTTCCATGTCCCTTATCAACACCCAGGTCCAGCCGTTCAAGGTCAACGCCTTCCACAACGGCAAGTTCATCGAAGTCACCGAGGAAAGCCTGAAGGGCAAGTGGTCGGTGCTGATCTTCATGCCGGCGGCCTTCACCTTCAATTGCCCGACCGAGATCGAGGACGCGGCCGAGCATTACGCCGAGTTCCAGAAGGCGGGCACCGAGGTCTACATCGTCACCACCGACACGCACTTCTCGCACAAGGTGTGGCACGAGACCTCGCCGGCCGTGGGCAAGGCCAAGTTCCCGCTGATCGGCGACCCGACCCACCAGCTGACCAACGCCTTCGGCGTGCACATTCCGGAAGAAGGCCTGGCCCTGCGCGGCACCTTCGTGATCAACCCGGAAGGCGTGATCAAGACCATGGAGATCCACTCCAACGAGATCGCCCGTGACGTGTCCGAGACCCTGCGCAAGCTGAAGGCCGCCCAGTTCACCGCCGCGCACCCGAACGAAGTGTGCCCGGCCAAGTGGAAGGAAGGCGAAAAGACCCTGACCCCGTCGCTGGACCTGGTCGGCAAGATCTAAAAGCGAGAAACGAGTGGAGAGGAGTGAGGAACGAGTAACACCTCACTCCCTTCATCCGGAAACACTCCCACCCCGCTCTGGCGGGCGTGGGGGTGAACCGAAGCCGCGTCGAGCCAGCCCGCTCGTCGCCCGCCAGACGCGGTTCCGGTTCACCCCTACTTTCCCCGGCGCGTTGCCTGCCGCAACCGCGCCCTCCCCCCGTTTTGCCTCGAACAAGGAGTTGCGCCGTGCTCGACGACACCCTCAAGACCCAGTTGCAGCAGTACATGGGCCTGCTGCGCCAGCCGCTGCGCCTGGTGGCCTCGCTCGATGGCAGCGCCGCCAGCACCGAGATGCGCGGCCTGCTGGACGACATCGTCGCCGCCGGCAACGGCAAGATCAGCCTGGACGCCTCGGGCACCGATGCGCGCAGGCCCTCGTTCGTGATCGCCCGCGAAGGCGAAAGCCACGGCGTGCGCTTCGCCGGCCTGCCGCTGGGCCACGAGTTCGAATCGCTGGTGCTGGCGCTGCTGTGGACCGGCGGCCACCCGCCGAAGGTGGCGCAGGAAGTGATCGACAGCATCAAGGCGGTGGACGGCGAGTTCGCCTTCGAGGTGTACATGTCGCTGACCTGCCACAACTGCCCGGACGTGGTGCAGGCGCTGGCGCTGATGGCCATCCTCAACCCGAAGATCAACACCACGGTGATCGAGGGCGGCGCGTTCCAGCAGGAAGTGGAACAGCGCCAGGTGATGGCGGTGCCGATGGTGTTCCAGGGCGGGGAGATGTTCGATTCCGGGCGCATGACGCTGGAGCAGATCGTCGCCAGGCTGGACACCGGCGCGGCGGCGCGCGATGCGCTGAAGATCAACGCCAAGGATGCGTTCGACGTGCTGGTGGTGGGCGGTGGCCCGGCCGGCGCGGCGGCGGCGATCTACGCCGCGCGCAAGGGCATCCACACCGGCGTGGCGGCCGAGCGTTTCGGCGGCCAGGTGCTGGATACGCTGGCGATCGAGAACTTCATCTCGGTGCAGCACACCGAAGGCCCGAAGCTGGCCGCGGCGCTGGAACAGCACGTGCGCGAGTACGAGGTGGACATCATGAACCTGCAGCGCGCCACCAGGCTGGTGCCGGCCGGTGCTGATGGCCTGGTGGAAGTGCAGCTGGAGAACGGTGCTTCGCTGAAGTCGAAGTCGGTGATTCTTTCCACCGGCGCGCGCTGGCGGCAGATGAACGTGCCGGGCGAGAACGAATACCGCAACAAGGGCGTGGCCTATTGCCCGCACTGCGATGGCCCGCTGTTCAAGGGCAAGCGCGTGGCGGTGATCGGTGGCGGCAACTCCGGCATCGAGGCGGCCATCGACCTGGCCGGCATCGTCAGCCACGTCACCGTGTTCGAGTTCGACAGCAAGCTGCGCGCCGACCAGGTGCTGCAGGCCAAGCTCAACAGCCTGCCCAACGTGAAGGTGGTGCTCAACGCGCAGACCACCGAGGTGCTGGGCGACGGCCAGAAGGTGACCGGCCTGGTCTACACCGACCGCGTCGGCGGCGATTCGCACCGCGTGGAACTGGAAGGCATCTTCGTGCAGATCGGCCTGCTGCCGAACACCGAGTGGCTGCGCGGCACGGTGGACCTGAGCGGGCGCGGCGAGATCGTCATCGACGAACGCGGCCAGACCAGCGTGCCGGGCGTGTTCGCCGCCGGCGACTGCACCACGGTGCCGTACAAGCAGATCATCATCGCCATGGGCGCCGGCTCCACCGCCGCGCTGAGCGCGTTCGATCATCTGATCCGCACGTCGGCGCCGCAGCCGGTGGCGGTGGTGGCCGAAACCGCCTGACGCTTGAGCCCCTCTCCCTCGGGGGTGAGAGGGGCAGCTTGCGAACCCTTGGTTCGCTGCCCCTCGAACGCCCTTGCGCCAGCGCAAGGGCCGGGGCGCGAAGCGGGGGTTGGGGTGAGGGCAAGGGCGAAGCCCTGCAATATCAGGCTGCACGACGCTTCGCCCGTACCCTCATCCGCCCCTACGGGGCACCTTCTCCCAACGGGAGAAGGAACAACGTTCCGAGGCCGAAATGAACCTGCGTGACCTCAAATATCTGGTGGCGCTGGCCGAGCACAAGCACTTCGGCCGGGCCGCGGCCGCGTGCTTCGTCAGCCAGCCCACGCTCTCCACCCAGATCAAGAAGCTGGAGGAAGAGCTGGGCGTGCCGCTGGTGGAGCGCGCGCCGCGCAAGGTGATGCTGACCCCCGCCGGGCGCGAGGCGGCGGCGCGTGCGCGCGGCATCGTCGCCGAGGTCGAGCAGATGAAGGAGGCCGCGCGCCGCAGCCGCGACCCCGAGGCCGGCACGGTGCGGCTGGGCATCTTCCCCACGCTGGGGCCGTACCTGCTGCCGCACGTGGTACCGGCGATCCGCGAGCGCTTTCCACAGCTGGAACTGCTGCTGGTGGAGGAAAAGAGCGACGTGCTGCTGACCCAGCTGCGCAACGGCCAGCTCGACGCCGCGCTGTTGGCGCTGCCGCTGCATGACGAGCAGCTGCACGCCGAATTCCTGTTCGAGGAACCCTTCGTGCTGGCCGCGCCGGAAAGCCACCCGCTGGCCGCGCATGCGACGCTGGGCATGGGCGACCTGGCCGACCAGCGCCTGCTGCTGTTGCAGGACGGCCACTGCCTGCGCGACCAGGCGCTGGATGTCTGCCACCTGGCCGGCGCGCTGGAGAAGTCCGAGTTCCAGGCCACCAGCCTGGAGACGCTGCGGCAGATGGTGGCGGCCAACGTCGGCGTCACCCTGCTGCCGATGCTGGCGGTGAAGCCGCCGGTCGCGCGCTCGGAGAACATCCGCCTGCTCGGCTTCACCGGCGAGGACGCGCCCAGCCGGCGCATCGCCATGGTCTGGCGCCGCAGCTCGGCCATGGGCGACTTCCTGCAGCAGCTGGCGGGCATCTTCCAGCACCTGCCGCCGGGCCTGCTGGCCCTGTAATACACCGTGCCCCCCGTAGGAGCGACTTCAGTCGCGAAGGGGCTTTCCCGGTAAAGCCCCATCGCGACTGAAGTCGCTCCTACCGCTGCGCCGGGGGCACGTACAGACGCCTGAACCGGGGCCGCCGGCGCATTGCATCCCCGCCGCCCCGCCCCCATGATCGGGGTGGGTCGCATCCGTTCGACATTCCCAGCACAATAGGCCCGGGCGGTGCCGGCTTGGCGCCGCCTTTTGCTTGTCTCTCAACAATTGCAGGAGTTTTTTCCATGCCGACCAACAGCGGCCTGCCCCCATCGATCATCGTCTCCAGCCGCGACATGGCCCGCCTCGAGGCCATGCTCGATTCCCCGGCCCTGAGCCGGCACCCGGCCGCCGTCGCCCTGTCCCAGGAGCTCGAACGCGCGCAGGTGCTGCCGCCGGAGGAAATCCCCGCAGGCATCGTCACCATGCACTCGCGCGTGGACTGCGTGGACGAGCTGCACAACGAAGAACATTCCCTGACCCTGGTCTATCCGCACGAGGCGGATTTCGACAAGGGCCGCGTCTCGGTGCTCGCACCGGTCGGCAGCGCCCTGCTGGGCCTGTCCGTCGGCCAGACCATCGACTGGACCGCACCCGGTGGCCGCCAGCTGCGCCTGCGCGTGACCGCCGTCCACTACCAGCCCGAAGCCGCGGGCGATTTCCACCGCTGAGCGCCGCGCGCCGGCCCCCGTACCAGGAATTCCGCAATGACCCGATCCAAGCTCGCCCAGCTGCGTGACCTGTCCGTCGTCGTCGCCGACACCGGCGATTACGACGCCATCAAGCGCCTGCGCCCCGTCGACTGCACCACCAACCCGACGCTGGTGAAGAAGGCCCTCGACCTGCCGGTCTACGCCGGGCTGATCGAGCGTGAGCTGGAGTGGGGCCGCGCGCAGGCCGGCGACCGCACCGAGGTCGCCAAGGCCGTGGTCGACCGCCTGACCATCGGCGTGGGCACGATGCTCGCCGAACTGGTGCCGGGCCGCGTTTCCACCGAGGTCGATGCCGACCAGGCCCATGACACGGAAGCGACCATCGCCAAGGCGCGCCAGTTCATCGCCATGTACGAAGCGGCCGGCGTGCCGCGCGACAAGGTGCTGATCAAGATCGCCGCCACCTGGGCCGGCGTGGAGGCCACGCGCGTGCTGCAGGCCGAGGGCATCGACTGCAACCTGACCCTGATTTTCAACCCGACCCAGGCGCTGGCCTGCTCGGAAGCCGGCGCGTTCCTGATTTCGCCGTTCGTCGGCCGCATCCTGGACTGGTACGTGGCCAACGGCCAGGCGCCGGCCAATATCGACGAGGACCCGGGCGTGAAGTTCGTGCGCGGCGTGTACGCCGAGTTCAAGCGCCGCGGTTCGCCGACGGTGGTGATGGGCGCGTCGTTCCGCTCCACCGCGCAGATCGAGGCGCTGGCCGGCTGCGACCGCCTGACCATTTCGCCGGACCTGCTGGAAAAGCTCGACGCCGACATGGGCGAACTGCCGCGCAAGCTCTCCCCGCAGCCGGCCGAGGCGGTGGATGTCGCGGCGATCAATGAAGCGAAGTTCGACGCCGACATGGCCGCCGACCCGATGGCGACCGAGAAGCTGGCTACCGGCATCGATGCCTTCGCCAAGGACCTGCAGGCGCTGCGCCAGCGCATCGCCGACGAACTGGCTGCCTGATCTTCGTAGGAGCGCACCTTGGTGCGCGACAGGCTTCACCGGCAAAGCCCCATCGCGCACCAGGGCGCGCTCCTACAGATTTGGATTGCACGCCTGGGGGATGCCCAGGATGTCTGGCCGCGAAGGCGCATGCGGGCAAGCCCCGCATCTACGGCGCTGGGGGCTTCAGAATCCTGAGCTCCAGCCCAGCCGACAGCGCGTCGCCGACGAGCTGGCAGGCTGACCTTCGCAGGAGCGCACCTTGGTGCGCGGCAGGCTTCACCGGCAAAGCCCCATCGCGCACCAAGGTGCGCTCTACAGATTTTGATTGCACGCCTGGGTGATGCCCAGTGGATGTCTGGCCGCGAAGGCGCATGCGGGGCAAGCCCGCGCATCTACGACGCTGGGGGGTCAGAATCCTGAGCTCCAGCCCAGCCGGCAGCGCGTCGCCAACGAGCTGAAACGCCGCCCTCGCAGGAGCGCACCTTGGTGCGCGGCAGGCTTCACCGGCAAAGCCCCATCGCGCACCAAGGTACGCTCCTACAGGCGTTCCGGCGATGGCCGGCGGATGTCTGACCGGGACGGCGCATGCGGGGCAAGCCCCGCATCTACGGCACCGGCTTCAGAAGATCCCGAGTTCCAGCCCCGCCGCCAGCAGCGCGCCCAGGTCGCGGCCGCGCGCCAGTTCCGTTTCCGGCAGCACTTTCGGTGCCGCAATCGCTTCCGGCGTCTGCGCATGGGTGCAGACCAGCACTGGTTCGGCCACTTCGCGCAGGCGCAGGCCGGTGGCGATGCGCCGCAGCTGGGCGATGGTCGGCTGCCCGTCCGAGCCGGCGCAGACCACCAGCGCATACGGCTTGCCGTCGCAGCGGCCCAGCAGCGGGTAGTAGCTGCGGTCGAAGAAATCCTTCATCGCGCCGCTGATCGAGGCCAGCGTCTCCGGCGTGGCGAACACCACCGCATCGGCGGCCAGCACGTCCTCGGCGCCGGCCTCGGCCGCGCGCAGCAGGCGCACGTCCAGCGCGTCGCCGGCGTTCTCGCGCGCTGCGGAGGCGACCGCTTCGGCCATCGCCCGGGTGGCGCCGGTGAAGCCGTGCCACACCACCAGCAACCGCCGCGGCGCGGCGACGGTCACCTCAGGCGTCCAGCCCGATCGGGCAGCTCACGCCGGTGCCGCCGATGCCGCAGTAGCCGTTCGGGTTCTTGGCCAGGTACTGCTGGTGGTAGTCCTCGGCGTAGTAGAACGGCGGCGCCGGGAACAGGATCTCGGTGGTGATGTCGCCGTAGCCGGCGGCATTCAACTGCTGCTGGTAAGCGTCGCGGCTGGCGATGGCGACATCGAACTGCGCCTGCGTATGGCAGTACAGCGCCGAGCGGTACTGGGTGCCGGTATCGTTGCCCTGGCGCATGCCCTGGGTGGGATCGTGGCTTTCCCAGAAGGTGCGCAGCACCGTGTCCAGCGCGACCTGCGCCGGGTCGAACACCACGCGCACCACCTCGGTGTGGCCGGTGAGCCCGGAACAGACTTCGTCGTAGGTCGGGTTGGGGGTGACGCCGCCCTGGTAGCCGACCGCCGTGGTGACTACGCCCGGCAACTGCCAGAACTTGCGTTCGGCGCCCCAGAAGCAGCCCAGCCCCACGTCCAGCACCTGCAGGCCGGCGAAATCGCCGCGCAGCGGCTGGCCGTTGACGTAATGCACGTTGTGCAGCGGCAGCGGCGCCTCGCGCCCCGGCAACGCGTCTTCCGGCCGCGGCAGGCGCTGCTTGAACGCGCCGATGCCCAACAGCCCTTGTCCGATACCCAGCATGATCCGCTCCTCAGGCCGGCAGGAGTCCCGGCGCTTCGTCATCGTCACAGATGGGGCCGGCCGCGTCGTCGTCCAAGGCCAGCGCGGCGACGATGTCGTCGGCCTCCGGTTTGGCCGCGTCCGGCACGCAGACCCGCAGCAGGCCGAACAGCGGCAGCTCGCCGCCGGCGCCCAGCAGCGATTCGCCGAACACGAAGGCCGGGATGCCGGCGTCCTCCAGCGCGTGCTTGACCAAGTGCGCGTCGAACAGGTTGCTTGTCTGGTAGACCAGTTGCATGGGGTTCTCCGCAGTCAGGCCGGGCGGCACAGGGCGTCGGTGGCGGCCACGCGCTCGCTCTCCTGCTCCGCCGCCTGGCGCCACTGCCGCAGCGCCGGCAGGGCGAACAGCGCCTGCATGTAGGCCGCAGCAGTGTCGTCCACCGTCACGCCATAGCCGTCGAAGCGGATCGCGACCGGCGCGAACATCGCATCGACGATGCCGAACCCGCCGAACAGGAAATCGCCGCCGGCGCCGTGGTCGCGGCGCAGTTCGCGCCACAGCGCCTGCACGCGGTCGATGTCGCGCTGCGCGGCGGCGTCCCAGCCGTAGCCGTCGGGCCGGCGGCGGCTGTTCATCGGCAGCTGGGTGCGCAGGGCGGTGAAGCCCGAATGCATCTCCGCCGCGGCGGCGCGGGCCAGCGCGCGCCGGTGCAGGTCGGCCGGCCAGCCGTTGCCGCCCAGCCAGCGCTCGTTGGCGTATTCGCAGATCGCCAGCGAGTCCCAGACCGCCAGCTCGCCGTCGCGCAGGGCCGGCACCTTGCCTGTGGGCGAATGGCGCAGGGCCTGGGCGGCGAAGTCCGACGCGTCCAGCGGCAGCCGCACCTCGTCGAACTCCACCCCGAAATGGCGCAGCAGCAGCCAGGGCCGCAGGGACCAGGAGGAGTAGTTCTTGTTGCCGATCACCAGGACGGGGCGGTTCATGGGCGCAACCTGCGGGCGGGACGCCCAGCATAGCGCCGGTCCGGCAGCCGGCGCCCGGCTCGGCTAAACTTGCGTTCTTTCAATACGCTGCGCCCCCAATGTCCGAGAACACGCCTGCCGCTGATGCCACGCCGGAGAACGCTCCCGCCGAAAAGCGCGACTTCATCCGCCAGATCGTCCGCGAGGACCTGGCCAGCGGCAAGCACACCGCGATCAAGACCCGCTTCCCACCCGAGCCCAACGGCTACCTGCACATCGGCCACGCCAAGTCGATCTGCCTGAACTTCGGCATCGCCGGCGAGTTCGACGGCGTGTGCAACCTGCGCTTCGACGATACCAATCCGGCCAGGGAAGACCCGGAATACGTGGCCGCGATCCAGGACGACGTGCGCTGGCTGGGCTTCGAATGGAACGAGCTGCGCCACGCCTCGGACTACTTCGAAGCTTATTACCTGGGCGCGCAGAAGCTGATCCGCGAGGGCAAGGCCTATGTCTGCGACCTGTCGGCCGAGGAAGTGCGCGCCTACCGCGGCAGCCTGACCGAGCCGGGCCGGCCCTCGCCGTACCGCGAGCGCAGCGTCGAGGAGAACCTGGACCTGTTCGCGCGCATGCGCGCCGGCGAGTTCGCCGACGGCGCCCGCACCCTGCGCGCGAAAATCGACATGGCCAGCGGCAACATCAACCTGCGCGATCCGGCGATCTACCGCATCAAGCACGTCGAACACCAGAACACCGGCAACGCCTGGCCGATCTACCCGATGTACGACTACGCGCACGCGCTGGGCGATTCGCTGGAAGGCATCACCCATTCGCTGTGCACGCTGGAATTCGAGGACCACCGCCCGCTGTACGACTGGTGCGTGGACAACGTCGACTTCGCCCATGACGACGCGCTGACCCAGCCGCTGGTGGACAAGGGCCTGCCGCGCGAAGCGGCCAAGCCGCGCCAGATCGAGTTCTCGCGCCTGAACATCAACTACACGGTGATGAGCAAGCGCAAGCTGATGGCGCTGGTCACCGAGCAGCTGGTGGACGGCTGGGACGACCCGCGCATGCCGACCCTGCAGGGCCTGCGCCGCCGCGGCTACACGCCGTCTGCGATGCGCCTGTTCGCCGAGCGCGTGGGCATTTCCAAGCAGAACTCGCTGATCGACTTCAGCGTGCTGGAAGGCGCGCTGCGCGAGGACCTAGACAGCGCCGCGCCGCGGCGCATGGCGGTGATCGAGCCGCTGAAGTTCGTGCTGGCCAACCTGCCCGAAGGCCACGAGGAAACGCTGACCTTCAGCAACCACCCCAAGGACGAGTCCTTCGGCGAGCGCCAGGTGCCGTTCTCGCGCGAGCTGTGGATCGAGCGCGAGGATTTCGCCGAAGTCCCGCCCAAGGGCTGGAAGCGGTTGGTGCCGGGCGGCGAAGTGCGCCTGCGCGGCGCCGGCATCGCCCGCGTCGATGAGGTGGTGAAGAACGAGGCGGGCGAGATCGTCGAGCTGCGCGGCTGGCTGGACCCGGAATCGCGCCCGGGCATGGAGGGCGCCAACCGCAAGGTCAAGGGCACCATCCACTGGGTCAGTGCGAAGCACGCGGTGGAGGCGGAAGTCCGCCTGTACGACCGCCTGTTCTCGGTGCCGAACCCGGACGACGAATCCGAAGGCAAGACCTACCGCGATCACCTGAACCCGGAATCGCGCAGGGTCGTCACCGGCTACGTCGAACCGGCCGCGGCCAGTGCGGTGCCGGAGCAGTCGTTCCAGTTCGAGCGCACCGGCTACTTCGTCGCCGACCGCCGCGACCACCGCGCGGACAAGCCGGTGTTCAACCGCAGCGTGACCCTGCGCGACACCTGGGCCGGCTGATCCCGGGGCGGCGGGCATGACGCCTGCCGCCGCCCGTTCCACCGCGACAGGACGTGCCTGCGCCCGCCCAGCGGGCCGGGCCGCACGGCCGCGCCCTGCACGGTCGGCATGGGTGCGCCGGGCTACACTGGCCGCCGCATTCCCCCGTTCAACGCTCACGAGGCACCGCCCCGCATGCTGTACGCGCAAGTCCACCTGACTCTCCCGGCCTGGATCCACGAAGTCGTCGACACCCGCCGCGCGTATCCGGGCGACGAGGCCAAAGTCGCGCTGGCGGTCGAGCTGTCGCGGCTGAACGTGGACGCGGAAACCGGCGGCCCGTTCGGCGCGGTGGTGTTCGGCCCGGACGACCGCGTCATCGCCGCCGCGGTCAACCGCGTGGTGCCGCACTGCACCTCGCTGGCCCATGCCGAGAACATGGCCTACATGCTGGCGCAGCAGCGCTTGCAGACCCCGCGCCTGAACGATGCGCTGTCGCCGGTGACCCTGGCCACCTCCTCGCAGCCGTGCTGCCAATGCTATGGCGCCACGATCTGGGCCGGCATCGACCGCCTGCTGATCGGCGCCAGCGCCGCCGACGTCGAGGAGCTGACCCCGTTCGACGAAGGCCCGCTGCCGGCCGACTGGGTCGGCGAACTGAACCGGCGCGGCATCGAGGTCGTGCAGGGCCTGCACCGCGACGCCGCCCGCGCCGTGCTGCGCCACTACGGCCAGAGCAACGGCGCGCGGTATTGAGCGTTCAAGTCCCTCTCCCCTCCGGGGTGAGAGGGGCAGCCTGCGAACCCCCGGTTCGCTGTCCCTCGAACGCCCTTGCGCCAGCGCAAGGGCCGGGGCGCGGAGCGAGGTGCCCCGCAGGGGTGGATGA
>NZ_WIDL01000024.1 GCF_009496535.1 Stenotrophomonas sp. MYb238
TAGGCGTGGCGTATTGCTGCGCGGGGGCGATCAGTATCGGCGTGTAGCAGGGACGAGGAAGCGACGGATTGTCGCAGCCGCGTTCAACGGTCCGGCGGCAGGGCGCGGTTGAAGCGGCTGGCGGGCCGCAGCAGGATCCAGGTGAAGAGACTGGACGAAGCGGTGGCCAGCCAGAACATGGCGAAGCCCAGCGTATAGCCGAGCTCGCGCGAGATATTCAGGTTGGGGAAGGTCATGTCGCGCAGCGTCAGCGGGTCGACGAAGGCGAAGAACACCATCGTCGCCACGCCGGCGGCGAAGAAGCTGGGCCAGGCGATGGCCCCCACGCGCTGGGCCAGCGGACGTGGGGGATGGTCGAAGCGTGGCTCGCTGAAGTCGGTCACTTTGCGCTCGTGCTGGCCTTGGCGTCGGACTGATTATGCGACAACGACCAGACGTAGGCGGCGACCAGGCGGACGCGGGTCTCGCCGAGCAGCTCGCGGTGCGCCGGCATGCTGCCGTGGCGGCCCTGGGTGATCGTCTTGTACAGGCTGTCGCGGCTGTTGCCGTAGAGCCAGTAGTTGTCGGTCAGGTCCGGCGCGCCGAGGTCCTGGTTGCCCTTGCCGTCCACCCCGTGGCAGGCCACGCAGACGCCGTCGTACAGCTTCTTGCCGCGGGCGGCCATGTAGTTGTTCTGCAGGGTTTCCGGGGCCGACAGGGTGCGCACGTAGGCGATGGTGTAATCCACCGCCTCCGGGCCGCCCATGCCGGTCAGCACGGTGCCCCATTCCGGCATGATGCCTTCGCGGCCGTCCAGCACCGTCTCCAGGATGCGCTCGGGCGAACCGCCCCAGTGCCAGATGTCGTCGGTCAGGTTCGGGTAGCCGATGGCGCCCTGGCCCGAGGAGCCGTGGCAGGTGGCGCAGGTGTTGCCGAAGATCGAGCGGCCCAGCGCCAGTGCCTTCGGGTCCTTGGACAGCTGGTCGATCGGCTGGCCGGCGTAGGGCTTGAAGGTCTGCTCCAGCTTGGCGTCCTCGACCGCCTTCTCCCTGGCGTGCTCGCCCTGGGAGGTCCAGCCGCTGTAGCCGGGGATGTTGCCCAGGCCGCCGTACCAGAACAGGTAGCCGATGCTGAAGATGATGGTCAGGTAGAACAGGTTGATCCACCAGCGCGGCAGCGGCTTGTTGTACTCGGTGATGTCGCCGTCCCAGGTGTGCAGCGTGTCCTCCGGCTTCGGGTCGCCGGGGCGGCGGCGCGCGGTCCACCACAGCAGCCATACGCAGCCGAAGATGTTCAGCGCAACCAGGGCGATGACGTACCACGTCCATCCCATGCTCATCATCCGCGCTCTCCCCCGTTGCCGTATCGCACGTTGTCCTCTTCCAGCGGCAGGCGTGCCGCATCCTCGAATTCACGCTTGCGCTTCGGGCTCCAGGCCCAGATCCAGCCGCCGACGAACAAGGCCAGCAGCAGCGCGGTCACGATGCCGGAGATCATTGCTGGCCTCCCCGCGGCGCATGCCGCCCCAGGCCCTGCAGGTAGGCCACGACCGCATCCAGCTCGGTCTTGCCCTTGACGTCCTCGGCGGCGCTGGCGAGCTGTTCGTCGCTGTACGGGTCGCCCAGCGCCTTGAGCGCGGCCATGTGCCGGGCCACCGTGGCGCCGTCCAGCGTGTTCTTCTCCAGCCACGGGAAGCTGGGCATGTTCGACTCGGGCACCACGTCGCGCGGATTGACCAGGTGCACGCGGTGCCAGGCGTCGGAATAGCGGCCGCCGACGCGCGCAAGGTCAGGGCCGGTGCGCTTGCTGCCCCACTGGAAGGGACGGTCGTAGACCGACTCGCCCGCCAGCGAATAGTGGCCGTACCGCTCGGTCTCGAAGCGCAGGGTGCGCACCATCTGCGAATGGCAGTTGTAGCAGCCCTCGCGGACGTAGATGTCGCGCCCGGCCAGTTCCAGCGCCGGGTAGGGCTCCACGCCTTCCAGCGGCTTGATCGCCTCGGCCTGGAACATCAGCGGCACGATCTCGGCCAGGCCGCCGAAGGACACGGCCACCGCGATCAGCACCGCCATCAGGCCGACGTTCTTCTCGACTTTCTCGTGGGGATTCTTGTTCTCGCTCATGGGGTTCCTTCCTCCTCAGGCACGCACTTCGGAGGCGTCGACGGGCAGCAGCGGCTGCGGTTCGATCGCGGGGGCGGTGCGCCAGGTACGCCATACGTTCCAGGCCATCAGGCACATGCCGCTCAACACCACCAGGCCGCCGCCGAGGCGGATCAGGTAGTACGGATAGGTGAACTTGAGCGACTCGACGAAGGTGTAGGTCAGGGTGCCGTCGTCGTTGGTCGCGCGCCACATCAGGCCCTGCATCACGCCGGCGATCCACATCGAGGCGATGTAGAGCACCACGCCGATGGTGTGCAGCCAGAAGTGCGTGTCGATGGCCTTGACCGAATACATCTGCTCGCGGCCCAGCAGCTTGGGCATCAGCGCGTAGATCGAGCCGATCGAGATCATCGCCACCCAGCCCAGCGCGCCGGCGTGGACGTGGCCCACGGTCCAGTCGGTGTAGTGCGACAGCGAGTTGACCGTCTTGATCGACATCATCGGGCCTTCGAACGTGGCGATCATGTAGAACGACACGGCCACGATCAGGAACTTCAGGATCGGATCGGTGCGCAGCTTGTGCCAGACGCCGGACAGGGTCAGCACGCCGTTGATCGCGCCGCCCCACGACGGGGCCAGCAGGATCAGCGAGAACACCATGCCCAGCGACTGCGCCCAGTCGGGCAGGGCGGTGTACTGCAGGTGGTGCGGGCCGGCCCACATGTAGATCGCGATCAGCGCCCAGAAGTGCACGATCGACAGCCGGTAGGAGTAGATCGGGCGGCCAGCCTGCTTGGGCACGAAGTAGTACATCATGCCCAGGAAGCCGGCGGTCAGGAAGAAGCCCACCGCGTTGTGGCCGTACCACCACTGCACCATCGCATCGACCGCGCCGCTGTAGACCGGGTAGGACTTGGTCAGGCCGGCGGGGATGGAGATGTTGTTGACGATGTGCAGCAGGGCGATGGCCAGGATGAAGCCGGCGTAGAACCAGTTGGCCACGTAGATGTGCTTGACCCGGCGTTTTGCGATCGTGCCGATGAACAGCACCGCGTAGGCCACCCACACCGCGGCGATCAGGATGTCGATCGGCCACTCCAGTTCGGCGTACTCCTTGCCCTGGGTCCAGCCCAGCGGCAGCGAGATGGCCGCGGCCACGATCACCAGCTGCCAGCCCCAGAACACGAAGGCCGCCAGCTTGTCGGAAATCAGCCTAACGTGGCAGGTGCGCTGCACCACGTGCAGGCTGGTCGCCATCAGCGCGCAGCCGCCGAAGGCGAAGATCACCGCGTTGGTATGCAGCGGCCGCAGCCGTCCGTAGCTGAGCCACGGAATGCCCTCGCCGAGCGTCGGCCAATAGAGCTGGGCGGCGATGATCACGCCCACCAGCATCCCCACGATGCCCCAGACCACGGTCATCACCGCGAACTGGCGCACCACCTTGTCGTTGTATGTCCCCTGCACGCTTTGCATGCGGCCTGATCCTCGGTCTGAACGGGGGAATCATCCCCGCGTGGAGCACTCCGGGCATTGACTTGGATCAATGCGTGTCCCGGGCGTTTGCAGTCATCCACGCACCGCGATGGGCCGTTGGATGCCATCCTGAACAGTATATGACGAAGGCCCGGGCGACAGGGTCGCCCGGGCCTGGGTCCTGGGTCCGGCGGATCAGCGGGTGACGACCAGCTTGCCCTTCATCATGGCCGAGTGGCCCGGGAAGGTGCAGTAGAAGCTGTAGTCGCCGCCGGCGGTGAGCTTGTTGCCCGGGAAGCGGACCTGGGTCTTCTGCCCGCCGCCGATCAGGCTGGTATGGGCGATCACGCGTGCGTCGCCGGCAGGCACGTAGTTGTTCGCGACGCCGGCGCGGATCGCGTCGCGGTTGACGCCGGCCATGTCGGCGGTGGTCGAGACCACCACGTTGTGGCCCATCGCCGCGGCCGGCAGCTTGCCGGTGTGGGCCAGCTCGATGGTGATGGTGGCGCAGCCGGCCGAAACGGTGGCTTCCTTGAGATCGAACTGCATCGCGTCGTTGCCCTTGAGCGAGACGGTGCAGTTGCCGGCGGCCTGGGCCGCGCCGGCGGCGCCGATCAGGGCCAGGGCGAGGAGAAGGCGGCGCGAGGTTTTCATGGGGTTGCTCCTGTGGGGTATGCGATGGACGCTGCGTGCGGCCTGGTCGTCACGGCCCGGCGACGGTGTGCCGGGCGACGGGTATAGATTCGGCCCGGGCGCGCCGGATTGCCTTGATTTGCGTCAATCGGCGCGCAGGTGGCGCGAATGGCCATGCGCTGCGTTCATCCGCGCCCGCCATCGCGGGGCTCCGGGGAGAGAGCCGCGATGGCGCGGGCGATGAAGTCGCCGGGAGCGGCCTGCGGCATCGCCTGTCGCTGGCGCGGAACTCCCGGGTGAGGTCCACGATGGCACGGGCGATGAAAACCGACGGGGCGGCCTGCTGCCTTGCCTGTCGCTGGCACAGCAAGGTGTTGCGATGGATGCGGCAGAAAAAAACCGGGGCTGCAATGCAGCCCCGGTCGTGTCCCCACTGCTTCGTGCGGGCGGTCAGGCGATGGGTTCGCGCAGCACCGGCATGTCCCAGCCCGGGCGCGGGGCGAAGCGGTCGCCATGGCGCGCCTGCAGGGTCCTGAGCTTGTCCACCAGCGTGTCGGCGCCGGTGGCGCGGATGTGCTGGATCGGGCCGCCGCGGAACGGCGCGAAGCCGGTGCCGAAGATCACGCCGGCATCGAGCAGGTCGGCATCGGCCACCACGCCGTCGTGCAGGCAGGCCACCGCCTCGTTGAGCAGCGGCAGGATCAGGCGGTCCTCCAGGTCCGACGGCGCCTGGTAGTCCCTGGCCACGTCGGGTTTGACCGCGCGGCCGTTTTCCCACTTGTAGATACCCTGGCCGTCCTTCTTGCCGCGCTTGCCCGGTTCCACGGTCGCCAGCGCGGCCGGGATCTGCAGGCCCAGGAACGGCGCCAGTTCCCTGCCGACGCTGGCGGCCACGTCCAGGCCCACGGTGTCGAGCAGTTCGATCGGCCCCATCGGCATGCCGAACTTCACCGCGGCGCGGTCGATCGCCGGGCCGGGGATGCCCTCGGCGTAGGCGGTGGCCGCTTCCAGCATGTAGGGGAACAGCACGCGGTTGACCAGGAAGCCCGGGGTGCCGGCCACCGGCACCGGGAACTTGCCCAGCGCCTTGCAGAACGCGGCCAGCCGCTGCTCGGTTTCCGGCGCCATGGCGTCGTGGTGGATGATCTCCACCAGCGGCATCTGCGCCACCGGGTTGAAATAGTGCAGGCCGGCGAACCGGGCCGGCTGGGCGATGTGCTCGCGCAGCTCCACCAGCGGGATCGAGGAGGTGTTGGTGGTCAGCAGCGCGTCGGCCTTCATCCGCGGCTCCAGCGACTGGTACAGCTCGCGCTTGGCCTCCGGGTTCTCGATGATCGCCTCGATCACCAGGTCGGCCCTGGCCACGCCGTCGCCGGCCAGGTCGGCCTTCAGCCGTGCCGCCACTTCCGGGCGCTTGGCCGGGTCCTTCACTTTTTTCTCGAACAGCGCCTGGGCGCGGGTCATGGCCGGGTCGATGAAACGCTGCTCGCGGTCCTGCAGGGTGACCTCGAAACCCTTGTAGGCTGCCCACGCGGCGATGTCGCCGCCCATCACGCCGGCGCCGACCACGTGCACGTGGCCGATACGGGCGTCCTTGCCGCCCAGGCCCTTGAGCCGTTCGGTCAGGAAGAAGATGCGGATCAGGTTGCGCGCGGTCGGGCCGCCGGCCAGCTTGACCACGGCGCGGCGCTCGGCGTCCAGCCGCGCCTGGATGCCGCTGCCGCCGGTGCGTTCCCAGGTCGAGATCAGCGCGTACGGCGCCGGGTACTGGTCCTTCTTCGCCTTGCGCGCGACCTGCTTGGCCATCTGCGGGGCGAGGATCTTGCGCGCCAGCCAGGTGTTGGTGGCCCAGGCGGTGGCGCGCTGCTTGAACGGCCGGGTCACGCCAGACTGCAGCAGCGATACCGCCGCGTCGACCAGCACCGCCGGCGCGGCGACCTTGTCGACCAGGCCGATGCCGCGCGCGGCCGAGGCCGACAGGGTGCGCCCGGTCAACATCATGTCCATCGCCGCCGGCGCGCCGACCAGCCGCGGCAGGCGCGCGCTGCCGCCCCAGCCCGGGAAGATGCCCAGCTGGGTCTCGGGCAGGCCGATGCGGGTGGACGGGTCGCTGGAGGCCACGCGGTAGCGGCAGGCCAGCGCCAGTTCGGTGCCGCCGCCCAGGCAATGCCCGTGGATCGCGGCGACGGTCGGGCAGGGCAGCTCGGCCAGCTTCTGGTAGGTGGACTGGCCGCGGCGGATGGCGTCGTTGACGGTGCCGCGGCGGTCGAACTCCTGGAATTCCTTGAGGTCGGCGCCGGCGATGAAGCCGGCGGCCTTGGCCGAGCGGATCACCACGCCCTTGGGCGGGTCGATCGCCAGCCGCTCGACGATGTCGCCCAGTTCCAGCAGCACGTCCTGCGACATCGCGTTGACCGGACTGTCGCGGCGGTCCAGGGCGAGCACGACGATGCCGTCGTCGCGGATCTCGGCCTGCCAGTGAGTGAAGCGGAGCCCATCGAAACCTGAAAGCATGGGACGTTCCATCCGGTTGTGTATGGAGAAGATCGCTATGATCCAGAGGTTGTTTCCCCGGCGTCAAATCCCAATGCTGGGAAGCATGGGCGTTCGCGCCGGCCGGTCATCGCCGACAGGCTATCCGAACGCAGGTAGGAACATGTTCACGTCCCTGTTGCGCCCGTCACGGCGGTCGACGTGCGGTGCCCGGTATCCTCGCGTGTTCCCCGCGCGCTTCCGGAATCGGCGCTGGTCGCGGGACGCGGGACGCGGCGACGGTAAACATGGTCTGAAGGCCGGTACGGCGACCCGCGGACGGGGCGCTGAACTTTTTCCGCCACAGGCGGTCTCATTGCCCGACGTCGGTTGGGCTGACAGGAGTGCGGCCCCCCATGGCCGAGGTTGAAACACCGCAGGAGCTGGATCTGGAGCTGGTCCGGCGCGTGCAGCGCGGCGAGAGCGCGGCGTTCGATGTCCTGGTGCGCAAGTACCAGCACCGCATCGTCGCGCTGATCGGGCGCTACATCGCCGACTGGAGTGAATGTCAGGACGTGGCCCAGGACACTTTCGTGCGCGCCTACCGCGCGATCGGGAATTTCCGTGGCGACGCCCAGTTCTATACCTGGTTGCATCGAATCGCAGTGAATACCGCCAAGAACTACCTTGCCGCGCACAACCGGCGCCCGCCGACCGACGATGTCGAGATCGGCGACGCCGAACAGTTCGACGCCGGCGCGCGCCTGCGCGACACCGACACGCCCGAACGCGAACTGATGCGCCAGGAACTGGAACAGACCGTGATGAAGGCGGTCGACGCGCTTCCCGAGGAGCTGCGTTCGGCCATCACGTTGCGAGAGGTGGAAGGCATGAGTTACGAGGAAATCGCGCAGAAGATGGGGTGCCCGATCGGCACCGTGCGTTCGCGGATCTTCCGCGCCCGCGAAGCCATCGACGTCCAGCTGCGTCCGCTGCTGGACACCGCCAGCGCCACCCGTGAAAGGAGCCGCGCATGAATGTTTCCGGTCGCCAGGCGGTCGATGCCGCCGACAAGTTCGAACTTCATTACCGGCAGCAGCTGTCGGCGCTGGTCGACGGCGAACTGCCCACCGACGAGGCGCGGTTCCTGCTGCGCCGGCTGCAGCACGACGGCGAACTATCCGGCTGCCAGGAGCGCTGGCAACTGCTCGGCGACGTGCTGCGCGGCCAGGCCTGCGCGCCGGCGCCGGCCGGTTTCGAGCTGAAGGTCCGCGAGGCGATCGCCGCCGATGCCCGGCCGATGCCGTCCGCCTCGGAGCGGCAGGTACGGCGCACCGGCTGGCGACGCTGGGGCGGCGGTGCCGCGCTGGCGGCCTCGGTCGCGGCCGTGGCCCTGTTCATGGCGCGCGAGCGGATGCCCGAGCCGGCCGCGCCGGAAACGGTGATCGCCAGTGCCGCCCAGGTTCCCGCCGCCACGGCGGTGGCCGATGCCGGCCAGGCTGCGGAAGCCGGCGCCGGGCTGGCCGCGGCGGTGCCTGCCGTGGCCGCCGCGACGCTGCGGCGCGCGGATGCATCGGCGCGCCGCGGCAGCGCCACCCGTACCCAGCAGGCGGCGCGCGGCGTCGCCGCACGGCAGGCCGAGCCGGCGCGCGCGGTGGCCGCGCAGGCGCCGGTGCCGGCCCTGCGCCACGATCCGTTCGCCGACCCCGGCGGCGTGCTGCAGGCACGTCCGTGGCCGCGCTCGAGCCTCTCGCCGGCGTTGTCGGGCAATGCCTTGAACGCCAGCCTGCCGGCCGAAGGCGGGGCGACCTTCTACCCGTTCGAGCCGCGCATGCCCTCGCAGGGCATGGCGGAGCCGGGCGCGTCGACGCCGCGGCACTGAGCCGGCGCTCCTTCCCACGCCCGCGGCCTGCGCGGCGGGCGTCGTTTCCCCGGGATTTCCCCGTCTGGCGGTCGATGCCGGACGGAGCGTGTTTCTTCCTCTTCCAATCGGAGGCTTGAGTCTGATGACCCACCGTATCCATACGCGGCTGTTCGGCCTGCTGGCGATCACCCTGCCGCTGGCCGCCTGCGCCCAGAACAACGCGCCCGCCGCCCCCGCCGAGCAGGCGGTCGCCGCCCGTCCCGCCGCGCCGGCGCCGCAGCTGGTCAGCGGCCTGCCCGATTTCACCCAGTTGGTGGACCAGGTCGGGCCGGGCGTGGTGAACGTCGAGACCGTCATCGGCCCGCGCCGCAATCCGCGCATGGCCGGCGGCGGCCGCCCGGACATGGACCAGCTGCCGGACTTCTTCCGGCGCTTCTTCGGCCCGGACTTCCAGATGCCCGGCGGCGATGCGCCGGACAATGGTCCGCGCGGCCGCGGCATGGGCTCGGGCTTCATCATTTCCGCCGACGGCTACGTGCTGACCAACCACCACGTGATCGACGGCGCCGAGACGGTCAAGGTCAAGCTCAGCGACCGCCGCGAGTTCGACGCCAAGGTCGTCGGCAGCGACCAGCAGTACGACGTGGCGCTGCTGAAGATCGACGCCAAGGGCCTGCCGACCGTGCGCGTGGGCGATTCCAACACGCTCAAGCCCGGGCAGTGGGTGGTGGCTATCGGCTCGCCGTTCGGGCTGGACCACTCGGTCACCGCCGGCATCGTCAGCGCCACCGGCCGCAGCAACCCGTATGCCGAGCAGCGCTACGTGCCGTTCATCCAGACCGACGTGGCGATCAACCAGGGCAACTCCGGCGGCCCGCTGCTCAACACCCGCGGCGAGGTGGTCGGCATCAACTCGCAGATCTTCTCCGCCTCCGGCGGCTACATGGGCATCAGCTTCGCCATCCCGATCGACCTGGCGATGAGCGCGGTGGAGCAGATCAAGAAGACCGGCAAGGTCAGCCGCGGCCAGCTCGGCGTCATGGTCGGTGCGGTGACCACCGACATCGCCCAGGGATTCAAGCTGCCGGATAGCCGTGGTGCGCTGGTCAACCAGATGGTCGAGGATTCGGCCGCAGCCAAGGCGGGCGTGCAGCTGGGCGACGTGATCCGTTCGGTCAACGGTACCGAGATCGCTGCCTCCAGCGACCTGCCGCCGCTGATCGGCGCCATGCCGCCGGGCAGCAAGGTCCGGCTGGGCATCCTGCGCGACGGCAAGCAGCGCGAGATCACCGTGACCCTGACCGAGCTAGCGGAGGATGCGGCCCGTGCGGCCAATGCCCCGGCGGCGGCCGGCGAGGACAGGCCACAGGTCGGCGCCAACGCCCTGCTGGGGCTGGAAGTGGCCGACCTGACCGCGGCCGAACGCAAGCAGCTGGGCCTGGAAGCGGGCGAGGGCGTGCGCATTACCGGCGTGAACGGCCAGGCTGCGCGCGAGGTGCGGCTTTCGCCGGGCATGGTGGTGCTGCAGGTCGGCCGCACCCCGGTCGGCAGCGTGGCCGCGCTCAACCGCGAACTGGCCGGCTATAAGAAGGGCGACGTGGTGATGCTGCTGGTGCGTGCCGGGGGCAACAGCGCCTTCGTCGCGGTCCGGGCCGGCAACTGACGCCCTTCAGGAAGCTGTACGCAGGGGCCGCCTCCGGGCGGCTCCTGCCGTCCGGGCCGGCGCCGGTGCGGGCCGGACGCCGGGCGTGCGATAATGCCGCGTTATCCTGACGACGCGCCGCGCCGCCGCCACCTTATGTCTGCCGATCCAATGCGGAACATCCGCAATTTCTCCATCATCGCCCACGTCGACCATGGCAAGTCCACCCTGGCCGACCGCATCATCCAGATCTGCGGCGGCCTCACCGCGCGCGAAATGGAAGCGCAGGTCCTGGACAACAACCCGATCGAGCGCGAGCGTGGCATCACCATCAAGGCGCAGTCGGTGTCGTTGCCGTACACCGCGCGCAATGGCGAAACCTACTACCTGAACTTCATCGACACCCCCGGCCACGTCGACTTCTCCTATGAAGTCAGCCGCTCGCTGGCCGCCTGCGAGGGCGCGCTGCTGGTGGTGGACGCGGCGCAGGGCGTGGAAGCCCAGTCCGTGGCCAACTGCTATACCGCGGTCGAGATGGGCCTGGAAGTGGTGCCGGTGCTGAACAAGATCGACCTGCCCACCGCCGACACCGAGCGCGCCAAGGCCGAGATCGAAGCAGTGATCGGCATCGACGCCACCGACGCGGTGCCGGTATCGGCCAAGACCGGCCTGAACGTGGAGGAGGTGCTGGAGGCCATCGTGCACCGCATCCCGCCGCCGGCCCCGCGCGCGACCGACAAGCTGCAGGCGCTGATCATCGACTCCTGGTTCGACAATTACCTGGGCGTGGTCTCGCTGGTGCGGGTGATGCAGGGCGAGGTCAAGACCGGCGACAAGCTGCTGGTCATGTCCACCGGCCGCAACCACCAGGTCGACGCGGTGGGCGTGTTCACGCCCAAGCGCAAGGTCACCGGCAAGCTGTCGGCGGGCGAGGTGGGCTGGATCACCGCGTCGATCAAGGACGTGCACGGCGCGCCGGTAGGCGACACCCTGACCCTGGCCGCCGACCCGGCGCCGGCGCCGCTGCCCGGTTTCCAGGAAATGCAGCCGCGCGTGTTCGCCGGCCTGTTCCCGGTCGACGCCGAGGACTACCCGGACCTGCGCGAGGCGCTGGACAAGCTGCGCCTGAACGACGCCGCGCTGCGCTTCGAGCCGGAAAGCTCCGAAGCGATGGGCTTCGGCTTCCGCTGCGGCTTCCTCGGCATGCTGCACATGGAGATCGTGCAGGAACGCCTGGAGCGCGAGTACGACCTGGACCTGATCAGCACCGCGCCGACCGTGGTCTACGAGGTGCTCAAGAGCGACGGGTCCATCGTGATGATGGACAACCCGGCCAAGCTGCCGCCGGTGAACCAGGTCGAGGAGATCCGCGAGCCGATCATCCGCGCCAACGTGCTCACCCCCGAGGAGTACATCGGCAACATCATCAAGCTGTGCGAGGAGAAGCGCGGCAGCCAGATCGGCATCAACTACCTGGGCAGCCAGGTGCAGATCAGCTACGAGCTGCCGATGGCCGAAGTGGTGCTGGACTTCTTCGACAAGCTCAAGTCGGTCAGCCGCGGCTACGCCTCGCTGGACTACCACTTCGTGCGCTTCGAGGCCGGCCCGTTCGTGCGCGTGGACGTGCTGATCAACGGCGACAAGGTCGACGCGCTGTCGCTGATCGTGCACCGCAGCCATGCCGACCGCCGCGGCCGCGAGCTGTGCGAGAAGATGAAGGACCTGATCCCGCGGCAGATGTTCGACGTCGCCATCCAGGCCGCCGTCGGCTCGCAGATCATCGCCCGCACCACGGTCAAGGCGATGCGCAAGAACGTGCTGGCCAAGTGCTATGGTGGCGACGTTTCGCGCAAGAAGAAGCTGCTGGAGAAGCAGAAGGAAGGCAAGAAGCGCATGAAGCAGGTCGGCCGCGTGGAGATCCCGCAGGAAGCCTTCCTGGCCGTGCTGCAGATGGACAACAAGTGACCGGCGCCTGCCGCCGGGTCCCGTGCATAGCGAAGGATGACGAATGAAATGGTTTGAAATCGCCCTGGTGGTGCTGACCCTGGGGTCGGGCCTGGTCCTGCTGCTGGACAAGCTGTTCCTGGCCAGGCGCCGCGCGACCAAGGGCGGCCTGCTGGACAGCGAGGAGCCGGCGGTCGTCGACTATTCGCGCGCCTTCTTCCCGGTACTGGCCGTGGTGCTGGTGCTGCGCAGCTTCATCGCCGAGCCGTACAAGATCCCGTCCAGCTCGATGATGCCCAACCTGCTGATCGGCGATTTCATCCTCGTCAACAAGTTCGCCTACGGCATCCGCCTGCCGATCACCAACACCAAGGTGATCCCGACCGGCGAACCCAGGCGCGGCGACGTGGTGGTGTTCCAGTTCCCGGGCCATCCGGACATGCCGGGCGACCCGCAGCGCGGCGAGAACTTCATCAAGCGCGTCATCGGCCTGCCGGGCGACCGCATCGGCTTCCATGGCGACACCCTGTCGATCAACGGCCAGCCGCTGGCCTACGAGGTCAAGGGCGAATACGTCGGCAAGGGCCGCGGCGCGGAAATGAACGGCGCCAGCCTGCTCAGCGAGGCGCTGCCGGGCCGCACCCATACCGTGCTGGAATACCTGGGCCGCGCCAATCCGGCCGGGCAGGGCGACTGGGAAGTGCCGCAGGGCCAGTACCTGGTGATGGGCGACAACCGCGACAACAGCGACGACGGCCGTTTCTGGGGCTTCCTGCCGGAGCAGAACCTGCGCGGCAAGGCGTTCCTGATCTGGCTCAACTGCAGCGGCTGGTTCTGCAAGGACGGCTTCGAGCCGTCGCGGATCGGCTCGGGCATCCAGTAACGTAGGCGCAACCGGGGGAGAACGCTATGAATCGCAAGCAAGGCGGCATGACGCTGACGTCGTTCCTGATGGTGTTGGCCGTGGCGGGTTTCGCGGTGTACATCGGCATGAAGCTGTTCCCGATGTACCAGGAGTTCTATGCGGTCAAGACCTCGATGAAGGCCCTGGCCAAGGAGCCGGGCAGCGCCGATCCGGTCAAGGCGCAGGAGCTGTTCTTCAAGCGCATGGACATGAATTACTCCGACAGCGTCAAGCGCGAGAACATCAAGTTCGACCGCATCGACGGCGGCGTGCGCATGAACGTGAGCTACGAAGTGCGTCGCCCGCTGGTCGGCAACCTCGACATCGTCGGCCGCTTCGAGAATTCCCAGGAACTGACGTCGCACGGTGAGTAGGACGGTGACGCGGGGTGACCGCATCGGCCACCCGTTCCGGGACCCGGGGCTGCTGCGGCAGGCCCTGACCCATCGCAGCGCGGGCGCGCCGCACAACGAGCGCCTGGAGTTCCTCGGCGACAGCATCGTCAACCTGCTCGTGGCCGAGGCGCTGTTCGCGCGCTGGCCCAAGGCCGACGAGGGCGCGCTGACCCGGGCGCGGGCGGCGCTGGTGTGCGAGGGCGCGCTGGCGGCCATGGCCCGCACCCTGGAGCTGGGCGAGCGCCTGACCCTGGGGCCGGGCGAGATGAAGTCCGGCGGTCACCGCCGCGATTCGATCCTGGCCGACGCCTTCGAGGCGGTGGTGGCGGCGATCTACCTGGACGCCGGTTTCGAGGCCTGCCGCGCGCGGGTGCTGCCCTGGTTCGAAGCGCCGATGGCCGCCGTGCCGGTCGGCAAACCCGAAAAAGACCCCAAGACCCGCCTGCAGGAATGGCTGCAGGCGCGGCAGAAACCCCTGCCGGTCTATGAACTGGTATCGGAGACCGGCGATGACCACGCCCGGCATTTCCGGGTACGCTGCCGCCTGACCGACCCGGACGTGACCACCGAGGGCGAAGGCAGCTCCCGGCGGCTGGCAGAACAACAGGCGGCTGCGGCCGCGATCGAGCAACTGGATTCCAAGTGAACGAGACCACCTCCCACCGCTGCGGCAGCGTCGCCGTCATCGGCCGCCCCAACGTCGGCAAATCGACCCTGACCAACGCCCTGGTGGGCGCCAAGGTCAGCATCGTCTCCAACCGGCCGCAGACCACGCGCCACCGCCTGCTGGGCATCGCCACCTATCCGGAAGGCCAGCTGGTGCTGGTCGACACCCCCGGATTGCACCGCCAGCAGAAGCGGGCCATGAACCGGGTGATGAACCGCGCCGCGCGCGGCTCGCTGGAAGGCGTGGACGCCGGCCTGCTGGTGATCGAGGCCGGGCGCTGGGACGAGGAGGACACGCTGGCCTTCAACGTGCTGCGCGATGCCGGCATCCCGGTGGTGCTGGTGGTCAACAAGGTCGACCGCCTGAAGGACAAGGGCGCGCTGCTGCCGTTCCTGCAGGAGATCACCGAAGGCCGCGACTTCGCCGGCGTGCACCCGATCTCGGCACAGAAGCGCAACGGCCTGGAAGCGCTGGTGCGCGAGGTGCTCGCGCTGCTGCCGGAAGCCCCGCCGATGTTCGGCGAGGACGAGATCACAGACCGCAGCCAGCGTTTCCTGGCCGGCGAACTGGTGCGCGAGCAGCTGATGCGCCAGCTGGGCGAGGAACTGCCGTACGCTACCACGGTGGAGATCGAGCGCTTCGCCGAGGACGGCAACCTGCTGCGCATCGGCGCGGTGATCTGGGTCGAGCGCGAGGGCCAGAAGGCCATCGTGATCGGCAAGGGCGGCGCGCGCCTGAAGGAGATCGGCGCCAAGGCCCGCCTGCAGATGGAGCGGCTGTTCGGCGCCAAGGTGTTCCTGGAAACCTGGGTGCGCGTGCGCGAGGGCTGGTCGGACGACGAAGCCGCGCTCAAGGCCTTCGGCTACGAGTGAAGCCGGGAACCGGGAAGGGGCAACCGGGAATGACGGTTCGCGGGTAGACGGGTTCGAATTGCTTCACCCGGTGCCAGGTGGCCAAGGTGTGCCGCCCCAGGCGCGGCGCAACTCCATTCCCCGTTCCCTGTTCCCCCTTCCCGGCCCTACCGCATGCGCATCGACGACGAACCTGCCTACGTCCTGCATGCGCGCCCCTGGCGCGAGACCAGCCTGCTGGTCGAGGCGCTGACGCGCGAGCATGGCCGCATCGGCCTGCTCGCGCGCGGCGTGCACGGGCCGAAGAAGCAGGCCCTGCGCGCGGCGCTGCAGCCGCTGCAGTCGATCCGCCTGGATGCGGCGATGGCCGGCGAACTGGCGCAGCTGCGCCGCGCCGAGAGCCAGGACGCGGCGCCGCGCCTGCACGGCCAGGCGATGCTGGCCGCCTTCTACATCAACGAACTGGTGCTGCGGCTGGCGCCGCGCCACGATCCACTGCCCGAGCTGCACCACGCCTACGGTCAGGTGCGCGGGCGGCTGGCCGACGCGGACGGGCTGGCGTGGGCGCTGCGCCGCTTCGAGCGCGACCTGCTCGACGCGCTGGGGTTCGGCTTCGACTGGACCAGCGCCGCGGACGGGCAGCCGATCGATCCGGCGGCGCGTTACCGGCTGGACCCGCAGGAAGGGCCGCTGCGCCTGCTGAGCGAGCGCAACGCCGCCGAACGCCGCGGCCTGGCCACCGGCGTGGCCCTGCTGGCGCTGGGCGAGGACCGCATGCCCGGGGCGGCCGACCTGGCCAGCCTGCGGCCGCAGATGCGCGCGGTACTGCTGCACCACCTGGGTGGGCGCGGGCTCAAGTCCTGGGAGATGCTGGGCGACCTGGCCCGCGGCAACGGGCCGGTTCCAGGCTGACCCCGCGGCGCGCCGCGGGTGCCGCGGTGGTTCCTCTCAGTGGAGCAGGGCGCTCACCGCCGCATCGAACTGGCGCCGCGCCATGTCTGATTCCGGCGCCTGGTGCAGCTGCCGCACCGCGCGGCCGAGCCGCGAGGCGCCGACGAAACCACAGCTGGCCTGCAGGCGGTGCAGCTGCGTGCGCAGGGCGCCGGCATCGTGCTGCCGCAGCGCCACCGAGACGGCGTCGCGGGCGACCGGCAGCTCGGACAGGAACAGTTCGCGCAGCGCCACGACATGGGCCCGCTGGCCGTTGAGCGCGCTCAGCGCCGCGTTCTCGTCCCAGTCCGGCGTGGCCGCGTCCTCGCCCGCCGGGGCGTCGGCGCCGCGGTTGCGGCCGAGGCAGCCGCGCACGGCGTCGAGCAGGTCGGCGCGGGTCATCGGTTTGGCCAGGAACCGCTCGAAACCGGCCTCGCGCAGCGACTGCCGGGTACCGGCGCCGTTGTCGGCGGTATGGGCCAGGGCGGGGACGCCGGCGTGCAGCGCGCGCAGGCGCTGCAGCAGTTCCTGGCCGGTGCCGTCGGGGAGGTTGGCGTCTATCAGCCACAGGTCGTGGCGCGTCGCGCCGCCCATCTGCAGCGCCTGCGCGACCGAAGCAGCGACATCGACCGTGGCCGGCAGCGCTTCCAGCGCGGTACGGAAAAAGCCCTGGCTGGTCGCGTCGTCTTCGACCAGCAACAGGCGCGGCGGGTTGGCCTGCGCGTGCGTATTCATCTGCTGCCTCCATGTCAGCCGTGCCGGGCATGATTGGCGAAGTGGCCCGGCCGCGCAAGCGGCGGAAGTCCTGCCCATGCGCATCTGCGACAATGGCGCCCCCTTCGCCCGCAGCCGTCCGCCACGTGGCCCGATCCAGATCCCGCATAGACAAGACCCCGTTCCAGACCGACATCCTCGACCTCAGCCATGACGGCCGCGGCGTCGCCCGCCGCGAAGGCGAGGGCGGCAAGGTGACCTTCGTCGCCGGCGCGCTGCCCGGCGAGACGGTGATGGCCGAGCAGACCGGCAAGAGCCGCCACTTCGACGAAGCCCGCACCGTGGAGGTGCTCACCGCCTCGCCGCACCGCGTGCAGCCGCGCTGCCCGCACTTCGGCGTCTGCGCCGGCTGCGTGCTGCAGCACCTTGAGGAAGGCCAGCAGATCGTGGCCAAGCAGCAGGTGCTGATGGACAACCTGACCCGCATCGGCCACGTCAGCCCGGGCACGGTGCTGCCGCCGCTGGTCGGCGACAACTGGGGCTACCGGCGCAAGGGCCGGTTCTCGGTGCGCCGCGTCGAGAAGAAGGACAAGACCCTGGTGGGTTTCCGCGAGCAGGACCCGCGCTTCGTCGCCGACCTGTCGCAGTGCCTGACCGTGATCCCGGAGATCGGGACCAAGGTGGCGGCGCTGTCGGCCTTCATCGAGGGCCTGGACGGCAAGCGCGACATCCCGCAGATCGAGTTCATCGGCGGCGATGCCGCCATCGCCCTGACCGTGCGCCACCTGCAGCCGCTGTCCGACGCGGACCGGCAGGCGTGGCAGGCATTCGGCGAGCAGCATGGCTTCGCCATCTACCTGCAGCCCGGCGGGCTGGAGTCGGTGCATCCGCTGTGGCCGGCCGAAGGCGTGCCGCTGTCGTTCGCGCTGCCGCAGTGGGACGTGGAACTGGCGTTCCGCCCGCTGGACTTCATCCAGGTCAACGCCAAGCTCAACCAGCAGATGATCGCGCACGCGCTTGCGCTGCTGGACGCTCAGCCGGACGAGCGCGTGCTCGACCTGTTCTGCGGCCTGGGCAACTTCACCCTGCCGCTGGCGCGCACCGTGCGCGAGGTGGTGGGCGTGGAAGGCGAGGCCGGGCTGGTGGCGCGGGCCAGGGAGAACGCGCAGCGCAACGGCCTGGACAACGCGCAGTTCTTCGCCGCCGACCTGACCCAGGACCAGCGCAGCGCACCGTGGATGCGGCAGGGCTTCGACAAGCTGCTGCTCGACCCGCCGCGCTCGGGCGCCATCGACGTGCTGCAGCAGCTGCCGCTCAAGCAGTTCAAGCGCATCGTCTACGTCAGCTGCCACCCGGGCTCGCTGGCGCGCGATGCCGGCTACCTGGTCAACGAGCAGGGCTTCACCCTGGTGTCGGCCGGCGCGATGGACATGTTCCCGCACACCGCGCACGTGGAAAGCATTGCGGTGTTCGAAAAGAAATAAATCCGTGCACAGGGATGTGCGTTGCTGTTGCGAGGGAATCGCATCAATGAATCCGCGCACAGGGATGTACGCTGCTTTGCGAGGGACCCGCATCATCGAACCCGCACCACGGATGGGCGTCACCGGCGTGAGGGACCCACACGAACGAGGTTTTGCATGGGCATCGAGATCGAGCGCAAGTTCCTGGTCACCAGCGACGACTGGCGTGCCGCCGCGCACGCCGTCATCCCGATGGCGCAGGGCTACATCAACGACATGGCGGCGATGGACAGCGGCGCGCAGAAGGCCTCGGTGCGCGTGCGCATCCAGGGCGAGGCGGCGTACCTGAACATCAAGTCGCGCGAACTGGGCCATACCCGCCAGGAGTTCGACTACCCGGTGCCGGTGGACGAGGCGCGCGAACTGCTGGCGCTGTGCGTCGGCGGCCTGGTCGACAAGCGCCGCCACCTGGTCAGGCACGGCGGCCTGCTGTGGGAAGTGGACGAGTTCCTCGGCGACAACGCCGGGCTGGTGGTGGCCGAAGTGGAACTGGAAAGCGCCGACCAGTCGTTCGAGAAGCCGGACTGGGCCGGCGCCGAGGTGACCGACGAGGCGCGCTACTACAACCTCGCGCTGGCCTCGCACCCCTATTCGCAATGGAGCGCCGCCGAGCGCGCCTGAGCCCCACCAAGACGGAGGAATTCCCATGCGCATCGACATATGGTCCGACGTGGTCTGCCCCTGGTGCTGGATCGGCAAGCACCGCTTCCAGCGCGCGCTGGCGCTGATGGGCGACAAGGCGCCGCAGGTCGAGGTGCGCTGGCATCCGTTCCTGCTCGATCCCGATGCCGGCACCACGCCGGTGCCGCTGCGGCAGGCCTATGCCGCCAAGTTCGGCGGCGCCGGGCGGGTCGAGCAGATGCTGGCGCAGACCCAGGGCACCGCGCAGGCCGAAGGCCTGCCGATGGATTTCGACCGCGGCCAGGTCCGGGTCACCACGCTGCCGGCGCACCGCCTGCTGTGGCTGGCCGGGCGCGAGGGCGTGCAGGAACAGGTCGGCGAGGCGCTGTTCCGCGCCCATTTCGAGCATGGCCGCAATCTCGCCGACCCGCAGGTGCTGGCCGAGGCGGCCGCAGCCGGCGGCATCGCGGCCGGGCGCGTCGAGGCGCTGCTGGCCTCGGACGAAGGCCTGGCCGAGGTCCGCGCCGGGCTGGGCCAGGCGCAGGCGCTGGGCATCCAGTCGGTGCCGACCTTCGTCATCGACGGCCGCTACGCGGTGCAGGGCGCGCAGCCGCCGGAGGTGATCGCGCAGGTGCTGGCGAAGGTCGCCGCCGAGCAGGCCCCGGCCGCCGGCGGCGCGGATGAACAGGCCTGCGGACCGGATGGCTGCCGGCTCTGACGCGATGGCCGCCATCTGCGACAATGCCCGGCTTGGCTGTATGGGAACCCGCACATGCTTCTGATCGGCGTCGCCGGCACCGAACTGACCGCGTCCGAACGCGACTGGCTGCAGCATGACGCCGTGGCCGGCGTAGTGCTGTTCAAGCGCAATTTCGCCTCGCGCGGGCAGGTGGTCGAGCTGACCGCCGCGATCCGCGCGGCGACCGCGCGCCCGCTGCTGATCGCCGTGGACCAGGAAGGCGGGCGCGTGCAGCGCTTCCGCGAGGGCTTCACCGACCTGCCGCCGCTGGACGGCTTCGGCCGGCTGTATGCCACCGACCCGGACGCCGCGCTGGCGCTGGCCGAGCAGCATGCCTGGCTGATGGCCAGCGAGATCCGCGCCAGTGGCCTGGACCTGAGCTTCGCCCCGGTGGTGGACGTGGGCCATGGCAACCTGGCCATCGGCAACCGCGCCTTCGCCGAGGACCCGCAGGTCGTGGCGGCGCTGGCCCAGGCCTACGTGCGCGGCATGCACGGCGCCGGCATGGCCGCCACGCTCAAGCACTTCCCCGGCCACGGCACGGTGCGTGAGGACACCCATGTCGACACCGCCGTCGACCCGCGCCCGCTGCACGAACTGGAAACGCAGGATCTGCTACCGTTCCGCGCCGGCATCCAGGTCGGGGCCGATGCGGTGATGATGGCCCACGTCGTCTACCCGCAGGTCGCGCCGGAACCGGCCGGCTATTCGCCGCGCTGGATCAACCAGATCCTGCGTGGACAGCTGGGCTTCCGCGGCGTGGTGTTCTCCGACGACATCGGCATGGCGGCCTCGTTCGCCGCCGGTGGCGTCAAGGCCCGGGTCGATGCCCACCTGGACGCCGGCTGCGACGTGGTGCTGGTCTGCCACCCGGAGCTGGTCGAAGAATCGCTGCAGGCCGTGGCCGGCCGCAGCCTCAACACCGCCGCGCTGCTGGGCCTGATCGCCCACGGCGCCATGGGCTGGGGCGGCCTGCTGGCCGACGCCCGCCACGGCGATACCCAAACCCGTCTGCTCGAAACTCTCGGAAGAACCGCCTGATGTCCAAACTCACTCTCGAACAAGCCGTGGCCCAGGCCGACCTGCTGGTCGATCGTCCCGCCATCGACCAGGCCATCGCCGGCATCGCCGACGCCATCGCGCGCGACTACAGGGGCGAGGTGCCGGTGTTCCTGTCGATCATGAACGGCGCGCTGCCGTTCGCCGGCCAGCTCGCGCTGGAACTGGGCGCACGCGGCCAGGACGCGCAGTTCGACTACATGCAGGCCTCGCGCTACCACGGCGAGAGCGGCGGCGAACTGGTCTGGAAGCACCGCCCGGTGTCGGCGCTGTTCGGCCGCCGCGTGCTGCTGGTGGACGACATCCTCGACGAGGGCTTCACCCTGCAGGGCGTGCGCGAATGGTGCCTGGAACAGGGCGCCACCGACGTGCGCATCGCGGTGCTGGCGGTCAAGAAGCACGACCGCTGCCTGCCCGACGTGCGCGCCGACTATGCCGGCATCGAACTGCCGGACCGCTTCGTGTTCGGTTTCGGCATGGATGTCAGCGAGTCGCTGCGCCCGCTGCCGGCCATCTACGCGATGAAGCAGTAAGGGGAGGGAGCTGGCCGTTGGCCGGCACGCGCCATCGCTTCGCGCTGTCGCCCCATGGTTCGCGTTGCAAACCATGGACCCCGTTTCTCGCCTGCTACACCCCCGCGCCTTCGGCGCGTCCCCTGACTCAGGGGGCTTTTCCCGGTCGCGAACTGGCAAGGGGCAGAAGCGGTCGTTGGTCGGCGCGATAGCGAGGGACAGCAGGCCGCGTCACCCTTGATTGCGAAAACAGATCAGGAAACAACCATGGGCAATATCGAACTGGCCGTGATCGGCGGCACCGGCGTCTACGCGCTGGCCGCGCTGGACGAGGTGCAGAGCCATGAAGTGCAGACCCGCTACGGCGCGCCGTCCGGCCCGGTGCGTGTCGGCCTGTTGGACGGCCGGCGCGTGGCCTTCCTCGCCCGCCATGGCGAGGGGCATTCGATCCCGCCGCACAGGATCAACTACCGCGCCAACCTGGCCGCGCTCAAGCAGCTGGGCGCCACCCGCGTGCTCGCGCTCAACACCGTCGGCGGCATCGGCGAGGACTTCGGGCCGCGCGTGCTGGCCTGCCCGGACCAGCTGATCGACTACACCTGGGGCCGGATCTCGACGCTGTGCGAGGAGGACGGCAGCGAGGTGCTGCACGTGGATTTCGGCCACCCGTACACGCCGTCGCTGCGCGCGCAGGTGCTGGCCGCGGCGCGCGCGCGCGGCGTCGCCGTGCATGACGGCGGCTGCTACGGCGCCACGCAGGGGCCGCGCCTGGAGACCATCGCCGAGATCGCGCGCATGCGCCGCGACGGCTGCGACCTGGTCGGCATGACCGGCATGCCCGAAGCCGGGCTGGCGCGCGAGCTGGACCTGGAATACGTCTGCCTGGCGATCGTCGCCAACTGGGCGGCCGGCTGCGGCGACGCGGCCGAGATCACGATGCAGGAGGTGCTGGACAACGTCGCCGCCGCCTCGGCGGGGCTGCCGGACCTGGTAGGCGGATTGGTGGGCGGATTGGCCCGGGGGTGATTGTCATCCCGGCCCAAGCTTTGCATACTCCGCCGGTACGCTTCATTCAGCGTGCATCAATCCATTCATCGAACAAGGTCTCGCATCACCATGCCGAACGGTACCGTCAAGTGGTTTAACGACGCCAAGGGATTTGGCTTCATCTCACCGGAGGACGGCAGCGCCGATGTCTTCGCGCACTTCTCCGCGATCAATTCCAAGGGCTTCCGCAGCCTGCAGGAAGGACAGCGCGTCAGCTATGACGTGACCCAGGGCCCGAAGGGCGCACAGGCTTCCAATATCACGCCGGCCGAGTGATCCACGCGGCCGTGCCGAAAGAACCCCGCCGCGGCGGGGTTTTTTTTGCTCCCGCCGTCCCTGGCCGGAACCCTTCGAGCCATCGGCAAGCGATGTCGAAAACCGCTGCAAACGGTTTTTTGGGGACGCATCTCCAGCGCCGCAATACCGGCGCCGGGCGATGGCGTAAGCCGCCGCCGGTTCCGCCGCGGTGGCCGCATCCGCAGGAAACGCAATGAGCAAGACGCTGGACATCGCCATCGTCGGCTACGGCACCGCCGGCCAGTCGCTGGCCGTGCTGCTGTCGCGCGACGGCCACCGCGTGCAGGTATTCGAACGCGCCGCTCGCCCCGGGCCGGTGGGCGCGGGTTTCCTGCTGCAGCCCAGCGGACTGCAGGTGCTGTGGCGCATGGGGCTGTTGCCGCAGGTGCTGGCGCACGGCGCGGTGGTGCGGCGGCTGTACGGCGAGACGCCGTGCGGACGCGCGGTGATGGACATGCGCTACACCGGGCTGGATGCGCGCCTGCACGGCGTGGGCATGCAGCGCGGCGCGCTGTTCTCGCTGCTGGAAGCGGCGTGGGAGCCGGGCGGGGCCCTGCACGTGGACAGCGGCATCGCCGCCATCGACGACAGCCTGCGGCGGGTGCGCGACCAGCACGGCCACTGGCACGGCCCGTTCGACCTGGTGATCGCCACCGACGGCGCCGCGTCCGGACTGCGCGCGCAGGTGCGCGGCACGCGGCTGGACCGCGTCTATCCGTGGGGCGCGCTGTGGTGCCTGTTGCCGGCCGGCGACTGGGCTTTCGCCGACGAGCTGCGCCAGCGCTACGTCGCCGCGCGCAAGATGATCGGCCTGCTGCCGGTGGGCACGCGGCCGGGTGACGAGGTGCCGCGCCTGAGCTTCTTCTGGAGTCTGCCGCGCGATGGCTTCGATGCCTGGGAGCGCGCCGGGCTCGAGCCCTGGCTCGACGAGGTCGCGCGGTTGTGGCCGGAGGCGCGGCGACGGCTGCAGGGCATCACCGTGCACACGCAGCTGGCGCGCGCCAGCTATCGCGACGCGGTGATGGAACGCTGGTACCGCGGCCGGCTGGTGCTGGCGGGCGACGCGGCGCATTCGATGAGCCCGCAACTGGGGCAGGGCGTGAACATGGCGCTGCTCGACGCGCTGGCCCTGCGCGATGCGCTGCGCGAGGAGGCCGACGTCGATGCGGCGCTGGCGCGCTACCAGGCCGCGCGCCAGGGGCACGTGCGCCTGTACCAGTTCTGGAGCCGCTGGCTGACGCCGCTGTTCCAGTCCGACCGCGACTGGATCGCGCACGCGCGCGACCTGCTGTTCAAGCCGATGGGGCGCATGCCCGGCGGCCGCGGGCACATGCTGCGCGTGCTCAGCGGTACCCAGCTGGGCCTGTTCGGCACGCTGCCGTTGCAGGACGACTTCATGCGCGCGCTGGCCGGCGCGGACTGAGCCACCGGTCAGGACGGGGGCAGGGCGATGGCCTGTCCCTCGACACAAACCACCACGCGCTGGCCCGGCTGCGCCTGCAGCAGCTGCCCGCCGGTGAAATGCGAGAACGCCGGCAGCACCGTCAGCGCCTGGCGCAGGTGGAACGCCGGCCAGCGCCGCTGCATGCCCGGCAACCGCGCCACCGGATGCAGGTGGCCGGCGACGACGTGGCCGCGCGGGTCCGGCCGCGGCTCGTGGGCGAACACGAACGGCGGCTGCGCCACCGCTCCCGGATGGATGTCGATGTCCAGCGCCGCCGCGCCGGCGGCGCGGTCGTGGTTGCCGCGCACCAGGTGCAGGGCGACGGCGGCGTGGGCCTGGCGGAAGCGCCGCCACTGCGCCAGCCACGCGGCATCGGCGGCCATGCCGGCGTGCAGCATGTCGCCCAGGATCCACAGCTGCGCCACCGGCAGCCGTCGCAGCAACGCGTCGAGCCGCGCCAGGTCGTGGCCGGTGCCGCCGCGCGGCAGGGCGATGCCGGCGCGACGGAACGCATCGCCCTTGCCCAGGTGCAGATCGGCCAGCAGCAGCCAGCGTTGGCGCGGCCAGTACAGCGCGCGTTCGCCGCACAGCAGCATCTCCTCGCCGGCCAGCAGCAGCGGCAGGTCAGCGGCCATGGCGCCGTTCCAGTTGCGCGGCGGCGCGCAGCACGCGCTCGCGCCAGCTTTCGTTGCTCAGCTTGCCGCGCAGGCGCTCGGCCCACAGCGGGAAAGCCAGCGGCGTCAGCGTCGGCGGGTGTCGCAGTTCGATGCGGCGCCGGGCGCAGTCGTCCAGGGTGCGCAGCAGGCCGGGCAGGTCCAGCGCTTCGTCCAGTGCCTCGCGCTCGGCCTGGGCCAGCAGCAGGTGGCCCGGATCGTGTTCGCGCAGCACGTCGTAGAGCAGGCCGCTGGAGGCCTGGAGTTGCCGCAGCGAGCGCGGCGCGCCGCCCGGCGGCGCCGGCACCAGCAGGCCGGCGGTGCGGGCGATGCCGCGGAACTGGCGGCGCGCCAGCTCGGCCAGGTTGACCGCCTCGCGCAGGTCGGCTTCCACCGCTTCGGTCGAGAACAGGGCGTGCAGCCGCGCCGGCTCCAGTTGCAGCGGCCGTTCCGGCGCCAGCACCAGGCCCAGGTCGGTGACCGCGTAGCCGATGCTGTTGCGCGCCTGGCGCGACAGCCGCAGCGCCAGCAGGGTCGCCAGCGCCTCGTGGATGCGGCGCCCGGCGAACGGATAGCAGAACAGGTACTGGCCGTCGCGCCGCTGCACCTGTTCCAGCAGCAGGTCGGTGGCCGCGGGCAGCGCCGACAGCGCTTCCTGCAGCGCCAGCAGCGGCCGCAGCCAGCGCATCTCCGGGCTGGCGTCGGGCGCGGCCAGCAAGGCGGCGACCTCGCGGCCCAGCGGCTCGGACAGCGGCAACTGCCCGCCCTGCCAGCGCGGCACGGTGGCCGATGGACCGCGCGCGGCGCGCACGTAGGCCACCATGTCGCGCAGCCGCACCAGTTCCAGCAGGCGCCCGGCGAAATGGAAGCGTTCGCCCGGGCGCAGGCGGCCGGCGAACTGTTCCTCCACCGAGCCCAGTTCGCCGCCGCGCAGGAAGCGCACCCGCACGCTGCCGTCGCTGCTGATGGTGCCGATGGACAGGCGGTGGCGGCGGGCGATGCGGCGGTCGTGCACGCGGTAGACGCCGTCGGCGTCGAGGCTGACGCGCTGGAAGTCGGGGTAACGGCCAAGCGCGGCGCCGCCATGCACGATGAAGTCCAGCACCGCCTGCCACAGGCCCTGCTCCAGCGCGGCGAAGGAATAGCTGCGCCGCACCCGCGCCAGCAGGTCGCCGGCGCGGAAGCCGCCGCCCAGCGCGCAGCTCACGCAGTGCTGCGCCAGCACGTCCAGGCTCAGCCGCGGCGGCAGCCGCGCCTCGATCACCCCGGCGCGCAGCGCGTGGCGGGCGGCGGCGTACTCGACCGTTTCCAGCGCGTGGGTGGGTACGCAGACCACGCTGCCGCTGGCGCCGGGGCGGTGGCGGGCGCGGCCGGCGCGCTGGCGCAGCCGGGCGATGCCCTTGGGGCTGCCCAGCTGCAGCACCTGGTCCACCGCCGGGAAATCCACGCCCAGGTCGAGGCTGGAGGTGGCGACCACGCAGCGCAGGGTGCCGGCGCGCAGGCCATCCTCGACCTGCCGGCGCAGCGTCAGGTCGAGCGAGCCGTGGTGCAGCGCCAGCGCGGCTGGATCTTCCGGCCAGACCGAGGCCAGCGCCTGGTGCCACAGTTCGGCCTGCGCGCGGGTATTGGTGAACAGCAGGCTGCTGCGCGCGGCCAGCAGGGCCTCCAGCACCCGCGGCAGCTGCGCCAGGCCCAGGTGCCCGGCCCACGGGAAACGTTCGCCGGGGGCCGGCAGCAGGGTGGTCACGTGCACCGGGCGTGCCCGCGCGCCGTGTACCAGCCGCGCCTGCGGCAGGTCAGGCAGCAGCACCTGGCAGGCCTGCTGCGGATTGCCCAGGGTCGCCGACAGGCCCCAGGTCCGCGCCTGCGGCGCGGCCTCGCGCAGCCGCAGCAGGTCCAGCTGCAGCAGCACGCCGCGCTTGCTGGCCAGCAGTTCGTGCCATTCGTCGACGACGATGCAGCGCAGCCGGCGCATGTGATCGAGCGTGTGCGCGTGGCTGAGCAGCAGCGACAGCGATTCGGGCGTGGTCACCAGCACGTCGAGCCGGCCTTCCAGTGCGCGGCGGCGCTCGCCGGCGCCGGCGTCGCCGGTGCGCAGCCCCACTTGCCAGTCCAGCCCGAGCGCCTGCAGCGGCGCGCGCAGCGCCAGCGCGGTGTCGCCGGCCAGCGCCCGCAGCGGCGTCACCCACAGCACCTGCAACGGCCGTGCGGCGCCGCGCCGGCGCGGTGGGGTTTGTTCCTGCAGCGCCTGCAGCAGGGGACCGCCGTAGACCGCCAGGGTCTTGCCGCTGCCGGTCGGGGTCAGCAGCAGCCCGGAGTCGCCGGCCAGGTAATGGCGCCACATCGCGCGCTGGAACGGCAGCGGCTTCCAGCCGCGGCTGGCGAACCAGGCACCGAGCGCGGCCTGCGCCTGCGCTGGCGTCATCGCGCCAGGTCCAGCAGCGCGGCCAGCGCGTCGGCGTCGGCCGCGCGCTTGTCCTGGCGCCAGCGCAGGATGCGCGGGAAGCGCACCGCCACCCCGGACTTGTGCCGGCTGCTGCGGTTGACGCCCTCGAACGCTAATTCGAACACCTGTTCCGGCGGCACGCTGCGCACCGGGCCGAAGCGCTCCAGGGTGTGGGCGCGGATCCAGCGGTCCAGGGCGGCGATCTCGCTGTCGTCCAGCCCGGAATAGGCCTTGGCCACCGGCACCAGGCGGCCTTCGTCCCACAGGCCGAAGGTGTAGTCGGTATGCAGGGTGCTGCGGCGGCCGTGGCCGGCCTGCGCGTACAGCAGCACCGCGTCCACGGTGAGTGGGTCGATCTTCCACTTCCACCAGTCGCCGCGGCGGCGCCCGGACTGGTAAGGCGAGGCCAGCCGCTTGAGCATCAGCCCCTCGACGCCGCGCTGGCGCGAGCCGGCGCGCAGCGCCGCGGCCTGCGCCCAGTCGTCGGGCAGCAACCGCGGCGAGGCCTGCAGGCGCGGGTCGCCCAGGGTATCGAGCAGCGTTTCCAGCTGCGCACGGCGCCAAGCCAGCGGCAATTCGCGCAGGTCGCGGCCGTCCAGTTCCAGCAGGTCGAAGGCCAGCAGCCGCGTCGGCGCCGCGCGCAGCGTCGCCGCGCCGGGTTTGCGCCGCTGGATGCGGGTCTGCAACGCGGAGAACGGCAGCGGCGCGTCCGCGTCCGGCTGCCAGGCCAGCAGCTCGCCGTCGATCACGCAGCCGTCGGGCAGCGCCGCGGCGGCCTGCTCGATCTCCGGGAAGCGGCCGTCCAGCCGTTCCTCGCCGCGCGACCACAGCGCCACCTCGCCATCGCGCCGCAGCAGCTGCAGGCGGATGCCGTCCCACTTCCATTCCAGCAGCCAGTCCTGCGCCGCTCCCAGCGCTTCGGGTTCGCCCTGCAATGGCGAGGCGAGGAAGAACGGGTAGGGCTGGCGGCGGTCCTCCGGCGACTCCGCGGGCGAGAGCAGCCGCGGCAGGAACGCCGGCGACGGCGTCCAGCCGCCGAGCATGCGCTGGGCGATGCGCGCGATGTCCAGCCCCGACCACTCGGCCAGCGCCTGCTGCACCAGCCGCTGCGACACGCCCACGCGCAGCGCGCCGGTCAGCAGCTTGTTGAACACCAGCCGCTCCGGGTAGGCCAGCGCGCGCCAGCCGGCCACCACCGCGGCGCGGCGCTCGGGTTCGGGCTGGTTGGCGGCCGGCAGCAGGCGGCGCTCGATCCACGTGGCCAGCGAGGCGTCGGGCGCCGCATGCGGCGGGTCGTCCAGCAGCAGGGTCAGGGTCTCGGCCAGGTCGCCGACGTGGTCGTGGCTGTCGGCCACCAGCCAGTCCGGCAGCCCGGCCTCGGCCGCCACCCAGGCGCGCAGCTCGGTGGTGGTGGCCAGCTTGCGGCGGGCGCCGCCGACCTTGCCGCCGGCGAGCAGGTGCAGCGCCCAGGCGGCGTCGTGGGCGTCGGCGTGGCGGAAGTAGTCCACCAGCGCGGCGCGCTTGTCGCCGGTGGCGGTGCTGCGGTCCAGCCGCTGGTACAGCCGCGCGAACGCCTTCATTCCTCGTCCCCGTAGCCGGTGCGGAAGGTTTCGGCGGCCACGCCCCGGTCCTGCAGGTAGCGGATCAGCGCGTCGCTGTCGCCGTGGGTGGCGATCACCCGGCGCGCGCCGGTCTGTTCGATGGTGGCCAGCAGCGCCGGCCAGTCGGCGTGGTCGGAGACGACGAAGCCGCGGTCCAGGTTGCGCCGCCGGCGGTTGCCGCGCAGCCGCATCCAGCCCGAGGCGAAGCCCAGCTGCCAGTGGCCGAAGCGGCGCAGCCAGGTGCCGCCGGCCACCGAGGGCGGGGCCAGCACCAGCCGCCCGGCGGCGTCGGCGCGGCGCTCCTGCTCGGCGACCGTCTCGCATCCGGGCAGGGCCACGCCGGCGTCGCGGTAGGCGCGCACGCCATTGGCGATGGCGCCATGCAGCCACACCGTGGGCGCGTCCAGCCGCTGCAGTTCGGCCAGCAGCCGCTGCGCCTTGCCCAGCGCGTAGCACAGCAGCACGGCCGCCTCGCCGCGCGCCTCGCACTCGGCGCGCCACTGCAGGATGTCGGCGGCCACCGCGGCGGTGTCCGGCCAGCGGTAGACCGGCAGCGCGAAGGTGGCCTCGGTGATGAAGGTGTCGCAGCGCAGCGGCTCGAACGGCGCGCAGGTCGGGTCCGGCTGGCGCTTGTAGTCGCCCGAGGCCACCCAGACCTGGCGGCCGTCGTCGATGCGTACCTGCGCCGAGCCGAGCACGTGCCCGGCCGGATGCAGCGACACCTCCACCCCGCCCAGGCCGAAGCGCTGGCCGTAGTCGTGCGCCTCGATGACCGCGTCCTCGCCCAGCCGCCAGCGCAGCAGCGAAAGGCCGGGCCGCGCGCAGTGGTAGCGGCCCATGCCCGGCCGCGCGTGGTCGCCGTGGGCGTGGGTGATGACCGCGCGCGCCACCGGCCGCCATGGGTCGATATGGAAATCGCCGGCCGGGCAATACAGCCCTTCCGGCCGCAGCACCACCAGGTCGTCTTGGCTGGACATGCGCCCGACTGTGCCGGGCGCTTCGTGCAGGCGGCGAGAACGCCCGCTGCGGCACAATGCACTGGCCGCACCCTCGGGAGGTGGAACGATGACCGACGCGACCGCGCCGTTCGAGACCCACGTGGTCCACAACCAGCCGCCGCCGTTTCCCGAGCGCAACCTGTGGCGCGACGACATCGCGCTGCGCGAGGCGGTCGCGCGCGAGGGCGGCGGGGCGTTCGCCGCCGAGCTGGACGCCTACGGCGCGCTGGCCGGCGGCGAACTGTACCTGCTCGGCTTCGACGCCAACCGGCAGCGGCCGCTGCTGCGCACCCACGATGCGCAGGGCCACCGCATCGACACCGTGGACTTCCACCCGGCCTGGCACCGGCTGATGGACGTGGCCAAGGCGCACGGCGTGGCCGGGCTGTCGTGGTCGCAGCCGCGGGCGGGCGCGCACGTTGCGCGCGCCGCGCTGAGCTTCCTGCACCACCAGGCCGAGGCCGGCAGCAGCTGCCCGCTGACCATGACCCACGCCGCGGTGGCGGTGCTGCGGCGCGAGCCGGCGCTGGCCGAGTGGGCGGCCAAGGCCGCCGCGCCGCACTACGACCCGCGCGACGTGCCCATCGCCCACAAGGCCGGCATCACCGTGGGCATGGGCATGACCGAGAAGCAGGGCGGCTCGGACGTGCGCAGCAACCGCACGCTGGCCACGCCGCTGGCGGAGGAGGGCGACTATTCGCTGGTCGGGCACAAGTGGTTCTTCTCCGCGCCGATGTCCGACGGCTGGCTGGTGCTGGCGCAGGCGCCGGGTGGGCTGAGCTGTTTCCTGCTGCCGCGGCGGCTGCCAGACGGCACCCGCAACGCCTTCCGGCTGATGCGGCTGAAGGACAAGCTCGGCGACTGGGCCAATGCCTCCAGCGAGGTCGAGTTCTGCGGCGCCCGCGCGCGGCGCATCGGCGAGGAAGGGCGCGGCGTGGCGACCATCATCGAGATGGTCATGCTCACGCGCCTGGACTGCATGCTCGGCGCCGCCGCGGAAATGCGCATGGCGCTCGCCCAGGCGCTGCACCATGTCCGGCATCGCAACGCCTTCGGCCGGCGCCTGGTCGACCAGCCGCTGATGGCCAACGTGCTGGCCGACCTGGCGCTGGAATCGGAGGCGTCCACCGCGCTGGCGCTGCGCGTCGCGCGCGCGGTGGATGCGGCCGCGCACGATCCGGACGAAGCCGCGTTCGCGCGCGTCGCCACGGCGGTGGGCAAGTTCTGGATCTGCCGGCGCGCCTCCGGCTTCGTCAACGAGGCGCAGGAATGCCTGGGCGGCGCCGGCTACATCGAGGACTCGATGCTGCCGCGCCTGTACCGGCAGGCGCCGCTCAACTCGATCTGGGAAGGCAGCGGCAACGTGCAGTGCCTGGACGTGCTGCGCGCGCTGTCGCGCGAGCCGGCGTCGCGGCAGGCGCTGCTGCGCGAGCTGGAACAGGTCCGCGGCAGCGAAGCGGCCTACGACGCCGCGCTCGATGCCCTGCGGCGGACGCTGGACGAGGCGGCGGTGGCCGAGTCCGCGGCGCGGCGGGTCGCCGCCTCGCTGGCGATCCTGCTGCAGGCCGCGACCCTGCTGCGCGCGGGCAGTCCGGTCGCTGCGGCGTTCATCGGCGCGCGGCTGGCGCACGGCGCGCCGCCGGCCTACGGCATGCTGGATGCGCGCGTGCCGTTCGCCGCCTTCCTGGAGCGCGCGTTGCCGGAGGATTGACGGCGCTGCCCTTTTCGCGCCGGATGAAACGGGCAACGGCGGTTCATGCCGGGGGCTGCGGCGCGTCCTGCGCTTCCATCCGTTCCAGGTTCCCGCGCAGCGCCTGCAGCAGCAGCGAGAACGCCGGCGAGGCGGGGCGGCGGTTGGGGTAGTAGAGGTGGTAGGGCTCGTAGGTCTTGCGCCAGTCCGCCAGCACCTCGACCAGTTGCCCGGATTCCAGCCAGGGCTGGGCATGGTGCAGCGGCAGGTAGGCCAGGCCGATGCCCTGCAGGGCCGCCTGGCAGGTGGCGCCGATGCCGTTGACCACCACCTGGCCCTCGGGCTTCACCCGCTGGTCGCGGCGGCCACGGGTGAAGGTCCAGGCGTAGATCTCGCCATGGGTGGGCAGGCGCAGGCCCACGCAGTTCAGGTCCACCAGTTCCTGCGGCCGCTGCGGGGTGAAGTGAGCGGCCAGGTAGGCGGGCGTGGCGACCACCGCCATCGGGATCGGCGGGCTGATGCGCATGGCGATCATGTCGCGCGCCACCAGCCCGCCGCGGCGCACGCCGGCGTCGAAGCGGCCGCTGACGATGTCGGAGCGGGCGTAGTCGGTGGTCAGCTCGACGCGGATGTCCGGGTACTGCGCCAGCATCGGCGCGATGGCCGGCATCAGCACGTTGTGCACGGCGAACTCGTCGGCGTTCAGGCGCAGCGTGCCGGCCGGCTTGCCGCGCAGCTCGCCGATCCGCGACAGCCCGGCCTCGATCTCGTCCATCGCCGGCCCGACCAGCGAGCGCAGGCGCTCGCCTGCCTCGGTCAGCGCCACGCTGCGGGTGGTGCGGGTGAACAGCCGCAGTTCCAGCCGCGTCTCCAGCGTGCGTATCACCTGGCTGAGCGCCGACTGCGACACGCCCAGGCGCGCGGCGGCGCGGGTGAAGTTGGCCTCCTCGGCCACCATCAGGAACGCGGTCAGTTCCTTGAGCGTGCTGCCGGTCATTGAGAAGATTTCCTGATAAGTACAACAGGATTTTCCGGGATTATCGCGGTAATGCAATGTCCCTAACCTGTGCATCCGGCGCCGGGGCCCGCCCTGGCCACCGGCCACGAGGAAACCGCCATGCCGGCCACCACTTTCGCCAACGACCCCGCCGGAACGGGGCGGCGAGGCGGTGCCCCGGCCCAGCCCGTTCTTCGGGAGCCGCCTGTAACGCACCCACCGGATGAAGAGGAATATTTCCATGAGCACCCAGCAAGCCATCGCCTTCAGGAACCGCACCTGGGACGTGGCCGCCACCCTGCGCCTGCCCGAGGGCTTCGACCCCGGCAGGAAATACGCCGCCATCGTCTGCGCGCACCCGATCAGCAGCTGCAAGGAGCAGACCTCCGGCGCCCTCTACGGCGAGGCGCTGACCAGGGAGGGCTTTATCACCCTGGCCTTCGACGCCTCCACCCAGGGCGCCAGCGGCGGCGAGCCGAGGTACAGCGAAGACCCGGCCACCCGCGTGGAGGATTTCCGCTGCGCGGTCGATTACCTGGTCACGCTGCCCTACGTCGATGAGGAGCGCATCGGTGTGCTGGGCGTGTGCGGTGGCGGCGGCTATGCCGTCAGCGCGGCGATGACCGAACGCCGCTTCAAGGCGGTAGGCACCGTGGTGGCCGCCAACTACGGCCGGCTGATGCGCGAAGGCGACATGTCGCCGGACGCGGCGATCCGGACGCTGGACGCCATCGCCGCCCAGCGCACCGCCGAGGCGCGCGGTGCCGAGCCGCTGGTCGTCGGCTACATCCCGGGCTCCGAGGCCGAGCGTGCGCAGGCCGGGCTGGACGACATCGACATCGTCGAGGCCGTGCAGTACTACACCACGCCGCGCGGCCGGCAGCCGGGCTCGCCGAACAGGCTGCGCTTTTCCAGCACCGCCGCCGCCGTGGGCTGGGACGCCTTCCATCTTGCCGAGGTGCTGCTGACCCAGCCGCTGCACATCGTCATCGGCAGCGTGCCGGGCGGCTTCGGCTCCTACCGCGACGGTTTCGAGCTGCATCGCCGGGCGCGCTCGCAGCACAAGAGTCTGCAGATCGTCGCGGGCGCCAGCCACTACGACCTGTACGACAAGCCGGAAGCCACCGGCCAGGCGCTGGCGCAGCTGGTGCCGTTCTACCGCAGGCACCTGGGCGTCTGAGCCTCCGCACGCGGCGCTGTTGCGGGTGCTGCGCGCGGTCCACGGCTTTTCCCATCGTTCTCCGGTCCTCCCGGCGCCTGCCGCCGGGAATGGCCGCGCCGTGCCGCACCCGGCCGGCCTGATTGCCGGCCACTCTCCCTTCTTCAAGGAAACGACATGAGCAAGACATGGTTCATCACCGGCGCCTCGTCCGGTTTCGGCAAGGCCCTGGCCGAACAGGTGCTGGCCCGGGGCGACAACGCCGTGCTGGCCGCGCGCCGCCTGGAGCCGCTGCAGGCCATCGCCGCCGCGTACGGCGAACGCGCGCTGCCGCTGCGGCTGGACGTGACCGACGCCGCCGCGCGCGCCGCCGTGCTGGAGGCCGCCGCCGGCAGGTTCGGCCACATCGACGTGCTGGCCAACATCGCCGGTGCCGGCGCCTACGGCGCGCTGGAGGAATTCACCTCCGCGCAGATACGCGCCAACCTGGAGCTGAACTTCTTCGCCGCCGCCGGACTGTCGCGCGAGGTATTGCCGCAGATGCGCGCGCGGCGGTCCGGGCGCATCCTCAACCTGACCAGCATCGCCGGCCTGGTGGCCTTCCCCGGCAGCGGCCTGTACAACGCGTCCAAGTTCGCGCTGGAAGGCTTCACCGAAGCGCTGCACCACGAGGTCGCGCCGTTCGGCATCGGCGTCACCCTGGTCGAGCCGGGCGCCTTCCGCACCGGTTTCGCCGGCGCGGCCGCCATGCGCGCGGCGGGCCGCATCGCCGACTATGCGGCGCTGGACGCGGGCATGGACGACTACTTCGCCGATCAGGATGGCCGGCAGATGGGCGATCCGGCCAAGGGCATGCGGGTGGTCGTGGACATGGTGGAAAGCGGCGAGGCACCGGTGCGCCTGATGCTCGGCGAGGACGCCTACCAGCTGTGGGAAAGCGCGCTCGCCTCGCGCAGCCGCGACCTCGCGCGATGGCGCACGCGCGGCGAGGACACCGCGATCCCGGGCGCGGCGAAGAACCCGGTGCAGGCGTTGTAGGTCGAGCGCGGCACTTTCTCCGGCTCATCCGCGGGAGTGGATGCAGGCCGACGGTGCCGTCCGATCCATCGGCCCCGTGCAAGTCACACGCAAGGAGCGGGGGCGGCGGGCTTCCCGCCATGCAGTTCCGCCGTTCGCTGTTCCAGCGGGAGCGGGAAGGCCGGCTCCGCTGCATTCCCGTCGATCGGGGGCGTACCGGCGTGGCTGGAACGGACCTCTTCGTATCCTGCCGCCCCTCTCGCACTGGAGAGGGGCGACCTGACGAGGGCTCTGCGTGCCCTCGGTTACCTATGCGACGGATCAGCGCTTGGCGTCGTCGGCCTTCTCGCGCGCCTTCTCGGCCGCATCGTGCGCATGGTCGGCGACCTTCTGCGCGGCGTTGGCGGTCGCGGCGCTGGCATCGGCCGCCGCTTCCTTGGCCTTGACGGCGGCGTCGTCCGAAGCCGAGCGGGTCGCATCGGCCGCGCGGTCCAGCGCCTGCTCGGACTTGGCGGCCGCTTCGCGGGTGGCGTCGGCCGCACGGTCGGCCGCCGTGCGCGCCGCATCGGCGGCCGATTCGCCGGCGCTGCGTGCGGCATCGGCGGCATGGTCGGCGGCGGCCTCCGCATCGCGCTTGGCCTGTTCGGCATCGGGGTTGTTGCAGGCGGCCAGTGCCAGCACAAGGCTGCCGGCCAGCAGCGGGACAAGGATCTTCATTGCGTTCTCCTGATGTTGGGGGACGACGCGCGCAGCGTAGGAGGACGCGGATTCAGATTGCGTCAACGCCGCGGCGATGGCGCGCGGGCGTGTACCCGCTGGAGGAGTCATGCCGCCTGGCCGGAAGGAGGGCGCCACGTACTGCGCCAGCGGCCGGAACGGCCACGCGGAAGGGCAGATGGCCGATGGCGATCCCGATACATCTGCCGGCGCCCTGCATGGGCGGCGGACGTGAACCAACCGCCGCGACGAGTTCCGGCAGGCATCGCAGGTCGATGGAAGGTTTGCCGCCGTGGATCGGGCAACAAAAAAGCCGCTGGCGAACCAGCGGCTTTTCAGACTTGCGTCGAAGAAGAAGTTATTACTTCTTGGCTTCTTCAGCAGCGTCCTTGGCCTTGTCGGCCACGTCTTCAGCAGCCTTGGCAGCGTCGGCAGCGGCGCCGGCAGCGGCGTCGGTAGCGGCGCCAGCGGCGGCGGCAGCGGCGTCACCAGCGGCGTCAGCAGCGGTGGCGGCGGTGTCGGCAGCAGCCTGGGCGGCGTCGGCGGTCTGGGCGCCGGCGGCAGCAGCCTGGTCGGCGGCGGCCTGGGCGTCGGTGGCGGCTTCGTTGGCCGAAGCAGCGGCGTCCTGGGCAGCTTCCTGCTTCGAGCAGGCGGCCAGAGCCAGGCCCAGGGCCATCGCGATCAGCAGCTTGTTGATGCTCATTGTGTGAATCCTCGTCGTTAGATTAGGCAACGCGCCATTGCGCGCCTTAAACATGATGACAAGCCGATTTCGACTGTCAAGCGAACGCGCATTCATTTTTGAGAAAAAGGTATTAATCCCAATTAAATCAATTCGATGGCGATGGCCGTCGCTTCGCCGCCGCCGATGCACAGCGAGGCGATGCCACGCTTGAGGCCGCGCTTGCGCAGGGCGTTCACCAGCGTGACCACCAGCCGCGCGCCGGAAGCGCCGATCGGATGGCCCAGCGCGCAGGCGCCGCCGTTGACGTTGACCTTGGCGTGCGGGATGCCCAGTTCGCGGATCGGCGCCATCGCCACCACGGCGAAGGCTTCGTTGATCTCGAACAGGTCCACCTCGTCGATCTTCCAGCCGGCCTTGTCCAGCACCTGCCTGATCGCGCCGATCGGCGCGGTGGTGAACCATTCCGGCTCCTGCGAGAAGGTGGCGTGGGCGACGATGCGCGCCAGCGGCTGCACGTCGCGGCGTGCGGCCTCGTCGGCGGCCAGCAGCACCACGGCGGCAGCGCCGTCGGAGATGCTGGACGAACTGGCCGCGGTCACGCTGCCGTCCTTCTTGAAGGCCGGTTTCAGGGTCGGGATCTTGGCGATGTCGGACTTGCCCGGCTGCTCGTCCTGGTCGAACTCGGCCTCGCCCTTGCGGGTGGCGACCTTGACCGGGACGATCTCGCCCTCGAACGCGCCGCCGGCCTGCGCGGCCTGGGCGCGCCTGACCGACTCGATCGCGTAGGCGTCCTGCTCCTCGCGGGTGAAGCCGAACTTGGCGACCGTGCCTTCGGCGAACACGCCCATGGCCTGGCCGTCGTAGGGATTGGTCAGGCCGTCCCAGGCCATGTGGTCCACCGCCTGGAAGTTGCCGTAGCGGTTGCCGGTGCGCGAGTTTGGGATCATGTGCGGCGCGTTGGACATGGACTCCATGCCGCCGGCGACGACGACGGTGGCCGAGCCGGCCTTGATCAGGTCGTGGCCGAGCATGACGGCCTTCATGCCCGAACCGCACACCTTGTTGAGCGTGGTGCAGCCGGTGCTGGTCGGCAGGCCGGCGGCGAGCGAGGCCTGGCGCGCCGGCGCCTGGCCCAGGTTGGCAGGCAGCACGCAGCCCATGATCACTTCGGAGACGTCGGCGGCGGCGACGCCGGACTGCTCCATGGCCGCGCGGATCGCGGTGGCGCCGAGGGTCGGGGTGGGGACGCCGTTGAACTGGCCGAGGAAGGAGCCGATGGCGGTGCGCTTTGCGGCGGCGATGACGATGTCGGACATGTGCGGTCTCGGTTGTATCCTGCAACGATTATCGAAAGCCGCTGGCGGCGTGCCCATTGGACCAACGGCACATCCGGGCAGACAGCGGTTTGTCGTTGCAGTATAGAAGGTGTGCCATCGCATGGCCGGCCGATGGCAATACCTGAACACACATCGGTGTCCGGCGAGCCATTGGGGAAGAGCAGATGCGCAGCGCACCGCGGGGCCGCAACGTACTGGCCGCTTCTTTGACGCTGGTCCTGGCCGCCTGCGGCGGGGGCGGCGGCACCAAGTCCACGCCGCCACCGGTCAACCCGCCGCCGACCACGCCACCGCCCACCCCGACCACGCCGCAGCCGGCGATGGACGCGCACCTGGCGCTGACCAACGCCAAGGCCGCGCAGGCGGCCGGTTTCACCGGCGCCGGCATCCGCATCGGCGTGGTCGATTCGGGCGTGATGCGCAACCACCCCGCGCTGGCCGGGCGGGTGCTGGCCAACTTCAGCTACGTGGACCCGCGCAGGAACAACCTGGCGGTGGACGACGTGGTCGGCCACGGCACCACGGTGGCGCAGCTGGCCGCCGGCGCCGCCACCGGGCAATGGCCCGGGGGCATCGCGCCGGGGGCGCAGATCGTCTCGGCGCGCATCATCAACGACGAACGGCCCAAGGACGACGGCTCCGGCCAGGGCAACGAGGTGACCGGCGGGCTGGGCATGGCCGGCATCCACGACGACCTGATCCGCGCCGGCGTGCGCATCATGAACAACTCCTGGGGCGGCCTGTACTGGACCCGCGCGAACGTGACGGCGGAAATCGCCGCCGAGTACCGCCCTTTCATCGTCGGCAACGACGGGCTGGTGGTGTTCGCCACCGGCAACGAAGCGCGCGCCAACCCCGGCGACATGGCCGCGCTGCCGAGCCAGCCGGGCGACGGCGGCACGCACCCGGCGGCCGACCTGGAGCGCGGCTGGCTGGCGGTGGCGGCGCTGGACACGGCGAACCCCGGCCGCCTGGCCGACTACTCCAACGCCTGCGGCGTGGCGAGGAACTACTGCCTGGTCGCGCCGGGCACCGCCGCGTTCCTCGGCGCCAATGCCACGGCATCGAATCTCTCGTATTACTTCGGCAGCGGCACCTCGTATGCGGCGCCGCTGGTGTCCGGCGCGGCGGCGCTGGTGTGGCAGGCGTTCCCATATTTCGACAACAACCTGGTGCGGCAGACGCTGCTGGGCACCGCCACCGACCTGGGCGATCCGGGGCCGGACGCCGTGTTCGGCTATGGCCTGCTCAACGTCGGCAAGGCGGTGCAGGGGCCGGCGAAGTTCGACTGGGGCGACGTCACCGTCGCCCTGGAGGGCAGTTCTACCTGGAGCAACGCGCTCACCGGCAGCGGCGGGCTGGTCAAGCGCGGCGGCGGCACGCTGACGCTGGGCAACGCCGGGCTGCCGCTGGACTACACCGGCGCTACCCGCATCCAGCAGGGCACCCTGGTGCTGGCCGGCGACCTGCACCATTCCGATGTGTCCGTGGAAAGTGGCGGGCGCCTGGCCGGCACCGCATGGATGGGCGCGGACCTGCGCAATGCCGGCGTGGTCGAGCTGGATGCGGCCGGCGCCGCGCAGGGTGGCATGCGGGTGGCGGGCGACTACGTGCAGCTGCCCGGCGGGCGGCTGGCGCTGACGCTGGGCAACGGCCAGCTGCAGGTCGGCGGCAGCGCCACGCTGCAGGGCGGCGACGTGCACGTGCTGGGCGTGCGCCAGGGCTACGTCACCCAGGCGCGCGAGTACGTGCTGACCGCCGATGGCGGCCTCACCGGCCGTTTCGACGCACTGACATCCGCATCGGGCGTATTCCTGAAGGCCGCGCTCGGGTACAGCAGCACCCAGGCGTGGATGGACATCGAACGCATCGACGTCAACGCCGCCGCGCGCTCGATCGCCGGCATCAGCCCGGCGGCACTGGGCGCTGCGGCGCGGGTGGAGCAGGCGTTCCGTCAGCTCGACGCGCAGCAGGGCAGCGGCCCGGTCGCCGGCGGCTTCATCCGCGCCGCGGCAGCCATCCAGCAGAGCCCGGGCCAGCAGGCGGCCGTGGCGACCCTGCGCAGCCTGTCGGGCGAGGCGCATGCCCTGGCGACGGCGATGACCTTCGACGGCATCGACATGAACCGGCGCGCGCTGTCGGCGCAGTTCGGCGAGGGCGGCAGCCGCGCCGACGGCGCCTGGTCGCGTTCGCTGGGCGGTGGCGGGCAGGGCGGGTATGCCGGCAGCGACTACCGCCTGGGCGGATGGATGCTGGGCCGCGAGACCGGCATCGGCGAGGCGCGGGTAGGCGTCGCCTTCGGACAGATGCAGGCCGAACTGGCCGGCGGCGTGGCCGGCGACAGGGGCCGCGACCGCCAGACCCAGGCGCGCTTCTACGCCGGGCAGCAGTGGGGACGGGCCTACGCGCTGGGACAGCTCGGCATCGGCCGCTACCAGCGCGAGCTGGACCGTGGCCTGCTGCTCGGCGGCGAGCGCGCCGGCGTGCAGGCGCAGTACGACGGCCGCTTCCTGGCCGGCAGCCTCGAGGCGGGCTACCGCTTCGGCGGCGCGGCCGCCTCGTTCACGCCTTATCTCGGCGTCGACTACGCCCGCATCGACAGCGATGCCTTCCACGAGCAGGGCGGCTACGGTTTCGGGCTGAGCGCCGGCGACTGGCGCTCCAGCCAGGCGCGCGCGCTGGCTGGACTGCGCGGCAACTACCGCTGGCGCGCACTGGAAGTGAACGGGTATGCCGAATGGCAGCAGTCGCTGTCCGCCAGCGGCACCGCGTTGTCCGCGCGCTTCACCGGCATCGACGCCTGGGCGCCGCTGCAGGGCCTGCAGCCCGCGCCGGCGTCGGGGTTGGTCGGGGTGTCGTTCGATGGCTGGCTGACACGCGATGCGCGCCTGTCGCTGGGCTACGACCAGCGCTTCGGCGGGCGCCAGGACAACCGGCAGGTGTCGTTGCGGTTGCTGCGCGCGTTCTGAGTTCCCGGCGGCGGGCACGAGAAGGCGGACGACGCTGTCGCCCGCCTTTTTCTTGTTCCACGATGCCGCGCTTATTCGCCGCGCAGGCGGCTCATGCGCGGCGCGGCGCGGCCCAGCGGCATCTTCAGCTTGCCGATGGATTCGATGCGCGCCTCGGCGATGCGGTCGGCCGCGCGCTGCGGCGAGACGCCGTCGCGTTCGGACTGGTCGAAGATGCGGCCGAGGTTGTGGTAGATGCTGCGGATCAGGCGCATGGCGCGCTCGCGGTTGTAGCCGTCGATCTCCAGCGACACGTTCATCACGCCGCCGGCGTTGACCGCATAGTCCGGCGCCCACAGCACGCCGCGCTTGTACAGCTCGTCGCCCACCGCGTGGCTGGCCAGCTGGTTGTTGGCGGTGCCGCAGATGACCTTGGCCTTGAGCCGGTCCAGCGTCTCCATGCCGACGGCGCCTTCCATCGCGCAGGGCGCGAACACGTCGGCGGCCACGTCGTAGATGGCGTCGGGCTTGACCGCCTCGCAGCCGTACTCGGTGACCGCGCGCTGCACCAGCACCGGGTCCAGGTCGGTCACGTACAGCTTGGCGCCGCGCTCGCGCAGCAGCTTCACCAGTTCCATGCCGATGTGACCCAGGCCCTGCACGGCGATGCTGACCTTGCCCACTTCCTCGTGGCCGAACTTGCGGTTGATCGAGGCCATCAGCGCCTGCAGCGCGCCGTAGGCGGTGAACGGGGCCGGGTCGCCGGAGCCGCCATGGACCTGGTGCACGCCGGTCACGTAGCCGGTCTCCAGGTAGATCTGCTCCATGTCGTTGACGTCGCTGCCGACGTCCTCGGCGGTGATGTAGCGCCCGCCCAGCGCCTCGACCTGGCGGCCGAAGGCGCGGAACAGCACCTCGCTCTTGTCGGTGCGCGGATCGCCGATGATCACCGCCTTGCCGCCGCCGACGTTCAGCCCGGCCAGCGCGTTCTTGTAGGTCATGGTGCGGCTCAGCCGCAGCACGTCGCGCAGGGCGTCGTCGCTGTTGGCGTAGGGACGCATGCGCACCCCGCCCAGGGCCGGGCCCAGCGTGGTGTTGTGGATGGCGATGATCGCCTTCAGGCCGGCATCGCGGTTATGGCAGAACACGACCTGTTCGTGGCCGGAAGTGGCGAGGGTTTCGAAAAGCATGGAAGCTCCGATAGGCGTTACTGCGACAACGTCCGTGATCCTGCAGGCAACTGGCGGGCCAGAAAACAAAAATGCGACTTCGTCGTTGGGGTGACGGGTCGCGGGCGGCCATTCTAATGCATTCGGCGGCCGCGGGATGTTCACGCCGCCGGACGCCCCGGCGCCGCTCCGGGAAGGCCGATGCCGCGGCAAGGTCACGCTGCGCTGCAACCTGACCTGTGCGGCATGCGGCCCTATCATCGGTTTCAACAGAAACCGAGATGTCGCACGGCCCATGAGCACGCCCGCCCCCCACCTCCCGCAGACGCAGACGGACACCAGCCCGCTGCGCTTCGTCACCGCCGCCAGCCTGTTCGACGGCCACGACGCGGCCATCAACATCATGCGCCGGCTGATCCAGGCGCAGGGCGCGGAAGTGATCCACCTGGGCCACAACCGCTCGGTCGAGGACGTGGTGCGCGCGGCGCTGCAGGAAGACGCCGACGCCATCGCGCTGTCGTCCTACCAGGGCGGCCACGTGGAGTACTTCAAGTACATGGTGGACATGCTGCGCGAGCGCGGCGCCGGCCACATCCGCGTGTTCGGCGGCGGCGGCGGCACCATCACCCCGGAGGAGATCCGCGAGCTGCAGGACTACGGCGTCGAACGCATCTACCACCCCAACGACGGCATGAAGATGGGGCTGGTGGAGATGATCCAGGACGTGGTGGTGCGCGCCGGGGGCACGCGGGAACAGGGAATCGGGAACGGGGAAGGGGATGTTTCCGCCAGGCCCGACATCAATGACGAGATCGGCATCGGCCGCATGCTCAGCGCGCTGGAGGACGGCCGCTTCAGCGACGCCGAGCTCGAGAAGCTGCGCAAACACTGGGCCAGGGTGGACGGCGATTCCCCGTTCCCCGTTGCCCATTCCCGGCTTGCCCCGGTCATCGGCATCACCGGCACCGGCGGCGCCGGCAAGTCCAGCGTCACCGACGAACTGCTCAACCGGTTCCTGGCCAGCTTCCCGCAGATGCGCATCGCGGTGGTCTCGGTCGATCCGACCCGCCGCCGCACCGGCGGCGCGCTGCTGGGCGACCGCATCCGCATGAACGCGCTGCGCAGCCCGCGCGTGTACATGCGCTCGATGGCCACCCGCCGCCAGCACGCGGCGGTCAACACGGTGCTGCGCGACTGCATCGGCTTCCTCCGCTCGCTGGCCTACGACCTGGTCATCGTCGAGACCGCCGGCATCGGCCAGAGCGATTCGGAGATCGTCGACCTGGTCGATTTCCCGATGTACGTGATGACCAGCGATTTCGGCGCGCCGAGCCAGCTGGAAAAGATCGACATGCTCGACTACGCCGAACTGGTGGTGCTCAACAAGTTCGACAAGCGCGGCGCCGAGGACGCGCTGCGCGACGTGCGCAAGCAGTGGAAGCGCAACCGCGTGGCGTTCACGATGAAGGACGAGGACGTGCCGGTCTACCCGACCATCGCCTCGCAGTTCAACGACCCGGGCATCAGCTGGATGTTCGCCAACCTGTGCCGGTTGTTGCGCGACAAGCGGGGAATGGGGAACGGGGAAGCGGGAGGGGAGGGGCACTGCGATTTCGCCCCGGCCATCGACACCACCTTGAAGGAGCCGCGAGCCACCGTGCTGATCCCCGGCAGCCGCGTGCGCTACCTGGCCGAGATCGCCGAGCAGGGCCGTTCGATCAATGCCCGCATCGAATCGCAGGCGGACGTTGCCGAGCGCGCGCAGGGCTGCTGGCAGGCGTTGAAGGAGCTGGGCAATGCCGCGTTGCCGAAGGCGCTGGACCTGTACCCGGTCGACGCGCTGACCGACGGTGCCGGCGACACCAGCCTGCGCACCCTGCGCCAGCGCTACAACGACGCGGTGCAATCGCTGGATTCGGAGGCGCTGCGGCTGCTGCGCGAATGGCCGGCGCGGCTGAAGTCGATCACCGACGAGGTCAACGAATACCAGGTGCGCGGCAAGACCATCCGCGTGGAGAACTACCGCCAGTCGCTCAGCCACCAGCAGATCCCCAAGATCGCCGCGCCCACCTACCGCAGCTGGGGCGAACTGCTGGTGTTCCTGCAGAAGGAGAACCTGCCCGGTTCCTATCCGTACACCGGCGGCGTGTATCCGTACCGCCGCAGCGGCGAGGACCCGATCCGCATGTTCGCCGGCGAAGGCACGCCCGAGCGCACCAACCGCCGCTTCCATTACCTGAGCGTCGGCCAGCCGGCCGCGCGCCTGTCCACCGCCTTCGACAGCGTCACCCTGTACGGCGAGGACCCGGCGCCGCGCCCGGACATCTACGGCAAGATCGGCAACTCCGGGGTCAACATTCCCACGCTGGACGACATGAAGAAGCTGTACTCCGGCTTCGACCTGTGCGCGCCGACTACCTCGGTGTCGATGACCATCAACGGCCCGGCGCCGATGATCCTGGCGATGTTCATGAACACCGCCATCGACCAGCAGGTGGAGAAGTATCTGAAGGCCGACCCGGCGCGCTGGGCCGAGGCCGGGAAGAAGATCGCGGCGATGTTCGACGGCCGCGCCCGCCCGCAGTACCACGGCGAACTGCCGCCGACCAACGACGGCCTGGGCCTGGGCCTGCTCGGCGTCACCGGTGACCAGCTGGTGGACGCCGACACCTACGCGCGCATCAAGGCCGAGACGCTGTCCACCGTGCGCGGCACCGTGCAGGCCGACATCCTCAAGGAAGACCAGGCGCAGAACACCTGCATCTTCTCCACCGAATTCGCGCTGCGGATGATGGGCGACATCCAGCAGTACTTCGTCGACCACGGCGTGCGCAATTTCTACTCGGTGTCGATCTCCGGCTACCACATCGCCGAGGCCGGCGCGAACCCGATCAGCCAGCTGGCCTTCACCCTGTCCAACGGCTTCACCATCGTCGAGTACTACCTCGCGCGCGGCATGAAGATCGACGACTTCGCGCCCAACCTGTCGTTCTTCTTCTCCAACGGCATGGACCCGGAATACACCGTCATCGGCCGCGTCGCCCGCCGCATCTGGGCGCGCGCGATGCGCGAGCGCTACGGCGCCAACGAGCGCAGCCAGATGATGAAGTACCACATCCAGACCTCGGGCCGTTCGCTGCACGCCCAGGAAATCCAGTTCAACGACATCCGCACCACCCTGCAGGCGCTGTACGCCCTGTTCGACAACTGCAACAGCCTGCACACCAACGCCTACGACGAGGCCATCACCACCCCGACCGAGGAAAGCGTGCGCCGCGCGGTGGCGATCCAGATGATCATCAACAAGGAGCTGGGGCTGAACTTCTGCGAGAACCCGTGGCAGGGCAGCTTCATCGTCGACAAGCTCACCGACATCGTCGAAGAGGCCGTGTACAAGGAGTTCGAGGCGATCAGCGAGCGCGGTGGCGTGCTTGGCGCGATGGACACCATGTACCAGCGCGGCAAGATCCAGGAAGAAAGCCTGTACTACGAACACAAGAAACACGACGGTAGCCTGCCGCTGGTCGGCGTCAACATGTTCCTGCCGAAGGAGCATGCCGGCGAAGTGGCGACCGAGATCGAGTTGATCCGCTCGACGGAAGAAGAGAAGGGGCAGCAGATCGAGAACGTGGCCGGCTACCAGGGCAGCCGCAACGGCTATGCTGCCGATGGGCTGAAGGCGCTACAGGCGACCGCGCGGGAGCGGCGGAATGTGTTTGAATCGCTGGTGGAGGCGGTGAAGACGCACAGCCTGGGGCAGATTAGCCATGCGCTATACGATGTGGGTGGCGAGTACAGGCGAAATATGTGATTTATTTGCGCAGCTCGTTATAAGCTATTTCAGGAGGATTTGAATGTCACCAGATGCTGTCGATGAAGCGAATGTGGTTAGGGAGGATGAGTGGCTTTATGAGCACACGGAAGATGATGATGAATCAAAAGGTATGCTTGCTCCATATCAAATTTCCTTTTTTCCAGCTGACTTTACCCTAAGTGGTTATCACGAGAAGAAGAAAAATGGCCAGCTTATAATTCCGCCCTTCCAAAGGAACTATGTTTGGGATGTCGTTAAGGCTAGCAGGTTGATTGAGTCTTTCCTCTTGGGACTTCCTGTGCCTGGGGTTTTTCTCTATAAGGAGAAAAAAACAAATCGACTGCAAGTGATTGATGGCCAGCAGCGCATAACCAGTGCCATCCGATTCTTTGAGTCTAGGTTTGATGATAGGGTATTTCGACTTAAGGGTGTTCAGCCTAGGTGGGACGGTAAGACTTTTGATGAATTGGATGAGGTGGACCGTTTTCAGTTGCACGACACAGTGCTCAGAGCAACTGTTGTGCAGCAATTAGACCCGGAGGATGATTCAAGTATTTATCACGTGTTTGAGCGGTTAAATACTGGGGGGGGTTAATCTTAACCCAATGGAGGTGCGAAAATGTGTTTATTTTGGCGAATATTTTCAGCTTCTTGAGCATCTCAATGAATATCAGGGGTGGCGCAAGATTCTTGGAAAAGATGCGCCCGACAAGCGGCTTCGTGACACAGAGTTATTGCTTCGGGTGTTGGCGTTTGGCTATGATGGCGCTCATTATGAGAAGCCTATGAAGCAGTTTCTAAATAGGCATATGCGTGAGACGCGAAGAATGAGTGCTGATGATTTGAACGCGCGCATTAAAGATGCCGCGACGCGTTTTGAAAGCACTATTGACTTGGTGATTGAAGCGTTGGGTGAGAAGCCTTTTCACCTCAGGCAAAGATTGAATTATGCAATTACGGATGCTGTTCTTGGTGCGATACTCAGTGGCGTCCGGCCTACCGTTGATAAAATTCGTGCTGGTTACGATTCTTTATTGAGGGATGATGATTTTATTGCGGCGGTATCTTTTAATACTAGTGATGAGAAGCAGGTTGCCATTCGAGGCTTGCTTGCAAAAGAAGCGTTTCAGGTGTAGGGCATGGAGTGGCTTCTGCGTACGCGGCTAGCATTAGATGAGTGTCGTCAGCATATCGATGCGACGTCTTCATCTGGATCGGAAGTCGAGGCCTTCTTGGCGCAGTATTTGCTAATAGTGTTGAGTGCGGAGATTCAGGAGGAAATATATAGAGTTGTAGAGATGCGTGCCAATAAGTGTGGTGACAGGGAGATATGTGAATTCACGCTTGCATCTTCTAAAAAGATACTTCGCAGTGTAAAGATTAATGAGTTGTCGGGATTCGTTGGGGGATTTGGGGTTGAGCGTAAAGCGAAATTCGGCGGCTTGCTCGATGATAGAACTATATTTCAATATAATTCGGCTATTGACAATAGGCATTCGGTCGCCCATAGAAGTGGGGCCCAGGTTACTCTCGCTGATATGCTTGCTGTCATTGAGTCGGCAACGCTGGTTTTACAGTCAGCTATGGCAGCATTGATGGATGATCCTGTCGGGTGATGGTTTACATGATCATCCCGCGAATTCCTTAGGCCCAATGCAGCCATGCCTGCATGGATACGGCAGCATTGTTAGCTGGGGTGCACGCCGCTGGACTGGGCAATTGCGCTCGGTAACCATAGCCCCGTATGCCCACCATCCCCACGCCGTCCGCGCACCTGCTGCAACTGCTGCCCGAGGCAGTGGTGCAAACGGATGCGCTGTGGGAGATCACGTACCTCAACCCAGCCTGGCACACGCTTACCGGCCATCCGGTGGAGGCGGCGCTCGGCCGGTCCCTGCTTGAATTCGTGCATCCCGACGACGTGGGCACCCTGCGCTCGGGCATGCCGGTGTTCCGGTTGCGGTTCGCCGATGGGGATTACCGCTGGGTGCGCCTGCAGCTCCATCCGGAGACGGATGCGGCGGAGCGGGTGATCAGCCGCCAGGGCGTGCTGATCGAGATCACCGAGGTGACCGAGCAGGTGCTGGTGGAGGTCCGCCAGCGTTTCCTGCGGCTGCTGGAGACCATCGACGGCGTGGTCTGGGAGGCCGAGCGCGGGGTGGGCAATACCTTCCTGAGTCCGCAGGTCGAGCGGCTGTTCGGCTACACGGTGGAGGAGTGGCGTTCCGATCCGGGTTTCTGGCGGTCGCGCGTGCATCCGGACGATCTGCCCGAAGCGCTGGCCATCGACGATGCCGCGTACAACGCCACGCACAGCTATGCCTACGAGATGAATTACCGGCTGTTCGCCAAGTCCGGCAAGGTGGTGTGGGTGCGCGACCTGTGCCGCGCGGTGGTCGAGCCGGAGCGGCCGAACCGCATGATCGGGCTGATGATCGACGTGACCCGGCAGAAGAACACGGAGCTGGAGCTGCTGCGCTCCGACAACCGCTATGCGCTGGCCACCCTCGGCTCCAACGACGGCATCTGGGACTGGGACCTGCGTACCGACGTGCTGCATGTGTCCGGGCGCTTCCACGAGATCGTCGGGCTGGGCGGTGCCGATCACGTGCACGGTGGCGGCTGGGATTTCTTCCACCAGCTCATCGATCCCGACGACCGCGCGCGGGTGCAGGCGGCCTGCCGCCGGCACCTGTCGGGCGACAGCCCGAACTTCTCGGTGGATTTCCGCGCATTCCACGGGGCGGGGCGGCTGGTGTGGGTCAACTGGCGCGGGGTCGCACAGTTCGAGGACGGTGTCGCCGTGCGCATGGCCGGCTCGTTGAGCGACCTGGCCGAACGCGGCAGTTCCTACGACGCCCTGACCAACCTGCCGGGCCGGCCGCTGTTCCGCGACCGCCTTGCGCATGCCATCGCGCTGCACCGGAACGAGGCCGCGAACGACGAGGAGGCGCCGGCACGGGCGGGGACCACGATGTTCGCCGTGCTGCTGCTGGACCTCAACCGGTTCAAGGCCGTCAACGACACCCTGGGCCACCACGTCGGCGACCAGCTGTTGCAGCAGGTGGCGCGCCGGCTCGAATCCTGCGTGCGCGCGGTGGACCTGGTCGCGCGCATGAGCGGCGACGAGTTCAACGTGCTGCTCGAAGCCATCGAGCCCGACGAAGCGGCCGCGCGGGCCCGGCAGATCGCCGCCGCGCTCGAAGCGCCCTACGAGATCGGCGGACACACGGTGAGCAGCGGCGCGAGCATCGGCCTGGTCAGCAGCGCGTCCGGCCTGGCGACCATCGACGACTACCTGCGCGCCGCGGACTCAGCCATGTACCAGGCCAAGAGCCGGTCGTTGGGCGTGTGCGTTTTTGCATGACGCACATCCCTGTGCGTCACCCTTCGGGCGACTTCGCCGTGAAAAACGGCTGTCCTTCCGTTTTTTCATGATGCGCACCCCGGGCGTCGTCGTTCGGGCGGCCTCGCTGTGAAAAACGGTGACGTTTTCCCGGTGGAAGGAGGCTGAAAGCCGCTATCGACCGGAATTCGCCAAGCCCCTTCGGGGGCGGTGGCCTACGCTACGGCCTGGCGCGCGACGACAGTCTGCCGGAAGCGGTCGCCGTTCCAGAGGTGCCGATGTTGAAGGCAGCGGGCGATGGCGGTCCTGTGTCGATGGCTGCGCCCCGATACCGGTACCGGCGGCCCACCCGCCACAGGCCATGACAGATCGTGCGGCATCCATGCCGCGCGGTTATGGATGCGGTGCGGTGCCGGCCTCGGAAAATGCGTCCGGCGCCTTGCATCGCGCACTTTTCCCATGCGCGGACGCGGGGTTTCCCGACACCGGCGCCGCACTGTCGGGCGGGCGAGGCCGTTGCTACCCTCGGCCGGACTTTCCCCAGACAGGCGGTGGCATGGACAGGCGGCGATTCATCGGCGGCACGGCGTTGGCGGGAGCGTTGCTGCCGCTGGTAGGCACGGGCAGCGCGCTGGCGGCGCAGCGGGGCAGGCGGCTGCTGCCGCTCCCGCTGGAGAAGGGCGACACCGTGGGGCTGGTCAGCCCGTCGGCGGCCAGCAGCGACCAGCTCAGCCTGCAGCTGGCGCGCGAAGCGATGGAGGCGCTGGGTTTCAAGGTCAAGACCGGCGCCCATTACGGCGCGCGCTACGGCCACCTGGCCGGCACCGATGCCGAGCGCGCGGGCGACCTGAACGCCATGTTCGCCGACCGCCAGGTCAAGGCCATCGTCTGCGTGCGCGGCGGTTCCGGCGCGGCGCGTCTGCTGCCGCTGTTGGATTACGCCGCCATCCGCGCCAATCCCAAGGTGCTGCTGGGCTATTCGGACATCACCGCGCTGCATTGCGCGATCCAGGCCAGGACGGGGCTGGTGACCTTCCACGGGCCGATCGGCTCGGGCAGCTGGAACCGGTTCAACGTGGACCAGTTCGAGCGCCTGTTCTTCAAGCGCGAGCTGATGGAGTACCGCAACAGCGTCGACACCGAGGACGAACTGGTGCCGCGCAAGAACCGCACCAGTACGATCACCGGCGGCACCGCGCGCGGCGAACTGGTGGGCGGCAACCTGACGGTGCTGACCGCGCTGGCCGGCTCGCCCTATATGCCGGACTTCAGCGGCAAGATCCTGTTCCTGGAGGACGTGGACGAAGCGCCCTACCGCATCGACCGCATGCTAAGCACGCTGAAGCTGATGGGCGCGCTGGACCGGATTGCCGGCTTCATCTTCGGCGAGTGCACCGGCTGCACGCCCGGCGACGGCTACGGGTCGCTGACGCTGGACCAGCTGTTCGCCGACTACATCGCGCCGCTGAAGATCCCGGCCTACCGCGGCGCGATGATCGGCCACATCCGCGAGCAGTTCATCGTGCCGGTCGGCGGCCGCGTGGAGATGGACGCCGATGCCGGCAGCTTCCGCCTGATCGAGCCGGTGTTCGCACCGGCCTGAGCGGCGGTGGCGAGGCGAGGGCGGCGGAGGCTTCCACGCGCATCTGCGCCGCTGCCATCACGCCCGAGGCGGCTGGCTATGTGAAAGGCGCGTCGCGACGACGGCGCGCCGCTCACGCGGTTCCAACCAACTGCCTGTTAGACCGGGTACACCCCCGAGTAGAGGAGTGGACCATGTCCGACAATCCCATTACCGGCGAGGTGTCCAACAGCAAGCTGGCGGCGGTGTTCCCGGCGCAGGCACCGGCGCAGGCCGCGGCGGCGGACCTGGTGGAGCAACTGGGTTTCCAGCCGGCGCAGGTGAAGCTGCTCACCCCGGACACGGCCGATGTCGACATCAAGCTGGAACCGGAAGGCGGCGGCATCTGGCGCACCATCGTGCTCGCGCACCTGAAACTGTGCGTGCTCGGCGCGTTGGCCGGCGCGGCGATCTTCGCGGCGATGCTGCTGGCGGGCATCCCGTTCGTCGAGAACTCGCCGTGGACCGCGGGCGGCTGGTGGGTGCTGTACGGCGCGATCGGCGGCCTGTTCCTGGGCGGGCTGGTGGCCCTGCGCCCGGACCACGACCGCTACATCCAGGCCGCGCGCAAGGCCGTGGCGGCCGGGCGCAGCGCGGTGGTGGTGCATGCGCTGTCGATGACCCAGCAACAGCAGGCGGCACGTTTCCTGGCCGAGCGCGGCGCCGACGTCACCCGCACCCTGTAGCGCGCCGGGTGGCCGCTCCCGGCCCCGCGGTCTGCTGCTATCCCGCCCGTGCATTGATCCGCCGGCAGCCGCCGGGTGTGCGGAAGGCGCGCTTCGACCGCGTCGTCACCAAAAGTCGGACGCCCGCCACGCTTCCGGCAGGGCCGGCCGCGCGCCGCGCTCGGTTAGCATGGAGCCCCCCTGAAGGAAGCACGGACCCATGCATCGGCTGCTGGTGGTCGACGACGACAGCGACATCCGCGACCTGCTGGCCGAACAGCTCGGCCGCGCCGGCTATGAAGTAGGCACCGCCCGCGACGGCGCGCAGATGCGCCACGCGCTGGCGCGCGAGCACGTCGACCTGGTCGTGCTCGACCTCAACCTGCCGCACGAGGACGGGCTGGTGCTGTGCCGCGAACTGCGCGCGCGCTCCAGTACGCCGGTGATCATGCTCACCGCGCGCGCCGAGCCGATCGACCGCGTGCTCGGCCTGGAGATGGGCGCCGACGACTACCTGGCCAAGCCGTTCGAGCCGCGCGAACTGCTGGCGCGCATCCGCAACGTGCTGCGCCGGACCGAAGCGCTGCCGGCCAACCTGGAGCCGCTGGCGATGCGCCGGGCGTCGTTCGCCGGCTGGGTGTTCGACCTGGAACAGCGCCGCCTGGTCGATCCGGCCGGGCGCGTGGTGATGCTGTCCGGCGCCGAGTTCCGCCTGCTGCGGGTGTTCGTCGGCCATGCCAACAAGGTGCTCTCGCGCGAACAGCTGGTGGCGCTGAGCAGCGGCCGCAGCCACGGCGCGCAGGACCGCGCCATCGACCTGCAGGTCAGCCGCCTGCGGCAGAAGCTCGGCGATGCCGGCGGCGCCGGCGGCCTGATCAGGACGGTGCGCAGCGAAGGCTACGTGTTCGCCGGCGTGGTGGCGCTGGGATGAGCCGGCTGCGGCGTTTCTTGGCGTCCATGGCCGGGCGGCTGTTCGTCATCCTGCTGGTGGGCATGATGGCCGCGGCGATCGGCGCGACGCTGCTGGCCGATATGCACCGCCGGCAGGAGTTCGAGCACCAGAACCTGGTGCGCATCGCCGACCGCCTGCAGGGATTCGTCAACCTGCTCGACGGCAACCCGGAGCTGCGCCCGCGCCTGCTCGCGGTCGGCGGCGCCAGCGTGCGCGAGGCCAGCGGCGAGTTCCGCATCGGCAAGGAGGACCGGGCGCTGATGGAGATCTTGGCCGACCGCGACGGGCCGGTCGCCGACGCCCGCGTGCGCGCGGCCGGTTTCCGCGCCTGCCTTGCGCCGTTCCCCGATTTCCTGCCGCCGCGCGACAAGGCCAAACGGCCGCATCGCCCGCGCGACCCGGCGTTCATTCCGCCGCGCTGCCGCCTGGTGGAGCTGCGGCTGGGCGACGGCACGCCGCTGCGGCTGGCGTTGCAGTACCCGGCGATGGCGCACGACCGCGTGTTCGCCTTCGACCCGCTGTTCCTGTCGCTGCTGGCGCTGGCCATCGCCGCGCTCGCCTACGGCGTGGCGCGCATCGCCAGTTCGCCGCTGCAGCGGCTGGCCGACGCGGCCACCGAACTGGGCCAGGACCTGCAGCGCGAGCCGTTGCAGGTGGACGGGCCGCAGGAAGTGCGCCGCGCCGCCGAAGCCTTCAACGCCATGCAGCAGCGCCTGCAGCGCCATCTCGGCGAACGCACGCAGATGCTGGCCGCCATCACCCACGACCTGCAGACGCCGCTCACGCGGTTACGGCTGCGGCTGGAGAACGTGGCCGACGAGCCGCTGCGCGAACGCCTGGTCGCCGACCTGGCCGCGATGCAGGCGCTGATCCGCGAAGGCCTGGAACTGGCGCGCAGCGCCGAGAGCGCTGAGCAGCGGGTGGCGCTGGACCTGGATTCGCTGCTGCAGAGCGTGGCCGAGGACGCGGTCGAGGCCGGGCACCAGGTCGAGTTCGAGCAGGGCTGCGGCGCGGTGCTGCGGCTGCGTCCGCTGGCGATGCACCGGCTGTTCTCCAACCTGGTCGACAACGCGGTCAAGTACGGGCACGCGGCGCGCATCCGCGCCGAGATCCGCGACGGGCAGGTGCAGGTGCGCATCCGCGACCGCGGACCGGGCCTGGCGCCGGACGAGCTGGAGGCGGTGTTCGCGCCGTTCCTGCGCCTGGAAACCTCGCGCTCGCGCCAGACCGGCGGCGCCGGGCTGGGCCTGACCATCGCCCGCACGCTGGCCGAGAAGAACGGCGCCACCCTGGTGCTGCGCAACCATCCCGACGGCGGCCTGGAAGCGGTGGTCGCCTGGCCGTCGCCCGCCTGGAGCGCGCTGCGGCGGTGAGCGCGGCGCCGCGCGTGGCGTCGTCTTTCGCGTCGCTGCCGGGTCGTCGCGTCGGCGGGCAGGGCCGCCGCGCCGCGGCCGCAACGGGGGCGGCGCCCGCGGGCGGTATCCAGCTTCCGCGCTCAGGTAGTATGCGCGCGATGACAGCCGCGCCAGTCCCGCCAGGACGTCCGCCGCCGCCGCGGGCGCGCGGCATGCGCGCGTGGCCGTGGCGCGCGCTGGCGGCGCTGCTGGTGCTGTGCGGGATCGCGGTGCCGGCGCTGGCCGGTGACCTGCGCGACTACACCCACGACGTGTGGACCACCCGCGACGGCCTGCCGCACAACACCATTTCCGACATGGCCCAGAGCAGCGAGGGCTACCTGTGGCTGGCCACCTGGGAAGGGCTGGTGCGCTACAACGGCAACGAGTTCCGGGTGTACGACCGGCGCAGCCAGCCGGCACTGCGCGACAGCGCCATCGCCGCGGTCTACGCCAGCCGCAGGGGCGGGCTGTGGTTCGCCGACTCGCGCGGCAACCTGGGCTGCTGGCAGTCCGGCGACCGGCTGCGCTACTGGGGACGCGCGCAGGGTCTGCCCGGCACCGTCATCGACAGCGTGTTCGAGGACGCGCAGGGCATGGTGTGGATCACCCTGAACGGTACCGGGCTGGGGCGCCTGCATCCGGCCAGCGGCCGCTTCGAGCTGCTGCGTCCGCCAAGCGACGGCGCCGGCTTCGTCGGCATCCGCCCGGTGCAGGACGATGCCGGCCGGTTGTGGATTGGCACCCTGCACGGCCTGATGTACGTCGATGGCGACCGCCTGCTGCCGGCCCCGGCGGCGTTCGGCCTGAAGCCGGTCCTGTCCTGGCCGTACCGCGCAGCCGATGGCCGCATCTGGGTGGTGGCCGGCGACACCCTCTACCGCATGCAGGACGGCGGCCTGCAGCACTGGCGCACGCTGCCGCAGGCCGGGCGCATCACCGCGCTGCTGCAGGACGACTACGGCACGCTGTGGCTGGGCACCGAGAACCGCGGCGTGCTGCGCCTGGACGAAGACGGCGTGGAGCAGGTCGGGCGCGCCATGGGCCTGCCCGACGGGCGCGTGGCGGTGCTGTTCGAGGACCACGAGGGCAGCCTGTGGGCCGGGGTCAACGGCGGCCTGTACCGCCTGCGCGAAGCCTTGTTCAGCACCATTGGGGTGCAGGCTGGGCTGGTGAACGACTTCGTCCGCACCTTGGCGCAGGACGCCGGCGGCACGGTGTGGATCGGCGGCAGCAGCGGCCTGGACGGCGTGGCCGCCGATGGCGGCATCCGCCACGTCGAGCTGCCGCCGGCCAACGCCAACCGCGGCGAGGTGTCGGTACTGGCCCTGCTCGCCGCCGGCGACGAGGTGTGGGCCGGCACCTATGGCGACGGCATCTACCACCTGCGCGACGGCCGCGTGCTGGCCCGCTTCGACCGCGACGACGGCCTGCCCAACAACCATGTGCGTTCGCTCGCGCCCGCCCGCGACGGCGGGCTGTGGGTGGGCACGCGCCAGGGCGTGGCCCGGCTGCGCGATGGCCGGGTCGAGCCGCTGCAGGGCGCCGGCCTGCCGCACACGCTGGTGCACGCACTGCTGGAAACCCCGCGGGAGCTGTGGATCGCCGCGCTGTCGGGGCTGTACCGGTATGCCGACGGCGTGGCCGAGAAGGTGCCGCTGGGCGAGGGCGACGACGGCGGGCAGCGCGTGCTGGCGCTGTACCACGACGCCGCCCGCGACGCCCTGTGGGTCAGCAGCGACCGCGGCCTGTACCGGCTGCGTGGCGGCAAGGTGGCGCACGTCGGCCTGGCGCAGGGGCTGCCGGTGGACGCGGTGTTCCAGATGGTGGTGGACCCCGCCGGCTCGGCCTGGCTGGGCAGCAACCGCGGCGTGCTGCGCATGGACTACGCGCAGCTGGACGCGGTGGCCGACGGCCGCCTGGCGCGGGTCGGCGTGGACCTGTACGGCAACCGCGACGGCATGACCAACGCGCAGGGCAATGGCGGCTCGGGCATCAGCACCCTGCTGGCCGCCGATGGCGCGGTGTGGTTCGCCACGGCCGGCGGCGCGGCCGTGGTGCAGCCCGCGCGCCTGCAGCGTTTCCGCGAGCTGCCGGCACCGGCGGTGGTGGTGGAGGCGCTGCTGGCCGACGGCCGGCCGCTGCCGTTCGTCGAACAGGGCCAGGTGCGGGTGCCGGCCGGTACCCGACGCCTGGCCATCACCTACGCGGCGCTGACCTATCTTTCGCCGCAGGGGGTGCGCTACCGCACCCGGCTGGACGGTTTCGACCGCGGCTGGGTGCCGCGCGGCAGCCACCGCACCGTCGAGTTCACTTCGCTGCCGCCCGGCGACTACCGCTTCCGTGTAGAGGCGGCCAACGGCGAAGGCGCCCCGGCCGGCGCCGCCGCGGTGCTGGGCCTGCGCATCGAGCCGTACTGGTGGCAACGTACCTCGGTGCGCATCGCCGGCGCGCTGGCGCTGGCGATGCTGGCCTTCGGCCTGTACCGGCGCCGGCTGGTGCAGTACCGGCGCGACACCGCGCGGCTGGCGCGGCTGGTGGACGAGCGCACCGGCGACCTGAAACGGCAGGCCGAGCAGCTGGCCGAGGCCGACCGCGAGAAGCAGGGGCTGCTCGACCGCCTCGGCGCGCAGGCGCGGCTGCTGGAGCAGCAGGCCCACCAGGACGCCCTGACCGGCCTGCCCAACCGGCGCGCGTTCGAGGCGCGGGCGCGCTGGGAGATCGAGCGCGCGCAGCGCGAGCGCCGGCCGCTGTCGCTGGCGATCCTGGACATCGACCATTTCAAGCGCATCAACGACGAGCGCTCGCACGCCGTCGGCGACGAGGTGCTGCGCCGGTTCGCCGCGGTGGTGGGCCAGGCCTGCCGCGCCGACGACTTCCTGGCCCGCATCGGCGGCGAGGAGTTCGTGCTGCTGCTCCCCGGCCTGCCGCTGGACGCCGCGCGCGCGGCCTGCGAGCGCCTGCGCGCCGCGGTGGCCGGCCCCGTCCTCGCGCAGGTGGCGCAGGGCCTGCCGGTCACCGTCAGCATCGGCGTGACCGAGGCGGGGGCGGGCGCCACGCCCGGGGTCCTGATGCAGGAGGCCGATGCGGCGCTCTACCGCGCCAAGCACGGCGGCCGCAACCGCGTGGAAAGTGCCGGTGCGGACCGCTGAGACCGGCGCCTGCGCCGCGCCGCGCGTGAAGGCGGCATCGGCGCGCATCGCGTTGCTGCGCGGTGCGGGGAATGCACCTACCATGTGCGCACTCCCCCCCGTTCGTGCACATGACGTCGCCGCCGCAGCCTGAGCGCATCGACCGCCACCACCGGGTGGCCGGCATGCCGTTGAACCGCCGCGCATCGCCGCGTCGCAGCCGCCGTGCCCGCTGGTGGGCCTGCCACGTCCTGCTGCTGTTGCTGTGCCTGCTGGTCCCGGCCGGCGGCGTGGCGGCGGCGGAACGCACGCCGCCGCTGCGCGACTACGCGGTCGACATGTGGACCTCGCGCAACGGCCTGCCGCACAACTCGCTGCGCGGCATCGCGCAGACGCCTGAGGGCCACCTGTGGTTCGCCACCTGGGAGGGCGTGGCGCGCTACAACGGGCTGGATTTCGAGCTCTACGACCGCAGCACGACGCCCGGCCTGCTCGACAACGGCATAGGCGCGCTGTACGTGGACCGCGACGGCGCGCTGTGGGTGACCGACTCGCGCGGCAACGTGCTGCGGCGCACGCTCGACGGGCGCTGGCGGCAATGGCCGCAGCAGCCGCCGGCGCCGCAGGTGCTGATCCAGGGCATGCAGAAGGACAGCAAGGGCCGGCTGTGGCTGCTCTACGAGGGAAGGGGGCTGGGCTATATGTCGCCGGAGGGACGCTTCGTCTATGAAGCGCCGCCGCCGGGCGCGCCGGTGAACATGACCCTGTCCAACTGGCTCGCGGTCGACGACAGGGACCGTGTCTGGGTCGGCACGATGGATGGATTGAGGCTGCGCGGCGACGACGGCGTGCTGGGCAATGCGCCGGCCCGCCTGGGCCTGCCGCCGGGCTCGGCATGGCCCTATCGTGCGCCGGATGGTGCGCTCTGGATCGTGGCCGAAGGCGCGCTGTACCGCATGCAGGACGAGGGTGCGCGGCGGGTGCACACGCTGCCGGGCATTTCCCACACCACGGCGATGCTGCAGGACCGCCACGGCGACCTGTGGCTGGGCACCGAAAACCAGGGGCTGTTCCGCATCGGCAGCCGCGGCGTGGAGCATCTGCCGGAAAACCGGCAGGTGCGCAGCGGGCGCATCGCCAGCCTGTTCGAGGATGCCGAAGGCAGCATCTGGGTGGGGGGCAACGGCGGCCTCTACCGGCTGCGCGAAACCCTGTTCAGCAACTACACCACCGCCGATGGCCTGAGCGGGGACTACGTGCGGGCGGTGATGGAGGACGACCGGCAGCGCCTGTGGGTGGGCAGCGCCGCCGGCCTGGACCGGATGGAGCGTGACGGCCGCATCGTGCCGGTGCCGCTGCGCAACAGCGTCGGCAGGGCACCGTCGGTATTGAGCCTGGCCCAGAGCCGCGACGGCGCGGTGTGGGCCGGCACGTTCGGTGATGGCATCTACCGCATCGACCGCGATGGCCGCAGCCGCCATTACGGTACGGCCGAAGGCCTGGCGGCCGGCAATGTACGGGTGATGTCGGCCGACCGCGACGGCAACGGCATCTGGGCAGGCACCCAGCGCGGCCTGGTGCGCATCACCGACGACGGCGTACGCGTGCCCACGACACCGGGCCTGCCGGGCGGGCTGGTCACCGCGCTGCTGGCCAGCGACGACGGTTTGTGGGTCGGCACCATCGAAGGCATCCGCGTGCTGCGCGGGAACACCGTGCAGCGGCTGGACGTGGATGGCCTGGGCGGCGGCCGCAGCATTTTCGGCTTCACGCCGGTGGGCGATGCGATGTGGATCACCTCCGACCGCGGCCTCTACCGCTACCGCGACGGACAGCTGGCGCGGGTCGGGCTGGAACAGGGCATGCCCGTGGACACCGTGTTCGAGATGGTGCCCGACCGCCTGGGCAACGTCTGGATCAGCAGCAACCGCGGCGTGCTGCGCACCACCCTGGCCGCGCTGGACGACGTGGCCGACGGCCGCAGCGCGCGCATCGAGGTGGAGCGCTACAACGAGATCGACGGCATGCACAACGCGCAGGCCAATGGCAGCACCGGGCCATCGGCGACCCTGCGCGGCGACGGGACCTACTGGGTCGCCACCGCCGGCGGCCTGAGCATGGTCGATCCGGCGCGGCTGCAGCACTTCCGCGAGCGGCTGCCGCCACCGGTGGTGGTGGAAAGCGTGCAGCTGGACGGCGTGCCGCTGCACTGGCAGGAGCAGGACGTCACCCGGGTTCCCGGCGGACAGCGGGTGACGGTGGGCTACGTGGGCCTGAGCTACCTGATGTCAGACCGGATCCGCTACCGCACCCGCCTGGAAGGCCTGGACCGCGGCTGGATCGAGCGCGGCAACCAGCGCAGCGTCGAGTTCATCGGCCTGCCGCCGGGCAACTACACCCTGCACGTGTCGGCCATGCACCCGGGCGGCCGCTGGAGCGAGAGCGAGGCGGCATGGAGCTTCACCGTCGAGCCGCTGCTGTGGCAGCGCCGCAGCGTGCAGGCGGTGGCCGGCGTGCTGCTGCTGCTGGCGCTGGTGGCGCTGTACCGCTACCTGATCCACCGCTACAAGACCAGCAACATCCGCCTGGCGCGGCAGGTCGACGAACGCACCGCCGACCTGCAGCTGCAGGCCGAACGCCTGCTGGCCGCCAACCAGGAGAAGACCGCGCTGGCCGAGCGCCTGCGCCAGCAGGCCGAGGCGTTCGAGCGGCAGGCGCACGAGGATCCGCTGACCGGGCTGCCCAACCGCCGCGCCTTCGACGAGGGCCTGGCGCGCGATTTCGCCCGCTCCCAGCGCAGCGGCCACCCGTTGAGCCTGCTGGTGCTGGACATCGACCACTTCAAGACCGTCAACGACACCTGGTCGCACAGCGTCGGCGACCAGGTGCTGTGCGAGGTGGGGCGGCTGCTGGCCGCCAGCTGCCGCGACTCGGACCTGCCGGCGCGGCTGGGCGGCGAGGAGTTCGCGCTGCTGCTCAACGACACCGCGCTGGACGAGGCGCAGCTGGTGTGCGCGCGCCTGCAGGGCCTGTTCCATGCGCAGCGCAACTGGGCCGGCATCGAAGGCCTGCGGGTGACGTTCAGCGCCGGGCTGGTGCAGCTCGGCGCCGGCGACCGCGCGCCGCTGCTGCTGTTCCAGCGCGCCGACAAGGCCCTCTACCAGGCCAAGAGCGACGGCCGCGACCGGATCTGCCTGGGGTAGGAGCGCACCTCGGTGCGCGATGTGGCTTTCCCGGCAAAGCGTCATCGCGCACTGAAGTGCGCTCCTACAGGCGCGGCCAGCCGTTGACGATCTGGCAGAACAGGCGCGCGGTCTGCTCGGTGTCGTACACCGCGCTGTGCGCCTGGTTGGCGTCCCATTCGAAACCGGCGGCCTGCACCGCGCGCGCCAGCACGGTCTGGCCGTAGGCCACGCCGGCCAGGGTCACCGTATCGAACACGCTGAAGGGATGGAACGGGTTGCGCTTGTGGCCGCTGCGCGCGACCGCGGCGTTGAGGAAGTTCAGGTCGAAATGGGCGTTGTGGCCGACCAGGATCGCGCGCTGGCAGTTGTACTTCTTCAGCGCCGCGCGCACCGGCGCGAACACGTGCTCCAGCGCCTCGCGCTCGGGCTTGGCCAGCCGGAACGGATGGTCCAGCACGATGCCGGTGACTTCCAGCGACTTGGGGTCGATGTCGGTGCCTTCGGCCGGCACCACGTGCGCGCAGCTGGTCTGGCCGGGCAGCAGCAGGCCGTTCTCGTCCATGTCCAGCGGGACCACGGCGATTTCCAGCAGCGCGTGCCGGTTCCAGTCGAAGCCGCCGGTCTCCACGTCCACCACCACCGGCAGGAAGCCGCGGAAGCGTTGCGCCATCGGCGTGGAAACAGGAGCGGTGGCCGGGGAGGCAGCGGGCTGGTTCATCGCGATAGGGTAACAGAGGGGCCGCGGCGGACCCTGCCGCTCAGGTCGCCGCGACCCGGTGGCGCTGGTTCTTGACCGCGTACATGTCCGCGTCGGCGCAGCGCAGCAGGGTTTCGGCGTCGTCGCCGTCGTCCGGGCAGCAGGCCACGCCGATGCTGACGCCGATGCGGGAGAACGGCGGCGGCGCCTGCTCGGCGTCCAGCGCGGCCTGCAGTGCGTCGGCCACCGCGCGCGCGTCGGCGCGGCTGGCGCAGCCCGGCAGCAGTGCCACGAATTCGTCGCCGCCGACGCGGGCGATGAAGTCGCCGTGGCGCAGCGCCCGCCGCAGGCGGTCGGCGGTCTCGCACAGCAGGCGGTCGCCCTGCGCGTGGCCGTGGCGGTCATTGATGGCCTTGAAGCCGTCCAGATCCAGATACAGCACCGCCAGCGGCTGCGCGCCGCCGCCGAGGCTGCGTTCCAGTTCCTCGCGCAGCCGGTAGCGGTTGGGCAGGCTGGTGAGCGGGTCGTGCCCGGCCATGAATTCCAGCCGGCGCTCCAGGTCGCGAAGCTCGGTGATCGGGTGGCCGACGGCGATGCGCACGCCGTAGTCGGGCAGCCACTTGGCCGACCACTGCATGTCCACGATCCGGCCGTCGCGGTGCACGTAGCGGTTGCGGAAGTTCGGCAGCGGCCGGCCCTCCATGACCCGCTGCACGGCCTGGGCGGTGATGCCGTGGTCCTCGGGGTGGACCAGTTCGATCATGCGCCGACCCAGGACTTCGTCGGGGCGGTAGCCGATGAGCTGTTCGAAGGCGGCGTTGACCGCCAGGTAGCGTCCTTCCGGATCGACCACGCAGACCACGTCGGGCAGCAGGTCGAGGATCTCGCCCAGGGGCGGCAGCGGGGATGGCATGCAGGGCGATGACGGGGCGGGGGCGACAGCAGGGATTATTACGCCGCCACGGGTGTCCGGCGGAAGAGGGGGCGCGCATCGGCCGCGGTCGCCGATGGCGTTTGTTACCCTGTGCCGCTTTTCGATGGCGGCACAGGCCCGCGCCTCGCGAGATATTCCCCATGAAATGGTTCCGCATCGTCCCCATCCTGCTGCTGATCGCGCTCAACACGCTGCTGCACTGCCTGCCGCTGTTCGCGGTGGCGCTGTTCAAGGCGGTGCTGCCGCTGGCCGCCGTGCGGCGCGCCTGCAACCCGCTGCTGACCGGGCTGGCCGAAAGCTGGATCGGCGTGAACAGCGCCATGCTCGGCGCCTTCACCCGCACCCGCTTCACGGTCGACGCGCCCGCCGCGTTGGCGCGCGACGGGCATTACCTGGTGCTGGCCAACCACCAGAGCTGGGTGGACATCCTGGTGCTGCAGAAGGTGTTCAACCGGCGCATCCCGCTGCTGCGCTTCTTCCTCAAGCGCTCGCTGTTCTGGGTGCCGGTGCTGGGGCTGGCGTGGTGGGCGCTGGATTTCCCGTTCATGGGCCGCTACAGCCGCCGGCAGATCGCCAGGAACCCGGAACTGGGCCGGCGCGACATGGAGGCGACGCGGCGCGCCTGCGGGAAATTCCGCGACATTCCGGTGGCGGTGATGAACTTCGTCGAGGGCACCCGCTTCACCCGCGCCAAGCACGACGCCCAGGCCTCGCCGTTCGGCCACCTGCTCAAGCCCAAGTCCGGCGGCGTGGCCTTCGTGCTGGATGCGATGGGGCAGGGCCTGCACGCGCTGCTGGACGTGACCATCGTCTATCCCAAGGGCATTCCGTCGATGCTGGACCTGATGTCCGACCGCGTCCCGGAAGTACGCGTGCGGGTGCGGCAGCGGCCGATCCCGGCCGAACTGGCCGGCGGCGACTACCAGGACGACCGCGCCTTCCGCGCTCGGTTCCAGCAATGGATGAACGGCCTGTGGCAGCAGAAGGACGCGGACATCGCCGCGCTGCTGGAGACGCCGTAGCCGTGCAGGAGCGACCGTAGGAGCGACTTCAGTCGCGATGGGGACTTCCCGGGAAAGCCCCATCGCGACTGAAGTCGCTCCTACGGTGCCGGCCGCCGCACGGTTTAGAGTGTGCAGTCCCCTGCAACCCGGAGCCGCCGCCATGACCGCCACCACCGCCTTCTATCCCATCGGCATCCCCGGCCAGCCCTGGGGCGCGCCGGAGCGGGCGCAATGGCTGGCGCGGCAGCGGGTGCAGCGCAGCCATGCCGACGAGGTGCTGGCGCGGATCGATGCCCTGCGCGACCGCTTCGACGTAGTCCAGTACGGGCAGCTGGACTATCCGTCCGGCCAGTACCCGCTGCTGGCGATCCGCAGCCGCGACTGGGACGAGGCCCTGCCGGTGGCGCTGGTGACCGGCGGCGTGCACGGCTACGAGACCAGCGGCGTGCAGGGCGCGTTGAAGTTCGTCGACCGCCACGCGGCCGGGTACGCCGGGCGCTGCAACCTGCTGGTCGTGCCCTGCGTGAGTCCGTGGGGCTACGAGCGCATCCAGCGCTGGAACGCGCTGGCGCTGGACCCGAACCGCAATTTCACCGCCGGCAGCCCGGCGCCGGAATCGGCGGCGCTGATGGAACTGGTGCAGCCGCTGGCGGGGCGCGTCCTGGTGCACGTCGACCTGCACGAGACCACCGACAGCGACGAGGGCGAGTTCCGCCCGGCGCTGGCCGCGCGCGACGGCAAGCCGTTCGAGCCGGGCGAGATCCCCGACGGCTTCTACCTGGTGGACGACAGCGAGAACCCGCAGCCGGCCTTCCAGCAGGCGGTGATCGCCGAGGTGGCCAACGTCACCCACATCGCGCCGCCGGATGCGCAGGGCCGGATCATCGGCTCGCCGGTGGTGGCGCACGGCGTCATCGAATACCCGCTCAAGGCGCTGGGCCTGTGCGCCGGCATCACCGGCGCACGCTACACCACCACCACCGAGGTCTACCCGGACAGCCCGCGCGCCACGCCCGAGCAGTGCGACGACGCGCAGGTGGCGGCGGTCACCGGCGCCCTGGCCTACGCGCTGGCGCACCGCTGAGCGATCCGGTGCGTACACTGCCGCGACCAGCACAGCGGAGCGGCAGGGCATGCACAGGGTTCTGACGGGAATGGCGATGGCCCTGCTGGCCTGCGCCGGCGCGCAGGCGGCACAGGCGCCGGCCTACGACCGGCCGGGCATCGGTTTCTCGACCAGCACGGTGGGCAAGGGCGTGCTCGCCTGGGAACAGGGCCTGCCCGATGGCAGCCGCGACCGCAGCGGCGGGGTGACCACCACCACGTGGACGGCCGACACGCTGCTGCGGCTGGGCCTGGCCCCGACCGTGGAGCTGCAGCTGGGCGCGGACACCTGGAGCGGCCAGCGCATCCGCGGCGCCGGCCTGCGCGAGCGTGCCGAAGGCGGCGGCGATGGCAGCGTCGCGCTGAAGTGGGCGCCGGCGCTGGCCAGCGACACGCTGACGGTCGCCTTCAAGCTCGGCACCACGCTGCCCTGGGGACGCGCCCCGCTGGGCGGCGACGGCCACGTCCGCGACGCGGGCGTCACCGTGGCCTGGGCGCTGCCGGCCGACACCAGCCTGGCGCTGTACGCCGACCGGCAATGGGGCGCGGAAGGCAGCGGCTGGCTGTTCTCGCCCAGCTATGGCTTCCCGCTGGGCGAGGACGTGGCGGCCTATGTCGAAGCTGGCTACGGCGAGGACGTCCAGCACATGCGCGCCGCCGGCGCCGGGCTGACCTGGATGGCGACGCCGCGGCTGCAGCTCGACGCCTCGTTCCTGCGCGGGCTGGACGAGGAGACCGCCGACTGGCAGGGCGGCGTCGGGCTGGCGCTGTACTTCGACTGACGCGGTCCCGGCCGGTCCGCGCCGGCGCGCTCAGCGGCGCCGGCGGATCAGGGTCGCCGACGCCTGCAGCACGGCGCGGGTGAGCAGCGCCATCGAGGCCACGTCGCCCTTCCAGTGCTGCCAGTACAGCGGGATGTCCTCCCAGGCGCGCGCCTTGACGTAGACCAGGCGCCCGCTGTCCAGGTGGCGGCGCACCAGCGGCAGCGGGTTCATGGTCCAGCCCAGCCCGCCCAGGTTGGCGTGGACGAAGGCGCGCGTGGAGGGAATCCACCAGGTCGGCGCGTGCAGCGGCTGCTGCGAGCCGGTCAGGCGCTGCGCGTAGCGCGCCTGCAGGTCGTCCTTGCGGTTGAACACCAGTACCGGGGCCTGGGCCAGCGCCTGCGCGGTGACACCCTTGGCGAAATGGCGCGCATGGAATTCCGGCGTGCAGGTGGCGGCGTAGCGCATGCTGCCCAGGGCGTGGATCTGGCAGCCCTGCACCGGCTCGGACAGGGTGGTGACCGCGCCCAGCACCGCGCCCTGGCGCAGCAGCGCGGCGGTGTGGTCTTGGTCCTCGGTGTGCAGGTCCAGCGTGGTGCTGCTGTCGCGCGCGAACGCCAGCGCGGCCTCCGGGAACCAGGTCTCCATGCTGTCGTGGTTCACCGCCACGGGGATGCTGGCGCGCGGCAGGTCGGCGTCGGACAGGCCGATGCGCTCGAAGGCGTCGCGCTCCAGCAGCGCGGTCTGCTCGGCCAGCCGCACCAGCACCTGGCCCTCGGCGGTGGCCTCGGTGGGCGTGGTGCGCTTGACCAGCAGCTTGCCCACGCGCTCCTCCAGCGCCTTGATCCGCTGCGACACCGCCGAGGCGGTGACGTTCAGCGCCAGCGCGGCGCGTTCGAAGCTGCCCTCGCGGATCACGGCGGCCAGGGCGCGGAGCTGGGCATGGTCGATGCGCATGATTAAGTTCTGCTAATGACGGTTTAAGAAGTTTAGCTCTACTTTTCGATGCTGCACTGCGACAATCCGCCGCGTCGACGCACTCCGGTGCCGTCCTTCCCCCTTCGTCAGACAGGCAGTTCCCTCCATGTTTTCCGTCGTAGCCGCCCAGGCCGCAAGCAGCGCCTGGCTCAGCGGTGCCGGTACCGGCATCGGTCTTTTCGCCGTGGTGGGCGCGCAGAGCGCCTTCATCCTGCGCCAGGGCATCCTGCGCCAGCACGTGATCCCGGTGATCGCCACCTGTTTCGCCATCGATGCGGCCTTCATCTTCGCCAGCGTCGCCGGCCTGCGCACCCTCACCAACCAGCTGCCGTGGCTGACCACGGTGCTGCTGTGGGGCGGTGTCGCGTTCCTGGTCTGGTACGCGCTGCAGTCGGCGCGGCGGGCGATGGCCGGCAGTGGCGGCATGCAGCTGGACGATAGTGGCGAATCCTCGCGCCGCGCGGCGATGATGGCCGCGGCCGGGTTCTCGGTCATCAACCCGCATTTCTGGCTGGACATGGTGGTGATCGGTTCCATCGCCGACAACTTCGGCCACGCGCGCATGGCCTTCGCCGCCGGCGTGGTCACCGCCAGTGCGATGTGGCTGACCGCGCAGGGCCTGGGCGCGCGCCTGCTGGCGCCGCTGTTCAACAAGCCGGGCACCTGGCGCGTGCTCGACGGCACCATCGCGGTGATCCTGAGCGTGCTGGCGCTGACCCTGGCGCTGCGTGGCGTGGGGTGATGGCGACGATGCCGGCCACGCGCGCGCCGGACGCCGGCAGGACGGCCGGCGCGTGAGCATGCCCCGGCCCGCGCTGTGGACGGCGCGCTTCGGGTTGGCCTGCGTGGCCAACTTCCTGATGGGCATGTCGTTCTACGTGCTGATGCCGACGCTGCCGTTCCACCTGGTGGAGCACCTGCGGATCGGCGAGGCCACGGTGGGCCTGGTGCTGTCCAGCTACGTGATCGCCGCGCTGCTGGTGCGGCCGTTCTCCGGCTTCATCGTCGACCGCTTCAACGCCAAGCACGCCTACCTGCTGGCGCTGGCGGCCTACGTGCTGTTCACCTCCGGCTACCTGCTGGCGCACACCGTGCTGGTTTTCGTGCTGGTGCGGCTGGGCATCGGCCTGACCTTCGCGGTGATGAGCACCGCGGCCAACACCCAGGCCATCGACATCATCCCTTCGGCGCGCCGCGGCGAGGGCATCGGCTTCTTCGGCCTGATGAGCAGCCTGGCGATGGCGCTGGGGCCGATGGCCGGCCTGTGGCTGATGGACCACTACCCGTTCCAGGCGATCTTCGAGGCGGCGGTGGCCGCCGGCGTGGCCGGGCTGGTGGCGGCATCGCTGGTGCATGCGCCGCGCAAGCAGCGCGACGGCGCGGCCACGGTGCTGTCGCTGGACCGCTTCCTGCTGGTGCGCGGCATCCCGCTGGCGCTGAACCTGGCGGTGATCGGGCTGGGCTACGGCATGCTGCTGGCCTTCGCCGCGATCCACGGCAAGCGGCTGGGCGCGGGCAACACCGGCATCTTCTTCACCCTGATGGCGGTGGGCATGATGGTCTCGCGCGCGTTCTCCGGGCGCCTGATCGACGGCGGCCGGGTGGTGGTGGCGACCAACGGCGGCACCCTGGCGATCGTCGCCGGCCTGGGCCTGATGGCGTGCGCCGGGGCGCCGGCCACGTACTACCTGTCGGGCCTGCTGGCCGGTTTCGGCTTCGGCGTGGTGTATCCGGCCTACCAGACGATGATGGTCAACCTGGGCGGCCACGCGCGGCGCGGCACCGCGGTGGCCACCTATTTCTGCGCGCTGGACGTGGGCATCGGCGCCGGCATGGTGCTGGCCGGCATGATCGCCGCGCGCTTCGGCCTGCCGGCGGCGTTCGCCGGCGGCGCGGCGCTGGCGCTGGGCGCCGGGCTGGTCTACGCGCTGGCGCTGTCGGCGCGGTTCGTGCGCGCGCCCTCGCCGGCGGCCGCCACCGAGGGCTGAGCGGCGGCCGCGTCCGCCGGCCTGTGGCAGAATCACGCGGCATGCGGCGGCCACCGGGCCGCCACGATCCACACTCCCCGGGGGAAGTAATGAAGAAGTACCTGCTCGTCGCCGCGCTGTGCCTGTTGTCGGCCTGCAGCCAGGGCATCAAGGGCGACTACGCCGATGCGATGGGCGTGACCCGGTACAGCTTCGCCTCCGGCGGCACGGTGACCATCACCGCGATGGGCATTTCCCAGGAAACCACGTATGTGCGCGATGGCGACACGGTGAAGGTGGCGCTGCCGCAGAAGGGCATGTCGCTGGACTTCACCGTCAACGCGGACGGATCGCTGTCCGGGCCGCTCGGCATCCGCCTGGAAAGGACCGACCGATAACGGGCCGCGGCATGCGGCCGGCATGGTTTCAGCACGGGGGGCGCTTGCGTTGGAACTGGTGATCCTCTCTTCGGTCGCGGCGGCGCTGCTGGCCGGCGCGGGCGCGGCCTGGTGGTTCGGGCGGCGACGCCAGGCCGAGGGCTGGGCCTTCGTTCCCGAAGCGCCGGAAACGGCGGCCGCGCCGCCGCCGGCGATGGACCCGGCGCTGCTGCCGCAGATGCGCCGGCGCTTCCTGCGCGCCGCGCTCGGGGTGGAGGCGGGCGCGCCCGACGCGGCCGACGCGGACGCGGCCGATGCGCCCGCGCACCGTCAGGTGGCCGACGCCGTGGTGGCCTCGCTGGAGCGCGCCGACCTGTCGCAGCGCTACATCCCGCGGCGCCCGCACCTGCTGCCGCAGCTGATCCAGAGCGTCAACGACAGCGCCGCCTCGGCGCGCTCCATCGGCCGCATCATCGGCAGCGACCCGCTGTTGACGGTGAACCTGCTGCGCATCGCCAACAGCGCGCTGTACCGCTTCCAGCACCAGCAGGTGCGCAGCATCGAGCGCGCGGTGACCCTGGTCGGCAACGAGGGCATCCGCCAGATCATCTCCGCCGCGCTGGTGCAGCCGGTGATGAATCCCCCCGACGGCGACGGCGGGCGGTTCTCGCAGCGGATCTGGGACTACACCCTGCGCATGTCGCTGGCCGCGGCCGACCACGCGCGCAGCGTGGAACGCGAGGACGGCTTCTCCGCGCAGCTGGCCGGCCTGCTGCGCGGACTGGGCATGGTCATGGTGGTGCGCGCCACCGCCGACGCCTATTCGCGCCGGCAGACGCTGGCGCCGTCGCCCGGGCTGCTGCTGTCGCTGCTGGAGCACTGCACGCCGCCGCTGGCGGCGCGGATCGCGCGCGAATGGAACCTGTCGGCCGATGTCGTCGCGGCGCTGGAGACGGCCGGGCAGGGCGCGCCGCGGTCGCCGCTGGCGCGTTCGCTGGAGATCGGCGAGCTGGCCGCGGCGCTGGCGATGCTGTGCCGGGAGAACCTGCTGGAGGAGGCGCAGGCGCTGGAGCTGCTGTCCGGCTGCGTCCCGGACCATGTCGGCGGCTGGCTGTGGAAGCGGGTCAGCCCGGACGAACCGCGCGACCCGTGAGCCGGCCGCCCGGCTGCGGGTAACGGCCTACAGCTGCGATTCCAGCGGCAGCCAGCTGATGGCGCGCGCGGTGGCGCGCTGCACCCAGGTGGTGTCCGGTTCGGCGGCATAGCCGGCCGGCGGCGCCCGCGCACGGTCCAGCCAGCGCAGCTCGCCGTCGTGGTCCAGGTAGAGGTAGTAGCTCAGCTCGGGCCCGGACAGGCGCAGGTATTCCTCGCGCAGCTGCGCCGCCAGCACCGGGTCGTCGAACAGCACGCCCATCTCGGTATTGAGGTAGGCCGAGCGCGGGTCGATGTTGAACGAGCCGACGAAGCCGCGCCGGTCGTCGACCACGATGGCCTTGGTGTGCAGGCTGGCGCCGCTGCTGCCGAAGGCCGAACTCCTGCCGCCGTCGCCGCGCGACTTCAGTTCGTACAGCCGGGCGCCGCCGCGCAGCAGCGGCAGGCGGTAGTGCATGTAGCCGCTGTGCACCGCGGCCACGTCGTTGGCGGCCAGCGAATTGGTGACGATGCCGACGTGCACGCCGTCGGCCACTTGCCGCACCAGCGCCTCCTCGCCGCTGCGGCCGGGGACGAAGTAGGGCGAGATCAGCAGGGTCTTGTGCCGGGCCTGGCCCAGCTCCTGCGCCAGCCGCGTCACCAGCCAGTCGGCGCGGTCGTTGTCGCGGTGCTTGAGCGGGGGATCGGAATACACCTGGATGCGCCCGCTCCAGTGCAGCGGCAGGCGGCCGCCGACGTAGGCGCCGGCCTGGCGCGCGCGCAGCCGTTCCAGGTAGGGGCGGGCCTCGGCGCGGCGCGCATCGAGCGTGGCGCGGGAAACCAGCTGGCCCAGCTGCCGGTGCGACACCGGGGCGAGCGCGGCGATGGGCACGGCGGCCCTGCTGTTCCAGAACGCGTCGAAGATGGCGCTGGCCTGGCCCGCGGCCGGGCCGGCGAGCAGCAGGTCCATGTCGCGGAAATTGACGTCCGGACGCGCGTCGAAATATTCCGCGCCGATGTTGCGGCCGCCGACGATGGCCACGCGGCCGTCGGCGATCCAGGCCTTGTTGTGCATGCGGTGGTTGATGCTGAAGACCCGCTGCACCATCTCCACCAGCCGCCACATGCCCTCGCGGTTGCGGAACGGGTTGTACAGGCGCACCTCGATGTTGCGGTGCGCGTCCAGCGCCAGCAGCTGCTTGTCCATCCCCGAGGCGTTCATGTCGTCCAGCAGCAGGCGCACGCGCACGCCGCGTTCGGCGGCCTCGTAGACGTCGCGCGCCAGCAGGTGGCCGACCATGTCGTCGTGCCACATGTAGTACTGCAGGTCGAGGCTGCGGCCGGCCTGGCGGGTGACGACCGACCGCGCGGCGAACGCTTCCAGCCCGTCGATCAGGTAGGCCGCGCCGCTGCGGCCCGGATGCGCGGCCAGCTGGGGGGCGAGCGCCCGGTCCAGCGGGGTCTGCCCGGCGCGCGGCGGCAGCGCGGTGGAGGGCTCGCCGACCGCGCGCGGGGTGAGATGGTCGCCCAGCAGCAGGCCGCTGGCGACCAGCAGCAGGAGCACGACAAGGAGGCGGCCGCACAGGCGCAGCAGGCGCCTGCCGCGGGAAGGGGAAGGTTCCATGTCCGCATCCTAGCGGCGTCGGGGTGAGGCCGGCGCGGCGGCCATGACGTTCCGGGGGTGTGGGCGGCAGGCGGTCCGGGCGAGAATCGGCGCCTGCCTTGCCCGAGCCTGCCGATGAGCGAACGTCCCTTCTCCCTGCGCCTCCCAGCCTGTTGGTCCAGATCCTCGTCGGCCTGCCCGCGGGCAGGCGCCCGGTGGTGGGCGACCTGCCCGGTGCGGCCAGCTGGATCGTGCGCATGGTGATCGGGCTGGCGCCGCTGGGCGTGTCCGGCATCCTCGCTCCGCTGCTGGCCGAAGCGGACCTGGGCGCGCCGACGGTCTACCTGCATGTGCTGTGCGTGCTGGTCGGGGCGGTGCTGTTCATGGCCTTCGCCGGCAATCCGCCGATGGTGGCGGCGATGGCCCGCCGCAACCCGTATCCGCTGCTGCTGCGCTGCCTGCGCGAGCGCGGCATCTTCGGCATCGCCAACCACGTGGCGATGCCGGTAGTGGCGGTGGGCACTGTCGGCGTGGTGCAGGACCCGGCAGCGACCGCGTCCGATTGCTCCACCGGCGTGGTGTTCGTGGCCGCTGCCGGGCCGGCGCGCGAGCACGGCTGATGGCGATCACGGCGCTCCTCACACCCGCGGTACGCATCGGCCTGTCCATCGCGCTGGCCACCGGCCTGTACGGCGTTTCCTTCGGCGCGCTGGCGGTGGCCTCCGGTTTCAGCGTCGGCCAGACGGCGGCGCTGAGCCTGCTGATGTTCACCGGCGGCTCGCAGTTCGCCTTCATCGGCGTGGTCGGCGCCGGCGGCACCGGCGCGGCGGCGTTCGGCGCGGCCACGCTGCTGGGCATCCGCAACGCGGTGTACGGCGCGCAGATCAACCGCATGCTGCGGCCGCGCGGCTGGCTGCGCCCGTTGTCGGCGCAGGTCACCATCGACGAATCGGTGGCGACCGCCGCCGGCCAGACCGTGCCTGCCGAGCAGCGCCGCGGGTTCTGGGTGGCCGGCGTGGGCGTCTACCTGCTGTGGAACCTGTTCACACTGCTGGGCGCGCTGCTCGGCGACGCGCTCGGCGACCCGCGTCGCTGGGGGCTGGACGGCGCCGCGGTGGCGGCCTTCCTCGGCCTGCTGTGGCCGCGCCTGCGCTCGCGCGAACCGGTGGCCATCGCCGCGGCCTGCGCGCTGGCGACGGTGCTGGCGCTGCCGTGGGCGCCGCCGGGCGTGCCGATCCTGCTGGCGGCCGCGGTCGCGGCGGTGTGGGGATGGTTCGGGCGCGGCCCGGCCGATGAAGGGCTGGAGCCGGACGTGGCGCCCGGCGACGCGGGAGATGTGCGATGACGCTGTGGGGCTGGGTGCTGCTGGCCAGCGTGGCGGCCTGGGCGATCAAGTTCTGCGGCTACCTGGTGCCGGTGCGCTGGATGGAGTCGCCACGCATGACCCGCGTGGCCGGCACCCTGACCATCGGCCTGCTGGCGTCGCTGACCACCATGAACGCGGTCTCCGCCGGGCAGGGCGTGGCGCTGGACGCGCGCCTGGGCGCGCTGGCGGTGGCCGCGCTGGCGCTGTGGCTGCGCCTGCCGTTCCTGGTGGTGGTGCTGGCCGGCGCGGTGGCAGCGGCCCTGCTGCGCCTGTGGTCGTAGCGGCCGGAGACGCCCTGGGGGCGATGGAGTGCAGGTAACGCCCGGCGGGAGTTGCCCGTTACTGCTTCGGTGAGGTGCCGCTCCGTCCCGCGGAAGGGCGCGCCTCAGAAGCGCTGGCCGGAAGCGAGATAGCGCCACTGGCCGTCGGGCATCCGGCTCAGGCCGATGCGGCCGATGCGCAGCCGGCGGACCTGCATGGCGCGCAGCCCGACCGCGGCGCACATGTGCTGCAGCTGTCCCGGTCGCACGTCCTTGATCGCGAAGCGCAGGCGCTGCTCGCTCTGCCAGCTGACCTTGCAGGCGGGCAGGGCGCGTCCCTGGTGGCTCAGCCCATGCGTCAGCTTCGGCAGCGCCCACGGGCTGCCTTCGCCTTCCACATCGACCATGAATTCCTGTTCCAGCCCCGGCCCGGCCTCGAGCAGGTGCCGGCGCACGCGCCAGTCCTGGGTGAGCACGACCAGGCCGCAGGCGTCGTCGTCCAGCGGCATCGGCGTTTCCAGGCGCAGGAAGTGGCGGTGCAGCAGGCGGATGCCGGAGGCGTCCTCGGCAAAGCGCCCGTCCTCGCGCAGCAGGGCGGACAGTTCTTCGGCGGTGCAGCCGGCGGGCTTGTTCAGCAGCAGCGTCGCCGGTTCGGCCGGCTCGCTGGCGGCGCCGGCGGCGAGGGCGACGGTTTCGCCAGCCACCATGGTCTGCGGCGCTTCCACCACCACGCCGTCCACGCTGACCCAGCCGCCCTCGATGTAGTGCCGGGCCTGGGCGCGGGAGCATTGCAACTGCGCGGCGAGGCGCTTGTCGAGGCGGATGGGCGTGGTCATGGGGACGGGCAGGTACGACGGGCGGCGAGTGTAGCGCCACCGGCCCCCGCAGGCGCGACTTCAGCGGCGATGGCACTTTCCCGGCAGGGCTCGACCGCGACGGACGGCCCGTGGCCGGAGTCGCTCCTACGGAAGCCCGTCCGCTTCGTGCTCCAACGCCGTCAGATACAAGCGCAGGTCGAATTCCAGCTGGTGGTAGTCCGGCTCCATGTGCAGGCACAGCTGGTAGAAGGCCTTGTTGTGCTCGGCCTCCTTCAGGTGCGCCAGTTCGTGCACCACGATCATGCGCAGGAACGGCGCCGGGGTGTCGCGGAACACGCTGGCGATGCGGATCTCGCGGCTGGCCTTGAGCCTGCCGCCGTGGTTGCGGGACACGGCCGTATGCAGCCCGAGCGCGTGCTTGAGCACCTGCAGCTTGCCGTCGTACAGCACCTTGCCCAGCGGCACCGACTGGCGCAGATGGCGTTCCTTCAGCGCCTGCACGTAGTCGTAGAGCTGGCGGTCGCTGCGCACCGCATGTGCCTGCGGGTAGCGGCGGCGCACCGTCTCGCCCAGCGCGCCCTGCGCCAGCAGCTCGCGGGCGCGCAGCTGCAGGTGGTCGGGATAGCCGGCGAGGTACTTCAGGGGCTGCATCGGCGCGGACGCGGGCGGGGACGGGCCGGTATCATGGCAGCATCGATCCGATCGCGTAGTACAGAAATGGCAAAGGCAAACCCCCTGCAGGAGCAGTTGCTCAAGGCCGGCCTGGTCAAGAAGGCGCAGGTCGCGCAGGTCGCGCGCGAGCAGAACAAGGCGCGCCACGCCAAGGGCGCGCCCGCCGGCCCCAGCGAAAGCCAGATGGAAGCCGAACGCGCGCGCGCGGAGAAGGCCGAGCGCGACCGCCTGCTGGCCGCCGAGCGCAACGCCCAGCGCCGCGCCGAGGAACTGCGCGCGCAGGCGCGGCAGATAATCACCGACCGCAAGGTGCCGCGACGCGGCGAGCTGGAATACCGCTTCAGCGACGGCGAGGCGATCCGCACCCTGCTGGTGGACGAGGCGCTGCGCAGGCAGCTGGCCGCCGGCACGCTGGTGATCGCGCGCCACGGCGAAGGCTTCGAACTGCTGCCGCGGCTGGCCGCCGAGAAGGTGCGCGAGCGCGATGCCTCCTTGATCGTGCTCGACCACGGCCAGGCCGGCGATGCGCCCGCGTCCAGCGGCAACGCCGAGGACGATGCCTATTACGCGCAGTTCGTGGTGCCAGACGACCTGGTGTGGTGACGCCGCGCCGGCGCATTGACCCGGCGTACAGGCCGCTGCGCTAGGCTGGAGCCCGGTCACTACGGAGCAGCCAGCCATGGCCACCGGTTGGGCGGGAGACACCGCCGTTCAGGATCAGATCGACGCCACCGTCGAGGACGCGATCAAGCGCGCCCGCAGCCGCCTGCCCAGCGGGCCGGGACTGGAGCATTGCGAGGAGTGCGACGCGCCGATTCCCGAGGCGCGGCGCAAGGCCATCCCCGGCGTGCGCCTGTGTGTTGCCTGCCAGCAGGCGCTCGATGCCGAGGAATCGGCGCACAGCGGCTACAACCGCCGCGGCAGCAAGGACAGCCAGCTGCGCTGAGGTTCGGGCGGGAAAGGTGCCTGTCGCGCAGAGGGGCATGCCGCCGGCCTGGAGTTGCTGCCATTGGGGCTGCTGGACCAGCTACCGCGCCCGCCGCTCCATCGGCACGAAACGCACGCCCCTGGCCGTCTGCGCCGGGCCGCTGGCGATGAAACCGAACTTCTCGTACACCGGAACCGCGATCTCGGACGAATTGACCGTGTAATCGCGGTCGCCGTGGCGGCGCAGCGCGTGTTCCCAGAGCTGGCGTGCGATGCCGCGCCGCCGGGTGGCGTCGCTGACGAACAGGTGGTGGACATGGCGGCCATCGCGAGTGGCGATCATGCCGCACAACCGCTTGTCTTCCTCGACCACGTAGTGCGCGTACTGCGGGGAAAGCAGCCGCTGCGCGAAGCCCTCCGCAGTCAATGTGGCCAGCAGCGGGTGGGCGCCGGAAAGGGCGCCGGGGCCGGCATCGAGCAGGTGCCGCGCCAGCGGCATCACCAGGTCGCTGAGCGCAACGGCATCGCCCGCATGTCCCTCGCGCACCCTGGTCTCCGCTTGCATCGTCCCCCTCCCGCGTTGTGCAGGGGGCCGAGCATAGCGGCTGCGCCGGATCAGTGCCGCCCGTCGGCGGCGCGGAAGCTGCCGGCCCAGCGCCGCATCGCGAACAGCCACCACAGCCAGCCGGCGGTGGCGATCAGTCCGCCCACCAGGCCGATGTGCTGCATGCCCAGATGCAGGCCGACCTGGCTGCCGACCAGCGCGCCGGCGCCGATGCCGATGTTGAAGATGCCCGAGAACAGCGCCATCGCCACGTCGGTGGCATCGTCCGCCAGTTGCAGCACCTTGGACTGCATCGACAGCGCGAAGCAGATCATCGCCACGCCCCACACCGAGGCCAGCGCGTAGAGCATCCACGCCCCGCCGGTGGCCAGGCGCAGGCCCAGCAGGCACAGCGCCAGGGTGCCGATGGCGGCGAGCAGGAAACCGCGCGGCCAGCGCGTGCCCAGGCGCGAGAAAAGCAGGCTGCCGAACAAGCCCATGCCGCCGAACAGCAGCAGTACCCAGGTGGTCACGTGCGTATCGAAGCCGCCGACCTGCTGCACGAACGGCTCGATGTAGCTGTAGCCGGTGAACTGCGCGGCCACCACCACCATCACCAGCAGGTACAGCGCCAGCAACGCCGGGCGGCGCAGCAGCAGCGGGAGGCTGCTGGCCGAGCCGCTGTTGCGGCTGGGCAGCGGCGGCAGCAGCCGCGCCAGCACCCCCATCGCCAGCAGGGCGACGCCGCCGATGGCCAGGAAGGTGACGCGCCAGCCCAGCAGTTCGCCGACCACGCGGCCCAGCGGGATGCCCAGCACCATCGCCATCGAGGTGCCGGTGGCCAGCAGGCCCAGCGCCTGCGCGCGCTTGTCCGCCGGCGCGATGCGCACCGCCAGCGAGGCGGTGATCGACCAGAACACCGCGTGCGCCAGCGCGATGCCGATGCGGCTGAGCATCAGCACGCCGAAGTTCCAGGCGATGGCCGACAGCAGGTGGCTGGCGACGAACAGCGCGAACACGCCCAGCAGCAGGCGGCGGCGGTCGAGGTCACGGGTGAGCAGCATGCCCGGCAGCGAGGTCAGCGCGACCACCCAGGCATAGGCGGTGAGCATCAGCCCGACGTGCTCGATGGGCATGCCGAAGCTGCCGCCGATGTCGCTCAGCAGCCCGACCGGCACGAACTCGCTGGTGTTGAACACGAAGGCGGCCATCGCCAGCGCGACCACGCCCAGCCAGCGTTGGCGGTCGCTGCGGACGGCGGGAACGGACGAAGTGGCGTCCGCCGCGGCGGCGGAACACGAGGAGAGGGGAGAGCGGGACATTGCGGAAAGGGAGCCGGTGGGGGGCGGCTCTGCTGCGGTGCTGCGGGCGGAATTTTCGCACGCGGCGGCCGTACGCGGACGGAACGCTGTGGCCCGCCGCGGGCGCCGGCGTGCAGGTCAGCCGTCGCCCTGGATCACATGCGCCTGCGCCGGGCCGGCCGGCCAGCGGCGCAGCCCGCGCTGGAAGAACAGGCTGTTGGGAATCTGCATCAGGGTGCCCTCGGCCGGGCCGCCGATCTCCTGCAGCGTGGTGTAGATCAGGTTGATGTCGATCACCTGGCCCTTCAGCCCGGGCTTCTCGCCGTTCTCCAGCAGTTCGACGCGGTCGCCGAGGCGGAACGGCCGCGTGGTGAAGATCAGCAGCGTGCAGAAGATGTTGGACAGCACGCTCCAGGCGGCGAAGAACGCCACCGCACCGACCGCGGCGAACCCGGTGAACGCGGTCCACAGGATGGTCGGCGACACGCCGAGCTGGTCCAGGATCGCCACCAGCGCGGCGCTGCCGATCACGAAGTTGGACAGGCGCCGCGCGGCCGTCTCCACCTGCGGCGGCAGCGTGTAGTGCATGCCCAGCCGCGCCAGCAGGCGCCGGGTGAGCAGGCGCAGCAGCCAGGCCACCAGCAGGATCACGACCACGGCCAGCGCCGTGTCGAGCAGGCTGATCCATTCGTGCATCCATTCGGGCAGGTATTTCTTCATAGGGGTATCTCCTTGCGACGCGGCGCGCCTGCCGGCGCGTGCGTTGGAACGATCAGGGAAGCGGGAGGGGAGCCATCGGGCCAGCGGCCGCCGGCGACGACGCGCCGCAGCCCGGGCGCGGGCCGCCGGGGTGCCGCCGCGTGCGGCGCGCACGCCATAGCCCCTGGTCCGCAGGCGAATTCCAGCAGGGGAGCCGCGCCGGCCGGGGCGGCGGAGAGTCG
>NZ_WIDL01000025.1:0-12362 GCF_009496535.1 Stenotrophomonas sp. MYb238
CCCCGTTCCCGCCTCCCCCTTCCCCGCCCCATGTAATCAGCCTGTAACAAAAACATCATTTCATAGCCGCATCCGCCGGCGCCGCCGGCACTTCTCCCGCCATGGAGCGACGCATGAAACTGCACACGACCGGCCTTGCCGCCCTTTCCCTGGCCATCGCGCTGGGCCTGTCGGCCTGCGGCGACAAGAGCGCCCCGGCCGCTGCCGGTCCGGATGCCGCCACGGCAGCGGCCGCCGGCGACAAGGTCGCCGCCGAGATCTCCGGCGCCGGCGCATCGTTCATCTTCCCGCTGGTGTCCAAGTGGTCGGCCGACTACAACGCCGCCACCGGCGCCAAGATCAACTACCAGTCCATCGGCTCGGGCGGCGGCATCGCCCAGATCAAGGCCGGCACCGTCGATTTCGGGTCGTCCGACAAGCCGCTGTCCTCCGAGGAACTGGCGCAGGCCGGCCTGGGCCAGTTCCCGTCGGCGATCGGCGGCGTGGTACCGGTGGTGAACCTGGAAGGCCTGCAGCCGGGCCAGCTGCGCCTGAGCGGCGCGCTGCTGGCCGACATCTTCCTGGGCAAGATCAAGACCTGGAACGACAAGGCCATCGCCGCCGCCAACCCGGGCGTGGCCCTGCCCGATACCAAGATCACCCTGGTGCACCGTTCCGACGGCTCGGGCACCACCTTCAACTTCTCCAACTACCTGTCCAAGGTCAGCAACGAGTGGAAGGACAAGGTCGGCGAAGGCACCTCGGTGCAGTGGCCCGACGGCGTCGGCGGCAAGGGCAACGAAGGCGTGGCCTCCTACGTGCAGCAGATCAAGGGCTCGCTGGGCTACGTCGAACTGGCCTACGCGCTGCAGAACAACATGCCGTACGCGTCGATGCAGAACGCCGCCGGCAACTGGGTGCAGCCGACCGCCGAGACCTTCGCCGCCGCCGCGGCCAGCGCCGACTGGGCCGGCGCCAAGGACTTCAACCTGGTCATCACCAACGCCCCGGGCGCCAACGCGTGGCCGATCACCGCCACCAATTTCATGCTGATGCACAAGCAGCCCAAGGATGCCAAGCGCAACCAGGACACGCTGGCCTTCTTCAAGTGGGCGTTCGAGAACGGCCAGCAACAGGCGGGCGACCTGCACTACGTACCGCTGCCGGCCGAACTGGTGACGCAGATCGAGGGCTACTGGGCCAGCGAGTTCAAGTGACCGGGACCCCGTGAGAGGACGCCGCGCCCGCCGGGCGCGGCGCTCCGCCCCGCTTCCCGCCGCCCTCCCCCACAGGCCATGCCGCTGCCATGAACGCCACCGCATCGTCCCTCGTACCGCCCACCTCGCGCGACCTGCGCGACGCCCGCAACGACCGCCTGTTCCGCGGGTTCCTGATCGTCACCGTCGTACTGGTGCTCACCGCGCTGGCCTGCGCCGCGCTGTCGATGCTGTGGGGCGGACGCCACGCCCTGCAGGAGCAGGGCCTGAGCTTCTTCTACACCGCCGACTGGAATCCGGTGGAAAACCGGTTCGGCGCGCTGGCGCCGATCTACGGCACCCTCGTCACCGCCGTCATCGCCATGCTGATCGCCGTGCCGGTCAGCTTCGGCATCGCCTTCTTCCTGACCGAGGTCGCCCCGCGCTGGCTGCGCGGCCCGGTCGGCACCGCCATCGAGCTGCTGGCCGGCATCCCGTCGATCATCTACGGCATGTGGGGCCTGTTCGTGCTGGTGCCGGTGATGACCGAGTACGTCACCCCGTTCCTCAACGACCACCTGGGCGGACTGCCGGTCGTCGGCGTGCTGTTCCAAGGGCCGCCGCTGGGCATCGGCATGCTCACCGCCGGCTTCGTGCTGGCGATCATGGTGATCCCCTTCATCTCCTCGGTGATGCGCGAGGTGTTCCTGACCGTGCCGACGCGCCTGAAGGAATCGGCCTACGCGCTGGGCTCGACCCGGTGGGAAGTGAGCTGGGACATCGTGCTGCCCTACACCCGCTCGGCGGTGATCGGCGGCGTGTTTCTCGGCCTCGGCCGCGCCCTGGGCGAAACCATGGCGGTGGCCTTCGTGATCGGCAACAGCGTGCGCCTGACGCCGTCGCTGCTGGAACCGGGCACCACCATCGCCGCGCTGATCGCCAACGACTTCGGCGAAGCCACCGAAACCTACCGCTCGGCCCTGCTGCTGCTCGGCTTCGTGCTGTTCATCGTCACCTTCGTGGTGCTTGCCATCGCCCGCCTGATGCTGCTGCGCCTGTCCCGCAAGGAGGGCAACTGATGTCCGCCACCGCTTCCAATGCGCTGTACCTGCGCCGCCGCGCCACCAACGTGCTGGCGCTGCTGATGGCCTGCGCCACCGCCGCGTTCGGCCTGCTGTTCCTGGGCTGGATCCTGTGGACGCTGTTGTCCAAGGGCCTGCCGGGCATCGACCTGGACCTGTTCACCAGGATGACGCCGCCGCCGATGCAGGAAGGCGGCCTGCTCAACGCCTTCTTCGGCAGCGCGGTGATGTGCGCGCTGGCCATCGCCATCGGCACCCCGCTGGGCGTGGCCGCCGGCACCTGGCTGGCCGAGTACGGCAACGCGCGCAAGGCCGGCACGGTGGTGCGCTTCGTCAACGACATCCTGCTGTCGGCGCCGTCGATCGTGCTCGGCCTGTTCGTCTACACCCTGTACGTGATGCAGACCGGCGGTAACTTCTCCGCGTTCGCCGGTGCCCTGTCGCTGGCCTTCATCGTGCTGCCGGTGGTGATCCGCACCACCGACGAGATGCTGCGGCTGGTGCCGGTGCAGATGCGCGAAGCGGCGCTGGCGCTGGGCGTGCCACAGTGGAAGGTGATCGTGCAGGTGCTGTACCGCAGCGCCATGGCCGGCATCGTCACCGGCATCCTGCTGGCGCTGGCGCGCATCTCCGGCGAGACCGCGCCGCTGCTGTTCACCGCCTTCGGCAACCAGTACTGGAACAGCAACGTGTTCCAGCCGATGGCCTCGGTGCCGGTAGTGATGAACCAGTTCGCCGGCAGCCCCTACGAATCGTGGCAGGTGCTGGCCTGGGCCGGCGCCCTCGTGCTGACCGTGTTCGTGCTGCTGGTCAGCCTCTCCGCGCGCGGCCTGCTGCTGCGCAACCGCATCTCCAACGACTGACCCGAACGACCGCCTTCCTTCCATGGACCTGCCCATGAACGACCTCACCAACGCCGTGCCGATGCAGCGCATCGCCGTGCCCACCGCGCACCAGGACCTGCAGACGCCGGCACCGGTCAAGCTCGCCGCGCGCGGCCTGGACTTCTACTACGGCCAGTTCCACGCGCTGAAGAACATCCACCTGGAGATCCCCGAAAAGCGCGTCACCGCGCTGATCGGTCCCTCCGGCTGCGGCAAGTCGACCCTGCTGCGCATCTTCAACCGCATCTACGCGCTGTACCCCAAGCTGGAAGCCCGCGGCGAGGTGCTGCTGGACGGCGAGAACATCCTCTCGCCGAAGTACCCGATGAACCGCCTGCGCTCCAAGGTCGGCATGGTGTTCCAGAAGCCGGTGCCGTTCCCGATGACCATCTTCGAGAACGTGGCCTACGGCATCCGCCACCACGAGAAGCTGTCCAAGGCCGACATGACTGACCGCGTCGAGCAGGCGCTGCGCCAAGGCGCGCTGTGGGACGAGGTCAAGGACAAGTTGAACCAGAGTGCGCTGGGATTGTCCGGCGGCCAGCAGCAGCGCCTGTGCATCGCCCGCGCGGTGGCGCTCAAGCCCGACGTGCTGCTGCTGGACGAGCCGACCTCGGCGCTGGACCCGATCTCCACCAGCCGCATCGAGCAGCTGGTCGAGGAACTGAAGAACGACTACACCATCGCCATCGTCACCCACAACATGCAGCAGGCCGCGCGCGTGTCCGACTACACCGCCTTCATGTACCTGGGCGACCTGATCGAACACGACCGCACCGACGTGATCTTCTCCAATCCCTCCAGGCAGCAGACCGAGGACTACATCACCGGCAGGTTCGGCTGAAAGCGCAAAGGCGGGGAAACAGGGAAGCGGGGATGGAGCAGCCTTTCACCCACCGCATCGCCAGACTGCGCTGCCCCGCTTCCGTCCCTCCCAGCTCCCCCTTCCCAATTCCCGGCCTTCAAAATGAACACCCATCCCAACGACCACATCGTGAAAAGCTACGACGAAGAACAGCACCGCCTGGTGGCCGAGATCGTGCGCATGGGCGAGATGTCCGTCGCCCAGCTCGAGGCCGCGCTGGACGTGATCGAGCGCCGCGACGAGAACGCCGCGCGCCGCATCATCGCCAACGACGAGGCGATCGACGCGCTGGAACAGCAGATCAGCCACGACGTGATGCGCCTGGCGCTGCGCGGCCCGATGGCGCGCGACCTGCGCGAGATCCTCGCCGGCCTGCGCATCCCGGCCGACATCGAGCGCATCGGCGACTACGCCGCCAACGTCGCCAAGCGCTCCATCGCCCTGGCCGCGGTGCCGCCGCTGCCGCAGATCCAGGGTCTGCGCGCGCTCGGCCGGCTCGCCGCGCAGCAGGTGCGGCGCGCACTGGAGGCCTATCGCGACAACGACGCCGAGGCCGCGCTGGCGCTGCGCCAGGACGACGCCCGGCTGGACGCGCAGTACACCGCGCTGTTCCGCGAACTGCTCACCTACATGATGGAAGACCCGCGCAACATCACCCCGTGCACGCACCTGCTGTTCATGGCCAAGAACCTGGAACGCATCGGCGACCATGCCACCAACATCGCCGAGAACGTCTGGTTTCTGGTGCACGGCGACGCGCCGCTGCCGCCGCGCGAGAAACGCGACGAGACCAGTACGGTCGACCGCGCCTGACTTGAGGCTTCAGCCCCGGGATGGGGACGGTCGGCTTGTCCGCCCCTGGCGCGCGTGCGGTCATGCAACTGGCGTGGGCCGGAGTGCGCAGCGAAAGCAAAGCCCCTCTCCCCAGGGAGAGGGATTGGGTTAGGGGTCCGGGACGAAGCCCTCCCGATGCTTGGATACAAGAGGCTTCGTCCGTTCCTCATCCGCCCCATCACGGCACCTTCTCCCAAAGTGGAAAAGGGAACGGCTTGCGCGCCCTTGGCACGCATTCGGTAGAACGCCCGCACAACGGGCGTGGGCCGGGATGCGCAGCGAATGCAAAGCCCCTCTCCCGCCGGGAGAGGGGTTGAGGTGAGAGCCCGGGGCGAAGCACTCCCGATTCCAGGTACAAGAGGCTCGTCCCTGCCCTCATCCGCCCTTCGAGGCGTCTTCCTCCAAAGGGAGAAGGGAACGGCGGCGCCGCCCCGCTTCGCCCGTCCGGCTCAGGCGGCGTTGTTGGCGCTGTCGCCACCGGTCACGTCATAGGCCGCGCCCGAGACCAGGCGGGCATCGTCGCTGGCCAGGAAGACGACCACCGGCGCGATCGACCCGGGCGGCAGCCAGGGCAGGCCGAGCGGCGAGCGGGCGGCGAGCCGCCGCTTCGCCGCGGCCTCGAGTTCTTCCAGCGGCGCGGCGTTGTCCAGGTCGTCCAGCGCCTGCGCATAGCGCTGCCTGTGCCGCGTGAGCAGCGTATCGATCAGGCCGGGAATCACCGCATTGACGGTGATGCCGTATTGCCCCAGTTCCAGCGCGGCCGACTTCACCAGCCCGATCAGCCCCCACTTGGACGCCGAGTACGCCGCGCCATACTTGGTGCCGTGCCGTCCCTGCGTCGAGGAGGTGACGATGATGCGGCCGCCGCCATTGCCGACGAGATGAGGCGCCACCGCGCGGATGGCGTTGCAGGTACCGGTGAGGTTGACGTCGATCTGGTCGTGCCAGTGCGCATCCTCCATTTCCAGCAGCGGCGCGAACGCCTGGATGCCGGCATTGGCGAAGAGGATGTCGATCCGGCCGAAGCGGTCGACGGTCCATGCGGCCGCTTCGCGCAGGGCGCCGATGTCGCGCTGGTCGAGCCGCCGCGATGCCCATCTCCCGCCGGCCTCGACCACCTGCCGGCCGGTTTCGTCCAGGTCCTGGACGGTGGCCGGCGCCACTTCCAGGACCGGGCTGACCGCACCGGCGATATCGATGCCGACCACGCTCGCGCCCTCCTGCGCGAAGGCCACCGCGGTGGCCCGGCCGATGCCGCGCGCGGCGCCGGTGACGATGGCGACTTTGCCTTCAAGGCGCCCGGACATGGCGTTCTCCTTTGAGGTTGGCAGGCTGCGGCCAGGCGCGAAGCGGATCGCCCCCGGACCAGGCCGGAACCGTCGTGCGGCTTACCGGCTCAAGGCGACGACGCCGTAGCGCCGGCTCCGCGCGCCGAGACGCGCCAGACGGTATTGCCAACGTCGTCGGCGATCAGCAACGCGCCGCCGGCGTCCTCGGCCAGGCCGACCGGCGCGCCTTTCAGGGTCTTTTCGTCCGCCGCAGCGAAGCCGCTGACGACCCGCTCCGGCGTGCCCACGGGCTTGCCGCCCTGGAAACGCACGAAGACGACGTCGTAGCCGCTCAGCGGGCTGCGGTCCCAGCTGCCGTGCTGGCTGACGAATGCGCCGCCGCGGTATTTCTCCGGCAGGCCGTCGCCGCGGTAGAACCACAGGCCCAGCGGCGCCACGTGCGACCCCAGCGCGTAGTCGGGGCGGATGGCCCTGGCCACCAGGTCCGGGCGCTGCGGCTGCACGCGCGTATCCACGTGCTGCCCGTAGTAGCTGTACGGCCAGCCGTAGAAGCCCCCCTCCTGCACCGAGGTGAGGTAGTCGGGCACCAGGTCCGCGCCGATCTCGTCGCGCTCGTTGGCGATGGCCCAGAGCCTGCCGGTCGCTGGCTCCCAGCCCAGGCCGGTCGGGTTGCGGATGCCCGAGGCGTAGATGCGGCTGGCGCCGGTGCGTGTATCCACCTCGAGCACCACCGCGCGGCGGTATTCCACGTCCAGGCCGTTCTCGGTGATGTTGCTGTTGGAACCGACGCCGACATAGAGCCGGCTGCCGTCCGCGCTGGCCAGCAGCGCCTTGGTCCAGTGGTGGTTGATGGTGCCGGGCAGGTCGGCGAACTCGACGCCGGGATCGGACATGCGCGTTTCCCCCGGCGTATAGCGGTACTTGATGATGGCATCGGTGTTGGCGACGTAGAGCGTGTCGCCGATCAGCTGCACGCCGAACGGCGAATGCAGATTCTCGATGAACACGTGCTTGCGCCATTCGCCCGGCTGGCCGGGCGCGCGGCGCAGCAGGGTGATGCGGTTGCCGCCCTTGCCGCCCTTGCCGGACTGGTTCTTTACCAGGCCGGCGATCATCTGTTTGGGCGAGGAGACCGGCTCGGCGCCGGGGCCGTTGGCCTCCACCACCAGCACGTCGCCGTTGGGCAGCGTCAGCAGCTGGCGCGGGTGCATCAGCCCGGAGGCGATCGGCTCGATCTCCAGCCCGTCGGCCACCGCCGGCTTCTCGCCCTGTGCCCAGCCGGTGCCCTTGGGCACCTGCATCGGCGGCACGAAGAAACTGCGCGGCTCGGGCAACGGCGGATTCGCCCCGGATTGCTGTGCCGGCTCGTAGGCCGCCTTTTCGCAGCCGGCCAGTGCCATGACCAGCGCCACGGCGCACGCCATGGCCAGATTCGTCCTGTTCATGGCCTGTCCTCCCATGCCGATGCCGGTTGCAACGCGGTGATGACCAGGCCCACGGCGATCAGCGCCACGGTGACGGCGGATAGCCACACCGCCTCCGGCACCACGCCGTAGGCATCGCGGCTATGGACGAAGGCGTTGACGATCGCCGCGACGATGGCGAAAAGGTTGAGCCAGAAGTCCAGCTTCTCGATGCGGGTGCTGCGGCGTGCCGGCACCCAGACATGCGCCAGGTTGATCAGGCGCGGCACGATGGCGAAGAGCAGGCCGATCGCGTTGAGCCAGGCCGCCGACTTGACCCACAGCACGTTGGCGCTGCACGCATAGGTCGCGTCGAAGATCAGCGCCGCGACGAAGAACCCGAAGGGTATGGGATTGAGCAGCGCGAACACGGCATGCGCGATCCGCGAACGTCTCGGTACGGGATGGATGGGCATGGCAAATCCAGGTTCATGGGCCGGAGGATCGACTGTCGCGGACCCGGCGGATATTCCCGCCTCGATGCTGGTCCGCTGCAGGGACTATAGGACCGCCGCCATGACGGCGATGTCACCGGCGGCAAGGGCCGGGCATGCCGCTGCATCCAACCGGCCAGGTGCCGCCATGCCCGCGGTTCACCTGCCACAGCCGGCGCCGGGTGCGGCCTGGCAGCGCGCTCCCCTGCACCGTTCCCTCAGGCTCGGCGGAGTCAGAGCCGCTGCCGCACCGCCTCGAACAGCGCCACGCCGGTGGCTACCGACACGTTGAGGCTTTCCACGTCGCCCGGCATCGGGATCCGCACCAGTCCGTCGCAGGTCTCGCGGGTCAGGCGGCGCAGGCCGTCGGATTCGCCGCCCATCACCAGCGCGACGTTGCCGCGCAGGTCCAGCTGGTGGATGGTCTGCTCCGCTTCGCCGGCCAGCCCGTACAGCCACACGCCCTGCTTCTGCAGGTCCTTCAGGCAGCGCGCCAGGTTGGTCACCGCCACCACCGGGATGCGGTCGGCCGCGCCGGCACTGGTCTTGCGCACGGTGGCGTTGACCGGCGCGCTCTTGTCCTTGGGGATCACCACCGCGGTGACGCCGGCGGCGGCGGCGCTGCGCAGGCAGGCGCCGAGGTTGTGCGGGTCCTGCACCTCGTCCAGCACCAGCAGCAGCGCCTTGCCTTCGGCGGCCTCGACCAGCCCCTCCAGCTCGTTCTCGCCCCACAGCCTGGCGGCGGCATAACGCGCGACCACTCCCTGGTGGCGCACCTGCCCGGCCACGCCGCCCAGCGCCTGCGCGCCCACGCGGCGCACGTCGATGCCCTTGCGCCGTGCGTTCTCCTCGATCTCGACCAGCCGCGCGTTCTTGCTGCCGGCCTCGATCAGCACCTCGCGGACGTTGTCCGGGTCCTTCTCGATCGACGAAGCCACGGCGTTGACGCCGACGATCCACTGGTTCTGCTTGCTCATTGCGACCGCGCGAGGGGGGAGTTGGGCGCGTAATGGTAGTGCATCGGCCCGGCCGGCACCGGCGCCGGCTGAATGCAGGGCCGGTGCCAGCCCGCCCCCTGCACCTGCCGGGCTCGGGCCAACGCCGCCCCGGCTGGCGCGGCCGAATGGGCCCGCGTCCGGCCTCCCGGTCGCGGCCCTGTCCCGCGGGAAGCGTGCCGGCAGCCAGTGGGCAGGAGGCGGCCAGCCGCAGGGCCGGAAAGGAAACGGCCGGTGCGCACACCGGCCGTTCCTGCCTCAGTACTTCTGCTTGGCGCGCTTGGCCGGCCTGCCGCGCGGCGGCGGTGGCATTTCCTCGTCCAATGCGCCGCCCTCGCCATCGAGCCGCTCGACCAGGCGGAAGTCGATCTTGCGGTCTTCCATGCTGGCCTTGAGCACCAGGATGCGCACGCGGTCGCCGAGCCGGAACTGGACGCCGCGGCGGTCGCCGGTGAGCGTCTTGCGCAGCGGGTCGAACTGGTAATAGTCGTGCGGCAGCTGGGTCACGTGCACCAGGCCGTTGACCTTGGACTCGTCCAGCTCGACGAACAGGCCGAAGCTGGTCACGCCGCTGATCACGCCGTCGAACTGGCCGCCGACGTGCTTCTCCATCCATGCCGCGCGGAAACGCTCGTCCACCTCGCGCTCGGCCTCGTCGGCGCGGCGCTCGCGCTCGGAGCACTGCAGCGCCAGCGCCGCCATCTCGCGCGGCGTGTAGGTGTACTTGTCGCGCGGGCCGCCGGTGAGCGCGTACTTGATGGCGCGGTGCACCAGCAGGTCCGGATAGCGGCGGATCGGCGAGGTGAAGTGCGCGTAGGCCTCCAGCGCCAGGCCGAAGTGGCCGTTGTTGTCCGGCGAATACACCGCCAGCGACTGGCTGCGCAGCAGCACCGATTCCAGCAGCGCCGCGTCCGGGCGCTCGCGCACCTTCTTCAGCAGCCGGGTGTAGTCGCCCGGCTGCACCTTGCTCCATGCGGGCAGGCTCAGCTTGAACTCCTTGAGGAACTCCAGCAGGTCGGCGAACTTGGATTCCGGCGGCCGCTCGTGCACGCGGAACGGCGCCGGGATGTGCGTGGCCAGCAGGTAGCGCGCGGCCTCCACGTTGGCGGCGATCATGCATTCCTCGATCAGCTTGTGCGCGTCGTTGCGCACCAGCATGCCGGCCTGGGTGACCTCGCCGCGGTTGTCCAGCACGAAGCGCACTTCCGAGGATTCGAACTCGATGGCGCCGCGGCGTTCGCGCGCCTTGGCCAGGATGCGGTACAGCTGGTGCAGGGTCTGGACCTGCGGCAGCAGCGGGCCGATGAAGGCCTTGGCGTCGGCATCGTCCTCGCCCACCGCGTTCCATACCTGGGTATAGGTCAGGCGCGCGTGCGAGTTCATCACCGCCTCGTAGAAGCGCGACTGCACCACTTCGCCCTTGCGGTCCACCTGCATGTCGCAGACGAAGCACATGCGGTCTTCCTTCGGCCGCAGCGAACAGATGCCGTTGGACAGCGTCTCCGGCAGCATCGGCACCACGTAGCCGGGGAAATACACCGAGGTGGCGCGGCGCTGCGCCTCGTCGTCCAGCGGCGTGCCGGGACGCACGTAGTGCGAGACGTCGGCGATGGCCACCACCAGCCGGAAGCCGTCGCGGTTCGGTTCGCAGTACACCGCGTCGTCGAAGTCCTTGGCGTCCTCGCCGTCGATGGTCACCAGCGGCAGCGCGCGCAGGTCCACGCGGGTGCCGATCATCGCCGGCTCCACCGTCATCGGGATCGCCGTCGCCTCGTCCAGCACTTCCGGCGGGAACTCGTGCGGCAGGTCGTGGCCGTGGATGGCCGTTTCCACCACCAGCGACGGGGTCAGCTTGTCGCCGAGCACGGCGACGACCCTGCCGATCGGCGGGCGCCGCGAATCCGGCGCCTGGGTCAGCTCGCACACCACCAGCTGGCCGTCCTTCGCACCGCCCGTGGCGTCGGCCGGGATCTGGATGCTGCGCTGGATGCGCTTGTCGTCGGGCACCACGTAGTTGATGCCCATCTCGACGCTGAAATTGCCGATCAGGCGGTTGACGCCACGCTCCAGCACGCGCGCGATGCTGCCCTCGCGGCGGCCGCGGCGGTCGATGCCGGTGACGTTGGCCAGCGCGCGGTCGCCGTGCATGACCTTGCGCATCTCGTACGGCGGCAGGAACAGGTCGTCGCCGCCTTCGTCGGGCCGCAGGAAACCGAAGCCCTCCGGATTGGCGATGACCGTGCCGGGGATCAGGTTGGTGACCAGCACCGGGGCGAAGCCGCCGCGGCGGTTCTGCACCAGCTGCCCGTCGCGCACCATCGCGCCCAGGCGCTTGGCCAGCGCGTCGGCGCGGTCCGGTTCGACCAGGCCGAGCTTGGCACCGATCTCCTCGGCGTTCTGCGGCCCTTCGCAGCGGTCGAGCAGTTGCAGGATCGCCTCGCGGCTGGCGATGGGCTGGGCATAACGCTCGGCTTCGCGCGCGGCGTAGGGATCGTCGAAAGCGGCGCCCGGTGCGGGCCGGGAGCGGCCGCGCACGAAACTCTTCGGCGGCGCGCTGTCCTTCGGCTTGCCGCGGCCGCCCTTGGCGGCCGGTGCGGCCAGGCTCTCCGGCATCCAGGGCGGCAGCGTGGCGGACTTGCGGGGTTTGCCCGGCTTGGCGCCGGGGGCGGACTTGGGGGCCTTGCCGGCCCCGGTGGTCTTTTTGTTTTTCATCGAGCCCCATGGTACCCGCTGCGGCGTGGACGCAGCGCGTATGCCGCCCGGCCATCGCCGCGCGCGAAACCGTTGACAAAGCCCGGGGCCGCCACCAGAATTGCCGGCCCGAATCGCCCAGGTGGCGGAATTGGTAGACGCACTAGTTTCAGGTACTAGCGGGTAAAACCGTGGAGGTTCGAGTCCTCTCCTGGGCACCATGATTCGGAACGAAAGAACCCGCGCAAGCGGGTTTTTTGTTGCCGCCATCCGGTCGCCATGGATGGCGGGAATGCCGGTTTTGCAGGAGCAAAAACCGGCCGTGGCGGCAACCCTTCGGGCCATCGACAATCGGTGTCAAAAACCGCTCCCGGCGGTTTTTTTTTGTTGCCTTCGATCCGGCCCTGCGGGATGTCGCCCAGCCGTCGCGATCCCGGGGAATATCCCGCGGCCGGCATGGCTGGACACGCCCTCGCCGCACCGTCGTTTCCAGGCGGCGGTCGAGAGCGATGCGCTGCGTGCGGCAATGCATTTTTTTGTTGACGCTCCCGGCAACGCCCTGCATAATTCCGCTCCTGAGTCGCCCAGGTGGCGGAATTGGTAGACGCACTAGTTTCAGGTACTAGCGGGTAAAACCGTGGAGGTTCGAG
>NZ_WIDL01000025.1:12415-54984 GCF_009496535.1 Stenotrophomonas sp. MYb238
CGGGTAAAACCGTGGAGGTTCGAGTCCTCTCCTGGGCACCACGACTCAACAGATCAAACCCGCGAAAGCGGGTTTTTTTGTGCCCGCCGATCCAGTGCGACCGACGGCACCCCATCGCCGCCGGTCCACCGCGTCCGTGCGGCGCAAGGTCGATGCGCTTCGCCCTTCCCCCCGCCCAGAAAAATCCCCGCCTTGCGGGCGGGGATCGTCGTGCCTCAGTGACCGCCGGCGCTGGCCGCGCTGCCGGCACCGGCGCCGAACGGCGGTTTGGCCAGCCACAGGAAGGCGATGATCCCAAGGAACACCCAGCCCAGCAGGTAGAAGATGTCGTTGAAACCCATCTGCGAGGCCTGGTGGTTGATCATGGTGTTCAACAGCGCGGCGCCATGCTGCAGGTCGCCGCCGCCCATCGCCGCCACCTGTTCCTGCATGCCCGGCGTATAGGTGGAGACGTGCTCGGTCAGGTGCGCGTGGTGTTGCTGGGTGCGGTGCGCCCACAGCCAGGTGGTCAGCGAGGCGGCGAAGCTGCCGCCCAGCGTGCGCAGGAAGGTGGCCAGGCCGGAGCCGGCGGCGATCTCGCGGCCGTCCAGGTCCGAGAGCAGGATCTGCAGCACCGGCATGAAGAACAACGCCACGCCCACGCCCATCAGCAGCTGCACCCCGGCCACGTGCTGGAAGTCCACCTGCAGGTTGAAGCCCGAACGCAGGAAGCTGGTCAGCGACAGGAACACGAAGGCGATGGAGGCCAGCATGCGCATGTCGTAACGGCCGGCGTACTTGCCGACGAACGGGGTGAGGATCACCGGCAGCACGCCGATCGGCGCGGTCGCCAGGCCGGCCCAGATCGCGGTGTAGCCCATGTCGCGCTGCAGCCACAGCGGGATCAGCAGCGCCACGCTGAAGAACGCCGCGTAGGCCACCACCAGTGCCAGCGTGCCGGCGCGGAAGTTGCGGTGGCGGAACAGGCGCAGGTCGACGATCGGGTCCTTGTCGGTCAGTTCCCAGATCAGGAACACCGCCAGCGCCACCACCGACACGCAGCTCAGCACCACGATCTTGGCCGATGAGAACCAGTCCTCGTCGTTGCCCAGGTCCAGCACAAGCTGCAGCGCGCCGACGCCGATCACCAGGGTGATCAGGCCGACGTAGTCCATCTTCGGCTTCTCGATCTGCTCGGGCCGGCCCTTGAGCTGGCTGCCGACGATGGAGGCGGCCAGCACGCCCAGCGGCACGTTGATCAGGAAGATCCATTCCCAGCTGTAGTTGTCGGTGATCCAGCCGCCGAGGATCGGCCCGGCGATCGGCGCGACCACGGTGACCATCGCCAGCAGCGCCAGCGCCTGCCCGCGTTTCTCGCGCGGGTAGATCGACACCAGCAGCGACTGGGTGATCGGGTACATGGGCCCGGCGACGAAACCCTGCAGCGCGCGCGACACCACCAGCATGCCCATGCTCTGCGCAAGGCCGCACAGCAGCGAGGCGACAGTGAAGGCCAGCGTCGCCCACACGAACAGCCGGGTCTCGCCGAAGCGGCGGCTGAGCCAGCCGGTCAGCGGCAGCGCGATGGCGGTGCTGACCGCGAACGAGGTGATGACCCAGGTGGCCTGCTGCGAACTGGCGCCGAGGTTGCCGGAAATGGCCGGCAGCGAGACGTTGGCGATGGTGGTGTCGAGCACCTGCATGAACGAGGCCAGCGCCAGGCCGAAGGTGCACAGCGCCACGCTGGGCGGGGCGAAACCGGCGGCCGGCGGCGACGCGGCCGGAGCTTGAGCGGACATGCGGGAAGACCTCAGCCGGCCTTGGCCTGGCGCGGCAGGTTGTCGTGGATGATCCGCGCGATCGCCTCGTCGGCATCATGCAGCTGCGTGGCGTAGACGTCGGTGTCGAACACCGTGCCTGCGGCCGCCTTGGCCGGCAGCACCTCGCCCTTCTGGTCGCGCAGGCTGACCTCGGCCTTCATCGACAGGCCGATGCGCAGCGGGTGTTCGGCCAGCTGCTTTTCGTCGATGGCGATGCGCACCGGCACGCGCTGCACGATCTTGATCCAGTTGCCGCTGGCGTTCTGCGCCGGCAGCAGCGAGAACGCCGAACCGGTGCCCAGGCCGAGGCTGGCGATGCGGCCCTTGTACTTCACCTCGCCGCCGTACAGGTCCGAGCGCAGCTCCACTTCCTGGCCCAGGCGCATGTGGCGCAGCTGGGTTTCCTTGAAGTTGGCCTCCACCCACATCTGCTCGGTCGGCACCACCGCCATCAGCGGGGTGCCCGGCTGCACGCGCTGGCCGACCTGCACCGAGCGGCGCGCGACGAAGCCTGCGACCGGCGCGACGATGCCGGCGCGGGCGTTGTTGAGCCAGGCCTGGCGCAGCTGCGCGGCGGCGGCCTTCACATCCGGCTGGGTGGCGACCACGGTGTCGTCGACCAGCGCGCGGCTGCGCTCCACCGTCTCGCGCGAACCGGCCACCGCGGCTTCGGCCGCGGCCAGTTCGTCGCGGGCGTGGGCCAGTTCCTCGTTGGAGATCGCGCCGGTGGCGGCCAGGTCCTTGCGGCGGGCGAAGTCATCGCGCACGCGCTTGAGGGAAATCTGGCGCGCGTTCAGGTCGGCCTGCGCGCCTTCCACGCTGCGGTACAGGCCGCGAACCTGGCGCACGGTGCGGGCCAGATTGGCCTCGGCCTGCTGCAGCGCCACCTCGGTGTCGGCCGGGTCCAGCCGCACCAGCAACTGGCCGCGCTCCACGCGCATGCCGTCGTCGGCGCCGATGGCGACCACGGTGCCGGCCACCTGTGGGGTGATCTGCACCTGGTTGCCCTGCACGTAGGCGTCGTCGGTTTCCTCGAACCAGCGGCCGAAGGCGAAATACCACAGCGCAAATGCCGCCAGCAGCAGCACGACGATGGCAAGCAGCCCGCGCAGCAGCCGGCCACGGCGGCTGCGCGCGACGGGGGCTTCAGGAGTGTTGGTCTGGCTCATGGGGGTGTTTCTCAGGAATGCGTGGACACGGGGGAAGAGGAGGAAGCCGGGGCGGCGCCGCCATCGGCGGACGGCTCGAAGCCGCCGCCCAGCGCCTGGGACAGCCGCGCCGCAGCCAGCAGCTGCTGCGCATGCAATGCGGTCAGCGCCTGCTGCGCGCCGAGCAGTTGCGACTGCGCGGACAGCACGTCCAGGTAATTGCCGACCCCGGCGCGGTAACGCTGGCCGGCAAGGTCGAAGGCCGAGGCCGCGGTGGCGACCGCCTGCCGCTGCGACTGCGCCTGGTGTTCGAGCGAACGCACCGCATTGACCTGGTCGGCCACCTCACGCAGCGCATCGATCACGGCCTGGTTGTAGGTGGCCACGGCCAGGTCGTACTGGGCGTCGGCGCCGGCCAGGTTGGCGCGCAGGCGCCCGCCCTCGAAGATCGGCAGGCTCAGCGCCGGGCCCAGGTAGGCGAAGGTCGAGCTGCTCTTGAGCAGGTCGCCGACGTTCGGCGCGACCACGCCGGCCAGTGCGGTCAGGTTGAAGCTCGGATAGAACTTCGCCTTGGCGGCCTTGATCTGCTTGCCGGCCGCTTCCACGCGCCAGCGCGCGGCGACCACGTCCGGGCGGCGGCCGAGCAGCTCGCTGGGCAGCACGCCCGGCAACTGCAGCGCGGCGGCGTCCAGCGCCTGCGGGCGCTCGATGGCCAAGCCGCGGTCCGGCCCCTGCCCGACCAGCGCCGCCAGCGCGGTGCGCGCGGCGTCGATCTGCTGCTGCGCGGCCTGCAACTGCTGCTGCGCGGCGGGAACGCGGGCTTCGGCCTGGCGCACCTGCAGGTCGCTGTCGATGCCGGCGGCGCGGCGCTGGCGCACCAGTTGCAGCGTCTTCTGCGCGCGCTCCAGTTCCTGTTCGGCGACATCGTTGCCGCGCCAGGCGCGGTCGAGCTCGACATAGGCCTGGACGATGCCGGAGGAGAGCTTCAGGCGCGCGGCCTGGGCATCGATGGTGGCGGCATGCACCGCGTCCACCGCCGCTTCCCAGCTGGCGCGCTTGCCGCCCCACAGGTCCAAGCCGTAGCTGAAATCGAACGCGACCTGGCCGCTGCCCATGTAGCGGCCGCCCATTTCCTCGCCCACCATCGATTCGGGCAGGCGCACGCCGGTGTAGCCGCCGGACACGGACAGGCTGGGCAGGCGGTCGGCGCGGGCGACGCCGGCCTGGGCCTGGGCCTGGCGCAGGCGCGCATCGGCCGCGTCCAGGCCGGGATGGCCGGCCAGCCCTTCGGCGACCAGCGCGTCCAGCTGCGGATCGCCGAAGGCGCGCCACCAGTCGCTGGCCGGGAAACCGGCCACGGACAGGTCGCTGGTGGCCAGGGTGCGTTCGCTGTGCAGGTCGCCGGCATCGAGCAGCCGGCCCTGCGGCTGCAGGCCGCCGCTGCTGGCGCAGGCGGCCAGCGCCAGCACCAGCATCGCCGGCAGCAGCGGCCGGGCGCGACGGCGCAGGGAGGGGGATGGGGAGGAAGAGATCATGGAGGTGTCAGGGAATCGCGGATGCGGGTAAGGAGGGACAGCAGCAGCGCACGCTCGTCGGGGCTCAGGTCGCGCATGGCGTAATCCATGACCGCGTCGCCGCGCGTCTTCAGGCGCGCACACAGCTCGCGGCCCTGTTCGGTCAGCACGATCTGCAACGCCCGCCGGTCCTGCGCGTGCGCTTCGCGGCGGACGCACCCGAGGGATTCGAGCTTGTCCAGCAGGCGGGTCACCGCGCTGGGCACCTGGTCGATGGCCTGGGCCAGTTCGTTGGCCGTGCAGGGCGCCATGTGGGCCAGGGTCTTGAGCCCGATGAAGTGGGTGAAGCCGATGCCGAGGTTTTCCTCGGCCATCGACGCATCCAGTTGCCGGGCCAGGCCATCGCGCACCTGGCGCAGCAGCAGGCCGAAGCTGGGAGGGTTGGGAGCGCAGATCATGGGCGAGCACTTTATTCCAAAAGAAATATTTCTCAATGGAAATATTCGATCTGGCATCAAATGCTGTGTTGCAGCAGTGGGCTGATCGGCGAGCGCACACATTAATGGCAGAGAGAACTGGCCGGGTAATACAATCCAGCCAATGAATGTCACTATCCGGCCATCGACCCGGGAAGCGGGCGCGCCATGACGTCACAAGCCGCGCCGCCAGGGTTCGACCTGCAGTTGCCCGCATCGCTGCGGCAGGACCACGCGCTGGCCTGGTTCGAACGCGACGACGGTCCGCCGGTGTTCGGCTTCCGCTTTGACAGCCAACAGGGACTGGCCCATGAGGTGGACTGGCACCAGCACGCCCGCGCCCAGTTGATCTGCGTCGAACACGGCCTGCTGACCACCCGCACCCGTCATGGCACCTGGTCCCTTCCCGCCGGCTCGGGAGGCTGGATGCCGGCTACCGAACCCCATACCGTCGCCATCGACGGGCCGCTGCGTGGCTGGGGCATGGCGCTGGCCGCACCGGTCTGCGTCGATCTGCCCGGCGATCCCTGCGTGATCGGCATCTCGCGCCTGCTGCAGGCACTGGCCGAACGCCTGTGCACCGGCGACGCCGCAACCTCCGCGCGCCAGCACCATCTGGTCCAGGTGGTGCTGGACGAAATCCGCCATGCCCCGCGCCGCCGCATGCACCTTCCCCTGCCCCGCGACCGCCGCCTGCTGCGCATCGCATCGCAACTGCTGGCCGAGCCGGCGGATGACCGCAGCCTGGAACAGTGGGCGCGCTGGGCCGGGCTGTCGCCACGCAGCCTGACCCGGCATTTCCGCGAGGAAACCACGCTCAGCTTCGCCCAGTGGCGGCAACAGGCGCGCCTGGCCGCGGCCCTGCGCCAGCTCAGCGAAGGCCGCAGCGTGGCCGACGTCGCCCATGCCCTGGGATTCAGCAGCCCCAGCGCCTTCGTCACCGTGTTCCGCCGCCATTTCGGGCTGCCGCCGGGCCGCTACCTCGGGCGTGCCGGACAGGCGGACGGCCTGGACCCGGCGCGCGGCTTGGCATCCCCGACCGCATCCGGATAATCACCGGCTCGCGGGGGCGACGGCCGTCGCCGCCCCCCAGCCACAGGTAACAGCCCCGCATGACCGAACTTGTACGCCCCGCCTTCCACGGTTTCGAGCAGCAGCCGCTGCGCGAGTACGCCGAGCGCGCCTATCTCGACTATTCCATGTACGTGGTGCTGGACCGCGCCCTGCCCTTCATCGGCGACGGCCTGAAGCCGGTGCAGCGTCGCATCATCTATTCGATGAGCGAGCTGGGGCTGAACGCTGCCTCCAAGCCGAAGAAGTCCGCGCGCACCGTGGGCGACGTGATCGGCAAGTACCACCCGCACGGCGACTCGGCCTGCTACGAGGCGCTGGTGCTGATGGCCCAGCCCTTCTCCTACCGTTACCCGCTGATCGACGGCCAGGGCAACTTCGGCTCCAGCGACGATCCCAAGTCGTTCGCGGCCATGCGCTACACCGAATCCAAGCTGACCCCGATCGCCGAGGTGCTGCTGGGCGAACTGGGCCAGGGCACCACCGACTGGTCGCCCAACTTCGACGGCACGCTGGAGGAGCCGAGCTGGCTGCCGGCGCGGCTGCCGCACCTGCTGCTCAACGGCACCACCGGCATCGCCGTGGGCATGGCCACCGACGTGCCGCCGCACAACCTGGGCGAGATCGTCAGTGCGCTGGTGCGGCTGATCGACGACCCGGAGGCGACCGTCGCCGACCTGTGCGAGCACGTGAAGGGGCCGGACTACCCGACCACCGCCGAGATCATCACCCCGGCCAGCGACCTGCGGCAGCTCTACGAGACCGGCAACGGCAGCGTGCGCGCCCGCGCCACCTTCCAGAAAGAAAACAGCAACATCGTCATCACCGCGCTGCCGCACCAGGTCTCGCCGTCGAAGGTGATCGAGCAGATCGCCCAGCAGATGCGCGCCAAGAAGCTGCCGTGGCTGGAGGACATCCGCGACGAATCCGACCACGCCAACCCGGTGCGCGTGGTGCTGATCCCGCGCTCCAGCCGCGTCGACGCCGAGCAGCTGATGGGCCACCTGTTCGCCACTACCGACCTGGAGAAGAGCTACCGGGTCAACCTCAACGTCATCGGCCTGGATGGCCGCCCGCAGGTCAAGAACCTGCGGCAGCTGTTGAGCGAGTGGCTGCGTTTCCGCCAAGACACCGTCACCCGCCGCCTCAACCACCGCCTGCAGAAGGTCGAGCGCCGCCTGCACCTGTTGGAAGGCCTGCTGGTGGCCTTCCTCAACCTGGACGAGGTGATCCGCATCATCCGCACCGAGGATGAGCCGAAGGCGGCGCTGATCGCCCGCTTCGGCCTGTCCGAGGACCAGGCCGAGTACATCCTGGAGACCAAGCTCAAGCAGCTGGCCCGCCTGGAGGAAATGAAGATCCGCGGCGAGCAGGACGAGCTGGCCGCCGAGCGCGAGAAGATCCTGTCCATCCTCGGCAGCGCGGCGAAGCTGAAGAAGCTGGTCAAGGACGAACTGCTGGCCGATGCGAAGAAGTTCGGCGACGAGCGCCGCTCGCCGCTGGTGCAGCGCGGCGCCGCCCAGGCCATCGACGAGACCGAGCTGGTCGCCAGCGAACCGGTCACCGTGGTGCTGTCGGAGAAGGGCTGGGTGCGCGCGGCCAAGGGCCACGACGTCGACGCCGCCGGCCTGTCCTACCGCGAGGGCGACGGCCTGCTGGCGGCGGTGCGCGGACGCAGCACCCAGCAGGTGGCCTTCCTCGACACCGAGGGCCGCGCCTACTCGACGCCGGCGCATACCCTGCCCTCGGCGCGCGGCAACGGCGAACCGCTGACCGGCCGCTTCTCGCCGGCCGCCGGCAGCAGCTTCGTCACCCTGGCCAGCGGCGACAACGACACCCGCTTCGTGCTCGCCTCCTCGCACGGCTACGGCTTCGTCACCCGCTTCGAGAACCTCACCGGCCGCAACAAGGCTGGCAAGGCCATGCTCAACCTCTCCCCCGGCGCGGCGGTGCTGCAGCCGATGGTAGTCGCCAACCCGCAGGCCGACCGCATCGTCGCGGTGACCAGCGCCGGCAACATGCTCGCCATCCCGGCCGCCGAACTGCCCGAGCTGGACAAGGGCAAGGGCAACAAGATCATCGAGATCCCCAAGGCCAAGCTCGCCACCGAACGCGTGGTGGCGGTGGTGGCGGTGTCGCCGGGCGCGACCCTGCAGGTCCGCAGCGGCCAGCGCACCATGAACCTGTCGTTCAAGGAACTGGATGCGTATGTGGGCGCGCGGGCCAGTCGTGGGCATCTGCTGCCGAGGGGGTGGCAGAAGGTTGAGGGACTGGACGTCCAGTAAGTCGGCTCACTGGCGCGCGGCGGCGCGTTGAACATTGCCGCCGCCATGCGCATGCGTGGCGCGGCAGAAGGTCGAAGGACTGGACGTCCAGTAAGCCGGTTCACTGGCGCGCGGCGGCGCGGTCAGCATTGTCGTCGCCATGCGTATGCGTGGCGCGGCAGAAGGTGGAAGGCCCCGATGTCCAACAAGCCAGTTCACCGGCGCGCTGCGGCGCGTTGAACATTGCCGCCGCCATGTGTATGCGTGGCGTGGCAGAAGATTGAGGGAATGGACGTCCAGTAAGCCGGTTCACTGGCGCGCGGCGGCGCGGCTAGCATTGTCGTCGCCTTGTGTATGCGTGGCGCGGACGTGCCGCACTTCGCTTCACCGGCGCGGCATGACGATCCATACCGCGCGCAGCTACGGCATCGATTGGAAACCCGCTTCACAAGGAATCACCATGACATCCCTGCAAAACGTCCCGCCGCAGACCACCTGCCCCGAATGCCGCGGCGACAACCTGTACACCCACGGCGGCATCAGCGCCCGCGGCGGCTACGGTCCCGATCTGCTGCCCGGTGCCAGCGGCATCTTCGCCAGCGCCAAGATGCGCAGCGTCGTCTGCCGCGATTGTGGCCTGGTCCGTTTCTACGCGGGCAACGAAGCGCTCGCGCGGATCACGCCGGAAAATGGCTGGCGGAAAATCCGCTGAGGAGAAAGGCATGCAACCCGATTTCTGGCTGCAACGCTGGCAACAGGGACAGATCGGCTTCCACCGCGGCGAAGTGATGCCGCTGCTGGAAAAACACTGGCCGGCGCTGCAGTTCGCGCCCGGCAGCCGGGTGCTGGTGCCGTTGTGCGGCAAGAGCCTGGACATGCACTGGCTGGCCGCCCAAGGCTACCGCGTGCTTGGCGTCGAACTGTCGCCGCTGGCGGTGGAGCAGTTCTTCGCCGAGGCCGGGCTGCAGCCCAAGCGTAGCGACAGTGCGCTGGGCGAGCACTTCACCGCCGGGCCGATCGAGATCATCCGCGGCGACGCCTTCGCCCTGGACGACGAAACGCTGGCCGGCATCGCCGGGCTCTACGACCGTGCCGCGCTGATCGCGCTGCCGCCGGAACTGCGCCAGCGCTACCGCGACACCGTGTACGCGCGGCTGCCGGCCGGCTGCCGCGCGCTGGTGATCACGCTCGAATACCCGCAGGCGGAAAAGGCCGGGCCGCCGTTTTCGGTGGAACAGGCCGAAGTGGAATCGTTCGCGCCGTCGTGGCGGGTGGAGCTGGCCGAGCGCCGCGACATCCTCGCGCAGGAACCGGGCTTCCGCGCCGAAGGCGTGAGCGCGCTGTCCACCGCGATCTACCGCATGCAGCGCGCCGGCGACTGACGCACCGCCATGTACGAACGAAAAGGCCGGGAATTCCCGGCCTTTTCGTTCATGGATGCGGGTTGGCGAGGCTCAATGCGCCGGCGAACCCTTCGCGTCCATCTTGCTGGTCTGGTACAGCTCCAGGCCGATGCGCCTGATCAGGCCCAGCTGCTGCTCCAGCCACCAGGCATGGTCTTCCTCGGTGTCGCGCAGCTGCGCCAGCAGGACGTCGCGGCTGACGTAATCGCCATGCGTTTCGCACAGCTTCATGCCGGCGGCGAGGTTGGCGCGCACCTGGTACTCGACCTGAAGGTCCTTTTCCAGCATTTCCAGTACGGTCCTGCCCGGCTCGAACGCATGCGGACGCATGTCCGGATCGCCGCCGAGGAACAGGATGCGCCGCAGCAGCGCGTCGGCGTGCCCGGTCTCCTCTTCCATCTCGTGGCCGATGCGCTCGTACAGCGCGTGCAGGCCCTGGTCCTCGTAACGGCGGGAATGGATGAAGTACTGGTCGCGCGCGGCCAGCTCGCCGCGCAGCAGTTCCTTCAGGCATTCGATGACTTCCGGGTGGCCCTGCATGGGGGTGCTCCTGATATTCGTGTCGGCACAGGATGCCCGATCCGGCGCGGCGATGATCTAATCGGAATCAGTTTCAGTTGCGCTCTCCGTCCGCCGTCGGCCTCCCCTACAATCGCCGGGGTTGCCTGGACCGGGGAGAGGCGCATGAGGCGCTGGCTGCTGCGTTCGCTGTGGGTGCTGCTGGGGCTTTCGATCCTGGTGCCGGGTGGCGTCTGGCTGCTGCTGCGCGGCAGCCTGCCGGTGCTGGACGGCGAACGCGTCCTGCCCGGCCTGGCCGCGCCCGTCCAGGTGCAGCGCGACGGCAACGGCGTGGTGACGGTGGACGCCGCCGACGAGCGCGACATGGCCCACGCCCTGGGCTATGTGCACGCGCAGGAGCGCTTCTTCGAGATGGACCTGATGCGGCGTTCGGCCGCCGGCGAGCTGTCCGGACTGTTCGGCGCCGACGCCCTGCCGCTGGACCGGCGCATGCGCGTCCACCGCTTGCGCGCCCGGGTGCACGACAACCTCGATGTCGCCCTCGGCGACCGGCGCGCAGTGATCGAGGCCTACCGCGACGGCGTCAACGCCGGGCTGGCGGCGCTGCCGGTGCGTCCGTGGCCCTACCTGCTGCTGCGCCAACAGCCGCGTCCGTGGAGCCTGGAAGACTCGGTGCTGACCGGGCTGGCGATGTACGCCGACCTGCAGGATCCCGGCAACAGCCGCGAGCTGGCATTGGCGCGCATCCGCGACGTGGTGCCGCCTGCGCTCTACGCCCTGATCGCGCACGACGGCAGCCGCTGGGATGCGCCGCTGTCCGGTGCCGCACGCGGCGATGCGCCGCTGCCCGACGCGGCTACGCTGGATCTGCGCACGCTGGGAGCGGAGACGGACACTCTTGCGGGCTCGGCCGCTCTCGCTCCACCCTCAGCTTCCGCACGGGAGAGAGGCGTCGGCTGGCCGCCGGTGGCGCCCGATTCCTCGCCGGGCAGCAACAACTTCGTCGTCGCCGGCGCGCTCACCGCCGACGGCCGCGCGATCCTCGCCGACGACATGCACCTGGCCCTGCGTGCACCCAACATCTGGTTCCGCGTGCGCCTGCGCCATGCCGATCCGGCCGCGCCGGGCGGCAAGGTCGACGTGACCGGCTTCAGCCTGCCGGGACTGCCGGCGGTGATCGTCGGCAGCAATACCCATGTGGCCTGGGGCTTCACCAACAGCTACATCGATACCGCCGATTTCGCGCAGCTGCCTGCCGGCGCGCCGCTGCGCGAGTACCGCGAAACCATCGCCGTGGCCGGCGCGCCGGCCGAAACCCTGGTCGTGCGCGAAAGCGACTGGGGCCCGGTGCTGCACGAGAACGCCGACGGCAGCCTGCTGGCGCTGCGCTGGGTGGCGCAGCTGCCGGGCGCGGTGCGGCTGGATTTCGCCGACATGGCCCACGCCGCCGACCTGGATGCCGCGCTTGCGGTGGCCGACCGCTCCGGCATTCCCGCGCAGAACCTGCTGCTGGCCGACCGCCACGGACGCATCGCGTGGCGCCTGATCGGCGCGCGTCCGGACCGCAGCGGCACCTGCAGGGCCGATGGCATCGCCAACATGCCCGACGCGTCGTTGCCGCCGGGCACTTACCCCTTCAACGAGCCCTGCCATCCATGGCCGCTGCGCACGGATCGCGCACCGTCGCTGGTCGATCCGCCCGGCCACCGCCTGTGGACCGCCAACACCCGCGTGCTCGACGGCGACGCGCTGGCCGAGGCCGGCGACGGCGGCTACGACCTCGGCGCGCGGGCGATGCAGATCCGCGACGGCCTGTTCGCCCGCGAACGCTTCGACGAGCGCGACCTGCTCGCCATCCAGCTCGACGACCGCGCGGTGCTGATGGAGCGCTGGTGGAAGCTGCTGCGCGCCACCGTCGAACACAGCGACGACCCGGCACTGCGCCGGCTGGAGGCGGCCAGCCGCCAGTGGGAAGGCCGCGCCGCGGTCGATTCGGCCAGCTACCGCATCGCCCGCGGCTTCCGCGGCATCACCCTGGACACGCTGGAAGCCGGCCTGCTCGCGCCCGCGCGGCAACGGCTCGGCGAGGCCTATGTCGCGCCGCGCCTGCCGCAGCTGGAAGGCGTGGCCTGGCCGATGCTGGAACAGCGCCCGGCGAACCTGCTGCCGCCGCCGTTCGGGAGCTGGGACGAACTGCTCGCGCACAGCGCACGGCAACTGGAAACCGATCTGGCCGCGCAGGGCAGCGACCTCGCCGCGCACACCTGGGGCGAACGCAACACTGCCGCCATCTGCCATCCGGTCTCGCGCGCGCTGCCCGGCCTGTTCAAGCGCTGGCTGTGCATGCCGGCGCAGCCGCTGCCAGGCGACGGCAACATGCCGCGCGTGCAGGGGCCATCCTTCGGTGCATCCGAACGCATGGTGGTCTCGCCCGGCCATGAAGCCGACGGCATCGTGCACATGCCCGGCGGCCAGAGCGGGCATCCGCTGTCGCCGTTCTGGGGCGCCGGCCACGACGACTGGGTACAGGGTCGGCCGACACCGTTCCTGCCCGGCGCCACCGCACACACCCTCACCCTGCGCCCGCGCTGAAACGGCGGGCGCGGCACCCGCCAACCAGGGACGGCGTTACTTCAACCGCACCGTCCACTCGACCTCGAGCATGTCCTCGGCGTTGAACAGGCGGCTGACCTGCACCCAGCTCGCGGCGGGGTACCTGCCATCGGCGAAGAACGCCTTGCGTTCGGGAATGGCCTTGACCAGCGCATCCATGTCGGTGGTGTACGCGGTCTCCTTGACCACCTGGCTGCTGTCGGCGCCGAACCGCTGCAGGATTTTCGTCAGCTCGCCGTAGCACGCCTGCACCGCGGCCGGCATGTCCTTGCCGCGGCAGGGCACGCCGGAGACATGCAGGGTGTCGCCATCGCGCACCACGCCGGTGTAGCCGATATCGGCCTCCCAGCTGCCCAGTTGGTGGCGCTCCAGCGGCGTCTCCGCGGCATGGGCAAACGAACTGCACAACAGACCGGACACCAGCAACGAACACGCACGCATCGGAAGACCCTTTGATCGAATGGAGAAAGAGCAGCGACGACGGCAGCCTCCCGCGGAGACCGCCGTTGCCGGCGCGACGAGGTACAGCGGTTCAGGGGAGCATCAGGCGACAGTCGAAGACCGCGCGGCGGACAGGCCGCCGCGCCGGTCCGTTCAACCCGCCAGCGCCTGCTCGTGCACGCCGGCCACCGCGCGGCCGGACGGGTCGGCCATCGTGGCGAAGCTGGCATCCCAGGCGATCGCCGCCGGCGAGGAACAGGCGATGGACTTGCCGCCGGGCACCGTCTCGGCCGCGGCCGGCGTGGGATAGAACTGCTCGAACAGGCTGCGGTAGTAGTACGCCTCCTTGGTCTGCGGCGGGTTGTACGGGAAGCGCTTGTCGGCCGCGGCCAGTTCGCGGTCGCTCACCTGCGCCTCGGCATGCGCCTTCAGCCCGTCGATCCAGCCATAGCCGACGCCATCGCTGAACTGCTCCTTCTGCCGCCACAGGATTTCCTTCGGCAGGTAGCCCTCGAAGGCCTCGCGCAGCACCGCCTTCTCGATGCGGCCGCTGGCCTTGTCCACCATCTTGTGGCTGGCATCCATGCGCATCGCCACGTCGAGGAAGGCGCGGTCCAGGAACGGCACGCGCGGCTCCACGCCCCAGGCCATCATCGACTTGTTGGCGCGCAGGCAGTCGTAGTTGTTGAGCGCGTCGAGCTTGCGCACCAGTTCCTCGTGGAACTCGCGCGCGTTCGGCGCCTTGTGGAAGTACAGGTAGCCGCCGAAGATCTCGTCGCTGCCCTCGCCGGACAGCACCATCTTCACTCCCATCGCCTTGATCCGCCGCGCCAGCAGGAACATCGGCGTCGATGCGCGGATGGTGGTGACGTCGTAGGTCTCGATGTGGCGGATCACTTCCGGCAGCGCGTCCAGGCCTTCCTCGAAGGTGTACTCGAAGCCATGGTGCACGGTGCCGAGCATGTCGGCGGCGATCTTCGCCGCGACCAGGTCGGGCGAACCGGCAAGGCCGATGGCGAAGCTGTGCAGGCGCGGCCACCACGCTTCGCTCCTGTCGCCGTCCTCGATGCGATGGCGCGCGTAGCGCGCGGCCACCGCCGCCACCAGCGACGAGTCCAGGCCGCCGGAGAGCAGCACGCCGTAGGGCACGTCGGTCATCAGCTGGCGGTGCACGGCGGCCTCGAAGGCTTCGCGCAGTTCCTGCTTCGACACCTCCACGCCCTGCACCGCGTCGTAGTCGCGCCACGGCCGCTCGTAATACTTGGTCAGTTCGCCGGTGGCGCTGTCGTACCAGTGGCCCGGCGGGAACTGCGCCACGTCGGCGCAGGTATCGGCCAGCGACTTCATCTCCGAGGCCACGCACAGCCGGCCCTGCTTGTCGTGGCCCCAGTACAGCGGCACCACGCCGATCGGGTCACGGGCGATGATCGCGCGCCCCGTCGCCTTGTCCCACAGGGCGAAGGCGAAGATGCCGTTGAGGCGGTTGAGGAACGATGCAGGCTCGTCCTCGCGGTACAGGGCGTTGATCACCTCGCAGTCCGAGCCGGTCTGGAACGCATAGGGCTGGGCGAGTTCCTGTTTCAGTTCGCGGTGGTTGTAGATCTCGCCGTTGACCGCCAGCGCCAGCGCGCCGTCCTCGGACAGCAGCGGCTGCGAACCGCCGGCCGGGTCGACGATGGCCAGGCGCTCATGCACGAGGATGGCGCGATCATCGACGTAGACGCCGCTCCAGTCGGGGCCGCGATGGCGCTGGCGCTGCGATTGCTCGAGCGCCTGGCGGCGCATGGCCTGCAGGTCGTCGCCGGGTTGCAGGCCGAAGATGCCGAAGATGGAACACATGGGGAAAGCTCCTGGATGTCGTGGGGTCGAACGTCGGAAGCAGCGACTTCGATGGCCGGGATCGCGGATGCGGGAAACAAAAAACCCGCATCGGCCGATGCGGGTTTTCTGGTCACTGGGCGTATGGTGCTTCTGGCTCAGTCGCAGACCCGCATCGGCCGCGCGCGATTGTTCGCAACCGCATTATTGCGGTTGTTCGAAGCATTCGCGTTGGTGCGGGCGTTGCGGTTCATGGGGCCGACGATAGCGTGGCTTCCGGGGGCCGCGCAACAGTTTCAGCGGCAATCACGTCCGCCTGCCCGATGGCGGCGAAATCGGCTTCGCCGGCGCATTCGACCCGGTCGCGGCCTCCGTGCTTGGCCCGGTACAGCGCCTGGTCGGCGCAGCGCACCAGCGACGCCGGATCGTCCCCGGCGACTGGCACGGTCGCCGCCACGCCCAGGCTGATGCTGCCCGGCAGGCCCGCCGCGGCCATCGCCGCCCCGGCCCGCTGCCGCACGCGTTCGGCGCGCTGCGCCGCCGCCTCGCCGTCGGTCCCGGGCAGGATCAGCACGAACTCCTCGCCGCCATAACGCGCGGCCAGTTCGTCCACGCCCGACACTTCGGCCGCCAACGCGCCGGCCACCCGCCGCAGCTGCATGTCGCCGGCCTGGTGGCCGTGGTTGTCGTTGAACTGCTTGAAGTGGTCCACGTCGGCCATCACCACCGCCAGCGGTTCGCCGCGCTCGGCGCAGCGCTGCCATCCGCGCTGCAGCGCGCGCTCCATCGCATGGCGGTTGGCGATGCCGGTCAGGCCGTCGACCACGGCCAGTTCGGTGAGCTGGCGGTTGGCCGCCTCCAGTTCGCCGGTGCGTTCGGCGATGCGCCGTTCCAGTTCGCGGTTGCGCGCGCGGATGCTGCGGTAGCGCGCGTGCACCGCCAGCGCGACCAGCAGCGCGCCCAACAGGCCGAACAACACCTGCACCACGCCGCGTTCGTACCAGAACGGGGCGACCCGCAGCGGATGGATCAGGGGACTGGCCTGCCTGCCGCCGCGGGTGCGCGCCTGCAGTTCGAAGCGGTAGTCGCCCGGCGGCAGCAGCCGGTAGCCGAGATCGCGGTCCGCGCTCCACTCCGACCACGCCTCGCTGTAGCCGGACATGCGGTAGCGGAACTCGACGTCCGGCTCCATCGTCGCCAGCCCGAAGCGCAGCGCCAGCCCGGAACCCGGCGGCAATTCCTGCGGTGCCGCGGACTGCAGCGGCAGCAGCGTCTGCGCCTGGTCCTGCCGCAACAGGCGGATCTGGTCCAGGCGGGCGTGCAGCGGCACCGGGGCCGAGGCCGCGATGTCCGGATCGAACTGCAGCAGGCTGTCCCAGGCGATCAGCCGCAGGCGGCCATCGCCCTGCAGCGACACCGCCGCGTATCCCGGCACCCGGCTGCTGCTGACCTGCTGCAGGCGGAAATTCGTTTCGCCCGGGCGCCGCCACCACAGCTGGCGCGAGGTCCAGGCGAAGCTGCCGAGCGCGGTGGTGGCCGCCTCCAACTCCCACGGCCGCTCCAACCCGGGCAGGGCCGGAAGCCTGGCCGGCACGAAGCGCTCGCCCTCAAGCCGGCGCACGTCCTCGTCCGTCACCGCGTAGAGGACATCGTCGAGCCGCAGCAGACGGATGCCCTGTCCCTGTGCGGCCGGCAGCCCGTCCGCGATGCCGAAGCCGTGCTGTGCATGCAACCGGCCCGACTCGGGATCGAACCGCCAGCGCCATACGCCTCCTTGTCCGTCGCCAGCCCACGCTTCGCCCGGCGCGGTCTCCACCATGTCCTCGAGCGCACCGGGTACCGACGGCCACTGCGCGGCGACCTGCCAGCGCCCGTCGCGCTGCGCCAGCCACGACACCCTGCCGCCCCCCACCGCCAGCATCCGCGTGGCATCGAAGGCGGAAGGCCGCAGCGCGAGGATGCCGCTGCCCATGCGCGGACCGAGCAACCGCCGCGGCCGTGCGGCGCCGGAGTCCAGCACCATCAGGCCGAGGCGGTCGCCGATCAGCAGGCCGGCTCCGGTCGCCTGCAGGGCGAACGCCTCCAGCTGCGTGTCCGACCAGGGCTGCGGCACGAAATGCGGTACCTCGCCGGCGGCCACCGGCGCGGCGCGCCACACGCCCAGCGCCGCCACCCACAGGCTGCCGTCGTACCAGGCGCTGTCGTACAGCCGGTTCGCCAGGCCGTGGCGCTGATCGAACACCGTCCACGGCGAAGGCAGGCGCAGGCGGGTCAGCCCGGCCTTGCCCACCACCCAGAAGCCGCCATCGCGATCCAGGCCGAAGCCGTCCAGGCTGTCACGGGCGAGCTGGAAGCTGTCGAGCAGGCGCAGTTCCGGCGAGAAGTGCATCAGCGTGCCGTCATAGGCGCCGAAGACGAAACCGCCATCGGGCAGGCGGACGCTGCTGTAGGGCGGATGGGCCGCGAAGGCGGCATCCGCATCGCCGGCCAGCTTGCGCACGCCCCCGGCATCGCCGAAATGGAAACCATCGCTGGCCGCATACAACAGCCCGCCGTCCTGCGCCCACAGGCCGGAGAGGCGCAGCGGTTCGAGCGCCCGCGTGCCCGGCAGCGGCACCAGGCCGGTGTCGTCGATGCGGCACAAGCCGCTGCCGGCGACCTGGACATACAGCTCGCCGGCGGCCGCGAACAACACCTGCCCGGCGCCGGCCGGCAACGCCCGCCGCGATGCGCCGCCATCGTGCCGCAGCAGGTACAGCTGGCGACCGTCGTTGGCCACCACCCCGCGCGCGGTTTCCTGCAGCCCGTAGAAATCCGAGGGCGGCAGCGGCGCGCCATCGCCGCCGGTGAACCGCGGCTGCAGATCGATGAAGCGCAGGCTGCCATCGGCCTGGCGGCGCAGTTCGCCCAGCACGCCGGTGCCGCCGACATAGAGCCGGCCATCGGCGGCGGCCAGCAACGTGTAGGCCGCCGCCCGGTGCGGCAGCTCGAACAGCTCCCACAGGCCGCTGCGGAACACCATCACGCCCTCGCTGCTGCCGGCATAGAGCGTGCCCTGGGCATCGACGGCGATGTCCGAATAGAACGGCGCGGCCGGCAGGTCGCCGACCCCGAAATGCCGCATCAGCGGCAGGCCGTGCATCGCGGTGGCGGCCTGCGCCAGCGGCAGCGCCAGCCACAGCGCGCAGGCGGCCACCGCGCGCGGCCAGAACGCCGGCTTCTTCCTGATCCCGGTTGCGGCGCGAAGCATCGTGGCAATCCGGGTGGGCATGGTTCAGGCCAGCAGGCGGGTGATCAGTTGCCGGTAAAGATCGGGCAACGCCTGCAGATCGTCCAGCCGCACGTGTTCGTCCACCTGGTGGATGCTGGCGTTCACCGGCCCCACCTCGATGCACTGCGCGCCCAGCGGCGCGATGAAGCGCGCGTCCGAGGTGCCGCCGCCGGTGCTTTCCTCAGGCGCGGCACCGGCGAACCCGGCCAGCACCTCGCGCGCGACGCTGCGCAGGCGTCCCTCCGGCGTATGGAACGGTTCGCCGCTGCGGTGCCAGTGCAGTTCGTAGTCGAGCCCGTGGCGGTCCAGCAACGCGGCGATCTCCGCTTCCAGGCGGTCGGCGTTCCAGTGCGGGTTGTAGCGCAGGTTGAACATCGCCCGCAGCTCGCCGGGGATGACGTTGCTGGCGCCGGTGCCGGCATCGATGTTGGAGATCTGCAGGCTGGTCGGCGGGAAGCTCTCGTAGCCGTCGTCCCAGTGCCGCGTGGCCAGCTCGGCCAGCGCCGGCGCGGCCAGGTGGATCGGGTTGCGCGCCTTGTCCGGATAGGCGACATGACCCTGCACGCCCTTGACCCGCAATTTCGCCGACAGGCTGCCGCGACGGCCGACGCGCAGCAGGTCGCCGAGCCGGGCGGTGGACGAGGGCTCGCCGGTGATGCACCAGTCGATGCGCTGCCCGCGCTCGGCGAACAGCCGCGCGACGTGGCGCACGCCGTCGATGGCGTCGCCCTCCTCGTCGCTGGTCAGCAGCACCGCCAGCGTGCCGGGGTGGTCGGGATGGGCGGCGACGAACTGCTCGGCGGCCACCACGAACGCGGCCACGCTGCCCTTCATGTCGGCCGCGCCGCGGCCGTACAGCACGCCATCGCGTACGTCGGGCGTGAACGGATCGCTGGCCCAGGCCTCGGCCGGGCCGCTGGGCACCACGTCGGTATGGCCGAGCAGCACCAGCACCGGCGCGCCGCTGCCATGGGTGGCCCAAAGATTGTCGACCTCGCCCAGGCGCAGGTGTTCGCACTGGAAACCGGCCGCCTGCAGGCGCCCGGCGATCAACTGCTGGCAACCGGCGTCCTCCGGCGTCACCGAGGGCCGGGCGATCAGTTCGCAGGTAAGGTGCAGCACGTCACTCATAGCACGTCACTCATCTCGTATCTCCCGCCGCCGTAGGAGCGGCTTCAGCCGCGAAGGGCTTTCCCATTGGATCCCCCCCGCACACGCGGGCTTTGCGGAAGGTGCCGCGCAAAGCCCTTTCGCGGCTGAAGCCGCTCCTACGGGGCTGTGGGTCAGGCGACGCCGAAGCGCTGCTTGAAGCCGTTGTCGGAAAAGCCCTGCGTCACCGCGCCGTCGCCGGTGACGACCAGCGGCCGCCGGATCAGCTGCGGGTATTCGCGCAGCAGCAGCTTCCACTCGGCGTCGGAACCGGGCGCCTTGCGGGCGTCCGGCAGCTGCCGCCAGGTGGTCGAGGACTTGTTGACCAGCGCGTCGAAGCCGCCAACCTTGCCGGCCCATTCCACCAGCGTCTCGGGGCTGGGCTTGTCGTCGCGGTAATCGACGAAGGTGTAGGCGACGCCGAAGCGGTCCAGCCACTTGCTGGCCTTCCTGCAGGTGTCGCAGTTCTTGAGTCCGTAGAGAGTCGTGGTCATTGCTTGCCCTGTTCCACCACCGGCAGTTCGATATAGCTGGGCGCGTCGGCCGAGTGGTGGACGGCGTTGTCCGCCACCACCGCGACGTCCTCGGTCTCGTTCGCGCCGCCGGTGTTGAGGTTGCGCGCGAACTTGGGGAAATTGGAGCTGGTCACCTCGACGCGGACGCGATGGCCCTTGCCGAACTGGATCGAGGTGGTGATCGGAGTCGGCTTCAGCGTGTAGACCTGGCCCGGCTGCATCGGCGCCGGCGTGGCGTAGCCGTCGCGGTAGCGCGCGCGCAGGATGGTGTCGCCGACGATCCAGGCGGTGCCGTCCGGCGCCACGTCCACCAGCTTGAGCGCGAAGTCGGTGTCGCGGGCGCTGGAGGACACCTTCAGCACCGCATCGACGAAGCCGGACACTTCCATCGGCGCATCCAGCGGCTCGCTGGTATAGACCAGCACGTCGTGGCGCGCCTCGATCTGGCGCTGGTCGAACGCGCCGGCGGTCACCAGTCCGCCGTTGCAGCAGTCGCCGCCGCCGATGGTCTGCACCGGGTTGGCCGGATCGTAGCGGTAGCCATCCTTCGGCTCGTCGGCGGAAGGCGCGTCGAACGTCAGGCGGCCGTCGCCGTACATCGAATTGGCCGCGCCGCCCGAGCGCAGGTACATGCGCACCGGCCTGGCCGCCTTCGGCGGCCACTGCGCGTCGGACTGCCAGCGGTTGGCGCCCATCGTGAAGTAGCGCACGTGCGGCGTGGACGCGGGGAACGCCCTGGGCTGGTTCTTCAGCCAGCGGTCGAAGAACGCCCAGATCTGCCCGGCGACCGGGAAACTCGCATCGCCCATGTCGCGGTCGCCGACCTTGTAGTCCTTGCCCAGCTGCCAGAACTGGCAGTGCGGGTTGGGGCCGATCACGGCGTACTGGTTCTGGCTGGCCTCCGCGTCGGTGCCGGCCGCACGCGCATGGTTGAACAGCGCCATGTTCGGGCCGATGGACACGTCGTACCAGCTGTTGAACCACAGCGCCGGCACGCCCCAGCCCATCGAATCGCGGTACAGCCCGCCCTGCTCCCAGAACGGATCGGCCGGGCCGCGCCCGATCATCGATTCGAACGTGGCCGGCGGTTCGCCCAGCGAGGACAGCAGCTGCGCATACGGCAGATGCCAGATGTGTTTCTGCCAGTCGACCTTGGGCTTGCTCGCGTCCAGGTCGTTGTACTGCGCCACGCGCGCGCGCATCGGGCCGGACAGGTCCTGCGGCAGCTCGGCGCGCAGCGGATTGTCCACGCCGTACATCCACACCGCGAACAGCGTGCGCGGCACGCCGCCGGTATAGAAGTTGCCCTGTTCCTGGAACGGGCCGACCTTGCCGATGCCCGCGCCGGCGGCCATCGGCACCATCGCCGCGTGCGCCGGGTGGTCCATCGCCGCCAGCGACAACTGCCATTCGGCCGAGGACGAGCAGCCCAGGGTGCCGACCTTGCCGTTGGACCACGGCTGCGCGGCGATCCAGCTCAGCGCGTCGTAGCCGTCGGTCTGCGGATGGCCCAGGATCTGGTACTTGCCCTGGCTGAAATAGCGGCCGCGCTCGTTCTGCACCACGAAGGCGTAGCCGTGGCGCACCGCCTCGACCGCCAGCCGCGCGCTGGTGCCGCGCGGGTTGTGCTCGTTGTACGGGGTCTTCCACAACACCGTCGGCAGCGGACCGGTGGCGCCCTTGGGCCGCCAGATGTTGGTGGACAGGCCGATGCCGTCGCGCATCGGCACCAGCACCGCGGTCTCGGCGTCGGCGATGCCCGCCAGTTCGGCGCGCAATCCTTCCTCGCTGTAGCGGCCCAGATCCTGCGCGGAGGCCGCGCCGGCCAGCGCCAGCGTGGCGGTGAACAGGAACGTGGCAGGCAGGCGGACTGCCGCGGTGCATGTCTTCATTGCGTTCTCCCCGGTTCGATGGTGCTGGAGTCCCCTGCGGCGCGGCCCTCAGTCGGCCAGGCCGCGCAGCAGGTCGTTGACGCTGGTCTTGCTGCGGGTGCGGGCGTCAACCTGCTTGACGATCACCGCGCAGTACAGCGAGTGGCTGCCGTCCCCGCTCGGCAGCGAGCCGGACACCACCACGCTGTACGGCGGGATGTAGCCGTAGCTGACCTGGCCGGTGGCGCGGTTGTAGATGCGCGTGCTCTGGCTCAGGAACACGCCCATGCCGATCACGCTGTGGTGGCCGACGACCACGCCTTCCACCACTTCCGAGCGCGCGCCGATGAAGCAGTGGTCCTCGATGATGGTCGGGCTGGCCTGCAGCGGTTCCAGCACGCCGCCGATGCCGGCGCCGCCGGACAGGTGGCAGTGCTTGCCGATCTGCGCGCAGGAACCGACCGTGGCCCAGGTATCGACCATGGTGCCCTCGCCCACGTGCGCGCCGATGTTGGTGAAGCTCGGCATCAGTACCACGTCGCGGCCGAAGTGCGACCCGCGGCGGGCGATGGCGCCGGGCACCACGCGCACGCCGGCGGCGCGGAACTCCGCCTCGCCGTAGCCGGCGAAGCGCGATTCGACCTTGTCCCAGAACGGCGCCGGGCGGCCGTCCATCACGCTCATGTCGTTGACGCGGAAATACAGCAGCACCGCCTTCTTCAGCCACTCGTTGACCTTCCAGCCGCCGGTGCCGTCCGGCTCGGCGACGCGGAACTCGCCCGACTCCAGGCCGTCGATGACGCGGTTGACCAGCGGCCGGGTGTAGCCCTCGATCTCGTCCATGGTCAGCATCGCGCGGCGCTCGAACGCGCTCTCGATGCCGAATTTCATTTCCGCCACGCCCGGCGCCGGCGGCTTGCGCAGGCTGCGCGGGCCGATCGACTCGATGGCCTTCGGCGCGGACTTCGGCGTGCCCGCCGGCGCTTTCTTCGCCGCGGGCCTGGCCGCCTTCTTCGCCGGGGCGACCTTCTTGGCCGCCGTCTTCTTCGCCGGCGCGGCGCTCTTCGCAGCCGTCTTCCCGGTCGCGCTCTTGTTCGCTGCCGCGGGCTTGGCGGCGGTCTTCCTGGTGGCCATCAGTGGGGGTCTCCTGGCGTTCTGTCGGGATCCAGGCAGGCCAGCAATGCGTCGCGCAGTGCCTGCCGGGAGGTTTCGGTAAGGGGGCGGTCGTGGCGGTCGGTGAGCTGGAACTGGTCCTCGGCGCGCTCGCCGAAGGTGGCGATGCGCGCATCCTGCACCCGCAGCCGCTGGTCGCGCAGCACATGCGCGACATCGGCCAGCAGTCCAGGGCGGTCGGGCGCGACCAGGTTCAGCACGGTGCGGCCGTGCTCGGCGTTCTCGATGAACTCGATGCGCGGGGCGAAGCGGAAATGCTTGAGCTGGCGCGGGATCACCCGCCGCGCCGGGCGCAGGATCTGGATGTTGCCGGCCAGCGCCTTGCGCAGCAGCAGCTCCAGGCGCGCGGTGTCGCCGTCGGCGAAACTGCCGGCCGGCGTCACTTCGAAGGTATCGAAGATGGTGTCCTCCGGGCCGTCGAGCACGCGCGCGCGGTGGATGCTGTAGCCGGCGCGGTCCAGCGTCATCACGATCGCGGCGAACAGGCCGTCGCGGTCGGGCGAATGCACGAACACTTCCAGCGCGTCGCTCTCCGGCGCGATCCGCCGCGCCTTGACCAGGGTGCCGCCGCGCGAGACTTCCATCAGCGAGGTGGCCTGCCACATCAGCTGCTCGGGCCGGAAGCGCACGAAACTCTCGTCCGGCATCGCGCCGAACTGGCGTTCGATCGCCGCGTCGGCATGGCCGAGCGTGCGCATCAGCTCGCGCACGCTGGCGCGCGCCTCCTGCACCCGGTCGGCTTCCGGCAGCGGCGGCTCCAGCCCTTCCCGCAGCCCGCGGCGCGCAGCGAAGTACAGGTCGGCCAGCAGCCGGTCCTTCCAGGCGTTCCACAGCTTGGGGCTGGTGCCGGCGATATCGGCGCAGGTCAGCAGGTACAGGTAATCCAGCCGTTCGCGGCTGCCGACGAGCCCGGCGAAACGGTGGATCACCTCCGGGTCGGTGATGTCCTGCTTCTGCGCGGTGACCGACATGCGCAGGTGCTGCTCCACCAGCCACGCCACCAGGTCGGTGTCGGTGGCGCCCAGGCCGTGCGCGGCGCAGAACGCACGCGCGTCCACCGCACCGAGTTCGGAGTGGTCGCCGCCGCGGCCCTTGGCGATGTCGTGGAACAGCCCGGCCAGCAGCAGCAGTTCCGGCTTGCGCAGCCGCGGCCAGACTTCGTGGGCGATGGAGAAACGCTCGTCGGCGCGGCCGGCGGCGAACACGCCGATGTTCCGCAGCACCATCAGCGTGTGCTGGTCCACCGTGTAGACGTGGAACAGGTCGAACTGCATCCGCCCGGACACCTGCGCGAACGCCGGTATCCACTGCCCGAGCACGCCCAGCCGCGCCATGCGCGCCAGCGTGTCCACCGCGCGCGGCCCGCGCAGCAGGGCGATGAACTGCTCGCGCACCGCCTCGCCCACCTCGGTGTAGGCGGGAATCTCGTCCAGCATCTCGGCCAGGCCGCGCGCCGTCATCGAGTGCAGGCCGCGCACCTGCGGCGTGCGCGCCCAGCAGGCGAACAGGGCGAAGATGCGCGCGATGTCGCCATGCGGCCACAGCGGGTCGTCGGCCGACAGGTAGCCGCGGCGCAGCGAGAAGCCGTCGCCGACCGGCTCGGGCGCCGCCTCGCCGTCGAACTGCTCCTCGAAGCGCTGCAGCAGGCGGTCGCTGATCCGCCGCACCACCGCCGCGCTGCGGTAGAAGCCCTGCATCATCTTTTCCACGCCCAGGTTGCCGGCGTCGTCGGCAAACCCCATGCGTTCGGCCAGCGCCTTCTGGTGGTCGAAGCGCAGCCGCTCCTCGGCGCGCTGGGCGACCAGGTGCAGGCCGAAGCGCAGCCGCGCCAGCACCGCGCGCTCGCGCTTGAGCGCGGCGGCCTCGTCCAGGCCCAGGTGGCCCAGCCCGACCAGCGCGTCGATGTCGCTCACGCCGAACGCGCGCAGCGCCATCCAGCCCAGGGTGTTGAGGTCGCGCAGGCCGCCGGGGCCGTCCTTGAGGTCCGGTTCCAGGTTGTCGGCGGTATCGCCGAAGCGCTGGTGGCGCAGCAGCAGTTCCTCGCGCTTGGCCAGGAAGTAGTCGCGCGCCGGCCAGATCAGGGTCGGCGACACCGCCCGCGCCAGCGCCTGCTGCGCACCCGGCGCGGCGCACAGCGGCCGCGCCTCGATCAGCGCTGTGAGCACGGTCTGGTCGGCGGCGGCCTGCACGCACTGCACGGCCGAACGCACCGCGTGGCTGGCAGGCAGCCCGGCGTCCCACAGCAGCGCGAACAGCCGCGCGAGCGCGGCCTCACCGGCCTGCTGCGCGTCCGGTTCGCCCAGCACCAGCAGGTCGATGTCCGAGCGCGGGAACAGTTCGCCGCGGCCGTAGCCGCCGACCGCGAACAGCGACAGCCCGGCGTCGGCCGGCAGGCAGCGCCGCCAGGCCTGCTCGATCAGATGGTCGACGCAGCGCGCGCGCAGCGCCAGCAGCCGCTCGATGTTGTCGCCCTGCTCGAAGCGCCGGCACAGCCGCGCATCGGCGTGGGCCAGCGACTGCCGCGCCGCGGCGGCCCACTGCGCATCGCCCGCGGGATCGGCCGGCGCGTCCGGTACGTGCTGGACCAGATCCGCCGGCAGTGGGCTCATGCCGTCCCGGATCGCGCTTGTTCGGACTCGGCCGGCGACAGCGTCAGCACTTCCACGCCGTCCTCGGTCACCGCCACCATGTGTTCCCACTGCGCCGAAAGCTTGCGGTCCTTGGTGACCACGGTCCAGCCGTCGGGCAGCACCCGGGTGTAGCGGGTACCCTCGTTGATCATCGGCTCGATGGTGAAGGTCATGCCCGGCTTGAGCACCAGCCCCTGGCCGGGGCGGCCGTAGTGCAGCACCTGCGGCTCGTCGTGGTAGACCTTGCCGATGCCGTGGCCGCAGTACTCGCGCACCACGGAAAAACGCTCGGACTCGGCGTATTCCTGGATCGCGTTGCCGATGTCGCCCAGGGTGGCGCCCGGCCTGACCGCGCGGATGCCGCGCCACATGGCTTCCTTGGTCGTTTCCACCAGGCGCCTGGCCATCACCGACGGCGTGCCGGCGAAATACATGCGGCTGGTATCGCCGTGCCAGCCGTCCTTGATGACGGTCACGTCGATGTTGACGATGTCCCCGTCCTTAAGCACCTTGGCCTCGCTCGGGATGCCGTGGCAGATGACGTTGTTGACCGAGGTACACAGGGTCTTGGGGAAGCCGCGGTAGCCGACGTTGGCCGGGACCGCGCCCTGCACGTTGACGATGTGGTCGTGGCAGATGCGGTCCAGTTCCTCGGTGGTGACACCGGGTTTGACGTACTGGCCGATCATGTCCAGCACTTCGGCCGCCAGGCGTCCGGCGACGCGCATCTTGGCGATTTCTTCGGGGGTTTTCAGGTTCACGCTCATGGCCGCCATTATCACCCATCGGCGCCTGTCTGAACGAGCGCCCCCCGGCCCGCGCGGGCCGGATGGAGCCGCGGTTTGCGTGCCGGGCCCTTGCGCCCTATAATTCCGCGGCTCCGTTGCCGGTCCCGTGCCGCAGGGGCCGCCCACACCGGGCGTCACCGGTGAATCCACACCCTTCGCCCCCATCCGTGCCGGGGTGCTCCGCTCGTCGGGGTTCGGCCACGGAGGCGCAGGGGAAGCCCAACCCCGGAATCGTCGCGCGACCCACTCATCCAGAGGCCCGCGCGGCCCTGTGCGGACTGAAACGACAGCCGCGCACGGCACGATTCCACCGCCAGGAGTTTGCAATGTCCCAGATCACCATGCGCCAGATGCTGGAAGCCGGCGTCCACTTCGGCCACCAGACCCGCTACTGGAACCCCAAGATGGCGCCGTACATCTTCGGTGCCCGCGGCAAGATCCACATCATCAACCTGGAAAAGACCGTCCCGCTGTTCAACGACGCGATGAACTTCATCTCGTCCGTTGCCCAGAAGCGCGGCACCATCCTGTTCCTGGGCACCAAGCGCAGCGCGCGCGACGCCATCAAGGAAGAAGCCGAGCGTTGCGGCATGCCGTTCATGAACCAGCGTTGGCTGGGCGGCACCCTGACCAACTTCCGCACCGTCAAGCAGTCGGTCGCCCGCCTGAAGGAACTGGAAGCCGGCGAGACCGACGGCACCTTCGACAAGCTGGTCAAGCACGAAGTGCTGGGCCTGCGCCGCGAGCGCGACAAGCTGGAAGCCTCGCTGGGCGGCATCAAGGACATGAACCGCCTGCCGGACGCCATCTTCGTGATCGACATCGGCCATGAAGACATCGCCATCAAGGAAGCCAAGAAGCTCGGCATCCCGGTGATCGCGGTGGTCGACACCAACTACAACCCGGAGCTGGTGGACTACGCCATCCCGGGCAACGACGACGCCATCCGCGCCGTGCAGCTGTACGCCCGCGCCGCCGCCGACGCCGTGCTGGAAGGCAAGGCCTCCGCGCCGAACGCCGCCTCGGTGCGCGAGGAAGAGTTCGCCGACGCCGATGCCGCCGAGGAAGCCAAGCCGGCCCGCCGCGCTCCGGCCAAGAAGGGCGCCAAGAAGGGCGACGAGGCTTCGGCCTGATGCACCCGGCGGGCGCCATGCGCGCCCGCCTCCCCTGCGGCGGCGCCAACGGCGCCGGCCACTGACAGGGCCACGTAACAACGGCCGGCGATCATCGCCGGCCTGCCCCTTTCTATCGTTGAGGTAATCCCATGGCTGAAATCACCGCCTCCCTGGTCAAGGAACTGCGCGAGCGCACCGGCGCCGGCATGATGGAGTGCAAGAAGGCGCTGGCCGAAAACAACGGCGACATCGACGCCGCTGCCGAAGCCCTGCGCAAGTCCGGCGCCGCCAAGGCCGACAAGAAGGCCGACCGCGTCACCGCCGAAGGCCGCATCGGCGTCGCCGTGAACGGCGGCAAGGCCGTGCTGGTCGAAGTGAACTCGGAAACCGACTTCGTCGCCAACGACGTCAACTTCAAGGCGTTCGTCGACGCCGTCGCCGCGGCCGCCCTGGCCTCCGGTGCCGCCGACGTCGAGGCGCTGAAGTCGGCCAAGCTGGCTTCCGGCGAGACCGTCGAGGAGTCCCGCACCGCCGCCATCCAGAAGCTGGGCGAGAACATCCAGATCCGCCGCCTGGCCAAGGTCGACGGCAACAACACCGTCGGCGCCTACGTGCACAGCAACGGCAAGATCGGCGTGCTGGTCGACCTGGCCGGCGGCAACGCCGAGCTGGCCAACGGCCTGGCCATGCACGTGGCCGCGATGAACCCGCCGCACAACAAGGCTGCCGACGTGCCGGCCGAGTTCGTCGCCAAGGAAAAGGAAATCGAGCTGGCCAAGATGAGCGAGAAGGACAAGGCCAAGCCGGCCGAGATCCTGGAGAAGATCATCAGCGGCAAGATCAACAAGATCGTCAGCGAAGTGACCCTGTACGGCCAGAACTACGTGCTGGACAGCGACAAGACCGTGGAGCAGGCCGTGAAGGCCGCCGGCGGCGACGTCGTCGGCTTCCAGCGCCTGGCGGTCGGCGAAGGCATCGAGAAGGTGGTCGAGGACTACGCCGCCGAAGTCGCCAAGGCGATGCAGGTCTGATACGGCCCCGATCCGGAGCCTGAAAGAAGCCGCGGACTCCGCGGCTTCTTTTTTATCCGGATTACCGGAAGCCGGTCCCGTTTCTCCTGTGGACTTCAAGTCCCTTTGCCCGATACTGTGACGCATACACGCCCTGCGCCCGCCCCCTGTATCCTTGATGGCCTGCTGAACACCTCCCCGACATGTCCCCCGAGCTCAACGCAGCGCTGTCACTCTGCCGCAACCTGCCCTCGCCGCCCGGCATCGCCCTGCGCATCATCGAGCTGGCGCAGGACCCGGAGACCGACATCGCCACCGCGGCCGATGCCATCGCGATGGACATGGCACTGAGCGCGCGCATGCTGCGCATCGCCAATTCGCCGCTGTACGCGAGCCGGCGCCGGATCGAGAACCTCGGGCAGGCGCTGACCATGCTCGGCCTGAACGCGACCCTGCAGCTGGCGCTGGGCTTCTCGCTGGCGCATGCGCTGGACCGGGAAGGCCAGGACCCGCGCCTGCTCGAACGTATCTGGCGCCGCAGCGTGCTGTGCGCGCTGGCCGCGCGCTTCCTCGGCCTGGGCTGCGGGGTGCGGCGCGTCGAGGAACTGATGCTCGCCGGCCTGCTGCAGGACATCGGCACGCTGGCGCTGATGCAGGCCAGCCCAGACATCTACCCGGCGCTGTTCGACAGCGCCACCTGCAACGAGGAACTGCTCGCCCACGAGCGCGCCATCCTCGGCTGCAGCCACGCCGAGGCCGGCGCCCAACTGTGCGAGCAGTGGCACCTGCCGCGCTACCTGGTGGAGGCCATCGCCCGCAGCGAACCGCCGACCGAGCCGGAAGACCTGTTCCAGCGCTGCGTCGCCCTGTCCGGCTGCGTGGCCGAGATATGGCTCGCGCCCGACGCCGACATCGCGCGCAACCACGCGCTGCGCCAGGTCTACCAGGGACTGGGCATGGACAGCCAGGGCTTCGAACTGGTGCTGCAGCGGATCAGCCAGATGCTGCCCGAGCTCTGCGCCCTGCTCGACGTCCCCGTGCCCAGCTCGGCGCGCGTGCGCTTCCTGCTCGACCACGCCAACGAACTCAAGGAACTGCGCAACCTGCGCGAACTGCAGGACGCATCGGCCACGCGCCGGCGCGCCGACGACTTCGAGCTGCTGGCGCGGCGCCTGGCCGAGCAGGCGCATCTGGACGCGCTGACCGGCGTGCTCAACCGCCGCCACCTGGAAACGGTGCTGGAGCAGGAATTCGCACGTGCTGCGCACATGAACCGGCCGCTGTCCATCGCCTTCATCGACCTGGACGACTTCAAGAAGATCAACGACGCCCACGGCCATCTGGCCGGCGACCAGGTGCTGCAGTCCTTCGCCTCGCACCTGCAGGACCAGCTGCGCAACAGCGATACCGTCGCCCGTTTCGGCGGCGAGGAATTCGTGGTGCTGTTCCCCGACACCAACGAGCGCCTGGCGCTGGAGGTGGTGCGGCGCGTGCTGGACACCATCTCGCATACGCCGATGGCCGAGATCGAAGGCGCGCCGCTGCACGTCACCTTCTCCGCCGGCGTGGCCACCCACGGCGACTACGAGCGCTTCGCCAACGTGCAGGACCTGCTCAAGGCCGCCGACGACGTGCTCTACCGTTCCAAGAGCCTGGGCCGCAACCGGGTGATCGCCCGCGCCCCCGAACCGCAGCCGGCGTCTGGCTGAACGCGGGCGAACGCAAGGGAAAAAACCTCGCTGCGGTGCAGCACGAGCGCTGCGCGGAAAGGGTCCGATCCGTTAGAATTCCCGCGTTTTCCAGCCACCCGAGGTCGCCATGTCCCAGCTCGCCTACCAACGCATCCTTCTGAAACTTTCCGGGGAGGCGCTGATGGGAGACGAGGACTACGGCATCGACCCCAAGGTCATCAACCGCCTGGCGCGCGAGGTCATCGAAGCGCAGCAGGCCGGCGCCGAGGTGGCGCTGGTCATCGGCGGCGGCAACATCTTCCGCGGTGCCGGCCTCGCCGCCGGCGGCATGGACCGGGTCACCGGCGACCAGATGGGCATGCTGGCCACGGTCATCAACGCGCTGGCCATGCAGGACGCGCTGGAGAAGCTCGGCGCCAAGGCGCGCGTGATGAGCGCGATCAAGATCAACGACGTGTGCGAGGACTACATCCGCCGCCGCGCCATCCGCCACCTGGAAAAGGGCCGCCTGGTGATCTTCGCCGCCGGCGTCGGCAGCCCGTTCTTCACCACCGATTCGGGCGCCGCGCTGCGCGCCATCGAGATCGGTGCCGACCTGCTGCTCAAGGCCACCAAGGTCGACGGCGTGTACGACAAGGACCCGAACAAGCACGCCGATGCGGTGCGCTACGACACCCTGAGCTACGACCAGGTCATCAGCCAGGGTCTGGAGGTCATGGATACCGCCGCCTTCGCCTTGGCCCGCGACAGCGACCTGCCGCTGCGCGTGTTCGACATGGGCCAGCCCGGCGAGCTGCTGAAGATCCTGCGCGGCGAGAACATCGGCACCCTGGTCCACGGCCGCGACGCGCACTGAGCGGCGGCGTTTCAGGCTCCTCTCCCTGCGCGGCGAAGCCGCAAGGCACGCGTGCGGCCGAGCGCCCACGCCGCCGCCATGGGCCGGACACAGATCGCGGCGAGGAAGCAACGGGGCCGGCCAAGGTCGGGCCACCGCTGGCTCCCTTCATCCCTCACCCGCCCCTGCCGGGCACCTTCCCTCGCAGGGCGAAGCAAGGGCAATACCCCGGCCAACGGTCTGGTTCGCCTATAATCGGCCGGTTCCAGAAACATCCAGGATTCCGGCGATGATCAACGACATCAAGCAAGATGCGCAGGCGCGCATGGCCAAGAGCCTCGACGCTCTGCGCCACACCCTCACCACCATCCGCACCGGCCGCGCATCGCCGGCCCTGCTGGACGGCATCAAGGTCAAGGCCTACGGCACCGACACGCCGCTGAACCAGGTGGCCAGCATCAGCGTGTCCGAAGGCCGCTCGCTGGTCATCACCCTGTTCGACAAGAACATGATCAAGGAAGTGGAGAAGGCCATCTACGCGTCGGACATCGGCATCACGCCCACCACCATGGGCACGGTGATCCGCCTGAACCTGCCGCCGCTGACCGAGGAGCGCCGCAAGGAACTGGCCAAGACCGTGGGCAAGGAAGGCGAGGACAGCAAGGTCGCCATCCGCAACATCCGCCGCGACGCCAACCAGGAAGTGGCCAGGCTGCTCAAGGACAAGGCCATCACCGAGGACGAGGACCGCCGCGCCCAGGACGAGATCCAGAAGCTGACCGACAAGGCGATCAAGGACGTCGACGAGGTGGTCAGGCTCAAGGAACAGGAACTGATGGCGGTCTGACCGGTGCCGTCCGCCATGCCCAACGGCATGCCAGCACCAAGCCTGCCCGCGCACGTTGCCATCATCATGGATGGCAACGGCCGCTGGGCGCAGCAGCGGCGGCGCCCGCGCATGATCGGCCACCGCGCCGGCGCCCGCGCGGTCAACCGCACCATCGACTTCTGCCTGGAGCGCGGCATCGCCGCGCTCACGCTGTTCGCCTTCTCCAGCGAGAACTGGGGGCGGCCGCAGGAGGAAGTGGACGCGCTGATGAAGCTGTTCCTCGGCGCGCTCGACCGCGAGGTGGACGAGCTCGACCGCCGCGGCGTGCGCGTGCGTTTCATCGGCGAGCGCTCGCGTTTTTCCGGCGGCATCGCCCAGCGCATGGACCGCGCCGAGCAGCGCACCGCCGGCAATGCCGCGATGACCCTGAGCATCGCCGCCAGCTACGGCGGCCGCCAGGACATCGCCCATGCCGCGCGCCTGCTCGCCGGGCAGGTCGCCGCCGGCACCCTGCTGCCGGAACAGATCGACGAGCACCTGCTCGGCCGCCACGTCGCGCTGGCCGACCTGCCGCCGCCGGACCTGTTCATCCGCACCGGCGGCGATACCCGCATCAGCAATTTCCTGCTGTGGCAGCTGGCCTACACCGAGCTGTGGTTCACCGAGGTGCTGTGGCCGGACATCGACGCCGGCCTCCTGCAGCAGGCCCTGGACGACTACGCCCGGCGCGAGCGCCGTTATGGACTGACCAGCGCACAGGTCGCCGCGGCGGCCACGGAGACCGTTTCCCCATGACCAAGACCCGTGTCATCGCCGCGCTGATCATGGCCCCGGTGGCCATCTGCGCGATCCTGCTGCTGCCCTCCCAGTGGCTGGCCGCCGCCGCCGCACTGGTGTTCCTCACCGGCCTGTGGGAATGGCTGCGCCTGGCCGGCGTGGACGGCCTGCCGCGCACCGTGCTGCTGGTGCTCAACCTGCTGCTGATGGTGCTGCTGGTATGGGCCTCGGCCGGCAGCCTGGTACTGTTCCAGCTGGCGACGCTGGCCGGCGTCGGCTTCTGGCTGCTGGCGTTGCTGTGGCTGCGCTTCTTCGACTTCGGCGCGCACGAGGAAAGCGGCGCGCGCATGCTCAAGCTGGCCGCCGGCACCCTGGCCATCGTCCCGGCCTGGGCGGCGCTGGTGCTTATCCACGCCAGCGAGCCGCATGGCAACCGCTGGCTGCTGACCGCGCTGGCCGTGGTCTGGGCGGCCGATTCGGGCGCCTATTTCGCCGGGCGCGCGTTCGGCAGGCGCAAGCTCGCCCCGCGCGTGAGCCCCAACAAGACCATCGAAGGCCTGCTCGGCGGCCTGGCCGCCGGCCTGGTGGTCGCGGTCGGCTTCGGCTGGCTGGCCGGCGTGCAGCCGGCCGCCATCGGCTGGCTGCTGCTGGTGGCCGCGGTCACGGTGCTGGCCTCGGTACTCGGCGACCTGTTCGAGAGCCTGCTCAAGCGCCACGCCGGCGCCAAGGATTCGGGCAACGTGATCCCCGGCCACGGCGGCGTGCTCGACCGCATCGACGGCGTGCTGGCCGCGCTGCCGGTGTTCGCGCTGGGCAAGGAAATCTTCGGTTTCTGACATGTCCGCCCCCCTGCATTCCCATCCCGCCGGCCCGCGCCGGGTCGCGATCCTGGGCGCCACCGGCTCGATCGGCACCTCGGCGCTGGACGTCATCGCCCGCCATCCGGAGCGGATGCGCGCCAGCGTGCTGGCCGCCGGCAACAACGTCGATGCGCTCCTGGCGCTGTGCCGCACCCACCGGCCCGCGCATGCGGCCATCGCCGAACCGGCGCTGTTCGGGCGCCTGCGCGACGGGCTGCGCGAGGCCGGCCTGGCCACCGAGGCGCACGCCGGCGCCGCGGCGATCGACGCGCTGGCCGCCGGCGACGCCTGCGACACCGTGGTCGCGGCCATCGTCGGCGCGGCCGGGCTGTCCTCGACCCTGGCCGCCGCCCGCGCCGGCAAGCGCCTGCTGCTGGCCAACAAGGAATCGCTGGTGCTGGCCGGCGAACTGCTGACCCGCGACGCGGCGGCGGCCGGCGCGGACATCATCCCGATCGACAGCGAACACAACGCCATCTTCCAGTGCCTGCGCTCGCGCGATGCCAGCGTCGAAGGCGCCGGCGTGCGCCGCATCCTGCTCACCGCCTCCGGCGGGCCATTCCGCGGCCGCAGCCGCGCCGAACTGGAAGCGGTGACCCCGGCGCAAGCGGTGGCGCACCCGAAATGGTCGATGGGCCCGAAAATCTCGGTCGATTCGGCCACGCTGATGAACAAGGGCCTGGAGGTCATCGAGGCCCACCACCTGTTCGGCGTGCCCGGCGCGCGCATCGACGTGCTGGTGCACCCGCAGAGCCTGGTGCATTCGCTGGTCGAGTTCATCGACGGCTCCACCCTGGCCCAGCTCGGCCTGCCGGACATGCGCACCACCCTGGCGGTCGGCCTGGGCTGGCCGCAGCGCATCGAATCGGGGGTGGCCGGGCTCGACCTGCTGGCGCAGGGCCGCCTCGACTTCGAGGCGCCGGACCTGGACGCCTTTCCCTGCCTGCGCCTGGCCTGGCAGGCCATGGAGGCCGGCGGCAGCGCCCCGGCGATCCTGAACGCGGCCAACGAAGTCGCCGTTTCAGCCTTTCTTCAGGGCCGCATAGGCTTCCTGTCGATCCCTGCGCTGGTGGAAGATGCCCTGTCCGCCCTGCCTCACATGGCTGCCGATACACTGGACGCCCTGCTGGCGGCCGATGCGCGGTCCCGCCAGGTCACCACCACCGCCATCGCCCGCCTGCCCCATGCCTGATCCCGACTTCCAACCGAGCCGCGCCCATGGCTGACTTCCTCGGTTCCGTGTGGTGGATGATCGTCAGCCTCGGCGTGCTGGTGACGTTCCATGAGTTCGGCCATTACTGGGTGGCGCGGCGCTGCGGCGTCAAGGTGCTGCGCTTCTCGGTCGGCTTCGGCCGCCCGCTGTGGAGCCGCCGCAACCGCAACGGCACCGAGTTCGCCATCGCCGCCATCCCGCTCGGCGGCTACGTGAAGATGCTCGACGAGCGCGAGGTCGAGGTCCCGGCCGGCGAGCGCGCGGTGGCCTTCAACAACAAGAGCGTGTGGCAGCGCATCGCGATCGTGGCCGCCGGCCCGGCCGCCAACCTGGTGCTGTGCATCGTCCTGCTGTGGGCGATGTTCGTGATCGGCCGCCAGGACTATTCGGCCACCATCGGCCGCAGCGCCGGCATGGCCGCCGCCGCCGGGCTCAACGCCGGCGACCGCATCCTCGACGTGGACGGCCGCGCGGTGGCGACCTGGGCCGAGGCCAGCATGGCCCTCACCACCGCCGCGATGGACCGCCAGGACGCCCGCGTGCGGGTGGTCGATACGCTGGACAACACCCACACCCGGGTGCTGCCGCTGTCCACCCTGCCGGCCGGTTTCGACGAGCGCACGGTGCCGGTGCAGGCCGGCCTGGCCTGGCAGTTCTGGCTGCAGCCGGCGCAGGTCGAATCGGTGACCGAAGGCTCGGCCGCCAGCGGCCAGCTGCAGCGCGGCGACCTGATTCTGGCCATCGACGGCCAGCGCGTGGAAAGCGCCGACCAGGTCGTGCCGCTGGTGCAGCAGCTGGGCGAGCGCGGCGGCCCGGGCATGATCGAGGTCGAGCGCGCCGGGCAGCGCCTGGCCCTGGAACTGCAGCCGCACAAGGCGCCGGGCGAGGCAAGCAAGGACCGCTGGCTGATCGGCGTGGGTGTCGTAGGCCAGGCGCCGGCCTACGACGCCCGCCAGCAGTACGGCCCGCTGGCGGCGCTGCCGGCGGCCGTGCGCGAGGCCGGCCGGCTGGCCAGCGATTCCCTCGGCATGATGCGGCGCATGCTCACCGGGCATGCCTCGGTCAAGAACATCTCCGGTCCGATCACCATCGCCCGCGTCGCCAATGCATCGGCCGAGCGCGGCGTGGACTGGTTCCTGTACTTCCTGGCCCTGCTGTCGCTGAGCCTGTGCATCATCAACCTGCTGCCGATCCCGATCTTGGACGGCGGTCACCTGCTGTATTACCTTATCGAGTTGGTCAAGGGCAGCCCGTTGAGCGAGCGCGCCATGGCCGCCGGACAGTATGTCGGCCTGGCGCTGCTGGCCGGACTGATGGGGCTGGCGTTCTACAACGACATCCTCGGCCTTGTCCCGCGATGAACTTTTCCCCGCTGACGTCGTCATACGCCGGCACCCACGCAACAATGAAATCGACTCCAACCGGACGTGACATGACGCGACTTCCCACTCGCCGCCTGCTTGCCCTCGCCCTCGCCGCCGGTCTGGCCGCGCCCGCGCTCGCGCAGGCCGCCGAGCCCTTCACCGCCAGCGACATCCGCGTGGACGGCCTGCAGCGCATCTCTTCCGGCACCGTCTTCACCTACCTGCCGGTGGAACGCGGCGACCGCGTCGACGACGCCAAGGTCGGCGACACCATCCGCGCCCTGTACAAGACCGGCTTCTTCGAGGACGTGCAGCTGGACCGCCAGGGCGACATCCTGGTGGTCACGGTCAAGGAACGCCCGGCGATCAACAAGCTGACCGTCACCGGCAACAAGGACATCAAGAGCGAGCAGCTGCTCAAGGGCCTGGCCGACATCGGCCTGAGCGAGGGCGGCACCTTCGACCGCCTGAGCCTGGACCGCGTGACCCAGGAACTGCGCCGCCAGTACAACGACCGCGGCAAGTACAACGTCGAGATCACCCCGACGGTGAGCCCGCTGGACCGCAACCGCGTCGACGTCGCCATCGCCGTCAAGGAAGGCAAGGCGGCCAAGATCCGCCACGTCAACCTGGTAGGCACCGAGAAGTTCGAGGCCGCCGACATCCTGGATACCTGGGAGTCCAAGGAACACAACTGGGCCTCGTGGTACCGCCGCGACGACCAGTACTCCAAGGAAAAACTGTCCGGCGACCTGGAGAAGCTCAACTCCTGGTACCTGGACCGCGGCTACGTCGATTTCAGCGTCGATTCCACCCAGGTCTCGATCAGCCCCGACAAGCGCGACATGTTCATCACCGCCGGCGTGACCGAGGGCGAGCAGTACAAGATCTCCGAGATCAAGGTCACCGGCGAGACCATCCTGCCGCAGGAGAACGTCGAGCGCATGGTGTTCCAGAAGGCCGGCGACACGTTCTCGCGCGGCCTGCTGGAACTGAGCGCCGACGCGATCACCAACACCCTGTCCAACGTCGGCTACGCCTTCGCCAAGGTCAACCCGATCCCGACCAGCAACCGCGCCGATCGCACCGTGGCGGTCAACATGCAGGTCGTGCCGGGCCCGCGCGTGTCGGTGCGCCGCATCGTGTTCAAGGGCAACACCCGCACCGCCGACGAGGTGCTGCGCCGCGAGATGCGCCAGTTCGAGAACGCCTGGTACTCGCAGGCGGCGATCGACCGTTCCAAGATCCGCCTGCAGCGCCTGGGCTATTTCGAATCGGTCGACGTCGAGACCAGCCCGGTCACCGGCAGCAACGACCAGGTCGACGTGGTCTACAACGTCAAGGAAACCACCTCGGGCAGCTTCGTGTTCGGCCTGGGCTATTCGCAGTCCTACGGCATGACCACCTCGGTGCAGCTGTCGCAGAACAACTTCCTGGGCGGCGGCAACCGCGTCTCGGTCGAGGCCTCGCGCAGCAGCTACCTGCAGCGCTACGGCTTCTCGTACCTGAACCCCTACTTCACCGACGACGGCGTGTCGCTGGGCTACAACCTGTCCTGGCGCGAACTGGACTACTCGGACTTCAACACCGCCCAGTACAACAGCACCAACGGCGCGGCGCAGATGGTGTTCGGCGTGCCGATCACCGAGAACGACAGCTTCTCGCTGATGTTCGGCATCGACAGCAACCAGATCACCACCTACAGCGGCTATACCCCGCAGGCGATCATCGACTACATCGATGCGATGGGCACGCGCACCTTCCATTCCTGGCGCACCGAGCTGGGCTGGGCGCGCGACACCCGCAACGACTACTTCATGCCGACCCGCGGCACCTACCAGCGCCTGGGCCTGGAAGCCACGCTGCCCGGCTCCACCGCCGAGTACTACAAGCTCAGCTACCAGATCTCCAAGTACTGGCCGATCATGCCGTCGCTGGTGATCAACACCCGCGTCGAGTTCGGCTACGGCGACTCGTACGGCAAGGACAAGGTGCGCGACATCTGCTGGTTCGAGACGCCCGCCGTCCCCGGCATCCCGGCCGATGGCGACACCCCGGCCGTCCCGGGCAAGCCGGCCACCAGCGAAGTGGTGGACTGCGCCGCCAACCCCACCGCCAAGCACCGCCAGGTGAAGGCCGCCGGGCTGCCGTTCTTCGAGAACTTCTACGCCGGCGGCACCAATTCGGTGCGCGGTTTCCGCGACAACACCCTGGGTCCGCGCTCGGAAATCATGGGCGGCTACTACCGCGGCCAGCCGCTGGGCGGCTCGGTGAAGACCGTCGGCGCGGTCGAAGCCTACTTCCCGAAGCTGTTCGACAGCCCCTCGGCGCGCGTGTCGGCGTTCCTGGATTTCGGCAACGTCTACAACGGCACCGACAACTTCGATGCGGGCGAACTGCGCGCCTCGGCCGGCGTCGCGCTGCTGTGGCGCGCGCCGGTGGGCCCGATCTCGATCAGCTACGCCTTCCCGCTCAAGAAGAAGGAAGGCGACGAGATCGAGCGCCTGCAGTTCACCTTCGGCGGGCAGTTCTGAGGAACTGCCCGCGCGCCCAAGGCGATGCCTTGGGCACCCCAGGTTTCGCCATGCGAAACCTGGGGCCGCGCCCTGGCCTTCCGATCCCCCCGCCTTCGGCGCGCCCCCTTGCCAAGGGGGCTCCGCTCCAGAACGATCCCGCAAGTCCCAGGCCGACCTGCCGGCATCCTGTCCATGCGCCGGGCAAGGCTGCATACATGGCGGTCGCCTTGCCGCATGACCGCGCCACTTCCAGACGCTAAACTCCCGGCGTGAATACTCCTACCCATACCGCACAGGAACTGGCCGAGCGCTTCGGCCTGCAGGTCCATGGCGACCCGTCCGTGGCCATCCACGGCGTGGCCACGCTGGCCCATGCCGGCCCGGGCCAGCTGACCTTCCTGGCCAATCCGCGCTACCGCGCGCAGCTGGCCGACAGCAGGGCGGCCGTGGTCGTGCTGCGTGCCGACGACGCCGAGGCCGCGCCGGGCACCGCCCTGATCGCCAAGGACCCGTACACCACCTTCGCCAAGATCGGCGCGCTGTTCGAGACGGTGCCGCTGCGCGAGGCCGGCATCCATCCCAGCGCGGTGATCGACCCGTCCGCGCAGGTGGCCGCCAGCGCCCACGTCGGGCCGTTCGTCAGCATCGGCGCGCGCAGCGTGGTCGGGGAGAACTGCATCGTCGGCGCCGGCAGCATCATCGGCGAGGACTGCGTGCTGGACGCCGGCTGCGAACTGATCGCCCGCGTCACCCTGGTCACCCGGGTCCGCCTGGGCAAGCGCGTGCGCGTCCATCCCGGCGCCGTGCTGGGTGCCGACGGCTTCGGCCTGGCGATGGACGCCGGCCACTGGATCAAGGTGCCGCAGCTGGGCGGGGTGCGCATTGGCGACGACTGCGAGATCGGCGCCAACACCTGCGTGGACCGCGGCGCGCTGGAAGACACCGTGCTGGAAGAAGACGTGCGCCTGGACAACCTGGTGCAGATCGCCCACAACTGCCACATCGGCGCGCACAGCGCGATCGCCGGCTGCACCGGCATCGCCGGCAGCGCCAGGATCGGCCGCTACTGCCTGCTCGGCGGCGCGGTCGGCGTGGTCGGGCACCTGGAAATCTGCGACCACGTCGTCGTCACCGGCAAGTCGGTCGTGCGCAACTCCATCACCGAACCGGGCGAGTACTCGTCCGGCACCCCATTGACCGACAACCGCACGTGGCGCAAGAACGCCGCGCGCTTCAAGCAGCTGGACAGCCTGGCACGCCGGGTCCTGGCTGTGAGCAAGGAGAAGGAATGAACTCACCGCTGCCGTTGCCCATCGACGTCAACACGATCCGCACGCTGATCCCGCACCGCTACCCGTTCCTGCTGGTGGACAAGGTGGTCGCGCTGGACACCGAGGCCAGGACGATCGTCGCGCACAAGAACGTCTCCATCAACGAGCCGTTCTTCCAGGGGCATTTCCCGGGCCAGCCGATCATGCCGGGCGTGCTGATCATCGAGGCGCTGGCGCAGGCCGGCGGCGTGCTGACCCAGCTCAGCCTCGGCCGCGACGCGCAGTCCAAGCTGTTCTACCTGGTCAAGGTCGACAACGTGCGCTTCATGAAGCAGGTGGTGCCGGGCGACGTGCTGGAACTGCACGTGCAGGTCAAGCGCGTGATCCGCAACATGGCCGTCTACTACGGCGAGGCCAAGGTGGACGGCGAAGTCGTGGCGCATGCCGAGGTGCTGTGCGCCGGCACCCGCGAATGACCCCGACCGGAGCCCGCGCATGAGCGACAGCGCCCCCCTGATCCATCCCACGGCGGTCGTCGACCCGTCGGCCAGGCTGGCCGGCGACGTGCGCGTCGGCGCCTTCAGCCTGATCGGCGCCGACGTCGAGATCGGCGCGGGCACCGTCGTCGGCCCCCATTGCAGCCTCCAGGGGCCGACCCGGATCGGCCGCGACAACCGCTTCATCGGCCATGCCGCCATCGGCGGCGAACCGCAGGACAAGAAGTACGCCGGCGAGCGCACCGAACTGGTGATCGGCGACCGCAACGTGGTCCGCGAGTTCGTCACCATCAACCGCGGCACCGGCGGCGGCGGCGGCGTCACCACCGTCGGCGACGACAACTGGATGCTGGCCTACACGCACGTCGCGCACGACTGCCATGTCGGCAACCACTGCGTGTTCTCCAACAACACCACGCTGGCCGGCCACGTCAGCATCGGCAACTGGGTGATCATCAGCGGCTTCGCCGGCGCCCACCAGTTCTGCCGCATCGGCGACCACGCCTTCCTCGGCATGGGGGCGCTGGTCACCGGCGACATCCCGCCGTTCACCATGGTCGGCATCGACGGCCACGGCCGCCCGCGCGGCATCAACAGCGAAGGCCTCAAGCGCCGCGGTTTCGACGCCGGGCGCATCGGCGCGATCAAGCGCGCCTACCGCACCCTGTACGTGGCCGGCGTGCCACTGGCCGAGGCCAAGCAGCTGTTGGCCGAGCAGGCGCGCGAGAGCGAGGACGTGCGCCAGATGCTGGAGTTCATCGAACACGCGGACCGCCCGCTGCAGCGATGAATGCCCGCAGCGACAACGGAAACGTAAACGCGGGAACGGGGAATGACGGCGCGCGAACGGCCGCCCCCACACATCCCGCATCCCGCTTCCCGCTTCCCCGCTCCCCCCGCATCGCGCTGGTCGCCGGCGAAACCTCCGGCGACCTCCTCGGCGCCGGGCTGATCGCCGAACTGCGCCGGCATTTCCCCGACGCCGAGTTCGCCGGGATCGGCGGCGACGCCATGCGCGACGCCGGCTGCCAGACCTGGTTCGATGCCAGCGAACTGGCGCTGATGGGCCTGGCCGAGATCCTGCGCCACCTGCCGCGCCTGCTGAAACTGCGGCGCGCGTTCCGCCAGCGCGTGCTGGACTGGCGGCCGGACGTGTTCATCGGCATCGACGCGCCCGACTTCAACCTCGGCGTGGAGCGCTGGCTGAAGCAGCGCGGCATCCGCACCGTGCATTACGTCAGCCCCTCGGTCTGGGCCTGGCGCGAGAAGCGCGCCGAGAAGATCGGCGCCAGCGCCGACCTGGTGCTGTGCCTGTTCCCGATGGAACCGCCGATCTACGCGCGCCACGGCGTGGATGCGCGCTTCGTCGGCCACCCCATGGCCGATGCGATCGCGCTGGACAGCGACCGCGCCGACGCCCGCACCGACCTTGCCCTGCCGGCCACCGCGCCGGTGCTGGCGGTGCTGCCGGGCAGCCGCCTGGGCGAGATCGGCCGGCTGGGTCCGGCCTTCTTCGAGGCCGCCTGGCAGGTGGCCGAGCGCATGCCCGACCTGCATATCGTGGTACCGGCGGCCAATGCCAGCTGCCGCCAGCTGATCGACCGCCAGATCGCCGCCTCGGCCCTGCCCGCCGCGCGCCTGCACGTGCTCGACGGCCAGGCCCGCGCGGCGGTGACCGCCGCCGACGTGGTGCTGCTCGCTTCCGGCACGGCCACGCTGGAAACCATGCTGGTCAAGCGGCCGATGGTGGTCGGCTACCGCGTGTCCGAACTGACCTACCGCATCGCCAAGGCCTTGAAGCTGGTCAAGGTCGACCGCTACGCCCTGCCCAACGTGCTGGCCGGCCGCGACCTCGCGCCGGAGCTGATCCAGCACGACTGCACGCCCGATCGCCTGGCCGCGGCGGTGCTGCAGTGGTTCGCGCAGCCCGACGGCGTGCCCGGGCTGCAGGACGACTACCGGCGCCTGCATCTGCAGCTGCGCCAGGACGCCTCGGCCCGCGCCGCCGACGCGGTGGCAGGGCTCCTGGAAAGCCGGGAACAGGGAAACGGAAACCGGGACCGAACGGAAGCCGGCACATGACCTTTCCCCGCCCTGCCCGGAAGGCCGCAGCGGAACAGCCTTCGTT
>NZ_WIDL01000026.1 GCF_009496535.1 Stenotrophomonas sp. MYb238
GTCGAGGAAGGGGCGGAGGGGGGGCATAGGTTAGTTGGGTATGAAAACGAACGAATAGTACGTGGTGGAAAATCGGTTTGCTGATGGAGAGATCGGGTCTTACCCAATAGCGGTCTTCTTATGACTGTAGCTTCAGTTGCTTGCCGCAACGTTGCGACAAGCAGCACTGACATCCCCTTGGCCGACGTAAAGCTTTACGTCCTTCGCAACTGGGCCACGGAATGAAAAAAAGACTGAGAACTCAAGTTGAACTCCTCTGTGCAGCTGTCCCCACAAACTGCTGGCCGCTCTCTTGGATATATATACGTCGCATCCGAGACCCACGCAACGCACGAATGAAAAGCTAGGCCTGACTGTGCCGATACTGCCCACAAATCTCCTCACTCGTCCCGCTTCCCTCACAGGCTCGGATGCAGTGTCGATTAGCTCAGGTGACACCTTTGCGCGAGCGAGAGATCTAAACAGATCCTCTGCTTTAGAGCGATCCCCGTAAAGGAAGCTAAATCGCGCAAAGAGGAACTGTGCCTGATATCTATTGTCACCGTCAGAGAAGCTCCGACGGAGATGTTCAATAATATCCTGTGCGCGATCTTCCTCAGCGAATGCCCGAATGGTTTCCGCTAACGCAAGATGTACCTCCTTATTAGGCCCGGCGGCACGAAGCGTCTCAGACAGAACCCGCTCGGCCTCATCAAACCGTCCCTCGGCTGTGTATCGTTCGGCCAAGCGAATGGCCAAGAAGCTTGTGTGCTTGTCTGTTTTGTGCGCCTGCTCAAGAATGAAGGTGGCCTTGGGGTGCTCACTCATGGCAGTTGCAAGTCTGGACTCAACCGTCGAAATAAAAGCATCACGTGGGAAGGACTGCCTGCAGCTGGATAGTACGGACTGAATATCACGAAGGAGGGTTGTTATAATATTTGCTGAGCTGTCAGATGCGTCATTGAGTCGATCCTCCAGCTCATCTATTAGTAGGTCAGCTTTTAGGACAAATGGGTAGGAGTCTCGGCGATCAGAGATCAGCCTATTAAGAATTGCAGAGGCTTCCTGTCTCCGTTTGTCCCGTTCAAGTACATTTTTGCTCTCTCTCGCTTGCCTCCTAAGAACAGAAGCTTTGACATGGAGCGTCGATTTGGTTGGCCGAAGATTTCTAGATGCGGCGATAGCCTGGTCAATCAGATGGCTTGCCCGCTTTACATCACCGTTCTTGTGCTGTAACTCAAATTGCGCAAGATGCTGATCAACCACCTCGTCTGGCACCCCAGCATCTCGCGCCGCCTTGAATACTGCGTATGCAAGAGACTTATCCGTGAAGTCTTTAGCTAATTGTCTCGCACGAATTAGCTTAGTTACGGCCTCATTGTCGGTATTATAGCCAGTGTTTAGAGACTGAATTATCCTTACGAGCTGCGCACTACGAGCATTTTCTCCAGGCACTGCAGCATCAAATACGATGTCTGCGATGCTTGGATGACGCGACTTGTACACGTAATCCCCAAGCGATCCCCAGAACTGCGTATGCACGACGTGCTCCAGAGGCTGAAAGAGTCGCTCGTGAAAGTCCTCCATCCTTATCCCGCTGACCCGCGATATCGTTCCAGCGCGGACGGGAACTCCCACTCGATGAACAGTGCAGATGTCCAAGTACAGTCTTTGAGCTTCCGTGGGGACGAGTTGGGTATATTCATCTGCGACAATTTCGGCAAAGGATCTGCCGGACGTAGCTTCGTGCAATGCGACAAGAAGTTGGTTGTTTAGCTTGGATTTTAGGTATACGACAGCATCTTCCAAGGTGAATTTGGCCATGTAGCCAAGACAATTTGATTTCTTTAATTTCAGTATTAACTCGCCAACTTCTGTCTCCGACAGGTCAAGGACGTCATATGTCTCATTAACAAAAGGCGTGAGCTCGGCGCCATCTACGTTCCATTGATTGGTTCTTTCAGCGCATACGATCTTCAACTCAAGTCGCTGCTTCTTGGCCTGTCGCATCAGCTCCGTTAGATCCTCAACATGATCTAAGGCTTCGTCTACAACAATATAGATCGGCTCATCTATTAACTGGTAAAGCTCTTTCACAAGATCAAAATTAATGCGCGAGCCCTGCGAAACGTAGAAGGTTGGCTTGCCATAGGTGATCGCAGCTTCCCACGCAAAACGCTTGAGCGCGATCGTCTTGCCGCTGCCGGCATATCCAAGCAAAGCAAAGAACTTCGGGCCGTCTTCCCTGACGTCGCCGATTACCAAGTCCAGTAGCAGTTCTTCCGTGGTGCTTCTGGTGACATCGAGATTCCCAGGTATCCATGCGAACCCATCACTGGAGCCGCGATAAAAATCCTGCGGTGACACGGTCTCCAGCTGCATGTCAGGGTGGATGTGAATTAAATCGTATGCCAAGTACGCAAGAAGTTCAGGGGATGGGGTGCCGTTTCCAGAGATGTGCTTAGATATGCTTCCTCTTTCTCCCTTCCGTAGCGCCGCGAGGGTAAGGTTTGCGTCCGTAACTGCCGTGCGGAGGTAGGTGAACAACTCGTCAAAAGTAGCTGGCACCGCATCAACTCTTCTCGACTCCCACAATGCCACTTCTTCTTCAATCAAATCAGGATTCGCGTACACAAATCGCTTGTGTGATATGGCGTTATCAAATATATCGAACATGATATCGCGGACATTTTCGTCAGCAAGCGAGTAACCGCTGAAGATGATTGGGTGATCGAATGCCCAATCTTTTAGATAGTTGAATAGGCGCGTACGCCTGTTTCTGAATCGCGAATACTCTGTACTGCTCAGAATGAGAGGAAGGTGGGTGTCAGCTGCCCGCGTTACGCAGCCGTGCAGTTTCAGTAATGGGACAGATGCCCCGCCGCTACTTATCGTGCCCTTAAAATCGTCGTCGTCGCAGATGATGGGTACAAGCTTCTGTTGCGGGCTTTTGTAGCGCTCATAAGCCCGTTCTATGGCGAGGTCATAGTTTGTAGTGACGATAGCCTTCCAGCGGTACCTTGGTATCTCGAGATGAGATCGAGTCGCCTCAAGCGAATAATACTGATCACGAACGAGACGTTGCATGTCGAGCATCCCCGCTGCGGAGGTTACGAGATCCCCCACTGCGGCCAAACTCTTGTTCTTTCCCTTTCCCCCAAGGAACTCATCGCAAAGCTTGTCCCGCAAGCCTGTCGCAGATGGCGCCTTTGAGCCATCACTTGCTCTGCACTCAAAAGACGCTCCAGAGCCTAGGAAGAGAATGGACTCCCCTTTTGCTATGAGATCAAGTGTGTGCGATGGAATCTTCCATGCTTCAAGCATATCCGCCTCTCTATCTTAAGTTCCTTTCCATTCATCTTATACCTCCAGATATCGCAAGCTTCTAGTTGGTACATCTACAAGAGCAATCGCCAGTTTTTCGTGGACAGTAGATTTCCGCTGTGTCGGAATGGAGAAGTCTGATTGACTTCTGTGAAGACTAGGCAGCACCATCAACCCGCTGCGGCGAAATCCGCAGCCGGGTTTGACAGCCTGAAACCACAAGGCGCACCAGCGCCCATCTTCGATGCCGGCGCTTTTCTTCAGCCCGGCGATTTGCATGGGCGAAGCAGCCAGTTCGACGGCGGGCGGTGTGCGGAGGCCGAAAGGCCTGCCGGTTCCTTGTGGCCGGTCTGTCAACCGCGCACCGTCCGCCACCCTCGATTGACAGCGAGGCGGCGGATTCCTCATCGCACAAGGAGTCCGACATGAGCCGTTCCAAGGAAGTCACACGCGTTTCCACCGTTGCGTCCAACCGCAGCCCATCCAGGCACGAGGCACACACGCCGCGGATGATCGATTCCGCGCCGGTTCCGGAGTTGTTTTCGCCCCCGTTGCCGGCGCCGCCCGCTTCCAGCGGCTGGGCGCGCATACCCAAGCGCTGCACGATGGGTTACCTGCTATTACGACGAGCGCCGGGGCCAACAAATCGTCGGCCGTGCCGTGCCCAGTCTGCGCCTGTCCGGCCGTTGGCTGGAACGCTGCGGCTTTGCCGTGGGCGATGCATTGGAGGTGACGGTGGGTGATGGGTTGTTGTTGATCAGCCGTCACAAGGGCGGCGCCTGAGAAAGTCCAAAGCAGCTGTTCCAGCTGCAATGCGAAGGAAAACGAAGAAGCCCGCTTTGGCGGGCTTCTTCACCGATCACCTGGGCTGTCCTCGATCCTGCCGGCGTCGAGTTACGAGCTGAGGCTGGGTGTTCTCACTCGGGCGCATGCTCCCGCAGCATCTGCCTGAAGCGGGCATCCAGCGCTTCGCTGTCGCCGTGCCCAGTTGGAAGCGAGGGCGCGGCGTTGCTGCGGCGTTGCAGTTCTGTGTCGATGTAGTCGCTGATGGCGGCGATACGCGCACCATCGGCCACTTCGGCGCTGCGGCGTTTCACTTCCAGCAGCGCGTCGATGGCCGAGCGGACGGGGCCTTCTGGCAGCAGGCGATCGAGCAGGTCTTCGAAAGCCATCGGCGGCGGGGTGGGATCGTTCTCGATCCACTGGCAGGCCAGCAAGGGCCGCAGTACGTACAGATACTTCTTGGTGCGTACGCGCTCGCCCTTCAGGTAGCCGCGATGGTTGGCGGTGGCCATGTTGAAGTAGTGCCACCAGCTGCCGAGCGGTGAATGGAACTCGGTGACGGCTTCGCGCAATGAGGCGATGGCTCGCGCATCGCCGCGATACAGGATGGGGGAACGCAGCCACTCCGACAGCGTGGGATTGGATTTGGACACCAGCCGCAACGCTTTGCGCAGATCCCAGCCGCTGACGTCGAGTTCGTCATCGATAGGCAGTTCGATGACATCCCGCTGTGGCTCGTCGGGACCGCTGCGCTCGTTGACGCTCAGGTACCACGGTTGACGGTGCACGTAGACGAAGCGCGCGTCGTAGTCGCTGTCTGGAGAGGAAAATCCCCAGCCGCGGCTGCCGGATTCGCAGGCCATCAGTATGCGTACGTCGTGCCGGCGCTCGATGCCTTCCAGCGCGGCCAGTACGGCTTCACGCTTTTCCGGGTCTATCGGATGGATATCCATATCCTGCGGTACTCGTTGTGGAGAGTGGCGAGTCTAGGCGAACTCATGCACTGCCATCCGCTACTCGGCTGGAATCAAGCCACCTTCCCGCGCCGCGCCCGCTCCAGGTGCACCAACAACAGCGAGATCGCGGCCGGGGTCATGCCGGGGATGCGTTGGGCCTGGCCAATGGTCTGCGGGCGCACGCGTTCGAGTTTCTGCAGCACTTCGGCGGAGAGGCCGCGCACGGCGGCGAAGTCGAAGCCTTCGGCAATGGCGGTGTTCTCGTGACGCTGCTGGCGTTCGATTTCCTCGCGCTGGCGGTCCAGGTAGCCGGCGTACTTGACGCTGATTTCCACCTGTTCGGCCACACGCGCATCATCCACGCCGGGGCCGAGCGAGGGCACCTGCATCAGTTTGGCGTAGTCCAGTTCCGGGCGCTTGATCAGGTCGAGCACGTTGGTTTCGCGGCTCACCGCCACGCCGGTGGTTGCCTGCACTTCGCGGCCCAGGGCGTTAGCGGGTGTGGCCCACAGGCCGCGCAGGCGCGCGCTTTCACTGGCGACGGCGGCCTGCTTGGTTTCGAACGCGTGCCAGCGGCGGTCGTCGACCAGGCCCAGCTCGCGGCCGGTCGGGGTCAGGCGCGCGTCGGCATTGTCCTCGCGCAGCTGCAGCCGGTATTCGGCGCGGCTGGTGAACATGCGGTAGGGCTCGCTGGTGCCGTGGGTGATCAGGTCGTCCACCAGCACGCCGATGTAGGCCTCGTCGCGGCGCGGGCACCAGCCGTCGCGGCCCTGCACGAACAGCGCGGCGTTGACGCCGGCCAGCAGGCCCTGCGCGCCGGCTTCCTCGTAGCCGGTGGTGCCGTTGATCTGGCCGGCGAAGAACAGGCCGGCGACCTGGCGGGTTTCCAGCGTGTTCTTCAGCCCACGCGGGTCGAAGAAGTCGTATTCGATGGCGTAGCCGGGGCGGGTGATGTGCGCGTGCTCGAAGCCGCGGATGCTGCGCACCAGTTCCAGCTGCACGTCGAACGGCAGCGAGGTGGAAATGCCGTTGGGGTAGATCTCCACCACGTCCAGGCCTTCGGGCTCGACGAAGATCTGGTGGCTGTCCTTTTCGGCGAAGCGCACCACCTTGTCCTCGATGGATGGGCAATAGCGCGGGCCGATGCCTTCGATCTGGCCGGAATACAGCGGCGAGCGGTGCAGCGCGTTGCGGATGATCTCGTGCGTGTGCTCGCTGGTGTGGGTGATCCAGCAGCTCACCTGCCGCGGGTGCTCGGCGATGTTGCCCAGGTAGGACATCACCGGCAGCGGGTCGTCGCCGGGTTGTTCCTCCATGACGCTGTAGTCGAGCGAGCGGCCGTCGATGCGCGGCGGCGTGCCGGTCTTGAGCCGGTCGATGGCGAACGGGCGCTCGCGCAGGCGCGCGGCCAGCGTGGTGGCCGGCGGGTCGCCCATGCGCCCGGCGGTGTACTGGGTTTCGCCGATGTGGATCTTGCCGGCGAGGAAGGTGCCGGCGGTGAGCACTACGGCTGGCGCATGGAAGGTCAGCCCGGTCTGGGTGATGGCGCCGCGCACGGCGTCGCCTTCGATCACCAGGTCGTCCACCGCCGCCTGGAACACGGTCAGGTTGGGCTGCGATTCGACGATGCGGCGGATCGCCATGCGGTACAGGTTGCGGTCGGCCTGGCAGCGGGTGGCGCGCACCGCCGGGCCCTTGGAGGCGTTGAGCGTGCGCCACTGGATGCCGGCCTGGTCGGCGGCGTGCGCCATGGCCCCGCCCAGTGCGTCGATCTCCTTGACCAGGTGGCCCTTGCCGATGCCGCCGATGGCCGGGTTGCAGCTCATCGCGCCCACCGTTTCCACGTTGTGGGTCAGCAGCAGGGTGCGGGCGCCGCCGCGCGCCGCGGCCAGTGCGGCCTCGGTGCCGGCGTGGCCGCCGCCGATGACGATGACGTCGTAACGATGGAAGGAGTCGGTCATGAAGGGGATAGGAGGCTTGAAGTGTGAAATCCGTCGTCGGCCCGCGGTATGCGCCCGCGGCGACGGCGTGGTGATTTTACCGCCAATGCCCGACGGGCATAGGCGCAGGCCTAAAGTTGGCACGCAAACTGCAGCTAACGTATTTGCACCCGGCGTGGCATGCGACCAGGGCGCAGTGGCTGGAATTGGAACAGGGGCCAGCCGAAGCGCACACCGGGGAAGCATGGGGCCGGCAGTCGGGGGACTGCCGGCCCTTCTTTCATTGCGGGGTTCCCACGGCCGGGCAGGCGGGCCGGAGCGTTGCGGCGTCATGCCTCACGCGGCCCGGAGCCCGGATGGAAGCCTTCGCCCGTACCCGGAAAGACAAAGCCCCGGCCATGCCGGGGCTTTGTCGTTGTAGGCGCCGATGTCCGGCAGGGCCGGAACAGGGGGGATCCAGATTTCCTGACGGACATCGACATTGAAGCGGTCGGACGTGAGGGGCAGTTCGGGTCAGTTATCGACGCTGCCGGTCACCCGGTCCGACAAGATTGCCTGGTTTTTCGGCAATTGCAAGCGCCTTAGAGTTCCTGTTGCCGTGCCGACTCCCGTGGGCGGGAATGTGACGGCGGTCGGGCCGGTGCCGGGCGCTGCATCATCGGACGCGGCGCGTCGGCGCGTGGCGCCGGCATTGCCCGCGGGACCGGCTGGGTCGGGCGCGGCTGCGGACGCTGCTGCCGGTCCATGTCGCGCCACGGCGATTTGCCGCCGCCTTCCACCGGCGGGCGTGGCGGACGGGGCGGGGGGCCGTTGCCGTCGCCGGGACGCGGCGGCGGGCGGTGGCCGCCATTGCCGTTGCCATGGGCCGGCGGGCGGGGACCATTGCCCCAGTGGCCGCCATGCGGCGGACGCGGGTTGTACGGCGGCCGGTAGACCGGGTACGGATAGCGGTAGTCGTAATACCCGTAGCCGCCATAGCCGTAAGGGTCATAGCCGCCGCCATAGGGATAGCCGTACGGGTAGATGCGCTGCACCGACGTCACACCGCGGTAATAGCCGCCCGCGCCGCCACCGACATAGTCGTAGGTGGCGCAGCCGGACAGGCCGAGCAGCAAGCCGGCCGAAAGGATCAGGCGCTTTTTCATGACAGTCCCCCTGTTGGGTGCGGAGCCAGCTTCGGGCCCGCGCATTGAATCGGTCCTTAACCCTGCCGGCAGGGACTGAACACAGGTCCAGCGATGGTTCGAGATGGTCCGGCACCGGGGCCTACGTTAACCTTTCCCCATGGTTGAACTCACCCTGCCAGGGCCGGCCGACGTGCTGGCCGCCGCGGCCCGCATCGCGCCGCATGCCACGGTCACCCCGGTCCTGCGTTCGCGCGAACTGGATGCGCTGTCCGGCGCCCGCCTGCATTTCAAGGCCGAGCACCTGCAGCGCGGTGGCGCCTTCAAGTTCCGCGGCGCCTGCAACGCGGTATGGGCGCTGGACGAGGACCAGGCGCGGCGCGGCGTGGTGACCCATTCCTCCGGCAACCACGGCGCGGCGCTGGCCCTGGCGGCACGCTCGCGCGGCATTCCCTGCCACGTGGTGGTGCCCGAGGGCGCGGTGGCGGCCAAGCTGGCCAACATCGCCCGCCACGGCGCGACGCTGTGGCGCTGCGCACCGACCCAGGCCGCGCGCGAGGCCGAATGCGCGCGGGTGCAGCGGGAAACCGGGGCGACCCTGGTCCACCCCTATGCCGATACGCAGGTGATCGCCGGCCAAGGCACGGCGACGCTGGAACTGCTGCGCCAGGCCGGCACGACGCTGGACGCGGTGGTAGTGCCGGCCGGCGGCGGCGGGCTGGCCTCCGGCACTCTGCTGGCGCTGCGCCAGGCGGCGCCGGACTGCGAGCTGGTGCTGGCCGAACCGGCCGGCGCGGCCGATACCGCGCGCTCGCTGGAGGCGGGAAGGCGGCTGGTCGATTTCGTGCCCGACACCGTCTGCGACGGCCTGCGCGGCGCGCTGGGCGAACCGAATTTCGCGTTGCTTGCAGGCAACGCCACCGTCATCACCGTAGCCGACGCCGCCACCGTGGCGGCGATGCGCCTGCTGTGGCAGGTGCTCAAGCAGGTGGTGGAACCCTCCTCGGCCACGGTGCTGGCGGCGGTGCTGGCGCAGCCGCAGCGCTTTGCCGGGCGCGACGTGGGCCTGGTCCTGTCCGGCGGCAACGTCGACCTGGACGCGCTGCCGTGGATGGATGCATGAGCCGCAGGCGCACCCGCCTGTTCGACTGGCTGTGGCGCCTGTGCGTGCTGGTGCTGCTGTGGCTGCTCGGCGTGGCGGCGTGGATCATCTGGGTGGGCGACCGCGACCAGGCCGCGCCGGCCGACGCGATCATCGTGCTGGGTGCGGCGGCCTACGACGCCAAGCCGTCGCCGGTGTTCGAGGAGCGCATCCGCCACGGGCTGGACCTGTACCGGCAGGGCTACGCGCCCAAGCTGATCTTCACCGGCGGCTTCGGCGGCGCCGGCGCGCGTTTCTCCGAATCGCAGGTGGCGCGCCGCTATGCGCTGAAGCAGGAGATTCCCGCCAAGGACATCCTGATCGAGAACCGCTCGCGCACCACCCGCCAGAACCTGGTCGAGGCCAAGCGGCTGATGGATGCGCACGGCATGCACCGCGCCATCCTGGTCAGCGATCCGCTGCACATGGCGCGCGCGCTGCGCCTGTCCAGGGAACTGGGCATCGATGCGCTGGCCTCGTCCACGCCGAGCACGCGCTTCCGCAGCTTCCACACCAGCTGGCGGTTCCTGGCGCAGGAAATCTATTTCTTCCACCGCGACCTGTTCGCCGGCGGTACCTGAGCGCCGCCGCTCCTCGAGAAATCCCATGAGCCACGACGTTTCCCCCGCCCAGCAGCAGGCCATCGACCTGGTCCGCGGCTACTACGATGCCTTCAACCGCGGCGACTGGGCCGGGATGCTGGAGCGCCTGGCCGACGACGTGGCGCACGACCTGAACCAAGGCGCGCGCGAAAGCGGCCGCGAGGCGTTCGCCGCGTTCCTGCGGCGCATGGAGGCCAGCTACCGCGAGCAGCTGCGCGAGGTGATGGTGATGGCCAGCATCAATGGCACCCGCGCCGCCGCCGAATACGTGGTGCACGGCGAATACCACCACACCGACGAAGGCCTGCCGCCGGCCAACGGCCAGCGCTACGTGCTGCCCGGCGGCGCGTTCTTCGACATCCGCGACGGCCGCATCGCGCGCGTCAGCAACTACTACAACCTGCAGGACTGGATCGCGCAGGTAGGCGGCTGAGCCGCCCGTAGGAGCGCACCTCGGTGCGCGAGGGGCTTTCCCGGTACCCGATCAGCCCCGACTGTCAGCAGCACGGAAACACTCCCTCCCTCTCGTGCGAAGCATGAAGGGGAGGGCTGGAGGGGTGACTTGATGTCCGCATGGAGCCAAAGCACCTTCTCCCATCCCTTCGGGCCCGGCCCGCCGGCATGACCAGCGGGCGTTCAAGCGCGTGCGAGCCGATGGTTCGCAAACCAACGCGCTTTCACCTCCCTGCTCGCTCGGCGAACAAGGGAAGGGGCAAGAACGGCACTCGATGCTGAGCCGGTTTCGGTAAGGCCCCATCGCGCACCAAGGTGCGCTCCTACGAGGGATTTTTGCGCCGGATCGGGATCGCCGACACCGGCACTGCGGCGATGTCGTGGCCGTGTTCGCGGATCGGCGCGCCCGGCTCCGGCGCCCAGGCGTGGGCGTAGATGACTTCCCAGCTGCTGGGCAGTTTGCCGTCGGGCCGGCGCAGCGGTTCGTAGGCCGCCTGGGCGGCGTTGAAGCGGCTGCGGCCGGTGAGCGTGTGGCGGCGTTCGCTCAGCGCGTTGGTCGCGCCGATAGCCTTGAGTTCGCGCATCAGCGCCGGCAGGCCGTCGTAGGTGAGGGTGAACAGGTCGCGGTCCAGCACCGGGTCGCGGAAGCCGGCCATCATCAGCGCGTCGCCGAACTGCGCGATCTGCACGAAGCGGCTCACGTGCGGGGTGGCGTCGGCCTGCGCGAACGCCTCGCGCAGTTCGATCAGCGTGTCCGGACCGAAGGTGGAGCACACCAGCAGGCCGCCGGGCCTGAGCACGCGGCGGAAACCGGCGAACACCGCCGGCAGGTCTTCCACCCACTGCAGGCACAGGTTGCTGAAGATCACGTCCACGCTGTTGTCGGCCAGCGGCAGCGCCCGCGCGTCGGCGCACACGCGCGAGAACGGGCGCCACCAGCCGGCCTGCTTCTTCGCCTCTGCCAGCATCGGCAGGGCCAGGTCCAGCGCGATCACCTGCGCCTTGGGCCAGCGCTTCTTCATCGCCGCGGTCGAGTGCGCCGGGCCGCTGCCGACGTCCAGCACCACCTGCGGTTGCCGCTGCTCCAGGTAGTCCAGCGATTCCAGCAGGCGTTTTGCGACCTCCTGCTGCAGCACGGCGGCGGCGTGGTAGCTGGAGGCGGCGCGCGAGAAGGCGCGGCGGACGTGCTTGGCATCGAACAGGGAGGGCATGGGAATACGCGCTTGCAACAGGGTCAGAAGGTACCGGGGTAGGCGCCGCCGTCGAGCAGCAGGTTCTGCCCGGTGATGTAGCCGGCGTGCACGCTGCACAGGAAGGCGCAGGCCGCGCCGAACTCGTCGGGCGTGCCGAAGCGGCCGGCGGGGATGCCGGCGCGGCGGCGTGCGGCCACCTCATCCAGCGGCTGCTGCTGCCTTTGCGCGCTGGCTTCCAGCGTGCCGCGCAGGCGGTCGGTGTCGAACGCGCCCGGCAGCAGGTTGTTGATCGTGACGTTGCGCGTCAGGTGGGTGCGGGCGACGCCGGCGACGAAGCCGGTCAATCCGGAGCGCGCGCCGTTGGACAGGCCGAGGATGTCGATCGGCGCCTTCACCGAACTGGAGGTGATGTCGACCACGCGGCCGAAACCGCGCGCGGCCATGGCGTCGACGGTGGCGCGGATCAGCTCGATCGGGGTGAGCATGTTGGCGTCCAGCGCGGCCAGCCACCGCTCGCGGTCCCAGTCGCGGAAATCGCCCGGTGGCGGGCCGCCGGCATTGGTGACGAGGATGTCCACCTGCGGGCAGGCGGCGAGCGCGGCGGCGCGGCCGGCGGCGGTGGTGATGTCGGCGGCGACGGCGAGCACCTGCCCGGCACCGGGAAGGGCGCGCAGTTCCGCCGCGGCCGCTGCCAGCGCGTCGGCGCCGCGGGCGACGATGACCACGTTGGCGCCCTCGCCGGCCAGCGCGCGCGCGCAGCCCAGCCCCAGCCCCTTGCTGGCGCCGCAGACCAGCGCCCAGCGCCCGGCGATTCCCAGATCCATCGGCCTACTCCCGGTGTGTTCGGTGGCCGCACATGATCGGCGATGCGTGCACGCGGCGGCTCACATGCAGTCCGCAACGAAGCGTTGCAGCAGCCCGGCGACGTCGTCGGCGTGGCCGAGGAACGGCGCGTGGCCACCGCCGTCGATGGTATGCGCGGCGTGCAGGCCGGCCGGCGCCAGCGTCGCGGCGCTGTGCATGGCCTTCGCCGGCACCAGCCGGTCGCGCTGGCCGCCGATCCACAGGCCGGGTGTGCGCAGGTCGCGCAGGGCGCCGCGCAGGTCGCTGCGGTCCAGCAGAGCCAGGCCCTCGTGCAGGGCGCGCGGGGCCGGCTCGCCGCGCTCGACCAGGGCATCGCGCAGGGTGCGCAGCTCGCTGCGCGCGTGCTGCGAGCCCATCACGTCCAGCGCGAGGAAGCGTTCCAGCGTGCCGCGATAATCCTGTTCCAGGTCGTGGCCGAACTGCTCGAACACGCTGCGGTCCACCGCATCGGGCCAGTCGGCGTCGCGCACGAAGCGCGGCGTGGCGGCGAGCATCGCCAGCCCGCGCACCTGCGGCAGCGTGGCCGCGGCGTGCAGCGCCACCAGCCCGCCCAGCGACCAGCCGCACCACACCGCCGGCGGCGTGGCGGCGGCGATGGCGTTGACCAGGTAGGGCAGGCGCAGCGGGGTGTCGTCGTCGCGGCTGAAGCCGTGGCCGGGCAGGTCCACCACGTGCAGCTGGAAGCGCGGCGACAGGCGTTCCACCAGCGGCGCGAAGATGCCGCCGTGCAGCGCCCAGCCGTGGATCAGGACCAGTGCCGGGCCGGTGCCGGTGACGTCGATATGCATGCGTGGAAGGCGTTCTTCAGGCGCTGACGGCGTTCAGCGACTGCTCGTAGGACAGCAGGTCGCGCGCGCGGGCGGTGGCATCGACCAGCGCCTTGACCTGCTCCAGGGTGTGCAGCGCCGAGAGCGTGATGCGCAGCCGTGCCTTGCCTTCGGGCACGGTCGGCGGGCGGATCGCGCCGACCAGGAAGCCGGACTGCTCCAGCGCGGCGCCCAGCGCCATCACCGTGGCCTCGTCGCCGCACAGCAGGGGCTGGATCGGGGTTTCCGAGGGCATCAGTTCCAGGCCGTTGCGGCGCGCGCCATCGCGGAAGGCGGCGATCAGCTCGACCAGCTTCTCGCGGCGCCAGTGGTCGCGGCGCGCCAGCTTCACCGCCGCCAGCGAGGCGGCGGCCTGCGCCGGCGGCAGCGCGGTGGTGTAGATGTAGGGACGCGCGGTCTCGGCCAGGTGCTGGATCAGGTGCTCCTCGCCCAGCACCACCGCGCCGTGGCCGCCGAGTGCCTTGCCCAGCGTGGCCAGCTGCAGCGGCACTTCGTTCACGCCCAGCCCGGCGTCGGCCACGCAGCCGCGGCCGTGTTCGCCGACCACGCCGACACCGTGCGCGTCGTCGACATAGAACAGCGCTTCCTGCATGCGCGCCACCAGCGACAGCGAGCGCAGCGGGGCGATGTCGCCGTCCATGCTGAACACGCCATCGGTGGCGAGCATGGCCGCGCCGTCGGCGGCGTTCTTCAGCTGGCGCATGGCGCCTTCGCTGTCCAGGTGCGGGTAGCGGCGCAGGCGGCAACCGGCCAGGCGGGTGGCGTCGAGCAGGCTGGCGTGGTTGAGGCGGTCCTGCACGCAGACGTCGCTGTCCTCGGACAGCAGCGCCTGCTGCACGGCGAGGTTGGCCATGAAGCCGCTGTCGAACAGCAGCGCGCGCGGATAGCCGAGCCAGTCGGCCATCTCGCGTTCGAGCTGTTCGTGCAGCACGTGGTGGCCGCAGACCAGGTGCGAGGCGGTGCTGCCGGCGCCTTCGCGGCCGGCGGCATCCTGCAGTGCGGCGACCACTTCGAACTGCTGCGACAGGCCCAGGTAGTCGTTGCTGCAGAAGCCGGTGAGCCACTTGCCGCCGACGTCCAGGCGCACGCCGTCGCGGCGGATGACGCTGCGGCGGACGCGGATGCGCCCCTGCGCTTGGCGGAGCTTGCGCTGGTCCTGCAGGCGGGCAAGGAGGTCGGGGCGGGCCATGGCGTCAGTTCATGGGCGGGTGGGCGGCTAGCGTAACCGGTTGCCGGTGGAACCGCTTGCGGCGCGGGTCTTCGGCGTAGGAGCGCACTTCAGTGCGCGATGAGGCTTTTCCGGTGAAGCCTCATCGCGCAGCAAGCTGCGCTCCTACGGGTCAGGCCGCGCAGCCGCACTGCGGGGCGATGTCCAGGTGCACCGTGCCGGGATGGTCGTGGTCGTCGGCATCGACGTTCACTTCCATCGGGCGGATGCCCAGCCGCGCGAACAGCGCCTGGTCGCGCGCGGTGTCCGGGTTGCCGGTGGTCAGCAGCTTCTCGCCGTAGAAGATGGAGTTGGCGCCGGCGGCGAAGCACAGCGCCTGCAGCTCGTCGCTCATGCTCTCGCGCCCGGCCGACAGCCGCACCATCGAGCGCGGCATCGCGATGCGCGCCACCGCGATCATGCGCACGAACTCGAACGGATCCAGTTCGGCGCTGCCGTGCAGCGGCGTGCCGGCGACCTGCACCAGGCGGTTGATCGGCACCGAATCCGGGTGCGCCGGCAGGTTGGCCAGCGCCAGCAGCAGGCCGGCGCGGTGTTCGCGGGTCTCGCCCATGCCGACGATGCCGCCGCAGCAGGTCTTCAGGCCGGCGTTGCGCACGTGTTCGAGCGTATCGAGCCGGTCCTGGTACTGGCGGGTGTGGATGATCGAGTCGTAGTAGTCCGGCGCGGTGTCGAGATTGTGGTTGTAGTAGTCCAGCCCGGCGTCCTTGAGCGCGCGGGCCTGGTGGCCTTCGAGCATGCCCAGGGTGGCGCAGGTCTCCAGGCCCAGCGCCTTCACCTCGCGGATCATCGCCGCCACCTTGGGGATGTCGCGGTCCTTGGGCGAACGCCACGCCGCGCCCATGCAGAAGCGCGAGGCGCCGGCCTCGCGGGCGGCGCGGGCGCGGGCGACCACGCTGTCGGTATCCATCAGCTTCTGCGCATTGACGCCGGTGTCGTAGCGCTGCGCCTGCGGGCAGTAGGCGCAGTCTTCCGGGCAGCCGCCGGTCTTGACCGACAGCAGGGTGGAGACCTGCACCTGCGCCGGGTCGAAATGCTCGCGGTGCACGCTGGCGGCGCGGAACAGCAGTTCGGGGAAGGGCAGGTCGAACAGCGCCAGCAGTTCCTCGCGGCTCCAGTCGTGGCGGATGACGGCAGACATGGGTGTTTCCTGACAGATCGGGCAACGGAAGCGGGGCAGTCTGGTGAGCATGCACGCCACTGTCAACAAATCGCTATCAAGTTTGGTTTACGGCGTGGGTGGGTGGCTGTCCGACCTGCTGTTCCCGCCTGTCTGCCTTGTATGCGGGGAACCGGGTCAGCCCGGCCGCGACCTGTGCCCGGCCTGCGCCGCCACGCTGCCGTGGCTGGAAAGCGCCTGCCGTGGCTGCGCCCTGCCGCTGCCGGCCACCGAGCCGGCCGGCACGCTGTGTGGCGCCTGCCGCCCGGGCCGCTCGCCGTTGGCGGGGGTGCATGCCGCGTTCCTGTATGCCGCGCCGGTGGACGGGCTGCTGCGCCGCTTCAAGTTTCATGGCGACCTTGCCGCCGGGCGCCTGTTGGCGCAGCTGATGCACGCGCGGCTGGCGGCCGTCGAGCGGCCGCAGGCCCTGGTGCCGGTGCCGCTGCACCTGTCGCGCCTGCGCCGGCGCGGCTACGACCAGGCGTTGGAACTGGCGCGGCCGCTGGCCCGTGCGCTGCGCCTGCCGCTGCTGGCCGGGCTGCGCCGCACCCGCGCCACTGCGGCGCAGTCGGAACTGGACGCGCCCGCCCGCCGCCGCAACCTGCGCGCTGCCTTCGCCGCCCGCGGAACGCTGCCGGTGCACGTGGCTTTGGTCGACGACGTGATGACCACCGGCGCCACCCTGCAGGCCGCCGCCCGCGCGCTGCGCCGGGCCGGTGTGGCGCGGGTCGATGCCTGGGTCTGCGCACGGGTGCCGTGAACACGGCGGGGGGACGCGCCCGGGTCTATGCTCGGCCGGCAAAGGTTTCCCCCTGATCAGCAAGGAGCGATGACATGAATGGCAACCCGGATTTCCCGGCCGGCCCGTTGTTCGGCACGCTGTCCCGCCACTGGTGGGTGGTGCTGCTGTTCGGCCTGTTCGCGGTGGCTTTCGGCGTGCTGGCGCTGATGGCGCCGGTGCGCACCGCTGCGGTGCTGGCGATGTGGCTGGGCGTGATGGCGATCGTCGAGGGCGTGGTGGCGCTGGCATCGGCGGTCGGCGGTTCGGCGCCGGTCTCGCGCGGCTGGGCGGTGTTCTACGCGCTGGTGTCCATCGCCTTCGGCGTGCTGGCCATCCTCAACCCGCTGGCGACGGCGAGCGTGCTGCTGCTGTTCCTGGCGGCGTGGCTGGTGGTCGGCGGCATCTACCGCATCGTCTTCGCCATCCGCGTGCGCAGGCATATCCGCGGCGAATGGCTGCTGGTCCTCAGCGGCCTGCTGGCGGTGGCGCTGGGCGTGATGTTCGCGCTCAACCCGCTGGGCGGGCTGATGGTCACCTCGCTGTGGATCGGCGCGATGGCGCTGGTCTATGGCGTGCTGCAGGTCGTGGTCGCGTTCCGCCTGCGCCGCCTGGGCAGGACCGCCGTCTGAGCCATCGGCACGGTCGTTCAAGCATGCGGCCCGCCGTGGGGCGGGCCGCTGCGTGTCAGTGCAGGTACTGGCTGGCGACGATGCCAGCGAACAGCGCGGCCCCGACCCAGTTGTTGTGCAGGAAGGCGCGGAAGCAGGCTTCGCGCTCGCGCCTGCGGCACAGCCAGAACTCCCACATCACCATTGCCGCCGCCACGCCAAGCCCGGCCCAGTACATCGTGCCAAGTCCGGCGCGCTGCCCGACCAGCGCCATCGCCGCGAAGAACAGCGCGTAGAGGATGCCCTGGATCACCAGGTCCAGGTCGCCGAACAGGATGGCGGTGGAATGCGAGCCGACCTTCAGGTCGTCGTCTCGGTCGACCATCGCATACCAGGTGTCGTAGGCGGTGGACCACAGGATGTTGGCCGCGTACAGCACCCAGCCCAGCGCCGGCACTTCGCCCTGCACCGCGGCGAAGGCCATCGGGATGCCCCAGCCGAAGGCCATGCCCAGGTAGACCTGCGGCAGGTGGGTGTAGCGCTTGAGATAGGGATAGGTGGCGGCCAGGAATACGCCGACGAAGCTCAGGCCGATGGTCAGCGCGTTCAGGGTCAGCACCAGCGCGAACGCGACCAGCATCAGTCCGGCGAACAGCGCCAGCGCCTGCCGCCCGGACACCGCGCCTGTGGCCAGCGGGCGATCCTTGGTGCGCTTGACGTGCGGGTCCAGCCAGCGGTCGGCGTAGTCGTTGATCACGCAGCCGGCCGAGCGGGTCAGCCACACGCCGGCGGTGAACACGAACAGCGTCCACGGCGCCGGCAGGCCGCCGGAGGCCAGCCACAGCGCCCACCACGTAGGCCACAGCAGCAGCAGGGTGCCGATCGGCCGGTCGGCGCGCATCAGTTTCCAGTAGCTGGCCAGCCGCGAGGACGCGGGCGCCGGCTCTCGTTCGTATCGTTCGTAACCCATGCGCACAGGTTACCAGCCGGGCCTGGCGGCCCGTTGCGAAGCGAAGGCGCGACGGGGGCAGACCTGCGCATGCATTTGCCGTTAGAATGCGCCTCCGCCCGGCAGCGCCGGTCGGCAGGGAGCCATACGCTCCCGCTGCGACACACAACGCGCCCGTAGCTCAGCCGGATAGAGTAGTGGCTTCCGAAGCCATTGGTCGGGGGTTCGAATCCCTCCGGGCGCGCCATCTTTTCCAGAGCGCCAATCACTTGCGACGCTCTGCGTGATCCCGCCCCTATGGGGTGCTTCCGGGGTCGTGTGGGAAGGCCGCTCATCGAGGCGGCCTTCTGTCTTTACGTCGCAGCCCATGGGATGCCTCCCCATTACAACTGCCCTGCCAATCAAATGCAGGAGGCAACATGACCAAGTGGGCGGATTACGGCATTTCGGCTGTCCGGTACGACGCGGCACATACGCACATCGACCGGGTACGCATCCATCAGGACAACGGCGACAGCTTCGGGCCGCCTGCCGAGCATGAGCGCGCGGTCATCGTCAAAGCGATCAAGGACGGGGTCACGTTCATCACCATCCCCCAGGCCAACGGCCAGTGGCAGAAGGGGCAACCGGTCTACGTCATCAGGGTCAACGGCGTCGAATACATCAAGACCGTGGATAACGGCTTGCCCCGGGACAATCTCGAAAACCTGCCGGAGTTCTGAGCGGCAGGAACTCTGACCATCCTGCAAGCCTGGCGTGCAGGCATGGTCCCTGCCGATCAACTCAGCACGACCGCCCTTTCGACAATGGCGAGAAGAAAGCCGGAGCAATGGCTCCGGCTTTCCTGGTTGTGCCCATCAGGGGTGGCGGGCATCTTCCGGGCCATCGGCAGGTGATCCCGGAAGCGCGCCAGGGGATTGTCTGCTGCCGTCATCCGCAGTTCCCCTCTGCGGCTTCCACTGGCCCCGGCAAGGCGATGGGTGTACAAATGTACACCCATGATCCCCGCCGACCTGCCACCGCAACGCGCCGCCGTCCTCGCCTTCCTGCGCGGGGAGCTGGCGGCCGGGCGCGCGCCCAGCCTGGCCGAGATCGCCGCGGCTTTCGGCTTTTCCTCGCGCAACGCCGCGCAGAAGCATGTGCAGGCGCTGCTGGCCGAGGGCCTGCTGGAGCAGGTGCCGGGGCGCAAGCGCGGCCTGCGCCTGCCCGGCGGCGATGCCGACCTGCTGCCGCTGCCGGTACTGGGGCGGGTGGCCGCGGGCCAGCCGATCGGCGCCGACATCGGCCTGGACCAGCAGTTCTGGCTGGACCGGCGGCTGTTCGCGCTGCGCCCGGACTACCTGCTGCGGGTGCAGGGCGATTCGATGATCGACGACGGCATCCTCGACGGCGACCTGGTGGGCGTGCAGCGCACGCCGGAGGCGCGCGACGGCCAGACCGTGGTGGCGCGCGTGGATGGCGAGCTGACCATCAAGCGCCTGCAGCGCGGGCCGCGCCGCATCCGCCTGCTGCCGCGCAACCGCGCGCATGCGCCGATCGAGGTGCGGCCGGGCCAGGACTTCGCCATCGAAGGCGTCTACTGCGGGCTGGTACGCCCGGGTTGAATGGGCACGGTGGTCGCCCTCGACAGCCTGCTGGCCGCGCAGACGCTGTGGCATGCCGGGCGTGCGTCGGCCGCGGCGCTGGGCGAGCCCACCGGCCATGCCGCGCTCGATGCGCTGCTGCCGCAGGGCGGCTGGCCGCGGCATGCGCTGACCGAACTGCTGCTGCCGGCCGATGGCGTGGGCGAACTGGCCCTGCTGCTGCCGACCCTGGCGCGGTTGAGCGAGGCCGGCGCGACGGTGGCGGTGGTGGCGCCGCCCTACGTTCCCTATGCACCGGCCTGGCAGGCCGCGGGCGTGGCGCTGGAGCGGCTGGAGATCGTGCAGGCCACGCCGCGCGATGCGCTGTGGGCATTCGAACAATGCCTGCGCAGCGGCGCCTGCGCCGCGGTGCTGGGCTGGCCGCTGCACGCCGATGCGCAGGCGCTGCGACGCTTGCAGGTGGCCGCCGACAGCGGCCAGTGCCTGGGCTTCGCCCTGCGCGACCGCCGCCATGCCGCCAATCCCTCGCCGGCCGCGCTGCGCCTGGAGGCGGTGCGCGACGCGCACGGCGGCAGCGCCTGGCAGGTGCGCAAATGCCGTGGCGGTCCGGCGCCGGCGCGCGTCTTCGCCCTGGCCGCGCGCTGAGGCGCGGCCATGCTCTGGGCCTGTGTACTGCTGCCGCAGCTGGCGCTGGACGCCGTCCTCCGCCGCTGCCCCGATCCGCAGGCGCCGCTGGCGCTGGTCACCGGCCCGGCGCAGCTGCGCACCCTGCATGCGGTCAACGCCGCCGCGTCCGCCGCCGGCGTGCAGGCCGGCATGCGCCTGACTGCCGCGCATGCGCTGCTGCCCGGGCTGGCCCTGGTCGAGCACGATCCGCAGGCCGAGGAACGCTGGCAGCGTTTCCTCGCCGCGTGGGCCTACCGGCACAGTTCGCTGGTCAGCGCGCAGTGGCCTGGCTGCATCGTGCTGGAAGTGCGCGCCAGCTTCGCCCTGCTCGGTCCCTGGCCGCGCATCGAGGCGCGGCTGCGCGAGGAACTGGAACTGCTGGGCTTCAGCCACCGCATCGCACTGGCGCCGACGCCGCGCGCCGCGCAGGTGTTGGCTGGCCTGCGCGACGGTCTGGCGGTGACGCAGCCGGCGGCGATGGCAGCCCTGCTGGACCGCGTGCCGGTGCGCCGCGCGCGGTTGCCGGAGGATGGCGGCGAGCGCCTGCGGCACATGGGCATCGGCGACCTGCGCACGCTGCGCGCGCTGCCGCGCGACGCGCTGCGCCGCCGCTTCGGCCTGGCGCTGCTGGAACACCTGGATCGGCTCTACGGTCAGGCCGACGACCCGCTGGCGTACTACGCGCCGCCGGACCACTTCGACGCGCGGCTGGAACTGGGCTACGAGGTGGAGAGCCATACCGCGCTGCTGTTCCCGCTGCGCCGCCTGGTCGGCGACCTGTGCACCTATTTGTCGGTGCGCGATGGCGGCGTGCAGCGTTTCGTGCTGCGGCTGGAACACGAGCAGGGCCACAGCGACGTGGCGGTGGGGCTGCTGGCCGCCGAGCGCGAGCCGGCGCTGCTGTTCGAGCTGGTGCGCAACCGCCTGGAGCAGGTGCGGATCGACCAGCCGGTGGTCGCGCTGCGCCTGCTGGCGCGCGAGCTGCCGCCGTTCGTGCCGGCCTCGCGCGACCTGTTCGATCCGCGCGCGCGCCAGCAGCAGCCGTGGCCGCAGCTGCGCGAGCGGCTGCGCGCGCGGTTGGGAGACACCGCGGTACACCGCATCACGCCCACCTGCGACCCGCGTCCGGAACGCGCCTGGCGGCCGCTGCAGGGCGACGACGGCCGCATCGGCGATGCGGCACCGGGGCTGCCGCCGCGGCCGGCCTGGCTGCTGCCGCAGCCGGTGCCGCTGCGTGATCCGCGCCCGCGCATCGTCGCCGGCCCGGAACGGCTGGAAAGCGGCTGGTGGGACGGCGACGACGCGCGCCGCGACTACTACGTGCTGGAAACCTCGCAGGGCCAGCGCGCCTGGGCGTTCGCACCGCCGGGCGAGCAGGGCGGCTGGATGCTGCACGGGTGGTTCGCGTGAGCCGGCGCGAATCGCGCGATTCGCATGCCGGCACCCGCGCGCCGCGCGCCTGGGAGGTGGCGCAGCGGCTGGGCCGCGAAGCCGCCAACGACGGCGCGCCCGGCGAGGAAAACCTGCCTGCCTACGCCGAACTGCACTGCCTGTCCGACTTTTCCTTCCTGCGCGGCGCGGCCAGCGCCGAGGAACTGTTCGCGCGCGCGCGCGACTGCGGCTACGAAGCACTGGCGATCACCGACGAGTGCTCGCTGGCCGGCATCGTGCGCGCCTGGGAAGCGGCACGCGCCAGCGGCGTGAAGCTGGTGGTCGGCAGCGAGTTCGCCCTGGCCTGCGGCCTGCGCTGCGTGCTGCTGGTGGAAACCGCCGCCGGCTACACGCGGCTGTGCGAACTGATCACCCGCGGCCGCCGCGCCGCCGGCAAGGGCGATTACCTGCTCGCGCGTTCCGACGTGGAAGCGGTGCTGGACGGCATCGATCCGGACGCTTCGGGTCTGTTCGCCCTGTGGCTGCCTGCTGCACAGCCACAGGAGGAACAGGGCAGCTGGCTGCAGGCGCGGTTCGGCGCGCGCGCGCACCTGGCGGTGGAACTGCACCGCGAACAGGACGACGCCGCGCGGCTGCAGCGACTGCTGGCGCTGGCCGAGGTCCTGCGGATGACGCCGCTGGCCAGCGGCGACGCGCACATGGACGTGCGCCGCCGCCGCATGCTGCAGGACACGATGACCGCCATCCGCCACAACCTGCCGCTGGCCGACTGTGGCGCGCACCTGTTCCGCAACGGCGAGCGCCACCTGCGCACCCGCCGCGCGCTGGGCAACATCCATCCGCCCGAGTTGCTGGACAACGCGGTGCGGCTGGCGCGCCGTTGCACTTTCGACATGAGCCAGCTGCAGTACCGCTACCCGGCCGAGCTGGTGCCCGACGGGCACACGCCCACCACCTGGCTGCGCGAACTGACCGAACGCGGCATGCGCGAACGCTGGCCGGAAGGAACGCCGCCCGATGTGGTCCGGCAGATCGACAGCGAACTGGAACTGATCGCCTACAAGCAGTACGAGGCCTTCTTCCTGACCGTGCAGGACATCGTGCGCTTCGCGAAGGAACGCGACATCCTGTGCCAGGGTCGCGGCTCCTCGGCCAACTCGGCGGTGTGCTTCGCGCTGGGCATCACCGTGGTGAATCCCTCCGAGAGCCGGCTGCTGATGGCGCGCTTCCTGTCGCGCGAGCGCGACGAGCCGCCGGACATCGACGTGGATTTCGAGCACGAGCGGCGCGAGGAAGTGCTGCAGTACGTCTACGCCAAGTACGGCCGCCACCGCGCCGCGCTGGCGGCCACCGTGATCCGCTACCGCGGCAAGAGCGCGGTGCGCGACGTGGCGCGCGCTTTCGGCCTGCCGCCGGACCAGATCGCGCTGATGGCCGGCTGCCACGGTCACAGCCATGGCCAGGTGCCGATGGCGCAACGGCTGCGCGAGGCCGGCTTCGACTCGGACAACCCGCTGATCCGGCGGCTGATGGCGGTCACCGCGCAGCTGCGCGGCCACCCGCGCCACCTGTCGCAGCATGTGGGCGGTTTCGTCATCGGCGATGCGCCGCTGTCCACCGTGGTGCCGGTGGAGAACGCGGCCATGGACGGGCGCACCATCATCCAGTGGGACAAGGACGACCTGGAGACGATGAAGCTGCTCAAGGTCGACTGCCTGGCGCTGGGCATGCTCACCTGTATCCGCAAGGCGCTGGAGCTGGTGGAGCGCCATCGCGGCCATCGCGTCGATCTGGCAGCGCCTGCCGACGACTCCAATACCTACGACATGATCGAGGCCGCCGACACCGTGGGCGTGTTCCAGATCGAATCGCGCGCGCAGATGAGCATGCTACCGCGGCTCAAACCCAGGTGCTTCTACGACCTGGTGATCGAGGTGGCGATCGTGCGCCCGGGGCCGATCCAGGGCGGCATGGTGCATCCCTACCTGCGGCGGCGGCAGGGCAAGGAGAAAGCGACCTGCCCGGACGCGCTGGCCGAAATCCTCGAGCGAACCTGCGGCATTCCGCTGTTCCAGGAACAGGTGATGGAACTGGTCATCGTTGCGGCCAAGTACAGCCACAGCGAAGCCGATGTCCTGCGCCGTTCGATGGCGGCCTGGGGCCGGGGCGGCGACATGGAGCCGCACCGTGTGCGCATCCGCGAACGGATGCGGGGCAACAACTACTCCGACGAATTCATCGACCAGATCTTCGAGCAGATCAAGGGTTTCGGTTCCTACGGTTTTCCGCAGAGCCATGCCGCTTCGTTCGCCAAGCTGGTCTACATCAGCAGCTGGCTCAAGCGCCACGAACCGGCGGCCTTCGCCTGCGCCCTGCTCAATGCGCAGCCGATGGGCTTCTACTCGCCCAGCGAGATCGTGCAGGACGCGCGCCGCGAGGGCCGCGGTGGACGCCGCGGCGTGGAGGTACGGCCGGTGGACGTGACCTGCAGCGAATGGGACAACACGCTGGAAGGCGGGCGGATGCGCCGCGGCAAGGACGACGACGAAGGCCAGGCGGCGATCCGCCTGGGCCTGCGCCAGGTGGCCGGGCTGTCGGAAGCCGTGGCATCGGCCATTGTCGCCGCGCGTGTCCGGCGCCCGTTCGCCGACGTGCGCGACCTGTGCCTGCGCGCCGGCCTGGACGACCGGGCGCGGCGCGCGCTGGCCGAGGCCGGCGCGCTGCAGGCCCTGGCCGGGCACCGCCACGCCGCGCGCTGGGACGTGGCCGGGATCGAGCGGCAGCGGCCGCTGCTGCCCGGCAGCCCCGACGAGGACGCCGTGGAGCTGCCGCCACCTTCGGCCGGCGAGGACGTGCTGGCCGACTACCGCACGCTCGGCCTCACCCTCGGCGAACACCCGCTGTCGCTGCTGCGCGCGCGGCTGCGGCGCGAGCGCGTGCTCGACATCGCCCAGGTCCGGCAGCTGCCGCATGGGCGCGGCGCGCACGTGGCGGGCCTCGTCGTGCAGCGGCAACGCCCGGGCACGGCCAAGGGCACGGTGTTCGTTACCCTCGAGGACGAACACGGCCCGCTCAATGTCGTGGTGTGGCAGCACCTGGCCGCGCGCCGGCGCAAGGTGCTGCTGGGCGCGCGGCTGATGGCGGTACGCGGGCGCTGGGAGCAGGTGGACGGCGTGCAGCACCTGATCGCCCGCGACCTGCACGACCTCAGCCACCTGCTGGGCGACCTGCAGACCCGCTCGCGGGATTTCCACTAGCGCGGCGCACGGGGAGTACCCCGACGGGGCGACGCAGGCGATGCGCTACCTTCGCAGCGCCCGACAGAGCCGACGACCGGGCGCTGCGTGCCGCCCGGTTCCAGTGCGGAGAGGCGCTGAACACCGCACGGTTTGCAGCCACCGTCGGCATCGGCGTGGTACGTAGCGGGCCCGGCATCGGCAGCATCTGCGGCTTCTCGCCTTCGGCCAGCGCCAGCAGCGTCCGCCCGCCCTGCAGCTTGACCAGCAGCGTGTCGGCGCGCTGCATCACGCTGGCCTGGGCGCGGTTGTGTACGCCCAGGCGCTAGAAGATCGCCGACACGGGCCCTCGACCACTTCACGCTGTTTCAGGTTGAACACTTCGCGAGTCCGCGAGTCGCGTGCCGACGTGGCGCTGGGCGGCGCGACGTGGGCTTCCCCCGTCCATCCGCTCCGGCACCCGCAAGGACGCGCCGCCTTCAGTGGCCTGTTTCCCGCCTCACTCCCAATCCGACAGTGCGATCTTCAGCTCCGCCGCGAAGCCCTTGGCCGAAGACAGGGGCACCGTGAACACATTGGGCGACTGCTGGCTGATGCCGATCGCCCGGGCCTTGGCGCTGTCCAGCTCGGCCGGCGTCTTCGGTCCGCCGGCCCATTGGTCGTCGCCCCAGACATAACGCAGCCGCCAGCTGTCGCCGTCGGGTTTGGCGAACAGCACCAGTGTGTTGCGGAACAGGTACTCGCCGGGAATGTGGTTCTTCAGGAACAGCGCGCCATCGACCTCGTAGCCGGCGTTGCATACCGCCAGCTCGATGGAGAAGGCGACTTCGCTGCCGGCCAGGATGCGGCGGCTGTCCAGGAACACCGAAAACAGCACCGGCGCGCGTGCGTCGCGGCGTACGTTGCCGTCCGCATCGAAGATGTCGCTGTATTCGCGGCGCACCGCGCACTCGTTGGCCTGGGTGCGCGCGGTGAGCTGGTAGGTATAGGCGCCGCGCGGGGCCACGGTGGCCTCGATGTAGTACGAGGAACGCACCTGCCTGCCGCGTTTGCGCGCGGCCTCCACTTCCGGCGGCAGCGCCAGCGCGGTGATGTCCAGCTGCGCGGTGGCGCAGATGTCGCCGAACAGGAAGCGCGACAGGTTCTGGTAGCCCTCCTCGGAATTGACGATGCCGAAGTAGCCGCTGTGGCTGCGGTTGACGAAGGCCCGCGGCGCGCCTTCGACATAGGCGTTGGCGATGCGCACCAGGCCGTCGCTGAACGCGCCGACCGCGAACGAGGACAGCCCGCGCGCCACCGCGTAGTCGCGGCTGTTGGTGCCGATCAGGCAGAACATGCGCTCGGGCGGGAAGCCGGAATCGCCCAGCGTGTTGGCCTTGTCCCTGGACACCTTCAGGTAGCGCGCCATGTTGCCGCGGTTGAAGTTGTTCATGTCGTTGATCGACAGCAAGTCGGGCACGTTGATGCCGGCGATGTCGATGCCGTTGTGCGGGGTGGCGTAGGTGAACACCTTGTCCACCAGCGTGCGCGCCTCGGCGCTGGCGACCTCCGGGTTCTGCAGCAGGCAGCGGCAGATCAGCCCGCCCATCGAATGCGCGACCAGGTACACGCGGAAGTCGCGGCGCTGGTTGGCGTTGTCGCCGCATACGCTGTCGCGCAGTTCCAGGATGCGCCGGCCCAGGCTGGCGGCGGCCTCGGTGATCGACGGCGCCTTGCCGTCGCCGAACGCCGGGTCGGCCACGTCGTAATAGCGGTGGATGACGATGCTGCGCGGCGAAATGCCGCCGCGCAGCTCGGCGCCGCCGTCGTAGACGTCGCGGTAGCCGTAGTCCTTCATCAGCCGCACCAGCGGCGACTCGAACACGAACTTCACCACCGAGCCGTCCTGCGCCTGGCGGATCTTGGTGGAGCCGGCCTCCAGGCCCATGTACGGCGTGGAGGTGGTCTCGACGATCTCCGAGCGGGTCATGGCGTAACCGCGCACGTAGATGATCGGGAAGAAGGGGCGTTCGATCCTGTCCATGTCCGGCTCCGCGGGAGGGGAAGAGGAAGGGGATGTTGGGCCATTGTCGTCGCATCCGGGGCGACCGTGGGCGGGCTGGGCGGTGCGATAGGCCGGACAGGCCGTGGCCCGGGATCGTTGGCGTTCCTTGTTGGCCACATGGAGCGGGGTGGATGGCGGGCGCGAGCCGGCGAATTCAGCAAGCGTGCCCTGCTCGACGGCAGGCCCGGCTGGAGTCCGGCGGTATTGCCGCGCTTTACCGGATACGCACGTTTCGATAGCCCGCGTGTCCCGTAGCGCCGGAGCGGTGCCTGTTCATCGACACCCTGCCGCCGGGCACTGCCCGCTCCGGGACATGTCGGGGAGGTGCGATCCCAGCGACTTGCGGCGTTGTGTAGCGCCGGGCGTCGCCTGGCGGGGCTGTGCCGGTAAGGCCCCATGCGGGGCGAGCCCCGCATCTACGGGTGTTCGCGGCTGAAGCCGCTCTTACGGGGATTCCATCCGCCGAAAGGGGTTTCGTGAAGCCACGCTGCTTGGCCGGTGGCAATCGCGGAACCTGCAGCTGCAGGTCGGATGTGTGGCGTGGAGTAACGCCGTCAGAGCATTCCCGTCGGCGTCCGCGGCGGTAGATTGCCTGCCTTACTGCGAACCGTCCGGAGAGCCGCGATCCAGCTGGCGGTAGCCGATGGCCTCGGCGAGGTGCGCGCGTTCGATGGGGCCGCCACCGGCCAGGTCGGCGATGGTGCGGGCCACGCGCAGGATGCGGTGCATCGAGCGCGCTGACAGCTGCAGGCGTTCCATTGCCTGTTCGAGCAGTGCCTGGTCGGCCCGGGCCAGCACGCAGTCGCGCAGGGTCTGCCCGGGTTCCAGCCGGGCATTGGGCCTGCCCGCCCGCTGCAGCTGGCGGAAGCGGGCCTGCGCCACCCGCTCCCGTACGGTGGCGCTGCTTTCCCCGGGCGGCGCATCGCCGTGCAGTTCGGCCGGCGGCAGGCGCGGAACCTGCAGCTGCAGGTCGATGCGGTCCAGCAGCGGACCGGAGATGCGGGCGCGATAGCGGGCGATCGCATCCCCGGAACAGCGGCAGCGACCGCTGCGGTCGCCGGCCCACCCGCAAGGGCACGGGTTCATGGCCGCCACGAGCTGGAAGCAGGCCGGAAACTCGATGCTGCGCGCCGCCCGCGAGATGGTGACCACGCCCGATTCCAGCGGCTCGCGCAGCACCTCCAATGTCGGTCGTTTCCACTCGGGTAGCTCGTCGAGAAACAGGACACCGTTATGGGCAAGCGACACTTCGCCGGGACGTGGAAACGAACCCCCGCCGACGAGCGCCACCGCGCTGGCCGTGTGGTGCGGCGATCTGTATGGCCGCTGCCGCCAGCGCGCCGGGTCCACGCCGTGCCGGCCGGCCGAGGCGATGGCGGCGGTTTCCAGCGCTTCGGCCTCGCTGGCTTCGGGCAGGATGCCGGGCAGCCGCGAGGCCAGCAGGGTCTTGCCGCAGCCGGGCGAGCCGACCAGCAGCAGATGGTGCCCGCCGGTCGCGGCGATCTCCAGCGCACGCCTTGCCTGCGCATGTCCGCGCACGTCGGCAAGATCCGGCAGCGGGGCGGGTTCGGTGGCGGCGACCTGCGCGTCCGGCAGCGCCTTCTCGCCGGTGAGGCAGGCGCAGACTTCCAGCAGGGTACGCGCGACCTTGACCGTCGCCTGCCGGGCGAGCGCTGCCTCTTCGGCGTTGCCCGGCGCCACCACCAGCGTGCGCTGCTCCCGCGCCGCGGCGATGGCGGCCGGCAGCGCGCCATCCACGCCGCGCAGTTCGCCGGTCAGCGCCAGTTCGCCGATGAATTCGTGGCCGGACAGCGCCTGGCGGTCGATCTGCCCGCTGGCGGCGAGGATGCCCAGTGCGATCGGCAGGTCGAAGCGGCCGCCGTCCTTGGGCAGGTCGGCCGGGGCCAGGTTGATGGTGATGCGCCGGGCCGGGAACTCGAACTGCGCGCAGAGGATGGCCGCACGCACGCGGTCGCGGGATTCGCGCACCGCCGCTTCCGGCAGGCCCACGATCTGGGTGCAGGGCAGCCCACCGGACAGATGCACCTCGACCCGTACCGGCGGCGCATGCACCCCGGCGCGTGCACGGCTGTGCACCAGCGCCAGGCTCATGGCCGGCGCCTCAGGCGTCGCTGGCGGGACGCTTTTCCAGTGCGGCGACGGCCTGTTCCAGCGCGTCCAGCTTCTCGCGGGTGCGCAGCAGCACGGCGCGCTGCACCTCGAACTCCTCGCGGGTGACCAGGTCCAGCCTGGCCAGGCCGGCCTGCAGCGCGCTCTTGAAGGTGGCCTGCAGTTCCTCGCGCGATTCGCGCAGTCCTGGCGGCACCAGGTCGCTCAGGCGGCGGGCCAGCGCATCGATGTGGTTCAGGTCGATCATGGGAAGTCTCCGCAGGGCAGGCTGGCAGGTTAGGCGCCGCCCGCAACCGCGGCCATCGGGCTCTGTTGCGTAGGGAGGTAAGGATAATCCCTTGGTGCCTGCGGCGGCACACCGGCCTGCCCGGCCGGGGCCGGGCAGGCTATCCTTCCACCGGCACACCGACAGGGAAACGACCGATGAAAATGATCATGGCCATCGTCAAGCCGTTCAAACTGGACGACGTGCGCGAGGCGCTCGCCGAACGTGGCGTGGCCGGCATCACGGTCACCGAGGTCAAGGGATTCGGCCGGCAGAAGGGCCATACCGAGCTGTACCGCGGCGCCGAGTACGTGGTCGATTTCCTGCCCAAGGTGAAGATCGAGGTGGCGGTCACCGACGCCCAGGCCGACGAGGTGGTGGAAGCCATCGTCAAGGCCGCCGGCACCGGCAAGATCGGCGACGGCAAGGTGTTCGTCTACGACCTGGGCAGCGTGGTGCGCATCCGCACCGGCGAGCTCGACGCCGACGCGCTCTGATTCATGGCCGCCACTGACGGGGACTTCGACCGGCGCCTGCAGCGGGCGCTCGTGCTGCTGGACGGCAAGGGCCTGCCACGCGGTACATCCGCGCCGCTGCTGTACCGGTTGCTGTGGAAGCTCGGCTTCCGCGTGCCGCCGCCGCCGATGGCGGGCTTCGCGCCCACCGCCCTGTTGACCGGCGCCTTCTTCGGGCCGGTGTGGGGCCTGGTGATGTGGTTGATGATGTGGCGCCGTTCGCAGATGCCGGCGGGCATGGCGCTGCTGGCGGCGGTGCTGGCCGGCGTGCTGTTCGGCCTGACGATGGGGCTGTACGGGCGCTGGAGCGCGCGCCGGCGCGGCATCCCGCTCTGGCGCGATTTCCAGGGCTGACCACGAACGGCCGCGACGGGTGTTGCCCGGCGCGAACGTGGAAACCGAGAATCGGCGTGCCCCGGATGTCGGCGCATGCCGTGCAGCGGGTTTGTCGGGGTTGCGGCTTCGTGATCCAAGGAATCCGCCCTCGCCGGGTGAGGTCATGGCAACCGGTCGCCACGAGAGGCGGCAATGAAAAAGCGGCAGGGCAGTCGTTTTCATCACGAAGCCGCCCGCAGGGTTGCACCCATCCCTGTGCGCCAGAAAAACCCCGCGTCGCCGCGGGGTTTTTCTGGCGAAGGCCGGACTTACTCTCCCAGCGCCTTGGCCACGAAGGGCGGGCTGACCAGCACGCCGGTGTGCAGCGGGGCGGTGTAGTACAGCGTGTCGAACGGCTTGGCGGCGGCGTCGGCCTGGCGGAAGCCGAAGCCGAAACCGGCCTGCTTGCTGGCCACGGTCACCGACCACCAGCCGGTCGGGTAGCACGGCTGCGGGAACGGCAGGGTCTTGAACGACTGGAAGCCGGCCTTGCCCATTTCCGCACGCATGTCCTTGATCAGGTCCAGCAGGGCCAGCGGCGACTCGCTCTGCTGCACCAGCAGGCCATCGTCCTTCAGGGCGCGGAAGCAGCTCTCGAAGAAGGCCTTGTTGAACAGGCCTTCGGCCGGGCCGACCGGGTCGGTGGAGTCCACGATCACCACGTCCACGCTGCCCGGGGCGCAGTTGGCCATGTAGGCCACGCCGTCGTCGAACAGCAGTTCGGCGCGGGCGTCGCCGTTGGATTCGCACAGTTCCGGGAAATGCTTCTCGGCCATGCGCGTGACCTGCTCGTCGATGTCGCACTGGGTGGCGCTTTCCACGCCCGGGTGCTTGAGCACCTCGCGCAGGGTGCCGCAGTCGCCGCCGCCGATGATCACCACGCGCTTGGGCGCCGGGTGGGTGAACAGCACCGGGTGGCTGATCATCTCGTGGTAGAAGAAGTTGTCCCTGGAGGTCAGCATCATGGCGCCGTCGATGACCATCAGCTTGCCCCAGTCGGTGCTGTCGTAGATCTCGATCTTCTGGAACGGCGACTGCACCTCATCCAGCTTGCCGGTGATGCGGAAACCGATGGCAGAGCCGGTCGGCTGGAAGTGTTCGATGAACCAGTTCTCGTTGGTGGTCATGGCGATGCTCCTGGGAGGAAGGGCTGTTCCTTCTCCCCCCGGGAGAAGGTGGCGCGAAGCGCCGGATGAGGGTGCGGGCGAAGCCTCGTGCAATCAAACACCGTGAGGCTTCGCCCGTACCCTCACCCCAACCCCTCTCCCGGTGGGAGAGGGGCCTGAAGGCGCGGGCGCGGATTGTAACGGACCCTTGCCCCGCAGGCGTTAGAATGCGCGCCATTCTTATCCACAGCCGAGAGTTGCTACGCCGATGAGCGATTGGTCCCTCGACCAGGCCCGCAAGACCTATTCGATCCCGCACTGGTCCGACGGTTATTTCGACGTCGATGCCGCCGGGCACGTCGTGGTGCGCCCCACCGGCGCGCAGGGGCCGGCCGTGTCGCTGCCTGAAATCGTCGATTCGGCCCGCGCCGCCGGCGCCAAGCTGCCGCTGCTGGTGCGTTTCCCGGACATCCTCGGCCAGCGCCTGGGCAAGCTGCAGGCGGCGTTCGCCCAGGCCCAGCGCGACTGGGACTACGCCGGCGGCTATACCGCCGTGTACCCGATCAAGGTCAACCAGCACCGCGGCGTGGCCGGCACCCTGGCCAGCCACCACGGCGAGGGCTTCGGCCTGGAGGCCGGTTCCAAGCCCGAGCTGATGGCCGTGCTGGCGCTGTCGCGCCCGGGCGGGCTGATCGTCTGCAACGGCTACAAGGACCGCGAGTACATCCGCCTGGCGCTGATCGGCCGCAAGCTGGGCCTGCAGACCTTCATCGTCATCGAGAAGCCCTCCGAGCTGAAGCTGGTGCTGGAGGAATCCAGGGCGCTGGACGTGAAGCCGGGCCTGGGCGTGCGCATGCGCCTGGCCTCGTTGGGCGCGGGCAAGTGGCAGAACAGCGGCGGCGACAAGGCCAAGTTCGGGCTGTCGCCGCGGCAGCTGCTGGACCTGTGGAAGTCGCTGCGCGACACCGAATACGCCGACTGCCTGAACCTGCTGCACTTCCACATGGGCAGCCAGATCAGCAACGTGCGCGACATCGCCAACGGCATGCGCGAGGCCACCCGCTACTTCGTCGAGCTGTCGCGGCTGGGCGCGAAGATCAGCCACGTGGACGTCGGCGGCGGCCTGGGCATCGACTACGAAGGCACCCGCTCGCGCAGCTACTGCTCGATCAACTACGGGCTCAACGCCTACGCCAGCAACATCGTGCAGCCGCTGGCCGAGGCCTGCGAGGCCAATGGCCTGCCGCAGCCGCGCATCGTCACCGAATGCGGCCGCGCGATGACCGCCCACCATGCGGTGCTGATCGCCAACGTGTCCGAGGTGGAGCAGGCGGCCGAAGGCCGCGTGCCGGAAGCGCACGACGACGAGCCGGCCGCCGTCCGCCACCTGCGCGAGATCCATGACGAACTGGACCAGCGCCCGGCGGTGGAGCTGTTCCAGGAAGCCCAGCATTTCCACGCCGAAGGCCTGAGCGCCTACGCCTTGGGCCAGATCGACCTGCCGCAGCGCGCGCGCATCGACGACCTGTTCTACGCCATCGCCAACGGCGTGCGCGCGCGCCTGAGCTATGACGAAAAGAGCCACCGCCCGGCGCTGGACGAACTGAACGACCGCCTGGTCGACAAGTACTTCGTCAATTTCAGCGTGTTCGAGTCGATCCCGGATGCCTGGGCGATCGACCAGGTGTTCCCGATCATGCCGATCGAGCGCATGGACGAGCGCCCGCAACGCCGCGGCGTGATCGCCGACATGACCTGCGACTCCGACGGCATGGTCAAGACCTATGTCGAGAACGAGAGCCTGGACAGCTCGCTGCCGCTGCATGCCGTGCGCCATGGCGAGAGCTACCGCATCGGCTTCTTCCTGGTCGGCGCCTACCAGGAGATCCTCGGCGACATCCACAACCTGTTCGGCGACACCGACGCGGTGGAAGTCACGGTCGATGGCGCCGGCTATCGCATCGCCCAGCAGCGCCGCGGCGACACCACCGACGTGATGCTCGACTACGTCGGCTACCGACTGGACGAACTGCGTGCGGCCTATCGCCAGCGCGTGGCTGCCGCCGACCTGCCGGCCGCGCGCGCGGCCGAACTGGATGCGGCGCTGGAAGCCGGCCTCACCGGCTATACCTACCTGTCGGACGAACCGCTGGGCTGAGCACCGCGGCGGCATGCGGCCCGGTCGATCAGGCGGCGGCGGAAGCCGCCGCCTTCGTGTCTGCCGTCCCTGCGTTCGCCCGCGTAACCCGCCGCCCATCGCGTGCGCGGCAACCGGGCGGATGCTGCGGGGCCATCCATGCCGCGCCGGGTTCCGGCTGCGTCGAATAGAGTGACGATAGTCGCAGAAGACTTGTAATGTCCGTCACATTGGGCCGATAGTGCGGCAGGGGAACGAAGGAAGCGGCATCCCATTCCGGGACAGGCCTGCCTGGCATGGATCGCGCTTACGTGTGGAAAGGCACAACAGGGGGTGCCCACATGCCGTACGAGATCGTCCATACGATCGGTTCAACCGTCTATTTCGTCTTCTTCCTGCTGTTCCTGTGGGTGCAGCGCACGCCGCGGATCAATCCCGGTGCCGGCTGGTGGGCCGTGGCGATGCTGTTCGCGCTGGCCGCGCGGCTGGCGCTCGTCGTCGTGTTCGACGACCGGAGCGGACATGACGCCGCGGTAGCGGTCTATGCCTCGATCAACGTGATCGAGAAGTTCTGCCTGGTGATGGGGCTGGTGCGCTTTTTCGAAGTGCCGGCGCGTCCACGCGGTTTCTGGATCGCGCTGCTGGTGATCGAGGCGTGGATCGTGCTGGCCTGGGCCGGCGGGATCTCGCCGCTGCTGCGCGATGGCGGAGTGGCGCTGTTCAATGCCGTTTTCCAGGTCTATGCCGGCTGGGCCGTATGGAGCCGGCGGCAGCTGCTGGCGCCGCGGCTGCTGTCGATCACCGCCTCGGCCAGCCTGCTGCTGGCGCTGCACTGGGCCACGTTCCCGTTCATGGCGCGCATGCCGGACTGGCTCACCCAGGGCTTCATGATCGGTACGGCGCTGGCGCTGACGCAGTACTTCTCGTTGCTGGCCGCGGTGTTGCTGAGTTTCCAGAAACGCCTGCTGGAAGCCGAGTCGCGCGCGCTGGACATGGCCTTCCAGGATCCGCTGACCGGCCTGAGCAACCAGCGCTACATGCGCACGCTGTTCGAGAATGCGCTGATCCTGGCCCATCGCCCGCATCAGCTGGCCGCGGTGATCTACATCGACGTCGACAACTTCAAGCCGGTCAACGACCGCGCCGGCCACCGGGTCGGCGACGAGGTGCTCAAGCGACTGGCCGCGCGGCTGCGCCAGTCCACGCGCAGCACCGACATCTGCGCCCGCATCGGCGGCGACGAGTTCGTCGCCATCTGCACCCAGCTGGAGGATGCGGACCATGCCCACAGCATCGCGCAGAAGCTGCTGCGCGAGTTCACCGCGCCGCTGCTGGTGGAGGGACGCGAGTACGTACTGGGCGCGAGCATCGGCGTCAGCCTGTATCCGCTGCACGGCGATACGCTGGGCGACCTGCTGGAGTGCGCGGACCGGGCCATGTACCAGATCAAGGGCGGCGGCAAGAACGGCTACCGCATCCACGCCGGCGAAGCGCCTGCCTGAAGGGCGTCGCGCCGCCCGCTTGCCGAGCGGGCGCGTCAGCTTTCGCGCGCGACCTGGAAACCGGCGAACGACTGGCTGACCGGCATCAGTTCCAGGCGGTTGACGTTCAGGTGCGGCGGCAGGCTGGCGACCCAGAAGATCTGCTCGGCGATGTCCTGCGCGGTCATCGGGTTGGCGCCCTTGTAGAGCTGGTCCGAGGCGGCCTGGTTGCCATGGGTGCGCACCAGGGTGAACTCGGTCTCGGCCATGCCCGGCTCGATCGCGGTCACGCGCACGCCGGTGCCATGCAGGTCGGCGCGCAGGCCCAGCGAGAACTGGCTGACGAAGGCCTTGGTGCCGCCGTAGGCGTTGCCGCCCGGATACGGGTAGATCGCGGCGGTGGAGCTGATGTTGATGATCGCGCCGCGGCGCTCGATCAGCTGTGGCAGCAGGCGGTGGGTGAGGGTGACCAGCGCGGTGATGTTGGTGTCGATCATCGTGCGCCAGTCTTCCAGGCTGGCATGCTGGGCGGCGGCGGTACCCTGCGCCAGCCCGGCGTTGTTGACCAGCAGGTCGATGCCGCGGAACGCCGGCGGCAGCGCGGCCAGCGCCGCGTCCATCGCCGCGGCGTCGCGCATGTCGAAGGCGGCGGCATGCACCCGCTCGGCGCCGAATTCGTCCACCAGCGGCTGCAGGCGTGCGGCACGGCGGCCGGTGGCGACCACCTTCCAGCCGGCCGTGGCGAAGCGGCGTGCGGCGGCGGCGCCGAAACCGGACGTGGCGCCGGTGATCAGGACGGTCTTGGACATAGGGCAGGCTCCGTGTGCGGGGACCGGGAATTCTCGCACCTTCGCCGGACGCGGGAATCGCTGGGCACGCGGAGACGCAGGAGCAACTCCAGCCATGACCGGCTTCCCCGTAGGAGCGGCTTCAGCCGCGAAGGGGCTTTCCCCCGGAACCCAGTGCGGCAGCGCCTGCATCTACGTAGGCAGATTTCGGCAAAGCCCCATCGCGGCTGAAGCCGCTCCTACGAGGGCTTGCTGGAGCAACAGCCCCTTGAATCAAGGGCGCACCCACAGGCGCTGGGGTATGGGGATAACAGGCGCGGGACCCAAGGATTGCTTCGTAAATCGTTGGGTGATGCACCGCCAAGCGGCACTACTGCCAACCATCGCGACTGAAGTCGCTCCTACGCAGTGGGATCCCAAGGGGGCATCCAGAACGCATGCAGCCCACCCACCGAAGAAACAGCCCCCTTGAGTCAAGGGGCGCGCCGACAGGCGCGGGGTTGTGGGGATAACGGGCACGGGGCCCAAAGTTTGTTTCACAAACTTTGGGGTGAAGCCGCCATAGGCGACTTCACTGCGCCTTTATGGCCATGGCCTGCAGGCCGCTGCCATTGAGCTTGGCCTTGGCCTCGGCCAGTTCGCCGGCGGTGCCGTAGGGCCCCATGCGCACGCGGTAGACGGTATTGCCGTTGATCTGCGCCGATTCCACGCGTGCGGCCAGGCCCATCATCGCCAGCTTGGCCTTGGTCGCCTCGGCATCGCCGGAAGCGCCGAAGGCGCCCGCCTGGAGGATGTAGCGGACGTTGTCGCTGGTTGCGGCGGTTGCCGCAGGTGCCGGTTCTGGCCGCTTCGGCGCGGCATCCGCCGCCGCTGTCGTTGCCGGCGGGGTGGTGGCGGCCACAGCGGTGCGGGCGGGCGCGCCTTCGCTGGCTGCCGTCGGGCGGGGAGCTTCGTTGACCGGCGCGGGCAGCGGTGCGGCGGTCGGCGGTACCGGACGGCCTTCCAGCGCGGCCTGCGCGCGCTGGGCTTCGCTGGCCTGCGCCGTACGCGCGGCCTGGGCGCGACGCTGCTCTTCGGCCCGGGCGCTGGCGGCCAGTTCGGCATCGGACATCTGCACTTCCTTGCCTGGCAGCAGGGTGTAGAAGTCGTACTGGGTCGCGGCCGGCTTGTCCGCCGGCGTCGCGCCGTCGCGCCCGGCCGGACGCGGCAGGTCCGCGCCGGCATCGATGTCGGCATCGGCGACCGGCGCCGGCTGCGCATCGGGATTGGGCTGCGGGCCTGCCCGCAGGAAACCGTCGCCGTCCTTCTTGAACAGGTTCGGGGCGGCCAGGAACGCCACCGCCGCGATCGCCGCACCGGCGACCAGCCATACCCAGCCGGGCGTGCCGTTGCCGCTGTTGCGCCGGGCCTGGTTCTTGCCGCGTCGTGCTGCCATTTCTGCCACTTCTCCTTGCTTACATCTTTTCCGGTGCGCTCACGCCCAGCAGGCCCAGGCCGTTGGCGAGCGTCTGGCGGGCTGCGCAGGCAAGGGCGAGCCGGGCGTTGCGTGCGGCGGCATCGTCCACCAGCACCGGCGTCCCGTGATACCACGTGTGGAAGGCGTGCGCCAATTCACGCAGGTACTGCGCGACCAGGTGCGGTTCCAGCGAAGTGCCGGCGGCCTCGACCACTTCCGGGTAACGCGAGATCTCGTTCATCAGCTCCAGCGACGCCGCGTCGTCCAGCTGCGCCAGCGTGGCCAGCCCCTGCGCCTGGTCGACCTCCAGTCCCTTCTCCTGCGCCTGGCGCAGCAGCGAGCAGACGCGCGCATGGGCGTACTGCACGTAGAACACCGGGTTGTCGTTGCTCTGCTGGCGGGCCAGGTCGATGTCGAAGGTCAGCTGCGAATCGGGCTTGCGCGCGATCAGGAACCAGCGCACGGCATCGCTGCCGACTTCGTCGATCAGGTCGCGCAGGGTCAGGTAGCTGCCGGCGCGCTTGGACAGCTTCACTTCCTCGCCGCCGCGCATCACCGTCACCATCTGGTGCAGCACGTATTCCGGCCAGCCCTGCGGGATGCCCACGCCCAGCGCCTGCAGGCCGGCGCGCACGCGCGCCAGCGAGCCGTGGTGATCGGCGCCCAGCTCGGTGATGGCGCGCTCGTAGCCGCGCTGCCACTTGCTCAGGTGGTAGGCCACGTCCGGCAGGAAGTAGGTATAGGTGCCGTCGGACTTGCGCATCACGCGGTCCTTGTCGTCACCGAAGTCGGTGCTGCGCAGCCACAGCGCGCCGCCTTCCTCGTAGGTATGGCCCGAGGCGATCAGCTGGTCCACCGCCTCGGCGACCTTGCCGTCCTTGTACAGCGAGCTTTCCAGGAAGTAGATGTCGAAATCCACGCCGAACGCGGCCAGGTCCTGGTTCTGCTCGTTGCGCAGGTAGGCCACGGCGAAGCGGCGGATGGCGTCGATGTCCCCGGCATCGCCGGCGCCGACCACCTGGCTGCCTTCCAGTTCGACGGTCTGGCCGAGCAGGTAGGCCTTGGCGACGTCGGCGATGTACTCGCCGTTGTAGGCCTCGGCGGGCCACTGTTCGTCGCCCGGCTTGACGCCGCGCGCGCGCGCCTGCACCGAGCGGGCCAGGTTCTCGATCTGCACGCCGGCGTCGTTGTAGTAGAACTCGCGCTTGGCGTTCCAGCCGTTGGCTTCCAGCACGCGCGCGATGCAGTCGCCGATGGCGCCGGCGCGGCCGTGGCCGACGTGCAGCGGGCCGGTTGGGTTGGCCGAGACGTATTCGACGCCGACGCTGCGGCCGTTGCCGCCCAGGTTGCGGCCGTAGTCGGCACCCTCGCGCAGCACGCTGGCCGTCTCGCGCTGGAAGGCCACCGGTGCCAGCTTGAAGTTGATGAAGCCCGGACCGGCGATCTCGACGCTGGCGACGTCGTCGCTGGGCGGCAGCGCGGACACCAGTGCCTGCGCCACGGCGCGCGGGTTGCTGCGCGCGGCCTTGGCCAGCAGCATCGCGGCATTGGTGGCGAAGTCGCCGTGCTCGCGGGTCTTGGGCCGTTCGACCACGAAATCCGGCGGCAGGGTGTCGGCAGGCAGAGTGCCGTTGGCGCGCAAGGCTTCGATGCCTTGGCCGATCAGGGCGCGGAGTAGGGATTTCACGTGACTGTCTGCTTGGAGCGCGGAACTGCGCATTTTACCCGACCGGCGGGGTGGCTGCTCCCGGGGCCGGGACGGCGGTCAGCGAAGTCAACGCGGAGTGCAGGACCGGGTTGCGGACCGCATCGGGGAGGAGGACGCGCGTGGCGGCTGGCATGCATCTCCCCCGCCCGTGGTGCCGGCCCGCCGCCACCGGCCTGGCCCGCAGCGCTCCGCTGAAGGACCGTGGCCGGGGCAAACCGGCACCGCGCCGCTGCTACATCCAGCCGCGGGCGGCAAGCGACACGGGCAGGCCGTCGCCGATGACGAAATGGTCCAGCAGCCGGACCTGCACCAGGGACAGGGCGTCGCGCAGGCGCAGGGTGACGGCGCGGTCGGCCGTGGAGGGCTCGGCACTGCCTGAAGGGTGGTTGTGGCCCACGATGACCGCCGCGGCGTTGTGGGCCAAGGCCCGGCGTACGAGCTCGCGCGGGTACACCTCGGCGCTGTCGATGGTGCCGCGGAACAGTTCCTCGAAGGCCAGCGCCCGGTGCCGGGTGTCCAGGAACAGGGCCGCGAAGACCTCGTGGGGCTGGGGCCGCAGCCGCTGGACGAAATAGCGGCCGGCCGAGTCCGGGTCGGTCAGGGTGGTGCCCCGCGCCAGGTCCGACGCCAGATGGCGCTGGCCCAGCTCCAGTGCCGCGACCAGCCGGCAGGCGCGGGCCGGGCCGAGCCCCGGCACCCGCATCAGTTCGCGCGCGCCCCGGTCCATCAGCTGCCGCAGCGACCCGTGCGCGTGCAGCATCTCGCGCGCGGTCCGTATCGCATCCTGGCCGGGCAGGCCCGAGCCCAGGAAGATCGCCAGCAGTTCCGCGTCGGAAAGGGCGCGGGCCCCGTGTACCAGCAGCTTTTCGCGGGGACGTTCGGAGTTGGGCCAGTGGCGGATGTGCATGGCTGCAAGGTGACTGCGAACCGTGCGCAAGGTAATAAGTCGCCACGGACCCTTCGGGTAAGCTAAAGATTCTTGTGCAGGTAGGATTTCCCAAGTGACCGGCTTTCCCCACAGTGTCCATGCGCCGTCCCGGCCGCTGGACGGACAGAAGCTGCTGCTGTGCGTCGGCGGCGGCATCGCCGCCTACAAATCGCTGGAACTGGTGCGCCGTCTGCGCGACGCCGGCGCCGGTGTGCAGGTGGCGATGACCGACGGCGCCCAGCAGTTCGTCACGCCGCTGAGCTTCCAGGCCCTGTCCGGGCAGCCGGTCCGCACCACGCTGTGGGACAGCGCCGCCGAGCAGGCGATGGGCCATATCGAACTGGCGCGCTGGGCCGACCGCGTGGTCATCGCGCCGGCCACCGCCGACCTGCTGGCGCGGCTGGCGCACGGCCATGCCGACGATCTGGTCAGCACGTTGTGCTTGGCCACGACCGCGCCGCTGACGGTGTGCCCGGCGATGAACCACCGCATGTGGCTGCACCCGGCCACGCAGGCCAACATCGCGCTGCTGCGCGGACGCGGCGTGCAGGTGATCGGCCCCGAGGACGGCCCGCTGGCCGAGGGCGAATCCGGCCCGGGCCGGCTGAGCGAGCCGGACGTCATCGTCGCCGCGCTGGCCGGCAACCTGGCGCCGGCGGCGCCAACCACGCCGGACCGGCTGCAGGGCATGCGGGTGCTGATCAGCGCCGGCCCCACCTACGAGGACCTGGACCCGGTGCGCTACGTCGGCAACCGCTCCAGCGGCAAGATGGGCTATTCGCTGGCCGCCGCCGCCGCGCGCCGCGGTGCGCAGGTGGTGCTGGTCAGCGGGCCGGTGCAACTGCCGACGCCGCCCGGCGTGCAGCGGGTGGACGTGCGTTCGGCCGCGCAGATGCGCGAGGCGGTGCTGGCCGCGCTGCCGGCCGACATCTACATCGGCGCCGCCGCGGTGGCCGACTACACGCCGCGCCAGGTCTCGCAGCAGAAGCTGAAGAAGACCGCCGGCAGCCAGACCCTGACGCTGGAACTGGTGCGCACTCCGGACATCCTGGCCGAGGTGGCCGCGCAGGAGCAGGTGCTGAAGCTGGTGGTCGGCTTCGCCGCCGAGACCCACGACGTGGAGAAATACGCGCGCGGCAAGCTCGCCGACAAGCACCTGGACCTGATCGTCGCCAACCAGGTCGGCATCCCCGGCGGCGGCTTCGAGAGCGACCAGAACGCGGCCACCGCCTACTGGAACGACGGCCACCGCGAATTCCCCGGTACCGCCAAGACGCAGCTGGCCGAACAGCTGCTGGACCTGATCGCCGAGAGGTTGGACGCATGAATACGGACGCATTGCAGCCCCTGCAGGTGAAGCTGCTGGACCCCCGCTTCGGCGACGCCTGGCCGCTGCCGGGCTACGCCACCGAGGCCAGCGCCGGCATGGACCTGCGCGCGGCGATCGAGGCGCCGATGACGCTCGAGCCCGGCGACGCCGCGCTGCTGCCCAGCGGCATCGCCATCCACATCGCCGATCCCGGCCTGTGCGCGGTGGTGTTGCCGCGCTCGGGCCTGGGCCACCGCCACGGCATCGTACTGGGCAACGGCACCGGCCTGATCGACGCCGACTACCAGGGGCCGCTGCTGATCAGCGTCTGGAACCGCGGCCGCGAGTCCTTCACCATCGAACCGGGCGACCGCATCGCGCAGCTGGTGGTCATGCCGATCGCGCGGGTGGCCTTGCAGGTGGTGGACACTTTCGTCGACAGTGCGCGTGGAACGGGTGGATTCGGCCACACCGGAGTGCGCTGACAGGGGAAACGCACGATGAGCCAAGGGAACGAAAGCCGGCGCCCGGGCGTCGCGCTGGGCCGCTCGACGCCATTGCTGGCGGTTCTGCTGGCGCTGCTGGCCGGCTGGTTCGGCTGGAGCGCCTTCGAGCAGTGGCGGCAGGCCGATACCGGTGCCCGGCTGGAGCAGGCGCGCGACCAGGCGGTGGACGACCTGCACAAGGCCATCGCCGCGCAGGCCGCGCAGTTCGCCCGGCAGCTCGAGCTGGAACCGGTCAAGGCGGCGCTGGCAGGGGGCGACGCCGCCGTCGCCGCGGCCGCGCTGCGCGAGAAATGGAACGGCGTGGACGATGCGCAGGTCCTCGACGGCGCGCTGTCCGATGCCTATGCCGACCCCGCCGCGTTCGGTTATTCGCGGCTGGCCCTGCTGGAACTGGCGATGAGCCAGGGCAGGCCGGTCGCGCGCGTGGTGCGCGACGGCAACGGGCCGCGCCTGGGCCTGGCCGCGCCGGTGCGGTTGCGGGACCGGTCCGCGGTCGCCTACGTGCGCCAGCCGCTGACCCGGCTGTCGGCCGTGTTCGACGGGCTGGAGTCGCCGGATCCGGCCTTCCTCGGCCTGCGCCAGGGCGGCTACACCGTGCTGCAGAAGGGCGATGCCGCGCTGGGCAATGGCGCCGACGCGCTGGCCCGGCCGGTGGCCGATACCGGCCTGCGCGTGGTGGCCGCCGTGCCGGACGCGGTCGAAGGCCCGCTGGGACTCGGCATGGTGGCCTGCGCGGTGGTCGCGGCGCTGATGCTGGCGACGGCGGTGCTGCTGCTGGTCGGCCGCAAGCGCCTGCGCCTGCCGGCGCTGCGCCGCACCGGCGAACCGACGGTCGCCGACGACGGCGTCACCCTGAGCGAAGCGCTGGCGCAGGAACCGCTGCCGGTGGCGGCGGTGCGCGAACGCGACGCCGGGGAGGCGCCCGCCTCCGTCGAAGCGGACATCGCCGCGGTGGTTCCGGGCATTTTCCGCGCCTACGACATCCGCGGCGTGGTCGGCAGCGAACTGACCCCGGCCGTGGCCGCGCTGATCGGCCAGGCCATCGGCAGCGCCATGCAGGAGCAGGGACTGCGCGACGTGGTGGTCGGCCGCGACGGCCGGCTGTCCGGCCCGGAACTGTCCGCGGCGCTGATCGAGGGCCTGCGCCGCGCCGGCTGCGAGGTCATCGACATCGGCCTGGCGCCGACCCCGGTGGTGTACTTCGCCGCCTACCACCTGCGCGCCGGCAGCTGCGTGGCGGTGACCGGCAGCCACAACCCGCCGGACTATAACGGTTTCAAGATCGTCATCGGCGGCGAGACGCTGTCCGGCGAGGCGATCACCGACCTGTACCGGCGCATCGCCGAGGGCCGCCTGCAGCGCGCCGACATGCCGGGCGGGCTGCAGCAGCGCGAGGTCGTCGCCGACTACGTGCAGCGCATCGCCGACGACGTGCAGCTGGACCGCCCGCTCAAGGTGGTGGCCGATGCCGGCAACGGCGTCGCCGGCGCGGTCGCGCCGCAGCTGCTGGAAGCCATCGGCGCCGAGGTGATCCCGCTGTACTGCGACGTGGACGGGCAGTTCCCCAACCACCACCCGGACCCGAGCGAGCCGCACAACCTCGAGGACCTGGTGCAGATGGTCCAGCGTTTCGGCGCCGACCTCGGCGTGGCCTTCGATGGCGACGGCGACCGGCTCGGCGTGGTGACGAAGGAAGGCAGGATCGTGTTCGCCGACCGCCTGCTGATGCTGTTCGCCGCCGACGTGCTGGCGCGCAACCCGGGCGCGATGGTGATCTACGACGTCAAGTGCACCGGCAAGCTGTCCGACTACATCCTGCGCAACGGCGGCAGCCCGATGATGTGGAAGACCGGGCACTCGCTGATCAAGGCGCGCATGCGCGAGACCGACGCCGAACTGGCCGGCGAGATGAGCGGCCACTTTTTCTTCAAGGAGCGCTGGTACGGCTTCGACGATGGCCTGTACGCGGCCGCGCGCCTGCTGGAGATCCTCGCCCAGCGCGAGGACGAGCCGTCCGAGGTGTTCGACGAACTGCCCGACGCCGTCTCCACGCCGGAGCTGAAGGTGGCGGTGGCCGAAGGCACCCAGCACGCGCAGGTGGCGCTGGTCGTGGCGGCGGCGCAGGCCGTGGATTCGCCGTTCGCCGGCGCCCGCCTCTCCACCATCGACGGCCTGCGCGCCGACTTCAGCGATGGCTGGGGCCTGGTGCGCGCCTCCAACACCACGCCGGTGCTGGTGCTGCGTTTCGAGGCGGACGACGAGGCCGCGCTGGAGCGGATCAAGGCGCTGTTCCGCGAACAGCTGCGGCAGGTGCTGCCGGCGGAAACCGAACTGGGCTTCTGATCGGCGTGTCGTCGCGCATCCGGAGGCCGTCCGTGCCGTGCGCGGGCGGCCTTTCTGTTGAGGAGCGATGCTTCCTCAGAGCCGGGTGACGTGCCGGCTGCGTTCTTTCGGCGGATGCTTGTGCTATCAGCAGGCGTTGCCGATCTTCCGGCCCAGGTGGCCGCGCAGTTCCGCACTTGGGTGCCGCTCCGCCGCGTCCGGGCCGCCGTACACATCGCCTTGGCGCCGTCGCCGGCCTCGTTGGTGGACGTCATCATGTAACGCCCCTGCATCCGATGCTGGCCGGGTGCCACCGACACCGGGGGTAACGGAGGGAGCCATGCGCGAGGCTGTCACGGCATGCGCCCGATCGTGGAAGTCTCGCCCGGCATCGCAGGGAACCGACCGGCAGCGCGTGTCGCCCTTGCGCGGGTGCACGCGTATACGGACGCTTGAGACGAAGCCCGCCAGCAGGGGCCAGCCTCGCAATGGCTTCGATCACGGAAAGATCGGACTGGAGAACGGTGGGCCAGACGGTCCGAGGCCGGCGTCGCGCATCCGGCTGGCGGGAGCCAGCGCCGGACCAGCGCGCCGGATCGATCCAACGCCGTGGCGCGCGCGCGTGAAGCGGCGCGCTCACCCCTGCGGCGGTGCAGCCGTGTCCGTGGGCGCGGCGATGCCCTTGAGTTCGCTGTAGCGGGTCAGGGTTTCGGCAATCTCCACGTCCAGCGCCTTGCGCTGCTGCTCGAAGACGGCCTGCAGCCGCAATTGGGCGAGCAGTTCGGCGTGGCACTGGCGGATGTCGCCGGCCTGCTTGTCGGAGACCTTCTGCCCGGCCAGTTCGCGGTCGCCAAGCGGCGCGCTCACCCCTGCGGCGGCGCAGCCGTGTCCGTGGGCATGGCGATGCCCTTGAGTTCGCGGTAGCGGGTCAGGGTTTCGGCGATCTCCACGTCCAGCGCCTTGCGCTGCTGCTCGAAGGCGGCCTGCAGCCGCAGTTGGGCGAGCAGTTCGGCGTGGCGCTGGCGGATGTCGCCGGCCTGCTTGTCGGAGACCTTCTGCCCGGCCAGTTCGCGGTCGCCGGCGGTGGACAGCTGGGTGGCCAGCGCCTCGCGCAGGCTGGCCACGTTGTAGACCGCGGTCTTGATGTTGTTGTCGACGATGGCCGCGCGCTCGTTGAACACGCGCCGCAGCGCGTCCTCGCTGCCATAGGTGGACAGCATCGCCTGCTCGGTGCGCCGGCGGGTCTCGGTCGCCGCCTCGTCCACCTGCGCCTGCGCCGCCGCGAGCTCGGCGTCGGCGCGTTCCTCGGCGGTGAGCGCACGCTGCACCTCGGCGCTGCGCAGGCCGCTGCGCGCGCTGAACTCCTGGCGCGCGCTGTTGACGGCTTCCGGCGGCAGGGTATCCGAACAGACCCGCTCGCCGCGGGCGTTGTCCCAGCAGTACAGCTTCTTGCCGGTATCGGCCGGCTTGTTCTGCGCCAACGCCAGCGGCGGCATCGCCAGCGCGGCCAGCGCCAGCAGCATGCCCGCACCGGCGATGGACGGATTCGGCCTCATGGCAGCCCCCTGCGGTCAGCCCGTTGGATTGCTTCCGTAACGGGCCCGGTAGGCCAGCAACGGTTCGCGGTAGCCGACAAGTTCCGGGTTCCCGGAGGCGAATGCAAGCAGGTCGGCCAGGTTGGCCACGGCGATCACCGGGATGCCGGTCTCGGCGGCCACGGCCTGAGCGGCGGAGCGGGGGTCGTCCTCCGAGGCGATCTCCTGGCGGTCCAGCGCCACCACGATGCCGGCGGGGATGCCGCCCGCGGCGCGGATGATGGCCAGCGCCTCGCGGATGGCGGTGCCGGCGGTGATCACGTCGTCGACGATCAGGATGCGCCTGCCGGCCATGTCGGCGCCGATCAGGCTGCCGCCCTCACCGTGGTCCTTGGCTTCCTTGCGGTTGAAGGTCAGCGGCAGGTTGCGGCCGCGGTGCGAGAACTCGCAGGCGATGGCGGTGGCCAGCGGGATGCCCTTGTAGGCCGGGCCGAACAGCTGGTCGAAGGCGACCCCGGAGGATTCGACCGCGTCAGCGTAGCAGTTGCCCAGCTGGGCCAGCGCCAGACCGGTGTCGAAACGGCCGGCGTTGAAGAAATAGGGGCTTACCCGGCCGGACTTGAGGGTGAACTGGCCGAAGCGGAGGGCGTCGGCGTTCAGCGCCAGCTGCAGGAAGCGGGAACGGTGGTCACTCATGTAATGCGCTTTCTTGTCGTCTATAGAAGGCGTCTAGGGTAAAGCATGGCTTCGGGGAATGCTGGCGCGGGCGGTATGCTGTGCCGGTCCCGGCCTGTCAGTGGTTCTCAATGCGCATCATCAGTTTCAACGCCAACGGCATCCGTTCGGCCACCACCAAGGGGTTTGCCGGATGGTTCGCCCGGCAGCAGGCCGACGTGCTGTGCATCCAGGAGACCAAGGCGCAGGAGTCGCAGCTGGCCGATCCCCTGTTCCGCCCCGACGGCCACCACTGCTTCTACCGCGACGCCGTCACCAAGAAGGGCTACAGCGGGGTGGCGATCTGGAGCCGGCGCGAGCCGGACGAGGTGCGCACCGAACTGGGCTGGGCGCCGTTCGACGACGAAGGCCGCTACATCGAGGCGCGTTTCGGCAACCTGAGCGTGGTCTCCTTCTATATCCCGTCCGGTTCCTCGGGCGACCTGCGCCAGGGGTTCAAGTTCGAGGTGATGGAGTGGCTGCGGCCGATCCTCGCCCAGTGGCTGGCCAGCGGCCGCGACTACGTGCTGTGCGGGGACTGGAACATCGTGCGCACCGCGCTGGACATCAAAAACTGGAAATCCAACCAGAAGAATTCCGGCTGCCTGCCGGCCGAGCGCGACTGGCTCAACGGCCTGTGCGCCGACCTGCCCGGCGACCATGACCCGGCCGGCGGCCGCGGCTGGGTGGATGCCTACCGCGCGCTGCACCCGCAAGGCCAGGACTACACCTGGTGGAGCAACCGCGGCGCCGCGCGCGCCAACAACGTCGGTTGGCGCATCGACTACCAGTTCGTCACGCCCGGCCTGCGCGAACGCCTGCGCGGCTGCTCGATCTACCGCGACGAGCGTTTCTCCGACCACGCGCCGTTCATCGTGGACTACGACACCGCGGACTACGGCCTGTGAGCGAGACCGCAGTGAAGCGCCGCCAGGGCTGGCGGGAGGTGATGGGCAACCTGCGCCAGCGGAAAGTGCTGGCGATGCTGCTGCTGGGCTTCAGTTCCGGGCTGCCGATCTACCTGGTCGGCAACACGCTCGGGTTCTGGATGCGCAAGGAAGGCATCGAGCTGGACACCATCGGCTTCCTGTCGTGGGTCGGCCTGGCGTACTCGATGAAGTTCCTGTGGGCGCCGATCGTAGACAAGACCGACGTGCCGCTGCTGGGACGCCTGTTCGGGCGGCGTCGCGGCTGGATGCTGCTGTCGCAGCTGTTCGCGGCGGTGGCGCTGGTGGGCATGGCGCTGGTGCAGCCCAAGGGCGGCCACATCCTCGTGCTGGGCATGGCCATGGAGCACCTGCTGGTGTTCGGCGTGCTGGCGACCGTGGTCGCCTTCGCCTCGGCGACGCAGGACATCGTCATCGACGCCTGGCGCATCGAGGTGGCCGACAACAGCGAGCAGCTCGGCCTGCTGACCGCTTCTTCGGCGCTGGGTTACCGCACCGCGCTGCTGGTCACCGATGCGCTGATCCTGATCATCGCCGCGCGCGTGGGCTGGCAGGTGTCCTACGAGATCATGGCGGCGCTGATGGGCCTGGGCGTGGCCGCGGTGGTGCTGGCGCGCGAGCCGGCGCGGGCGGTGGTCGCCGTGCACGAGCAGGCCGCGCGCCTGTGGACGCCGCGCGGCCTGTTCGACGCGGTGGTCGGCCCGTTCGTGATGTTCTTCCGCGAATACCGCAGCGGCGCGCTGCTGATCCTGGCGGCGATCAGCATCTACCGCATGGCCGACTTCGTGATGGGGCCGATGGCCAACCCGTTCTACGTGGATCTCGGCCTGGACGAGGACACGGTCGGCGCGGTGCGCGGCTCGGTCGGCCTGGTGGCGACCTTCTTCGGCATCGCCCTGGCCGGCGTGATCTCGGTGCGCTGGGGGGTGATGGCCGCGCTGCTGGTCGGCGCCATCCTCGGCCCGTGTTCGAACCTTGCGTTCGCGTGGCTGGCCTACGTCGGGCCGGGCAAGCTGGAGTTCGCCGTCGCCATGGCGGTGGACAACCTGTCCAGCGGCTTCGCCGGCACCGCGTTGATCGCCTACATGTCCAGCCTGACCAGCATCGGCTACACCGCCACCCAGTACGCGCTGCTCAGCTCGTTCTACGCCATGCCGGGCAAGGCGCTGAAGGGCTTTTCGGGCGTGACCGTGCAGCACCTGGCGCAGGGCCGCACCCTGCTGGAAGGCTATGCGCTGTTCTTCATCGGCACCGCCCTGCTGGCGATTCCCGTGCTGCTGCTGTGCCTGGCGCTGGCGGCGATGCAGGCGCGCAGGGCGACCGTACCCGACTGAATGCGGCAAGGGCGGATGGATCGCCGGAATCTCCATCCGCCAGCCGTTGAATCCGGTCACCGCCTCGCCGATGATGCGGGCGGGGGGATCCGCTGCACTGCTGGCGGAATGACATGGCCGGCGTGATCTTGCGGGATGTCGACCCGCTGCTGCTCGAACGCATCCGCCGCCTCGCGGTGGCGCGCGGCTGGACCCGCGAACATACCTGCCTGGCGCTGCTCGAACAGGGCCTGTTCGCCGGCGAACACGAAATGAGCCACGGCTTCGAGCATCCGGAAGTGGATGTGCTGTCCGAAGCCATCCATGCTTTGCAGGCGCTGCCCGCCGGTGCGGAGTTCGGTTGAGCGCACTTCCGGCATAGGTTGCGGCTGCGCTCCCCGACGCTTCGACGTTCAAGTGAGCGTCTACGCGCCGATGCCTTGGTTTTCGAGCAGACGTCCATCGGTGAGGTAACCTCGACCTGCTGGGCTTCCGTAGATGCGGGACTTGCCCCGCATGGAGCCTTCCCGGCGAAACCTGTGCCGAGCATGCCCGACACTTGCCGCAGCGAATAGGTCGGGCGACACCCCAGCGTTTCAGGCCGGATGGATCGCGCCAAGGATCCGCGGTCCGCACGCGCCGCTGACGCTGGGCAGGTTGCCCGGGCGCCCGGCCAGGGTCTCGCGCGCCAGCCAGGCGAAGCCCATCGCTTCCATGTAATCGGGGTCGAGCCCGAACGCGGCGCTGGAGACCACCTCCACCCCAGGCAGGCGCACGCCTATGCGCTGCAGCAGGTGCGGATTGCGCGCGCCGCCGCCGCAGACCAGCAGCCGCTTCACCTCGGGCAGGTGCGCCAGCAGCGCATCGGCGACCGTGGCGGCGGTGAGTTCGGCGAGCGTGGCCTGCACATCGGCCGGTGCCGGCGGTTCGCCGTCGATCCGCGCGTCCACCCAGTCCAGGTGGAACTGCTCGCGCCCGGTGCTCTTGGGCGGCGGCAGCGCGAACCAGGCATCGTCCAGCAGCCGCGCCAGCAGCGTCGCGTCCACCCGCCCGCTGGCGGAGAAGGCGCCGCCGGCGTCGAACGCGGTGCCGAGATGGCGCTGGCACCAGCCGTCCAGCAGCGCGTTGGCCGGGCCGGTATCGAAGCCGCGCAGGCTGCCGTCGCGGGCGAGCAGGCTCAGGTTGGCGATGCCGCCCAGATTGAGCACCGCCCGGTCCTCGCTGGCGCTGCCGAGCATCGCCAGGTGGAACGCCGGCATCAGTGGCGCCCCGTGTCCACCAGCGGCCACGTCGCGGCGGCGGAAGTCGGCCACCGTGGTGACGCCGGTCAGTTCGGCGATGCGGTTGGCGTCGCCTATCTGCCAGGTGAAAGCGGGCTCAGAGGTGGGCCGGTGGCGGATGGTCTGCCCGTGCGAGCCGATCGCGCGTACCTGCGCGCGGTCGATGCCGGCCCGTTCCAGCAGGCCGTTGGCGGCGGCGGCGAAGGCGATGCCGACCTCGGCGTCCAGTTGCCCGAGCGCGTCCAGCGACGCTGGTTCGGCGCCCTGGCCCAGCGCGACCAGCGCGGCGCGGGTTTCCGCCTTCCAGCCGAAGGTGTGCCCGTGCACGAACCGGCAGCCGCCTTCGACCGGGAACTGCACCAGCGCGGCATCAATGCCGTCGGCGCTGGTGCCGGACATCAGGCCGAGGAACAGGGGCAGCTGCGGATCGACGGGGGTCATGCGGAGGCCGGAAAGAAGAAGGGCAGGGAAGCTTCGAGGCTCCCTGCCCTGGTCGTCAATGCGGCCGGGCCGCGGTCAGCCGCGCTTGTTGCGGGCCGTCGGGGCCGCGGCGGTGGCCGTGGTGGTGGGTTTGCCCTTGCCGGCATCGGCGTAGATCAGTTCCTCCATGCCCTGGATGCGCGCCATCGCCGGCGAGGTCTGGGCGCGGAACGCGGCCAGCTCGGCGCCCTTGAGCGGCTCCGGCGGCGGCATGGTCACCGACAGCGGATTGCGGTGCTGGCCGTCGACGCGGAATTCGTAGTGCAGGTGCGGGCCGGTCGCCATGCCGGTGGAGCCGACGTAGCCGATCACCGTGCCCTGGTTCACGCGCTGCCCGGTCTTAATGTTGCCGAAGCGCGACATGTGCCCGTACAGCGTGGTGTAGCCGCGGCCGTGGTCGAGGATCACCACGTTGCCGTAGCCGCGCTGGGTGCCGGCGAACTGCACGCGGGCGTCGCCGGCGGCCATGATCGGCGTGCCGGTGCCGGCCGCGTAGTCCACGCCCTTGTGCATGCGCATGGTGCCAAGGATGGGATGGCGCCGCGAACCGAAGGTGGAACTCAGCCGCGCGAACGGGATCGGCATGCGGATGAAGCTCTTCTTCAGCGGCCGGCCGTTGAGGTCGAAGTACTCGGCCTTGCCGCCGCGCTCGAAGCGGAAGCCGGTGTAGGTCTTGCCGCCGGTGCTGAAGGTCGCCGCCAGGATCTTGCTGGTGTCGATGCGCTCGCCTTCGCGCCAGGTCTCGTCCATGACCACGCTGAAGCGGTCGCCCGGCTGCACGTCCTTGGAGAAATCGATGTCGTACTTGAAGATCTCGTCGGTCATCGTGTTGATGGCCGAAGGCGACAGCCCGGCCTTCATCGCTGAGGCGTAGAGCGAACTGCGGATCTCGCCGCTGGCCACCACGGTGCGGGTCGTGGTGACGCGCTCCAGCACCTTCTCGCGGATCTGCTCGCCCTGCAGCGACAGCTCCACGCGGTGGCTGGGATCGCGGTCGAAGCGGATGGTGCGCAGCTGCCCGTTCACCGGCAGGTCGAAGGCGATCTCGGCGCCCGGGCGGAGCCGGGTCAGCGCCTCGCGGGTGCCGGGGTGGTCCAGCAGCCGGTGCATCACCGTCGCCGGCACGCCGGCCACTTCGAACAGGTCGCTCAGGGTCTGGCCGCGTTCCACCCGCAGGATCTGCCAGCTGTCGCCCGGGGTTTCGCTGCGCCGGGCAAGCGGGATCGGCGGCAGCGGCAGGGCCAGGGTCGAATGCGCCGACGGCAGCGGCGCGTCGATGGCATTGGAGAAGCCCGGCACGATGGTCGCGGCCAGTGCGCCGATGGTGGCGAACAGGCTGGCGTGGATCCAGTGGCGGCGGGTCCAGCGCTCGTTGAACGCGGCCGGCAGATGTTGCTTGAGCTTCCGATGCAGGGCGATGTCGTGCAGGACGTGAAGTCTTTCCTGGAAGCGCTGCTTGCGCGCCTGGCCGTGATCGGATTGGGACATCGCTCGGTTCTCTGGCCGGCCCGGATCGCGGGCCCAAACGCGGGTAACATAGTCACCCTTCAATACCGCGTCAAACCATTGAGCCGCATGGCTTTTTGATGAATTGGGCGGTTAACCTGCAATTAACACCCCATGTCTGACGGCGAAGCCGGGAGTTCTAGCGTGTCCTCGATTGATGAAGCCCTTGCCCTGATCGGCCGCGGTGCCGATGAAATCCTCAAGGTGGATGACCTGCGCCAGCGTCTGGAGAGCGGTCGTCCGCTGCGGGTCAAGGCCGGCTTCGACCCCACCGCCCCGGACCTGCACCTGGGCCACACCGTGCTGCTCAACAAGCTGCGCCAGTTCCAGGAACTCGGGCACCAGGTGATCTTCCTGATCGGCGACTTCACCGGCATGATCGGCGACCCCTCGGGCAAGAACGTCACCCGCAAGCCGCTCTCGCGCGAAGACGTGCTGGCCAACGCCCGCACCTACGAGGAGCAGGTGTTCAAGGTGCTCGACCGCGAGCGCACCGAGGTCCGCTTCAATTCCGAGTGGTTCGGGAAGATGGGCGCGGCCGACATGATCCGCCTGGCCGGCCAGCACACCGTGGCGCGCATGCTCGAACGCGACGATTTCGCCAAGCGCTACGCCGCCCAGCAGTCCATCGCCATCCACGAATTCCTCTATCCGCTGGTGCAGGGCTACGACTCGGTGGCGCTGGAGGCGGACGTCGAGCTCGGCGGCACCGACCAGAAGTTCAACCTGCTGATGGGCCGCGGCCTGCAGGAGCACTACGGCCAGAAGCCGCAGATCGTGCTGACCATGCCGCTGCTGGAAGGCCTGGACGGTGTCAACAAGATGTCCAAGTCGCTGGGCAATTACATCGGCATCAGCGAACCGGCCATCGACATCGTCACCAAGACCATGAAGATCGGCGACGACCTGATGTGGCGCTGGATCGACCTGCTGAGCTTCGACATTTCCATCGCCGAGGCGAAGCAGCTGCGTGCCGACGTCGAGGCCGGCGCGATCAATCCGCGCGAGATCAAGTTGCGCCTGGCGCGCGAACTGACCACCCGTTTCCACGATGCCGCCGCCGCCGAGCAGGCCATCGCTGGCTGGAATGCCGCGGTGACCGGGCAGGGTGACATCACCCAGCTGCCGCTGCAGGAAGTGGCGGTGCCGGCCGACGGCCTGCGCATCGGCGCCCTGCTGACCGCGGCCGGGCTCACGCCGAGCAACTCGGAGGCCTCGCGCAAGCTCAAGGAGCGCGCGGTGAAAGTGGACGGCAATGTCGTCGAGGATGCGCAGACGGTCCTGCAGCCGGGCTTCGAGGGCCTGCTGCAGGTGGGTAAGCGCACCTTCGCGCGCGTGCTGCTGGTCGCGGCCTGAAGTCATATCTATAGGTCGCCGGCAGGTGTGGCGCGGACGGCTGACTGAATGGAGGACTTCCGCCCTCCGGATTTCCTTCGCCGGCCCTTCACAAAACTGCAAAGAGGTCGCATACTCTCGCTCCTTCGCCGCCGACCCCGGTTGGCAGCGAAGGAAGCAGTTGAAGTCGCCCTCATCGAGGTGTTGACGGAAACGAAAAGGCTGCCATAATAGGCGGCTCGCTTCGCCGGAAGGCCCTTCGGGGTTGAGGATGAAGCAGCGGAGTCGGACCTCGAAACGAGGTGTTGACGAAGCGGAAAAGCCGGCTATAATGGGCGGCTCGCTGGACGGAAACGTCGCAGCCTACGAAGAAGGC
>NZ_WIDL01000027.1 GCF_009496535.1 Stenotrophomonas sp. MYb238
CCCGTTCCCCGTTCCCCGTTCCCCGCCTTACCGCAACAACTCGCCGGCGCCGCCGTCCAGCAGCTGGCGCGCGACGTTGCGGCCCAGCGCCTCCGGGTCGCGCCCCGGCCCCTGGGCCTGGGCGCGCACCACGCGCCCGTCGGCGACGCCGCCGACCAGTCCCTGCAGCCACAGGTCGCCGCCGCGCCACTGCGCCAGCCCGGCCACCGGCACGTGGCAGCTGCCGTCCAGCGCTCGGTTCATCGCCCGCTCGGCTTCCACGCAGGCGCGCGTGCCGGCATCGTCCAGCACCACCAGCAGCGCGATCACGTCGGCCGCGTCGGCCCGGCTTTCCACCGCCACCGCGGCCTGCGCCGGCGCCGGCAGCCACTGCGGCGCGCGCAGGCGGTCGCGGATGCGCCCGTCCAGCGCCAGCCGCTCCAGCCCGGCGCAGGCCAGGATGATGGCGTCGTAGTCGCCGGCATCGAGCTTGGCCAGCCGCGTGTTGACGTTGCCGCGCAGGTCGCGCGATTGCAGGTCCGGGCGCAGCGCGCGCAGCTGCGCCTGGCGGCGCAGTGACGAGGTGCCGACGACGGCGCCGTGCGGCAGCGCGTCCAGCGTGGCGTAGCGGTTGGAGACGAAGGCGTCGGCCGGGTCGGCGCGCTCCAGGATCGCCGGCAGCGCGAACGGCGCGTCCAGTTCCATCGGCACGTCCTTGAGCGAATGCACCGCGCAGTCGGCCTCGCCGCGCAGCATCGCCAGCTCCAGTTCCTTGAGGAACAGACCCTTGCCGCCGATGGCGGCCAGCGAGCGGTCCAGCACCTCGTCGCCGCGCGTGCTCATCGGCACCAGCTCGACCGACAGGCCCGGGTGCGCCTGGCGCAGGCGGGCGGCGACGTGTTCGCTCTGCCACAGGGCGAGCGGGCTCTTGCGGGTGGCGATGCGCAGCATGTTCATGGCGCCATTATCGGCGCAGTGCTCACGCCCCGGCCAGTTCCGCCTTCAGCGCCGCCACGCAGCGGCGGCTGACCTCCAGCGGCTGCGCCACGCCGCGCAGCACCGCCTGCACCTGCCCGGCCGCGGTCCGCCGCAGTTCCTGCAGGCGCTGCCGGGAAACCAGGCAGTTGCGGTGGATGCGCACGAAACGCGCGCCGAACTCCTCCTCCAGCGAGCGCAGCGACTCCTCGATCAGGTCCTCGCCGTGCACGTGGTGGACCACCACGTATTTTTCCTCGGCCTGCAGGTAGAACACGTCCTCCAGCGGGATCAGCCGCAGGTTGCCGCGCAGGCGCGCGCACAGCACCCGGCGTCCGGGCGCGGCGGGCGCCGCCGCGCCGACCCGCCCGGCCAGGAAGGTGCGCGCCCGTTCCAGCGCGGCCGCCAGCCGCTCGCCGCGCACCGGCTTCATCAGGTAATCGATGGCCGCCGCCTCGAACGCCGACAGCGCGTGCGAGTCGTAGGCGGTGCAGAACACCACCGCCGGGCGCGGCTCGAACCGCGCCAGGTGCCGCGCCACGTCCAGACCGTCGACGCCGGGCATGGCGATGTCCAGCAGCACCACGTCGGGCCGTTCCCGCTCGCAGGCCTCCAGCGTCGACCGGCCGTCGGCCGATTCGGCCACCACGCTGACGTCGCCGTGGGCGCACAGCAGCACGCGCAGGCGCTCGCGCGCCAGCGGTTCGTCATCGGCAATGAGCACCTTCATCGCCATCCCCTTGCCCTGCATCCCTCCCCGGATGACGCATGGTAGCCAACCGCGGCGCGGACCGGCAGCCGCTGCCGCCGCGCCCTGGCTCAGCCCTGCGCGAAGCGCGCCTGCAGCCAGTCGCCCAGGGCGTGGATTTCCTCGGCGCAGACCTGATGCGCCATCGGGTAGCGGTGCCATTCCACGCCGAAGCCCAGCTGCTCGAGCACCTGCCTGCTGTGCTCGGCCACCTGCACCGGGATCACCGGGTCGGCGCTGCCATGGGCCATGAACACCGGCTGCGCGGTGGCGCCGTCGGCCAGCTGCGCGGCGGCGGCATCCACCTCCGGCAGGTAGGTGGACAGCGCGACCAGCCCGGCCAGCGGCGCCTGCCGCCGCAGGCCGGCGGACAGGGTGATGGCGCCGCCCTGCGAGAACCCGGCCAGCAGGATGCGCTCGCGCGCGATGCCGCGCGCCTGTTCGCGCGCGATCAGTTCCTCCACCTGCGCCACCGACTCGGCCACGCCGGTGGCGTCGGCGCGGCTGCGGAAATCCAGGCTGACGATGTCGTACCAGGCGCGCATCGGCATGCCGTTGTTGATGCTGACCGGGCGCTTGGGCGCATGCGGGAATACGAAGCGGATCGCCGGCCAGTGCGGCCGCACCAGCTCCGGCACGATCGGCGCGAAGTCGTGGCCGTCGGCGCCCAGGCCGTGCAGCCAGATCACCGACCATTCCGGCGAAGCGCCGGTTTCCTGTTCCACTGTCTCCAGCATTGCATGCGACTCCAAGGGACTGGGACGCATTATGCCTGTGGACAGGAGACCAAGCCGATGCCGGTCTGTTGCTGTTGCTGTTGCTGTTGCTGTTGCTGTTGCTGTTGCTGTTGCTGTTGCTGTTGCTGTTGCTGTTGCTGTTGCCCGTGATTTTGCTGCTGTCTTTGGCTTTTGACTTCCGTGTCCCCTTCCGCAGCGACGGAGCCGGCGGGAAGAACCCGAAGGGCGGCGTGCAGGACGCACGCCGTTTTTCTACGCGACATGGATGTCGCGTAGAAAAATCCTGCCGGCGGAGTGGACCCGGCGCGCGCAGCGCGTCGGGCGCGGAGGCAGGGGCGTGTTTCTCTTGGTTACTTCTCTTTGCACGAGCAAAGAGAAGTAACTCGCTCCTGCGAAGCAGGGGCGAAAGCTGTGCTTTCAAGCTCCCGATTTCATGTTTGGCCTCTAGCTCTGGCTGGCCTCTGGCTTGGCCTTTTTGCCTATCGTGCTGGCACAGACGTCCAAGGGAAGCCCAGAGCAAGAGCAGAATCAGGATCAAAGGCTTTCGCTCCCCTTCGGGGCGTGAGCTACTTTTCTTTGCTCGTGCAAAGAAAAGATAGCCAAAAGAAACACGCCCCTGCCTCCGCGCCCTCCGTGCCTGCGGCACTCCGGGTCCACTCCGCCGGCGGGATTTTTCGACGAGACATCCATGTCTCGTCGAAAAACGACGTGCATCCCTGCACGTCGCCCTTCGGGTTTTTCCCGCCGGCTCCGTCGCTACGGAAGGGGACCCTGAAAGCAAAAGCCAAGAGCAGGGCAAAACCACGGCAGCAGCGAAGGCGAAGGCGAAGGCGAAGGCGAAGGCGAAGGCGAAGGCATCTTCGCCTTTGGACCGTTACGACACCCGGTCCGTTCTACAGCCGTAAACCAAACCAAAAATCCCGACCGTCAGAAAAACAAGAAGTCGCCCTGTTACTCCACGGAAAGCGGCTCCTGCATCGCCGCCGCACGCAATTCCGCCGCACGCACCAGCACCGGCGGCGGCGCGCTTTCCTCGGGAATGGACAGCAGGCGATGCCGGCGCAGCCAGTCGCCGATCTTGCGCGAGGAGGTGAGGCCCACCACCGGCACCGCCAGCGCCATGCCGATCACCACCGGCGCCATCCAGGCCGCCAGCGACGGCGACACCGCGTAGGCCATCGCCCCCATCGCCACGCCGAACACGCTCAGCCCACCGTAGCTGCGTAGCAGCGCCACCCAGGAAACCCTGCCGTCGTCGCGCTGCTGCGCGTCCCAGCCCGAGTCCCTGCCGGCCAGCACCTCGGCCACGCCGCGCGACTGCACGTACATCACCACCGGCGCCATCAACGCGGCCAGCACGGTTTCCAGCAACATCGAGGCGAACGCGCGCAGGGCGCCGCCACAGCCCTGCCGCTCGCCGCGCGCACTGAGCATGGCCACGTAGCCCATCGCCTTGGGCGCCAGCAGCACGCCCATGGTCACGGCGAACACCCACAGCACGCCCTGCTCGTCCAGGCCGCGCCAGTAATGCGCCGGCGACAGGCGCAGGTGCAGCTCCTCGGCAAGGTCGATGCCGCCGTGGACCAGCGGGATAGCCATGCCGATCAACATCAACATCGCCCACATCGGCGCGGTGAAGTAATGGCCGATGCCGACCAGCATGTGCACGCGGCTGATCCAGTGCAGCCCGGCGGCGGTGACCACCTTGGAGTGCTGCAGGTTGCCCTGGCACCAGCGGCGGTCGCGGATCAGCAGGTCGGTCAGCGTCGGCGGGCCTTCCTCGTAGCTGCCCTGCAGGTAGGGCACCATGTGCGCGGCCCAGCCGCCGCGGCGCATCAGCGCGGCCTCGACGAAATCGTGGCTGAGCACGTGGCCGCCGAACGGCTTGCGCCCGGGCAGTTCCGGCAGGCCGGCCTGCTCGGCGAAGGCGCGGGTGCGGATCACCGCGTTGTGGCCCCAGTAGTTGCTCTCGGCGCCGTGCCACCAGGCCACGCCGTAGGCCATCACCGGGCCGTAGACGCGGCCGCCGAACTGCTGCATGCGCGCGAACGCGGTGCGGCCGCCGACCACCGCCGGCAGCGACTGGATCAGGCCGACGCCGGGATGTTTTTCCATCGCCGAGGCCAGGCGCACGATCACCTCGCCGGTCATCAGGCTGTCCGCGTCCAGGATCAGCATCTGCGGATAGGCGCCGCCGAAACGCCGCACCCAGTCGGCGATGTTGCCGGCCTTGCGCCCGGCATTGTCGGCACGGCGCCGGTAGAACAGCCGGCCGCGGCCGCCGGTGGCCTCGACCAGCCGCGCGAATACCTGCTCCTCGGCACGGCCGATGGCCGGGCGCGTGGTGTCGCTGAGCACGAAGAAATCGAAGCGGTCGAGCTGGCCGGTGGCCGCCACCGATTCGTAGATGGCCTGCAGCCCGGCCATCATCCGCCGCGGGTCCTCGTTGTAGGTGGGCATCAGCAGCGCGGTGCGGGTGTGCAGTTCCGGCAGCGGCGCGTGCGGATGGATGCCCAGCTTGCGGCGCCCGCGCAGCAGCGCCTGCAGGCCGGCCAGGCTGCTGACGAAGGAGAACGCGATCCACGCGAACAGCAGCACGAACAGCCCCAGCAGGCAGGCTTCGAGCACGTTGATGCCGCCATTGGCCAGCACCCGCGCCATCATCCAGGTGGCCACCACGGTCATTGCCGCCGTGGTGCCGAACACGTACAGCCGGCGCAATACGATGTTCGGCGGCGAGGTGTCCTGCCGCCGCCCCTGCAGCCGGCCCTGCCGCAGCGACTGTTCAGGCATGGACAACGGGCTTTCCGCCGGCAGCACGGCGATGCCGGCGTCGCGCGCGGCGCGGTGCGGATCGGTCATGGAATCCACCGCTCGCCCGGACGCGCCGGGCGGAAAAGGAACGCCGCTGCCGGCAGGCGGGCGGCAACGGGAACAGGGCTTCCGTGGTGCACGGGGCTCTCCGAGAGTCAGACAGGCGCCAAAGCTAGAAGATCGAACCTAAACAGGCTGCGAACATGCCCGATGGGAGCGGCCGGAAGCGCCGTTCGTGCCCGACCGGCATCCCCGGAACCAGCGGCCACGGCCGCGCCACGCAGGGCCGCCGCGACGCGGCGCCCGCTCAGCGCGCGGGCGACAGCAGGCCGCGTCGGCGGAACCACCATTCCAGCGGCACGGTGACCAGCGGCGGCACCGCCGCCAGCAGGGCCAGCAGCAGCGCCCACAGCGGCCAGCGCTGGCGCACGCCGGCATACACGCTTGCCACCACGTAGAACAGGAACGCCAGCCCGTGCAGGCGCCCGAACAGCCACACGCCCAGTTCGGTCGTCTGCGTGCCGTACTTGAGCAGCATGCCGACCAGCAGCCCGGCCCAGGTCGCGCCCTCGATCAGCGCGGCGACAGCGAACAGCTTTCCAGCGGCGGACATCGGCTTTGCGGGCATCGACACGTCGTCATCGTTCGGAAGGACGCGGATTGTAGGCGATCCGGCTGCCGCATCGCCGCCGGCGGACGCCCCCGGGGAGGCCGCAACGGCGGTCCGATGGCGCATTGGCCTAGAATCCCGGGCGGCGGCGGGCACCGGCACGCACTGCGTCCCTTGACCTCCGCGCCCCATTCCCGTCGCCGGCGATGCTTCGATCGATGCCCTTCCCCTCCCTGCCCCAGGCGCTCCACCAGCTGCTGCGACAGGCGTTCCGCGCCCTGCCGATCTCCGATGCCCGCCGCGACAGGTGGCGCAACCACCTGCTGGACCGCTTCGGCGGGATGCTCCCGCGACCGCCGCGCGGCCACGCGCCGGAAACGGAAGCCGCCCTGCGCGTCACCCGGCCACTGCACCGGGCCGACGAGCCCGCGATCGGCCACGTGCCGTACCGCAAGGCCGACCTCCCCACGCCCCTGCCCGCCACGCTGGTCGCGTTCTACCTGCCGCAGTTCCACGCGTTCGCCGAGAACGACGCCTGGTGGGGCAAGGGCTTCACCGAATGGCGCAACGTCACCCGGGCACTGCCGCAGTTCGAGGGCCACGCGCAGCCGCGGCTGCCGGCGGACCTGGGTTTCTACGACCTGCGCAACCCGCAGGTGATGCGCGACCAGGCGCGGCTGGCCGCCGAGTACGGCATCGGCGCGTTCTGCTTCTATTACTACTGGTTCAGCGGCCGCACCCTGATGGAAGACCCGCTGCGGCAGTGGCTGGCGGACGACGGCATCGAGCTGCCGTTCTGCCTGTGCTGGGCCAACGAGAACTGGACCCGGCGCTGGGACGGGCGCGAGGGCGAGGTGCTGATCGGCCAGCAGCACAGCGCCGATGACGATCTGGCCTTCATCGCCCACGTCGCGCCCTACCTGCGCGACCGCCGCGCACTGAAGGTCGACGGGCGGCCGATGCTGCTGGTCTACCGCCCGCATCTGCTGCCCGATCCACGCGCCACCGCGCAGCGCTGGCGTCAGTGGTGCCGCGACAACGGCCTCGGCGAGATCCACCTGGCCTATGTGCAGGGATTCGAGCGGCCCGATCCGCGCGATATCGGTTTCGATGCAGCAGTCGAGTTCCCGCCGAACATGAGCAACCCGCGGTCGCTGGCTGCCGACCAATGGCTGCTCAACCCGGACTTCGCCGGCGATGTGCGCGACTGGCGCGAGCTCGCGCGCGAGGCCGCGGCGCGGCCCCTGCCCGCCTATACGCTGTATCCCGGGGTGAATCCCGGCTGGGACAACGAGCCGCGCCGTCCGGGCAGGGGCCGCATCTTCCTGCACGCCTCGCCGCGCGGCTATCGCGACTGGCTGCGCGCGACCGTGCACGGGCGGCTGGCTGCGGTTCCCGCCGACCGGCGCCTGGTGTTCGTCAACGCCTGGAACGAATGGGCCGAGGGCGCGGTGCTGGAACCCGATGCGCGGCTGGGCCATGCTTGGCTGGACGCCACCCGGCAGGCGCTGGCGCCGCCACCCGTACGACCGGCCGCCGCGCGCCCGTGCGCGGTGATCCACGCCTGGTACCCGGACGTCTTCGACGAACTGCTGCAGGCGCTGCACGCCAGCGGCCTGCCGTGGCGGATCGTGGCCACCACGCCGCCGGAGCGGAAGGACGAGATCGAACGCATCGCGCAGGCGCGCGGCATGGAGGTGGAGGTGCACGCCTTCGCCAACCATGGCCGCGACATCCTGCCGTTCCTGCACGTCGCCGGACGCCTGCTCGACGAGGGCGAGGACCTGGTGCTCAAGCTGCATACCAAGCGCTCCACGCACCGCCAGGACGGCGAGCAGTGGCGCAACGAGCTGATCGGGCGCCTGCTGGCGCCCGACAGGGCCGCGGCCATCGTTCAGGCGTTCGACGCGCAGCCCGACCTGGGACTGGTCGCGCCGGAAGGCCATGTCCAGCCGCTGCATTTCTACTGGGGCGCCAACGAGCGCAACGTGCGTGTGCTGCTCAGCCGCCTGGGCGTCGCGCAGCCGAATGTCGAGCGCGACACGTTCATCGCCGGCAGCATGTTCTGGGTACGCCTGTCGGCGCTGCGCCCGCTTCTGGACGGCCACCTGCAGCCGTCGCAGTTCGAGGCCGAGGCCGGCCAGGTGGACGGCACGCTGGCGCACGCGGTCGAGCGGGTCTTCACCCTGGCCGCGCGCGATGCCGGCTTCAGGCAGACCACGGCCGCCGGGCTGCTCGGCCTGCCTGTCGATACGGCAGCGCCCTACGCCTACGCGCAACGCCACTGACGACGCTGGGCCACAGGGTGGCCCAGCGAGGCGGATCAGGCGTGCGCGAACGGCACGCCGGTCCGGGTCTTCAGCTCTTCCATCTCAACGCCCGGCGCCGCTTCCACCAGCGTGAGGCCGGCATCGGTGACGTCGAACACCGCTAGGTCGGTGATGATGCGGTCCACCACGCCCACGCCGGTCAGCGGCAGCGTGCACTCGGGCAGGATCTTGTGCTCGCCGTTCTTGGCGGTGTGCTCCATCAGCACCACCACCCGCTGCACGCCGGCCACCAGGTCCATCGCCCCGCCCATGCCCTTGACCATCTTGCCCGGCACCATCCAGTTGGCCAGGTCGCCCTTGTCGGTGACCTGCATGGCGCCGAGGATCGCCAGGTTGATATGGCCGCCGCGGATCATCGCGAACGAATCGTGGCTGCCGAAATAGCTGGCGCCGGCGCGCGCGGTCACGGTCTGCTTGCCGGCGTTGATCAGGTCGGCGTCGACCTCGGCGTCGGTCGGGAACGGGCCGATGCCGAGCAGGCCGTTCTCCGACTGCAGCCACACGTCCACGCCTTCGGGGATGTGGTTGGCCACCAGCGTCGGCAGGCCGATGCCCAGGTTCACGTAGGCGCCGTCGGTCAGTTCGCGCGCGGCGCGCTGCGCCATCTCGTCACGGGTCCAGGCCATTTTGCTTCTCTCCAGTATTCATAGGCTGTAGTCGCCATCCCTGGCGCGGATTCATCGCTTCGTCAGACCCCGACCCGGACATGGCCGGACGGTCGCAAACGCGGCCGACGCCGGCAGGGCATCGGCCAAACGCGTTCACTCACCCTGACGGATGGTGCGTTGTTCGATGCGTTTTTCCGGGGTCGCGTTCAGCACGATGCGGTCGACGTAGATGCCCGGCAGGTGTACCTGGTCCGGGTCGATCGCGCCCACCGGCACGATCTCCTCCACTTCCACCACGCAGACCTTGCCGGCCATGGCGCAGGCCGGGTTGAAGTTGCGCGCGGTCTTGCGGAACATCAGGTTGCCGGCCTCGTCGGCCTTCCACGCCTTGACCAGCGACACGTCGGCCTTCAGCGCGGTCTCCATCACGTAGTGCTTGCCGTCGAATTCGCGGGTTTCCTTGCCTTCGGCCACCACCGTGCCGTAGCCGGTGGCGGTGAAGAACGCCGGGATGCCCGCGCCGCCGGCGCGCAGCCGCTCGGCCAGGGTGCCCTGCGGGTTGAACTCCAGTTCCAGTTCGCCGGCCAGGAACTGCCGCTCGAACTCCTTGTTCTCGCCCACGTAGGAGGAAATCATCTTGCGGATCTGCCGGGTTTCCAGCAGCTGGCCGAGGCCGAAGCCGTCCACGCCGGCGTTGTTGGAGATCACGGTCAGGCCGGTCGCGCCGGAATCGCGCAGCGCCGCGATCAGAGCCTCGGGAATGCCGCACAGGCCGAAGCCGCCGACCGCCAGGGTCTGCCCGTCGGCGACCACGCCGGCCAGGGCCTGGGCCGCATCGGCAACCACCTTGCCGCGCCGCCCGCTCAGGGTTGAAGGATCGCTCATCGCATCACGCCCACAGTCAAAGGATGGCCGCATTCTAGCCGCAGTCCATCGCCGCCCCTCTTGGACCTTCGTCCAGCCGCGAACGGCCCGCTCACCGCCGAGCGACTAAACTGGGCGTCTTTCCCGCATCGACAGGTTGCCCGCATGCCATTACCCGCGTTCAAGGCCTACGACATCCGCGGCCGCGTGCCCGAGGAACTCAACGAGGACCTCGCGCGCAGGATCGGCAAGGCCCTGTCGGCCCGGCTCGGCGACGGCCCGGTGGTGCTGGGCCACGACGTGCGCCTGACCAGCCCCGGCCTGCAGGACGCGCTGGCCGCCGGGCTGCGCGGCGAAGGCCGCGAGGTGATCGACATCGGCCTGTGCGGCACCGAGGAGGTCTATTTCCAGACCGACCACCTGGGCGCGGCCGGCGGGGTGATGGTCACCGCCAGCCACAACCCGATGGACTACAACGGCATGAAGCTGGTCAAGGAGCAGGCGCGGCCGATCAGCTCCGATACCGGCCTGTTCGCCATTTCCGACGCCGTGGCGGCCGATGGCGCGCCGGCGCAGGCGCCGCGCGCCGGGCAGGTCGAACGGCACGACAAGAGCGCCTACATCGCGCACCTGCTGTCCTACGTGGACGTGGCCGCGCTCAAGCCGCTGAAACTGGTGGTCAATGCCGGCAACGGCGGCGCTGGCGCCATCGTCGACCTGCTCGCCCCGCACCTGCCGCTGGAATTCGTGCGCATCTGCCATGAACCCGACGGCAGCTTCCCCAACGGCATTCCCAATCCGCTGCTGCCGGAGAACCGCGCCGCCACCGCCGAGGCGGTGCGCGCGCACGGCGCGGATTTCGGCATCGCCTGGGATGGCGACTTCGACCGCTGCTTCTTCTTCGACCATGACGGCCGCTTCATCGAGGGCTATTACCTCGTCGGCCTGCTCGCCAAGGCGATCCTGGCGCGCAATCCCGGCGGCAAGGTCGTGCACGACCCGCGCCTGGTGTGGAACACGGTGGAGATGGTGGAGGCGGCCGGCGGCATGCCGGTGCTGTGCAAGAGCGGGCACGCCTTCATCAAGGAGAAGATGCGCGCCGAGAACGCGGTCTACGGCGGCGAGATGAGCGCGCACCATTATTTCCGCCAGTTCGCCTATGCCGACTCGGGCATGATCCCGTGGCTGCTGATCGCCCAGCTGGTGTCCGAGAGCGGCCAGTCGCTGGCCGCGCTGGTCGAGGACCGCATGGCCGCCTATCCGTGCAGCGGCGAGATCAACTTCAAGGTGGCCGACGCGAGGGCCGCGGTCGAGCGCGTCATGCAGCACTTCGCCGCGCACGCGCCGGCGCTGGACCACACCGACGGCATCAGCGCCGATTTCGGCGACTGGCGCTTCAACCTGCGCAGTTCCAATACCGAGCCGCTGCTGCGGCTCAACGTCGAGTCGCGCGGCGACGCCGCGCTGCTGAAGGCGCGCACCGACGAAATCTCCACCCTGCTTTCGGCCTGAGGCTGTCATGAGCGACATCACGCCCGTCATCCTGTCCGGCGGCTCCGGCACCCGCCTGTGGCCGCTCTCGCGCGAGGCCTATCCCAAGCAGTTCCTGCCGCTGGCCGGCGAACAGACCATGCTGCAGGCCACCTGGCGCCGGGTCGCGGCCGTCGCCGCGCACGGGCCGCTGGTGATCGCCAACGAGACGCACCGCTTCGTCGCCGCCGAGCAGCTGCAGCAGGTGGGCGCCGAACCGCAGGCGATCATCCTCGAACCGGTCGGCCGCAACACCGCGCCGGCCATCGCCGTGGCCGCGCTGGAAGCCACCCGCGGCGGCGAGGATCCGCTGCTGCTGGTACTGCCGTCGGACCACGTGATCGCCGACGAGGCCGCCTTCCACGACGCCGTGCGCCAGGCCGCGGCCGCCGCGGCGACAGGCAAGCTGGTGACCTTCGGCATCGTCCCGACCGGCCCGGAAACCGGCTACGGCTACATCAAGGCCGCGCCCGGCGACGGCGCGCGCGCCGTCGAACGCTTCGTCGAGAAACCCGACCTGGATACTGCCACCGGTTACGTCGCCAGCGGCCAGTACCTGTGGAACAGCGGCATGTTCCTGTTCCGCGCCTCGCGTTACCTGGAGGAACTGGCACGTTTCAACCCGGCCATGCTCGAACGCAGCCGCAGCGCCTGGGAAGGCGCGCGCCGCGATGCCGATTTCACCCGGCTCGATGCCGAAGCGTTCGCGGCGGTGCCGTCGGACTCGATCGACTACGCGGTGATGGAAAAGACCGCCGACGCGGTGGTGGTGGCGCTGGACGCGGGCTGGAACGACGTCGGCTCATGGACCGCGCTGCGCGACGTCTCCACCCAGGACGGCGACGGCAACGCCCACCGCGGCGACGTGATCGCCATCGACTGCCGCAACACCTATGCCTACAGCGAGCGGCTGGTGGCGCTGGTGGGCCTGGACGACGTGATCGTGGTGCAGACCGACGACGCGGTGCTGGTCGGCAAGGCCGACCGCATGCAGGAGGTCAAGGACGTGGTGGCGCGACTGAAGGCCGAAGGCCGCGCCGAGGCCAGCTGGCACCGCAAGGTCTATCGCCCGTGGGGCGCCTACGACTCCATCGACAACGGCGAGCGTTTCCAGGTCAAGCGCATCACGGTCAAGCCCGGCGGCACGCTGAGCCTGCAGATGCACCACCACCGCGCCGAGCACTGGGTGGTCGTCAGCGGCACCGCCGAGGTCACCCGCGGCGACGAGGTGCTGCTGCTCGGCGAGAACCAGAGCACCTATATTCCGCTGGGCGTGACCCACCGCCTGCGCAACCCCGGCAAGCTGCCGCTGGAGCTGATCGAGGTGCAGTCCGGCAGCTACCTCGGCGAGGACGACATCGTGCGTTTCGAGGACACCTACGGGCGCAGCTGAAGCGCTCTCCCGCAAACAGCAATCCCGGCCATTGGCCGGGATTGCTGTCGGTACCCGATGCGGTCCACGTCAGGCGGCCGCGATCTCCGCCATCACCCGCTTCAACCCGTCCTGCCACGCCGGCAGCGCGATGCCGAAGTCCTGCTGCAGCCGGCCGTTGTCCAGCACCGACCATGCCGGGCGCCGGGCCGGCGTCGGGTACTCCGAACTGGGAATCGCGTCCACGGCCGGCACCTTCGCCAGCACGCCGGCGGCCAGCGCCTCGGCGAAGATCGCTTCGGCAAAACCGTGCCAGCTGGTCTGCCCGGAGGCGGTCAGGTGCCAGGTGCCGGACAGGCCGCCCGGATGCCGCAGCGCCTGCGCGGTGACGTCGGCGATCAGCGCCGCCGGCGTCGGCGTGCCGACCTGGTCGGCGACCACGCGCAGCTGCTCGCGCTCGGCGCCCACGCGCAGCATGGTGCGCAGGAAATTGCCGCCGTGCGCGGCATACACCCACGCGGTGCGGAAGATCAGGTGGCGCCCGCCCGCGGCACGCACCGCGTCCTCGCCGTCGCGCTTGCTGGTGCCGTACACGCCCAGCGGCGCGGTCGGCGCGTCCTCGCGGTAGGGCGTATTGCCCTGTCCGTCGAAGACGTAGTCGGTGGAGTAATGCACCAGCGGCACGCCATGGGCCGCGCACCAGCGCGCGATCACGCCCGGCGCCTGCGCGTTGGCGCGCAGCGCCGCCTCCGGCTCCTGCTCGGCGCGATCCACCGCGGTATAGGCCGCCGCGTTGACCACCACCGTGGGCCGCACGCGGTCCAGCAGCGCCGGCAGGCGATCGGGCTGGTCGAAATCGGCTACTTCGCAGGCGCTGCCGTCGTGCAGGGTGCCGCTACGGGTGGTAGCCACCACCGGGCCCAGCAGCGCCAGCGCGCGCAACAGCTCGCGGCCGACCTGGCCGTTGCCGCCGAACACCAGCACCGTCATGGCGCGTATACCGGCAGCCGGTCCTCGGCGATGTCCTTCAGGAACGGCGCGCCCTCGTCCTTGGCCGAGAGCGTGGGCGCGCTGATCGGCCAGTCCACCGCGATGTCCGCGTCGTTCCAGCGCACGCCGGCATCGGCCTCCTTCACGTAGACATCGGTGCACAGGTAGCTGAACACCGCGCGTTCGGACAGCACCGCGAAACCATGCGCGAACCCTTCCGGGATCCAGAACTGGCGGTGGTTCTCCGCGCTGAGCAGCACCGCTTCCCAGCGGCCGAAGGTCGGCGAACCGCGGCGGATGTCCACCGCCACGTCGTAGACCTCGCCCTCGAGCACGCTGACCAGCTTGCCCTGCGGCCGCGGCCACTGGTAATGCAGGCCGCGCAGCACGCCCTTGACCGAGGTGGAGACGTTGCTCTGCACGAATTTCGCCGGCAGCCCGTGCCCGGCGAAACGCTCGGCGTTCCAGGTCTCGAAGAACATGCCGCGCGCATCGCCGAACACCGCCGGCTCGATCACCACGCAGCCCGGCAGCGTCGTCTGGATCACCTTCATGGCACCACTCCGCGCTGCAGCAGCTTCTGCAGGTACTGGCCGTAGCCGTTCTTGAGCAGCGGCGCGGCCAGCGCTTCCAGCTCGCCGGCGCCGATCCAGCCCTGCCCGTAGGCGATTTCCTCCGGGCAGCAGACCTGCAGGCCCTGGCGGGTCTGGATGGTCTCGATGAAGTTGGACGCCTCCAGCAGCGACTGGTGGGTGCCGGTGTCGAGCCAGGCGTAACCGCGTCCCAGCTGCTCCAGGTACAGCCTGCCCGCGTCCAGGTAGCACTTGTTCAGGTCGGTGATCTCCAGCTCGCCGCGCGGCGAAGGCTTGAGCGCGGCGGCGTAGTCGCTGGCGTTGCCATCGTAGAAATACAGGCCGGTCACCGCGTAGTTGGAGCGCGGATTCTCCGGCTTCTCGACCAGGCCGACGACCTTGCCGTCCGGATCGAACTCGGCCACGCCGTAACGCTCCGGGTCGTTGACCCAGTAGCCGAACACGGTCGCGCCCGCGTCGCGGGCATCGGCGCGCTTGAGCGTGTCGCGCAGGCCATGGCCGTGGAAGATGTTGTCGCCCAGCACCAGGCAGCTCGGCTTGCCGCCGACGAAATCGCGGCCGATCAGGTAGGCCTGGGCCAGGCCGTCGGGACTGGGCTGGACCGCGTACTGGATGTCCATGCCCCACTGCGAGCCGTCGCCCAGCAGCGCCTGGAACAGCGCCTGCTCGTGCGGGGTGTTGATGATCAGCACCTCGCGGATGCCGGCCATCATCAGCACGCTCAGCGGGTAATAGATCATCGGCTTGTCGTACACCGGCAGCAGCTGCTTGCTGACGCCCTTGGTGATCGGATACAGGCGCGTGCCGGAACCGCCGGCGAGGATGATGCCTTTGCGTTGGGTCATGTCGGGTCCTTGGCTTCAGGCGGAGGTGCCGATGCGCTGGAGGCGGTAGCTGCCGTCGAGCACGCCGTCGACCCATGCCTGGTTGTCCAGGTACCAGTCCACGGTGAAGGCGATGCCCTGCTCGAAGGTGTAGGCCGGTTCCCAGCCCAGTTCGTCCTTCAGCTTGGAGGCGTCGATCGCGTAGCGGCGGTCATGGCCGGGGCGGTCGGCGACATGGGTGATCTGGCTGCTGCGCGGCTGCCCGTCGGCGCGCGGACGGCGCTGGTCCAGCAGCGCGCAGATCGCCTGCACCACCTCGATGTTCTGCTTTTCCGAGTTGCCGCCGACGTTGTAGGTCTCGCCGACCCGGCCCTTGGCCAGCACGGTGCGGATCGCCTCGCAGTGGTCGGCCACGAACAGCCAGTCGCGCACCTGTTTGCCGTCGCCGTACACCGGCAGCGGCTCGCCGGCCAGCGCCTTGGCGATCACCAGCGGGATGAGCTTCTCCGGGAAATGATACGGGCCGTAGTTGTTGGAGCAGTTGGTGGTCAGCACCGGCAGCCCGTAGGTGTGGTGGAACGCGCGCACCAGGTGGTCCGAGGCGGCCTTGGACGCCGAGTACGGCGAATTGGGCGCATACGGCGTGGTTTCGGTGAATTTGCCGGTCTCGCCCAGCGTGCCGTAGACCTCGTCGGTGGAGACATGCAGGAAGCGGAAGGCCTCGCCCTTCCCGGCCGGCAGCGCCTTCCAGTAGTCGCGCACCGCTTCGAGCAGGCCCAGGGTGCCGACCACGTTGGTCTGGATGAAGGCGCCGGGGCCGTCGATCGAGCGGTCCACATGGCTCTCGGCGGCGAAGTTCAGCACCGCGTCGGGCTGGTGTTCGGCCAGCAGGCGCTCGACCAGGGCGCGGTCGCCGATGTCGCCCTGCACGAAGACATGCCCCGGGTTGCCCTCCAGGCTCGCCAGCGTGCGCAGGTTGCCTGCGTAGGTCAGGGCATCGAGGTTGACGACCTTGATGCCGCGGGCGACCGCCTCCAGCACGAAGTTGCCGCCGATGAAGCCGGCACCGCCGGTCACTAGCCAGGTGGGCACTGTCTTTATCTCCTGTACCGTCCATTCGCCCGGATCCCAGCGATCCGGAGCTTGCTCCAGGCGGCACAGGATACAGGCAGCCCCACCCCCGCTGCCTTGCCGCCACCGAAACGCGCGGCACCGGCGGCCGGCGCCGGCTGCGGCCGAGGCATCGTCCTGCGCGCCCCACAGGTATCCATACGCGTTCGCACGGGACTCCCCCACCCGCTAGAATCGGGGCTTTCCTCCGTCCGGCATTTGGCGCCGGCCCCCTGCAACCGAAGGATCCCGCAGCACATGAAAATCCTCGTCGCGTACAAGCGCGTGGTGGACTACAACGTCCGCATTCAGGTCAAGCCGGATGGTTCCGGCGTGGTCACCGACGGCGTCAAGCTCTCGCCCAACCCGTTCGACGAAATCGCGCTGGAAGAAGCCCTGCGCCTGCGCGACAAGGGCATCGCCACCGAAGTCGTGGTCGCCACCATCGCCCCGGCCGACGCCCAGGCGCACCTGCGCAACGGCCTGGCCATGGGCGCCAACCGCGCCATCCACGTGGTCACCGACCAGGCCATCCAGCCGCTGACCGCCGCGCGCACCCTGCTCAAGCTGGTGGAGAAGGAACAGCCGGACCTGGTCATCCTCGGCAAGCAGGCCATCGACGACGACGCCAACCAGACCGGGCAGATGCTGGCCACGCTGTGGGCACGCCCGCAGGCCACCTTCGCCTCTAAAGTTGAGATCGCCGACGGCAAGGCCACGGTCACCCGCGAGGTCGACGCCGGCCTGGAAACGCTGGAAGTGGACCTGCCGGCGGTGATCACCACCGACCTGCGCCTGAACGAGCCGCGCTTCATCAAGCTGCCGGACATCATGAAGGCCAAGGCCAAGCCGCTGGAGACCCTGCAGCTGGCCGACCTGGGCGTCGAAGCCGCCGATACGTTCAAGACCACCCACTACGCCGCCCCGGCCAAGCGCAGCAAGGGCGTGATGGTGAAGGACGCCGCCGAACTGGTGGCCGCACTCAAGCAGAAGGGGTTGTTGTAATGGCCAAGATTCTCGTCATCGCCGAACACCTGGACGGCAAGCTCAACAGCGCCGTCGCCAAGACCGTCTCGGCCGCCGCCGCCATCGGTGGCGACATCGACGTGCTGGTGCTGGCCGCCGACCCGGCCGCCGTCGCCGCGCAGGCCGCGCAGATCGCCGGCGTCGGCCGGGTGCTGACCGTCGCCAACCCGGCCAACGAACACGCACTGGCGCAGGTGCTGGCCCCGCAGATCGCCAAGGCGGCCGCCGGCTACAGCCACGTGTTCGGCCCGTCCACCACCACCGGCAAGGATCTGATGCCGGCCGTGGCCGCGCTGCTGGGCGTCAACCAGGTCTCGGACCTGATGGCCGTCGAAGGCCCGCACACCTTCAAGCGCCCGATCTACGCCGGCAACGCCATCATCACCGTCGAGGTGCCGGCCGACCAGGTGGTCGTGGCCACCGTGCGCGCCGCCTCCTGGCCGGAAGCGGCCAAGGGCAACAGTGCCCCGGTCGAAGCGGTCAGCGTCGATGCCGCCCTGCCCTCGCACACCCGCTTCGTCGGCCTGGCCGCCGGCAAGAGCGACCGCCCGGACCTGCAGAGCGCCAGGCGCGTGGTCTCCGGCGGCCGCGGCGTCGGCTCGGAAGAGAACTTCAAGGTGATCTACCAGCTGGCCGACAAGCTCGGCGCCGCCGTGGGCGCCTCGCGCGCCGCCGTCGATGCCGGCTACGTGCCCAGCGACATGCAGGTCGGCCAGACCGGCAAGATCATCGCCCCCGAGCTGTACGTCGCCGTCGGCATCTCCGGCGCCATCCAGCACCTGACCGGCATCAAGGACGCCGGCACCATCGTGGCCATCAACAAGGACGGCGACGCGCCGATCTTCGAGGTGGCCGACATCGGACTGGTCGGCGACCTGTTCGCCCTGCTGCCGGAGCTGGAAGCGGCGCTGGCCTGAGTGATCGCGTCGCCCCGTGCCTGCAGCACGGGGCGACGCGGATCCAGTTACCGGCCCAGCACGAAATACGCTTGGTGCAGGCGATCCAATGCATCGATGTTCAATGCGACCGCAGCGCCCATGACCAGGGCCAGCAGTACGGTCCTGACAAGATCTGGACTCCGCATCGCCACGCCCGCCCAGACGAATGCCAGCGTCGGCAGGAAGTAGCGTCCCTGCAGTCCCTGCACGATAGGCGCATCCAGCGAAGTCCAGCGCGCGTACAAAGGCAGGGATATGAGCACGGCCGATCCTGCCGCCATCACCAGCGACGCCGGCGCAGCCCACCGCCAGGGGAACAGGTCCTCGCGATTGCTGCCGAGGAACAGTGCGGCCAGCAGTGCGACGCCTGCCAGCGGGTACGCCCATTCGGAGAGCGGCACGTCGATCCATCCCAGGATGCCGACCATCATCCGGTAGAGATGCTGGTTGTAGTCACCGAAAAAGGTATTGCCGACAAGATGCAGGAATACGGCCGGATCGCTCTTCAGCAGTTGCATGTTCGCCTGCGGGTCGACCCCGTCGCGCACGATGCTGTCGGAGTCGACCGAGGCGATCAACCCCAGATGCAGTATCCAGGGCAGCACCAGGAAGCAGGCGAGCGCCCGAACGTACGAAATGCCTGAACGCCTGAACGCATCGCGGCAGAACAGCAGGCTTCCCAGTATCCACGCCGCTCCCGGTTTGAGCAGTCCGACGGAGATGGCCAGCACCCACAGCAACCCCACAACCCGGCGTACTTCCACCTGCCCGCTCGCCAATCCGGCGGTAAGCCCGATCCAGGCGATGCTCAGGCTGATGACAAGCGAATCGGCCGACAGCGAGGCCATCTGGAACATCGACATCGGCAGCAGCGCGATGAGAGCCAGTGCCCATCTGGCGCGCCCACCGAAAGCAACGCCGATCCCGACCAGTACGGTAGCCAGCAGCAGATTCAGGAAACGTGCCGAATAAAGGAAGGTACCGAACGAAGAGCCGGTCGCGCACGCGACGGCGAAGGCGGCGGTAGAAAGCGCATATTGATGCGGGAAATAAGGATCTGCGCCACGTGCCATTTCCGTCGTCGTGGCCGAGCAGATGACCGGCTGACCGAGCTGCCGTTCCATGCGCTCGGCCGAGAGCGGCTGCTTGTTGTCCAGGTATTTGGAAAAGGGGCCGTACATCAGCGCCACTTCGGGGAACAGATCCCCCGGCGCCCCGCCAAACGGAGCCCCGGCATGGATCTTGGCGATCTTGGCCAGATGCGCCCCCTCATCCGGCACCGCGCCTGGCGGCGTCTGCAGCGCATAGAGGCCACCGAACACCAGCATCAGCCCTGCGCATACCCAATGGGCACGTCCGTCCAGCCACTCCAGCCAGCGCAGGCGCGGGAAGCGGCGGATCGGCGCCAGCAGCAGCCAGCGCAGGCCGAACAGGGCCACCGCCAACAGAACGACGCCCGCGCAGAGAACGCCCTGGTAGAGCCTATGCCAGCGCTTGGCCGCGCGTATCGACGCGTTCAGCGCCGCATCTCCGGCCAGCACCACCTGCGGATCGGCCGCATCGGCCGCCGACGACAACACCAGGCATTGGCCTTCGCCGGCCTGCTCCACCTGATGGGCACCAACCACGACGTAACCGCGGTCCTGGCCCGCCAGCGAGAGCCTCATGCCGCAAAGCGAAACCTTGCCACCGCCAGGTGGATCGATACGGACATGGGCCATGCGTGGCCCGGATTTTTCCAGCACGATTTCCGTCGGCTGGCCCGCCGCCAGCGGATACCACCGGGACGTGGATTCGCTGAAATGCCCCTCCTCGTCGTAGAACACCTGCATCTGGCCGGCAACGGACGATTGCACATTGAACGCAAGCCGTGATCCGGCCCGTTCACCCGCGAACCAGAGCAGCCCGAGCACAAGCAGCCCTACCACGGCCGCGAACAGCACCTCCGCGCGGCGCGGCCTCCACTGAAGACGTCCTGTCCCGTCTGTCGCATGCGTCATCGTTTCACCCATCCAGTACTCAACGGAAAACCCAGCGTCGCATCAACACATAGCTGAGCACGGCCAGCAGGATCTCGACGAAGATCTTCGCCCCCCAGGCTGCCCTGATACCTCCCGCATGGCCGATAAACACGACCGCTGCCGTGCTGAGCAGCGTCAGGGAGATCCATAGCAGCACGTAGCGGAACAACTGTTCCCGCGTCAGCCTGGATTGCCGGAACGTCAGCTTGCCATTGAGCAGGAAGCCCAGCATCGCAGCGGAAAAACGCGTCAACAGGTTGGTCCAGGACGGCGCCATTCCCCAGTAGGTGAGCAGGATGAACAGGCCCGCATCGAAAGCGAACTGCACCCCTCCTACCGCCAGGAACAATGCGATGCGCAGCAATCCTGCCTGCGCCGCTGACGGACGCGCCATCACCTTCCAGGCGCTCCACCAGCGGTGCCGGCGGCCGGCCCTGCAAGCAACCGGGAAGATAGCGGCAGCTTTGGCACGGCCGCGATATCGTAGGAAAGGAACGCCAGCAGCAACTGCAGCCCGACCAGGACGGGCATTGCCGCCAGCATCACCGTGCCAGCGGTGGTCGGAACGCCGCTGGAAACTCCCCGCCACCATTCGATGGCGCCAAAACCGGTGCCGAACGACAGAAGAGCCAAGCCCGCGATCAGTTCGAGCGAGGCGATCGACAGATCGCGCAGGAAGTAGTTGTAGAAGATCCGCTTGAGGAAATTGCGCACATGCTTGGCCATGAACTCGCCCAGGATGCGGCTGATCTTCAGGTTGCTGACCTCATCGGCGTACTTCGCGTCCATCGGTACATCCACGATCACCGCACGGAACGTGCCGAGGCGGAACATCATGTCGGTCTCGAAGAAGTAGCGCCTGCTGATCTTGTTCATCGGCAGCAGCCGCGCCACCCGCGCGGAAATGGCCGTGTACCCGTTGGTCGGGTCGAACACATCCCAATAGCCGCTCGAGAATTTGGCCATGAACGAAAGCGCCGCATTGCCCACGAGCCGGAGCGTTGGCATCTGGCCGATCTGGCTCAGATCGTAGAACCGGTTGCCCTTGGTGTAGTCGGCCATTCCCGTGGCGATCGGCGCCACGAAGCGTGGCAGCAACCCCAGATCCATCTGCCCATCGCCGTCGACCTTGACGATGATGTCGGCGCCCGACTCGATCGCATGCCGATAACCGGTCAACACCGCGCCGCCGACACCTTGGTTCACCTCGTGTCTGAGCACCACTACCCGGCCATCTCGACACTGTTTCTCCACCAGTTCTCCTGAGCCGTCCGGGCAGGCATCGTCGACCACGATGATCTGCTGGACCATGGACCCGATCGAGGCAATGACGTCGAGAATGTGCCGCGTTACCCGATAGCTCGGGATGACGACCGCTATCCTCGGTTCCATCTCGCGCATAGGTCAGGACTCCAGGAAAAAGGGCTTGGACAGGGAAAGGTTGGGATTGTAGGCCGGGTCGTGCCGCAGGGCCGCGCCCCAACGCTCCCGCATGAACTCCACTTCCGACATGAACCTGGCCTGCTTGACGGGATTGTCCTCCAGACCGCGCGATGCAGATTCGTGATGGTAAAGCTCGGCGAACGGCGTCCATAGGTTGCGATAGCCCCGCGAGCGGATACGCAGGCACAGATCGACATCGTTGAAAGCCACCCGCAGGCGCTCGTCCAGCCCGCCAACCTCGTCGTATACCGACCTGCGTACCAGCAGGCAGGCCGCGGTCACCGCCGACAATTCCTGGGTGAGCAGCAAGCGTCCAAAATAACCCTGGCTGCCGCGTGGCAGCCGGCTGCCGATGTGTCCTGCCACGCCGCCAAGGCCGACCAGCACGCCTGCATGCTGGATCGTATCGTCGGGGTAATAGAGCATTGCCCCCACGACACCCACGTCCGGACGCATCGCATGCGCGACCATCTCCTCCATCCAGTCGGCGGAGATGACTTCGATGTCATTGTTGACCAGCCCGATGACTTCTCCCCCAGCCTGCGCAACGGCGAAGTTGTTGATCGCCGAGTAGTTGAATTCGCCGGGATAGGACAGGACACGCACATTGGCAAGCGTGGAAATCCGGGCGAAGTAGTCCAGCGTCTCCGGTTCGGCCGAACCGTTGTCCACCACCAGGATTTCGTAGTCGGGATAGCTGCTGCGCTCCAGGATGCTGTCCACGCACATGCGCAGCAGGTCCACGCGGTCGCGGGTAGGAATGACCAGACTCACCTTGGGTGCCTTCGACGGCATGGCACGCCGTATCCGCAGCATGCTGGCCGGCAGGATGCTCACTTCGCATTCCTGCCTCGTGCGCTGCAGATGCTCTTCCACTGCGCGGCAGCCGGCCACCACGGCGTAATTCTTCTCGCCAGCCGCCAACGCGGTCGATCCCTGGATCGCCCGCCAGTGGTAAAGGATGCGCGGGATATGGACGATCTCAGCAGGAGCGATCCGCTCCACGCAACGCAATGCCAGATCCCAGTCCTGGGAGCCTTCCAGCCCCTTGCGGAAGCCACCGAGTTCGCGCACCAACTGCAACGAGTACACGCCCAGGTGCGAAATGCAGTTCTGGCCCAGAAACAGGTCGTAGTTCCAGTCCGGCTTGAAATAGGGATCGAACCGGTTGCCCTCTTCGTCGATCTTGTCCTCGTCGCTGTAGAGCAGCTTGGCGTTCGGATTGCGGCAGACTGCCTCGGCCACAAGAAGCAATGCCTCAGGATGCAGTTCGTCGTCATGGTCCAGCAGAGCCATGTACTCGCCTGTGGCCACCTCGAGCGCCGAATTCGACGACGCGGAGATATGCCCATTCTCCTTCCGGTAGACGACCTTGATCCTCGGGTCGCGGCGCTGGTATTCGTCGAGCACCGCGCGTACGTGCGGCGACGGCGAAGCGTCGTCGGAAATACACAGTTCCCAGTACGGATAGTGCTGCTCAAGCACGCTGTCCAGCGCACGGCGCAACCAGCGTTCCGGCGCCTGGTAGACCGGCATGACCACCGACAAGAGAGGATGGCGCTGCAATGCGTCGATGCGCGTGGCGATATCGAAGGCAGCAAGCGAAGGCTCGTTTCGGCCCAACCATCGGGCATAGTCGCTGGAAAGCCGGGGTTGCAGCGCCTGGTAGTCCGCCAGACAACGCCGGCGCACGGCGCCATGACCTCCCCTGAGCCCGGTTGCCAGCATCGACCATGACAGCCGCATCCCCTGGGCAAGGCCGCCGCCGCGCGCGCGGAGCACACGCCGCAGCATGTGCAGCCATGCCAAAGGACGCGCTACAGGCCGCAAGCGGACGTCGATATCGAAGCAGGCATCCTCGTCGCTGGGATCAAGCCGCAGAGAACGCAGGCCAGCCGCCAGGTACAGGACGGTTTCGCTGCGACCAGCAGCATCGTAAGGAAGCAGACCGACACGTTCGGAATCGTTCGTACCTCGGCCATGATCGGGATACAGGCAGGGATTTTCCAGCCGTCCCTCGCAGGCCCTGCCGTCGATCGTCAGTACGTACCAGCCTGGCGGAACGACCGCACCCAATATCGCCGTCCCGGCCATACGCAGGTTGAACTGGGGGTCACGCTGACTGCTTCGCCACCGTCCCTCCGCGGATAACGCCACATTGGCCAACGGCTCGATCTGCATTTTCCAGCCGCTGGCACGCTGCGCGCTGCGCAGCCTTCTCGCCTGCCATTGCCGGTTCAGGCGATACAGGACCGGCCGATCGGAACGCCGCTTGAGCTCCATCAGCACATCCGACAACGCGCCAAGCTGGGAAGCAAGGGCGTCGTGGCGGACCATCTGCGATGCCAGCGTCTGCCGTATGAGATCGACCTGCGCCGCATGCGTCTCCCGCACGGAATCGGCAAGGGACGACTGCGCCTGCCTGATACCGGCCGCCTGTTCCTTGGCGGTCGTGTGCAGAGCGTCCATGCGCTCCAGCTGCCGGGAATGCCGCAAGGCGGCAGCTTCGTCAGCGACGTTGAATGCTGTCAGCCGTCGGAACCGCAGTTCCACTTCCACCGGTTGTTGTGTCGTCCGCAGATGTTCCAGCCCGGACAGGTCCAGCTCCATCCACGGATCGTCGTCATCGCTGGCCCAGGCGATCTGGTCGGCGACACAGGGAGCGAGGCGATGCTCGTGCATCACCCGCACGCGCGATGGCAGATCCGTCACCGGCTGTCCGCCAACGCGCAGTTCGGTCACCGCGTAGGCGCCGGCGCGACTGTCCGGATCGAAGCGCAATCGATCCATCGGCAACGCCGGATCTACCACGAACGATGCATGCGCGATGCCGTCAGGGGCCATCGTCGCCTGCGCGGACAGCATCTGGTCTTCGCTGTAGGCGCCGTCGTTGCTGCGCAGGTACAACCGGGACGCGGAAGCGGGAAGCGCAGCCATCGGGGGCGCATTCCATGCACTGGCCAGACCCAGCCCTTCACTCCAGGCAGGCACGTGGCGTTGTCGGTCCAGTTCGATGGCCGACAGCGCGGTATCCAGCGCTGCTTCATAACCCCGCCGGGAAGCCTCGAAGCGCGGCCTGATCTCATCGAATGCCGCTGGCAGGTCGAGGGCTTCGCCATGCGCAGCGGACTGGATGCAGCGGTAAAGGGCTACCGCATCCGGGTCGAGTGCGAACTCTTCCGTGGCACGATGGTTGCGCAACTGCGCGTCGAGAAAGCCCTCCACCGCTGTGGTGGAGGCCGGATCCGTGGGTATTGGCTCCAGTCCAAAGACGGCATTGCAGCGTGCGATCTGTGTGCGCCAATCAGCGATCAGGTCCTCATAGGTCAGGAACAGGCGACTGGCGCCACGCGTGGCCTGTTCGGCTTCCATCTGGTAGGTCATCGACAACAGGCCCGCCCGGTAATCGGACATTCCTCCCCGACGCCGCAGCGAGGCGGCCACCTCCACCGGATGCCGCGCGATGAAAGCGAAATGCGCACGCGCTCCCATTTCCGCCAACAGGTCGCGCCACAGCGGCACAAAACGGCACAGGCGCGGATCCTTGATCACAGCCGTCTGGCCGTCGGCCATCAACGCGGCCAGTATCTCCCGCAGTTCGGATCGGGCCTGCAGTGCAGCGGGCCGCTGCAACCAGCCCTGGGGCAGCGCACGCAAATCCTGCCAATCCATGCCGAAACTGGCAAACAGGCGATCGTGCACCGCGACCACCTGGTTGTGCTCGAAGTAGCCCTTGGGGTTGTCGTCGGCCACCGCGGGCAACAGATCGTCTCCCAGGCTGAAACCGAGCATGCTGAAGGTTCCGGCCAGGGCCGACGTACCGCTGCGGTGCATGCCGAGCACGATCAATGCACCCGGTTCTGCAGTTCCTTTTTTCATGGACAAACCTTCCGTATCTGGGACTGCGGCACGCGCATGGCCGACTTATCATCCGGGGTCATTCTACCGGGGTACATGCCGACGGCATGCAACCGCCCCGCCTACCAGCGGATACCATGGCCCGCTGCCTGATCGCGCAACTCGCGCCTGAACAAGCGGCAGTAGAGACGCCAACGCAATCCTCCACGGCGCAACCGCTGGTAATCGCCCTCGAATACCCGCGGATAGTCCGCATGCGCTGGCACTTGCAGGCCGAGGAAACCCCATACTTGTCGCATGGTAGCCTCCGGCAGATCAGCCAGTCGCTCGTTGCGCAGCACCAGTACCTGCTCGCGCGGAAAATGCCGGAAAAGTACGTCCAGTTGGCGCGCGTAGTCGCCACGCAGCCGATAACTGTGGTGGCGCAGCGGCGAGCCCCATGCAAAATCGTCAGTGTGTCCGCGAAGGCGCAGCCGCTCCAGCAGCATCGCCCCCCAGAACGGCCAGGTTTCGTCGCCACGGCCCGCTTCCATGCTGTGCTGCGACAGCGCGCGCTCCAGCGGATGCCGCAGGATCACCACCCACTTCATCGCGGGGTTATAGCGGGCGATCCGCGCGACCAGCGCGGGATGGAGAATGTAGATCGGCGTCGCGTCGCCCACCAATACTTCTGCGCCATCCGTATCAAAATGCTGCGCATAGACGCGGTCGACATCCTCCGACGTCCAGGTGTCGTCGAAAGCGGGGTCGTCGAAAACGTGCGCCTCCTTGGTGCGCGGCAGCGCCACCTGTGGATGCACGCCGACATAACGCGCCAGCGCGGTGGTGCCTCCTTTCTGTACACCGCCGATCACGAAGCTGACACGTGGCCCGCTCACATCCCCCCCTGCAGCACGTCCAGCGCGCTTGCCACGTCCTCGCTTCCATAGAAGCGCCGCCACGGGCCATCGTGCCGATGCAGGCGCTCGGCATAACGCCGGCATGCGTCGGCGTCGTACAACCTGCTCGCATTGCGGTTGCGCAGAGGCAGCAACGGAACTGCGACTCCCGTTGCAGAGGCAAGGGCTTGGCCACCGGTGGCGACCACCTGTTCGTAGCGCAAGATGCGCTCACCAGGCAGATAGTGATCGAAGCGCGCGAACAGCCAGTCCAGAAGGTGCAGTTGGCGCTCCAGTACATCCGGCTCGGCATCCAACCGGGCCGCCAGTTCCGGGGACAACCTCTCACCCGCAGGCAATCTGCCGGCAGTCACCGGCAGATTCACGGAGTTCCAGGAGGCCAGAACAGCCAAGGGATTGCGCACTACGGCATAGCACTCGAATTCCCGCACCAGTTCGGGGAGCAGGGCGGTAAACGCGGCATTGTGCTTGATGACCAGACTGAACTCGCCGGACAGGGCCTTTTCGACCCGGATGTCTCCAAGCTGTGCCGTTCTTATGCGCAGGCCATCCGCGTCCACATTGCTCCCGAACGGGTTGTCCGGAACCCGGCCATCGACCTGCTGGCTGGTCGCGGTTCCGGATTCGAGCAAGCTGGCGCGCGACGCCAGGAAGAAGTCCCGGATCGCGCCAACCGCCGCGGCGTGCTGCCTGGGCAACTCATGCACGGGCATCGGTTCGAACAGCGCGACCGTATCCGGTGCCTGTCCCAGCAGATTGCAACACAGTGTGGTTCCGGAGCGGGGCACCCCCGTCAGGATGATGTTCCGTGGCTTCAAGACTCGCTGTTCTCCACATTCTGGATGACCTGCGCGAAACGTTGGCGCTCGTTCGCTTGGCCATATGAGGTCGCCGTTTCCCTTCCCTTCCGTCGCAGCCGCGTGGCAATTTCGGGCAACAGCGCGCGTTCAACGGCATGCGCGAGCGCCGCAGGTTCGGCGGTCGACAGGATGCAGTTGATGCCATCGCGCGCGTATTCACGCGACCCGATGCAGTCCGTCATCACAACCGGCACGCCAAGTGCCATCGCTTCCAGTGCCGGCAGATAGAAGCCCTCTGCTGCATGTGGCAAGGTCACCACCACTGTAGCGGCGGCCACCTTTTCCAGGTATTCCACCCGGGGTATCCACCCGTCGCACACAGCCACCCGCATCCCGCGGGCCTGTAGCTCCGTCGCAAGCGCGTGTGCGAGCTCCGGAGCCTTCAATCCCGCGATCAGCACGCGCCCGGCTCCGTCCTGGGAAGGCTGCGCAATCAGTTCCCCCGGCAGATCCAGCGCCGCAGGGATGACGATGACGGGCCCATTGACCTCCTCAGTCGCCAGTATGGACTCTGCCACAGGGTGGCTTACGCAGATGCGATGCGCGGGAGCCCCAAGGAAAGCACGCAATGGATGGTCCGCCCAGCCATGGCGTACGGCCTGGATAAGATTGATGACCGGGCGCGGAGGGTGTCGGCGATCGGGTAGTACCGTCCAATCCATGCCGGCAAGGAACAGCAGATCGAACGCCTGCGGATTCCATTCCCGCTCGATCCGTTCGGGCAGGCCCATCCATGGGTTGCACTCGTCACGAAGCGAACCCGGTGTCAGATGGACACGCGCATCCCACCCCAATGCCAGCGCATGCCGGAAATAGTCCCAGACCTTGCCGTGCCCCCCCGTGTAACCAAGGAAGTCCCGGTGGAACAGCATCCGACCACGACTCATGGCTCGATCCCGATCTCCATGGGAACCGGGAACAGCCCGGTGAAACGCTCGCGGCTGTCGTCCACAACCTCGAACGACAGCCAGCCTTCCTGCCGCGACAGCACCACGGTCTGTTCGATGGACGGGGAATCCACGACGCGCATGCGCAGCCGATAGATGCCCTGCTGGAACAACGCGTCGAAACCAACGTCGACCGTGACGTCGTCCGCCCCAACTGGCAACGCCACCCGTCGTCCGGTCAGCTGAAGGCCACGGCCATCCAGCACATCGAAGATCAGACCCGGATGGGCGATATCCGCCCGCCGCCGTACGACGAAGCGCAGCCGCAGGCGTTCACCATGCCGCACCGAGACATGCCGGACGTCATTGATGCTGGCCTCCAGCACACGCGCGTCGTCCAGCCCATAGCCACCGTCAATCCTCACCAGTTCTTCGGACCGGCGATCCTGCTGCGAGGCCAGAACCCGCTTGTGGGTGCGATGCAGGTACTCGGTGATCACCTCGTCCGGCAATCCCTCCAGCACGATGCGCCCCTTCTCCAGCAGCATCGCGCGATGGCAGAAGGCCTTGACCGCGTTGAGGTCATGACCGACGAAAAGCAATGTGGTCCCACGCGAAAGTATCTGATCGATCCGTGCCATGGCCTTGGCCTGGAAGGCGGCGTCGCCCACGGCCAGGGCCTCGTCGACGATCAAGATGTCGGGGTCGGTATGGACCTGGACGGCGAAGGCCAGCCGCAGCGCCATGCCCGAGCTGTAGGTCTTCACGGGTTCGTCGATGTAATCGCCGATGTCCGCGAAAGCGATGATGTCGTCCATCCGCTCGCGCACCTGCGCGGACGTCAGGCCCAGGATGGCGGCATTCACCCGCACGTTCTCGCGCCCGGTCAACTCCGGGTTGAATCCCGACCCCAGCTCCAGCAGCGCCGCCACCCGACCATTGACCTGCACGGTACCCGCACTGGGTTCAAGTACCCCGGCAACGATCTGCAGCAGCGTGCTCTTGCCGCTGCCGTTGTGCCCGACGATGCCCAGCGCTTCACCCCGCTGCAGACTGAAGCTGACTCCGTTCAGCGCCTGGTGATAATGGAGATGGAGATCCGCCCGCTTCCGGAGCCAGCTCGCCAGCCACGGCACTGCCCGCTCCACAATGCGGGAGAAGCGATAGAACACGGGCACCCAGAGCCGGCTCGCAGGCGTCACCCACAGGCGGTACTTCTTGTCGATGCCGCTCAGCGTCAGCGCGGGAGAGGGGGAAGTCATTCAATGGTGCCACGGCAGTTAGCGGGACAGGATAACGTCCTCGGCTCCAGCCCGCATCCGGACCAGGCAACGTGAGGATATTATTCAACATCTCTCCATCAATGACCGCAGGAGTAACCACCTGATGCCCATCTTCTCCACGGGCCTGATTGGCCTGATCGCAAGTACCGCCGGTGCAGCGGCTCCGGCCACCAGTCCGGTACAACAAGCCCAGCTTCAGCATCTGGAACTGACCCGGATGCAACTCATGGATGATCGATGCCATTGGTTGGATCGCACCAGCCGCACCGCGCTGGATGCCACCGAAGCCGAACGCCTTGCATGGCTCCGCGAAGCGGCGCCCGGGCAGAATGCCTCCTCCGCCGACGTCGCCGCCAATGCGGAGCGGGCCAAGGCGGTGAATTGCACGAACAGTGGCGACGCGGTTGCAATCCGCTATGGCGCTTGGCAGATGCGGGTCACCTGGGTGCTGCGGGCATATGCTCTGCTCGACGGCAAGGATCGGCCTGCATGGTTCACCCAGCAGAGCCCTGTGCGTCCACACCGGGGCGCGCTTGAAGAGACACTCGCTGCACTGAATGAAAAGTACGGCGGGGCCATTGCCAACAGCCTTCCGGGCATCGAGACCGAAGCCAGGCAGATGCTGGCGGCGTACTGCCCGAACAAACCACAACGTTGCGAGAACACCTCCTCTCCGGCGCATGGCAAAGACTATGCCCGTGTGTGGGTCCAGCAATCGGCCAGATTCGCGGCCGCGCTGGCTGCCGATCCGGTCAAGCTCCCGCCACTCCCGCAATAACATCCTGACTACCCCATTGCCGTCGACACAGGATTGGCATGGGGTAATGGACAACCTTCGGCAACGGGCTGCCATCAGTCCGTTGCACGGGGGACGCGGATCGAAACTGTCGTTGTGTCGCTGACGGCTGTACCGCGCACAGACCGTATTGATCACCGGCGCCAGCGCCGGGACCAACGCCTCCTCACTCTTGGCACGCTGCCATGTGGGACGGGGATCCCCTCCCGACAGGTGGAGCACACCGTGACGCGATGGCTGATCGATGGCCACCCGGGCTTCGGCATTGGAGACGCGTTTCCATAGCTGCCTGACATGACCGAAAGCGCGGCGACTGCCCCGGCCCTGCTCTGATCGCGCTCCGCCATCGCTCATGGCTTCATCTGCTCGATGCACCTCCGTAGAAGTCATCGGCCCTATCGGTATCGTGGCGACCCGTAAAAATGCACGCCGCATTAGGGAACCCGGCTTTCCTGTCGCCTGCCGTGGAACACGGCAAATAAAAAGGCGGATGGCATTGCTGCCATCCGCCTCAGTACCACCTTGATATCAGAGCGACTGCAAGCAGTCACTTAGAACATCATTACAGCTTGGTGGTCGGGGTCAGCCAGGTGTCGTTACCCTTTTCCGGGGTCAGGTCGGTGACCACGCCGTCCTGGTGACGGTTCAGAGCCGAAGCCTGCAGGTCAGCGCACTCGGCGGTGACACGGACGTACCACTTGCCGGTGCCGTCGCCGAAGCCGCCGGTCACGCCAGCAGAGGTGGCAGCGCCTTCCAGCACTTCCGAGTTGACCTGCTTCGAGCCATGCGGAGCCAGGGTCAGCTTGACTTCGCCGCTGTGCTTGCCGGCGTCGTCCTTGGCATCGATGGTGATCGGGCAGATCTGCGCGGTGTTGTTGGTCAGACGCAGGAACGACTGAGCAGTCGGGTTGCCGGCCGGGTTGACGTTCTGGAAGATGATCGTCGTGCCGTTCAGGCGCAGCGGCAGCAGGTCGAAGTTGTACACCGGCGGATCAACACGCTGCTGTTCCAGGTTGTACTTGACTTCCAGCGAACCGGCCAGGTTCTGGGCCTGCATCTCGGCAGCGTGGTTGGCGCCGAAGCACACGAACACGGTCGACGGCGACGGCGGAGCGTTGGTGACGTTCTGCCACAGGGCGCTGTTGGCCGGGCTGGTGAAGGTGGCAACGCCAGCGGCGACAACGCCGTTGGTGAAGGCACCGGCAGCCTTGGTGCAGCCAGCGTTCTGATCCAGCCACACGCGGTTGCCGCCGAACGCGGTCAGGTCGTTGCCGGTCACCTTGACGATGATGTCCGCGGTGGACACGACGTTGTAGTTCGGCAGGGCAGCCGTGGCGCTGAAGTTGTTGACGTAGGAGCCCGGGGCGGCACCGGCGGTTTCAATCGCCTTGGCCACGTCCAGGGTCACGCTACCAGCGTTGAAGGTCGCCTGGTCATCCGCACCCACGATGCCGACGCTGGAGAAGAACGTCTTGCGCGGATCGGCACCGACGTCGATGGTGGTGGCGACGTTACCCTGGGTCGGATCGGCTTCGACCACCAGGCCCCACTTGGACTTGGCGTAGTCGACCTTGCCGGCCAGGATCTGGATGCCGTTGGCATCCTGCACGGTGATCTGCGAGGTGATGTTGCTGTTGGTGAACAGACCGTTGACCAGGTTCTTGATCTTGGCGCTGTTCAGCTGCAGGAAGTAGTCACCCGCCGCACCGATGGTGCCGGCGCCCGTGGCGGTGTACTGGAAGTTCAGCTCGTTGCCGTTGTAGTTGGCGGTGCCCGGCACGTAGGCGATGGCAGCGCCGGCGCCGCCGGTCTGCGCACCTTCCAGGAACAGCTGCACCAGGGTATCAGCCGGGTAGGTGCTGTCGAAGGTGGCGCCCTGGCCCAGGGTGACCTTCACGGTCAGCACGTCGCCACCGGCGATGTTGCTGATGCGGTTGGTGGTGTTGTCGCTGGTCTCGGCGATCAGCTGCAGGCCGTTCGGGCTGTCGATGGACTTGGTGTCGTCGACGAACAGATCCTTGGCGTAGGTGATCTGCTGGCCAGCGATGTACTGGTACTTCGCAGCCGAGGCAATGCTCGGGATTGCCAGCGCGCCCACCACAGCGGCGGTCAGCAGGCTCTTGTTGAACTTCGTCATGTGAATCAACTCCGTTGAGTTTTTTTAGTTAACTAAAAAAGAAACTTCCTGATACAGCAGTAGCCGTTACCGGTCACCTGACCTACCCCGGTACCGTCGGGCCAGCCCGTTGGCAAACCGGTCGCTTCCGGCGAGCGTGGAAAAGAATTCTTCCCCATGATCCCCGTAGGCAAGCTACCGGGCGAACGTTAACCAAGCCTTACTTGGCCGTCAAGCCCGCGCGAGGCTTTTTGCGATGGCTCCGCCGTTCACCACCACCGATGGTGGGATGAGACGCCGGTTCAGGCGAGTTGCGAAACCTGACATCCGCCCAGCCGAGGGGATGAGCGAAGCAGTCAGGATTCACTTGAATGAATAGCCTTGTCAAGCATCCCTGCACCCTCCACCGGGATATGCCCCGGCCGCTGGGCCTATCGCACGCGACGCGGGTTACCGGGAGATGACAGGCCTGCGTCAGGCACTTCCAGCCCCAGCGCGGGCTGGGACCTGCGTTCAGACTGCGATGTCGTTGGCGCTGGTGATCGCCAGGATGATGCCGATCATGATCACGCCGATGGCTCCGCCGATCAGCAGGATGGCCACCGGCTCCAGCAGGGCCAGGAACTGCTTCATGCGGGTACGGCCGGAGTCCTCGCACAACCGCGCAAGGGACTGCAGCATCGTCGGCAGCTCGCCCGAGCGCTCGCCCACGCGGACCAGGTTGTAGCCCGTCGCTGTGAGCGTCTGCTGCTCTTCCAGCGCATCGGCCAGGGGGACGCCATTGCGCACGTTGCGCGACACCTCCTCCAAGCGGGCACGCCGCCCGGGAGCGATGATGCTGGCCCGAGCCAGCCCCAGCGCATCCATCAAGGGGACGCGATTGGACAGCAGGGTCGCCAACACCCTGGCCCAGGTGGCGGTCTCGGATTCCACGCGCCAAGCCCCCAGCACCGGCAGCCGCTCCAGGCCCTCCAGCCAGCGCGCCCGCGTCTCCGGGTTGCGCAGCACCACCACCAGCCAAGTGACCAGGGCGGCCACGAGCAACAGCACGCCCGCGTACCATTGGCGCAGGAACATGCCCGTATTCAGCACCGCCGACGCCAGCCATGGCAGATCGTCGGCACGCTTGAGCAGCGCGGCGAACTTGGGCACGACGAAGGTGAACATCATCACCACCGCCCCCAGGCCGGCACAGATCAGCACCGCGGGATAGGTCAACGCCTGCCGGATCTCCGAACGCACCGTCTGGTCGTACTCCATCTGCTCCACCACGTCGTGCAACGCACGGCCCAGCAAGCCCGATTTCTCGCCGCTGCGCACCACCGTGGCGACATAGCGCGGCAATGGCAGGCCGGCAGCCTCCAAGGCCGTGGAGAATGCCTGCCCCTGGCGCAGGCCGGTGGCGATGCCATCGAACGCGGCCACCAGCCGCGGATGGTGGACCGAACGCACCTGCGCGGCCACGGCCTCGGCCAGGCCGACGCCAGCCCCGAGCAGGGTGGACAGCTCATGGAAGGCCAGGATCAGGTCACGCTGGCGCAGGCGTGCAACCTGCCCCCTCTGCCGTCGCCGCGCCGCCTCGGCCGGCTGCACGGCGACGACCGACAGCCCGCGCCGCTCCAACTGGCGGGCTGCTTCGCGCTCGGACTGGGCCGCAACCACTCCTTCCAGGGCGGCGCCTTCAGCATTGAACGCTTTATAACGGTATTGGGGCATGGGTCAGACCGCCGTCACGCGCAGCACTTCCTCCACCGAGGTCAGCCCCTGCCAGGCCTTGAGCAGCCCATCCTCGCGCAGGAAACGACCGCCCCGGGCACGGGCCATGCCCTTGAGCTCGGCATGGCTGGCACCGGCCACCACGGCCTGCTGCATTTCCTCGTCCACCGGGATCAGCTCGTAGATGCCGATGCGGCCCCGGTAGCCGGAATGCTGGCAGCGTTCGCAACCGACCGCCTCGCGCCATTGCGCGGGGGTCTCACCCAGCACCCGACCGGCCCATTGCGCGGCCTCGGCCGCGATGGCCGGCAGTACATGCGCGGCCGGACGGGCGCAATGCGGGCACAGGCGCCGCACCAGGCGCTGCGCCTGCAGGCCTTTGACCGGGGTGGCGACGAGAAACGGCTCCACGCCCATGTCGATCAACCGGGTGAAGGCGCCGATGGCATCGTTGGTATGCACGGTGGACAGCACCAGATGGCCGGTAAGCGCCGACTGGATGGCGATTTCGGCCGTCTCGCGGTCGCGGATCTCGCCGACCATGATCACGTCCGGGTCCTGGCGCAGGATGGAGCGCAGGGCGCTGGCGAAGGTCAGGCCGATATCCGCATGGGTCTGGATCTGGGTGATGCGCGGCAACTGGAACTCGACCGGGTCCTCAACGGTAATGATCTTCTTCATGCCGTCGTCGGCGGCAGCCAGGGTGGCGTAGAGGGTGGTGGATTTGCCCGAGCCGGTAGGGCCGGTGACCAGGATGATCCCGTGCGCCTCGCGGCTCCAGGCGCTCAGCAGGGCCAGATGGTCCGGCGCCATACCCAGCCGCTCCAGGCCCAGGTCCTTGCGCTCCTTCGGCAGCAGGCGCAGCACAATGGACTCGCCGTGGACGCCGGGCAGTGCGGATGCGCGGATATCCATGGCTTGGCCGCTGGCGCGCACGCTCATGCGGCCGTCCTGCGGCAACCGGCGCTCGGCGATGTCCATGCCGGAAATCAGCTTCAGGCGCGAGGCCACGGCATTGAACCGCTCGCGCGGCAACTGCAGGCGGGCATAGAGCACGCCGTCGATCCGGAAGCGGACGATAAACTGGTGTTCGTCCGGCTCCAGGTGGATGTCCGAGGCGCGCTGCTCCACCGCCTGCGCCAGCAGGCTGTTGACCAGCTCGACCACCGGCGCTTCCTCGGCCAGTTCACGCAGGTGGCGGACATCGTCGCCACCGTAGCCGGAAGCCACCAACCCATGGGCCAGCTTGTCCAGGGTGCTTTCCATCAACTGGTTGGCAGCCAACGCCCACCGCATGGAGACCCCCGGATACAAATAGGCCAGGGCCTCCTGCAACCCAGGGTCCAGCGGGTCGCGGCTGGCACACCAGACAGCGCCCTCGGCATCCTGCCAGAGCAGCACTTCCTGATCCTGCATCCAATCCACCGATACCGGCTCATCGCCGGGCACCACCCAAGCCTCGATTTCGGGCAGAACCACATCGCGCCCTGCAAGCGGAATGCCGAGCTGTTCGGACAGGACGGCCAGCAACTGCTCCTCTGACAGCGCGCCGATGCGCATCAGCAGACTGCCCAGGCGTCCGCCCACATTGCCCTGCAGTTCGAGCGCCCGCTCCAGGTCGACGGGGCTGATCGCACCGCGCGCGATCAGCATCTGACCCAGGAGATCAGGGGAAGACACATCCGCGGGGGGCGGGACGAGAAGATCGGCTGCGGTGTTCATGTAAGCCTGGGCACGCTTGAATCGGGAAGCGGGTAAGTATCAGAGCACATCTGCGAAGCCCGGGCGCAACGCCCGGAACAGGGCACTGCCCATCACCAGCACCACCAGCGCGGCCGCGGAATAGCCTGCCGCCGATGCAAGGTCGGGCCATTGTCCGTGGAAAACGGCTTGGCGCAGCGCCTCGACCGGCCAACTGATGGGATTGATGGCCACCGCGCCCACCAGCATGGGGGGCACCATCGAACGCGGATAGAGCACCGCGCCGGTGAAGAGCGCGATGGTCACCAGCACCGATGCCACCTGGGTCAGGTCGCGCAGATAGACCCCGAGCGCGGCGAAGATCATGGCGATGCCGTACAGCATCGCCAGATAGGGAACGAGGACCAGCGGCAAGGCGAGCAACTGCCAGTGCAGCCCCGTCCCCCAAACCGCGTTGACCCCACAGACCAGGAGCAGCCCCAGCAGCATGTGCGCCAGTGCCGCGCCCAGCGGAACGGCCACCAGCACCGGCAGCGGGAACACGATCTTGCGGACGAAGTTGCTGTTGCGCTGCAGGAGAGATGGCGCCTGACCTACCGTTTCGGCCAGCAGGCCGTGGACCAGCAGGCCGAGGAAAAGGTTGAGGGCGAACCCCAGGTGGTCATTCTCGGCAAGGCCCGGCCAGCGCGCGCGGAACACGGCGCCGAACACGAACCCATACACCGCCAGCATGGTTAGCGGCAGCAGGAAGGGCCAGGCCCGCCCCAGCAGGGTGCCGCGATAGCGCACCGCCAGCTCCTGCGACACCAGGGTCCGCCACAATGCGAGATACCCGGCGCCGCGGGAAAGGAACTTGTAAACCATGAACGACCACACGATGCCTGCTGCCAGTTGAATAGGTTAACAGCCACACCCCTGCCCCGATGCGTCTTTTGGCAAAGCTGCTAGACTGCCGTCCGCTTTTACCACCCTGCATCCGCCTCGATGAACATCGCACGCCCCCGCTCCGGCACCGCCCTGCGCGCGCGCCGCGCCATCCAGGGTTTCACCCTGCTGGAAATGATCGTGGTCCTGGTCATCATCGGCCTGATCATGGGTCTGGTCGGCCCCCGCCTATTCAGCCAAGCTGACAAGGCCAAGGTCCAGACCGCCGAGACCCAGGTGAAGATGCTCAAGGGCACGCTGGAAACCATGCGCCTGGACATCGGCCGGTACCCCACGCAGGAAGAGGGCCTGAAGCTGCTGGTCCAGCAGCCTGCCGACAGCAAGCTCCTGCAGCGCTGGAAAGGGCCGTACCTGGAAGATGGCCTGCCGGACGACCCGTGGGGTAATCCTTACCAGTATTCGCCACAGCCAACCGGCACCCATGCCTTCGTGCTGTATTCCTTCGGCGCCGACGGCAAGGATGGCGGCACCGGATACGACGCCGACCTGGGCCAGCTCCCCAAGCAATGAGCCAACACCTGCGGGGCTACACCCTGCTGGAGATGGTCGTGGTCATGGCCATACTCGCCATGGCCACGGCCATCGCCGCCCCCCCGAGCTATAGGATGATCCGGTCCTGGCAGGAGGCCACGCAGGTCGAAGATGTCATCCAGCAGCTGGAGCGCCTGCCCAGTGCGGTCCGCGCCAGCGGCAACCCCCTGTCCGCCGACGCCGAGAGCGGCATCGAACTGATCGACCTGCCCCAGGATTGGGTGTTGCACATGGATACCCCCCTGCAGGTGCAGGCCAATGGCGCCTGCTCGGACGCACAGGGCACTCTGATCACCACATACCAGACCGTCGAGTTCCGGGTACTGGCGCCGTTTTGCCGCATCCAGCGGATCGATCCGTGACCTCCCGTCTTCCGCTCCGGCAAGGACAACAGGGATTCTCGCTGCTGGAAGCGATCGTCGCATTGACCATCATGGCAACCTGCCTGCTCGCACTGTACGCATGGCTGTCCACCAGCACCTTCGCCCTGGGCCGCGCCCGCGCCAGCGCGCAGGCGCTGCAGGATGCCCGCGTGGGCAAGGCCATCGTCGAGACCATCAACCCGATGAAGGATCCCACGGGTTCGCGCGACCTGCCGCCGCTGGAAATCCGCTGGAAGGCCCGCCCCATCACCGAGCGTCGCACCGGGATGAGCCGTGCGGGCACCGCCACGCAGTTCGATTTCCGCCTGTATGAGGTGGACGTGGAAGTGCTGCGCAGCGGCACGGTCGTGCGCGACTTCAGCATGCGCAAGACGGGATGGGAAGCGGCGCGGCCGATCCTGCCTGTGGAGGACTGAGCCATGCCCAGGCGACAAGATGGCCTCACGCTCCTGGAAATGCTGGTGGTGCTGCTGATCGCCGGCATGGCCATCGCCCTCGGCTTCCAGTCGCTGGGGCAGTGGCGGCGGGCCAACGCCTCCATTTCCAGCATAAGCGGCGCCACTCAGCAGACGACCCTGACCGAGGCTTGGCTCGAGAGTTCGCTGCGCAGCCTCATCCCACTGAAGGAAGTGGAGTTCCAAGGGACAGGCGACCGGCTCTCCGGCATCTCCGTGCAACCGGTGCAGTCCCATCAGGGAGGCGCTACCGAAGTCGAATGGTCCATCCACCGCGAAGGCGCGGACCAGCTCCTGACCGTGACGGAATCCGGCCGGAAGCTCGATCTGCCCCTGCCGGGCGCCACGGGCGCCAGCTTCGGCTACATGGACAAGGAAGGCCGCCTGCACGAGCAATGGCCGCCGAAACTGGGGCTACACGATCAACTGCCGATGATGATCGTCCTGAAGCAGGAAATGGACGATGGCGGCCAGCGGCTGTGGGCGGCCACCATCGCCGGGGACCACAATCCCCGCTTCAACCCGTTCGAGGCCGATCTTGACTGACCACCGCCCCAGGAATGAACAGGGTTTCGTGCTGGTCATAGTATTGGCGGTGCTGGTGGTGCTCGCCCTGCTCGCAGCGGCCACCGCCACATCCGCCGAGCGCGCCATCCGCGCCGCCCAGGCCGACGCCGACCGCTTCCAGAGCGAACTGGCGATGGCGGGCACCCGAGAAACCCTGCTGTTGATGCTCGCGACCCAGCGCCAGACCGTGGCCGGGCTGACCGTCAACGAATCGGACGCCAAAGCCAACATTGCCATGGACCTCGACGACCCGGATGGCTTCACCGCGCTGCCCGTCGGCAACGAGATCAGGCTGGACGGCACGCCCTACCAGGGCCTGGAAGACATGCGCTTCTCCCTGCAGGACGACCGCGGCTTGCTGAGCGTGAACTGGGCCGCCCCCATACTCCGCCAGTCCTTCTACAGGTCGATGGGAGTTCCAAGCGACCAGTGGGATGGACTCGAGGCCAAGCTGCTGGATTACCAGGACGCGGACGAACTGCACCGCCTCAACGGCGCCGAAAAGAGCGAGTACGACAAGCTCGGCCTCCCTCCGCCGACCAACCGCACCCTGGCTACGCCGCTGGAGCTCCGGCGCGTCCTGGGCTGGAACGAAATTCTGGCCGGAATGGACGATTCCCAGTTGCTGTCGATGTTCACCATGACCCGCGGCGCGGACCTGAACATCAACACGGCTCCCCCGCAGGTCCTGGGGCTGCTCCCGGGGCTGACGCCCGAGAACACGGCCCGCATAGTGGAACTGCGCCGTACCACCCCCTTCCTGTCGACCTGGCAGGCACAGCAGAATTTCGGCATAGGCATTGCTTTCGAGGAGGGCCTGGCCCTCTTTGCAAAACCCTCCGGCAACCTTATCCTATGGGATCATCGTTCCGGTGCCCGTCATCTTCTGCATTGGACACTAACGCCTTTCGAGGTCAACGGCCCTCCTTGGCGTATTGATTACGAGGTCATCCTCCCACGTGGCAACGAATCCGATCAAGCCGTGGTTGGCTCGCCTTCGACACCGCTTTTCCCCTCGCAGGATACGCCTGGGAAGCAACAATAACCTGCCGTTGGAAGGTGGCGGAAGCGACACCTTGGTCTGTTTGGTCGGCCGCGAGCTGTGTCTTTTCACCACGGTCGATGCAAGCAAGGCCCCCGTCAAGCAGCGCAAGGAGTTCACGGCCATGGCGGTACGCCGCGCCGCGCCCTTCGCCGATGCCGATTTCGACGCTGCTTGGACTCCCGACGGAACCGCCGCGATCTGGTACTGGTCCCGCGCCAAGGTTGCCGCACTGGCCTCCACCGAAACGGGCAAGCGCAAGCGCTTCGTCGCGGAAGCCTCCCATGTCGGCCTTCCACGCGAGGAAGGTACGGAGTTGTTGCAGCTTGCCGAGGGCTTCGAAGCGCGCGCCTGGAAGGCCGGGCACCTGCAGGCCAGCCGCTGGTGGCCAGAGTTGCCCACGGCAGGTCAATGGCGGGATTTCCTGCGTGGTGCCGGCCAGGCAGGCGCCGCAGGACATGCCGTTCCAGAGCCCGTCGCCGGCCCGTTGGCAGCAACCTCCTGGAGCCGCGCGTCGTCCAGCGCCGAGAAACTGCAGCTTTCCGGGCTGGACCAGTACCTGCCCAAGGTGATGCTGGCTCTGGCAGCGTTGTTCCTGCTGCTGGTTGGCGGCCAGATTGGCGGCATCGCGCGCGCGCAGCTGGACATCTGGCGCGCGCAGTCGGCTGCCAACGACCTGGACGCACCGCTCAAGCGCATCCTCGATGCCCGTGAAGCCAGCGACGAAGCCAGCGCGGAAGTGAATCAGCTGCTGGCGCTGCAGGGCTTCAGGCCCAGCATTTCGCTGATGGCCGAGTTCACCCGACTGATGGCAGGCAAGGACTGGCAGGTCACCAAGTGGAATCAGCCCACCCCCGACACGCTGGAGGTGAACCTGCTGGCTCCCGGCAGCAATCCCGAGGAGCTCGTCTCGAGCTGGGAAGCCTCGCCGATGTTCAAGGGCGTCACCACGGAGCTGGGCCGCGACAACGAACTCACCATTAAGGCCACCATCGTGCCTCCCCCTGGCCGGGTCGGGAGCGAAACGCCATGAAGGCATTCGAAGTACAGATCCGGGAGTTGAAGCGCCAGCTCGAAACCAGCCCATGGCTGAAGTGGGCCGGCGTGGCAATCGCACTGCTGCTTGCGGCGTTCGCCCTGCAGAGCATGGAAGGCTGGCGTGCCGGCCGGCAGAAGGCCGCCATCGAAGCCGAGCAGAACCTGAGGCGCATCCTGTCGCTGAAGGGGCAGGACGCCTGGCTGGAGCGGGAAAAGAACGCCCGGCAGCTGCGCGATGCATTGAAGGCCCAGCTTCCCGGGGTCAGCACGCCCGGGATGGCACAGGCGGCGCTGCAGAGCTGGCTGCGAAACATCACTGCCGGCTTCGAGTCGAAGCAGAACATGACGATCCGGGTCAACCGGTCCGGTCCGGTGGATGGCATGCCCGATGTGATCCGGGTCAACGCCGCCTTGAATGGCGCGCTTTCCCCACGGCAATCGCTGGGCCTGCTTCGCCAGATCGAGAACTCCCCCAATCTCGTTGTCGTGGAGACTCTTACCCTCTTGAGCGACGACAACAACACGGTGCACCTAACCGTCAACGCCTACTATCGCGTCACCGGGGCCGAGAAACCATGAGGGTCCGTCGCCAACAGTGGCTGCTGGCTGCCGCCCTCGTGGTCGGCTTGGCCGCCGGTGCGGCCTGGCCGCCGCCACCGCTTCCCAAGCTCGCCGCCAATGGCGACGAATGGGGTCTTCCCAGTGCGACCGACGTCGCACGCTACTTCCCCCAGGACATGGCTGCCGTCACCAGCGGCCTGCGCTGGAAGGGGGAGGTAGGGGGAGCCGCCGGCGCGAGAAGCGCTTGGCGCCTGGCCGGCATCGTCAACGACGCCGGCCCCGCGGTTCTGGTGATGACCCCGGATGACCAGGGCAAGGTGCAACGCGTCGCCATCGGTGAAACGCTCCCCGACGGCAGTGTCCTTCAGTCCGCCAGGGGCGACCGCGCCACGACCCGGCGCGATGCCTGCATTACCACGTATCAGCTGTTCCAAGCCCAAGCCGTGGACATATCCGGCGAATGCGAGGAAACGGAAGTACCCGACCAAGGAACAAACGAATGACGCATCACCGCCGCCCCATGATTGGCCTCGCCGCATTCGGTGCGGCGCTGCTGGCCGGCTGCAGCACTGCGCCCGTCTTGACCATCCCCGCCTCGTTGCCGCTGCCGCCAAAGACCGAAACCGCCCAGCCTGGCGAGATCCAGATCGGCGCTCCGGACAGCCGCCCGCAGAGCTTGGTGGTGACCGACACACCGCGCGTGGGGCAATCAGGACCGACCAGTGCCGGTACCCAGGTGCGTGACGACCTCCCGCCGATGTACAGCGGACCGGTGACCGTCAATGTGCAGAACGTGCCGGTACCGGTGTTCGCGAACGAAGTCTTCGGCAACCTGCTCGACCTGAACGTCAACATGGCGCCCGACGTGGCCTCCCTGCAGGAACTGGTCACCCTGCGCTCGGAGGCCAAGCAGAAACCGCAGGACCTGTTCGTGCTGGCCCGCCAGGTGCTGGCCGAGTACGGCGTCGTGGTCAGCGTCGAAGGCAAGCTGGTCCGGCTGACCAAGGGAACCCCCGGCAGTTCGACCAATCCGCCGCTGATCATCAGCGGCCGCGCTTCGCCGACCGTCCCGCTGACCCATCGCCCCGTGTTCCAGCTGGTGGAACTGGAAGTCATCCGCAGCGGCGATGCACTCCGCTGGTTGAACACTCTGTTCGGCCAGGACATCAAGGTGCTCGATGAGTCCGGCCGCAATTCGATCATCATCAGCGGCAAGCCGACGCAGGTGCAGCAGGCAATCGAAGCGCTGCGTGTATTCGATCGTCCTCTGATGCGCGGTCGGATCAGCGCCCGTCTGGAGCCGGCGTTCATGAGCGCCGAGCAGTTGGCCGTGCAGTTGATGGAAGTGCTCAACACGCAGGGTTACGGCACCGCCCGCTCGGCCGGCTCGCCCTCGAGCGTGATCGTGCTGCCGATCCCGGCCGTCAACTCCGTGCTGATCTTTACCAGCAGCCAGGAGACGCTGGACTATGCGGTTTCCTGGGCAAAGGAACTTGATCGCCCCAGCCAGCAGGCGGGTACCCAGTCGCTGTTCTATTACCAAGTGAAGAACACCAAGGCCGCGGATCTGGCCAACGTGCTCGGCGGTACCGCGACACCCCCGAGTGCGGCCGCGACGCCGCCACCGGCGACGGCAGGCACCGCACCGGCGCCCGTCGCCGCCCAGCAGTCCGCCGGCCGCAATGCCCCCCCGGTCCCAGGGCTGCTGCAGGTGGACGAGCCGCGCAACGCCCTCATCTACCAGGGCGATCCCTCTCAATGGGAGCGCATGCTGACCCTGATCCGGCAGATGGACCGCGCCCCGCGCCAGGTGATGATCGAGGTGACTATCGCCGAGATCACCCTGAACAATACGACCGAGGTCGGCCTGAACTGGTTCGCCAAGCAGGGCTTCGGCCGCTTCAACGGCAGTGTATGGTCTGGGGCCAAGTCCGGCGGCGCTGCTGGCGAGGGCGGCCCTGGCAGCGGACTGACTTGGCTCCTCGATGTGGCCGGCCAGAATCGCGTCATGCTGTCGGCAATGGCGCAGGACAACCGCGTAAACATCCTTTCGACCCCGCGCCTTCTGGTCAAGAGCGGTAGCGAAGCGTCCATGGACGTGGGCGACGAGATCCCCACCGTCACCATGACTACTACCTCCAATCAGCAGACGGGCGGCAACACCAACCTGCTGCAGTCGATCCAGTATCGCAAGACCGGCGTATTGCTGAAGATCAAGCCCACCATCTATTCCGACGACCGTGTGGATATCGATCTGACCCAGGAAGTCAGCAAGGCCAGCGACGAAGCGCCGGCCGTGTCCAATTCCGCCTCCTCCGCGTCGCCGACGATCCGCAACCGGGCCCTGACCACGTCCCTGACCCTGAAGGATGGTCAGACGATCGTCATGGGAGGCCTCATCAGCAACGACGATACCCGAGGCAATACCGGCATTCCGTTGGTGAAGGACATTCCGCTGCTTGGCAATCTGTTCAAGAGCACCAAGAAGGTAACCGAGAAGAAGGAGCTGGTCCTCATCATCGTTCCCTACATCGTCGAGAACGACGATCAGGCCAATGCTGTCAGCCAAGCCGTCATTGATCGTCTCGAGTACCTGGATCTGACGCCCGCCACTCCGATCCAGCCCGTTTCGCCCGCACAACCGTCCCCCCTTCCGCCCACCCAC
>NZ_WIDL01000028.1 GCF_009496535.1 Stenotrophomonas sp. MYb238
GACGGGGGCGCCCAGGCCGGTGGCGATGGCCAGGGTCAGCATTCCTGCTGCGAGTCGCTTCACGTTGGTTTTTCCTTGAAGTCTGGAAGGGTGCGGCCGCCGTTCCGCCCGGCACGGGCGGAACGGATCTGATGGCCCGGGGGACGCCGGCCGCGTCGGGGGATGCCGCGGCCGGGGGCAATCAGCGGGCGGCTTCGGCCGCGGCTTCGGCCGTTGCGGCGGCGGCTTCGACCGCGGCGTCCTTGCGGTTGCTGTTGCCCGGCGCGGCCATGTCGGCGCCAAGGTCGGTGGTCTCCAGCTCGAACACGCCCTGCTGGCTGCCGAAACTGGTCACCGCCACGGTGTAGCGGCCCGGGCCCAGGTGCAGGGTCAGGCGGGCATTGGTGCCGTTGCCGCCGTCGTCGTCCTCGGCATCGACGCCGGGACCGCTGACGTGCAGCACCGAATCGAAGTTGTCGGCGATGGCGTCGAACTGCACGTGGCGGGCGCTGTCCAGGTCGAGCACGAAGCTGCGGCGGCCGCGTGAATCGACCATGCCCTGCGCGGTCTGGCCGATGGTCAGGGCGCTGCCGTCGCGGATGATCAGGTCCTTGTCGACCGGGGTCAGGGCCACCTTCAGCTTGAACGAGCCGGTGGTGCCGTTCAGCGACGAGGCGCCGAGGGTGTAGTCGCCCGGCTCCAGGTAGGCGCGGATGCGGGCGTTGAGGTTGCCGCCGCCGTCGTCGTCCTCGACGTCCACGTTGCGGCCGGTCAGGTGCAGGTAGGAATCGAGCGCGCCCGATTCCATGGCGATGGTGTAGATGCCGGCCTTGTCGACCTTGAGCGCGTAGTCCTGCTTCTCGCCCATCAGCCAGTCGACGGCCTCGCTGTCGGCGCCCAGCGGCTTGCCGTCGTACGGGGTGACGGCGCTGCTGCGCAGCTTGAACGGGCCGAACGAATCGGAGCCGGCGCTGTTCACCGCCACCAGGTAGGTGCCGTCCTTGGGCGCCTTGAACGCCAAGCTTACCTCGCCCGGGCCGCCTTCGCCCTCGTAGCCGCGCGCGGACGCGGTGGCCAGCAGGCTCTGGCCGTCGAACACCGACAGCTGGCCATTGAGCGAGCCGCCCAGTTCCAGCGCCACGGCCTGGCCGCTCTTCAGCGTGACCTTGTAGCCCTGGTGGCGGCTGCCGTCGTTGTAGTTCAGGCGGCTGGAGGACGTGATCTCGCCGGAGACGCTGTCGCCGACGGCGAGGCTGGGGGCGGTGTCGCCACCGCCGCCGCCCAGCTTCTGGCAGGCGGCCAGGGCCAGGGTGAGGGAGAGGGCGGCGAACAGGCGGGTGGGGCGTGTATTCAAGCCAGAGTCCTTTATCGGTTGAAAGGGCCGCGCGGGGGCACGGCTGGCCGGGATTCTAACTGCATGCGGGGCCGGTCCTGCCGGACGCCGGTCCGGTTCTTGCATCGCCGACGATGCGGGTGCGCGGTGCTAGAATCGCCGGCTTGTCTGCAGCTGCATGGACCGACCATGATCGAACTCAATCCTGTCCGCCAGCGAATCACCGATCTGACCGATCGCGTGGTCTCGCTCAGGGGGTATCTTTGACTACGACGCCAAGAAAGAGCGTCTTGAGGAAGTAACCCGGGAGCTGGAAAACCCGGATGTCTGGAACAACGCCGAGTACGCGCAGAACCTGGGCCGCGAACGTTCCAGCCTGGAAAAGAACGTGGTCGGCATCGCCAGCGTGCTCGACGGCATGGTCGAGTGCGGCGAGCTGCTGGACCTGGCCGATAGCGAGCAGGACGAGGACACCGCGCTGGCGGTGGTCGCCGACCTGGACCGGTACCAGGCCCAGATCGAGAAGCTGGAGTTCCAGCGCATGTTCTCCGGGCAGATGGACTCGGCCAACGCCTTCGTCGACATCCAGGCCGGCGCCGGCGGCACCGAGGCCCAGGACTGGGCCGAGATCCTGCTGCGCATGTACCTGCGCTGGGCCGAGAGCCGCGGCTGGAAGACCGAGCTGCTGGAAGTCTCCGGCGGCGAAGTGGCGGGCATCAAGTCGGCGACCTTCCGCGTGGAAGGCGACTTCGCCTACGGCTGGCTGAAGACCGAGATCGGCGTGCACCGCCTGGTGCGCAAGAGCCCGTTCGACTCGGACAACCGCCGCCACACCAGCTTCACCTCGGTGTTCGTGTCGCCGGAAGTGGACGACAGCATCGACATCGACATCAACCCGGCCGACCTGAAGACCGACGTGTACCGTTCCTCGGGCGCCGGCGGCCAGCACGTGAACAAGACCGAGTCGGCCGTGCGCATCACCCACGTGCCCACCAACACGGTGGTGGCCTGCCAGACCGAGCGCAGCCAGCACGCCAACCGCGACCGCGCGATGAAGATGCTGGCGGCCAAGCTGTACGAGCTGGAGGTGCAGAAGCGCAATGCCGAGCGTGACGCGCTGGAAGCCACCAAGTCCGACATCGGCTGGGGCAGCCAGATCCGCAACTACGTGCTGGACCAGAGCCGCATCAAGGACCTGCGCACCGGCATCGAACGCAGCGATACGCAGAAGGTGCTGGACGGCGACCTGGACGAATTCGTCGAGGCCAGCCTCAAGTCCGGCCTGGAAGCCGGCTCCAAACGCATCGACGCCTGATCCTCGCGCCCCGCCGTAGGAGCGGCTTCAGCCGCGATGGGGCTTTACCGGTAAAACCCCTTCGCGGCTGAAGCCGCTCCTACGAAAACCTCTACCGCATCGAACCACACCGCCATGACCGAACAGACCGCAACGCCCACGCCCGCCGACGAGAACAGCCTGATCGCCGAGCGCCGCGGCAAACTCGCGGCGCTGCGCGGGCAGGGGATCGCCTACCCGAACGACTTCCGCCGCGAGCATTTCGCCGGCGCGCTGCAGGACGAGTTCGCCGATGCCGACACCTGGACCGCCGAGGCGCTGGAAGCCTCCGGCCGCACCGTGAAGATGGCCGGCCGGCTGATGGCCAAGCGGGTCATGGGCAAGGCCAGCTTCGCCCAGATCCAGGACGAATCCGGCCGCATCCAGCTGTTCCTGCAGGCCACCGCGCTGGATGAGGCCTATGCCGCGTTCAAGGGCTGGGACGTGGGCGACATCGTCGCCGTCGAGGGCGGCCTGACCCGCACCAAGACCGGCGAGCTGTCGGTCAAGGCCACCGCGCTGCGCCTGCTGACCAAGTCGCTGCGTCCGCTGCCGGACAAGTGGCACGGCCTGGCCGACGTCGAGCAGCGCTACCGCCAGCGCTACGTGGACCTGATCGTGACCCCGGAGTCGCGCGAGGTGTTCATCAAGCGCTCCCGGATCATCCGCGCCATGCGCGCCTGGCTGGACGCGCGCGACTTCCTCGAAGTCGAGACGCCGATGATGCATTACATCCCCGGCGGCGCCACCGCCAAGCCCTTCACCACCCACCACAACGCGCTGGACCTGGACCTGTACCTGCGCGTGGCGCCGGAGCTGTACCTCAAGCGGCTGGTGGTCGGCGGCCTGGAGCGCGTGTACGAGATCAACCGCAACTTCCGCAACGAAGGCGTGAGCCCCCGCCACAACCCCGAATTCACCATGATGGAGCTGTACGAGGCCTACGCTACGTACAACGAAGTGATGGACCTGACCGAGGGCGTGATCCGCGACGTGGCGCAGCAGGTGCTGGGCACCACCACCGTGGAATGGGACGGCGCCGGCATCGACCTTGGCCCGGCTTTCCGCCGCTGGCGCATGGACGAGGCGGTGCGCCACCACAATCCGCAGATCAGCGCCGCCGACTGCACCGACCGCGAGGCGCTGCTGCGCCACTGCGAACGGCTGAAGATCAAGGTCAAGCCGTCCTGGGGCTGGGGCAAGCTGCTGCAGGAGATCTTCGAGGCCACCGTCGAGCACACCCTGGTGCAGCCGACCTTCATCACCGACCACCCGGTGGAGGTGTCGCCGCTGGCGCGCGCCAGCGACACCGAGCCGGGCTACACCGACCGCTTCGAGCTGTTCATCAACGGCAAGGAGATCGCCAACGGCTTCTCCGAGCTGAACGACCCGGAGGACCAGGCCGCGCGCTTCCAGGCGCAGGTGGAGGCCAAGCAGGGCGGCGACGACGAGGCCATGCATTACGACTCGGACTACATCCGCGCGCTGGAATACGGCATGGCCCCGACCGGCGGCCTGGGCATCGGCATCGACCGCCTGGTGATGATGCTGACCGGCCGCGCCTCGATCCGCGACGTGCTGCTGTTCCCGTACATGCGCCCGGAAAACTGACGGCGGGCCATCGCCTTGCCGAAGGCTGCGCGCCGGCCGGAGGGCGCGGCCCCGGCGCCGGCGTATTGCAGGCTCGGCGCATGCAGTTGATGATGCGATGTCCGCCGGATCGCGCCCGCAGGGGCCGGTGAGGAGGCGCGGCGTGCCGGGAGCCTCCTTTCCCGGCAACAGCGGTTTCATCGGACACACCGTACATGCGCTTGGAAATCGTCATCGTCGACGACCAGACATCGGCCCGCAGCATGGTGCGGCACGTGCTGGAAGACATCTCGCCGGAACTGGGCGTGTACGACTTTGCCGATCCGCTGGAGGCGCTGGCCTGGTGCCAGTCGCACGAGACCGACCTGCTGCTGCTCGACTACCGCATGCCGAACATGGACGGGCTGGAGTTCGCGCAGCGTTTCCGGCGCATGCCGGGCAACCGCGACGTGCCCATCGTGCTGATCACCGTGGTCGGCGACGAACCGCTGCGGCAGAGCGCGCTGGAAGCCGGCGTCATCGATTTCCTGGTCAAGCCGATCCGCCCGCGCGAACTGCGCGCGCGCTGCAACAACCTGCTGCAGCTGCGCCGCCACAGCCAGAGCGTGCGCCAGCGCGCGCTGTCGCTGGAGCAGCGGCTGCTGGCCAGCATGCACGAGGTCGAGGAACGCGAACGCGAGACGCTGTCGCGGCTGGCGCGCGCCATCGAGTACCGCGATGCCGGCACCAGCGCCTTCCTGGAACGCATGGCGCACGTGGCCGGGCTGATCGCCGACGAGCTCGGCCTGCCCGCCGAGGACGTGCGCATCATCGAGATGGCCGCGCCGCTGCACGACATGGGCAAGATCGCCATCCCCGATGCCATCCTGCTCAAGTCCGGCGCGCTGGGCGAGGAGGAGATGGCGGTCATGCGCCGCCATCCGCGCATCGGCCACGAACTGCTCAGCGGCAGCAACAACCGCTTCATCCAGATGGGCGCGACCATCGCCCTGCGCCACCACGAGCGCTTCGACGGCAGCGGGTATCCCGACGGGCTGGCGGGCGAGGCGATCCCGCTGGAAGCGCGCATCGTCGCGGTGGCCGACGTGTTCGATGCGCTGCTGTCGCCGCGCCCGTACAAGGAAGCCTGGTCGATGGACGCGGCGCTGGCCTATCTCTACGCCCAGCGCGGGCGCCTGTTCTGCCCGCGCTGCGTCGACGCGCTGCTGCAGGCGCGCGAACGGCTGGACGAGGTCTGCGCGCGCTACTCGGCCGCCTTCCCGAGACCGGAAGCCTGAGATGACGAACGCGTTCGCCTGGCTCCGGCAGCGCCTGCGGCAACGCGGGGACAGCGAGCACGCGCAGGCGCTGGTGCGCATCGTGATGATCGCGCTGATCCTGTGCTACGTGCTGCTCTCGGCCGGGCGCTGGAACCTGCCGCCGGCGCAGCTGCGGCTGGTGGTCACCCTGATCCTGATCGCGCAGGGGCTGTCGCTGGCGCTGATGGGCTGGCTGCTGTGGAAACCCGGGCGCTCGGACCTGCGCCGCATCCTCGGCATGGTCGACGACTACGCGCTGATGTCCGCGGCGATGAGCACCATCGGCGAGCCGATGGCCTGCATCTACGTGGTGGTGATGTGGGTCACCGTCGGCAACGGCATGCGCTTCGGCAACCGCTACCTGATGCTGGCCGTGGCCATGGCCACCGCCAGTTTCGGCATCACCCTGGCGCTGAGCGGCTACTGGCAGCGCAACCTCGGCTTGGGCATCGGCCTGCTGGTGGGGCTGGCGGCGATCCCGCTGTACTTCTCCAGCCTGCTGCGGCAGCTGACCGAGGCCATGGCCGAGGCGCGCCGCGCCAGCGACGCCAAGAGCCGTTTCCTGGCCAACATGAGCCATGAGTTCCGCACGCCGCTCAACGGCCTGTCGGGCATGACCGAACTGCTGGCCACCACCCGCCTGGACGAGGAGCAGCGCGAGTGCCTGGGCACGATCCAGGCCTCGGCGCGCACCCTGCTGGCGCTGGTGGAGGAGGTGCTGGACATCTCCGCCATCGAGGCCGGCAAGCTGCGCATCAATGCGCAGGATTTCTCGCTGGCCGAACTGGTGCAGTCGATCGGCCTGATCCTGGCGCCGCAGGCGCGCGCCAAGCGCCTGGACTACCGCGTGTTCGTCGAAGCCGGCGTGCCCGACGGGCTGCACGGCGACGTCGGCCACCTGCGCCAGATCCTGCTCAACCTGGCCGGCAACGCGGTCAAGTTCACCGACCACGGCCAGGTGGAGATCCGCGTGTCGGTCAGTCAGGCCGGGCAGGAGGCGCCGCTGCGGCTGCGTTTCGAGATCCTGGACACCGGCATCGGCGTGGCGCCTTCGCTGCGGCCGCGGCTGTTCGACGCGTTCGAGCAGGCCGACGTGTCCCTGGCCCGGCGCCACGAGGGCACCGGCCTGGGCACGGCCATCGCCAAGGGCCTGGCGCAGGCGATGGGCGGGGAGATCGGCTACCGCGAGAACCTGCCGGCCGGCAGCTGTTTCTGGGTGGAGCTGCCGCTGGGACGCGCGGCGGCACCGGCTGCGGCCGGTGACGGCGCGGCGGCGGAACCGGCGGCCATCGAGGATCCCGGCAACGTCATCGCCTTCACCGATCCGTTCCGCCGCCACCGCGCGCGCGTGCGCAGCCTGGACGTGCTGGTCGCCGACGACCACGAGGCCAACCGCATGGTGCTGCAGCGATTGCTGCAGAAGGCCGGCCACCGCGTCACCTGCGTGCATGGCGCCGAGGAGGCGCTGGACGCGATGGCCGCGCGCGAGTTCGACGTGGCCATCACCGACCTGCACATGCCGGGCATGAGCGGGCTGGACCTGCTCAGGCAGCTGCGGGTGATGCAGGCCGGCGGCGGCCCGCGCACGCCGGTGGTGATCCTCAGCGCCGACGTCACGCCCGAGGCGATCCAGCGCTGCAACCAGGCCGGCGCGCACGCGTTCATGGCCAAGCCGGTGGTCGCGGCGCGGCTGCTGGAAACCATGGCCGACATCGCCAGCGGCGCCGCGTCCGGCGGCCCGCGCGAGATGGCCGCGGTGATCGCCGCGGTGCCCGACGGCGACGCCGTGCTCGATACCGGCGTGCTCGACGAACTGTCCGCGCTGGGCATGGGCAAGGGCTTCGAGCGCGAATTCGTGCGCCAGTGCCTGGAAGACCTGGAACAGGGCGTGGGCGCCTTGCCCGGCGACGCGCAGGCGGAGGACTGGGGGCGGTTGCGAGAGCACGCGCACGCGATCAAGGGCGTGGCCGCCAACCTGGGGTTGCTGAAAGTCGCCCGGCAGGGGGGAGAGTTGATGCGCATGGCCGACTGGCAACTCAAGGGCGAATGGAAACCGCTGCACGCGCGCATCGGTGCCGCGCTGCAGGAGGGACGTCAGGCGCTGGACGCGCGCGCCCGCGGGCGCGCGCAATCGCACGACGACGTGACCGGCTGAACTCCATCGCCGCCCAGTTACGGCTCAACCGCGCACCTGCCCGCTGCGGCGGGTCTGCGCCTTGACCAGCCGGTCCATGGTGCGCAGCGACTTGTCGTCCAGCGCCAGCGCCGCATCGACCCACACCCGGGTGATGTCCAGCAGCTCCTGGTAGTCGACGCGGTTGGAGATGCTGCGCACCGCGTTCATCGCCAGGTACGACTGCGGGATGCGCTGCTGCTGGCGGATCAGCTCGTTCACCGCCTGCTCGCCCTGGCCGCGCGGCACCAGGATGTCGACCACGCCCATGGCGTGCATTTCCTCGGCGGTGTGCACGCGGCCTTCCAGGATGATGCGCTCGGCCAGCTGCGGCGACACGCGGCGGCTCAGGAAGTTGTACGCACCCATGCCCGGGAACAGGCCGAACAGCACTTCCGGCAGGCCCATGCCCACGCCTTCCTCGGCGACGATGGTGTGGCAGGACAGGGCCATTTCCAGGCCGCCGCCGAGCGCGTCGCCCTGCAGCAGGGCGATGGTGCGGAAGCTGCCGTCCAGGCCGGCGTGGAAGCGGTAGACGCCGTCGATGCAGCTGCGCGCGTAGCGCAGCAGGCCGTCGCCATCGCGCGCGCGGATCAGCGCGGAGAACACGTCCAGGTCGCCGCCGAGGTTGAACGCGTCGGCCGCGGAGGCCAGCACCAGGTGGCGCAGGCGCCCGGCGCGGGCCTGCGGGTCGCCGGTGATGCCGTCCAGATACGCATGCATCTCGGTCATCAGCGGCTTGCGGAAGCAGGGACGCACGCCGGGACCGGCGTCGGCGTGCATGTGCAGCCAGTGCACATCGCTGGCCGCATCGTCGTGCACGCGGATGGTGGAGTAGGGGGTGGCGGGGGTGCCGATTGGCAGCAGTTCGATCGCACTCATGGGCTGGGTCCTTGCAGGAGGCCCGCGGGATGAGAAGCGTGGGCGGCGGGCCGGACGCTGGCACTCCGCGATCCTACACGCGGTGCCGGCCAGGAGAATGTGCGAAGGCGCCGGGGGAGACACCGGGGTCATCGGGGGGACAGCACCGGCCGGTCCGCTGGCTTCGGTCGTCGTGTCGCGGACGCGCGGCTCAGGCGGCAGGACCGGGATAGAGCCGCAGCCATCGGGCAAGCTGCACGGTGCCGCCCAGTACCGACAGCGTCGCGGCGGCGGCCAGCGCCAGCCGCACGAGCTGGCCATCGCCGAAGTGGTGGAGCAGGGCATGAGAACCGCCCCTGGCGGCGAGCAGGACGGCGAACGCCAGCGCCACCCGGCCCAGCCGCATGGCCGGCGTCGCCGGCGCATCGTGGGGCCAGCCGCCGTGCGCCATCAGCGCGGCCAGAAGGGCCAGGCCGAGCAGCTGGCCCGCCGTGCCCGGATCGATCAACGGCATCGCGCAGGACGCGAGCGCCACCGACAGCGCCAGCGGCAAGACGAACCGATGTGCCGACGCACGCCGCCACAGCCACCAGGCGATGCCGGCGCCCAGCAGTCCCAGGCAGGCGCCGCCCAGCGCGTCGCCGAGGAAATGCCGGCCCAGGTACAGGCGCGAGACCGCCATCAGCGCCGGCCACAGCGCGATGGCCAGCACGGCAGAGCGTCGCCGCCGCAGCGGTGCGAACGCCAGCAGCAGGCTCGCGCAGAAGGTGGTGGCGGCGGCGACGTGGCCGCTGGTGAAACCGAAGTCGGGATCGCGCTCCGCCCGCGCGGCGGCGATGGCCTGCTGCGACGGCAGGCCGAACGCCGTCCGCGCCCCGCCGCGTTCGCTCAGCCAGCGCGTGTTCGTCCCGCCTTTGTCCAGCACCCGTGCGTCCACCTGCACTGGGCGCGGTAGTCCCAGCCCGTCCTTGATCGTGTGCGTGCCCAGCCCGGTCAGCAGCAGCGCCAGCATCACCGCCAGCATGGGCCGCAGGCGCAGCCCGAAACCGGCCACCAGCACCGCGGCGGCGTAGAACCCCTCCTGCCCGGACAGCGAGACCGCCTGCATCAGCCAGGTCAGCCACGGCGTGGCGAAGGATTGCAGCCAGAGATTGGGCTCGACTTCGAACATGGCTCAGGGAACCGGTTGCGGAAGCGGGCGCGGCGCCGCAGCGTGCCGCATCGCCTTGAGCCCGAACAGCGGGCGCAGCCAGCCGGTGCGGCGGATCAGCCCTTCGTGCAGCAGCAGGCAGCCGGCGATCGTGCCCGTCACCACCAGCGTTGCTTCGACGCCCGCGCCCAGCCGCATCGGGATCAGCCACCAGGCCAGGGCGACGATCAGGGTCTGGTGCAGGATGTACCAGGAGAACACCGCCTCGCTGCAGTAGGGCAGCCAGCGGAACGGGCGGTCGAGCAGGACGCGGCTCCAGCCCAGGATCGCCAGCAGCGCCATCCACGTGTAGGTGGCGCGCGCGATGCGCTCGATCGTGTACCAGGGAACCTGCGATGCCCATTCCGGTGCCGGCCCGGCCGGCGGATGATGGCCGAGCCAGCGCAGGCCCAGTTCCACCCCGATCGCCACCATCGCCACGCCCAGCGTCCGCCGGCGCAGCCGGCAGGCCCAGTTCCAGAATCCCGCGCCGGTCGCCAGCACGTAGCCCAGCAGGAACAGCGGCAGCGATTCGGCATGCACGGTCCAGTCGTCGAGCAGGGCATGGGTCTCCGGGAAACGCGGCGCCAGCCAGAGTCGCACGCCCAGCAGCCAGAGGACCGGCAGCGCCAGCAGCAGGCCCGCCGACACCCGCGTGGGCTCCGCGTCCCCGAGCCGCTCCCGCAGCCGTCGCAGCAGCGGCACTGCCGCCAGCAACAACAGGGTGTAGGGCAGCGGGTAGGCCAGGTACCACAGGTGGTTCCAGGTCGGAGTAAGCAGGCATTGGCCGGCGCGGCAGAGCCCGTGGGTGAGGTAGAGCATGTAGAAATGCGCGAAGCCGCCGCTGTAGCCGTAGTGCGCGACGACCTGGAAGAAGGTCTGCGGCGGCACCACCACCAACATGCCGAACACCAGCGGCACCAGCAGGCGCAGGCTGCGCGATCCGGCGAAGCGCCAGCGGCGGCCCTCGATCCCGGCCAGGCCCAGGGCGATGCCGGAGATCATGAACAGCAGCGGCATGCGCCAGCGGTTCAGCGCGATCATCGGGTACTGCAGCCATTGCGCCTGGTAGGTGCTCTTGATGTGGAAATCCCAGTCGGCCACATGGACCATCGCCGAGTGGTAGAGGATCAGCAGGGAGAACGCGATGACGCGCAGGGCGTCGATGTCGTGGCGGCGTTGCATGGGCGGGCCGAGGGCAGGAATGCCGCCAGCGTCCACCCACCGCGCCTCGCCGCCCATCCAGAAGTGACCATGCGATGCGGGTCCGGGACGGATCGCGGGATGCGGGGACGAACCGGGAGCAGATGGCCTGCCCCTTTCGCTGCAGCGCGCATGGGATCGATGCCGCGAACCATGCCGGCGTCATCCGCCCCTGTGCCGTCCTGCCCGGATCAGGTGATGGCGACGATGCGCGCCGGTCCATACCGGCACAGATGACCGCGGTTTCCGGCCGTGGTGGCGCGCGACCACGAATGCCGGACGCGCGTCCCGGCATCGGTACGGTGCCGACAGCCGGGAACTACCGTCTTGTGCCGCGCCGCCCACCGGCGAGACGATGCCGCCGTCGTTACCGGACGAAAGCGCAGGCAGGGCCGAAGATCGGCCCGGACGGTTGTTGAGGTACAAGCCGGAGCGCGCGTTCCCGGCCGCCATCGGCGGCATCGAACGGCATCGGGCAGCTGCGAGGCGCGGTCACGACCATCCGCTGCCAGGGGGCACCGGCCGCCATCGGCTGGGCCAGCGCCGCGTGGCATCCGGGCGGGCTCGCGCCGCGCCCGGGGAGGCCGGGCCTCAGCCGGCCGGCGGCGCGTCGCGCAGTTCGCGGCGCAGGATCTTGCCGACGTTGGTCTTGGGCAGTTCCTTGCGGAACTCGACGATGCGCGGGTGCTTGTAGCCGGTCAGGTTGGCGCGGGCGAACTCCTTGACCTGTTCTTCGGTCAGGTTCGGGTCCTTCCTGACGATGACTACCTTGACCACCTCGCCGGACTTCTCGTTCGGCACGCCGACCGCGGCCACTTCCAGCACGCCGGGCATCATCGCGATCACGTCCTCGACCTCGTTCGGGTACACGTTGAAACCCGACACCAGGATCATGTCCTTCTTGCGGTCGACGATGTAGAAGAAACCCTTCTCGTCCATGCGCGCCATGTCGCCGGTGTGCAGCCAGCCGTCGGCGTCGATGGCCGTGGCGGTCTCGTCCGGGCGGTGCCAGTAGCCCTTCATCACCTGCGGGCCGCGGATGCACAGCTCGCCGACCTCGCCGGTGGCGACCATGTTGCCGTCGTCATCCTTCACGCAGGCGTCGGTGGAGGGAATGGGCAGGCCGATGGCGCCGTTGTACTCGGCCAGGTCCAGCGGGTTGATGCAGGCCGCCGGCGAGGTCTCGGTCAGGCCGTAGGCCTCCACCAGGGTGGTGCCGGTGACCTTCTTCCAGCGTTCGGCCACCGCACGCTGCACCGCCATGCCGCCGCCCAGCGTGACCTTGAGCGCGGAGAAGTCCACTTCCTCGAAGCCGGGCGTGTTGAGCAGGCCGTTGAACAGCGTGTTGACGCCGGTGATGGCGGTGAAGCGGTTGTTGCGCAGCTCCTTGACGAAGCCCTTCATGTCGCGCGGGTTGGTGATCAGGTAGTTCAGGCCGCCCAGCTTCATGAAGACCAGGCCGTTGGCCGTCAACGCGAAGATGTGGTAAAGCGGCAACGCGGTGATGATCACCTCTTCGCCGGCCTTGACCCCGGAAGCTGAGATCCACGCCGAGGCCTGCTGCATGTTCGCCACCAGGTTGCGGTGGGTCAGCATCGCGCCCTTGGCCACGCCGGTGGTGCCGCCGGTGTACTGCAGGAAGGCGATGTCGTCATGGCTGACGTCCACCGGCGGCAGCGCATGGCGCGCGCCCAGGCGCAGCGCCTCGCGGAAGCGGATCGCGCCCTTGATGCGGTAGTCGGGCACCATCTTCTTCACGTACTTGAGCACGAAGTTGACGATGGCGCCCTTGGGGAAGCCGAGCATGTCGCCCAGGCCGGTGGTGACCACCTGCCTGACCGGGGTGTCGGCGATGACCTGCTGCACGGTGTCGCCGAAGTTGTCCACCACCACCAGCGCCGAGGCGCCGGCGTCGACCAATTGGTGCTTGAGCTCGCGGGCGGTGTAGAGCGGGTTGACGTTCACCACGGTCAGGCCGGCGCGCAGGATGCCGAAGGTGGCGATCGGGTACTGCAGGCAATTGGGCATCATCACCGCCACGCGGTCGCCCTTCTTCAGCTGCAGCTCGCCCAGCAGGTAGGAGGCGAACTGGGTCACCAGCGCATCGGCCTGCCCGTAGGTCAGCACCTTGCCGAAATTGGAGTAGGCCGGACGGTCACGGAACTTGGCCACGGAGGCATCGAACACCGCGGCCACGGAGCGGAATTCATCGACGTCGATCTCGGCCGGCACGCCAGCGGGATAACTCTGCAGCCAGGGACGTTCCTGATTCATCTTCCCCTCCAGGAAATGGTTGTGGTCTAGTTGGCATGGCCGGCCATCCGGCGATGGCGGCCGCCACCGCAGCATACCGTCCAGAATGGAAAAGGCGAAGGGAGCGATGATCCGAACGGCCTTCAACTGCGCGCGTATTGCGCTGATCGTGTTGGCGCTGGCCGCCTGCGCGCGCCAGGCACCCGAACAGCGCCTGCGCCAGACCGTGGCGCGGATGCAGGAGGCGGTGGAGCAGGGCCGACCCCGCGACTTCATGGCGGAGGTGGCCGCCGACTTCATCGGCAACGACGCCCTAGACCATGACGGCCTTGAGCGGCTGCTGCGCGGCCAGCTGCTGCTCAACGCCAAGGTCGGCGCGCGCACCGGCCCGCTGCAGGTGGAGATGGGGCAGGGCGATACCGCGACGGTCCGCTTCACCGTGCTGCTGACCGGTGGCGACGGCCGCTTCCTGCCCGAGCGCGGCCAGCTGCAGCAGGTGGTCAGCCACTGGCGGCAGGTGGACGACCGTTGGCAGCTTTACAGCGCCACTTGGTCGCTGGCCGTGGAGTAGTTGAAGCGTCCTTCTCCCTGTGGAGGAAGGGCAGGGTGCGAGGAAAGGGCTGCGCGCGAACCGCCGCCGGTTCGGCTTCTTGGACGTTCTTGCGCCGGGAGCAAGGACAGGGGAACTTGAGGGAAGCTGGGATGAGGCGCAGCGATCCCTCTTGAGCAGGGCTCTGCCAACCCTTTTTCGCCGGCACGGATGCCATGCCGCGCCCAACGCGCGTGTTTCCCACAGATATGCCGGTTTTCCCGCACACACACCCATCGCCAGCCCTCAACACGGCGCGACACTTCTCCGGTTCGGTCCTAAGACAGCTACCTGAATGGAGCGCCGGCAACGGGCGGTTTCGTCATGCGCCAATCGCGCCGGCCTGTTTATGCTGCCCGCGCAATCCACGCTGGCATGGCCGGCCCTAGACGGAGATTCCCCCGATGAGCACCCGCACCGTTATCCGCAACCTTTCCATCGGCCTGGTGAGCGCCGCCGTGCTGTCGGCCTGCGCCACCGGCGGTTCCTATGTGCAGAGCGACCCGTACGGCAACCCGTCCCAGCAGCAGAACCGCACCGGCAAGGGCGCCCTGATCGGCGCGGCCATCGGTACCGCCGCCGGCCTGCTCAGCGGCAGCAGTGCCACCGAGCGCCGCCAGCACGCGATGATCGGCGCCGGCATCGGCGCACTGGGCGGCGCGGCCGTGGGCAACTACCAGGACCGCCAGGAACGCGCCCTGCGCGAGCGCACCGCCAATACCGGCATCGACGTGCAGCGCCAGGGCGACAACATCACCCTGAACCTGCCCGACGGCATCACCTTCGATTTCAACAAGACCACGCTCAAGCCGCAGTTCTACGGCGCCCTCAACGGCGTGGCCTCGACCCTGGCCGAGTACAACCAGACCATGATCGAAGTGGTCGGCCACACCGACAGCATCGGCACTGACGCGGTCAACAACCGCATCTCCAAGGAGCGCGCCGACGCCGTGGCCGCCTACCTCGCCGCGCAGGGCGTGCAGCGCGAGCGCATCGAGACCCTGGGCGCCGGCAAGGCCTACCCGATCGCCAGCAACGACACCGACGCCGGCCGCGCGCAGAACCGCCGCGTCGAGATCCGCGTGATCCCGCTGCGTTCGTGATCCACCCGTAGTCCCGACAAGGAAAGAGCCGCGCAAGCGGCTCTTTCCTTGTCTGCCACACGCGCTTTTCGTAGGAGCGGCTTCAGCCGCGAAGGGGCTTCGCCAGGAAAGTGCCATCGCGGCTGAAGCCGCTCCTACAACGACACCAAAGTCCGCCGTGTGCAGAACCATGTGTCTACCGCTGCGTTTGGGGCCGGCGCATGGTCCCACCTGGGAAGAACCGCACAAGCGGCTCTTTCCTTGTCTGCCGCACGCACTCTTCGTAGGAGCGGCTTCAGCCGCGAAAGGGCCTTCGCTGGAAAAGCCCCTTCGCGGCTGAAGCCGCTCCTACGCGCGAAGGTGTTGTCTCAAGCCAGGTCGTCGGCGATCACCACGCTGTTGCGGCCGTTGCCCTTGGCCAGGTACAGCGCCGCGTCGGCGCGCGAGAACCAGTCCTGCCAGTACTGCTCGCCGGCGTACATCGCCGCGCCCAGCGAGATGGTGATGCCGCCGCCGGGGCCGTGCAGGGAGCGCTGCACCGATTCGCGCACCCGCTCGGTGAAGCCGGCCAGCGCATCGCGCGTACCGGCCTCGGCCAGGATCACGAACTCCTCGCCGCCGAAGCGGAAGACCTTGTCCTGTTCGCGCAGTTCCAGCCGCAGGATCGCCGCCAGCTCGACCAGCGCGTTGTCGCCGGCGGTGTGGCCGTAGCGGTCGTTGACGTCCTTGAAATGATCGATGTCCAGGATCACCAGCGCATGCCGGAACCGGCCCTGGCGGGCGCTGCCGATCTGCTGCAGCAGGGTCTTTTCCAGCGCGCGGCGGTTGGGCAGGCCGGTCAGTTCGTCCTGCGAGGCCAGCAGCTCCAGCCGCATGCGGTCGCCCTGCAGGCGCCGCGAGAAACGGAAGCCGAAGCCCAGGATCAGCGCGATCACCACCAGTGCCTGCGTATCCGGCGCCGGCGTGCGCAGTACCCCCGGCATCGCCAGCAGGCCGGCGACCATCACCAGGTTCGCCGGCGTGGCGACACGGTTGTGGGCCAGGAAGAAATTGGCCATCAGCGCCAGCAGCGACCAGGGCAGGGCGCGGTGGCCCAGCTCGCCGGCCGCCAGCAGGCAGCCGGCCACGTTCGCCAGGCACAGCAGCAGGCCGGCGCTGGACAGCTGCGCGGCACGCCTGTGCGCCAGCCAGGTCGCCACCGCGGCGGGTGCGGCGCAGGCCAGCGCGGCCAGCATCGGCAGCACCATGCCCTTCCACGCCAGCCAGCCGGCGAACGCCAGCAGCGCCAGCGTGGCGACCGGGGCGATGGTACGCAGCGGCACGCTGCGCAGTTCGCGCGGCAGCGAGGGAATCGTCGGAGGTCCGGCGGCGGGTTTCATGGCGTGGGCAACATAGCAAGTCGCACGGCAAACATTCCTTCACTCAGTACGCACCTTGGGCATATGTTCAACAGACCTGAGCGGCATGCAGCCAGCCGCGCCGACGGCGGCATGGTCCCCTGGACGGGGCAACCCCTTGCTTATGGCCCATCCGCCGGCCGCGGACGCGGTGCTAGATTCGACCGTTACCGGCTGCGTGCCGGCGTCTTTCCAGCGCATGAGGGAAACCATGAGCGTCCGTTGCACTGCCTGGTCCGCGGTACTCGCCGCGACCGCCACCACCCTGTTGGCCAGCATGCCCGCGCATGCCGAGTACGCCAAGCCGCCGGCCGAACTGCTGAAGGTGCTGACCGCGCCGCCGCCGCCGATGCCCAGCGTCGATCCCACCGGTAAGCGCCTGCTGCTGACCACCAGCCAGACCTATCCGTCGATCAGCCGCGTCGCCCGGCCCTACCTGAAGCTGGCCGGCCTGCGCCTGGAGCCGGGCAACCGCAGCCGCCACGACACCCCGGGCGGCTACGGCATTCCCGCCTGCGTGGCCGACTTCACCCTGGTGGACATCGCCAGCGGCAAGGAAAGCCGGGTGCCGCTGCCGAAGGACGCCTGTGCCGGCGGCGCGCTGTGGTCGCCCGACGGCCAGCGCTTCGCGTTCCAGAACGTCGTCGCCGATGCGGTGCAGCTGTGGGTGGGCGATGCCGCCAGCGGCCAGGTGCGGCAGATCGCCGGCGCGCGCCTGAATCCCATGTTCGGCAGCACCGTGCAGTGGCTGGACGGCGGCGACCGCCTGCTGGTCAAGCTGGTGCCCGCCAACCAGGGACCGGCGCCGGCCGGCGACGACGCTTACGGCCCGGACGTGCAGGAATCGCTCGGCGCCAAGGGCGTGAGCAGCACCTACGAAACCCGCGACACCCTGGCCAGCGAGCATGACGAACGCCTGTTCGCCTACTACGGCCAGTCGCAGCTGGCGGTGGTCGAGGCCGCGTCCGGCACGGTGAAGCCGGTCGGCGCGCCGCAGCTGTACAACGGCGTCAACGGCGCGCCCGACGGCGTGCACGTGCTCACCCAGACCATCAAGCCGCCGTTCTCGCACGCGGTCACCTACCAGCGTTTCGCCTACGACGTGGACGTGCTGGACGTGGTCACCGGCAAGAGCGTGCGCATCGCCGCGCTGCCGCTGGCCGAGCGCGTGCCGGTGCACGGCGTGCCGGAAGGCCCGCGCGATTTCGACTGGCGCGCCACCGATCCGGCCACGCTGGTCTGGGCCGAGGCGCTGGACAAGGGCGATTGGAACGTCAACGTGCCGCAGCGCGACAGGCTGATGCTGCAGTCCGCACCGTTCACCGCGGCGCCGCGCGAGATCGCCCGCACCACCCAGCGCTACGCCGGCCTGGACTGGACCGCGCAGCCGCAGCGCGCCTTCCTCAACGAATACGACGAGAACCGCCACTGGCGCCAGACCCGCATCGTCGACATCGACAATCCGAAGCAGGAAGCGCGCCTGCTGTGGGACCTGTCCAGCGACGAGCTGTACGGCGACCCGGGCAGCTTCGTCTACCAGCGCCTGCCCAGCGGTGCCTACGTGGTGCGCGAGGAGGACGGCAAGGTGTTCCTGCGCGGGCAGGGCAGCTCGCCGCAGGGCGACCGCCCGTTCCTCGACCGCCTGGACCTGGCCACGCTCAGGAGCGAGCGCCTGTTCCGCAGCGCCGCCGACGCCTACGACCAGTTCCTCGGCTTCACTGCCGAACCGGGCCGCTACCTCACCTGGCACCAGTCGGTGATCGACCCGCCCAACGCCTGGCTGCGCGAACTGGGCGCGCGTGATGCCGCGGCCAGGGAAGGCGAGGCGCAGTACGCCGCCGAAGGCCGTGCGCTGACCCATATCGCCGATCCCACGCCGGAAGTGCGGCAGATCCAGAAGCGGCTGGTCACCTACAAGCGCGCCGACGGCATCGACCTGTCCTTCACCCTGTACACCCCGCCGGGCTACAAGGAAGGCCAGCGCCTGCCGGCCATCCTGTATGCCTACCCGGCCGACTTCGCCAACAGCGCGCAGGCCGGGCAGGTGTCCGGCTCGCAGCAGACCTTCACCCGGCTGGCGCCGTACCGGCTGATGCTGCTGGCCGGCTACGCCATCATCGACAATGCCTCGTTCCCCATCGTCGGCGATCCCAAGAGCGCCTACGACACCTACCTGGAACAGCTCACCGCCGACGCCACGGCCGCGGTGGACAAGGCGGTGGAACTGGGCGTGGTGGACCGCAACCGCATCGGCGTCACCGGCCACAGCCACGGCGGCCTGATGACCGCCAACCTGATCGCCCACACCGACCTGTTCAAGGCCGGCGTGGCCACCAGCGGCTCGTACAACAAGACCTTCACCCCGTTCGGCTTCCAGAACGAGCGCCGCTCGGTCTGGCAGGCGCAGGACGTGTACCTGAAGGCCTCGCCGTACTTCTACGCCGACAGGATCAAGCTGCCGCTGCTGCTGGTGCACGGCGAGGACGACGCCAACCCCGGCACCGAGCCGTTCCAGTCGCGCAAGCTCTACCAGGCCATCCGCGGCAACGGCGGCACCACCCGCCTGGTGATGCTGCCGCACGAACCGCACTGGTACACCGCGCTGGAATCCAACGAACAGCTGGTGGCCGAGATGCTGGCCTGGTTCGACCGCTACGTGAAGAACGCGCCAGCGCAGGCGGCTTCGGCCAAGTGAGTCGCTGGTGAGTTGATCGAGCGGTACGAAGAAGCCCGCGCATGCGGGCTTCTTCTTTTTCGGGTGTTGGTGGATTGCGTCGTGGCGAATGAAGCCGGCGGCGTGTGCTGGCTGTTGAACGCAGCGCCGCCGCGCAGCTCAGTTCTTGCCCTTGCCGCGGCTGATCGGCGACAAGCCGTTGCCGAGCGTTACCTGCAACGCATCGCCAACGGCGAACCCGCAGCATTCCAGCCGGCGACCGGGCAACCTCAGCCTGGGCACCGCCCGGCTGCCGGCCCGCTCGTCGCGGCGTTCGTTGTAGTGCATGCAGCCCATCGTGCAACGTCTGGGTTGGCGTGCGCGGCGGGGAGCGGCGGGTTCGGAAGATGGTGCAGGGGAGGGAATGCCTGTCGTCGTTCCGTTTGCCGGTGTCTTGCGCGTTGAAGCGCCGCGCTTCGGTGCAAGGCGGAGACGTGGAGGAAATGCTCGAAAACGCTCGTATCGGACTCCGCGGTTTCATGGGCGTGGGAGTCCACCACGCCGCTGTCGATCAAGATGATGGACGGTGCGCGATTGACAGGTGGGACCAAAGACCGGCAGACCTTGCGTTCTCCGCGCACTGCCCGCCATAAAGCAGGCACAGTCCAGCATGGGGCAGGCGAATGAGCGCCGGCATCGACGATAGGCGCTATGTGCCTCGGTCTTTCAGGCTGTCAAACCCGGCTGCGGGATTCGCCGCAGCGGGTTGATGGCCCTATGCGATCTTGAAGGTGGTCAATGGACGGATTCGCCGGCTGCCGGCCGCTTGAACCCAGGACCCGGAGCAGGCATCTGCGCGATGCTTCCGTCAGCGGCAGCCGTCCAGCACGGTTCGCGCCAGTTCCTGTGCGAGGAAGGGAGCGGTACGGCTGTGCGCCACCCGCGCCACCTGACGTGGCGTGCCGGCCGCCACGATGAGCCCCCCGGCATCGCCCGCGCCCGGCCCCACGTCGATCACCCAATCGGCCTGGGCCACCGCACGCATGTCGTGCTCGATCATCACCACCGTGTTGCCCGCATCGACCAGGCGCTGCAATTGCACCAGCAACCGATCGGCATCGGAGGCATGCAAACCGGTAGTCGGTTCGTCGAGCACATACAGGCTGCGGCCACGCTGGCTGCGCTGCAACTCGGTGGCCAGCTTGATGCGCTGCGCTTCGCCGCCGGAGAGTTCGGTCGCTGGCTGGCCCAGGCGCAGGTAGCCCAGTCCGATCTCGTGCAGCAATCGCAGCGGCCGCGCCACCGCCTCCTCGTTCGCGAAGAAGTTGCCGGCCTCTTCCACCGTCATCCGCAGCACCTCGGCGATGTTGCGCCCGTTCCAGCGCACCTTCAGCGTGGCTTCGTTGTAGCGTGCGCCGTGGCATGTCGGGCAGGGCGCATACACGCTGGGCATGAACAGCAGTTCCACGCTGACGAAGCCCTCGCCCTCGCAGGTGTCGCAGCGCCCCTTGGCGACATTGAAGGAGAAACGCCCGGCGTCGTAGCGGCGCCGGCGCGCGTCGGGCGTGGCGGCGAATAGCTTGCGCACGTGATCGAACAGGCCGGTATAGGTGGCCAGGTTCGAGCGCGGCGTGCGCCCGATCGGCTTCTGGTCCACCTGCACCAGGCGCCGCACCGCGTCCATGTCCCCGGCCAGGTGTCCGCCGGTGGTCTCGATGACCGCCGGCCCCTCGCCGGCGTCCGCTTCGGCGGCATCGTCCTCCGGTTCGTGGCCCAGGTGCAGCAGCACCAGCTCCGGCAGCGCCTGCGCCATGAGGCTGGACTTGCCGGAGCCGGAGATGCCGGTGACCGCCGTCAGCACGCCCAGCGGAATGCGTGCATCCACGCCCTGCAGGTTGTGGCGGTGGATGCCCTGCAACTCCAGCCAGCCGGCCGGCGTGCGCCCGCGGCTGCCGGGCGCGGGGATCTCGTCGAACAGATAGCGTGCGGTGCGCGATTCGGTGATCGCGCGCAGCCCATCCGGTTCGCCGCTATAGAGCACGCGCCCGCCGCGCTCGCCGGCGTCCGGTCCCACGTCCACCAGCCACTGCGCGCGGCGCATCAGGTCCAGGTCGTGCTCCACCACGAACACCGAGTTGCCCGCGTCGCGCAGCCGGTCGAGCGCGTCGTACAGGGCCTGGCTGTCGGCCGGATGCAGGCCCGCCGAGGGTTCGTCGAGCACGTACACGACGCCGAACAACAGGGAACTCAGTTGCGTGGCCAGCCGCAGGCGCTGCAACTCGCCGGCCGAAAGGGTTGGCGTGGCCCGGTCCAGCGTCAGGTAGCCCAGGCCCAGCCCGCGCAGTTGATGCAGGCGAGCCACCACGCCGCCGGCCAGGCGCTGCGCGGCCAGGCGCTTTTCCTCCGACAGCGCAGAGGTACGACGCACGTCGGGCGACACCGCGTGGACCGCACGACCCGATGCCGCGCGCGCGGCACGGTCGCGCCGGGTCGCTTCCCTGTCGGTACCCGCGCCCGCCGCATGGGCGCGAAAATCGCCCCGGGCGATGGGCTCGAGCAGCGCCGCCAGCCGGTCCAGCGGCATCTGCATGAATTCACCGATGTCCAATCCGGCGAACGTCACCGACAGCGCCTCGGGCTTGAGCCGCTTGCCGTGGCAGACGGGGCACAACTGGCCTTGCATGAAGCGTGACACGCGCTTTCGCATCAGCGCGCTCTGCGTATTGGCGAAGGTGTGCAGCACGTAGCGCCGGGCGCCGGTAAAGGTGCCCATATAGCTGGGTTCCATTTTGCGCCGCAGCGCCGCACGCGTCTCCGCAGGCGTGAAGCCGGCGTACACCGGTGCCGTCGGCGTTTCCTCCGTGAACAGGATCCAGTCGCGGTCCTTTTTCGGCAGGTCTTTCCACGGCCGGTCAACGTCGTAGCCCATGCTGACCAGGATGTCGCGCAGGTTCTGTCCCTGCCAGGCGGGCGGCCACGAGGCGATCGCCCGTTCGCGGATGCTCAGCGATGGGTCGGGCACCATCGCGGCCTCGGTCACTTCGTACACGTGGCCCAGGCCGTGGCAGTCCGGGCACGCGCCTTGTGGCGTGTTCGGCGAGAAATCCTCGGCGTACAGCATCGGCTGGCCGGCCGGATAGGCGCCGGCCCGCGAATACATCATGCGTACCAGGCTGGACAGGGTGGTCACGCTGCCGACGGAGGAGCGCGCATTGCTGGCGCCGCGCTGCTGTTGCAGCGCCACCGCGGGCGGCAAGCCATCGATCGCATCGACGTCCGGTACGCCGGCCTGGTCGATCAGGCGTCGCGCATAAGGCGCGACCGACTCGAAATAGCGCCGCTGCGCCTCCGCATAGATGGTGCCGAAGGCCAGCGAGGACTTGCCGGAGCCGGAGACGCCGGAGAACACCACCAGCGCGTTGCGCGGAATGGAGACATCCACGTCCTTGAGGTTGTTCTCTCTCGCGCCGCGCACTTCCACCAGGCCGCTGGCCGCAGCGGTACAGGACGATTCACCGAAAAAAGGGTTCTTCATGTCCTTGCTCCTGCGATTCTTCAGATGGGGGTTCACGGATTCGGGTATCAGGCGCGTTGCTGTTCGGGTCGCTTCCGGCCGTCCCGGTCGCGATCGACCGCGACCGAGGACCGTGCTTCGTGGCGTTCGCGCGCATTAGATCGAGGCTGGCGATAGCCCGGTTCTGCGCGCCGCTGATGGTGGCGAGGATGCCATCGTCGGGGAAGCCATTATCCACCGGTGTGTGGATCGTGGCCTCGCCGGTATTGGAGTCCAGGGGCGGGCGCCCGTCGGCGATGCCGGCTGTCATCGCCTGCGCGACGAACATGCGGTTCTCCAGCGCTCGTGCCATGCAGCCCTCTCGGAACTGGCTGTCAGGCATACGGATATGGCAGATGGCTGCCGGCCTGGCGTTGCTTCGCGCGGAGGTAGATTTCATGTTGCAGGAACCGCGGTGGCTGGCCGGAGGCATCGTCGCGCAGTTCGTGCGGTGCCTGGATGCTGGCGACGGTCTGCGGGTACTGGTCGGCGGCCGACTGTAGACGGAACAGCGTGCCCAGGTAACGCGCGCGGTCCTCGTCGCAGTAGCGCGCCATCACCTGCCGGGCGGGCCCGGGCATGGCCGCGTCCATGCCGCCATCGAGCAGGTGCGCCGGCACCGGCACGCCCGCCGGATGGGCGAGGGCGGTTGCGTTGCCGAGCAACAGCGGCAGGCCGGACAGGCGCGACAAGGACATGGGCGCTCGGTGGTTGGTTGTCGGAGGATGCGCTGGATATCACATCGAAAGCGCCGCAGGGTTCTTGCGCACGTCACGTCACGCCACGCTTACGGTGGCGGTCGTCAGATACCGGAAACGACCGGGAGTGCTGCCATGGTGGACGGATGGGTGGAACGCAACCGTGATGGGCTGATCCTGCTGGCGCGGATCCTGTTGATGGTGCTGTTCGTGATATCGGGCTGGGGAAAGCTGACCGACTTCCAGGGCACGGTAGGCTACATGGCCTCGCTGCACGCGCCGCTGCCGCAGGTGGCGGCCGGCGTGGCGGTCTGCATGGAATTGCTGGTCGGCATCGCCCTGCTGCTGGGCATCCAGGTGCGGCTGCTGGCGCTGCTGTTCGTCCTGTTCGTGCTGGGCACCGGCGTGCTCGGCCATGCGTTCTGGGGCATGGAAGGTGCCGAGCGCGCGATGAACATGACCCAGTTCCTGAAGAACCTGTCCATCGCCGGCGGGCTGGTGCTGCTGGCGGTGACCGGTGGCGGGCGTTATGCGCTGGCTGGGCGGCCGCGCTGAGGGGGCCGATCGAGCCGCTTCCCTGCATGTCGGGAAGCGGCTGCAGCCCGGGAAGGGTTGTTTCTCCGGCACTCACGGATGATGGACAAGCACGCGGTATGCGCGCAGTGGGGGCTGGCCGGCTACCGCCTTTGGGGTGTTGATCGCTGGCAAGTCATTCCCCGCTGATATCTGCGATGTACCGGTGATGGCACTATTGCGTCACGAGAAGGATGTTCGAGAGCCTGAGTTCCATGATCGGCGACAGGCAGGTGTTCTGGAGATACTGGCATGGTTACGCAGCACCCTTCGACGTGTCAGAACGCGACGCAGCCGACAGGCTGGATGCGGCCGCGATATTGAAAGATCCCTGGCTGGGCGTGCACGCTCGCCGGGTGATGGATATTCGTCCGGCGCCTTGACCGTCACCATGAGCCATACCCCATGCCGGCCACGCCCGCTCACGTTTCCACTGTCGCGAGCGCGATCCGATGAAGTAATCGCCGCAGTGCTTGTCACCGCGGCGCTGCATGTGGTGTTCGCCGCATACCTGCTGTTCCACAGGGAGGCCGGCGCTGTTTCCGCTGTGCCGGCAGAGGTACGTACGGTACTGAGATTGGTTGAGCGCGAGCTTCCCGCGAAGCCACCGCATCCGCCCGCCATGCTCGCTCGGGCGAGCCCGGCCATTTCCCGGCCGGTGCCGTCGAGTACCCGAAGCGCAGGCCCTGCAATCACGTCAGCCGTGCCCCTGGCCACGCCTGCAGGGGGGAATGGCATCCCACGGCGGCTGGTACTTGCCGTTCCGGAAACGGCTTCGAGCGGCACCTACGCCCCTGACATGATGGGCCGGTCGAAGGCGCTATCGACATACGAACGGACACGGTTTGCCGACGCATGGGCGCCTGATGGCGGTCCGGTCCAGAAGACCTGGGCGCAACGTTCCCGGGCCGCGCACCTGCTTCTTTCGGCCACGGGTGCACTGGAGTTCCCCTGCACGGAGGAAGAGAAGCGGTTGCGGAAACCGCGCTGTTCCGGTGCGCAGTACGACCATGACCAGACACCCGACGCAAACTGAGAGCGGCATCCGACCGAACGGGTATGCATGGGGACGCCTGCGGCAGTGTCCAGTGCGCGGTGACGGGCATCGCAACGCGGCTATGGCGTACGGCTAACGGATCGCACCCCGGGACCAGAAGAAAGCAACTGTGCGCGCCTTCCGGGCGAGCCACGCTCGGCGGCATCACCGACAGTTGGGGCGGTCGCCTGAAGCGGCGGCTCACTTCAACCGAAACCAGTGCTCCTGCAGGCCGGCGCCAAAACCGGAAGGCACAAGAAGTTGATCACGGGTACGCGGCCATCGGGGCATCGCGGCCGTGATTGAAAGCGGCATGACCTTCCACTGGGAAGGCCATGCCAGTGCAGAGGAGAGGTGCCCCGACCAGCGGCACCATCGCCTGCTTTAGGTCAGCCGAGAATGCCCGGCAGATCCAATCCCTTTTCCTTCGCGCAGTCGATGGCGATGTCGTAGCCGGCGTCGGCGTGGCGCATGACGCCGGTGCCGGGGTCGTTCCACAGCACGCGGGCGATGCGCTGGTCGGCGGCCTCGCTGCCGTCGCAGACGATGACCACGCCGGAGTGCTGGCTGTAGCCCATGCCGACGCCGCCGCCGTGGTGCAGGCTCACCCAGGTGGCACCGCCGGCGACGTTGAGCATGGCGTTGAGCAGCGGCCAGTCGGATACGGCGTCGGAGCCATCCTTCATCGCTTCGGTCTCGCGGTTGGGCGAGGCGACGCTGCCGGAGTCGAGGTGGTCGCGGCCGATCACCACCGGCGCCTTCAACTCGCCGTTGCGCACCATTTCGTTGAAGGCCAGGCCGAGTTTGTGGCGCAGGCCCAGGCCGACCCAGCAGATGCGCGCGGGCAGGCCCTGGAAGCTGATGCGCTCGCGCGCCATGTCCAGCCAGCGGTGCAGGTGCGGGTCGTCGGCGATGATTTCCTTGACCTTGGCGTCGGTCCTGTAGATGTCCTCCGGGTCGCCGCTCAGCGCCACCCAGCGGAACGGGCCGACGCCGCGGCAGAACAGCGGGCGCACGTAGGCGGGTACGAAGCCGGGGAAATCGAAGGCATTCTCCAGGCCTTCGTCGAAGGCCATCTGGCGGATGTTGTTGCCGTAGTCGACGGTCGGGACGCCGGCGGCGTGGAAGGCCAGCATCGCTTCCACGTGCACGCGCATGGCGGCCTTGGCGGCGTCGCGCACCTTTTCCGGGTTGGTCTTCTGTTCGGCCAGCCACTGCTCCACCGTCCAGCCGATCGGCAGGTAGCCGTGCACCGGGTCGTGGGCGCTGGTCTGGTCGGTGACGCAGTCCGGGCGCACGCCGCGGCGCACCAGCTCGGGCAGGATCTCGGCGGCGTTGCCGAGCAGGGCAATCGATTTGGCTTCGCCGGCGGCGGTGTACTTGGCGATGCGCGCCAGCGCGTCGTCGATGTCGCTGGCCTGTTCGTCCACGTAGCGGGTGCGCAGGCGGAAGTCGATGCTGCTCTGGCGGCATTCGATGACCAGGCTGCTGGCGCCGGCCAGCGAGGCGGCCAGCGGCTGCGCGCCGCCCATGCCGCCCAGGCCCGCGGTGAGGATCCACTTGCCGGTCAGGCTGCCGCCGTAGTGTTGGCGGCCCATCTCGACGAAGGTCTCGTAGGTGCCCTGCACGATGCCCTGCGAGCCGATGTAGATCCACGAGCCGGCCGTCATCTGGCCGTACATCATCAGGCCCTTTTTATCGAGCTCGTTGAAGTGCTCCCAGTTGGCCCAGTGCGGCACCAGGTTGGAGTTGGCGATCAGCACGCGCGGCGCGTCGGGGTGGGTGGGGAATACGCCGACCGGCTTGCCGGACTGCACCAGCAGGGTCTGGTTGTCGTCCAGGCGCTTGAGCGTTTCGAGGATCCTGTCGTAGCTCTCCCAATCGCGCGCGGCGCGGCCGATGCCGCCGTAGACCACCAGCGACGTCGGGTCCTCGGCCACTTCGGCGTCGAGGTTGTTCTGCAGCATGCGGAACGGCGCCTCGGTCTGCCAGGACTTGCAGTTGAGGGTGTTGCCGCGCGGCGCGCGCGGGCTGCGGGAAGGATCGTGGCGGGTCATGCGTCTCTCCGGGAAGCAAAGTCAAGGCAGGCACGAAGAACCTGTTGCAATGTGTCGCGCACAGGGGTTGCGTGGTCGGGACTGTAGGGCGAGGGCCAGTTGCCCTCGTCGATGGCCGCCGGCTCGTGCATGTAGCCGCGGCAGGCCAGCTCCATCTGCAGGGTGTGCACGCCGCCGGGGATATCGCTGTAGTGGCGGGTGATCCAGCCGCCCTTGAAGCGGCCGTTGCGCACGTGGGGCAGGCCGCTCAGCGCGCACAAGTTCTCGACCACGTCGGTCAATGCGTTGTCGCAGGCGGTATCCGGCTCGCCGGTGGGCCCGGCGCTGCCGATGTTGAACTGCGGCAGTTCGCCGTCGAACAGGTGCGGGATGCGCGAGCGGATCGAGTGCGCGTCGTATACCACCACGGTGCCGTGGCGCTGGCGCAGGCGTGCGATCTGTCCGGCCAGCGCGGCGTGGTAGGGCGCGAAATAGGTGTCGCGGCGGCGCGCAATCTCGGCTTCGTCCGGCGCGTGGCCGGCGCGGTACAGCGGCTGGTTGTCGAAGGTAGTGGTCGGGCACAGGCCGGTGGTGTTCTGGCCGGGATACAGCGACACGCCGGAGGGATCGCGGTTGACGTCGATCACCGAGCGCGAGACCGCGGTGCGCACGGTGGTGGCGCCCAGCTCGCGGGCGAAGGCATACAGCTCGTGCACCCACCAGTCGGCATCGCGGCGCGCCAGCCACGGCGAGACGAAGCGGTCGGCAAGCTCGTCTGGCAGCTCGGTGCCGGTGTGCGGGAAGCTGACGATCAGCGGGGCGTCGCCTTGGTGGAGCTGGAGCCAGTCGGGAAGAGCGGTCATTTGGGAACCTTGTTCGTTCGCGTGGATGCTTTCTTCTCCCGGTGGGAGAAAGTGCCCGCTCGCGCAGGCAGGAGGCCGAAGCGGACGGCGAAGCCGGCCCGAAGGCATGCCGCGGGAGCGGCATGCAAGGGCGGATGAGGGTGCGGGCGGAGCCTTGCGCAATCCGTTCTCGCAGGGCTTCACCCATACCCTTACCCCGACCCCCGCTTCGCGCCCCGGCCCTTGCGCTGGCGCAAGGGCGTTCGTGGGGCGGCAAACCGGTGGTTTGCAAACTGCCCCTCTCACCCTGGTGGGAGAGGGGCTTTCAAACGCTTACTGCATGATCTCCACTTTCGGTAGCACCTCATGCAGCCCTTCGGCCAGCACGCCGCTGCGCACCAGGTCGGTAGCGGCCACCATGTCCGGATGGAAATAGCGGTCGTCCTGCAGCGTCGGCACCTGCGCGCGCAGGGTGGCGCGCACCTTCTCCAGCGCATCGCTGGAGCGCAGCGGGGCGTGGAAGTCGCAGCCCTGCGCGGCGGCCAGCAGTTCGATGCCGACGACATTGGCGGCGTTCTCCGCCATCGCCAGCAGGCGGCGTGCGCCGTGCGCGGCCATCGACACGTGGTCTTCCTGGTTGGCCGAGGTCGGGATCGAATCGACACTGGCCGGGTAGGCGCGCTGCTTGTTCTCCGACACCAGCGCCGCGGCGGTGACCTGCGGAATCATGAAACCGGAGTTCAGGCCCGGCTTCGGGGTGAGGAAGGCGGGCAGGCCGGACAGCGCCGGATCGACCAGCATGGCGATGCGGCGCTCGCTGATCGAGCCGATCTCGCACACTGCCATCGCCAGCATGTCGGCGGCGAAGGCCACCGGTTCGGCATGGAAGTTGCCGCCGCTCAGCGCTTCGCCGGTGTCGGTGAACACCAGCGGGTTGTCGGAGACGCCATTGGCCTCGATCTCCAGCGTGGTCGCCGCTTGCCGGATCACGTCCAAGGCCGCGCCCATCACCTGCGGCTGGCAGCGCAGGCAGTACGGGTCCTGCACCCGCACGTCGTTGTCGCGGTGCGATTCGCGGATCAATGATCCGGCCATCAGCGTGCGCAGCGCGGCGGCGGTGGCGATCTGCCCGCGCTGGCCGCGGATGCTGTGGATGCGCGGGTCGAACGGAGTGTCCGACCCCTTGGCCGCCTCCACGGACAGCGCGCCGGTGACCAGCGCGGCCTGGAATACGGTTTCGATCTCGAACAGGCCGGCCAGCGCGTAGGCGGTGGAATACTGGGTGCCGTTGAGCAGGGCCAGGCCTTCCTTCGCGCCCAGCACCAGTGGTTCCAGCCCGGTCTGCCTGAATGCCTGCGCTGCCGGCATGCGCACGCCGCCGACGAAGGCTTCGCCGACGCCGATCATCACGCTGGCCAGGTGCGACAGCGGCGCCAGGTCGCCGGACGCGCCGACCGAGCCCTGGCACGGCACCACCGGCACCACGTCCTTCTGCAGCATGGCTTCCAGCAGCGCCAGCGTCTGCGGGCGGATGCCCGAGGCGCCCTGCGCCAGGCTGGTGAGCTTGAGCGCCATCATCAACCGCACCACGCTGGCCGGCATCGGCTCGCCGACGCCCGCGGCGTGCGACAGCACGATGTTGCGCTGCAGGGTTTCAAGGTCTTCGCGCTCGATGCGCACGCTGGCCAGCTTGCCGAAGCCGGTGTTGATGCCATAGACCGGCTCGCCCCTGGCGACGATGGCTTCGACCACCTGCGCGCTGCGCAGCACGGCGGCCTGCGCCGATGCGTCCAGGCGCACGCTGGCGCCACGGTAGACCTGCCGCCATTGCGCCAGCGGAACGTGGCCGGGGCGAAGCACGAGGGGGGAATTCATCGGGTTACTCCGTTGCTGAGGTTTGTTTCTTGGTTTTTTGTAGGAGCGGCTTCAGCCGCGATGGGCTTTCGCGCAGATCAGTCCAGCGCGAAAGCCCATCGCGGCTGAAGCCGCTCCTACGGTCACTGGACGGCCTCGCCGCGGAACACGCGCGAATGCAGCGGGTTGAAGCCCATGCGGTAGACCAGGTCGGCCGGGGCGTCGATGTCCCAGATCGCCAGGTCGCAGTCCATGCCGGCAACCAGGCGGCCGACGCGTTCATGGCGGCCGAGCGCGCGCGCCGCTTCGCGGGTGAAACCGGCAATGCATTCGTCCACGGTCATGCGGAACAGGGTGGCGGCCATGTTCATCGCCAGCAGCGGGCTGGTCAGCGGCGAGGTGCCGGGGTTGCTGTCGGTGGCCAGCGCCAGCGGCACGCCGGCCTCGCGCAGTTTCTGCAGCGGCGGCGCGGTGGTGTCGCGGGTGAAGTAGTAGGCGCCGGGCAGCAGCACGGCGACGGTGCCGGCCTGGCGCATCGCGGCGATGCCGGCGTCGTCCAGGTGCTCGATGTGGTCGGCCGACAGCGCGCCGTGCCGGGCGGCCAGTTCGGCGCCGTGCTGGTTGCTCAGCTGCTCGGCGTGGATCTTGATCTTCAACCCGTGCGCGTGGGCGGCGGCGAACACCTGCGCGGCCTGTTCGCGCGGGAAGGCGATGTTCTCGCAGAACACGTCCACCGCTTCGGCCAGGCCTTCGGCGGCGACGGCCGGGATCATCGTGCCGCACACTTCGTCGATGTATTCCTGCGCCTGCCGCCCCGGCGGCACCGCATGCGCGCCGAGGAAGGTGGGGACGATTTCGACTTTGCGCAGCTGCGCCAGCCGCTTCGCCACGCGCAGCTGCTTGCGCTCGTCTTCCAGCGTCAGCCCGTATCCGGACTTGATCTCGACGGTGGTGACGCCCTCGGCCAGCATCGCGTCGAGGCGGGGCAGGGTGGCGGCGATCAACGCATCGTCGTCGGCCTGGCGGGTGGCGCGCACGGTGGAGACGATGCCGCCGCCGGCGCGGGCGATGTCGGCATAGCTCACGCCCTGCAGGCGCTGCTCGAACTCGTTGGCGCGGTTGCCGGCGTAGACGAGGTGGGTGTGGCAGTCGACCAGGCCGGGGCCGATCCAGCGGCCGCCGCAGTCGATGCGCTGCGCGGCGTCGAACGCGGGCGCGCCTGCGGCGGGGCCGGCATGGACGATGCGGCCATCGCGCGCGGCGATGACGCCGTCGCGGATGACGCCCAGCCCGCCGTTGGCGTCGTCGAGCGTCATCAGATGGGCGTTGTGCCAGACCGTATCGCAGTGCATGCGCGCCTCTCGCGTCTATTTGTATATACAATAATCAGCGACTACCGGGAGTGTCCAGCGATGGCGAACGAAGTTTCCAAACCGCAGCGTTTCCATGCCGCGCAGGCGCTGTTGCCGCAGGGCTGGGCGCGCGAGGTGCGCATCGACTGCGCCGATGGGCGGATCGTCGCGGTGACGGCCGACGCGCCGGCCGACCCCGGCGCGCAGCCGCTGGGCGCGGTGGTGCCGGGGCTGGGCAACCTGCACAGCCATGCCTTCCAGCGGGCGATGGCCGGGCTGACCGAAGTGGGCGGGCGTTCGGGCGACAGCTTCTGGAGCTGGCGCGAGCTGATGTACCGCTTCCTCGACCGGCTGACCCCGGACGACCTCCAGGCCGTGGCCGAGCAGGCCTACATGGAAATGCTGGAATCGGGCTTCACCCGCGTCGGCGAGTTCCATTACCTGCATCACGCGCCGGACGGCCAGCGTTATGCCGACCACGCCGAGATGTCCGGCCGCATCGCCGCGGCCGCGGACGCGACCGGGTTGGGGCTGACCCTGCTGCCGGTGTTCTACGCCCACAGCGATTTCGGCGGCGCCGCGCCGCTGCCTGCGCAGCGGCGTTTCCTGCACGATGTCGATGGCTTCGCCGCGCTGCTGGACGGTTGCCGGCAGGCGCTGCGCGATACCCCGGACGCGGTGCTCGGGCTGGCCCCGCACAGCCTGCGCGCCTGCACGCCGCAGCAGTTGCAGGCGCTGCCGGCGCTGGTGGACGGGCCGATCCACATCCATATCGCCGAGCAGATGCGCGAAGTCGAGGCCTGCCTGGCATGGAGCGGGCAGCGTCCGGTGGCCTGGCTGCTGGACAACGCGGCGGTCGACGCACGCTGGTGCCTGGTGCACGCCACCCACCTGCAGGACGAGGAAGTGCGCGGCATCGCCGGCAGCGGCGCCGTGGCCGGGCTGTGCCCGGTCACCGAGGCCAACCTCGGCGACGGCCTGTTCCCGATGCGCGAGTTCGTGCGCCATGGCGGGCGCTTCGGCGTCGGCTCCGATTCCAACGTGCTGATCGACGCGGCCGAGGAACTGCGGCTGCTCGAGTACGGCCAGCGGCTGGCGCTGCGCGGGCGCAACGTGGTCTCGCCGGGCGAGCTGTCCAGCGGCCGCTGGCTGTACCAGCAGGCGCAGGACGGCGCCGCGCAGGCGCTGGGCGTGGCGGCCGGGTTGGCCGCCGGTGCGCCGGCGGACCTGGTCGAGCTGGATACGCGGCATCCATCGCTGCATGGCCGCGCGGGCGACGCGCTGCTGGACAGCTGGGTGTTCGCCGCGCGCGGCGGCGCGGTGCATTCGGTATGGCGCAACGGCCGGCAATGGGTGCGCGATGGTCGCCATGTGCGCCGCGACGAGGTGGCCGCGCGCTATCGGGCGGCGTTGCAGCGGATACTGGGCTGATTCCAGGCAGGATCGACGAGTGAAGGACAAGAAGGCGCCCAGCCTCAACCAGCGCATCCGTGGCGACATCGAGAGCCGCATCCTCAGCGGCGAGTGGATGCCGGGCCACCGCATCCCGTTCGAGCACGAACTGATGGCGCAGTACGGCTGCTCGCGCATGACGGTCAACAAGGTGCTCACCGCGCTGGCCGAGAGCGGCATGATCGAGCGCCGCCGCCGCGCCGGTTCCTTCGTCGCGCGGCAGCCGCCGCACCTGGAGCAGGTGGCGCTGGAGATCCCCGACATCGCGCTGGCGGTGAACGAACGCGGCCACAGCTACGGGTTCAGGCTGCTGGAGCGGCAGCAGCGCCGCGCCGATGCGGCGGTGCCGGAGGAGGTGCGGCTGGTGGGCGATGGCGAACTGCTGGCGATGCGCTGCCTGCACCTGGCCGACGGCCGGCCGCTGGCGCTGGAGCGGCGGCTGATCAACCCCGAAGCGGTACCGGAGACGCTGGCGGTGGATTTCTCCACCCACGCACCCGGCAGCTGGCTGCTGCAGAACGTGTCGTGGACGCGCGGCCAGCACCGCATCAGCGCGGTGGCCGCCACCGCCACCGAAGCCGCGTTGCTGGAGGTGCCGGTGGGCAGCGCCTGCCTGGTCATCGACCGCCAGACCTGGCGCGGCGAAATGCCCATCACCTGGGTGCGGCAGAAGTTCCTGGGCGATGCCTACGACCTGATCGCGCGCTTCGCGCCGGGCGGCCGCTGACCAGCTCCGTGCAGGAGCGCACCTTGGTGCGCGATGGGGCTTCACCGGTAGGGCCCATCGCGCACCAAGGTGCGCTCCTACGAGAATCGGCCTTCGGTGCCGGCGGAGGTGGAGCGTTCCGCTCCCGCTTGCTCAGAACGTCCGGCACTGCCGCCAGCGCACCGGTTCGCCGGTGCCGGGGCGCGGGTTGAGCTGGATGCGTACGGTGCGCAGCGCGGGGTAGTGCTCGACCTCGCGGCAGATGCGCGGCCATACCGTGGCATCGTCCGCGCTGCGTTCGACCGACAGGGTGGAGCGGGTCAGCCAGATGCCGCTGATGACCCCGGGCGTGGCGGCCAGCTTCTTGGACACGGCCTGCTGGTAGCGCAGCAGGGTTTCCGGGTCGGGATCTTCCTGCAGGTCGTCCGCCGCGGCTTTCGCCGTGCCGGGAATAGTGGCGGGCGCGGGCTGCGGCGTGGCGGCGGGAGCCTCGGTCTTGGCCGGCGCCGGTGCCGGTGCCGGTGCGGGCGGCTGGGCAGGGGCTTCCGGTGCGGGCGCCGGATGCGCGGGAGTCGCCGGCGCCGGTGTCGCCATCGGGGCGGCATCGGCGCGTGGCGAAAGGTTCTCGTCGATCTGCAGGGTCATGTAGCCCATGCCGGCCAGCAGGCCGACCGCGACCGCGCCGAGCGCGGCGATGCCGGTCTGGCGCACCGCCTCGCGGCGGGCGATGCCTTCCACCATGGCGCGCATGTCCTCGGGCACGCAGGGCGCCAGGACATGCCACAGCAGGCGGCCGTCGAGCACTTCGATGGATTCCTTTTCCGCCGCCGCCAGGCCGTCGCGTTCGACCAGTCCCTCGGTGATGAGGATGCCGCCGGCCGCGCCGGTCAGGCGCAGGGCGGCACCGAGTTCGGTGATCGCCGGCGCGCCGATCCGGTAGGCGCGGCCATGCTTGCACGACAGCAGCCAGCGCTGGCCGTCGCGTTCCATCAGGAAGTCGCTGCTGGTGCCGCGGTCGCCGTTGTCCTCGCCGGAGAGGTCCCGCAGGCCGCGCTGCTCGGCCATGGCGCGCCGCACGATCTGCGAGAACTCGCGCCAGCGCATGCCGGCCAGCGCGGCCAGGCCGTGCTGCGTTTCGGTTTTCCGGCGCTTGACCATCCACAGCCAGGCCGAGGTCAGGCCCCATACGAGCAGCGCGAGCAGCAGGGCCAGGATCCAGGAAAACATCGTTACATCCGGTGAGGGAGCGAGAGCGCAGGCGCGCAGTTTATAGCGCTTCGCGCCAGGCCGATGCGACGTGGCGCGCTTGCGTTCAGCTGTTGCCGCCCGGCCAGTAATGGCTGTCCGGGACCGCGCGCGCGCCGAAGATGGCCTGGCCGACGCGCACCACGGTGGCGCCTTCCTCGATGGCGATCTCGAAGTCGCCGGACATGCCCATCGACAGCTCGTCCAGGCCGATGCCGTCGGGCGCGTCCTGGCGCAGGCGGTCGCGCAGCCCGCGCAGGCGCACGAAGCAGGCGCGCACGCGCTCGGCGTCGTCGGAGAACAGCGCCAGCGTCATCAGCCCGCGCACGCGCAGCGCCGGGAACCGCGGCAGTTCGTGGAGGAAGGCCGGCACATCGGCGGGGGCCAGGCCGTACTTGCTGTCCTCCTCGGAGGTGTTGACCTGCACGAACACGTCCAGCGTGCGGCGTTCCTGCTGCAGGCGGCGGTCCAGCGTTTCGGCCAGGCGCAGGCTGTCCAGCGCCTGGAATTCGCTGGCGAAGCGCGCCACCAGCTTGGCCTTGTTGGTCTGCAGGTGGCCGATCACCGACCAGCGCAGGTCGGCCAGGTCCTGCATCGCCTCCCACTTGTGGTGCGCTTCCTGCACCTTGTTCTCGCCGAGGAAGCGGCAGCCGGCGGCGTAGGCCTGGCGGATGCGGGCCTCGTCGATGGTCTTGCTGACCGGCAGCAGGCGCACGCCGGCCGGGTCGCGCCCGGCGCGGCGGCAGGCCGCCTCGATGCGCGCCTGCACTGCGGCCAGGTTGTGCCGGAAATCGTCCACCGTCTCGGCACGCGGATAACGCCCGTGCTGGTCGTGGCGGGTGGGGGTGTCGGTCATGGCGGCTTCCTGTAAAACGGGTGCGGCGCCCATTATCCGCGCCGCGGGCCCGGGCTGCCCAGCCGCACCGGCGGCGCGGACACGGGAAGGCCGGCGCCGTCTACGCGGGACCGGCCTGCTGGTCCTGCAGCCATTGCTCGAACAGATCGGCTGGCATGGCCGGGGCGAACAGGAAGCCCTGCAGCACCGGGCAACCGTTCTCCACCAGGAAGCGGCGCTGGGTCTCGGTCTCCACGCCTTCGGCCACCACGTGCTTGTCCAGGCTTTCGCCGATGCGCAGCACCGACAGGATCAGCGAACGGGCGGCCTTGCTGTGGCCGATCTCGGCGGTGAAGCTGCGGTCCAGCTTCATCTCGCTGATCGGCAGGTGGTGCAGGTGGCTGAGGCTGGAATAACCGGTGCCGAAGTCGTCCAGCGACAGGTCGATGCCCAGCGCGTGCAGCGCATGCAGGTTCTCCAGTACCACCGGCTGCCCGGACAGCATCACGCTTTCGGTGATTTCCAGCACCAGCGACCAGGCGTCCATGCCGTGACGCTCGAGCAGGGAGCGCACCATGCCGACCAGCGCGGGCTGCTCGAACGTGCTGGCCGACAGGTTCACCGCGATGCGCGGCACCTCGATGCCGCGGGTCCGCCACGCCGCGTGCTGGCGGCAGGCCTGTTCCAGCACCCAGTTGCTCAGTTCGATGATCAGCCCGCACTCCTCGGCCAGCGGCACGAAGCGGGCAGGGGAGATGTCGCCCAGGTGCGGGTGCCGCCAGCGGATCAGCGCTTCGGCGCCGTACAGGCCGCCGCCGTCGCTCAGCACCTGCGGCTGGTAGTACAGGTCCAGCCCGCCGGCCTGCAGCGAATCGCGCAGGGTGGTTTCCAGCAGCAGGCGCTCCTGCGCCACCTGGTTCATGTCGGAGTTGAAGAAGCAGAAGCGGCCGCCGCCTTCGTCCTTGGCCCGGCGCATCGCCAGGTCGGCGTGTTGCAGCAGGGTTTCCAGGCTGCGGCCATTGTCCGGGTAGAGCGCCACGCCGATGCTGGCGCTGCCGCGCACGGTCATGCTGCCGACCACGCGCGGCATGGCGATCATCGCCAGCAGGTCCGCGCACAGCTGGCTGGCGCGGGGCAGGTCGCACTGCGGAATGAACAGCACGAACTCGTCGCCCAGCTGGCGGCCGACGATGGCGTCGGCGCCGGCCAGTTCCTGCAGGCTGCGGGCCAGGTCGCGCAGCAGGCCATCGGCGGCGGCATGGCCCTGGGTTTCGTTCAGGCGCTTGAAACGGTCCAGGCCGAGGAACAACAGCGCCATCGGCATGTGGTGCTGCTCGGCCATCAGCAACGGCTGTTCGCACAGGGTATCGAACATGACCCGGTTGGGCAGGCCGGTAAGCACGTCGTAGAACGCCAGCCGGTGCATGCGCGAGCGGGTCTGTTCGCGTTCCAGCGCCAGCGTGCACAGGCGCTGGCACAACCCGGTCAGCTGCCGGTGCCACGCCATGGGCGGGCCGGCATGGTGGCTGTGGAAGGCCAGCGTGCCCAGCACCTGCCCGGTGCTGGAGCGGATCGGCTCGACCCAGCTGGCATGCAGGCCCAGCGCCAGCGCCTGTTCGCGCCATGCCGCGCAGCCGGGATCGCTGGCGATGTCGGCCACCTCCACGGCGCGGTTGCGGCGCGCGGCCTGCATGCATGCCGGCGAGACGTGGAACCCCGGCGGGAATCCCGGCGCGGCCAGCGGCACGAGGCTGCCGTCGGCTTCGCAGCGGGTGATGACCACCATCACGTCCGGGGCGACGCGCTCGATTTCCTGGCAGACCAGCGACATCGTCGCGGCCAGCGGTTCGTCGTGCATCAGCGCGTCCAGCACCTTGCCGTTCAACACCTCGTTGGTCTTGGCGGCGGTGATGTCGGTGAAGATGTTGACCACGCTGCCGCCGGTCTCGGCCAGCGGCGTGGCCACCACCGAGATCCACAACGGGCTGCCGTCGCGGCGGTAGCCGAGCAGTTCGGACTGGTGCGCGCTGCCGACGCGGTGCCCGGCGGTGATCTGCTCGAGGATCGCCATGTCGGTGTGGCGGCCGCGGATCAGTTCGGCCGGGCGCTTGCCCATCACTTCGTCGAGGCGATGGCCGAACATGCGGGCGAAACCGCTGTTGGCGTAATGGATGCGCGCGTCGCGGTCGCACAGGACGATGGCGTTGTCGCTGCCGTCCAGCGCCTGCGACAGCTCGCGCATGCGCCGCTGCTGCTGCAGCTGCATGCCGACGTCGCGTGCGATGGCGATGTAGAACCGGCCTGCGGCGGTATCCACCGGCGCGAACGCCAGCGACAGGCTGCTGCTGCGCTGCGGATGCGCGGCGGCCGGCATCAGCAGCGGCGCCGGAGCCGGCATGTCCGCCTGCAGGCGCGCGAGCAGTTCGTCGAGCTCCTGCGGGCTCAGCAGGCAAGCCGGGGACTGGCCCAGCACCTGCCTGCGGTCGACGCCGCACAGCGCCTCGGCCTGCCGGTTGTAGAAGACGACTTTCCGCTCGGGGTCGAGGATGACGACGCCGTCCGGCGCCTGCCGCAGGCACCCGGACAGGACCTCACGATCCAGCATGCCGGCGCCGGGCGCATCGGGCATGGAGGGATTCGGGTCTCTGGCTGTCATCATGCTCCCCGGAACGGCCCGTCACCCCTGCGACCATGCCAGCAGGCGCGCGGCGACCTGGTCCAGCGGCACCACCTCGTCGGCCGCGCCCAGCTTGAACGCGGCGCCCGGCATGCCCCAGACCACGCTGCTGGCTTCGTCCTGCACCAGGGTGCGGGCGCCGGCCTGCTTCATTTCCAGCAGGCCGCGGGCGCCGTCGTCGCCCATGCCGGTAAGGATGGCGCCGACGGCATTGGCACCGGCGTTCTGCGCCACCGAGCGGAACAGCACGTCCACCGCCGGCTTGTGCAGGTTCACCGGTGCGCTGTCGTCGATGCGGCAGCGCCAGCGGGCGCCGTCGCGGATGATGCGCAGGTGGCGGCCGCCGGCCGGGATGTAGACGTGGCCGGGCAGCACCGCCTCGCCGTCGCCGGCCTCGCGCACGGACATGGCCGAGTGGCGGTCCAGGCGCTCGGCGAAGGCGCTGCTGAAGCTGGCCGGCAGGTGCTGGGTGATGACGATGGCCGGGGCATCGGCCGGCATCATTTCCAGGACCACGCGCAACGCTTCGGTGCCGCCGGCCGACGCGCCGATGGCGATCAGGCGGTCGGTGGTACGGAACTTCAGCGACGAGGCGGTGGCCGGCGCCGGCATGGATTCCAGCGTGCGCTTGGGCTGCGGGGCCGGGGCCAATGCCCGCACCCGCGAGCGCGCGGCGGCCTTCACCTTGGCGCAGATCTCCTCGGCATAGCCTTCCAGCCCGCGGGCGACGTCGAGCTTGGGCTTGGCGACGAAATCCACCGCGCCCAATGCCAGCGCCTGCAGGGTGGTGTCGGCGCCGCGCTCGGTCAGCGTCGAGACCATCACCACCGGCATCGGGTGCAGGCGCATCAGGTTCTCGAGGAAGGCCAGCCCGTCCATGCGCGGCATTTCCACGTCCAGGGTCAGCACGTCCGGGTTCAGGCGCTTGATCTTCTCGCGCGCGATCAGCGGGTCCGAGGCGGTGCCGACCACCTCGATGCCGGGGTCGCGCGCCAGCAGATCGGTGAGGATCTGCCGGATCAGCGCCGAGTCGTCCACGATCAATACGCGGCAGGGGGCTTGCAGGCTCATTCGAACAGCTCCACGCCGCCGGTGACCGGGGCCTTGGACAGACGCGCGCGCACGGCCGATTCGGCGGCGGCGACCTCGGCCTCGTGCGCGTGCGGCAGGCGCTGCACGACCACGCGTCCGGTCTGCGGGAAGAACCAGACCTTGCGCGGATGGATGCCGAGCAGGTCCTCGGCCAGCACCGGGATGTGCTCGGCGCGCAGGTACTGGCGCACGAATTCGGCGTTGCGGGTGCCGACCGGGTTGCTGGTGAAGCCCTTGAGCACGTTGGCGCCGCCGAACACCTTGGCTTCCAGGCGCTTGCGGTGGGCGCCGCGCTTGAGCAGGTCGTTGATCAGCAGTTCCATGGCGTAGCTGCCGTAACGCGCGGGCGCGCCGTCGCCGACATTGCCCTCGGGCAGCAGGAAGTGGTTCATGCCGCCGATCTTGAGCACCGGGTCGCGGATGCAGGCGGCCACGCAGGACCCCAGCGTGGTGGTCAGCGCGGTGTCGTCGTCCACCACCAGGTACTGGGTGGGCAGCAGCTTGGCGGCGATGGTCTGGAAGCGGGCATCGCGATACCGCATCACATCGTCGACGGGAGCGGCCATGTTCATGCTCCCGCTCCGCGCACGCGGCGGTACAGCGTGCGCCCGCACGGCTGGATCAGGTCGGCCGCGTGCAGGTAGTTTTCGGAGTGGCCGGTGTAGAGCAGGCCGTCGTCGCCCATATGCTGCACCAGCCGCGAGAGGATGCCGCGCTGGGTCGGTTTGTCGAAATAGATCATCACGTTGCGGCAGAACAGGGCGTCGTAGGGACCGCCGACGTCGTAGCGCGGCGCCAGCAGGTTGAGCTGGCGGAACTCGATCAGCTTGCGCAGTGCCGGCACCACGCGGCACTTGCCCTCGTTGGGCCCGCTGCCGCGCTGGAAATAACGGCGCTTGAGCGCCGGGTCCAGCCCGGCGATGCGCTCGAGCGGGTATACGCCCTGCGCGCCGGTGGCCAGCACCTGGGTATCGACGTCGGTGGCCAGGATGCGTACCGGCGGGGTGAGGCTGCCGAAGGTCTCGCAGGCGGTGATCGCCAGCGAATACGGCTCCTCGCCGGTGGACGCCGCGCACGACCAGATCTGCAGCGGCGCGCGGTGGGCGCGCGCCTGCAGCTCCTCGCGCAGCTTCTCGAAATGATGCGGCTCGCGGAAGAACGAGGTCAGGTTGGTGGTCAACGCGTTGGTGAACGCCTGCCACTCGTCGCCGCCGTCACGTTCGAGCTGGTCCAGATAGTCCTGGAACGAGTGCAGGCCGAGCGCGCGCAGGCGGCGCGACAGGCGTCCGTAGACCATGTCGCGCTTGGCCGGCGCCAGCGCGATGCCGGCGCGCTTGTGGATCAGTTCGCAGACGCGGCGGAAGTCGCGGTCGTTGAACTCGAAGTCACGGCCACCGGGGATGGTCTGTTCTGGCTTTTGGCTGGAATGCATCGGCGTGACCGGAAGGGATGAAGGGAGGTGGCGGCGTTCAGGCGATCATCGCCTGGCGGCGCTGCAGGGCGGTCCTCAGGGTGCGGATCGCGCCGACGGTTTTCTGGGTGCAGTCCTGGAACTGGCCGTCCAGCAGGCGCGAGGCCATGTCGCGCTGGCCGGCCTCGATGTGCCGGATGATCTGCCCCGCGCTCTGGTGGAAGGTGGCGTGGTGCTGTCGCAGGTGTTCGTACTCGGCCATGCCCGCCAGGCTGCGGCCCTTGCCATGGATCCATTTGCCCAGCTGGCACAGGCTGTCCTGGCCGGCCTCGTCGGCATTGATCGGCTGGCCGTGGCCGGACAGGTGCTCCTTGAGCCGCAGTTTCCATTTCAGGTGCGCCTCGATCATTTCATCGAAGGAGGCGATGCCGCGCGTTTCCGCCGGGACTGCGGGCGCGTGCGTGGGCAGCACCGTGACCTTGGCCTTCGCCGCTTCGAGCCGGAACACGGCCACGGCGTCGACCAGCTGGTTGGCCTGTTCCTCCATCGAACGCGCAGCGGCAGTGGCTTCTTCCACCAGCGCGGCGTTCTGCTGGGTGGTCTCGTCCATCTGGGTGACGGTCTGGTTGACCTGCTCGATGCCGGCGCTCTGTTCCTGCGAGGCAGCACTGATCTCGGCCATGATGTCGGTCACCCGCTGCACCGAGGTCACGATCTCGCCCATGGTGGTGCCGGCCTGGTGCACCAGCTGCGAGCCTTCGGAGACCTTGTCGACCGAGTCCTCGATCAGTCCCTTGATCTCCTTGGCCGCACCGGCCGAGCGCTGGGCCAGTGTGCGCACCTCGCTTGCGACCACGGCGAAGCCGCGGCCCTGCTCGCCGGCGCGGGCGGCTTCCACCGCGGCGTTGAGCGCCAGGATGTTGGTCTGGAAGGCGATGCCGTCGATGACGCTGATGATGTCGGCGATCTTCTTCGAGGAGGCTTCGATGTCGGTCATGGTGGTGACCACCTTGCCGACGATGTCGCCGCCCTGCGAGGCCACGCCATGGGCGCC
>NZ_WIDL01000029.1 GCF_009496535.1 Stenotrophomonas sp. MYb238
TCCCCGACCACGCACCGCATATGCCTCCCGCATCGCCGGCGGACCGCCCGCTGAAGATCCTGCACACCGAAGCCGCCCGCGGCATGGGAGGCCAGGAGATCTACCTGCTGCGCCACCTGCTGGCCATGCGCGACCGCGGCCACGACGTCTCGCTGCTGTGCCAGCCCGGCGCGCGCCTGGCCGAGGCCGCCCGCGGCCATGGCTTGGTCGTGCACACGCTGGAGATGGGCGGACTGCTGCGGCTGCTGCGCGGCATACCCGCGGTGCGCCACCTGGTCCGCACCCACCGCTACGACGTGGTCAACGTCACCAGCCGGCGCGACGCGCTGATCGCCGCGGCCGGCGCGCGCCTGGCCGGCGCGCCGCTGGTGGTGCGCTCGCGCCACCTGATGAGCCCGGTCAGCTCGCTGCTGACCTATACATGGCTGCCGCACCGGGTGCTTACCGTCAGCCGGTTCGTCAAGCGCCTGCTGCAGGAACGCGGCATCGCCGCGGAAAGGATCGGCGTGGTGCCGCCGATGGCGCAGGCTCCCGGCGAGGCGCCGGCCGACGATTCCTGGCAGGAACGGCAGCGGCTGCGCGCCGGGGTCCGCGAGGCGTTCGGCTTCGGCGACGGCGACGTGGTGGTCGGCTGCGTGGCCGTGCTGCGCGAACCCAAGGGCCACCTCGACCTGCTGGAGGCGATCGCGCCGCTGTGCCGCGACAACCCGAACCTGCACCTGCTCATCGTCGGCGACGGCGAACCGGTCATGTCGCGGCTGAAGGCGGCGAGCGCGCTGCACGGCATCGAACGCCAGGTGCACCTGCCCGGCTACCGGGAGGATGCCCCGCGCCTGATGGCCGGCTTCGACGTGTTCGCCCTGCCCAGCCACAAGGAAGCGGCCGGAACCGTGTTTCTGGAGGCCGCGCGGGCCGGCGTGCCGATCGTGGCCACGCGCGTGGGCGGCATCCCGGAAATGGTGGTCGAGCACGGCAATGCTATCCTCGTCGCCCCCCGGGACCCGGCCGCGCTGACCGCCGCGTTGCGCACGCTGGCGTCCTCCGGCGAGCTTCGCCAGGCGATGGGGCGCGCCGGCTGGGACTGGATCCGCAGCGAACACCGCTTCACGGCCACCGGGCACTGCGAAGCCACCGAACATCACTACCACCAGTGGCTCGAGGAATTGGGACATGGCCCACGCCAAGTCGGTACCGGTGCTGATGCACCACCACGTCAGCCCGTCGCCGGGCATGATCACGGTCTCCCCTGAGAACTTCGAAAGCCAGATCGCCTGGCTGGCCGCCGACGGCTGGACCGCGCTGACGATGCAGCAGTACGCCGGCTTCCTGGCCGGCGCGCCGGTGCCGCGCAAATCCATCCTCATCACCTTCGACGACGGCTACCTGGACAACTGGGTGCATGCCCACCCCATCCTGCAGAAATATGGCATGCATGCGGTGGTGTTCGTGGTCACCGGCTGGATGGGCCAGGGCGAGGTGCGCCCGCATGCCGGCGAGGCCGGCGCGCCATTGCCGGCGACGCCGGACCACCGCGGCTGCGAGGAGGCGATCTTCCGGCAGGGCCGCGCCGACGAAGTGATGATGCGCTGGAGCGAAGCGCGCGCGGCCATCGCCGCCGGCACCTTCGAGATCCACTGCCACACCCATTCGCATACCCGCTGGCTGCGCCGGGAGATCAGCCGCGAGGAAAAGTGCGCGGGCATCCGCGACGACCTGGCACGGGCGCGCGAGGAACTGCACCGGGAACTGGGCGAAGCCTCCGACACCCTGTGCTGGCCCTACGGCGATTTCGACGAGGACTACGTGCGCATCGCGCGCGAACTGGGCTTCCGCCATCTGCACACCACCCACCCGTTCGGCCGCAACCTCGTCGGTGGCGATCCGGAGCACATCTACCGCTTCGCCATCCGCAACCGCCCGGCGAAGTGGCTGCGCAAGCGCATCGCCAGCAGCTACCACCCGCTGATCGCGCCGTTCTTCAACCGTTTCAAGGCCAGTCGCAAGGGCATGGTCGCAGGGCCGTAAAAACCGGCCGGGGCGGCCCGGTCGACTCCGATGACGGGAATGGAACGCCGTGGATTCCCGGGGCGTTCCGTTTCAGACCGCAGGTCGGGGCTATGCCCCGACGCATGCCGGACCGGACAGGCCTCCCGTCGGCCGCGCAGGGCCGACCTACCCGCTGGTCGCGCCGTTCTTCATACGCTTCAAGGTCAGCCGCAGGAAGACCAGCCGCAGGCGGGATCGGCGGCGGCAGGATGCGCGCGCCGGCGTGTTCGGCATGGTCGGCGTGGCGCGCTTCGTCGATCTTCATGACCTTGAGGATCTCGCGGCTGCGCTGGTCGGCGGTTGGCAGGGTTTCCAGGTGCTCGTCCAGGTGGCCCGCAACCGGCCGACGAACAGCCGGGCAACGCCTGGCGCCGCAAAGGAAAACGCCCCGGGAATCCGGGGCGTTTGGCGTCATGCGGCGGCGGCCTTGACCGCCTCGGCCAGGCGGTCGAGCGTGGCCTGCATCAGCATGGCGTCGTCGGCCTCCACCGTCACCCGCACCACCGGCTCGGTGCCGGACGGGCGCAGGAAGGCGCGGCCGCGGCCCTCCACCGCCTGCTGCGCGGCGGCCAGTGCGGCCTTGACCGCATCGGACTGCACGATCGCCTTGGCCGGGGCGCCCTGCCCGACCCTGACGTTGACGGTCTGCTGCGGCATCCGGCTCAGCCCGGCCAGCGCCTCCTGCAGGGTGATGCCGCGGCGCTTGAGCACCTCCAGCACCTGCAGCGCGCTGATGATGCCGTCGCCGGTGGTGGTCCGGTCCAGGCACAGCAGGTGGCCCGACGCCTCGCCGCCGAGCACGCCGTCGTGTTCCAGCAGCGCCTTGTGCACGTAGCGGTCGCCGACGTTGGCGCGGAGGAAACCGATCCCGGCCCGCGCCAGCGCCTGCTCGAAACCGTAGTTGGTCATCAGCGTGCCCACTACCGGCCCGTGCAGGCGGCCGCTGGCCTTCCAGTCCATCGCCAGCAGGTACAGCAGGTCGTCGCCGTCGTGGATCGCGCCATCGCTGTCAACGAACAGCAGGCGGTCGCCGTCGCCGTCGAAGGCGATGCCCAGGTGCGCGCCGCCGGCGCGCACCCTGGCGGCCAGCGCTTCGGGGTGCATCGAGCCGACGCCGTCGTTGATGTTCACGCCGTTGGGCTCGATGCCGATCGCATCGACGCTGGCGCCCAGTTCGCGCAGCACCAGCGGCGCCACCTGGTAGGTCGCGCCGTTGGCGCAGTCCACCGCGATGCGCATGCCTTCCAGGTCGAAGTCGCGCGGCACCGAGTTCTTGCAGGCCTCGACGTAGCGGCCGATCGCATCGCGGGTGCGCACCGCCTTGCCCAGGCGTTCGGAGGCCACGGTCGAGAACGGCTCGTCGAGCGCGGCCTCGATCGACAGTTCGGTCGCGTCGTCGAGCTTCTCGCCCTGCGCGGAAAAGAACTTGATGCCGTTGTCGTGATGCGGGTTGTGCGAGGCGGAGATGACGATGCCGCCATCGGCGCGCAGCGAACGGGTCAGGTGCGCGACCGCCGGGGTCGGCATCGGCCCCATCAACTGGACGTGCACGCCGGCCGCGACCAGCCCGGCCTCCAGCGCGGCCTCGAACATGTAGTTGGAGATGCGGGTGTCCTTGCCGATCACCACCAGCGGCTTGCGGCCGGTGCCGCGCGCCTGGGTCGCGCGCACCAGCGCCTGCCCGTAGGCATTGCCCAGGCGCAGCACGAAATCGGCGGAGATGGCCCCCTCGCCGACCCGGCCGCGGATGCCGTCGGTGCCGAAATACCTGCGGGTCATCATCAGGCGGCGGCCACGTCGTCGGCCGGGCGCTCCTGGCGCATCAACATGGCCAGTAGGTCGGCCAGGCGTTCGCGCATTTCGCGGCGGTCGCAGATCTGGTCGATGGCACCGTGCTCGAGCAGGAATTCGGCGCGCTGGAAGCCTTCGGGCAGCTTCTCGCGCACGGTCTGCTCGATCACGCGCGGGCCGGCGAAGCCGATCAGCGCCTGCGGCTCGGCGATGTTGATGTCGCCCAGCATGGCGAACGAGGCGGACACGCCGCCGGTGGTCGGGTGGGTCAGCACCGAGATGTACGGCAGGCCGGCGGCGCGCAGCCGGCCCAGCGCGGCCGAGGTCTTGGCCATCTGCATCAGCGAGAACAGGCCTTCCTGCATGCGCGCGCCACCGCTGGCGGAGAAGCACACGAAGGGCGCGCCGATCTCCAGCGCTGTCTCGGCCGCCAGCGCGAAGCGCTCGCCGACCACCGAGCCCATCGAGCCGCCCATGAAGGCGAAATCGAACGAGGCCGCGACCAGCGCCCGCCCCTTCAGGGCGCCGCGCATGGCCACCAGCGCGTCGTACTCGCCGGTGTTCTTCTGCGAGGCCTTGATGCGATCGGCGTACTTCTTCTGGTCCTTGAACTTGAGCAGGTCGGTCGGCCCAAGGCGGGCGGCGATCTCGGTGGTGCTGTCGGCATCGAACAGGGACGCCAGGCGGGCACGGGCGCGGATGGCCATGTGGTGCCCGCACTTCGGGCAGACCTCCAGGTTCTCCTCCAGCTCCGGCCGGTACAGGGCGGCACCGCAACTGCTGCACTTTTCCCACAGCCCCTCGGGGACGCTGCGTTTCTTGTTGGGCGTGTTGTCGGTGCGGATGCCCGAGGGCATCAATTTGCTGAGCCAGCTCATGCGGGATGACGGTTCCGTTCAGGGCGGCCCGGAGGCCACGACAGGGCCGACAGTCTAGCGCGCGGCGGCAAACCGACGGTAGCGTACAGCCCGGAGGCCCGCGCCCGCTCCTGGAAACACGATGACGATCCACTTCCGCCACATCGACAGCCCGCTTGGGCCGCTTACCGTGTCCACCACCGACCACGGCCTGCTGGCGCTCGAGTTCCCGCAGGACGCCTGGTTCCTGCGGCGGGACGGCTGGCGCGAGGGCGATCACCCGCTGCTGCGGCGGGCGCAGGCGCAACTGGACGAATACTTCGCCGGCGTCCGTCGCGCCTTCGACCTGCCCCTGGTCCCGCAGGGCACGCCGTTCCAGCGCCAGGTCTGGTTCGCACTGGCGGACATTCCCTACGGGCAGACCACGAGCTATGCACGGCTGGCCACGCGCCTGGGTCGCCCGACCGCGACCCGCGCGGTAGGCGCGGCCAATGGCCGCAATCCGCTGGGCATCATCCTGCCCTGCCACCGCGTGGTCGGCGCCAACGGCGCGCTGACCGGTTTCAGCGGCGGGTTGGCGGCCAAACGTTTCCTGCTGGAACTGGAAGGCGCCCTGCCTGCGGCCGGAACCCCGGACCTGTTCGCCGGCCCTATTCCAGGCTGACCCGCCGCGGCCCCGGCGGCGCCGGCACGTCGCGCCCGCGCGCGCCCAGCCAACGCCGCCGCAATGCCCGGTCGCAGGGATCGGAATAGAACCGCGCCACCAGCGCACCGAGCGCCCAGCACAGGGCCAGCAGCGGCAGGTACCACCAGAAACCCGAGCGGACATCGCTGCCGCCATGCCGGTACAGCGCCACCAGCGCGAACACGACGAACATATGGGTCAGGTAGATCTCGTAGCTGAGCCGGCCGAAGGCGCGCAGCCAGCCCAGTGCGCGCATCGGCGCGCCGGGGCCGGGCTGCTGCAGGCCGGCGATCAGCATCGCCGCCGATCCGGTCAGCACCAGCATGTAGCCGTTGCCGAACGAGGCCCACAGTTCGCGCCCGTAGAGCGGCACGGCTAGCAGGCCCAGGCCGCCGGCCAGGCGCAGCAGCCGCGCGGTCCGCCGCGGCGCGTGCCAGCGTTCGATCAGCAGCGCGGTCAGCACGCCGGTGGCGATGGCCGCCATGCCGGGCAGATAGGCCTTTTCCTGCCAGATCTCGTTGCCCGCCAGCGCCGCGCGGGTGAACGGCAGCGACAGCGCGAACAGGGCCAGCAGCACGATCAGCAGCGCGCGTCCGCGCACCAGCAGGCAGACCAGCGGAAACCCGAGGTAGAACACTTCCTCGATCGACAGCGACCACAGCACGTCCCAGCCGCCGGGCAGCCAGCCGGTGCGGCCCTCGTACCAGTTCAGGTGCAGCCCCAGCGCCGAGAACAGCGCCCCGCCCAGCGACTGCCCTTCCCCGTCGATCACGTAGAACGGCACGCCGGCCAGGTGCAGCGCGGCCAGCACCGCCAGCAGCAGCAACAGGCACGGCAGGATGCGCGCGCCGCGGCGCACGTAGAAGGCGCGCAGGTCGATGGCCGACAGCGCGCCCCAGCGCCGCAGCGAATGCGAGGCGATCAGGAAGCCGGACACGACGAAGAAGACGAAGACCGCTTCATAGCCGTTGTAGCTGAGCGCGTTGAGCAGGCGCCGTGGCAGGACGTCGCCCAGCGCGGTGTCGCGCAGCGGGATGCGCAGGGCCAGGTGGTGCAACACGACCATCAGGATGGAGGCGCCGCGCAACGCGTCGATGCCGGGGTTGCGGCCGCCGGCCTGCACCAATGAAACGTTCAAGCGTCATCCCGCGAAACGGAGCCGGCCCGCATTATCCATGCGCGCGATGCCGCACGCGCGGCTTTGCCGCTCAGGCGTCCAGTGCCTGCCGCAACGGCCCCAGGAACGCCCCGGCCGCGCGCACCGCTTCCTGCACCGAGCCGGCCTCGCCCATCGCCGCGACCAGCGCGCTGCCGACCACCACGCCGTCGGCATCGACCGCCATCGCCGCGGCGCTGGCCGCATCCTTGATGCCGAACCCGGCCACCACCGGCACCGTCGAACGGCTGCGCAGCAGGCGCAGGCGCTCGCCGGCGGCGGCGCTGTCCAGCCGTTCCGACGCGCCGGTGACGCCGGCGAAGCTGACGTAGTACAGATAGCCCTGCGCGGCATCGCACAGGCCGTCGAGCCGCGCCTGGCTGCTGGTCGGCGAGGCGAGCAGAATCAAGGCCAGCCCCGCCGCGGTAAACGCGGCGCGGATTTCCCCGGCCTCTTCCGGCGGCAGGTCGACCAGCAGCACGCCGTCCACGCCGGCGGCGACCGCCTCGGCCGCGAACTGCGCGGCGCCGCGGATCTCCACCGGATTGAGGTAACCCATCAGCACCACCGGGGTGAGCGCATCCTGTTCGCGGAACCGGGCCACGGTGTCCAGCACGTAGCGGCGGCCGGCGCCGCGCGCCAGCGCACGTTCGGAACTGCGCTGGATGGTGGGGCCGTCGGCCATCGGGTCGGAGAACGGCACGCCCAGCTCGATCACGTCGGCACCGGCGGCGACCAGTTCGTGCATCACCGGCACGGTCGCCTCCAGCGCCGGATCGCCGGCGGTGATGAACGGGATCAGCGCCTTGCGGCCGGACGCCCGCAGGCGGGCGAAGCATTCGTCGATACGGGTCACGGTCATCTCAAGCGCATCCTTCGATCAGTTCCACCGCGTCCGGCTGGCCCCAGTAGATCGAGGTCACCACGCCGTTGAGGGTTTCCAGGCGCAGGGCCAGGTTGGCCCGCTTGTCGGTCCAGGTCAGGTAATCGCCATCGGGCGACACATAGGCGTGCGGGCTGACCACGACGCCGGCCGGCAGGCGCTTCTTCGCCTCGGCCGCGTCCATGCCCACCCACAGCCCGAAGGGAATCACGGGCGCGGCGGCCGGCCGCGCATCGACGCGCACGCCGGGGTCGCCTTCGCCGTGCACGTCGAAGCGCGCGATGCGGTCGGCGATCACCATCATCGACATGCCGTCGGGCAAGGTGCCGCGGTCGTAGTACTCGCAGTCGCCTTCCATTACCTCGCGCATGCCCGCGGACTTGAAGGCCGCATCGCCCGGCGCCTTGCCGAACGGGGCGCCGACGCGCAGTTCGCCGACGGCGGCCAGTTGCGTCGCCGCATCCTCGGGCGCTGCCGGGGGCGCCGCATCGGGCGCCGGCGCGGAAGCGGCGGGCGGAGCGGGCGTGGCCGGCGCCGGCGTGGCCCCGGGCCCTGCCGGCTTGCAGGCCGCCAGCGCCAACGCGATGCAGGCCAGCGCGCCCTTGCGCATCATCGCCGCGCTCACAGCGACAGCCCTTCGCGCGCGGCGATGGTATGTACGTCCTTGTCGCCACGTCCGGACAGGTTGCACAGCACCAGCGCGTCCTTCGGCAGTTCGCGCGCCAGCTTGATCGCCTGCGCCACCGCGTGGCTGGATTCCAGCGCCGGCAGGATGCCCTCGGTGCGGGTCAGGCGGTGGAACGCGGCCAGCGCCTCGTCGTCGGTGATGCCGACGTACCGCGCGCGGCCGCTGTCGGCCAGGAAGGCATGCTCCGGACCGACGCCGGGGTAGTCCAGGCCGGCGGAAATGGAGTGGGTCTCGGTGATCTGGCCGTCGTCGTCGCACAGCACATAGGTGCGGTTGCCATGCAGCACGCCGGGGCGGCCGGCGGAGATCGAGGCGGCATGGCGCCCGGTGGCGATGCCGTCGCCAGCCGCCTCGGCGCCGTAGATCTTCACTTCGCGGTCGTTGAGGAAGGCATGGAACAGGCCGATGGCGTTGGAACCGCCGCCGACGCAGGCGGTGATCGCATCGGGCAGGCGACCGTAGTCCTCCAGCATCTGCGCGCGCGCCTCGCGCCCGACGATGGCGTTGAAGTCGCGCACCATGCGCGGATACGGATCCGGGCCGGCGACCGTGCCGATGATGTAGAAGGTGTCGCGCACGTTGGTCACCCAGTCGCGCATGGCCTCGTTGAGCGCGTCCTTGAGCGTGGCCGAGCCGCTGCTCACCGGCACCACCGTGGCGCCGAGCAGCTTCATGCGATAGACGTTGATCTTCTGCCGCTCGATGTCGGTGGACCCCATGTAGACCACGCATTCCAGCCCCAGCCGCGCGGCCACGGTGGCGCTGGCCACGCCGTGCTGGCCGGCGCCGGTCTCGGCGATGATGCGGGTCTTGCCCATGCGCGCGGCCAGCAGTGCCTGGCCAATGGTGTTGTTCACCTTGTGCGCGCCGGTGTGGTTCAGGTCCTCGCGCTTGAGCAGGATCTGCGCACCGCCGACGTCGCGGCTCAGGCGTTCGGCGTGGTAGATCGGGCTGGGCCGGCCGACGTAGTGCTTCAGATCCTTGTCGTAGGCGGCGATGAAGGCCGGATCGACCCGCGCCTGGTCGTAGGCGGCCGCCAGTTCCTGCAACGGCCCGACCAGGGTCTCGGCGACGAAGCTGCCGCCGTAGCGGCCGAAATGCCCGCGGGCATCGGGAAAGGCATGGAAATCGGGGATCGGTGCGGCGGTCATGGCATCACGGTCGGCAGGACAGGCCAGCACCGTAGCGCACATGCCCGGCGATGAAAATCGATATATGGGGCTGTCATGTGTTAGAAAAACTCACATGAAAAAATGGCAGGATGGATGTTTTCCACGGCGAGGCCGCCTGCAGGGTGGCGCAGGGCCGGTTTTTGCTCCTGCAAAACCGGCATTCCCGCCATCCATGGCGGTCAGGTGTGCGCCATGAAAGACGATCACGCCCTGCCCTCGCTCAATGCGCTGCGCGCCTTCGAGGCCGCCGCCCGCCTGCGCAGCGTCAGCCTCGCCGCCGGCGAATTGCATGTGACCCACGGCGCGGTCAGCCGCCAGTTGCGGGCGCTGGAGGAGGAACTGGGCGTGGCGCTGTTCGAACGCGACGGCCGCGGCATCCGCCCGACCGCCGCCGGCCGGCGCTTGCAGGAAGCCGCCTCCGGGGCGTTCTCGCAGCTGCGCGACTGCGTGACGGCGCTGCGCCGCGGCCAGCGCAACGACGCCTTCGTGCTCGGCTGTCCCGGCAGCGTGCTGGCGCGCTGGATGATCCCGCGCCTGCAGCAGCTGCAGCGCGACCTGCCGGGGCTGACCCTGCACCTGGCCGCGCAGGACGGCGATTTCGCCCCGCGGCTGGCGGGACTGGACGCAGCCCTGCTGCTCGGCCAGGCGCCGTGGCCGGCCGGCTGGAGCGTGCATGGCCTGGGCAGCGAGCGCATCGGCCCGGTGTTCAGCCCGTCCATGCACGGCGCGCACCTGCTCGCGCACCAGCCGCCGGAGGCCCTGCTCGGCCATGCGCTGCTGCACACCCGCTCGCGGCCGCAGGCCTGGCCCACCTGGGCGGCGCTCAACGACCTGGACACCACCGCCCTGCGCGAAGGCACCGGTTTCGAGCACCTGTATTACCTGCTCGAAGCCGCGGTCGCCGGCCTCGGCGTCGCCATCGCCCCCGAACCGCTGGTGGCCGACGACCTGGTCAACGGCCGCCTCATCGCGCCCTGGGGTTTCGTCGACACCGAAGGGCAATGGGCGCTGTGCACCGCCGGCGGGAACCGGCACCCGCAGGTCGGGGCGCTGGCCGACTGGCTGCGGCGGCAACTGGCCGCGTAGGAGCGGCTTCAGCCGCGATGGGGCTTTACCGGGAACGCCCTTTCGCGGCTGAAGCCGCTCCTACGGGGTTACGCGGAGGCGTCGTGCATGTCGGCGCGGCGCACTTCCTCGACGAAGCGGCGCATCCGGTCGCCGTCCTTGATGCCCGGCGCCGATTCGATGCCGCTGGACACGTCCACGCCCCACGGCTGCACGCTGGTGATCGCGTCGAATACGTTGTCCGGACGGATGCCGCCGGCCAGCAGGAACGGCCGGTGCAGGCCTGAAGGCACCTGCGACCAGTCGAACGCCACGCCGCTGCCGCCGCTGCCGCCGGGCGCATGGCTGTCCAGCAGGAAACCGGCCGCATGCGGGTGCGCCTGATGCAGGCCGCGCGCAGTGACCGCTTCGGCCCCGCCCATCGCCACCGCCTTCAGGTAGGGCATGTTGAACGCGCGGCAGAAGGTGTCGTCCTCCTCGCCGTGGAACTGCAACAGGCTCGGCCGCACCGTGCGCATCACCTCGCGCACTTCCTCGCGGCTGTTGTCGCGGAACAGCGCAACCACGTCGACCATCGGCGTGATCGCCTGGCGCATCGCGCGGGCTTCGGCCGGTGCCACCCGGCGCGCGCTGCCGCGGGCGAAGACGAAGCCGATCGCATCCACGCCCAGCTCGCTGGCCAGGCGGATGTCGCCGGCGCGGGTCATGCCGCAGAACTTGATGCGGGTGCGGAACAGCATGCGGGTCATAGCGTCACCTCGGCCGGCAGTTGCCACTGGTCAGGATACAGCGGGCCGACGAACACCAGCCCCTGCGGCGGCGCGGTCGGCCCGGCCTGCGTACGGTCGCGCAGCGCCAGCACGTCCCCGATCCACGACTCCGGCTGCTCGCCGGCGCCGACCAGCAGCAGCGACCCGACGATGTTGCGCACCATGTGGTGCAGGAAGGCATTGGCCTGCACCTGCACCTCGACCACTTCGCCCTGCCGCGCCACGGAAATGGCCTGCAGTTCGCGCCGCGCATGCAGCGCCTGGCACTGCACGCTGCGGAACGAACTGAAATCGTTCTCGCCCAGCAGCGCCTGCGCGGCGCGATGCATGGCATCGGCGTCCAGCGGGCGGCGCTCCCAGCTCAGCGTCTGCCGGTACAGCGCCGGGCGCACCTGGCGGTTGAGCAGGCGGTAGCGGTAGCGCCGCGCGCGCGCGGAGAAGCGCGCATGGAAATCGTCGGCCACCGGCACGCACCAGCGCACGCATACCGACGGCGGCAGCCGCGTGGTCGTGCCCAGCACCCAGCCGCGCGGCTGGCGCGCGACATCGCTGTCGAAATGCACCACCTGGCATTCGCCATGCACGCCGGCATCGGTGCGGCCGGCGCAGACCACGCTCACCGGCGCATCGGCCACCGAGGACAGCGCATCCTGCAACGTCGCCTGCACGCTGGCGCAGCCGCTCTCGCCCAGCTGCTGCCAGCCCTTGAAGTCGCTGCCGTCGTATTCCACGCCCAGCGCGTAGCGCATCGTCAAACCTCTCGTTTCGCCGGCGCTTGCCGGAGCCGGCGCCCGCGGCGGACGCCCGTTCAATCCGCGTCGCTTTCGGACCACACGGCCAGTTCGTTGCCGCCGGGCTCGACGAACTGGAAGCGGCGCCCGCCCGGGAAAGTGAATTCCGCTTTGCTCAGCGTGCCGCCCTGCGCCAGCACCGCCGCCTGCAGCGGCGACAGCTGCGCCGCGTACAGCACCACCAGCGGCGCGCCGGACGCGCTCGTCGCAGGTTCGCCGCGGAAGAAACCGCCCTGCAGGCCGCCGTCGTCGAACGCGGTGTAGTCCGGGCCGTAGTCCTCGAAGCGCCAGCCGAACACCTGCTCGAAGAAACGCCGGCTCGCCGAAGGATCCCGCGAGGGGAACTCCACGTAGTCGATGCGCCGCTCGTGCTTCATCGCCGTCTGCTGCCCGCTCATCCCAGCCGCCCCAGCAGTTCGACCGCTTCGGCGCGCGCCTGCGGGTCGCCGCCCGCGGCCACTTCGTTCAGCAGCGTGCGCGCGGTTTCCGCATCGCCCAGGTCCAGGTAGGCGATCGCCAGTTCCAGCCGCTCGCGGCCGGCGGGCGCGGGGTTGAGCGGCGCCAGGCTGGCCATGTCGCCGGCCAGCCAGCCGCTCTCTTCCTGCACCGTCGGTTCCGCCGCGGCGGACGGCGCGCTGCCGTCGTCCGGCGTACGCGACGCCTCGAACAGCAGCACCGGCTCCTGCCTGGCGGAATGCGGCGGATTCGCGCCGGCGGACGGCTGCGACCAGAACGGCACCGCTTCGGTCTCCGCCTCGGCTTCGGCGAACGCCGGTTCCTGTTGCACGGGTGCGGCTTCGGCGGCGATATCCTCCTCCACCGCCGGCATCGCCGCGGCAAGCGCGGACAGTTCGCCTTCGGCGGCGCGGCCGGCAGCGGGTGCAGGCGGAAGCGGCGACGGACGGCGACGGCGCGACAGCCACCAGCCCGCCGCGCCCACCAGCAGCAACGCCACCGCCAGCCAGGCCCACGGCGCGGAGCCTGCCGGTTCGCGCTTGGCCGCTTCGGCCAGGCGCTGCTGCGCCGCGGCCAGGTTGCTGTCCTTCATCGCGAGCAGCGACTGCTGCTGCGACTGCAGCTTTTCCAGTTCGGCCACGCGACCACGCAGTTCCTGCAGTTCCGCATCGCGCGTGGCGAGGTCTTCCCTGGCCTGCCGCAGTTGTTCGTTCGCCGCCATGTCGCCCTCGCCACCGGCCTGGAGCCCGGTCGTCATTCCTGCCGCCTGTTGCGCGCCGGCCACCGCCGGCGCGATTTCCAGCCGCGCGTCGTTCGCCGCCGCTGTCGTCTCCGCCCTCGCGGCGGCGGCGCCCGCCGTGCCGGCCACGGCCGGCTGCGGGATCGGCGCGCGCGCCTGGCGCCATTGCGCGACATGCTCGCGCACCAGCGCACGCGCCGCGGCCGCGTCGGTGCGCTGCAGTTCGTCGCTTCCGGGAACGCGGAGCACCGCGCCCTGCCGGAGCAGGTTGACGTTGTCGCGGATGAACGCCTCGGGGTTGGCGCGCAGCAGCGCCACCATCGCCTGGTCCAGCGACACCCCGCTGTCGCGCGCCAGGTCGCCCGCGATCCGCGACAGGGTCTGCCCGCGCTGCACCGGTGCCAGCGTGCCGTCGACCGTGGCCGCCGGCGGTGCGGCCGGCGCCGGGCGCGGCGCGGGCGATGCGGAAGGCACGGCGGGCGCAGGCGCGGTCACCGCTGCCGGCGCGCCTGCCGGTTCGGGCACCGCGGCCGGTGCCGGTTCGGGTTCGCGCACGATCAGGTTGGACGGAGCCGCCGCCGGCGCCTCGATCACCGGTTCGGCCACCGCGGTGGCGGTCTCCGGCGCGGCGACCAGCGCCGAGTATTCGCGCACCAGCCGCCCCTGCCCCCAGTCGACCTCGATCAGGAAGCTCAGCGCCGGCACCTGCACCGGCGCCGCGCTGGTCACCCGCACCACGGCGCGCCCCTGCGCGTCCTGGGCGAACTGGAACTGCAGCTCGCTGACCAGCCCTTCCGGGCGCGACAGCCCCACCCGCTCGAAGGTCGCCGCCGAGGCCAGCCCCACCGTAGCGTTTTCCAGCTCGCCCGGATCGCTGGAGATCACCGGAATCTCGGCCACCAGCGGTTGCCCGGGCCTGGACAGCACGCGGATGTTGCCCAGGCCGAGGGCGAGCGCGGCGCTGCTGTACAGCCCCAGCGCGAGGACGAGCACGCCTTGTATCGAGCGCATCGCGCTCCTGCCCCGTGGTTTCATGCCGGCAAATATACCGGCAGAGGCGGGTTCCGAATACCGCAGGGACGAGACACGCCAGCGCTGCGCGCTGTCGCCCCACGGTTTGCCTCGCAACCATGGGCCCCGTCTCTCGCCTTGCCACAGACACGTCAGCGCTGCGCGCTGTCGCGCCAGGGCTTGCCTCGCAAACCGTAGGCCCCGTCTCTCGCCTGCCATAGACACGTCAGCGCTGCGCGTTGTCGCCCCACGGTTTGCATTGCAAACCGCGGGCCCCGTCTTTCGCCTGCCACAGACACGTCAGCGCTGCGCGCTGTCGCCCCACGGTTTGCCTCGCAAACCGTGGGCCCCGTCTCTCGCCTGCCACACCCCCCGCCTTCGGCGCGCCCCCTTACTAAGGGGGCTCTGCTCCAGATGCTTTCAGGTGGTGTTGGCGGGTACCGTGGGTATCGACCATTGGTGGGGTCATGTCTGACGACGCCTGAAAGCCCAAGCCCGACCAACGGTCGGGCTCAGGACGGCGCCGCATCCCTGGCAATGCAGGATAGTGCGGCGGGTCTTGCCTCAGCCGCCGTTGGCGACCAGCTCGGCGAGCTGCACCGCGTTGAGCGCGGCGCCCTTGCGGATGTTGTCGGCCACCACCCACAGGTTCAGCCCGCGTGGGTGCGAGATGTCCTCGCGGATGCGGCCGACATAGACCGGGTCGGTGCCCGAGGCGTGGGTGACCGGGGTCGGATAGCCGCCGGCCTTGCGCTCGTCCACGACCTTCACCCCCGGCGCGGCGGCCAGCAGCTCGCGCGCCTGCTCCACGCTGATCTTCTTCTTCGTCTCGACGTTCACCGCCTCGGAGTGGCCGTAGAACACCGGCACGCGCACGGCGGTGGGATTCACCTGGATGCTGTCGTCGCCGAGGATCTTGCGGGTCTCCCAGACCAGCTTCATTTCCTCCTTGGTGAAGCCGTTGTCCAGGAACTCGTCGATGTGCGGGATCAGGTTGAAGGCGATCTGCATCGGGAACTTCTTCGGCTCGATCTCCTGGAAGCCCAGCAGCTGCGCGGTCTGCTTGCCCAGTTCTTCCATGCCGCTCTGGCCCGCGCCGGAAACGGACTGGTAGGTGGCCACGTTGACGCGCTCGATGCCGTATTCGCGGTGGATCGGCGCCAGCACCGGCATCAGCTGCATGGTCGAGCAGTTCGGGTTGGCGATGATGCCGCGCGGGCGGTTCTTCGCGGCGTCCGGATTGACTTCGGAAACCACCAGCGGCACGTCGTCGTCGTAGCGGAACGAGGACGAGTTGTCGATGACGACCGCGCCGGCGGCAGCGAACTTCGGTGCGTATTCCTTGGAGATGCCGCCACCGGCCGAGAACAGGGCGATCTCGACGCCGGCGGGATCAAACGTCGCCAGGTCCTGGATGGTGACCTTCTCGCCGTTGAACTCGACCTGCTGGCCGGCCGAGCGCTCGGAGGCGAGCAGGCTCAGCTTGGCGACCGGGAAATCGCGCTCGGCCAGGATCGACAGCATGGTCTGGCCGACCGCGCCGGTGGCGCCGACGACGGCTACGTGGAAACGACGGGCTTCATTGCTCATGGGGTGTACTCGAAAGAAAGAGATGGGGGACACGCGTCGAGCCAGGTTCGGGGAACCTCCGGCGGACCGCCTCGGAGGCTCCCTATCGTTTCTTGGTGTCGATTTTGCTGCCGGCATCGCCCATGCGGGCGTTGCCTTCGGCCAGCAGGCCGGCATTGACCGCATTGGCCGGACGGCCGGCGTTGGCGCCGATGCCCAGGCCGGCCAGCAGGTTGTCCACCGCCACCTGCACCATCGCCCGGCGCGTGGCCAGCGAGGCGCTGCCGACATGCGGGGTCAGCACGATGTTGCGCAGGGCCCGCAGTTCCGGACGCACGTCCGGCTCGTTCTCGTAGACGTCAAGCGCGGCCGAGGCCAGGCGGCCCTGCGCCAGCGCGTCGGCCAGCGCCAGCTCGTCGACGATGCCGCCGCGGGCGATGTTCACAAGTGTGGCGGTGGACTTCATCTTCGCCAGCGCGACGGCGTCGATGATGTGGTGGTTCTGCGCGGTGTAGGGCAGCACCAGCAGCAGGTGATCAGCGCTGCCCAGCAGCTCGTCGAAACCCACGTTACGTGCGCCGACCGCCTGCTCCACGTCTGCCGGCAGCCGCGAACGTTTGTGGTACAGCACCTTCATGCCGAAACCGTGGTGGCCGCGGCGGGCGATGGCCTGGCCGATGCGGCCCATGCCGAGGATGCCCAGGGTGCTGCCATGCAGGTCGGCGCCGAGCATGGTGGTGAACGACCACTGCCCCCAGTGGCCCTCGCGCAGCCAGCGGTCGGACTCGACGATGCGCCGCGCCGCGGCCATCAGCAATGCGAAGCCGAGGTCGGCGGTGGTCTCGGTGAGCACGTCCGGGGTGTTGGTGGCGACGATGCCCGCCGCGCTCAGCGCCGGAATGTCGAGGTTGTTGTAGCCGACGCCGACGTTGGCGACGATCTTCAGCGACGGCGCGCCGGCGATCTCGGCCGTTCCGATGCGTTCGTTGAGCGTGACCAGGGCGCCGTCGGCGCCGGCCAGGTGCGTCGCCAGCGCCGCGCTGTCGTGGGCGGTGACGGCCGGCGTGGCCACCACGTCGCAGTACGCGGCCAGCTGCGCGACGGTGTCGTCGAACAGCGGCTGCGATACCCAGACGCGGGGCCGCCGCTCAGCCATCGAGGCTCCCGGGGATGCGCGGGGAGACGTCGCCGACGTCGCCGCACTGTGCGCGGTGGCGCAGCGCCTGGTCCATCAGCACCAGCGCCAGCATCGCCTCGGCGATGGGCGTGGCACGGATGCCGACGCAGGGGTCGTGACGGCCGGTGGTGACGACCTCGACCGCGTTGCCTTCCACGTCCACCGTCGCGCCGGGCAGGCGCAGGCTGGAGGTCGGCTTGAGCGCCATCGAGGCGACGATCTGCTGGCCGGTGGCGATGCCGCCGAGGATGCCGCCGGCGTGGTTGGACTGGAAACCAGCGGGCGCGATCAGGTCGCGGTGTTCGGTGCCCTTCTGCGCGGCGCTGGCGAAACCGTCGCCGATCTCCACGCCCTTGACCGCGTTGATGCTCATCAGCGCCGCGGCGATCTCGCCGTCGAGCTTGCCGTAGATCGGCTCGCCCCAGCCCGGCGGCACGCCGTCGGCCACCACGTTCACGCGCGCGCCGACCGAATCGCCGGACTTGCGCAGCGCATCCATGTACGCCTCCAGCGCCGGCACCTGCGCGGCGTCGGGCCAGAAGAACGGGTTGTCCTCCACCGCGCTCCAGTCGAAGCCGGCCGGGGTGATCTCGCCCAGCTGCGACAGCCAGCCGCGCACGGTCACCCCGTAACGCTGCCGCAGCCACTTCTTGGCGATCACGCCGGCGGCCACGCGCATGGTGGTCTCGCGCGCCGAGGAACGGCCGCCGCCGCGCGGGTCGCGGATGCCGTACTTCTGCCAGTAGCTGTAGTCGGCGTGGCCGGGACGGAACTGCGCGGCGATGTTGCTGTAGTCCTTGCTGCGCTGGTCGGTGTTGCGGATCAGCAGCGCGACCGGCGTGCCGGTGGTGCGGCCTTCGTACACGCCGGACAGGATCTCCACCTCGTCGGCCTCGCGCCGCGCCGAGGTGTGCCGGCTCTTGCCGGTGGCCCGGCGCTGCAGGTCGTGGGCGAATTCCTCCGGCGCGATCTCCAGCCCCGGCGGGCACCCGTCGATCACGCAGCCGATCGCCGGCCCGTGCGATTCGCCGAAGGTGGTGACCGTCAGCAGCTTGCCGAAGGAATTGGAGCTCATCGCTGCGCCGCCAGCTCGGCGATGCGCGCGTGGTGGGCGCGCAGTTCGGCGGCCTCGACCGCGAAGATGCCCATCTGCCCGACCTTGAACTCGATCCAGGACATGAACACTTCCGGCAGCAGCTTGACCAGGTGCTGTTCGGAATCGCCCACTTCGCAGATCAGCAGGCCGTCCTCGCTCAGGTGGTCCGGCGCGTCGCGCAGGATCTTCAGCACCAGGTCCAGGCCGTCGTCGCCGGCGCGCAGCGCCAGCTCCGGCTCGTGCGCGTATTCGCGCGGCAGCGCGTCGGTCTCGTCGTTGGTGACGTACGGCGGGTTGGTGACGATCAGGTCGTAGACGCGGCCCTGCAGGCCGGCGAACAGGTCGCTGCTGACCAGTTCGACGTTGTGCGCGAGCAGGCGCTCCTTGTTCTCGGCCGCCAGCGACAGCGCGGCCTCGTTGATGTCGCTGCCGTCCACCTGCCAGTTCGGGTAGTAGTGGCCCATGGCGATGGCGATGCAGCCCGAGCCGGTGCACAGGTCCAGCGCGCGGGAAACGTCGCGCCCGGCCAGCCACGGCTCGAAGCCATTGAGGATCAGCTCGGCGATGGGCGAACGCGGCACCAGCGCGCGGGCGTCGCTCTTGAAGCTCAGCCCGGCGAACCACGCCTCGCCGGTCAGGTAGGCGGCCGGCACGCGCTCGGCGATGCGGCGCTCGAACAGCGCCAGCACCTGCTGCTTCTCCTCGGCCAGCAGCCGCGCCTGGCCATAGGCCGGGCCCAGGTCCGGCGGCAGGTGCAGGGTATGCAGCACCAGGCTGGTGGCCTCGTCCAGCGCGTTGTCGTAGCTGTGTCCGAAGGTCAGGCCCGCGGCATTGAAACGGCTGGCGCCGTAGCGGATCAGGTCGATGATCGTGTGGAGTTCGGCGGCCGCCTGGGCTGTCATGGCAATACGGGCAACAAGAGTGGTCTGCGATTATAGGCGTGCACCCGGTATATTGAGCGCCCGGTTGCAGCCGAAACTGCGGCGATGTCCCGGCATCGGGCCGCAACGCCCCGGCAAGGGGCCGCCTGCGCATCCCGCCACCGCTGCCCGCAGGCCCGCGTCCGACCCGGGCCGGGCGCCGCCCTCACCCGTACGGAGACACGGTCCATGTTCAACCGCAATACCGGCATCGTCCTGGCCATCGCGCTGGCGGCAGGCCTGGGCCTGTTGCTGGCGCAGAAGGTGTTCGGCCCGGCCGGCAACGGCGGCCGCCAGACCGGCTCGATCATCTTCTATCCCACGCCGCGGCCGGTGCCGGACTTCAGCCTCAGCCAGTCCGACGGCACCCGCCTGATTCCCGGCGAACTGCGCGGGCACTGGACCCTGGTGTTCCTGGGCTTCACCTCCTGCCCGGACGTGTGCCCGACCACCCTGGCCGAGCTGGCGCTGGCGCAGAAGCAATGGGAAGGCATTCCCGAAAGCCTGCGCCCGCGCGTGGTGTTCGTCTCCGTCGATCCGGAACGCGATACGCCGGCGCGGCTGGGCGAATACGCCCACGCCTTCCACAAGGACACGCTGGCGGCGACCGCCGACGTGCCGTCGCTGGAGCGCTTCGCCACCCCGCTCGGCCTGGTGTTCCAGAAGGCGCCGGGCAAAAACTTCGACAAGAACCCGAACGACTACAGCATGGACCACTCGGCCAGCATCGCCGTGCTCGATCCCGAAGGCCGCCTGGCCGGCCTGATGCGCCCGCCGTTCGACCCGAAGCTGATCGCCAGCGACCTGACCAAGCTCACCGGAAAAACCGCCCCATGAGTCTGCTGACAACGCTCACCTACGCGCTGCCGCACCGCTTTCTTTCCTCGCTGGCCCGTTCGCTGGCCTATTCGCGCAACCCGCGGGTCTCGCGCTGGCTGATCGACACGGTGACCGCGAAGTTCGGCGTCGACCTGGGCGAAGCCGCCGACCCCGACCCGCGCAGCTACCCCAGCTTCAATGCTTTTTTCACCCGCGCGCTCAGGCCCGGCGTACGCGTGGCCGACCCCGACCCGCGTGCGCTGCTGATGCCGGCCGACGGCCACATCAGCCAGCTCGGCGCGATCGAGGGCGGCCGCATCTTCCAGGCCAAGGGACAGTCGTTCACCGCCACCGAACTGCTCGGCGACGCCACCGATGCCGCACCCTTCGCCGATGGCCTGTTCGCCACCGTCTACCTGTCCCCGCGCGACTACCACCGCGTGCACATGCCCTGGACCGGCACCCTGCGCGAGACCGTGCACGTGCCGGGCCGGCTGTTCAGCGTCGGCACCGCCGCAGTGGCGCGAGTGCCGCGCCTGTTCGCCCGCAACGAGCGGCTGGTGTGCCACTTCGACACCGACTTCGGCCCGATGGTGCAGGTGATGGTCGGCGCGCTGCTGGTCAGCGGCGTGGAAACGGTATGGAGCGGCGAGGAAATCCCCGCCTACGGCGACCGCATCACCCGCAAGGACTGGCGCGGCAAGGGCATCACGCTGGAGCGGTTCGCCGAGATGGCGCGCTTCAACTACGGCAGCACCGTGATCGTGCTGCTGCCGCCGGGCGTGGCCGAGTTCGATCCGGCGTTGAAGGCGGAGAGCCCGGTCATATTGGGACAGATGCTTGCGCGATTGAAGTAATGTCTGCTGCGGCACGGAGGCATCGGCAAGGTGGCGACGCACCCACCATCCTGGCGCCTTGATGTCATTGCGGCGCGCTTCGACCATGGCTCCATCATGATCGTGCCTCTGCCGGGCGTGGCGCAGTTCGATCCCGTCGTAAAGGCAAACCGGGCACGTGTGGCAAGCCGCACCCGCGGGTTTCGTGGGGACATCGGCCGAAATCCATAGCGGCCATTCCTCATCGCCCTTCGTAGGAGCGACTTCAGTCGCGAAAGAGCTATCCCGGCCAAGCCCCGGTCGCGACTGAAGTCGCTCCTACGGAATCACGGCTTTTCCCGCGCAAGAATAAATATCTGGCGGATGTTTTCCGTGTCCCGCGGAATTTTCCTTGATGGCGGCATGCAGGTGGGAATCCGCTGTTGAAGGCGCCCCCGTTTCCCATTGCTCACCACTCCGGCTCGCGCTCCGGCAGCAGCGCGCGGATCACCTGCCCGTCGGCACCCGCGGCCAGCTTCTCCGCTTCGGCGATGGGGATGTCCACCTCGATCAGCCAGCCTTCCTCGTCGGCCTGTTCGCTGCGGATGACTTCCAGCTGGTGCAGGCGCGAACGCAGTCGGCCGGCGCTGGGCGGCAGGCGCACGGTACCGGTGACGTGCTGCAGGCCCAGGCGCTTGCCCAGCACCGACTGCAGCAGGTCCAGGCCACGGCCGTCGCGCGCGGAAATCCATACGCGTTCGCGCCGCGCTTCGTCCGGCACACCGTCCTGCGCGTCGTGGCGCACGTCGGCGCCGTCGATGCGATCGATCTTGTTGAACACCAGCAGCTGCGGCAGCTCGCCGGCGCCGACCGCCTCCAGCACTTCGTCCACCTGCGCGATGCGCTCCTCGCGCAGCGGATCGGCGGCATCGACCAGGTGCAGCAGGAAATCGGCCTCGCGCGCCTCGCTCAGGGTGGAGCGGAACGCGGCGACCAGTTCGTGCGGCAGGTCGCGCACGAAACCGACGGTGTCGGCCAGCATCGCGTTGCCACCGGGCAGCGCGATGCGGCGCACGGTCGGGTCGAGCGTGGCGAACAGCTGGTCGGCGGCATAGGCGCCGGCGCCGGTCAGCGCGTTGAACAGGGTCGACTTGCCGGCGTTGGTGTAGCCGACCAGGGCCACGCGCGGCATCTCGCTGCGCACGCGCGCGCGACGCATCTGGGTGCGCTGCACCTCCACCTTGTCCAGGCGCTTCTGCAACTGCTCCACGCGCTTCTGCAGCAGGCGACGGTCGGTTTCCAGCTGGGTCTCGCCGGGGCCGCGCAGGCCGATGGAACCGCCGCGCTGGCGCTCCAGGTGGGTCCAGCCGCGCACCAGGCGCGTGGCCAGGTGGCGCAGCTGCGCCAGTTCCACCTGCAGCTTGCCTTCGTGGCTGTGCGCACGCTGGGCGAAGATGTCCAGGATCAGCCCGGTGCGGTCGATCACGCGCCGCTCCAGAAACCGTTCCAGGTTGCGCTCCTGCACCGGGGTCAGCGCGTGGTTGACCAGCACCAGGTCGGCGCCGGTGGCATCGGCCATGGCCTTGACCTCGTCCAGCTTGCCGCTGCCGATCAGGGTGGAAGGACTGGGGCGGTCGATGCGCGCGGTCACGGTGGCCGCGATGCTGGCCCCGGCCGAGCGGGCCAGGTCGGTGAACTCTTCCAGCACATCCTCTTCCAGCCGCCCTGCGTGCGGCTGGATCAACAGCGCGTGTTCGCCTCGTTTGGAACGGTCAAACACGCGCCACGTCCTGCTTATTCGTTGTCGTCATCGCCTGCCTGATTGCTGTCGGCCGATTGCACGTAGCCGCCGCCCGGTCCTACGCGCACGTTGCGCGCCGGCACCACGGTGGAAATGGCGTGCTTGTAGACCATCTGGCTGACCGTATTGCGCAGCAGCACCACGAACTGGTCGAACGATTCGATCGTGCCCTGCAGCTTGATGCCGTTGACCAGGTAGACCGAAACCGGCACGCGCTCGCGGCGCAGCGCGTTCAGGAACGGGTCCTGCAAGGATTGCCCCTTGGACATCTTCAACTCCTCTTTATTGTTCTTATCGACCCGGACCGTGCGGCTTCCCCTGCCTGTCCGGAACCGGGATGTTACACCGCCCGGCGTGCTTCATCGCCCCAGAAACAGGGAAACCGCGTCCTGCAGGCGCTGCGCGTCGGTGGCCGGATCGAACCAGCGCGCGTCCAGTTCGCCGCGCAGCCAGGTGAGCTGGCGCTTGGCGAGCTGGCGGGTGGCGAAGACCGCCTTGTCGCGGAATGCGGCCGTGTCGTCCTGCCCGTCCAGGAACTGCCAGGCCTGGCGGTAGCCCACCGCGCGGATCGCCGGCAGGTCCAGCGGCGCGGGCACGCCCGCCATCTGCGGCAGCGCGCGCAGGCGCCGCACTTCGTCGAGGAATCCCTGCTCGAGCATCAGGTCGAAACGGCGTTCGATGCGGGCATGCAGCACCGCGCGGTCGGCCGGCGCCAGCACCAGCTTGAGCACGCGCGCCGGCAGGCGGGCGACGCCCGGCAGCGCCTGCCAATGGCTGATCGGCTTGCCGGTGAGCCGGTAGACCTCCAGCGCGCGCTGGATGCGCTGCGGATCGGTGGCATGGATGCGCCGGGCCGCGGCCGGATCGACCTGCGCCAGCTGCGCGTGCAGCGCCGGCCAGCCTACGGCGCCGGCCTCGGCACTGATCGCCGCGCGCATGGCCGGGTCGGCCTCCGGCATCGGCGACAGCCCCTGCAGCAGCGCGCGGAAATACAGCCCGGTGCCGCCGGCCAGGATCGGCAGCCGGCCGCGCGCGACGATGTCGCGCACCGCGGCGGCGGCATCGGCAGCGAACTCGGCGGCCGAGTAGCTCTGCCAGGGATCGCGCAGGTCCAGCAGATGGTGGGCAATGCCGGCGCGCTCGGTCGTGTCGGGCTTGGCCGCGCCGATCTCCAGGCCGCGGTACACCAACGCCGAATCGACGCTGACGATCTCGCCGCCATGGCGCCTGGCCAGGTCGATGGCCGCCGCGGTCTTGCCCGAGGCGGTGGGGCCCATCAGCGCGATGGCCAGCGGCCGCGTGTCGGCCGCCATCAATCCTCGTCCGGCCAGTGCGGCGGCGCCGGGCGGTCAGCGCGCGGCGCCGGCACCGCGTCGAGCGCGGCCAGCACCTTGAGCGCATCGACCGTGGCGGCCACATCGTGCACGCGCACGATCCTCGCCCCGCGCTGTACCGCGAGCAGGTGCGCGGCGACCGAACCGGCCACGCGCCCGGCAGCTATGGCGCGCCCGATGACCTCGCCGATGCAGCGCTTGCGCGACAGCCCTGCCAGCAGCGGCACGCCCAGCGCCAGCAGTTTTTCCTGTGCCGCCAGCAGTGCGAAGTTCTGCGCGGTGTCCTTGTTGAAGCCGTAGCCGGGGTCGACCACCAGCCGGGTGCGGGCGATGCCGGCCATCTCCGCGGCGAAGATCCGCTCGGCGAGGAAACGCTGCACGTCGCCGGCGACGTCGCCGCTGTCCCAGGCCGCACCGGCATCGTGCGGGCCGCCGACCGCGTGCATCAGCACCACGGCCGCGCCGGAACCGGCCACGGCCTCCAGCGCGCCGGGCTGGCGCAGGGCCTGCACGTCGTTGACCATGCCGGCGCCGGCGGCCAGCGCCGCGCGCATCACCTCCGGCTTGAAGGTATCGACGCTGACCGGCACCGGCACGCGCGCCACCAGCGCCTCGATCACCGGCACCACGCGTTCGATCTCCTCCTGCACCGATACCTGCGCGGCGCCGGGCCGGGTGGATTCGCCGCCGATGTCGAGCAGGTCCGCGCCCTGCTCGACCAGCGCCAGCGCATGGGCGATGGCCGCACCGGTATCGAAGTGCTGCCCGCCATCGGAGAACGAATCCGGGGTGACGTTGACGATGCCCATCACCCGCGGGCGGTCCAGCCGCAGCGGCCGGCCGGCGCAATCCAGTACCGGGGAAATATCGAACATCAGCGTTTGTTCCTTGCGCGGATCGCCGTGCCGACCAGGCTCAACACCACGCCCAATGCGATGCCGAGGACGATGCCGGCCAGGTAATGGCCGGTCTTCATCGCGAAGGCGACGCCCGCGACGGTGGCGATGACCATTTCGGGGATGTGCCCCGGTGTGTTTGGGGAAGCTTCGTTCATGGGTGCCTATATTACGGCCGCATTTCCGACGGATAGAGCCGGGGAGTCAAAGCCCCTCTCCCTGCGGGGCGAGACCGCACGGCTTGCGCGCCACTGGCGCGCGTGCAATGGAGCGCCCGCGCCGCTGGCGTGGGCCGGGGCGCGGAGCAGGGTTGGGGTAAGGGCAACGTAGTCCAAAGGGTTGACCATCATGGACCACGTTCGCCCTCATCCGCCCTTCGGGCACCGACATCCGGCACATCCCTGTGCCTCACCCGTCGGACGGCTTCGACGGGCCGCTTGGCAATCCTGCCAAGCTGTCTCCCGGAGGGAGAAGCGCTAAGCACCAAAAGCAAACGGGCCGGAAAACCGGCCCGTTCGTCCAATGCCTCATGCAAATACCGAGCTCAGTGCTGCCCCGCCGGGTCGCTGATCGGCGCGACCGGGTGCGCGTCGCCCCCCTGGTCGCTGTCCGACGGGCCGCTCTTGGGCTTGTCCACCCAGCCGGCCGGCGGCGAGGGCTTGCGACCTTCCATGATCGCCTTGACCTGCTCGGCGTCGATGGTTTCCCAGTCCAGCAGCGCGGCGGTCATGGCTTCGACGACGTCGCGCTTGTCCTCCAGGATGCGGCGCGCCACGTTGTACTGCTCGTCGAGGATACGGCGGATCTCCGCGTCCACCTTCTGCTGGGTGGCCTCGGAGATGGTCTTGCTGTGCATGCCGTAGCCGGCTTCCTCGTCGGCGTAGACCATGGTGCCCATCACGTCGGACATGCCGTACTTGGTGACCATGCCGCGGGCCAGCTTGGTGGCGCGCTCGAAGTCGTTCGAGGCGCCGGTGGACATCTCGCCGACGAAGATCTCCTCGGCGATGCGGCCGCCAAACAGGATCGCCAGCTCTTCCAGCATGCGGTCCTTGTACTTGCTGATGTGGTCGTGCTCGGGCAGCTGCCAGGTCACGCCCAGCGCCCAGCCGCGCGGCATGATGGTGACCTTGTGCACCGGGTCGGCCTTGGGCAGCGACATGGCGACCACGGCGTGGCCGGACTCGTGGTAGGCGGTGTTGCGGCGCTCGTCCTCGCGCATGACCATGCTGCGGCGCTCAGGACCCATGTAGATCTTGTCCTTGGCGTCCTCGAAGTCCTGCATGCTCACTTCCTGCTTGCCGCGGCGCGCGGCGAACAGGGCGCCCTCGTTGACCAGGTTGGCCAGGTCGGCGCCGGAGAAGCCCGGGGTGCCGCGCGCCAGCACTTCCGGGCGCACGTCGTCGGCGGCCGGCACCTTGCGCAGGTGCACGCGCAGGATCTGCTCGCGGCCCTTGATGTCGGGCAGGCCGACCATGACCTGGCGGTCGAAGCGGCCCGGGCGCAGCAGCGCCTTGTCGAGCACGTCCGGACGGTTGGTGGCGGCGATCACGATCACGCCCTCGCCCCCCTCGAAGCCGTCCATCTCGACCAGCATCTGGTTCAGGGTCTGCTCGCGCTCGTCGTGGCCGCCGCCCATGCCCGAACCGCGATGGCGGCCGACCGCGTCGATCTCGTCGATGAAGATGATGCACGGCGCGTGCTTCTTGGCCTGCTCGAACATGTCGCGCACGCGGCTGGCGCCGACGCCGACGAACATCTCGACGAAGTCCGAGCCGGAAATGGAGAAGAACGGCACCTTCGCCTCGCCGGCGATGGCGCGCGCCAGCAGCGTCTTGCCGGTACCCGGCGGGCCGACCATCAGCACGCCGCGCGGGATCTTGCCGCCGAGCTTGGTGAACTTGGACGGGTCGCGCAGGAAATCGACCAGTTCGCCGACCTCTTCCTTGGCCTCGTCGCAGCCGGCCACGTCGGCGAAGGTCACCTTGATCTGGTCCTCGCCCTGCAGCTTGGCGCGCGACTTGCCGAAGGACATCGCGCCCTTGGCGCCGCCGCCACCGCCCTGCATCTGCCGCATCATGAAGATCCAGAAGCCGATCAGCAGCAGCACCGGCAGGAACTGCAGCAGGATCGACCAGAAGCTGAGGCCGGTTTCCGGCTTCATGCGTACGACGTCCACGCCCTTCTGGTAGAGCTGGTCGATCAGCTTGCTGTCGCTGGGGCCGTACAGCGCGCCCTCGCTGCCGTCGCTGCGCTTGAAGCGGATGGCGTTGGCAGTGAGGGTGGTCTCGTTGGTGATTTCCACCGACTTGATCCGCCCGGCATCCACGTCGCGCAGGAACTGGGTGTAGGTGTTGGCGTCGGTGGTCGGCGACGTGCCGCCGCGCGGAGCGAAGCTCTGGAACACCACCATCAGCACGACGGCGACAACCACCCATAGCAGGAGGTTCTTGGTCAGGTCGTTCATCCTCATCGGCTCCGGCGTTCCTCTAATTTCTGACGCGATTCGTATGGTGTCGAGCTTACTTGATCTGCGTGCGCTTGCCCTGGCCCAGGGCGTAGACCTCGGGCGAGCGCTTGCGCGAGGCTTCCGGCTTGCGGATCACGACCTTGTCGTAACGGCGGCGCATTTCCCGCACGTAGTCGTCAAAGCCGACGCCCTGGAACAGCTTGATCAGGAACGCCCCACCCGGCTTGAGATGGTTGTCGGCGAAATCCATCGCCAGTTCCGCCAGGTGCATCATCCGCGGCTGGTCCACCGCATCCATGCCACTCTTATTGGGGGCCATATCCGACAGGACAAGGTCCACCGGCTGGTCGCCAAGCATGGCTTCGAACTGGGATAGGACGGTTTCCTCCCTGAAGTCACCGTGAAGGAACTCCACGCCGGCCAGGGGCGGCATCTCCAGGATGTCCAGGGCCAGCACCCGGCCGCTGTCGCCCATCTGTCTCCGCACCTGCTGCGACCAGCCGCCCGGCGCGGCGCCAAGGTCGACCACCACCATGTTCGGCTTCAGCAGCCGGTCGCGCTGGAGCAGCTCCTCCAGCTTGTAGGCGGCGCGCGAGCGCATGCCTTCGGCCTGGGCCTTCTTCACGAAGGGATCGGAGAAATGTTCCTTCAACCAGCGTTGGCTGCTCTTGCTGCGGGACATCGGAATGGGGCCTGTAGGGGTGGGCATGATACCCTGAACCCCCTTGATAACCCGTAATCCCTGCATGTCCATCGTCCTCACCCCGGCCCAGAACCGATTCCTGCGCGGCATGGCCCACGATCTGAAAGCACTGCTGCAGATCGGCGGCAAGGGAGTCACCCCCGCCTTCCTGGCGGAACTGGACGAGGTGCTGGAACGCCACGAACTGATCAAGGTGAAGATCGCCGCCGAAGACCGCGAGGCGCGCGACGCCATGATCGGCGAACTGGTCCAGGCCAGCGGCGGCGCGCTGATCCAGCGCATCGGCCACGTCGCCGTGCTGTACCGCCCGGCCCGGGAAAAGCGCCAGATCGTGCTGCCCCGCGGCTGACCGCCGAGGAACGCAAGATGTACCTGAGCCGCGAACTGCCCGACTACACCTACGCCCTGCGCTCGGCCGACGGCCACCAGGCCCGGGTCAACGACAGGACGCTGACGCGCAGCTTCATCCTCTCTCCCGACCAGCTGGTCGAGGACTGGGAAGTGACCGGAATCGGCCAGCTCGGCGTGGACGACCTGGCGCCGGCGCTGGAACAGAACCCGGCGGTGTTCATCCTCGGCACGGGCGAGCGGCAGGTGTTTCCGCCGGCGGCGGTCATGGCCGCCTGCCTGACCCGCGGGATCGGCATCGAAGTGATGAACAACGCCTCGGCCGCGCGCACGTTCAACGTGCTGGCCGGCGAGAACCGCCGCGTGGTCGCGGCGTTCATCCTGGACTGACGGCAGCGACGGCCGGACGCCTGGCGCCGGTGCGGGAGTTGCCGCGCACGAAACACGCCTGGACCTTCATGCGGGCAAGCCGCGCATCCACGGCGCCTGCGTACCGCCGCTGCGTGTCCCCGCCATCGCGCGACGCTCAGCGCAACGGCTCGCCCTTGAGCCAGCAGACGAGCAGCAGAAGCAGAACGACGCCCACGTTGCAGACGAGGGCGCGGACCGGTTCGGCCACCGGCGGGAACACCACGAAACCGGCGACCAGCAGCAAGGCCGCGAGCGCATAGGCGAGCCATCCCTGCCACGCCAGCGGCCATCCCCAGCCCCATCCCAGTTCCTTGGCGGCGAACCAGTAACGCGATTTCTCCACGCTCTTCCTCCTCGACCAGCACCGCCTCCATGGAACGAACGATGCCGCGTGCCCGCCGCGTATGTCCATGCACCGCATACAGCGGCTCAGCTGGCGTGCCGCAGTCGCGCCTTCCGCTCCAGCAGGGCGAACAGATACTGGAAGATTCCGACCATCGCCCCCATCAGGAGCCAGCGCGGCACCGCCGCCAGTTCCAGCTGCGCCGCGAGCGCGGCGCCGATCACGCATCCCACCATGCCCCCCAGCGAGCCCAGCCCCTGCAGGCGGCGCCAGTCGAACACGCAGGCCAGCACCGTCAGCACGACGTAGACGGGGAACACGACGAAACACGCTTCCTTCATTGTTTCGACGAACAGCATCCCTGTCCTCCGTGTCCGGATGGAAGGGCCGCACGCCGCGGCCCTGCGTTCATCCGCTACTTCTGCGGCAGGTACTGCAGCGGATCCACCGGCTTGCCGTTGTAGCGGATCTCGAAGTGCAGCATGTCGCGCGAGGTGCCGGTACGGCCCATTTCCGCGATCTGCTCGCCGGCCTTGACGTTCTGGCCCTCGTTGACCAGGCGCTTGCGGTTGTGGCCGTAGGCCGACAGCCACTGGTCGTTGTGCTTGATGATGATCAGTTCGCCATAGCCGACCAGGCCGGCACCGGAATAGACCACCACGCCCGGCCCCGCCGCGCGCACCGCCTGGCCGCTGCTGCCGGCGATGTCGATGCCCTGCTTGGTGGTCTCGCCGGCGACGAAGCGGCCGACCAGCGCGCCGTCGGCCGGCCAGCGCCAGCCGATGCCGCTGCTGGCCGGCGCCGGCGTTGCCGTGGGCGGCGGCGCCGATGGCCGCGTCGCGGTTCCGCTGCTGCCGGTGGCCGGGCGCGAGGCCGTGGCGCTGCCCGGATACAGCCGCAGCGTCTGCCCCGGATAGATCGCGTTCGGGTTGGACAGGCCGTTCCAGGCCGCCAGGTCGCCGGGCGTGATGTTGTGGATGCGGGCCAGCGCGTACAGCGTGTCGCCACGACGCACCACCGCGGTCTGGCCTGGCTTGGGCACGGACGTGCGCGGCGCGGACGCGGCCGTTGATGCGCTGCCGGAAGGCCTGACCACCGTGGCGGTGCCGCAGCCCGCCGCCATCGCCACCAGCAGCAGCGCCGCCATGCCTGCCACCGCCCTGGAAACGCCCTTGACCATTACCTCTGCACTCATGCGAATTTCGCCCTCCATACCAGCCAGCCCACCAGCGCGACGACCAGCGCGGTCGCAATCCAGCCCAGCGGTTCGATCCAGCGCCGCAGCGCCTCGGCCGCGCGCGCGCCGCCGAAGCGGATCACCGCGGCCAGTACATAGACGCGCTTGCCGCGCCCCACCAGCATGCTCAGCACGTATTGCGGCAGCGGCACGCCGACGATACCCGATGCCCAGGTGAAGACCTTCATCGGGATCGGCATGAAGCCGCCCAGCACCAGGAAGGTGAACACCGCCCACGGCGATTCGGCCATCTTCGCCTGCAGCGTGGCGATGCCCGACTCGATGCCCGGCAGCATGCCCATCGCGGCGAACAGCGGCTTGAGCGCCTCGAACGCATAGTGGCCCAGCGCATAGCCGATCAACGCCCCGACCATCGAGCCGGCCAGGCTCAAGGTGGCGAAGCGCCAGCCCTTGCGCGGCTGCGCCACGCACATCGGCATCAGCATCACTTCCGGCATCACCGGGAAGATGATGGCCTCCACGAAGCTGAGCACCGTCAGGTAGGTGGGCGCGCGCTTGTGGCTGGCCCAGTACAGGGCGCGGTCGTACAGCGGCCCGAATATCTTCATCGTCGCAGGGTTCCCGTGTCAGTCCAGCGCGTTCAATCCAGCATGCCAGACAGCAGCGGCACGAAGCTGACCGGCGCCAGTTCCTCCTGCGCGATGCCGCCGTCGGCCTGCCGGCTGAGTTGCAGCAGCATCTGCCCGCCCGGGCCGCCCACCGGCGCCACCAGGCGGCCGCCCACGGCCAGCTGCTCGATCAGCGCGTCCACCAGCGCCGGTGCGGCGGCGGTGACCACGATGGCGTCGTAGGGGCCGTGCTCGGGCCAGCCGATGCGGCCGTCGTCGTGCTTGCTGCGCACGTTCATGCCCAGTTGCCGCAGGCGTTTGCGCGCCTGGCGCAGCAGGTCGCCGATGCGTTCGACGGTGTACACCTCCAGCCCCACCGCCGCCAGGATCGCGGCCTGGTATCCCGAACCGGTGCCCACTTCCAGCACCGTCTTCGGCGCCGCCTGCAATACCGCCTCGGTCATGCGCGCCACCACCCACGGCTGGGAGATGGTCTGGCCATGGCCGATCGGCAGCGCGGTATCCTCGTAGGCGCGCGAGGCCAGCGCCTCGTCGATGAACAGGTGCCGCGGCACCACGCGCACTGCGTTGAGCACGCGCTCGTCGCCGATACCCGCCTCGCGCAGGCGGTCCACCAGCCGGTCGCGCACGCGCTGCGAGGTCATGCCGCTGCCTACCGCCTCGGGGGAAAGACGCAGGCGTGGCGTCATGCCGGGCGCTCCAGCGTCGCCGACAGCCCGCCGACCCAGCTGGCGACCTTCTCCAGCGCCGCATAGCGGGTCAGGTCCACCTGGATCGGGGTGATCGAGATATGGCCGGTGCGCACCGCGTGGAAATCGGTACCGGGGCCGGCATCCTGCTCGGAACCGGCCGGGCCGATCCAGTACACGGTATTGCCGCGCGGGTCGGTGGCCGGGATGCAGGCCTCGGCGCGGTGACGGTTGCCCAGCCGCGTCACCTCGAAGCCGCGGATCTGCTCCCACGGCAGGTCCGGCACGTTGACGTTGAGGATGGTGTCGGCCGGCAGCGGATCGGCCACCAGCCGCGCGACGATCTCGATGGCCGCGCGCGCGGCGCTGAGGAAGTTCTTCGCCTCGTGGCGCTGGGTCACCAGCGACACCGCCACCGACGGCAGGCCGAGGAAACGCCCTTCCATCGCCGCCGACACGGTGCCGGAATAGATCACGTCGTCGCCGAGATTGGCCGCGTTGTTGATGCCCGAGACCACGATGTCCGGCTCGTGCTCGAGCATGCCGGTCAGGGCCAGATGCACGCAGTCGGTGGGCGTGCCGGCCACCGCGCAGGTGTAGTGGTCGATCCGGCGCAGCCGCACCGGCCGGTCCAGGGTAAGGGAGTTGCTGGCGCCGGAACGGTCGCGGTCCGGCGCCACCACGGTGACCTCATGCCCGGCATTGCGCAGTTGCTCGGCGAGCATCCTGATGCCGGGGGCGTCCACGCCGTCGTCGTTGCTTACAAGTACGCGCATTGAAGACCTGAATCGCTGAATCCATGACGGCGCTCCCGCTGCCTCGCCGTCCACCGCCATCCCGTCGGCGTGCAGCACGCCGGCCGGCATGGCCCGATCCGGCATGATACCGGAATGCGTCCGTCGCCTTCCCGTGACATCCTGCCCATCGCCGCAGCCGTTACGCTATGCGCATGTCGCACCCAGAAGACGAAGACGACGGCGCCCTGTTCCGCTCCGCCATCGGCCAGGTAAAGCCGCTGCGCAAGGTGGAAACGCCCGCCATCGCCCGCCCGCGGCCGAAGCCGCGTGCGCGCATGGCCGAGCAGGACGAGGCGCAGGCGCTGGGCGAGTTCGCCCGGCTGCTGCATTCGAGCGCGCCGCTGGAAGCCGGCGACGTGGCCAGTTACCGGCGCGACGCGCTGCCGCCGCGCATGTTCCAGCGGCTAAAGCGCGGCCAGTATTCGGTGCAGGACGAACTGGACCTGCACGGCGCCAGCGTGGCCCAGGCCGAACACCTGCTGCGCGAATTCCTGCTCGACGCCCATGCGCACGACCATGGCTGCGTGCGCATCATCCACGGCAAGGGGCTGCAGTCCGACGGCGGCGCGCCGGTGCTCAAGAACCTGGTGGACCGCCTGCTGCGCCAGCGCAACGACGTGCTGGCCTTCCATTCCGCGCCGCCCGCGCAGGGCGGCACCGGCGCGGTGCTGGTGCTGCTGGCGCGGCGCTGAGGCGATAGCTTCCGGCGACCCCGGCAATCGGCAGCGGGGGTGCGCAGCGCAGCTGTCACATGCTGGCGGCAGGGGCGCTGCGTTCGTCGCGGTGCGGGTGATGCGCTGCGGCCTGCGGTCGCGGACCGCCCGGAAGCCCGTGCCTGCATGGGTTTCGCGGCTGAAGCCGCTCCTACGCAGCAGGGTGGTCCGTACCGATGGACCCTGAGATTTACTCCGCTGCGGGTGATCCGACACGGCTGGCGTCGCTCACCTCGCCCAGTTCGTGCAGCACGGCGGTGGCGTAGCAGCCCGGCGGCAGCGCGAAGGACAGTTCCAGCACGTCGTCCTGCAGCCAGGCGTGACGCATCAGCGCCGGCCGCAGCCGCAGCGCGCGCCGCTCCTGCTTCAGCCCGGCCTGCTCCAGGCCGGCGCGCAGCGCCAGTGCCTGATCGTCGGCCAGCGCCGCCTGCTCCAGTTCCAGCGCGGCGCCGGTGGCGCGCAGTTCGCCCGCTCCCCACAACGGCCCGCTGGGGTGGATGTCGAAACGCGCCAGGCGCTCGGCCAGCGCCTCGCTCATCGGTTCGGGGCCGAACACCGAACGGCTGCCGTCGAGCATCCACACCTCCCCGTCCATCGCGCCGTCCCAGTTGCCCTGTTCCACGCGCGCGGCGAGCACGCGGTTGAACAGCGCCGAGCGCGCCGCCGACAGGAACATGGAGCGCTGGTCCTTGCGCACCCGGCGGCCGGCGAACATCGCCAGCGCCGCCGGTACGTTGCCGCCATCGCGGCCGAAGCGCTGCTCGCCGAACCAGTTGGGCAGGCCGCGCGCGGCGATGGCCTGCAGGCGCTCGCCGATGGCCGGGCGTTCGCCCTGCACGCCGCGCAGCACCAGCGTGAAGCGGTTGCCGGCCAGCGCACCGCGCTGCAGCTTGCGGTTGTGCCAGGTCGAGGCCAGCACGTGGACCTCGTCCGACTCCAGCAGCGCCAGGTCGGGCGCGACGCGCCTGGGCAGGTGCACGCTGAAACGCTGTGTGGTCACCGCGTGCCGGTCCTTCTGCCCGGCATAGCTGACGCCCATTTCCGGCACGCCGGCCCACTGCGCCAGCTGCCTGGCCACGCCCACGGTGTTGGCGCCGCGCTTGCGGATGTCCAGCAGCAGGTGCTCGCCCTCGCCGCTCGCCTCGAAGGCGGGCAGTTCGTCGACCTGGAAATCCTCCGGCACGCTGCGCATCAGCGCGCGCAGTACCGGGGCACCGTAGGCAAGGGGAAGCGCGGGAAGATCGGTCATGTCAGTCCTGTGGAACGATGTCTGGCCCGCATCCTCGTAGGAGCGGCTTCAGCCGCGAAGGGGCTTTCATGCATTCTCCCGCCTTTGTGCAGGCCGGATGTAGGGTTGGGCTGGGAGTGCCTCTTCGCGGCTGAAGCCGCTCCTACGAGAACGCGGGTAATCTGCGGTGGCTATGCCGGAACCAGCAGCACCACCGCCTGCGCGGCGATGCCTTCCTCGCGGCCGGTGAAGCCCAGTTTCTCGCTGGTGGTGGCCTTGACGCTGACCCGGTCCAGTTCCACGCCCAGCAGCCGGGCCACCGTTTCGCGCATGGCCTGCGCATGCGGGCCGACCTTGGGCCGCTCGCAGATCACGGTGATGTCGGCGTTGCCCACCTGCCAGCCGCGCGCGCGCAGCAGGCCGTCGCAGTGGCGCACGAAATCGCTGCTGTCCGCGCCCTTCCAGCGGTCGTCGCTGGGCGGGAAATGCTGGCCGATGTCGCCCAGCGCCAGCGCCCCCAGCATCGCGTCGCACAGCGCGTGCAGGATCACGTCGCCGTCGCTGTGCGCGAGCACGCCGCAGCGGTGCGGCACGCGCACGCCGCCGAGCATGACGTGGTCGCCCTCGCCGAAGGCGTGCACGTCGTAACCCTGGCCGATGCGGATGGGAGGAAAGGAAGAAGGATTCATGGCGTTGGATCGGATCGTCGTGTCAGGCCCGGCGCGGGGACGCCGGACGGGGATTCAGCCGCGCTGCGACAACTCGAACTCGAAGCGCGCCAGGTCGGCCGGCGTGGTGACCTTGAAATTGCATTCGTCGCCTTCGACCAGCAGCGGCCGCGCGCCCTGGCGCTCCATGGCCATGGCTTCGTCGGTCACCTCGACGCCGGCGGCGGTCGCCTCGGCCAGCGCGCGGGTCAACTGGTGGCGGCGGAACAACTGCGGCGTCAGCGCGCGCCACAACCGCTCGCGCGGCTCGGTGCGGTCGATGCCGCCATCGTCGCCGGCGCGCTTGAGCGTATCGCGTACCGGCGCAGCGAGGATGGCACCGACCGGATCGGTGCGTCCCACCTCCAGCAGGCGGCCCAGGTCGCCTGCCGGCAGGTTCGGGCGCGCGGCATCGTGCACCAGCACGAAATCGTCGGCGCGTACGCTCTCCGGCAGCGCCTGCAACCCGGCCAGCACCGAGGCGGCCCGGGTTTGCCCGCCGGTGCAGGTCAGCACCGGCTTGCCGGCGAAGGCATTCCAGCCCGGCCAGTCGGCATCGTCCGCGGCGATGGCCACCATCACCCCGGCCACGCCCGGGTGCGACAGCAATGCCTCCAGCGCATGCGCCAGCAACGGTTCGCCGGCGGCCAGCAGGTACTGCTTGGGCATCGGCCCGCCGAAGCGGGTGCCGCGGCCGGCGGCCGGCACCACCGCCCAGACCTGGGTGGTCATGGCACGTCCTCCTGCGTCGCCGCGCCGTGCTCGCCCGCCGGCGCGGCGGCCGGCCGGGCAGCAGGCGCGTTCTCGACCACGCGGTAGAACTTCTCGCCGGGCTTGATCATGCCCAGCTCGCTGCGCGCGCGCTCCTCGATGGCGGCCTCGCCTTCCTTGAGGTCCTTGACCTCGGCGGCGAGCGCGTCGTTGCGCTGCTGCAGGCCTTCGTTGTCCCGCTTCTGGTTGGCGACCTGGGCCTCGAGCATCATCACCTCGCCCGAATTGCCCGGGCCGAACCAGAAGCGGTACTGCAGCAGCGCCAGCAGTACCGCGAGCACCAGCAGCAGCCAGCGCCAGTCGCGCATCGGCGTCAGCGCTTGAGCGAGACGAACGCGTCGCGCCCGGCGTAGCGCGCGTTGCCGCCGAGGGCCTCCTCGATGCGCAGCAACTGGTTGTACTTGGCCACGCGGTCGCTGCGGCACAACGAGCCGGTCTTGATCTGGGTGGCCGTGGTGGCCACGGCGATGTCGGCGATGGTGGTGTCCTCGGTCTCACCCGAGCGGTGCGAGACGATCGCCGCGTAATGCGCCTTGTCGGCCATGGCGATCGCTTCCAGCGTCTCGCTCAGGGTGCCGATCTGGTTGACCTTGATCAGGATCGCGTTGGCGGTGCCCGATTCGATGCCTTCGGCGAAGATCTTCGGGTTGGTGACGAACAGGTCGTCGCCGACCAGCTGCACCTTGCTGCCGATGCGCTGGGTCAGCAGCTTCCAGCCGGCCCAGTCGTTCTCGGCCAGGCCGTCCTCGATGGTGATGATCGGGTACTGCGCGGTCCAGTCGGCCAGGAAGTCGACGAACTGCTCGGAGGTCAGGCGCTTGTTCTCGCCGACCAGGTTGTACTTGCCGTTCTCGTAGAACTCGCTGGAGGCCACGTCCAGGCCCAGCAGGATGTCCTCGCCGGCGGTGTAACCGGCCTTGCCGATGGCTTCCAGGATGGTGTCCAGCGCCTCGACGTTGCTGCGGAAGTCCGGCGCGAAGCCGCCCTCGTCGCCCACCGCCGTACTCAGTCCGTGGCCCTTGAGCACCGACTTGAGCGCATGGAAGATCTCGGTGCCGGCGCGCAGCGATTCGCCGAACGAGCCGAAGCCGACCGGCAGCACCATGAACTCCTGGAAGTCCACGTTGTTGTCGGCGTGCGCGCCGCCGTTGATGATGTTCATCATCGGCACCGGCAGCGACGGCGTGGCGCCGGTCTTGGCGGCCAGGTACTGCCACAGCGCCTGCTTCTTCGAGGTGGCGGCGGCATGCGCGGCGGCCATCGAGACGCCCAGCAGCGCATTGGCGCCCAGGCGGCCCTTGTTCTCGGTGCCGTCCAGGTCGATCAGGCGGCGGTCCAGCCCGGCCTGGTCCTCGGCATTGAAATCCTTCAGCGCCGCGGCGATCGGGCCGTTGACGTTGGCCACCGCGTCGCGCACGCCCTTGCCCAGGTAGCGGGTCTTGTCGCCATCGCGCAGTTCCACCGCTTCCTTGGTGCCGGTGGAGGCACCGGAGGGCACCGCGGCACGGCCGAACGAGCCGTCGGCCAGGGTGACTTCGGCTTCCAGCGTGGGGTTGCCGCGACTGTCGAGGATTTCACGGGCGTGGATCTTGGCGATTGTCGTCATGGTGTGGGGGCGTTGGAGTGAGTGAGGAAGGATTCCACTTCGGCCAGCATGGCGTCGGTGTAGGGGGGCGCATCCAGGGAAAACGTGCCGCGCAGCGGCATGAGCCGGTCATCTTCTCCCGAAGGCAGGCTGGCAAACAATACATAATCCCGGCCTTCCGCCAGACCGACCTCGCAACTGGTGGCACCACTCCAGATCAATGTATCGGCCGGAATGTTGCCCTTGAGGACGCGCTTCACACTGAAACGCGCCGAGCGGGCAGGATAGGAAAATGGCGTATTCATTGGCGGGCGCTCCCACAGGCGACGAAACTCCGCCTCTTCTGCAGGAGTCCGCCAACCGACCCAGTCGACATGGATCACGGCCACGATATCCGACGACCCGGTGACTTCGCGCAGGGGCGGCGTCACGATGGGTGGGTCGGTATGGCATGCGGCAGCATTGCCCGCCAACACGAACAGCGCGCAGGCCATAGTCACAAGAATGGCTCGCTTCATGCGCCCCGCCCCCATGCTGGCCCAGCGCCGCCGCTCATCAGAGCGTGCTCTCCAGGAACCCGTTCTTCTTGGTGATCGAATCCAGCGCCAGCAGGGTTTCCAGCAGTGCTTCCATCTTGTCCAGCGGCCACGCATTGGGGCCGTCGGACAGCGCCTTGGACGGATCCGGGTGGGTCTCGGCGAACAGGCCGGCCACGCCGACCGCCACCGCCGCGCGCGCCAGCACCGGCACGAACTCGCGCTGGCCGCCGGAACTGCTGCCCTGCCCGCCCGGCAGCTGCACCGAATGGGTGGCGTCGAACACCACCGGGCAGCCAGTGTCGCGCATCACGCTCAGCGAGCGCATGTCGCTGACCAGGTTGTTGTAGCCGAAGCTGGCGCCACGCTCGCAGACCATGATGTCGTCGTTGCCGGTCGCCTTGGCCTTCTCCACGACCGGTTTCATGTCCCACGGCGACAGGAACTGGCCTTTCTTGATGTTCACCGGCCGGCCGGCGCTGCACACCTTCCTGATGAAGTCGGTCTGGCGCACCAGGAAGGCCGGGGTCTGCAGCACGTCGACGACCGAGGCCACTTCGTCCATCGGCGTGTACTCGTGCACGTCGGTCAGCACCGGCACGCCGATCTGCTTCTTCACCTCGGCCAGCACCTTCAGACCTTCTTCCATGCCCGGGCCGCGGAAGCTGGTGCCGGAGGTACGGTTGGCCTTGTCGAAGCTGGACTTGAAGATGAAGTTCATCCCCAGCTTGCCGGTGATCTCCTTGAGCCTGCCGGCGGTGTCGAGCTGCAGCTGCATCGACTCGATGACGCAGGGGCCGGCGATCAGGAACAGCGGTTGGTCCAGGCCTACTTCGAATCCGCAGAGCTTCATTCAACTACCTCGTGATTGAAGCCCCTCTCCCGGCGGGAAAGGGGTTGGAGTGAGGGTTCAGGGCGAAGCCACCGCGGCATGCGGGTACTGCGAGGCTTCGCCCGCACCCTCATCCGCCCCTTCGGGGCACCTCGCTGCGCGCCCCTGCCCGGCGCAACGCGCCGGACGTTCAGGCGTGTGCGAGCCGGTGGCCCGCAAGCCACACGCCTTCGCCCCGGAGGGAGAAGGGAAAAACATCACGCCCGCGCTTCCTTCAACAGCTTGCCGCCGGCCTTCTTCTCGCGCGCGGCGCGGATGAAGCCGATGAACAGCGGATGCCCCCCGCGCGGCGTGGACAGGAATTCCGGGTGCGCCTGGCAGGCCAGGAACCACGGGTGCACCTCGCGCGGCAGTTCCACCACTTCCACCAGCGTGTCGTCCATCGACTTGCCGGAGATCACCAGGCCGGCGTCCTCCAGCTGGGTGCGGTAGCGGTTGTTGAACTCGTAGCGGTGGCGGTGGCGCTCGGCCACCACGTCCTTGCCGTACAGTTCGCGCGCCAGCGTACCCGGCTTCAGGCGCTGCTCCTGCAGGCCCAGGCGCATGGTGCCGCCCAGGTCGGACTTCTCGTCGCGTTTCTCGACCTCGCCGCTGGCGGTGCGCCATTCGGTGATCAGGCCGATCACCGGGTTCGGCGACTGGCGGTCGTTCTCGGTACTGTTGGCGCCGTCCAGCCCGGCCACGTGGCGGGCGTAGTCCACCACCGCCGCCTGCATGCCGTAGCAGATGCCGAAATACGGCAGCCGGTGTTCGCGGGCGTACTGCGAGGTCAGCACCTTGCCCTCGAAACCACGGTCGCCGAAGCCGCCGGGCACGAGGATGCCGTCCACGCCTTCCAGCGCGGACATGCCGGTCTCCTCCAGGTCCTGCGCTTCCAGCCACTTGAGGTTGACGCGGGTGCGCTGGCGCAGGCCGCCGTGTTTGAGCGCCTCGCCGACCGACTTGTAGGCGTCCTGGTGGTCCACGTACTTGCCGACCACGGCGATGGTCACCTCGTCCAGCGGGTGCAGCGCCGCATCCAGCACCGCCTCCCATTCGGACAGGTCGGCCGGGCCGGCCTTGTCGGCGAGCTTGAGCTGGTCGACCACGATGTCGTCCAGGCCCTGCGCATGCAGGCCCATCGGCACGCGGTACAGCACCTCCACGTCCGGCACGCTGATCACCGCGCGCTCGGAGACGTTGGTGAACAGCGAGATCTTGCGCCGTTCCGAATCGGGGATGGCCTGCTCGGAACGGCACAGCAGCACGTCGGGCTGGATGCCGATCGAACGCAGCTCCTTGACCGAGTGCTGGGTCGGCTTGGTCTTCAGCTCGCCGGCGGCGCCGATGTACGGCACCAGCGTCAGGTGCATGAACAAGGCCTTCTCGGGGCCGCGCTCGGTACGCACCTGGCGGATGGCTTCCAGGAACGGCAGCGATTCGATGTCGCCGACGGTGCCGCCGATCTCCACCAGTGCCACATCAAAGCCCTCGGTGGCCTCGTCGATGCAGCGGCGGATCTCGTCGGTGATGTGCGGGATCACCTGCACGGTCGCGCCCAGGTAGTCGCCGCGGCGCTCCTTGCGGATCACGTTCTCGTAGATGCGCCCGGTGGTGACCGAGTTCTTGCGGCTCAGGCGGGTATGGACGAAGCGCTCGTAGTGCCCCAAGTCCAGGTCGGTCTCGGCACCGTCATCGGTGACGTAGACCTCGCCGTGCTGGAAGGGACTCATGGTGCCCGGATCGACGTTGATGTACGGATCCAGCTTCATCATCGTGACCTTCAGGCCACGCGCCTCGAGGATGGAGGCCAGCGACGCGGCGGCAATGCCCTTGCCAAGCGAGGACACCACACCGCCGGTAACGAAAATAAGGGGGGTCATGGCTCACTTGCCTCCCGGAAAGCCCTAGTTTAAAGGTTGTCGCGCGAACACCCAAGCGCGGCATGCGGCGACATCGAAAAATCCGGCCCGGCGTCACGGCCGCCCCGGCCAGGAGCCGTGCCGCCGCAGGGGGCTTAACAAAAAAGACGCCCCGGCCTGCGCCGGGGCGTCCATCGATACCGGAAGACCCGCGTCAGCGACGCTTGCGGGCTTCCTCTTCTTCCTCTTCGCGCGGGGCCGACTGCTCGCCCTTGGCTTTTTCCTGGGCGGCGGCGGCAGCGCGGCGCTTGGCTTTCTGCTCGGCCTCGTTCTGCGCCTTGTCCACGGCCGCATTCTGCGCGGCCTCGCCCGCCTTGCCCTTGTCGGCGGCGCTCTGCGCCATCACCAACGGGACCGCCAGCGCGGCGGCGGCGGCAACGGCCAGAACCAGCAATTTCGACGATTTCATCTTCATCCTCCGGAGTTTCCACCGACGCACAGGGGCCGGTTGCGTACTTGTCCAGCCCGCACAGGATA
>NZ_WIDL01000003.1:0-142301 GCF_009496535.1 Stenotrophomonas sp. MYb238
CAGGCACCGATGCAGGCGCGGGCGCTGCCGCATCGGATGCTGCGGCCGAAGCGGAGGCTTCCGGCGATGCGGGCGCCTGCGCGTCCGCCGCAGGCGCGGACACCGCCACGGCGGCAGCGGGCGGCGGTGGGGGGGGCGGCCGCAGCTGCCAGGCCAGGCCGACGACCAGGACCAGCGAAGCGGCCACCGCCAGCGACGACACCAGGCCGCGGCGGCGTCCGTGGCGGGAGCGGGAGGCGCCGGTGCTGAACGCGGCCGGCGGCGCGGAAGGCCGTGGCGTTGGCGCCGATGCCGATGCGGCCGGTGCGCGCGCCTGGGCGAGGATGGCCTCGTCGATCCCGGGCGAGGGCAGCGCGGCGGCGGGACGCCCCAGCAGGCGCGCCAGTTCGCGTTCTTCGGGAGTCAGCGGGTCGCTCATGTTCATTCGCTCAACCTCGCGCGCAGCTTGTCCATCGCATAACGCAGCCGCGACTTGACGGTTTCCCGGCCCACGCCGGTGATCTGCCCGATCTCCTCCAGGCTCAGTTCCTGTTCCAGGCGCAGGATGAGGACTTCCTGCTGTTCCTGCGGCAGCTCGGCCATCGCCTGGCGCAGCCGCAGCCGTTCGTCCTGCTCGTCGGCCAGCAGTTCCGGTGTGCAGGTGTCGGCCAGCCGCGCGGTGCGTTCGTCGGCGTCGTCCGGCGCCGCCGGCCGGTGGCGCGCCGCGCGCCAGTGGTCGTTCAGGCGGTTGTGGGCGATGCGGAACAGCCAGGTGGCGAAGGCCGCTTCCGGCTTCCAGCCGCTGCGCGCGTGGATCAGCCGCTGCCACACGTCCTGGAACAGCTCTTCGGCCAGCGAGCGGTCGCGCAGCTGCCCGAGCAGGTAGTGGAACAGGCGCGCGCGATGGCGCGCATACAGCTCGGCGAACGCTCCGCCGTCGCCTTCGGCGTAGGCCAGCATCAGCGCTTCGTCGCTCGGGGCTTGGACGGCGGTATCCACGTGCGGCAGCCTAAGCGCTGTGCATGCCGCTGCCTAGTCATGCGCGGGCGCGCGCCGGGCGGGGTTCAGGAAATGTCGAGGCGTGCGCACCGGAGCCGGGGGTTGCGGCGTTATGCTGCATGGCAGGGGGGAGTTCCGGATCACCGGAACCCGAGAAGACACATGGAGACCATGTCGCACAGCCAATCCGACGTGCATGCCGGCAACGGCCGCGTGGACACCGATTCGCCCGCCAGCCGGGTGGTGGCGACCCTGCACGGCCTGCTGCCGGGCGACAGCACCGTGGCGCTGGCCTGGGATGACGCCGTGCTCGGCCAGGGTGATTGCGTCAGCCCCGGGGCCGAGGCGCTGCGCGATGCGGTGCGCGGGCTGCTGGCCGGCGCGCCGTTGCCGGACGGGCTGCGGCAGCCGCTGATGGAGAGCTGGACCGACGGCGACGGCGGCGCGCGCATCGTGGTGCTGGCCGAGGCCGATCCCGCGTTCTCCGGGGCGCAGCGGCAGGCCTGGCTGGGCACGGCGCATGCGCTGGTCGCCGCGGTGCTGGTGTCGCTGCGGCAGGGCGTGCAGATCGAGCAGCTCGAACGCGCCAAGCAGCTGCAGCGGGCGCTGTTCGAGATCGCCGACCTGGCCGGCACCGATCTGGAAATGCCGCAGATGCTGGCCCAGTTCCACCGCATCCTGCGCACGCTGATGTACGCGGAGAACTGCTACATCGTCGAATGCGACGAGCACCAGAGCAGCCTGCGCTTCCTGTATTTCGCCGACACCTGGGACACCTTCGCCCCGGACCCGGAGCGGCGCTTCCGCTACGAGGAGATGCAGGACAGCCTGACCTTCGCCGTGCTGCGCCGGGGCAAGACGATGCACGGGCCCTCGCGCGAACTGCTGGCCGCGCTCGACCAGGCGCATTCGGTGCACAGCGGGCCGGACAGCGCCGACTGGCTGGGCGTGCCGATGTGGCGCGACAACACCGTCTGCGGCGCGATCGTGGTGCAGAGCTACGAGGCGGGCGTGCAGTACGGCGACGAGGACCGCGCGGTGCTCAACTTCGTGGCCAAGCACATCCTGACCGCGATGGACCGGCGCCAGGCGCACGTGCAACTGGAACAGCACGTGCAGCGGCGCACGCTGGAGCTGGAGCGGGCCAACGCCAGCCTGCAGGACGAGATCCAGGAGCGGCGCCGCGCCGAGGCCCTGCAGGCGGCGCTGTTCAACATTTCCGAACTGGCGATGAGCTGCGGCAGCCAGGCCGAGTTCCACGCCGAGGTGCACCGGGTGATCGGCGGGCTGCTGGACGCGAGCAATTTCTACATCGCGCTGGTCAACGAGCAGGGCGACGGGCTGGATTTCGTCTATTCGGTGGACGAGTTCAACCGGGTGCGCGCCTCGCGCCCCTTCAGCGGCGGCCTGACCGAATACACCATCCGCAACGGCCAGCCGCTGTTGGCGACCCGCGCGGAGATCGACACGCTGATCGCACGCGGCGACGTGCGCGAGTTCGGCGCCAAGTCGCAGTGCTGGCTGGGCGTGCCGCTGTTCAGCGACGACGAGGTGGTGGGCGTCATCGCGGTGCAGAGCTACAACCCCGACGTCACCTTCACCGCCCACGACCAGCGGCTGCTGGCGTTCGTGGCGCGCAACATCGGCAACAGCCTGGCCCGCCAGCGCGACCGCAACCGCCTGCTGCAGGCGCATGCCGAACTTGAGCGGCGGGTGGTCGAGCGCACCCGCGAACTGGGCGAGGTCAACCAGAAACTGCTGGCGCAGATCGGCGAGCGCATGCGCGTGGAGCAGCGCCTGACCCACCTGGCGATGCACGACGTGCTGACCGGCCTGCCCAACCGCCTGCATCTGCTGGAAAAGCTCGAGGAGGCCATCGAACACGCGCAGCTGGGCGTGGGTCCGGTGTTCGCGCTGCTGTTCCTGGACCTGGACCGTTTCAAGTGGGTCAACGACAGCATCGGCCATGCCGCCGGCGACCGCATGCTGGTGGAGGTGGCGCAGCGCCTGGTCGGCATGCTGCGCAGCGACGACGTGGTGGCGCGCCTGGGCGGCGACGAGTTCGCGCTGCTGGTGCGCTGCGAGGGCGCCGAGGCGGCGATGGACGTGGGGCGGCGCCTGCTGCGCTCGCTGGAGCACTCGATGTGGGTGGACGGGCGCGAGCTGTTTCCGTCGGGCAGCATCGGCATCGCGGTGTGGAGCCCGCGCTACACCTCCGGCGCCGAGCTGCTGCGCGACGCCGATGCGGCGATGTACCGCGCCAAGGGCATGGGCCAGGACCGCTGCATGGTGTTCGACGAGGCGATGCGCGAGCAGTCGCTGCAGAGCCTGGAGCTGGAGGCCGACCTGCGCCGGGCCATCATCAGCAACGACTTCGTGCCGTTCTACCAGCCGATCGTGTCGCTGGCCGACGGCCGCGAGATCGGCCACGAGGCGCTGCTGCGCTGGCAGCACGAAGGCCGCGGGCTGCTGCTGCCGGGCGAGTTCATCGAACTGGGCGAGGAAAGCGGCCTGATCGAGCAGGTGGACTGGCTGATCTACGAGCAGGTGGTGCACGACCTGGCCGGCACGTCGTCGGGCTACATCTCGGTGAACGTCTCGCCGCGCCACTTCCGCTCGCCGGAGTTCGCCACGCGCCTGCTCGGGTTGCTGGACGCGGCTGGCGCCGATCCGGGGCGGCTGCGGGTGGAGATCACCGAGATGGCGCTGCTGGAGGACGCGCCGCGCACGCTGCGCATCCTGCACCAGTTGCGCGAGCGCGGCATCGTGGTGCAGCTGGACGATTTCGGCACCGGCTATTCGGCGCTGTCCTACCTGCACCGCTTCCCGATCAGCGCGCTGAAGATCGACCGCAGCTTCGTCGCCGGCCTGCACGCCGGCAACGGCAAGAGCACCCAGGCGCTGGTCGAGGGCGTGGTGTCGCTGGCCCGCACGCTGGGCATCGAGACCATCGGCGAAGGCGTGGAGGACGAGCGCCAGCTGCGCACGCTGCGCGAGATCGGCTGCGATTTCGGCCAGGGCTATCTGCTCGGCTATCCGCTGCCGCGCGAGGCGACGCTGCAGAAACAGGCGTGAAGCCGGCCCGCATGCCTGCATCCGGGTGCGCGGTCGGGCGTTCCGGTTGATGCCTGTCGCGCGAAGGCGCGTTACTGCGGGGGGGGGGGTCTGGGCGCGGAATAGCGCCGTGCTGGCACATGAGGACGTCAGCGATGCTTCGCGCCGCCACGTGCCCATGGCTTGCCGCAATGCGCTGCGTTTTCCCGTGCGAATGGCGCCAAGCGGAGATCGATGGAACAGCCACGCTCGCCGCCACGCCGCCTCGCCAGGCGCCGGTGGTTTACCGCAACGCAGCCCTGAGCTTCTCGTCGAACCACTTGTCCGCCTGCGCCGGCGAATACGCGCGCATCCACGCCAGCATCCGCTCCGTGTCGTCGCCGTACCACAGGTCCTGGCGCTGCTCGGGGTGCAGGAAGCGTTCCTCCACCATGTGGTCGATCATGCCGATCAGCTGCGCGTAGAAACCGTCGATGTCGAGGAAGGCGCAGGGCTTCTTGCCGATGCCGAGCTGGCGCCAGGTCAGCATCTCGAAGATCTCCTCGGCGGTGCCGAAGCCGCCCGGCAGGGCGACGAAGGCATCGGACAGGTCGAACATGCGCGACTTGCGTTCGTGCATGGAGCCCACGATCTCCAGCGTGGTCACGCCCTGGTGCGCGACTTCCAGGTCCACCAGGTGCTGCGGGATCACCCCGGTGACCTCGCCGCCGGCGGCCAGCACGCCATCGGCCACCGCGCCCATCAGTCCGGTGCGGCCGCCGCCATACACCAGGCGCAGGCCTTCGTGGGCGATGCGCCGGCCCAGTTCGGTGGCGCGCTCGACATAGACGGGTTTGGCGCCGGGGTTGGAGCCGCAGTAGACGCAGATGGATTTCATGGGTGCGGGGAACGGGGAATGAAGGAAACGGAGGAAGCAGAACGCCGGCATCGCTGCCGGCGTTCGCTGGGGGAGGAAACAGGGGCCGGGATGTTTCATTCCCCGTTCCCTGTTCCTTGTTCCCCGCTCAGTTGGCCTTGTGGATCGAACGCTTGGCCACCGCCATCGCCGCATCGTGCACGGCTTCGGACAGGCTGGGGTGGGCGTGGCAGATGCGGGCCAGGTCGTCGGCGCTGCCGCTGAACTCCATGGTCAGCACGCCTTCGTGCACCAGCTCGCTTACGTTCGGGCCGATCAGGTGCAGGCCGAGCACGCGGTCGGTTTCGGCGTCGGCGATCACCTTGACGAAGCCGGTCGGCTCGGCCATCGCCACCGCGCGGCCCACGGCGGCGAACGGGAAGCTGCCGGTCTTGTAGGCGACGCCCTCGGCCTTGAGCTGCTGCTCGGTCTTGCCGACCCAGGCGATTTCCGGGCTGGTGTAGATGACGTAGGGAATGGTGTCGAGGTTGACGTGGCCCGGCAGGCCGGCGATCAGTTCGGCCACCGCGATGCCTTCCTCGAAGCCCTTGTGCGCCAGCATCGGCCCGCGCACGCAGTCGCCGATCGCCCAGACGCCATCGACGCCGGTGTGGCAGTGGTCGTCGACCACCACCTGGCCGCGCTCGTTGAGCTGCACGCCGGTGCCGTCGGCCAGCAGGCCCTTGCTCGCCGCGCGGCGGCCCACGGCCACCAGCAGCTTGTCCACGGTCAGGGTCTTCTCGCCATCCTTGTCGGCGTAGCTGATGACCACTTCCTTCTTCTTGCCCTTGCCGGTCACCTCGGTCTTGCTGACCTTGGCGCCGAGCAGGATGTTCAGGCCTTCCTTCTTGAACTCGCGCGCGGCCAGCTTGCTCACTTCCGCATCGGCGGCCGGCAGGAACTCCGGCATCGCTTCGAGGATGGTGACTTCCGCGCCGAGGCGCTTCCACACGCTGCCCAGCTCCAGGCCGATCACGCCGGCGCCGATGACGGCCAGGCGCTTGGGCACCTCAAGGAAGTCCAGCGCGCCGACATTGTCGACGATGGTCTCGCCGTCGAACCTGGCGAACGGCAGTTCGATCGAATCCGAACCGGCGGCGATGATGACATTGGTGCCCTTCAGCTCGACCTCGCTGCCGTCGTGCTGCTTGACCTTGACCACATTGCCGGGCTGCAACTGGCCGAAGCCGTAGTACGGCGTCACCTTGTTGGCCTTGAACAGCATGGCGATGCCGCCGGTGAACTGCTTCACGATGGCGTCCTTGCGCGCGACCATCGTGCCCACGTCGATGGCGCCGTCCTTGAAGCTGATGCCGTGCTGGGCGAACTGGTGCTGCATGTTGTGGTACTGGTGCGAGGAATCCAGCAGCGCCTTGGACGGGATGCAGCCCACGCGCAGGCAGGTACCGCCCAGCGCCGGCTTGCCGTCCTTGCCCAGCGCCGCGTCGATGCAGGCGGTCTTCAGGCCCAGCTGGGCGGCGCGGATGGCGGCGTGGTAACCGGCCGGGCCGGCACCGATGACGACGACGTCGAATTGTTCAGCCATTTGAGGTTCCTTGATGCTTTCCTTCGGCTTCGGGGCGAAGCCGGTGGCGCGGGGCGCCGGGGAAGGGGCGGGTGCGTGCCGGCCCCGGAGCGACGAACCCCTCCGGTGAAGGAGGGGTCCGGCGGGGTCTTACAGGCCGAACAGCATGCGGCCCGGGTTTTCCAGCTGGTTCTTGATGTCCACCAGGAACTGCACCGCGTCCTTGCCGTCGATGATGCGGTGGTCGTAGGACAGGGCGATGTACATCATCGGCGCGATCACGACCTGGCCGTTCTCGGCGATCGGGCGCTCCTTGATCGTGTGCATGCCGAGGATGGCGCTCTGCGGCGGGTTGACGATCGGGGTCGACATCAGCGAGCCGAAGGTGCCGCCGTTGGTGACGGTGAAGGTGCCGCCCTGCAGGTCGTCCAGGGACAGCTTGCCGTCGCGCGCCTTCTTGGCGTAGTCGGCGATGCCCTTCTCGATGTCGGCGAAGGACATGCGCTCGACGTTGCGCAGCACCGGCGTCACCAGGCCCTTGTCGGTGGACACGGCGATGGAGATGTCCGAGTAGCCGTGGTAGATGATGTCGTCGCCGTCGACCGAGGCGTTGACCAGCGGGAAGCGCTGCAGCGCGTTGGCGGCGGCCTTCACGAAGAAGCTCATGAAGCCCAGCTTGATGCCGTGGGCCTTCTGGAACTCGTCCTGCAGTTCCTTGCGCGCGGCCGAGACCTTGGCCAGGTTGACTTCGTTGAACGAAGTCAGCATGGCGATGGATTCCTTGGACTGCATCAGGCGCTCGGCGATGCGCTTGCGCATGCGGGTCATCGGCACGCGTTCTTCCGGACGCGCGCCGCCGGCCTTGCCGACGCCGCCGTTGCGGGCGAAGTTGACGATGTCTTCCTTGGTCACCGCGCCATGGCGGCCAGTGCCGGCGACATCGGCCGGATTCACGCCTTCGGTGATGGCCGAGAAGCGGGCGCCCGGGGGCAGGCTGTCGGCGGCCGACTTGGCGGCCGGCGCCGGAGCGGCGGCTGCGGCGGCCGGAGCCGGGGCCGCTGCAGCGGCCTTCGGTGCCTCGGCGGCAGCCGGGGCCGGCGCCGCCGCGGCGGCGCCTTCCTCGATGATCGCCACGACCTGGCTGCTGGTCACGGTCGCGCCTTCGGGGAACTTGATTTCCTTGATCACGCCATCGACCGGCGACGGGACCTCGAGCACGACCTTGTCGGTTTCCAGGTCAAGCAGGTTTTCGTCGCGCTTGACCGCGTCGCCGACCTTCTTGTGCCAGGTGGCGATGGTGCCGTCGGCGACGGATTCGGGCAGTACCGGGGCTTTGACTTCGGTGGCCATGCAGGGGCTTCCTGGTTCGTATTCTTCGTGAAAGGGGGAGAGTTATTCAGCGAACTGGTCGTTGAAGGGATTGACCAGCGCATCGGCGAGCAGCTGCTGCAGTTCGCGCAGGTGGTCGGCCATGTGGCCGACGGCCGGCGACGGCGAACGCGGGCGGCCAGCGTAGTGCAGGTTCTGGCCCTCGGCCAGGCAGGCCTGCAGGTGGTGGCGGATCTGGTACCACGCGCCCTGGTTCATCGGCTCTTCCTGACACCACACCACGTCGGCGGCCTTGCCGTACTTCTTCAGTTCGGCGGCCAGCTGCGGGCGCGGGAACGGGTACAGCTGCTCCACACGGAGGATGGCCACATCGTCCTGGCCGCGCTTGGTCTGGTCTTCCAGCAGGTCGTAGTAGACCTTGCCCGAGCACAGCACCACGCGCTTGACCTTCTTGGCGTCCGCGGTGGCATCGCCGATCAGGTGCTGGAACTCGCCATTGGCCAGTTCGTCCAGGGTCGAGACGGCCAGCTTGTGGCGCAGCAGCGACTTGGGCGACATGACGATCAGCGGCTTGCGGGTGGTCATGCACAGCTGGCGGCGCAGCATGTGGAAGGCCTGCGCCGGGGTCGACGGCACGCAGACCAGCATGTTCTCCAGCGCGCACAGCTGCAGGAAGCGCTCCAGGCGCGCCGAGCTGTGTTCCGGGCCCTGGCCTTCGTAGCCGTGCGGCAGCAGCAGGGTCAGGCCGGAGATGCGGCCCCACTTGGCCTCGCCGGAGGCGATGAACTGGTCGATCACCACCTGCGCGCCGTTGGCGAAGTCGCCGAACTGGCCTTCCCAGATGCACAGGGTGTTGGGATCGGTGGTGGAGAAGCCGTATTCGTAGGCCATCACCGCTTCCTCGCTGAGCAGCGAGTCGATGATGGTGGCCTGCTCCGGCGACTGCACCAGCTGGCGCAGCGGCAGGTAATAAGCGTCGGTCTTCTGGTCGTGCAGGATCGCGTGGCGGTGGGTGAAGGTGCCGCGGCCCACGTCCTGGCCGACCAGGCGCAGGGTGTGGCCCTGGTCGAGCAGGGTGGCGTAGGCCAGGTTCTCGGCGAAGCCCCAGTCGCCGGGGACCTCGCCGGCGGCCATCTTGCGGCGGTCGTCGTAGACCTTTGCCACGCGCGAGTGCAGTTCCACGCCCTCGGGGATGGTGTTGATCAGGGTGGCCAGGCGGGTCAGCTCGGCCATCGGCACCTTGGTGCTGACCGGGTCGGACAGCTTGCCGGCCAGCAGCTTCGGCCAGTCCACGTACAACTTGCTGGTCGGCGGGGTCTTCTCGACCTTGGCCAGCTCGGTGGTGACCTCGCCCGAGTCGAGCTTGTCGCGGTAGGCATCGACCAGCGCCTTGCCTTCGCCGGCCGGGATCACGCCGGCGGCCTCGAGCTTCTCGGCGTACAGCTCGCGGGTGGTCTTGTGCTTGCGGATCACCTGGTACATCAGCGGCTGGGTGATCGCCGGCTCGTCGGCCTCGTTGTGGCCCCAGCGGCGGTAGCAGACCAGGTCGATCACCACGTCCTTGTGGAACTGCTGGCGGAAGTCGTAGGCCAGCTGCGCGGCGAACACCACCGCTTCGGGGTCGTCGCCGTTCACGTGCAGGACCGGCGCGCCGACCATCTTGGCGATGTCGGTGCAGTACAGGGTCGAGCGCGAGTCGTCGCGGTTGGAGGTGGTGAAGCCGACCTGGTTGTTGATGACGATGTGCACGGTGCCGCCGACGGCGAAGCCGCGCGCCTGCGACATCTGGAACAGCTCCATCACCACGCCCTGGCCGGCGAACGCGGCGTCGCCATGGATCAGGATCGGCATGACCTGGCGGCGCGCGGTGTCGCCGCGGCGCTCCTGGCGCGAACGCACCGAGCCGGCGACCACCGGGTCGACGATCTCCAGATGCGACGGGTTGAACGCCAGCGCCAGGTGCACCGGGCCGCCGTCGGTGGCGACGTCGGCCGAGAAGCCCATGTGGTACTTCACGTCGCCGGCCACGGCGCGGTCGTCGTGCTCGAAGCGGCCTTCGAACTCGTCGAACAGCTTGCGCGGGCTCTTGCCCAGGGTGTTGACCAGCACGTTCAGGCGGCCGCGGTGGGCCATGCCGATGATGACGTCCTTGACGCCGTCCTTGCCGGCGTCGCGGATCACCGTGTCCATCATCGGGATCAGCGAGTCGCCGCCTTCCAGCGAGAAGCGCTTCTGGCCGACGTACTTGGTGTGCAGGTAGCGTTCCAGGCCTTCGGCGGCGGTCAGGCGCTCCAGCGTGCGGCGCTTGGTGCCGGCATCGAGGTTGTAGTTGCCGCCGGCGCTTTCCAGGCGCTGGTACAACCACTGGCGCTGGTCGACCTCGGCGATGTACATGAACTCGGCGCCGATGGAACCGGTGTAGGTCGCCTTCAGGCGCGCCAGCAGGTCGCGCAGCTTCATGCGCGGCTGCCCGCCGACCCCGCCGGTGCTGAACTCGTCGTTGAGGTCGGCGTCGGACAGGTGGTGGAAGGGCAGGCCCAGGTCGGGCGGGTTGACTGGCGGGGTCAGGCCCAGCGGGTCGAGCTGCGCGGCGAGGTGGCCGCGCGAGCGGTAGGCGGTGATCAGGCGTCCGACGTTGCGTTCGCGCTCGTCGCCGCCGCCGGCACTGGCCACGGCGGCGGACGCGTTGCGGCCGGCCTCGGCGATGTGGGCGATGACGGCCGAATGCGGGACATCACCTGCTTCGCGGCCCTTGAAGCCGTCGAAGTAGGACTTCCATTTGGGGTCCACACTGTCCGGGGAGACGAGGTACTGCTCGTACAGATCCTCGATGTAGGAGGCGTTGCCGCCGGCGAGTTGCGATGACTGCGCAAACTGCTTCAGGAGATTGTCCACGATGGAGGGTCGGATTCGCTTGTGGGGTATGGCTTCTGGAACCGGCGGGACCTTGCAGCAGGACGCCGCGCGGGCGTGATGAAACCGCTGAATTATACCCTCGCGGGGACAGGAAGGGGCACACACGCTGTCCACCGGGTTAATGTCGGGCCATGCCTTGTCCTGGCCCGACAGCGCTCAGATGCCGGCTGTCCGGAGCCCTTCGCAGACGGCGGCGGCGTCCCATGCGCGCTGGAACAGCGCGTCCTGCCGGCGGGCGTGGGCCGGCATGTCCAGCACCAGTTCGCCGTCGGCGCGTTCGCCCATTGGACGAAAGTAGCAGTCGCCGTTGTCGTTGACCGCGCCGCGCGGCAGCGATGCATCGGCCGGGTCGGCCGGCTGGCGCAGCTGGAACACGCTGGGCAGGCGCTGGACGAGCGCGAGCAGCGCCGCCGGCAACGCCGCCGGATCGCCGTCGTGCAGCAGCACCAGGGCCTGCTTGTCGTGGCGCGCGGTGGCGAAGCGGCGCAGCGCCTGCAATGCCGCCGGCCGGCCGAGCAGGGCGGCATCGCCGGCACCGCAGCCCAGCAGCAGCCGGCGCCGGGCGCGCTGGATCACCGCGGCCATCGCCGCCTCGGCCTGGCCGGCGTCGTGCACGCGCATGGCGCCGTCCATGCGGCGGCGCATGGTCTGGTGGACGATGCCGGCTTCCTCGAATTCCGCGCCCTCGGGCAGGAAGCCGTTGCGCGCATAGAAATCGCGGGCATGGACCTGGGCGTGCAGGGAAACCTCGTCCCAGCCGCGGCGGGCGGCTTCGGCCACCAGCGCCTGCAGCAGCGCCTCGCCGACGCCATGGCCGCGCCAGCCGGACAGCACGGCCATGCGGCCGATGCGCCGCTGCGGCGTCAGCCGCCCGGTACCGATGGCATGGCCATCGCCATCCAGCGCCACCACGTGGTGGCTGAGCGGGTCCAGGTCGTCGGTCTCCAGCTCGGCCGGCACCTGCTGCTCACCGACGAACACGGCATGGCGCACGCCGTGCAGCAGCGCGTGCCGCACGGCGTAGTCGGCCGTCTCGACGTGGAACGCCGCCGGTGTCATGCCGCCGGGCTGTCCTCGTCGTCGCCGTCGTCGTCGCAGATCACCACGACCTCGACGCCTTCCTCGTTCACCTGCACGGTGTCGATGGCGCCGCTGGCCGGCTCGCCTTGGCCGGCCTGGGCGTATTCGAACACCTCGATTTCGAGTTCCGGGGTATCGGCCTCGTCGTCGAAATCGTCGTCGAGTTCTTCCTCCATCACCTCGAGCGCGTCCTGCTCGGCCTGCATCGCCGCCAGGGTCTCGGCGTCGAGCAGCTGGTAGTGGCCGCCAGCCAGCAGTTCCAGCACGGCGCTGCGGCCCTTGGCCGACAGCTTGCCGAACATGGCCGCGTCGATCCGTTCGGCGGCGGCCAGGCCCTGCGCGTCCTTCACCGGCAGTTGGAAGGCGTGGCCGCTGCTGTACAGCGCCGCGCCGCGGGTGGCGCGGCGCCAGGCCAGGCGCGCCCACGGGTGGCGCTCGAGCAGGCCGCCCTCGTCCAGCACCGCGTCCACGTCCGCCGGGGCCGGCGGCGCCTGCGAGGGCAGGATGTCGCCGGCGGCGCGGTAGGTGGTGATGAAGCGGCCGAACCAGTCGCCCAGGCGGTCGGGGTCGTTCATGCGCAGCGCGTTGAGCGCGGCGACCACCCGCTTCATCGCCGCAGCGTCGATCTCGTTGGGGTCTTCCGGCAGCTTCAGGTCCGGGTCCTGGTAGCGGATGGCCTCGTCGGCGTCGGCCACCAGGTCGTCCAGCCAGTCGCTGATCAGCTCGGCCGAGGACGGCGCGCGCATGCCGAAGGAGAAGGTCAGGCACGGGTCTTCGGCCACGCCGTGGTGCGGTACGTTCGGCGGCAGGTACAGCATGTCGCCCGGTTCCAGCACCCAGTCGTGGGTCGGCTTGAACTTCCGCAGCAGCTTGAGTTCGACGTCGGGGCGGAAATCCAGCGGCGGGCGCTTGCCCTTGATCGATTCGCTGGCGTCGATCTGCCAGCGGCGGTGGCCATGGGCCTGCAGCAGGAACACGTCGTACTGGTCTACGTGGGCGCCGACCGAACCGCCGGTGGCGGCGAAGCTGATCATCACATCGTCCATGCGCCAGCGCGGCAGGAAGCTGAAGTGCTGGAGCAGGTCGCGCACCTCCGGGTCCCACTTGTCCACGTCCTGCACCAGCAGGGTCCAGTCGTGGTCGGGCATGCCCGGGAAGTCCTCTTCCTGGAACGGGCCGGTGCGCAGGCTCCAGCCGTCGGTGGCGCGGTCGTGGGTGACCAGGCGCGCCAGCGCGCCTTCCTCGCAGGCCAGGCCGGCCAGGTCTTCGGGCATCACCGGGGTCTGGAAATCGGGGAACGCGCCGCGGATCAGCAGCGGGCGTTTCTGCCAGTAGTCGCGCAGGAAGCGCTCGGCGGGCATGCCGAGCGGATGGCGGGCGCTGGCCCTGATCTCGATGGGCAGGGAGGAGGAAGTCTTTTTCATCGCGCGCAATACCATTGGAAAACGGGGGCGGCGTGGGTCGCCGACGGAAGCGTCATTGTCGCCCAGGCGCCGGCGGAGCGCCTAGCGTCGCCGCCGGGCCGCCGGCGGGCAGCACCGGCGCGGGCGCGCCGTCGAGCAGGCGTTCCAGCACCGCGGCCGGGCAGGGCGGGCTGAACCCGAAGCCCTGCGCCAGCAGGCAGCCTTCGCCGCGCAGGAATTCCAGGTGCTGCGCGTGCTCCACGCCCTCGGCGACCACCTCCAACCCCAGGCTGTGGCCCAGGCCGATGATGGCGCGGCTGATCACCGCCAGTTCGGCGTCCTGGGGCAATCCGCCGATGAAGCTCTTGTCGATCTTCAGCATGTGCAGCGGGAACCGTTTCAGGTAGCCCAGCGAGGAATAGCCGGTGCCGAAGTCGTCCAGCGCCAGGCGCACCCCGAGCGCGGCCAGCTGGCGCAGCGCGCCCAGGGTCGCGTTGCTGTCCTGCATCAGGTGGGTCTCGGTGATCTCCAGCACCAGGCTGGCCGGCGGCAGGCCGGTCGCGTCCAGGATGCCGACCAGCCGGGCGACGAAATCGTCCTGCTGCAGCTGGCGCCGGGACAGGTTGACCGAGCAGTACAGGTCGCGGTGACCGGCCTGCTGCCAGGCGCGGGTCTGGCGGCAGGCCTCGCGCAGCACCCAGTCGCCGACCTGGACGATCTCGCCCGATTCCTCCAGCGAAGGAATGAATTCCAGCGGCGGCACCAGCCGGCCGTCGTGGCGCCAGCGCAGCAGCGCCTCGACCCCGACCATGCGCGGAGCGGCCGGGTCGAGATCGTGGATGGGCTGGTAGTGCAGCACGAACTCCTCGCGCGCCAGCGCCTGGCCCAGCGCGCTCTCCAGTTCCAGCTGGTGCTGCGCGCTGGCCTGCAGCCCGGCGCTGTAGTGGGCGAACTGCGCCTTGCCGGCCTGCTTGGCCAGGTGCAGCGCCAGGTCGGCCGCCTGCAGGGCGTCGTGCAGGTCCGCGCTGGCCTGCAGGCTGGCGATGCCGATGCTGGCGTTGACCACCAGGGTGCGGTCGTCCAGCCGCATCGGCTGGTGCAGCCGCTCGAGAATGCGCTGGGCGACCTGCTCGGCCTGCGTGCCGGGACCGAGGTCGGCGAGCAGCACCACGAACTCGTCGCCGCCGAACCGGAACAGGTGGTCGTCCGCGCGCAGGCACTGCGCGAGCCGGTGGCCGACCTCGACCAGCACGGCATCGCCGAACAGGTGGCCGAAGCTGTCGTTGATCAGCTTGAAGCGGTCCAGGTCGATGAACAGCAGCGCGGCCTGGCCGCTGCCGGTTTCGTGCAGCCGGCGCTGGGTGTGCAGGAGCAGTTCGTCCAGGCGCAGGCGGTTGGCCAGCCCGGTCAGCGGATCGTGGCGCGCGGCGTGGTGCAGCTGCTGCTCGATGGCCTTGCGCCGGCCGATGTCGCTCTGCGAACCGGTGATGCGCAACTGGCCGTCGCGGTCGGCCTCGGCCACGCCGCGGCTCAGCACCCAGCGCCAGTCACCGTTGCGGCAGCGGATGCGGTACTCGTGGTGGATCGAGTCCGACTCGGCGTGCAGGTGCGCGTTGATGGCGCGGTGCAGGCCGGGCAGGTCGTCGGGGTGGACGCGGGAAAACCAGGCGTCGCTGGTCTGGCCCAGGCTGGCGCGGTCCAGCCCGATCATTTCGGCCCAGCGCTCGGACACGTACAGCGTGTCCGCGCCGGGATGCCAGTCCCAGATGCCGTCGTGGGCGCCGCGCAGGGCGCGCGCGAAGCGGGCCTCGCTGTCTTCCAGCGCCTTGCGCTGGGCGGCGCTGTAGGTGTCGATGGCCAGGGTCATGTCGAAGAAGACGGCCTTGAGCAGGCTGGAGAACAGCTGCGCGTCCTCGCCCTGGCCGCATAGCGGCGCCAGCATCTGCTCCAGGTACAGCCGGTAGGCGCCCAGGTACCACTTCAGCTCGACGCCGTTGATGTGGTGGATCAGGCCGATGCGCAGGCGGTTGTCGACATAGTCGCGGTCGTACGGTCCCTGCCAGAGGCGCTGGTAGTACTCCAGCTGCCGCTGTTTGAGCCGGTGCACGGTGGTCGGGTCGCCCAGCAGCGCGGCCGGCGCGGCGAAGTCGTCGAGGTGGCGGTAGAGCTTCTCGATGAACCCGGCCTGCGCGGCGGCCATGCGGCCGGCGGCCTGGTTGAGGCGGCGCGCATCTTCTTCCCGCCATTCCAGCAGGCGCGAGCGTTCGCTGATTTCTGCCTGCTCCAGGCCGATGCGCCGCATCAGTTCCTGCAGTGTGTCGACGGCACCCATGGTTTCCTCTTGCGTTGAAGGCGGGCATGGCAAAAGCACCAGCGCGGCCGCTCCGTCCGGAATGCCGCCGCCGTGCTTCGTCCTGCGGTTCCCTGCGTGCTGCCCGGCAAAGCGGGGCCGCGCGCCGCGCGGCACCCGGGACGGGTCAGGCGGCGCCTGCCAGGTCTTCCAGCAGGCGGGTCAGGCGTTGCCGCAGCTGGCCCATCTCGCGCGAGCGGAAGGCATGCCGGCTGCGCTCCAGCGTCTCGATCGCTTCGTGCAGCGCGGCCTGCACCTGGCCGGTGGGTCCCAGCGGATCGGGATCGAGCCAGCGGCACAGCGGCGCATGCCCGCAGTCGCAGCTCTGGCTGATGATTTCCGCGCCATCCGCATCGGCAAGGAGCACGCGCAGCCGCGTGGCCATGCCCGGGTCAGTGCAGATGATCCGGACCATGCCGCATTCCTGTGGTTCGTGCCGCCGCGCGCGTGGCGCCCGGTCCCGCGTCCGCCGGACCGCCTGCGGCCTCGGCTGTCGTGTGGAGCATGTTCACTCTCCCTTGCTGTTCGGTGTTGCGGTGAAAAGCCTGGCCATCGTGCGCCGTCGCGCCGCTCTGTGGTTCAACCGGCCGCGGTTCGTGCATCCGGCGCCGCGTGCGCGGGCGGGCAAGGCGGCGGCGCGGCGAGCTGGAAGCGTGCCGCGGCGCGCGCCAGCATGCCGGCCTGGTGCTCCATGTCGCGGGTGGCCGCGCTGGTTTCCTGCACCAGCGCCGCGTTCTGCCGCGTCGTGCGGTCCATCTGCGCGATGGTCTGGTTGACCTGCCCGATACCCAGGCTCTGTTCGCGCGAGGCGGCCGCGATCTCGGCGGTGAGCGCGGTGACCCGCTGCACCGAGGACACGATCTCGACCATGGTGCGGCGCGCCCTGTCCACCAGCGCCGAGCCGTCGGCGACCTTGTCGACCGAATCGCCGATCAGCGCCTTGATCTCCCGGGCGGCGGTGGCCGAGCGCTGCGCCAGGGTCCGCACTTCCGCGGCGACCACCGCGAAGCCACGCCCGCTCCCGCCCGCGCGCGCGGCTTCCACCGCCGCGTTCAGGGCCAGGATGTTGGTCTGGAAGGCGATGCCGTCGATCACGCCGATGATCTCGCCGATCCTGCGCGACGCGCGCTCGATGGCCTGCATGGTGAGCACCACCTCGTCCACCGCCTGTCCGCCCTGGTGGGCGACCGCCGCGGCGCCTTCGGCGAGCTGGCGGGCATGGTCGGCCGATCCGGCGTTGTCGCCGACGGTGGCGGTGAGCTGTTCCATCGACGCGGCCGCCTCGCGCAGCGTGGCCGCCTGCCGTTCGGTGCGCGCGGACAGCTCGCCGTTGCCGCCGGCGATGCCCGCCGCCGTGGCCGAGATGCTGCCGGCCGACTGCTGGATACTGGCGACGATGCCGGCCAGTTGTTCGGCGGTGGCGTTGGCGTCGGTCTTCATCTGCCCGAACACGCCGTCGAATTCGCGGGTGATGCGCTGGCTGAGGTCGCCGCGCGACAGCGCGGACAGCAGCCGGCGCATCTCGTCGGCGCTTTCGGAGGTGGCGTCCAGCAGCCGGTTGACGCCCTCGGCCAGGCGTCCCATCAGGCCGCTCCCGCCGGCGGCATGCAGGCGCTGGTCCAGCCGCCCCTGGGCGGCGGCGTCGATGATGGCGGCGATGTCGTGCTCCATGCGGGTCTCGGCGGTGCGGTCGTGCCATTCGACGACGAAGCCGTGGCGCCGGCCGTCGGCCTCGATCATCGGGGTGACGTTCAGGCTGAAATGCGCCTCGCCGATCTGGATCCGGCCGGCGTGGCTGCCCTCGAGCACGTCGAGCAGGGCGCGGATGCGCGCCGGGTCGCGGTGGAAGCAATGGATGCTGGCGCCGATCAGCTGGTCCGGATCGAAGCCGGGGAAGGCCTTGAGCAGTTCCTGCCGCTGGTTGCGCAGGATCGCGATGACCGCCTGGTTGGCGTAGACGATGCGGTGGTCCGGGTCGGCGATCATCATGCCGGTGCGCAGCGCGCACAACGCGGTTTCCACGTGGAAAGCGGCGGCGGGCGCGTCGCCGGCCGCCGCGTCGGACGGCGCGGGCGCTTCGTGCGCGGGCCGTTCCTGCCGCGCGTCGAGCGCGCGCAGCCGCGCCGCGATCGCGCAGGCGAACGCCGCCGTCGTCCCGATCAGCAGCAGCTGCGGAACCGCGACGGCGGCGGAATACCGCGCGTCCAGCGCCAGCAGGCAGGCATGCAGGACAAGGCTGGCGCCCGCGGCCAGCGCTACCGGCAACCTGTCGCGGTAATACGGCAGCAGGGCGATGACGGCGATTTCGCAGGCCTGCGGAATCGCCAGGCCGCCCGCCGCCGGCGCGGCGAGCAGCGCCACCAGCGCGATCGCGATCGCGGCGCGGCTGCGGCGGCTGCCGGGCGCGCGCCATGCCTGCCGGACGGCGAACCCGGCGGCCGGCAGGCCGACGACCAGCAGCAGCCCCCATCGGCCCGAATGCAGCGCGTGGGCCAGCGACGCCGCGCCCAGCAGCGCCAGCATCAGCAGGAACAGCCGGTCCGCCGCAATGGCCGGTTCGCGCCCGTGCGACGTCCACGATGTTTCGACAGCACCCATGAATCCCCCTGTTGAAAAATGGGCATGAAAAAAGCGCCATGACAGCCACCCCGCGGGAGTGGCTGTCATGGCGCTTCGTCTTGCAGGCCCTTGCGTCCTGCCCGGCAAAGCCGGTCACCGCCAACGGCGGTACCTTTCGACCGCGCTTTTCTACACGATTGGCGGCGATTGTTCCAGCTGCTTGTCCAGGGCGGCGGCCGGCGATGGCCGCGGGCGTGGCGCGGCGAGGAGCGGTTCGCGACGGGAAAAGGCGATCGACCCCGCGCATGCAACGACGGCGAAGCTCGCGCTTCGCCGTCGGGGGCAGGGGATCGCAGGAGCGCCGGCCGGACCCGGCGGCGGGCCGTCAGATCGCCTTGGCCAGCCGCGCGGCCAGGCCGGCGTAGCCGCCGGGGGTGAGATCGAGCAGGCGCTGCCTGGCGTCGGCCGGCAGGTCCAGCGACTCGATGAACCCGCGCATCGACGCGGCGGTGATGCCCTGGCCGCGGGTCAGCGCCTTGAGCTGCTCGTACGGGTTGGGCAGGCCGTGGCGGCGCATCACCGTCTGCACGGCCTCGGCCAGCACTTCCCAGGCCGCGTCGAGGTCGGCGTCCAGGCGCTGCGGGTTCACTTCCAGCTTGCCCAGGCCCTTGGCCAGCGATTCCAGCGCCACCTGGGTGTGGCCGAAGGCGGTGCCCAGGGCGCGCAGCACGGTGGAGTCGGTCAGGTCGCGCTGCCAGCGGCTGATCGGCAGCTTGGCGCTGAAGTGCTCGAACAGCGCATTGGCGATGCCGAAATTGCCCTCGGCGTTCTCGAAGTCGATCGGGTTGACCTTGTGCGGCATGGTCGAGGAGCCGACTTCGCCTTCCTTGAGCTTCTGCTTGAAGTAGCCCAGCGAGACGTAGCCCCAGATGTCGCGGGCCAGGTCGATCAGGATGGTGTTGGCGCGGCGCGCGGCATCGCCGATCTCGGCGACGTTGTCGTGCGGCTCGATCTGGGTGGTGTAGGGGTTGAACACCAGGCCCAGCGAGGCGACGAAACGTTCGGCGAAGGCCGGCCAGTCCACGTCCGGGTAGGACACCACGTGCGCGTTGTAGTTGCCCACCGCGCCGTTGATCTTGCCGGTCAGCTCGACCGCGCCGATCTGGCGGATCTGCCGTTCCAGGCGGGCGACGACGTTGGCGATTTCCTTGCCCAGCGTGGTCGGCGAGGCGGTCTGGCCGTGGGTGCGCGAGAGCATCGGCTGCTCGGCCTGGGCATGGGCCAGCCGGCGCAGCGTGGCGGCGACGCCGTCCAGGGTCGGCAGCAGCACCTTGCCGCGCGCTTCGGCCAGCATCAGGCCGTAGGACAGGTTGTTGATGTCCTCGCTGGTGCAGGCGAAATGCACGAATTCCAGCGCCGGCGCCAGTTCGGCGTCGTCCTTGAGCCGTTCCTTGATGAAGTACTCCACCGCCTTGACGTCGTGGTTGGTGGTGCGCTCGATGTCCTTGACGCGGGCCGCGTCGGCCACCGAGAAGCCCTCGGCCAGCGCGTGCAGGCGCGCCTTTGCGGCGGCGGAGAAGTCGGCCAGCTCGCCGATGCCCGGTTCGGCGGCCAGCGCCAGCAGCCACTCGATCTCCACCTTCACGCGCGCCCTGATCAGGCCGTACTCGGAGAAGATGGGGCGCAGCGCGTCGACCTTGGGGGCGTAGCGGCCATCGAGCGGGGACAGGGCGAGCAGGGCGGCTTCTGGACGGGCGGGATCGGTCATGGCGGAGGGCAGGGCGACAGGGCGGGGCGCATATTCTACGGCAGGGCGGGCCGGCAGCCGCCGCGATGCCCGGGGTAGGAGCGACCGTAGGAGCGACTTCAGTCGCGAAGGGGCTTTCCCGGCAAAGCCCCATCGCGACTGAAGTCGCTCCTACGGTACGGCGAGGGCCTGGACCGTCATCGCCCCGCGTGCCGCCACGCCGTATGCTGCATGCAGCCGCCAGCCCGTGCCGCCAGCCGCTGACTTTCATCCACCGAAGATGCGCGGAGACAAGCGAATGAAGCAGAAATACCGGATCGAACACGACAGCATGGGCGAACTGCAGGTGCCGGCCGACGCGCTGTGGGGCGCACAGACCCAGCGCGCGGTACAGAACTTCCCGGTGTCGGGGCAGCGCATGCCGCGCGCCTTCATCCGTGCGTTGGGGCTGGTGAAGGCCAGCGCCGCCGAGGTCAACACCGCGCTCGGACTGCTGCCCAAGGGCGTGGGCCGGGCGATCCGCGCGGCGGCGCTGGAAGTGGCGGCCGGCGACCACGACGCGCACTTCCCCATCGACGTCTACCAGACCGGTTCGGGCACCTCGTCGAACATGAACGCCAACGAGGTCATCGCCACGCTCGCCAACCAAGGCGGCAAGGCCGGCAAGACACGCGTGCATCCCAACGACCACGTCAACCTCGGCCAGAGCTCCAACGACGTGATCCCCACCGCCATCCGCGTCTCGGCGCAGCTGGAAACGGTGGAAACGCTGCTGCCGGCGCTGCGGTACCTGCGCAAGGCCATCGACAGGCGCGGGCGCGCGCTGGACAAGGTGGTCAAGACCGGCCGCACCCACCTCATGGACGCGATGCCGCTGACCTTCGCGCAGGAATTCGGCGCCTGGTCGGCGCAGCTGGTGTCGGCGCAGGGGCGCATCGAGGACGCGCTGAAGCGGCTGCGCCGGCTGCCGCTGGGCGGCACCGCGATCGGCACCGGCATCAACGCCGATCCGCGCTTCGGCGGCAAGGTGGCGCGCGCGCTTTCGGCCGCCACCGGAACGACGTTCGACAGCGCGCAGAACAAGTTCGAGGGACTGGCCGCGCAGGACGACGCGGTGGAACTGTCCGGGCAGTTGAACGCGCTGGCGGTGGCGCTGATCAAGATCGCCAACGACCTGCGCTGGATGAACTCCGGGCCGCTGGCCGGGCTGGGCGAAGTCGAGCTGCCGGCGCTGCAGCCGGGCAGTTCGATCATGCCGGGCAAGGTCAACCCGGTGATCCCGGAAGCGACGGTGATGGCGGCTGCGCAGGTGATCGGCCACCACACCGCGATCACCGTGGCCGGGCAGACCGGCAACTTCCAGTTGAACGTGGCGCTGCCGCTGATCGCGGCCAACCTGCTCGATTCGATCCAGCTGTTGTCCAGCGTGATGAACCTGCTGGCCGACAAGGTGTTCGCCGGGCTGGTGGTCCGGCAGGACCGGGTACGCGAGGCATTGGCGCGCAACCCGATCCTGGTGACCGCGCTCAATCCGATCATCGGCTACGAGAAGGCCGCGGCCATCGCCAAGCGCGCCTACAAGGAGCAGCGCCCGGTGCTGGACGTGGCGCGCGAGGACAGCGGCCTGCCGGAAGCCGAGCTCAGGCGCCTGCTGGACCCGGCGGCGCTGACGCGCGGCGGCATCCACGAAGGCTGACTTCAACGTCCTTCCCTTCTCCCAGCGGGAGAAGGTGGCGCGCAGCGCCGGACGAGAGTACGGGCGAAGCCTCCTGCAGCTTGATGGTGCAGGGCTTCGCTCCGGCCCTCACCCCAACGCCTCTCCCGCGGGGAGGGGCTACCGGCATGCAGCTCCCTTCTTCCCGCGGGAGAAGGTGGCGCAAAGTGCCGGATGAGGGGACGGGCGAAGCCTCCTGCAGCTTGATGGTACGGGGCTTCGCTCCGGCTCTCACCCCAACCCCTCTCCCGGAAGGAGAGGGGCTACAAGCCCGTGGCTTTCCCTTCTCCCTGCGGGAGAAGGTGGCGCGCAGCGCCGGATGAGGGTACGGGCGGAGCCTCCTGCAGCTTGATGGTGCAGGGCTTCGCTCCGGCTCTCACCCCAACCTCCTCTCCCGGAAGGAGAGGGGCTACAAGCCCGTGGCTTTCCCTTCTCCCTGCGGAGAAGGTGGCGCGCAGCGCCGGATGAGGGTACGGGCGAAGCCTCTTGCAGCTTGATGGTGCGGGGCTTCGCTCCGGCCCTCGCCCCAACCCCTCTCCCGGAGGGAGAGGGGCTATAAGCCCGTGGCTTTCCCTTCTCCCTGTGGGAGAAGGTGGCGCGCAGCGCCGGGGACCACACCAGCGACGTGGGCGCTCCAACGCATGCGCGCCCAAGGCGCGGGCCGTGCTTTCTCGCACCGAAGAAGACTTCGACGCCCCGCGTGGGAATTCTTCGATTCAGCGCAGAGCGCGCGGGTTGGCCAGCGCTTCGGCGTAGTCCTTGAACTCGGGAATGCGCTGGGCCAGGTCCGGCGGGAACGGCGTTTGGCCGGCCGGCATCTCGAGCGGTACGGTGCGGCCGCTGGCATCGGCGGGCCCGGTCGGATCGGTCAGCGTGTTCTGGCGCAGGATCTGCAGCCTCACGAAGCTGGTCTTCAGCAATTCGCGCTGGCCCTCGTCGAGCGGGATCTCGATGTCGTCCACGCGCAGCCTGCCGTCGGGCAGGATGTCCAGGTTCGGATAGGGCGCGCGCCGCACCGAGACCATGGCCGCGCCCACTTCCATCTTGGGTTTGCTGCGCTCGGCGCGGTGGGCGGCGTATTGCTCGCGGTCGCCGCAGCCGGCGACGGTGGCGATGCAGGCCAGCAGGACGGGCAGCAGCAGTTTCTTCATGGCGTGGTGGAGCGGTACGGCGGGGGAGCGGCGATTCTACCGCCCCCGCCGCCGCCGGCGGTCAACGCACGGTCACGTGGCCATCGCGGCATTCGTCGATGTCGCCCTGGTCCATCTTCGCGTAGGGCTTGAACTCGGGAATGGCCGCGGCCAGCTGCTGCTGGGTGGCGAGCATCGCCGGCAGGCGGTCGCAGATCTTGGCCGCGCTTTCCTCCAGCTTCTTCGCCTCGGCGTTGACGCGCTCCTCGATCTTGTCGGTGTCGCCGGAGAGGATGCCCTTGATCGCCTCGCCGGCGGCGCGCGCGCCGAGGTTGGCGCCCTGCACGCCGATCTCGATGCCGGCCTCGGCCACCTGCATCACCTGCTCGCGGTACTGCAGCAGCAGCTTGCGCTGGGCATCGTCGACGGCGACGGTGTTGCCGTTGATCAGCAGGTCGCCGGCGGGCGAGATCTCGACCTTGGCGCCGTCGTCGCTGGAAACGCTGATGTTCTTCCCTGCCATTTCCTTGCGTGCCTTGTTGGTGGCTTCGCGGACCTTCTGGCCGAGGCTGGTGTCGCCGCCGGCGTCGTTGGCCTGTGGGCGGTTGCCGCAGGCGAGCAGCGGCAGGCACAGCATCAGCGCGAGCAGGGGGGCTTTGACGGTCTTCATGTAGGTGCTTCCGTGGCTGGCAAGAAGGGGAATCAATGTTTCTTCGGCAGGTCGACGCTGCCGCCGATGCCGGAGTGGTCGATCGAACCGCTGCCGGTGCGCTGCACGCGCAGGCTGGCGGCGTTGCGCACGCGCAGGTCGCCCGAGCCCAGGCTGCCCAGGTTCACCGCGCCGCGCACGTCGCCGATGTCGGCATCGCCCGAACCGATGCTGCCGATCTCGACATCGCCCTGCACGCCGCGCAGTTCCAGGTCGCCCGAGCCGATGCTGCCCACCTTGGCGTCGCCGCGCACCCCGTCGATGCGCACGTCGCCCGAGCCGATCGAGACCACGTGCAGCGCACCGACGTCGTCCAGCTCGATGTCGCCGGAGCCGACCGCGGCGGTGGCCAGTCCCTTGATGCCGCGCGCCTTCACGTCGCCCGAGCCGACATCGGCGCTCATCGCCTGGGCGCCGGCGAGCGTGGCGTCGCCCGAACCGACCTTGAGCTGGACCAGCACGTCGTCCGGCAGCGTGCCGCCGATGTCCAGCCACGCGTAGCTGGAGCCGAAGTTGATGTTCATGCCGCGGCTCTCGCGCTGCAGGCGCACGACGAGCTTGTCGCCGACCTTTTCCTGGGTGAGCGAGAGCTGGGCCAGCAGGTCCTGGCTGGAGGCGCAGGCGCGGCCGGACAGCGCGGCGCGGGCGCCGGGCGTGGCCTGCAGCTTCAGGTCGTGGCTGTTGACCTCGAAGACCACCGCCTTGGCGCCGGCCAGTTCCAGTTCCAGCGCCTTGGGCTGGCTGAACTTGCAGTGCTCGTCGGCCAGCGCGGCGCCGGGCAGCAGGGCCAGGGCGAACAGGGCGTGCTTGATCGTTGCGTGCTTGATATCCATCGGGTTCCTCGCGGTTGCGGCAGGGCGTGAATGGCAGTCAGATCTCGTCGCGGCGCTGGCGCAGCCAGATCGCGGCGGCGATGAACAGGGCGCCGACCAGCACGCCGATCCAGAGTTCGGGGTTGGCCAGCCCGGCCAGCTGCACGCCGGGCGAGAAGCCCTGCAGCATCGACTGCACCGACTCGCCGGTGGGCGTGGGGCTGCGGTAGGCCAGTTCGATGCCCGGCGTGGCGCTGAGCAGCAGGCGGGCCACCACGTGCCCCCAGAACCAGCCGCTGTCCAGGCCGAACAGCTTCATCACGTCGAACCAGCTGACGATGACCCCGGCGAACACCGGCAGCATCACCGCCCACAGGAACGGCTTGCTTTTGGCCCAGGCCGAGCACAGCAGCAGCCAGCCGGCGGTGGGCATCGCCCACAGCGCATAGACCGGGATCCAGGCCAGGTGGCTGGCGGCGATCGAGAACGGATTGGACGAGGCCCAGATCAGGGTCATGGGGTTGCCGCCGTGGAACAGCACCACCAGGCTGATCAGCACCATGAAGCCGAACATGGTCACGATGGCGGCGGCGACCGCCAGCAGCGGGGCGATGACCAGCGCGCCGACCAGCTTGGACAGCACCGTCTGGGTGTCGGAAACCGGCATCGATTTCCAGAACAGCACGCTGCGGTCGCGGCGGTCGTCATACAGCGCGCCCAGGCAGTAGAAGAACACCACGAAGGCCAGGGTGATGAACGGCCACGCCGAGCTGAGCAGCAGGGTGACGTTCATGCCCTCGCCGAACTTGGCCATGTCCGCCGGCGTCATCTGCTGGGTCAGCATGCCCAGGTCCAGGCCGTTGACGTTGACGCCGTTGATGTGCAGGTCGCCGTTCTCGGCGGCGCGGCGCGCCGCGAACAGGCCGGCGATGATCGCCATCAGCGACAGCAGCAGGGAGATGCCGCCGGCCACCAGCGGCGCGCGCAGGAAGCCGCCGCGGTTTTCCCAGTATTCGCGCTTGAGCAGCCACTTGAACTTGCCCAGCGGGGTGATGTGATGGACGGCGTTCATGCGTAGGTTCCCTTCATGATGGCCACGAACAGGTCGGCGAGGCCGGGGTTGCGGGTTTCGCCCAGGGCATCGAGCTGGTTGCGGTCGGCGCCGTCGTAGAGCAGCACGGTCTTGCCGAACGGCAGCGAACGCTCGTCGATCGGCGCCAGTTCGCGCGCGGCCTGCAGGGTGTCGGCCGAGGCCAGCAGCTCGGTGTAGCGCTCGGACACGCTTTCCATGTCGGCCGACAGCACGATCTTCCCGTCGCGGATGAACAGCACGTCGGTAAGGATGTGCTCGATCTCCTCGACCTGGTGGGTGGTGACGATGATCGTCTTCTGCTCGTCGAAGTAGTCCTCCAGCAGGCGCTGGTAGAACTCCTTGCGGTAGAGGATGTCCAGGCCCAGGGTCGGCTCGTCCAGCACCAGCACGCGCGCGTCGATGGCCATCACCAGCGCCAGGTGCAGCTGCACCACCATGCCCTTGGACAGCTCGGACACGCGCTGCTTGGGCTGCAGCTTGGTGTTGGCCAAGAAACGCTCGCAGCGGGCGCGGTCGAAGCGCGGGTGCACGCCGGCGACGAAGTCGATGGCCTCCTTGACCCGGATCCAGCGCGGCAGCACCGCCACGTCGGCGATGAAGCACACATCGTTCATCAGCGCGTTGCGCTGGCTGCGCGGGTCCATGCCGAGCACGCGCAGGTCGCCCTCGAACGAGGTCAGGCCGAGCAGGGCCTTGAGCGCGGTGGTCTTGCCGGCGCCGTTGGGGCCGATCAGGCCCACGATCCGGCCCGGTGCGATGGTGAAGCTGGTGTTGTCCAGGGCCGGCTTCTGCTTGTAGGCCTTGCGCAGGCCCTGGGCGGAAACGACGGCTTCGACGGCGGCATTCATGGTGTGGTCCCCGGTGGCAGCAGATCTTCCAAAGTCAGGCCCAGGCGCTGGATGCGTTCCAGCACGCCGGGCCACTCTTCATTGAGAAAGCGGTCGCGCTCGCTGCCGCGCAGTTTGCGCGCGGCCTCCTCGGTCATGAACATGCCCAGGCCGCGGCGCTTCTCGACCAGGTTCTCGTCGGCCAGTTCCTGGTAGGCGCGCGAGACCGTGATCGGGTTCAACTGGTACTCGGCGGCCACCTGGCGCACCGAGGGCAGGGCGTCGCCCGGCTTGATGATGCCGTCCAGCATCATCGCGATGACGCGATCCTTCAGCTGGCGGTAGATGGGAGCGCCATCGCTCCACTGGATATCGCTCATGGTCAGCTCCGTGGATTCAGCGACTGTGCGAATGAGAAGTAGGGCAGGGAGAGGCTGGTGCGCATCCGGCGGACGGGGCGGCTCCTCTTCTCCTGCGCGTCGGCCTCCTGCTCTTCGCCGGTGGCTCCGGCGGCATAATCCTGGACCGCGCCACGCCCGGCCGGGAAGGACAGCGTGCAACCGATCAGCAGCAACGTGCCGGCAGCGGCCAGCGCCGGGAAAACATGTCGATGGTGCCTTCGGTTCATGGCGGTCCCCCTGTGTAGGGTGGCTGGTGTTGTATGCAACTATAACACCGACACGCCAGCATGCAACTCCCCCGTGACCCAACTGATGGCCTAGTCTTCGCAGCACGCCCGTCCATCCCTAGGAGAACCCCGATGTCCATCCGCAACTATCTGATTGGCATGGCGTTGACCATGTCCATGGCGGGAGCGGCCGCTGCCGCCGACGGCACCCTGCTGGCCCGCGACTACCGCCCGCTCGCCGGAAAGGAAGAGGTGAACCTGAATCGCGCCTACGGCGGCAAGGTGCTGCTGGTGGTCAACACCGCGTCCAAGTGCGGCTTCACGCCGCAGTACGAGGGGCTGGAGGCGCTGCACCAGGAGCTGGCCGGCCGTGGGTTCGCGGTGCTCGGCTTCCCGTCCAACGACTTCAAGGGCCAGGAGCCGGGCAGCGAGGCGCAGATCCAGGAGTTCTGCACGCTCACCTATGGGGTGAAGTTCCCCATGTTCCAGAAGGTGCACGTGATCGGCCCCGAGGCCACGCCGCTGTACCAGGACCTGACCCGCCTGACCGGCGTGGCGCCGGGCTGGAATTTCCACAAGTACCTGGTGTCGCGCGACGGCCGGGTGGTGGCGCAGTTCCCCAGCAAGGTGCGGCCGGACGATCCGGAACTGCGCGCGGCGATCGAGCGCGAACTGGCCAGGCCGGTACCGCACCACTGAGGCGCACGCGGCATGGGCGCGCGGCATCGCGGCGCGCTCCTACATCCCGGGCATGCATGCGACAATGACGCCCCTCGCGCCGATGGCGGCGTCTGTTCACTTCCAGAGAATGCAGCGAATGAAGATGGGAAAGCGCGGCGCTGTGGCGTCGCTACTGATTCTGGCGATGGCGGTCCCCGCGGCCGTGATCGCGCAACAACCTGCCGCCCCCGCGGCCACCAAGGAGAAGTCCGTTTTGACCTCGGAACGTGAAAAAATCGGCTATGCCATCGGCGTGGACGTCGCCAGTTCGTTCGAACCCATCGCCTCGGAAGTCGATGTCGCCGCGCTGCGCCGCGCCGTGGAGAACGCCTTCGCCGGCGGCCAGCCGCTGCTGTCGCAGGAAGAAGCGCAGAAGACCGACCAGGCTCTGCGCGTGGCGATGATGATCCGTTCCGGCCAGCAGGTGCCGGGCATGGCGCCGGGCAGCCAGCCGCCGCCGGTGGACCGCGAGAAGGTCGGCCTGATGCTGGGCAGCTATGCCGTCGGCCCGTCGCTGGCGCCGATCAAGGGCGAGATCGACCTGGACGCGACCTTCCAGGCCATCAGCACCCTGTTCGCCAAGGGCACGCCGCTGATGGACCGCCAGCAGGCGCAGGCCACGCTGCAGGCGTTCAGCACCGCCAAGCAGGCCGCCGCCGCTGGCAAGAACCGCGAGGAAGGCAACGCCTTCCTGGCCAAGAACAAGACCCAGCCGGGCGTGGTGACCACCGCCTCGGGCCTGCAGTACCAGGTGCTGCGCGCCGGCAGCGGCGAGCGCCCGATGGCGAGCAGCCGCGTGCGCGTGAACTACGAGGGCAAGCTGCTGGACGGCACCGTGTTCGACAGCAGCTACCAGCGTGGCCAGCCGGCCGATTTCGGCCTGGACCAGGTGATCAAGGGCTGGACCGAAGGCGTGGCGCTGATGCCGGTCGGTTCCAAGTACCGCTTCTGGGTCCCGTCCGAACTGGCCTACGGCAGCAACGGCACCCCGGGCGGCCAGATCGGCCCGGACGCGACGCTGACCTTCGACGTCGAGCTGCTGGGCGTCCTGCAGTAATCCACGGAGCCACTGCACCTATGCGCGTTGCGATTTTCGGTACCGGCTATGTCGGGCTCGTCACCGGGACCTGCCTGGCCGAGGTCGGGCACGACGTGGTCTGCGTCGATATCGACCAGGCCAAGGTCGACGGCCTGAACCGGGGTGTCATCCCGATCTACGAGCCGGGACTGGAGCCGATGGTCAAGGCCAACCATGCCGCGGCGCGGCTGGCCTTCACCACCGATGCCGCCACCGCGATCGCGCATGGGCAGGTGGTCTTCATCGCGGTCGGCACGCCGCCCGACGAGGACGGCAGCGCCGACCTGCAGTACGTGCTGGCCGTGGCCCGCACCATCGGCCGGCACCTGCAGGTGCCGACCGTGGTGGTCAACAAGTCGACGGTGCCGGTGGGCACCGCCGACAAGGTGCGCGCGGCGATCGCCGACGAGCTGGCCGCGCGCGGCGTGGAAATCGACTTCGACGTGGTTTCCAACCCCGAGTTCCTCAAGGAAGGCGACGCGGTGGCCGACTGCATGCGCCCGGACCGCATCATCATCGGTGCGACCCGCGAGGAACCGGTGGCGGTGATGCGCCGCCTGTACGCGCCGTTCAACCGCAACCACGACCGCGTGGTGGAAATGGACGTGCGTTCGGCCGAACTGACCAAGTACGCCGCCAACGCGATGCTGGCCACCAAGATCTCGTTCATGAACGAAATCGCCAACATCGCTGAACGCGTCGGCGCCGATATCGAACAGGTCCGCCAGGGCATCGGTTCGGACCCGCGCATCGGCTGGCACTTCATCTATCCCGGCGCCGGCTACGGCGGCTCGTGTTTCCCCAAGGACGTGCAGGCGCTGGCCCGCACCGCCCTGCAGCACGGCCACACGCCGCGCCTGCTCGACGCGGTGGAAGCGGTGAACGAGGCGCAGAAGGGGCACCTGTTCGAACTGGTCCAGCGCCACTACGACCGTGGCGAGGACGAAGGCGTGCGCGGCAAGACCTTCGCGGTGTGGGGGCTGGCGTTCAAGCCCAACACCGACGACATGCGCGAAGCCTCCAGCCGCCGCCTGCTGGCGCAGCTGTGGGAAGCCGGCGCGCGCGTGCGCGTCTACGACCCCGAGGCGATGCATGAGGCGCGCCGCATCTTCGGCGAGCGCGAGGACCTGGTGTTCTGCGACTCGGCGTTCGATGCGCTGGACGGCGCCGACGCGCTGGTCGTGGTCACCGAGTGGAAGCAGTTCCGCAGCCCGGATTTCCCGCGCGTCCGCCAAGCGCTGGGCGATGCGGTGGTGTTCGACGGCCGCAACCTGTACGACCCGCGCGAGATCGAGGCGGCCGGGCTGGCCTATTACGGCATCGGCCGGGGGCGCTCCCTGCATGTCTGACCTGCTGCCGAGCGCCCGTGAGCAGGCGCTGGAAGACCGCCTGGTGGAACTGGAGATGCGCGTGTCCTTCCAGGAACAGGCGCTGGCCGAACTGAGCGAAGCGCTGGCCGACGCGCGCATGCAGGGCAGCCGCAACGCCGATGTGCTGCGCGTGCTGCTCGAGGACCTGGGCAAGGTCCGCAACGCGCTGAACGCCTCCGATCCGGCGAGCGAACCGCCGCCCCCGCACTACTGATACGACGTACCGCACGCATGAGCGACACTCTCCGCGACCAGCTCCTGGGGCTGGGTTTCAAGCCCGCGCCCAAACCCGAGCGCAAGCCCGACACCCGCCGCGACGGCCGCCCGCAGGGCAGGCCGGGGCAGGCCCGTCCGCAGGCCGGCAACACGCCCGGCAGCAAACCGGGCAACAGACCGGGCCATGCCGGCAGGCCGACGCCCGGCAACAAGGCCGCGCATGCCGGCGCGCAGGGCCCGCGCAAGCCGCGCTCGCAGGAAGACATCGACCTGGCCAAGGCCTATGCGATCCGCGCGCAGAGGGAGAAGGACGAGCGCATCGAGGCCGAGCGCCAGAAGCAGGAGGAAGCACGCCTGCGCCGCGAGGCGAAGGCGAAGCTGGACGAGCTGCTCAAGGACAAGGCGTTGAACATCGCCGACGCCGACATCGCCCGCCACTTTCCCTATGGCGGCAAGATCAAGCGCATCTACGTCACCGCCGACCAGCTCAAGGCGCTCAACGCCGGCCAGCTGGGCGTGCTGCAGCAGAACGGGCGCTACCTGCTGGTGACCGCCGAACTGCTGGCCGAGGCGGAGGCGATCTTCGCCCCGGCCGTGGCGCTGAGGGTCGATCCCAACGCGCCCGCCGATGCCGACCCTTACGCCGATCCGATGTACCAGGTACCCGACGACCTGGTCTGGTGATACGCGGAGCCGGAGTGGTGGAGGCCGGCGACATCTGCTTTTCGTGCAAGTGATGCAGGGAGCGGCAATGCAGGGACGACCGCAGCAGGAAGGCTACTACCCCCACATCGATGGCATGCGGGCCATCGCCGTTCTGGCGGTGATCGCCTATCACCTCAGGCCGGACTGGCTGCCGGGCGGGTTCACCGGCGTGGACGTGTTCTTCGTCATCTCCGGTTTCGTGGTCAGCGCCTCGGTTGCGCGCGCTTCCGCTTTCAGCGGATGGAAGGGGGCAGTGTGGTTCTACGCACGCCGGATGCGCCGCATCATGCCGGCGCTGCTGGTGTGCCTGCTGGCCACCGCGTTGTTCGCTGCGCTGTTCATTCCGGACTCCTGGCTGAGCGAAACCAGTGGCAAGACCGGGCGCATGGCCTTCGTCGGGCTGAGCAACTGGGTACTGGCGGATAACGGGAACAGCTATTTCTCGCCGCGCAGCGAGTTCAATCCCTATACCCATACCTGGTCGCTGGGCGTCGAGGAGCAGTTTTACCTGCTGTTTCCGCTGTTGTTCCTCGCCTGGCCCAAAGGCGGGAGGGCGCGCTGGGTCTCGTTGCTGCTGTTCGTGCTGGCAACGGCCGCTTCGTTGGCCCATGCCGTGGCGCTGTCCCGGCAAGGCGGGCACGAAACCGAAGCGTTCTACCAAACCACGACGCGTTTCTGGCAACTGGGGGCAGGCGTACTGTTGTTCCAGGTACTGGCCATGCGCCAGGGCGCGAATGCGCCTGCGCTTGGGCGCGGCGCCCGGTTCCTGCGTCCGTTCTTCCTGCTTTCGAGCCTGCTGTTGCTGGGCTATGGGCTCTGGACGGCGCGTCCCGGGCATTCTCCCTGGGAGGACAGCGCGTGGGCCGTGCTGGGAACCCTGGGAATGCTGGCGGTGCTGCATCGCTGGCCCGGTGGCCGGATCGGGGTCGTCCTGTCCTCGGTACCGATGGTGACGATCGGCCGGATGTCCTATTCCCTGTATCTCTGGCATTGGCCGGTATTCGTGCTGTTCCGCTGGACGCTCGGCCTGGAGTCCGCCGGTACGGCCATGGCGGCGCTGCTCTGCACGGTTCTGCTGTCCTGGCTCTCCTGGCGCTGGGTGGAGCAGCCGCTGCGTTTTGGCCTGCGCTGGCGCGCGAGCGATGCGCGCTGGGTACTGTGCGGGCTCGTGGTGTTGCTGGTCGGCATGGGGCTCCAGAAGCAGGTGTCGAAGAACAGCCGCTACATTTCCTTCAGTACGGTCACCCGCAATCCCCTGGACTGGTATCCCTATGTCAAGGGCGTGGCGAAGGAGTACCCCGAATGCAGGCTGGCGGTTTCGTGGTTGCCCGGCGGCGTGCAGCAGATCGAGCGCGGGGCCTGCCCGTCCGGAAAAGCGGGTAATGGCCGACGCTTGTTCGTGGTGGGCGACTCGCATGCGCTGGCCTACGGGGAAATGTTCAGCCGGCTGGCGATCCTCGAGGGTTTCCAGGTGCGGCTTGACGGCAGGGGCGGCTGCACGCCGATCGGGTTGCTGGGCGGGCAGGCGGCCGATGAGGGCTGCGATGCCCATCTGCGCACGCTGTTCGAGGAGTTGGGCCGGCATGCCCGTCCCGGCGATACCGTGTTCCTGCCGGGGTTGAGGGTTCCGCGCCTGGTGGAGCAGTACCGCCAGTTCGATCTGGAGGCGGCCCGCACCGCGCAGCAGGGCGATGCCGCCCGTGCCATGCGCGGCAAGGTCGTTGTCAGCACGATCGCGCAACTTCTGCCGCTGGCCGGGCGCGGAGTCCATATCGTGCTGGAAGCTCCGAAGCCGGTGCTGCCAGCGCCGCCGTTCCGTTGCTCCGACGCGTTCAACCGCGGCAATCCGATCTGCTCGCGCGGCATGACGATCCCGCGTGCGGAGATGGAAGCATTGCGGGAACCGGCGCTCTCCAGCCTGCGGGAGATCGCCGCGGCCTTGCCGGGCGCCAGCGTGTGGGACCCGCTGCCCATCCTTTGCCCGGGAACGCCGTGCCTGCCGGACGAAGGCGGAAAGCCGCTCTATTTCGACGGCGACCACCTCAGCGGATACGGCAACCGGGTATTGCTGCCTTCCTTCCGCAATCACCTGATGGCGCTGGAAGAATAGGTCGCGGGCGCGCGCCTTTTTGTGCAATGAAGCGTTGCCGGTAGAGCGCGGCGCGCATCGGGGTACGTGCCTACACGGATGTCTTCCTCTCCGGCACGAAGCAGAACGCGATCACCGCGCCGGCCAGGGCGAAGCAGCCGCCGGCGATGAAGGCGACCTTGCCGTCGCCGAACGGCCACAGTTGCCCGGCGATCAGCGCGCCCAGCACGCCGCCCAGCCCCGACGAGAAGCCGTAGAACAGTCCCTGGCCGTGGCCGTTGAGGTTGCCGGGAAAGTAGCGCGCCAGCAGCTGCATCGCCGAGGCGAAGAACGCAGCGAAGCCCAGGCAGTGGGTGGCCTGCGCCACCAGCATCACCGGGATGTTCTCCGGCCACAGCGAGGTGGCCCACCAGCGCAGCGCGGCGCTGGCCATGGAGATGATCAGCAGCCAGCTGGCGTCCCAGCGCCGGAAGAAGCCGGCGATCAGGAAGAACACCGCCACCTCGAACACCACGCCCACCGTCCACATCAGCCCCAGCAGCGAGGTGCTGTAGCCGTGGTGGTCCATGTACAGCGAGAAGAACGTGTAGTACGGCCCGAACGAGAGCTGTTCGAGGAAGGCGGCGACGAAGAACGCCAGCACCGGCGGCCGCCGCACGATCGCCCAGAAGCCCTGCACGTGCGCGGCATGGGTACCGACGTGGCGGGCGTAGCGGTTGAGGAAGGACGCGCCGGTCATCAGCATGAACAGCGGCAGCATCAGCCACGGCAGCAGGCCGGCGCCGTGCCGCTCGATCGCCCAGCCGAACGCGGTCACCACCGCGATGAAGCCCAGCGAGCCCCACACCCGGATCATGCCGTAGCGGTGGCTGTCGCTGCCCAGGTGGGTGAGGGTGATCGACTCGAACTGCGGCATCACCGCGTTGTAGAAGAAGCAGAACCCGACCATCACCACGTACAGCATCCACGGCGGCTGCGGCAGCAGGAAACCGGCGAAGCTGATCACCGTCAGCGCGCAGCCGATGCGCAGCCAGCGGATCGGCCGCGGCGACACCGCGGCCAGCGAGGTCCAGGTGCTGGGCGCGACCACGCGGGTGGCGTACCACAGGCTCATCATCACGCTGATCGCGGTCACGCCCATGCCGCGCGACTGCAGGTACAGGCTCCAGTACGGGGTGAACGCGCCCAGCGCGGCGTAGTAGAAGAAATAGAAGCTGGACAGCCGGGCGACGGGAACCGGCGGCCGCGGCAGGGCAACGGTGGTCATGGGCGTGCGCGTGGGGCGCGGGGAGGGCAGGGCGCGGTGATGGCCGCGGCGCCTATTGTGCCCTGTACCCCGTGGGCAAGGCAGCGGGAAAGTCTGCGGTGCGTGGCCTCCCTCGATTTCGGCCAGGCACGGGCGGCGAACGTATGCGGGCTTTTGTAGGAAAAATCTGATCCGGCCGGAACCGTGCGCGGTTGCCCGGTGCAGGCGATCCTCTGGTTCCAACCTTGCCCTGCCTGATGACAGGCGCAAAGGGGAAGTGGCATGAAACAGTGGATCAGGCGCATCGGCGCCCTGGGATTTCTGTCGATGTCCGTTTTCGGCGGCGTCGCCAGCGGCGCCAGCTGCGAGCGGCCCTGCTGGTATGCCTGCCAGCGGTGCGTCGGCCTGGGGAACGACCCGGATCAGTGCTTCGAGGTCTATCTCGACCGCGTCGATACGCGCTGCAGCGGCGCCCCGTAGGAAACAAGCCCGGCCAGGTGCGGGGCTTGTCGTGCAGCGCTTGGGCCTGCGCCGCGGCCCTGGTTTCGGGTGAAGCGGGCCCGGCATCCATCAGCCCGCCTTCTTTCCTGCGACATTCGTCCGCGCGCGACCGCCGGACGAATTTCGCCGGTGTCCCGGTATCCCGCGGTCAGGGCGTCGCTTCGGCGTTCCAGGCGGCGACCTTGGCCCGGGTTCCGGCGAGCATGGCGTCCAGCGCGGCGCGGTCGTAGACCTTGCCGCGCATCACCACGGTGGCGATCGCGCGGGTGGCGCCGATGTCCTGCAGCGGGTTGCGCTCCAGCAGCACCAGGTCGGCGGCCTTGCCGGCCTCGACCGCGCCGTAGCGGTCCAGCCTGCCGAACCAGGCCGGGCCGTTGCGGGTGGCCGCGACCAGCGCCTGCGCCGGGGTCAGCCCTTCGCGCACATACAGCGCCAGTTCGTTGTGCAGGCCGATGCCGGGGAAGTTGTAGGAATTGAGGAAGCCGGCATCGGTGCCGGCCATGATGCGCACACCGGCTTCCTGAAGCATCGGCAGCACCGCGGCGACCTGCGCGTAGCGTTCGTGGCGCGCCTGGATCTGTTCCGGCGTCGCCTTGGCCGCGCGCTCCACGCGCCAGGCGTAGGTCTTGCGCAGGCCCGGGCCGATGTAGGCCAGGTACGGGTCGTCGTCGTGCGGTTCGGTGTCCAGGAAGCTGATGATGCGGCCGCCGTCGAGGGTGGGGGTGACGGCAACGCCGCGTTCGGCGAAGCGGCGGTACGCAGCCATCGCGGTGTCGCGGTCGAAGCCTTCGTGCAGGCGGCGGCTGGCCTCGGCGCGGTCGATGCGGCCGGCGGCGAAATCGGCGGCGATCTTCGCCTCGTCCGGGATGCCGGCCTGGAACGCATAGTCCAGGTGCTCGATGGAGCTGATGCCGGCATCGACGGCCTGGCCGACGGTCAACGCCATCGGGATGTGGCCGGAGGTGCGCAGGCCGCGCTTCTTCGCCTCGGACACCGCGTACAGGAACAGCTCCGGCTTGAGCGTGCTGTCGGTGATCTTGACGAAATCGACCTTGTCGCGCTGCTCGCGATCCAGCGCGGCGTCGACGCCGGCCCTGTCGCCGACCTCGATGGTGCCCTTCCACACCGGGGCGATGCCTTCGATCTTGGCGCCGGAGGTGAACAGCTGCGGGCCGAACAGCTGGCCGCCGGCGATCTGCCCGCGCCAGGACAGCACCTGTTCGGGCAGGTCGCCGGACGCGTCGCGCACGGTGGTGATGCCATGGGCGACGTACAGCGGCAGCAGCGCCTTGTTTTCCTCGACCAGCGCCGGGCCGCCGCCGAAATGCACGTGCATGTCCCACAGGCCGGGGATCAGGTAGCGGTTCTTCGCGTCGATGGTCCTGGCCGCGCGCCACTGGCTGGCCAGCGCGCCGTCCTCGCCCACCGCCACGATGTCCTGGCCGCGGATCGCCACCGCCTGGCCGGGCAGGGCACGGCCGTGCTCGACGTCGACGATGGTGGCGTGGCGGACCAGCAGGTCGGCGCTGGAGCGTGCGGCCAGCGCCGGCGGTGCCAGTACCAGCAGGGAGGACAGGGCGAGGGAAAGCGTGGTTTTCATCGGTCGGTTCCAGTGGCGTGCGGCGGGCCGCACAACGGAGAAAGCGGGTCAGCGGGCGCCGGCGGCGACCAGCAGGCGTTCGATGGCGGCCTGCCGGCGCTGGCGGGCGTGCTGCAGCGGGGTGACGCCGTCGCCATCGGCCAGGTCCACGTCGGCGCCGGCATCGATCAGCAGGCGCACGATGTCCTGGTGACGCCCGCCGCCGTCGCCGAGGATGATGGCCTCCAGCAGGGCGGTCCAGCCCAGGCGGTTGACGTGATCCACATCGATGCCGGCGTCGATCAGCGTGCGCACGGTTTCCACATGGCCGCGCTCGGCGGCCGGGATCAGTGCGGTGCCGCCGTAGCGGTTGGTGCTGCGCAGGTCGGCGCCGTGGGCCAGCGTCATCCGCAGGATCTCCAGCTGGCCGCTGGCGCCGGCGTACAGGTAGGCGCTGTCGTTGATCGCGTCCTTGGCGTTCACGTCGGCGCCGGCGTCGATCAAGGCGCGCGCCGCGCCGGTCTGCCGGCCGTGGACGGCGGCCAGCAGCGGCGTGCGGCCCCTGGCGTCGCGGACACCTGTGTCCGCGCCCTGCGCCAGCAGCCGGCGCACCGTTTCCGCATCGCCCGATTCGGCGGCGGCGAACAGTTGCCGCGACGACGCGCTGTCGCTGGCGCCTGCCGGGCACGCGGCCAGCATGGCCGTGGCCAGCGCCTGCGCGGTGATCCAATGTCGAACGGACATCGCCTGCCTCCTGTTGCTGCGGCGTGCGGATGCGCCTGTGGCGCGCATCGCGGTCGCGGGCGTTTGCGCCCGGCCGGCGTCGATGCTACAAGCCGTGTCTTCCATCCAGAAATGAAATGTAACGATGGATATCAGTCCGAAATCGAATAGGGCGCTGTTCGACCTCGACCTGCTGCGCGCGCTGGTGACGGTGGCCGACTGCGGCAGCTTCACCGCGGCCGCCGCGCGGCTGCATTCCACCCAGTCCACCATCAGCCAGAAGGTGCGGCGGCTGGAGGAACTGGCCGGGCACCGCCTGCTCGACCGCGGCGTGCGCGACGTGCGGCCCACCGATACCGGCGAGACCGTGCTGGGGTATGCGCGGCGTCTGCTGGCGCTGAACGAGGAACTGGGCGAGGCGCTGTCCGGCGCGGGCGTGGCCACCACCATCCGCCTCGGCGTGCCGGAGGATTTCGCCGGCGGCCGCACCACGCACCTGCTGGCCGACTTCAACCGCCGCCATCGGCGGGGGAAGCTGGAAGTGAGCAGCGGCCTGAGCCGCGCATTGGGCGAGGGCTACGACCGCGGCGAACTGGACCTGGTGCTGGTCAAGCAGCGCCGCGGCAGCCGCGAGGCGCTGGCCTGCTGGCCCGAGCCGATGCGCTGGATCGACAGCGCGGCCAGCCCGGCGTTCGCGCTCGACCCGGTGCCGCTGGTGGCGTTCCCGCCGCGCGGGCTGTACCGCGAGGACATGATCGACGCGATCGAGGCGCTGGGCCGGCGCTGGCGCATCAGCTTCACCAGTTCCAGCCTGGGCGGCATCCAGGCGGCGGTGGCCGATGGCTTGGGCATCAGCCTGCTGCCGGCGCGCACGGTGACGCCGGCGCACGTGGTGCTGGGGGCGGAAAGCGGGCTGCCGGAGATCGACAGCATCGAACTGGCGATCCTGCTGCGGCCGTCGGCCGATCCGGAGGTGCGGGTGCTGGCCGACATGCTGGTGGAGATGTTGGGGCAGTCGCGGGTTTAGGGCGGGGCCGGTTGTGAGGAGTTCTGGTAAAGCCTCATCGCGGCTGAAGCCGCTCCTACGGAACCTTGATGGATCCATGTGGGGGCGACTCTACAGAGGGCGCAACAGCGGCAGCGATGGTACCGGATGCAGGAACGGTGGTGCGGTGTTTGCCCTTGCCGGGGCTGCACCGGGAACGCTCCATGCGGAGAACGGGCCTCGCATCTACAGCAGCCAGCGCGCCGTTCCCGCCGAACCGGTCAGGTGACGTCCTGCACGAACCGGCCGCGGCGGACGATGCGGCGGCGGCAGGGTACGCCGGCTACGGCGGCCGCGGCATTGGGCGCGTCGAGCACCAGGAAGGTGGCTTCGTTGCCGACGGCCAGGCCGTAGCCCTGCAGGCCGATCACGCGCGCGCCGGCGCCGGTGGCCATCTTCAGCGCCATGCACAGCTCCTCGTCGGTGTAGAAGCCGGAGCGGTAGCCGAGCAGCATCGCCCGCTGCAGCATGTCGCCGTTGCCGTAGGGCCACCACGCGTCGCGGATGTTGTCGTTGCCCAGGAACACTTCCACGCCGGCCGCGCGCAGGCGGCGCACCGGCGGGAACGGGCGGTCGCCCGGGGCATTGGTCATGATCGCCACGCCGGCATCGGCCAGCACGGCGGCGATGCGGTCCACCTGCGCCTCGTCCACCTCGCCCAGCGAATAGGCATGGCTGACTGCTACGCGTCCTTTCATGCCAAGTGCGCGGGTACGCTCGGCGATGCGCCGCAGCTGTCCGATGCCGCCCAGGCCGGGTTCGTGCAGGTGGATGTCGACCTTGACGCCATGGCGCTCGGCGATGCCGAACACCACGTCGAGCTGGCCTTCGCTGTCGCCGTCGAGCGTGTCCGGATCGATGCCGCCGATCACCTGCGCACCTTCGCGCATCGCCGCGTCCAGCACCTGCGCGCTGCCCGGGCAGGACATCACGCCGGCCTGCGGAAACGCGACCAGCTCGATATCGACGATGCCGCGCCAGCGTTCGCGCACCGCGCTAACCGCGCGCAGGTTGTCCAGGCCGGTGGTGGCGTCGACATCGACATGGCTGCGCATCGCCACGGTGCCGAACGCGGCCGCCTGCGCGACCAGCGCGTCCGCGCGCTCGGCGATGGCGGGCGCGAGCGCCAGTTCCTGCTTCTCGATGGCCAGGCGCTCGCGCAGGGTCTGCGCCGGACGGTGCGGATGCCAGCGGTCGCCGACGAAGCTCTTGTCCAGGTGGATGTGGCCGTCGACGAAGCCGGGCAGCACCAGTTGCCCGCCCAGGTCGACCAGCGCCGCATCGTCGGTGCGCGGCAGTTGCATGCCGATGGCGGCGAAGCGGCCGTCGGCCACGGCCAGTTCCAGGGGCTGGCCGTCGGGACCGGCGGCGTTGATGAAGAGCTGATCGACCATGGCGGCTTCGTGGGGCGGATCGGGGGTGCCACGATAGGCCCGGTGCCGGTGCAGCGGAAATGAAGTATCGCGATGGAGCCCATTCGCCCCGGCACTGGCGGATGGACGGCGCGGGTCAGCGCTGCGCAGCCAAAGGGCGCCCGGCCGGGATCGTCACGTGCGGATGCGGCCGCATGCCGCGACGGCCGTTGTTCCCGGTCTTGCCCGCACTGGAGGCAGACGCACCACGTGGAGCTTCGACCGCATGCGGCGTACGCGACCGTGCTTTCACCAGCGCGTGACGGCCTCCATTCGGGATCGCAGTCCAGGCGGCAAGCCAGCCGCGCGGCGAGGAGTAGGGCGCCGATCACCTGTGGCGGGTCGACACGCGCATGGATGTCGCCGTGCCTGCGGCCGTTCTTATTCCGGGTCGTAGTCCGCACCGCCGGGAAACCTGGGCGCCGACCGTGCATGGCGCGTCGCCACGCGCCCGGATGTCACCGCATCTGCGAGATGCTTCATTCGGGGTCGTAGTCCAGATTCGAAGCGAGCCACCTCTCCGCCTGCGCGCGGTCGACCCCCTTGCGCTTGGCGTAGTCGGCCACCTGTTCCTTGGACACGCGGCCGACCACGAAGTACTGGCTCTGCGGGTGGCTGAAGTAATAACCCGACACCGCCGCGGTGGGCAGCATGGCGAAGCTCTCGGTCAGCGACATGCCGATGCGTTCGGCGCCGAGCATGGCGAACAGGGTGCGTTTCTCGCTGTGTTCGGGGCAGGCGGGGTAGCCGGGCGCGGGGCGGATGCCGACGTACTTCTCGGCGATCAGCGCCTCGTTGTCCAGCGCCTCGTCCGCGGCATACCCCCAGTACCCGGTGCGCACGCGATGGTGCAGGCGCTCGGCCAGCGCCTCGGCCAGGCGGTCGGCCAGGGCCTTGAGCAGGATCGCGTTGTAATCGTCGTGGTCGGCCTCGAAGCGCGCCACATGCGGCTCGATGCCGATGCCGGCGGTAACGGCGAAGCCGCCGATCCAGTCTTGCCTGCCGCTGTCCTGCGGCGCGATGAAGTCGGCCAGGCAGAAATCCGGGCGCTCGGCCGGCTTGTCCACCTGCTGGCGCAGGAAGTGCAGGGTGGTTTCGGCGTCGGGCAGGGACACCACCACGTCGTCGCCGCGGCTGTTCGCCGGCCACAACCCGAACACCGCGCGGGCGGTCAGCCATTTTTCCGCGATGATCGTGTCCAGCATCGCGCGCGCGTCGCGGTACAGCTCGCTGGCCTGCGTGCCGACGATCTCGTCCTCGAGGATCGCCGGGAATTTCCCGGCCAGTTCCCAGGCGCTGAAGAACGGGGTCCAGTCGATGAACGGCAGCAGATCGTCCAGCGGCCAGTCCTCGAACACGTGCAGGCCGGGCTGCGCCGGTACCGGCGGCGCGTACTGCGCCCAGTCGCAGGTGAAGCGCTGGCCGCGCGCGTGCTCCAGCGATACCAGGCGCTTGGCGTCGCCGCGGTTGCGGTGGCGCTGGCGGATGTCGGCGTAGTCGGCGTCGTTGGCGGCGACGAAGGCGCCGCGCAGCTCCTGCGAGATCAGCGACTGCGCCACGCCCACCGCGCGCGAGGCATCCTTCACCCACACCGTCGGCGCGCTGTAGTGCGGGTCGATCTTCAAGGCGGTGTGCGCGCGCGAGGTGGTGGCGCCGCCGATCAGCAGCGGCGTGCTGAAGCCCTGTCGCTGCATCTCGCGGGCGACATGGCTCATTTCCTCCAGCGACGGCGTGATCAGCCCGGACAGGCCGATCAGGTCGGCATTCTCGGCGCGCGCGGTATCCAGGATCTTCTGCGCCGGCACCATCACCCCCAGGTCGATCACCTCGAAGTTGTTGCAGGCCAGCACCACGCCGACGATGTTCTTGCCGATGTCGTGCACGTCGCCCTTGACCGTGGCCATGACGATCTTGCCGTTGCTCTTGCCGACATCGCCGGTGCGCAGCTTCTCGGCCTCGATGAACGGCAGCAGGTAGGCCACCGCCTTCTTCATCACCCGCGCCGACTTGACCACCTGCGGCAGGAACATCTTGCCGGCGCCGAACAGGTCGCCGACCACGTTCATGCCGTCCATCAGCGGGCCTTCGATCACGTCCAGCGGGCGCGTGGCCTGTTGCCGCGCCTGCTCGGTGTCTTCCTCGACCCACGCGTCCAGCCCGTGCACCAGCGCATGCGCCAGCCGTTCGCGCACCGGCTGCCGGCGCCAGCCCAGGTCCTCTTCCTTCTTCTCGCCCTTCTTTCCCTTGTAGCGCTCGGCGATCTCCAGCAGGCGCTCGGTGCCGTCCCTGCGGCGGTTGAGGATCACGTCCTCCACGCGCTCGCGCAGCTCCGGGTCGAGCTGGTCGTAGATCGGCATCGCGCCGGCGTTGACGATGCCCATGTCCATGCCGGCGGCGATGGCGTGGTACAGGAACACCGAGTGGATCGCCTGGCGCACGGTCTCGTTGCCGCGGAAGGAGAACGACACGTTCGATACGCCGCCGGACACGTGGCAGTGCGGCAGCGTGCGCTTGATGATGCGGGTGGCCTCGATGAAGTCCACCGCGTAGTTGTCGTGCTCCTCGATGCCGGTGGCCACCGCGAAGATGTTGGGGTCGAAGATGATGTCCTGCGGCGGGAAGCCGACCTGTTCGACGAGGATGCGGTAGGCGCGGGTGCAGATTTCCACCTTGCGCGCGCAGGTGTCGGCCTGGCCGTCCTCGTCGAAGGCCATCACCACCGCGGCGGCGCCATAGCGGCGCACCAGCTGCGCATGCTCGATGAAGGCGGCCTCGCCTTCCTTGAGCGAGATCGAGTTGACCACGCTCTTGCCCTGCAGGCACTTCAGCCCGGCCTCGATCACGCTCCACTTGGACGAATCGACCATCACCGGGATGCGGGCGATGTCCGGCTCGGACATGATCAGGTTGAGGAAGCGGGTCATCGCCTTCTCCGAATCGATCAGGCCCTCGTCCATGTTGACGTCGAGGATCTGCGCGCCGCTGGCGACCTGCTGGCGCGCCACCTCCACCGCTTCCTCGTAGCGCTCTTCCTTGATCAGCTTCTTGAACTGCGCGCTGCCGGTGACGTTGGTGCGCTCGCCGACGTTGACGAACAGCAAGTCCGGGGTGATGACCAGCGGTTCCAGGCCGGACAGGCGGGTATGGCAAGCAGTGGAAGATATGTTGCCCATTACCAGACCTTGAAGACTTGGCCATTGGCGATGCCGTCGATGCTGCGCTGGTAAGCCAGGGCAGCGCGTGCGGCCGTCACCGGCTCGAAGCCAGGGAAGAAATCGCCGTAGGCATCCAGTGCCTCGGCCAGCACGCTGGGGCTGACCACGTTGATGCGCAGGCCGCGCGGTAGCTCCAGCGCGGCGGCGCGGACGAAGCCCTCGACGGCGGCGTTGACCGCGGTGGCGTTGGCGCCCTGGGCAATCGGCTGCTCGGCAAGGATGCCGCTGGTCAGCGTGATCGAGCCGCCATCGTTGAGATGATGCTGGCCCAGCAACGCCAGTCGCACCTGACCGAGCAGCTTGTCCTGCAGCCCCTGGTTGAACTGTGCGGCGGTCATCTGCGTCAATGGGCCGAAATGCACGTTGCCGGTAGTGGAGACGATGGCATCAAACGGGCCAGCGGCGTGCAGCAGCGCCGATACGCTCGACTCGTCGCCGAGGTCGACCGGATGCGTGGCGTCCGAACGCGAGGCGGTGACTACCTCATGCCGTTGGCGCAGGTGTGCCGCAACGGCTTTGCCCAAGGTGCCGCTGGCACCCACCAACAGGATCTTCTTCCTCATGGCGTTTCCTCAGGCTGCCTTGGTGAGTGGGGTGACAGCACGCGGCGGCACGCCGGCCACCGCCTCGGCGATCGCCCTGATGTGCGCCGGAGTGGTGCCGCAGCAGCCGCCGACCAGGTTCAGCAGGCCGGAGGTGGCGAACTCCTTCAGCGTGGCGGCCATTTCCTCGGGCGTCTCGTCGTACTCGCCGAACGCATTGGGCAGGCCGGCGTTGGGATGGGCGCTGACGTAGCCGCTGGACACCTGCGCCAGCGTTTCCACGTGCGGGCGCATGTCGGCGGCGCCCAGCGCGCAGTTGAAGCCGATCGACAGCGGCTGGCCGTGCGCGACCGAGGCGTAGAAGGCTTCGGCGGTCTGGCCGGACAGGGTGCGGCCGGAGGCATCGGTGATGGTGCCGGAGATCATCACCGGCAGCCGCCCGCCGCGCTGGTCGAAGACTTCCTCGATGGCGAACAGCGCCGCCTTGGCATTGAGCGTGTCGAAGATGGTTTCCACCATCAGCGTGTCGGCGCCGCCGTCGATCAGACCGTCGATGGCCTCGCGGTAGGTCTGCCGCAGCTCGTCGAAGCTGGTGTTGCGGAAGCCGGGGTCGTTGACGTTGGGGCTGATCGAGGCGGTGCGGCTGGTCGGGCCGAGCACGCCGATGACGAAGCGCGGCTTGTCCGGGGTGAGCGCCTCGATGGCGTCGCAGCACTGCCGCGCCACCTGCGCGCCGGCCTTGTTCAACTCATAGACCAGGTGTTCGAGGTGGTAGTCGGCCTGGCTGACCGAGGTGGCGTTGAAGGTGTTGGTCTCCACCAGGTCCGCGCCGGCCTGCAGGTACTGGGTGTGGATGCCGGCGATGATGTCGGGCCTGGTCAGCAGCAGCAGGTCGTTGTTGCCTTTCAGGTCATGGCCGCAGTGGGGGCCGTGCACGTGGGCGCTGTCGAAACCTTCGGCGAAGCGCTGGCCGCGATAGTCCGCCTCGTCCAACCCGTGGCGCTGGATCATCGTACCCATCGCGCCGTCGATGATCAGGATGCGCTGTTCCAGGGCGCGCAGCAGCTTGGCGACGCGGTCGGGGTGGAGCCAGGGGAGGGCTTGCATGGGGCGGGCCGTGACGTTGGGGCGGGAGCGTTGCGGGACAGCGGGCGTTGCGATGGTTCAGGGGCGGTGCGCGATCAGCGAGATCACCTCGAAATGCGGCGGGCGTTTCTCGCGGGTGACGGTTTCCAGGCTGGACACGTCCAGCCCGGCCTTCTCGACGAACCTGCGCAGGTCCTTGCCGGTGAAGCCGAGGTTGACGTGGCCGTAGGCCTCCACCGCCGCCTTGTGCTCGTGGCGGGCCAGGCTGCACAGCATCAGCCGTCCACCCGGGCGCAGCACGCGCGCGCCCTCGGCCACGGCCTTGGCCGGGTGGCTGGCGTAGGTGAGGGCGTGCATCAGCACCACCAAGTCGAAACTGCCGTCGTCGAACGGCAGCTTGTGCATGTCGCCTTCGCGCACTTCGACGTTGGGCAGCTTGCGCAGGCGCTCGCTGGCCGCGGCGACCACGCGCGCGCTGGTGTCGACGCAGACGTAGCGCTGCGCGTGCGGGGCCAGCAGTTCGGCCAGCACGCCGTCGCCGGAGGCGATGTCGAGCACGTCGCCGGTTTCCAGCAGCGGCAGCGCGCTGCGCGCCAGCGCTTCCCAGGTGCGGCCCGGGGAATAATGGCGTTCCATGTCGCCGGCCACGCTGTCGGCCCAGTTCTGGTCGGCGGCGCGCATCGCCAGCACGGCAGGCACGCGCTCGGCGTCCTGGCGCAGCAGCGGGTCGTCGCTGCCGTTGCTCAGCGCATGCCACAAGGCGCGCTGCGCCGGATCCAGCGCGGCCTCGTCGAACCGGTAATAGGCCGACACGCCGGCGCGGCGGTCGCGCACCAGCCCGGCTTCCTTCAGGCGGGCCAGATGGGTGGACACGCGCGGCTGCGCCAGCGTGGTGATGGCCGACAGCTCGGCCACGGTCAGCTCTTCCTGTTCCAGCAGCGTCAACAGGCGCACGCGGGTGGCGTCGGCGAACACCTTCAGGCGGGTCGACCAGTCTTCCAGATCCATAAATATCTACCTATCGAGATAGAGAGATATTTTGCTGATGCGGCGCGGCAGGGTCAAGGAGCCGGGAATCCGGCGGAGGAACGAGCAACCAGTGGGGCCGGATGGCGATGGCGCCCGCATTCACCCTGTTCCGGGTTCCTCTCCTCTATGTTTCCGGCCCTAACAGTTACAATCGCAACTTCGTAACGCCCTGGGAGGGGTGCAGTGGATTTCAGCTTTTCCGACGAACAACTGATGCTGCAGGATGTCGCCCGCCGCATCGCCCAAGAGAAGATCGCCCCCAGCGCCGAACACCACGATGCGACCGGCGAATACCCGCTGGAGAACATCCGCCTGCTCGGCGAGAACGGCCTGATGGGCATCGAAGTGCCGGTCGAGTACGGCGGCGCCGGCATGGACCCGGTGTCCAGCGTGCTGGCGATCGTGGAGGTCTCCGCCGCCGACGCGGCGCACGCCACCATCATGTCGGTCAACAACTCGCTGTTCTGCAACGCCGTGCTCAGCCATGGCAGCGAGGAGCAGAAGCAGCTGTACGTGCGCGCGATCGCCGAGGGCCGCGAGATCGGCGCCTTCGCCCTGACCGAATCGCAGTCCGGTTCCGACGCCACCGCCATGCGCTGCCGCGCCGTGAAGCAGGCCGAGGGGTCTTACCTGATCAACGGCCAGAAGAGCTGGATCACCTCCGGTCCGGTGGCGCGCTACATCGTGCTGTTCGCGATGACCGACCCGTCGCAGGGCGCACGCGGCATCACCGCCTTCATGGTCGATACCACCCGTCCGGGCTTCGGCCGCGGCAAGACCGAGCCCAAGCTCGGCGTGCGCGCCTCGGCCACCTGCGAGATCGAGTTCCAGGACTACGTGGCCCGCGCCGAGGACGTCATCGGCGCCGAGGGCCAGGGCTTCAAGATCGCCATGAGCCTGCTCGACTCCGGCCGCATCGGCATCGCCTCGCAGGCGGTGGGCATCGCCCGCGCCGCCTACGAGGCGTCGCTGGCCTACGTGCGCGAGCGCAAGTCCTTCGGCGCGCCGATCGGCAGCTTCCAGATGATCCAGGCCAAGATCGCCGACATGAAGTGCAGGCTGGACGCGGCGCTGCTGCTGACCCTGCGCGCGGCCTGGACCAAGGCCCAGGGCAAGCGCTTCTCCACCGAGGCCGCGGTGGCCAAGCTCACCGCCTCGGAAGCGGCGATGTGGATCGCCCACCAGGCCGTGCAGATCCACGGCGGCATGGGCTACTCCAAGGAAATGCCGCTGGAGCGCTACTTCCGCGACGCCAAGATCACCGAGATCTACGAAGGCACCAGCGAGATCCAGCGCCTGGTCATCGCCCGCAACGAGACCGGCGTGCGCTGAGTACGCTTCACAAGCCCATCTCCCTGCGGGGTGAGAGGGGCAGTTTGCGAACCATCGGTTCGTTGCTCCTCGAACGCCCTTGCGCCAGCGCAAGGGCCGGGGCGCGGAGCGGGAGTTGGGGAGAGGGCAGGGGCGAAGCCCCTCGCGATGTCTGGCTGCATGAGGCTTCGCCCGAGTCCTCATCCGCCCCTTCGGGGCACCTTCTCCCGGTGGGAGAAGGCATAAAAAAAGCCCCGACAATGCCGGCAACGAGACCGGCGTGCGTTGAAGCCGTGCAAAGCCCCTCTCTCTGCTGGGTGAGAGAAGCAGTTTGCGAACCATCGGTTCGTTACCCCTCGAACGCCTTGTGCCAGCGCAAGGGCCGGGGCGCGGAGCGGGGGGAGGGAAGATAGGGGCGAAGCCCCTCGCGATGTCCGGCTGCCTGAGGCTTCGCCCCGCATCCGCCCCTTCGGGGCACCTTCTCCCAATGGGAGAAGGCATAAAAACAAAGCCCCGGCGATGCCGGGGCTTTGTCGTTGTGGCGCGTGCGGTCGGATCAGCGATCCTGCTGCACCGTGCGCACCTTGTGCTGCTCGATGAACTGTTTGGACTGTTCGTCCAGCTTGTCGCCGAGCACGCGGCGCACGGTGACGAAGAACAGCGGGATCAGCAGTACGCCGATGATGGTGGCGAACAGCATGCCGCCGATGACGCCGGTGCCCAGCGAGTGGCGGGCGTTGGCGCCGGCGCCGGTGGAGATGGCCATCGGCAGCACGCCCAGGATGAACGCGAACGAGGTCATCAGGATCGGGCGGAAGCGCAGGTGCGCCGCTTCGATGGCGGCTTCGCGCAACGTCCTGCCGGCGGCGCGCTGCTCCACCGCGAATTCCACGATCAGGATCGCGTTCTTCGCGGCCAAGCCAATGACCGTCACCATGCCGATCTTGAAGTACAGGTCGTTGGGCAGGCCGCGCAGCAGCGAGAACACCACCGCGCCGAGGATGCCGACCGGCACCACCAGCAGCACCGAGACCGGGATCGACCAGCTCTCGTACAGCGCGGCCAGGCACAGGAACACCACGACCACCGAGAGCACCATCAGCAGCGCGGCGGCATTGCCGGCCAGGATTTCCTGGTAGGACATGCCGCTCCAGTCGTAGCCGAAGCCGTTGGGCAGGTCGTTGTGGACCAGGTTCTCCATGGTGGTCATGGCCTGGCCCGAGCTGCCGCCCGGCGCTGGCGCGCCGACGATGTTGACCGCCGAATAGCCGTTGTAGCGGCTCAGCGCCGGCGGCGCGTAGATCCACTCGGACTTGACCACCGTGCTGAGCGGGATCATCGAGCGCTGGCCATCGGAGTCCTTGCTCAGCGAGCTGGGCACGTAGTAGCTGCGCAGCGATTCCGGGCCGGTGCGGTAGGCGGCATCGGCCTGCATGTTCACGCGCTTGATGCGGCCGCCATAGAAGAAGTCGTTGACGTACACCGGCGCCAGCATCATCTGGATGGCGGTATAGACGTCGTTGACCGACACGCCCATGGCCTGGGCCTGCACGCGGTCCACCTTCAGCTGCAGCTGCGGCGAGTTCTCCAGCGTGTTGGGACGCACGCCGGCCAGCGAGGCGTCCTGCGACGCCGCCGCCAGCAGGGTGTTGCGCGCTTCCATCAGCGCGTCCTGGCCGGCGCCGGCGCGGTCCTGCAGCCACATGTCGAAGCCGCCGAACTGGCCCAGGCCCTGCACGGTGGGCAGGTTGACGAAGAACACCTGCGCGTCCTTGATGCCGACGAACGCCTTGCCGTTCATCTTCTGGATGAACTCCGGCGCCGTCTCGCCGCGCGCATCCCAGTCCTTGAGGCGGATGAAGGCCATGCCGACGTTCTCGCCCGACCCGACGAAGCTGAAGCCGGTGACCTGCATCATGCCTTCGAAGGACGGGTCGTCCTTCATCATGCCCAGCAGCTGGTCGAACACCACGGTGGTGCGGCTCTTGGTCGCGCCCGGCGGCAGCTGCACGATCGCCAGCGCATAGCCCTGGTCCTCTTCCGGCAGGAAGCTGCCGGGCAGGCGGGTGAACAGGAAGCCGCACAGCACCACCAGCAGCGCGAACACCATCAGCCAGCGCGGGCTGTGCCTGATGACGCTGCCGACGGTGCCGACATAGCCCTTCTCGAGCTTGCCGTAGTACCTGTTGAAGGTGCGGTAGACCCAGTTCGGCCTGTCGTTGTGGGTCGGCTTGAGGAAGGCCGCGCACAGCGCCGGGGTGAAGCTCAGCGCCAGCAGCGCCGAGAAGCCCATCGACATGGCGATGGTCAGCGCGAACTGCTTGTAGATCTCGCCCGAGGCGCCGGGCTGCATGGCGCTGGGGATGAACACCGCCGCCAGCACCACGGTAATGGCCACCACCGCGCCGGTGATCTGGCCCATCGCCTTCTGCGTGGCCGGCTTCGGGTCGAGCCTGTCCTCGCTCATGATGCGTTCGACGTTCTCGATCACCACGATCGCATCGTCCACCACGATGCCGATCGCCAGCACCATCGCGAACAGGGTCAGCTGGTTGATGGTGAAGCCGATCGCCAGCATGCCCATGAAGGTGCCGAGCAGGGCCACCGGGATGACCAGGGTGGGGATGATCGTGGCGCGGAAGTTCTGCAGGAAGATCAGCATCACCAGGAACACCAGCACGATGGCTTCCACCAGCGTGTGGATCACTTCCTTGATCGAGATGTTGACGAAGGTGGTGCTGTCGAACGGGGTGAACCAGCTCACGCCCGCCGGGAAGCTGGGGGCGAGGTCGTCCATCTTGGCGCGCACCGCCTTGGACACGTCCAGGGCGTTGGCGCCGGGCAGCAGCTGCACCGCGAACGCGGCCACCGGCTTGCCGTTGTAGCGGGTGTCGAAGCCGTAGTTGGAGGCGCCGAAAGATACGCGCGCCACGTCCTTCAACCGCACCACGCTGCCGTCGGCGTTCGCCCGCAGGATGGTGTTCTCGAATTCCTCCGGCGAGCTGTAGCGGCCCTCGGCGGCGACGGTGGCGGTGAACGCCTGGCCGTTCGGGGCCGGGTCGCCGCCCACCGAGCCGGCGGCGAACTGCAGGTTCTGCGAGCCGATGGCGTTGTACACGTCGGTGGCCGACAGGTGGTAGCCCTGCAGCTTCTCCGGGTTCAGCCAGATGCGCATGGCGTACTCGGAGCCGAACTGCTGGGTACTGCCGACGCCGGGCACGCGCGAGATCTGGTCGAGCACGCGCGAGCCGACGATGTCGTTGAGCGCGTCGCGGTCTACCGAGCCGTCGTCCGAACGCACGCCGATGGCCATCAGGAAGCCGGCGTTGGCCTTGGCCACCACCACGCCCTGCTTGGTCACTTCCGAGGGCAGGCGCGGGGTCGCCAGCGCGACCTTGTTCTGCACCTGCACCTGGGCGATGTCCGGGTCGGTGCCGCTGTCGAAGGTCAGGGTGATGGAGACGCGGCCGGTCGAGGACGAGGAAGAGCTGAAGTAGACCAGGTTGTCGATGCCGGTCAGCTGCTGCTCGATCACCTGGGTGACCGACTTCTCCGCGGTGGCGGCGCTGGCGCCCGGGTAGGTGGCGTTGACCGTGACCTGCGGCGGGGCGACGCTGGGGTAGGACTCCACGCCCAGGTTGAGGATCGAGATCACGCCGCCCAGCGAGATCAGGATGGCCACCACCCAGGCGAATACCGGGTGTTCGATGAAGAATTTAGGCATGGCGGATTCCCGTTTTCCTTACTTGGCCGGCGTCGGCGCGGGGGCCGCGGGCTTGGCGGGCTGGGCCGCGGCCGGCTGCCACGGCGAGGGCTTGGCCGGCGCGCCTTCCTTGACCTTCTGCACGCCCGAGACGATGACCTTGTCGCCCGCGGCCAGGCCGGAGGAGACCAGCCAGTCGCCGCCCTGCTGGCTGTCCAGCACCACGTCCTTGCGCACCACGTTGCCGTCCTGGCCCACCACCAGCACGTAGCCGCCGCGGGTATCGCGCAGCACGGCCTGCTGCGGGATCAGGAAGGCGTTGTTGCGCTCGCCCAGATTGGCCTTGAAGCTGACGAACGAGCCCGGCAGCAGGGTGCGTTCGGGGTTGGGCAACTGCGCGCGCAGCGAGACCGCGCCGGTGGCCGGGTCGACCGTGGTCGCGGAGAAGTCCAGCGTGCCCTCGTGGCCGTAGGGCGTGCCGTCGGGCAGGTTGACCTGCACGGTGGTCTTGCCGTCGCCGGCCAGCGCCACCGCGCCCTTGTCCTGGGCGGCGCGCAGCGCGCTCAGTTCGTCGGCGGTCATCGAGAAGTTGACGTACAGCGGGTCGATCTGGTCGATGGTGGTCAGCAGGGTGGCTTCGCCCTGGCCGACCAGCGCGCCCTCGGTCACCTGCTGCTTGCCGGCCACGCCGGAGATCGGCGCGGTGACGTTGGCATAGCCCAGGCTGATGCGGGCGTTGGTGACGGTGGCCTGGGCCTGCTGCACGGCCGCCGCGCTGGTGCGCTCGGCGGCCTCGGCGTTGTCCAGGTCGGACTTGGACACGTAGTTCTGCGGCGCCAGCGAACGGGCGCGCTCGGCGGTGGTCCTGGCGTTGGCGTGGCTGGCACGGGCCGCGGCCAGCGCCGCTTCGGCCGAGGCCAGCGACGCGCGCAGCGGCGCCGGGTCGATCTGGAACAGCAGCTGGCCTTCCTTCACCGCGCTGCCTTCCTCGTAGACGCGCTTGAGCAGCACGCCGGAGACGCGCGCGCGCACGTCGGCCGAACGGAACGGCGACAGGCGCCCGACCAGCTCGCGCTGCAGCGGCAGGGTCTGCGCCCTGGCCTCGACGACACCGACGTCCGGCGGCGGCGGAGCAGCCTGTTCCTGGGGCTTCTTGCAGGCGGTCAGGCCCAAGGCCAGGGCGCCGGTGAGGGCGAGAATGCGGAGCGGGGAGGTCATCGGGGAAACTCCGGGAGTTTTGTTTTCAGCGAGTGCCGGGGATGCCGGCCGGCGGCGCCGGAAAGGCGCGCAGGAAGGCATCGACGGCGAATTCGGCCCACCGGCGGCGCAACGTGGGGTCGTCGCGGTGGGGAGCATGGAAGCGTTGTCGTTCGAAATCCTGACCGGCGATCATGCTTATTAACATTTCGGCCATGAAATGCGGATCGTCATGGATGACGCGGCCGCGGGCCATCTCGGTTCGCATCCATTCAGCCAGCTGGTCGCGCAGCGCGTCGGCGCTGCTGTGGTAGAGCGCGCGGGCTTCTTCGCGGAATTCCTGGACGCCGCTGGCGATCACCTGCGCGGCCTGGCGGCTGCGCGGCTGGTTGCGGTGTTCCAGGTAGCGCAGGGCGAAATCCAGCAGCACCTCGCGCAGCGGGCGTTCGTCACCGCCGCCCAGCGGCGCGGCCGCGGCCGAGGCGCTCTGCCGCATCACCAGGCTGAGCAGTTCGCGCTTGCTGCCGTAGCGGCTGTAGAGGGTCTGCTTGGAACAGCCCACGTGCGCGGCGACCGCGTCCATGCTCAGGTGCATGCCCTGGGTCGCCAGCAGTTCGCGCACGGCATCGAACACGCGCTGGTCGCGTGCCTCGACGGGCGCGGATGGGGAGGGCTGGGGATGCACGATTTGGACTATACCGTCCAGTTCACAATTGGTAAAGCGGCGCGAAAAGATGCTCGCCGCTACTTTTTATCGTCGTTGCGAAGGCGATGGTTTTTCATTGAAAAATCATTTGTAAACAATGGCTTGATTAGGGTTTCGTGGAATCCTGCAAAGCCCGATTGCGGCCCTGCAACAAGGTTCTTCAAATGGCGGGGGCTACAATCGCGCCTCCCCAGGAGCCCACTGAAAGCTCAACCCATGAAATCGCAAAACAACGCTGCCAAGTCCGCAAAAACGAAATCCCAACCGGCTGCCAAGCAGAGTGTTTCCGAGGCCGGCCTGTCCCTGGAGCCGGTATTTGCGGCTTTGCGCAAGCGTTACCCCGCCGCGGCCCAGGCGCAGGCGGTGGCCTTCGCCTCGGCGTTCTACAAGCGCATGGAAGCGGACGAGTTCGGCGCGCATCGCCCCGAGGACTGGGCGGCGCTGGCCGCCGGCATGCTGGAGTTCGCCCGCGTGCGCAAGCCGGGCAAGGCCAACGTGCGCGTGTTCAACCCGAACCTGAAGAGCGACGGCTGGGAGTCGGCCCACACCGTGCTGCAGATCGTCAACGACGACATGCCGTTCCTGGTGGATACCGTCTCGCTGGCGCTGGCCGACAAGGGCGTGGGCGTGCACGTGCTGGGCCACCCGGTGATCCCGCTGGGCCGCGACAAGGCCGGCAAGCTGGCCGGCGTCGGCGAGGGTTCGCCGGAATCGGTGATGCTGCTGGAGATCGACCGCCAGCCGGCCGAGGCGATGGACGCGGTGGCAAAACGCGTGAACGAGGCGCTGGAAGAAGTGCGCGCCATCGTCAAGGACTGGGAGCCGATGCGCGACAAGGCGCTGGCCCTGGCCGACGACCTGGGCCAGCGCACGCTGCCGGTGAGTGAGGAATCGCGCCACGAGGCGCAGGAATTCCTGCGCTGGGCCGCGGACAACCATTTCACCTTCTTCGGCTACCGCGAATACAAGGTCGGCAAGCAGGGCAAGGAAGAGGTGCTGGCCGCCCAGAACGGCACCGGCCTGGGCCTGATGCGCGGCAAGGACACCTCGGTGGCGCGCCCGGTCAAGGGGCTGGCGGCGCAGGGCCTGAACACCACCAGCGGCCTGACCGACGCGCTGATCCTGACCAAGACCAACGCCCGCTCGCGCATCCACCGCGGCGGCTACATGGATTACATCGGCGTGCTGGAATTCGACGCCAAGGGCAAGATCGTCGGCGAGCAGCGCTTCCTCGGCCTGTTCACCTCCAGCGCCTACAACCGCCGCCCGTGGGAAATCCCGCTGGTGCGCCAGCGCTACGAGAACGTGATGAAGCGTTCGGGCCTGAGCCCGTCCAGCCACAGTGGCAAGGCGCTGCGCCACATCCTCGAATCGCTGCCGCGCGAGGAACTGTTCCAGTCCAGCGAGGACGAACTGTTCCGCACCGCGATGGGTGTGCTCGGCCTGCAGGAGCGCGTGCGCAGCCGCCTGTTCCTGCGCCGCGACAAGTTCAGCCGCTTCATCTCCGCGCTGGTGTTCCTGCCGCGCGAACGCTTCAACACCGATGTGCGCCTGCGCATCGAGGGCCTGCTGCGCGACGCGCTGCAGGGCGAATACGTCGATTCCAGCGTGGTGCTGGGCGACTCGCCGCTGGCGCAGGTGCACCTGATCGTGCGCCCGAAGGCCGGGCAGAGCCTGGACCTGGATACCGAAGGCCTGGAGAAGCGCCTGGCCCATGTCCTGCGCAACTGGCAGGACGACCTGCGCGAGGCGCTGGTGGCCAGCCACGGCGAAAGCGAAGGCCTGCGCATCGCCTCGCGCATCGGCAAGGCGCTGCCGGCCGGCTACATCGAGGACTCCAGCGCCGAGATCGCCGCCGCCGACGTGGCCCAGCTCGACGCGCTCACCGGTCCCGACGACCTGCGCCTGAGCCTGCAGCCGATCCACCGCGACGGCGCCGATGGCCTGCGCATGAAGCTGTACCGCCAGCTCAAGGACATCCCGCTGTCCGACGTGCTGCCGATGATGGAGAACATGGGCCTGCGCGTGATCGCCGAGCGCCCGTACCGCCTGATGGTGGACGACGCGCCGGTCTACGTGCAGGACTTCGAGGTCGAATCGACCGTCGGCGCCATCGACGCGGCCGCCGCCAGCGCCGCCTTCGCCGATGCTTTTGCCCGCGTGTGGCACGGCGAGGCCGAGAACGACGGCTTCAACCGCCTGGTGCTGGCCACCGGCCTGGACTGGCGCCAGGTCTCGGTGCTGCGCGGCTACTGCAAGTACCTGCTGCAGATCGGCGTGCCGTTCTCGCAGGCCTACGTCGAAGGCACCTTCAACCGCTACCCGCTGCTGGCGCGCCTGATCGTGGAGCTGTTCGAGGCCCGCTTCGATCCGGCGCCGGCCGCGGACAAGGCAACGGCCAATGCGCAGCTGGCGCAGTTCAAGGCGCTGGCCGGCGGCGACGCCGCCACCGTCAAGCTGCTCGAGGGCGTGGTCAAGGCGCGCGGCGGCAGCCGCGACGCGCGCATGGCGCTGGTGCACGACACCCTGGTCAAGCTGCTGGACGGCGTGTCGAGCCTGGACGAGGACCGCATCCTGCGCAGCTTCATCGGCGTGATCGAAGCCACCCTGCGCACCAGCTACTACATGCCGCGCAAGGACGGCCTGCGCGCCGACGGCGGCCCGGCCGACTACATCAGCTTCAAGTTCGACGCCGCCAGGGTGCCGGACCTGCCCAAGCCGCGTCCGTACCGCGAGATCTTCGTGTGCGGCCCGCGCGTGGAAGGCACCCACCTGCGCTTCGGCCCGGTGGCGCGCGGCGGCCTGCGCTGGTCCGACCGCCGCGAGGACTTCCGCACCGAGGTGCTGGGCCTGGTCAAGGCGCAGATGGTGAAGAACACCGTGATCGTGCCGGTCGGCTCCAAGGGCGGCTTCTACGCCAAGCAGCTGCCGGACCCGGCGGTGGACCGCGACGCGTGGTTCGCCGAGGGCGTGGCCTGCTACAAGCGCTTCATCAACGGCCTGCTCGACATCACCGACAACATCGTCGGCAACAAGATCGTGCCGCCGGTGGGCGTGGTGCGCCACGACCTGGACGATCCGTACCTGGTGGTCGCCGCCGACAAGGGCACCGCGACCTTCTCCGACACCGCCAACGGCATCGCCCGCGCGCATGGCTTCTGGCTGGACGACGCCTTCGCCTCGGGCGGCTCGGTCGGCTACGACCACAAGGGCATGGGCATCACCGCGCGCGGCGCCTGGGAGTCGGTCAAGCGCCACTTCCGCGCGCTCGGCCGCGACTGCCAGAAGCAGGACTTCACCGTGGTCGGCATCGGCGACATGTCCGGCGACGTGTTCGGCAACGGCATGCTGCTGTCCGAGCACATCCGCCTGGTGTGCGCGTTCGACCACCGCCACATCTTCCTCGACCCGGATCCGGTGGCGGCCACGTCGTTCAAGGAACGCGCGCGCATGTTCAAGCTGCCGCGCTCGAGCTGGGCGGACTACGACGCCAAGCTGATCAGCAAGGGTGGCGGCATCTACCCGCGCTCGCTGAAGTCGATCGAGATCACCCCGCAGGTGCGCGAGGCGCTGGGCATCGACGCCGGCATCAAGGCGATGGCGCCGACCGACCTGATCAACGCCGCGCTCAAGGCGCCGGTGGACCTGCTGTGGAACGGCGGCATCGGCACCTACGTCAAGTCGGCGGCCGAAACCAACGCCGACGTCGGCGACCGCGCCAACAACGCGCTGCGCGTCAACGGCGGCGAGCTGCGCTGCAGGATCGTGGGCGAGGGCGGCAACCTGGGCATGACCCAGCTCGGCCGCATCGAGGCCGCGCACACCGGCGTGCTGCTCAACACCGACTTCATCGACAACTCCGCCGGCGTTGATACCTCCGACCACGAGGTCAACATCAAGATCCTGCTCAACGACGTGGTGCGCGCCAAAAAGCTCACCGTCGAGCAGCGCAACAAGCTGCTGGCGTCGATGACCGACGAGGTCGCCGGGCTGGTGCTGATGGACAACTACCGCCAGAACCAGGCCATCAGCCTGATGGAGCGGATGAGCGTCAAGCGCCTGGGTTCCAAGCAGCACTTCATCCGCACGCTGGAACAGCAGGGCCTGCTCGACCGCCAGATCGAGTTCCTGCCGTCCGACGCCGAGCTGTCCGCGCGCAAGCTGCGCGGGCAGGGCCTGACCCGTCCGGAGCTGTCGGTGCTGCTGTCCTATTCCAAGATCGTCGCCTTCCAGCAGCTGCTGGAATCGGACATCCCGGAAGACCCGTACCTGTCCAAGGAGCTGCTGCGCTACTTCCCGCAGCCGCTGCAGAAGAAGTACGCCGATGCGATGAACGGCCACCGCCTGAAGCGCGAGATCATCGCCACCGCGGTCACCAACCAGACCATCAACCGCATGGGCGCCACCTTCCTGATGCGCATGCAGGAGGACACCGGCCGCAGCGTGGCCGAGGTCGCCAAGGCCTACACCATCAGCCGCGAGACGCTGGACGCGCGCGCGCTGTGGACCCAGATCGACGCGCTGGACGGCACCTTGCCCGAAGCGGTGCAGGTCGACGCGCTGGAAGTGATCTGGAAGCTGCAGCGCTCGTTCGTGCGCTGGCTGCTGAACCGTCCGGGCGCGATGCCGGGCATTACCGCCGCGGTCGAGCGCTACCAGGGCCCGTTCAACGACATCCGCGTCGCCTCGGGCGTGCTGCCCGATTCGCAGCGCCCGGCCTACGAGGCCAGCGTCAGGCAGTGGAAGGAGAAGGGCCTGCCGGCGGCGCTGGCGCAGCAGCTGTCCGAGCTGCAGTTCCTGGAGCCGGCGTTCGACATCATCGAACTGGCCCGTACCCGCAAGCTCAAGCCGGTGGACGTGTCCAAGGTCCATTTCCGCCTGGGCGAAGCGCTGCTGATGCCGTGGCTGTTCGAGCAGATCGACGCGCTGGAGGTCAACGGCCGCTGGCATGCCGTCGCCCGCGGCGTGCTGCGCGACGAACTGGCCGCGCATCAGCGCAACCTGGCCGGCCAGGTGCTGTCGATCAAGGGCGGCAGCGCCGAGGCCAAGGTCGCCGCCTGGCTGGGCCGCGACGACAGCAGCCTGCGCTTCACCCTGGCGATGCTGGCCGAGCTGGCCGAGCAGAAGACGCTGGACTACCCCACCGTCTCGGTCGCGGTGCAGCGCCTGGGCCAGCTGGCGGCGCACGGAGTTTGACCCCGGGGCCGGGCCGGTTTCATCGGCCCGGCCCGAAAGCCTGCGTTGCAGGCTTTCGGCAGCGCGTCGGGCTTGCCTGTCCCCGCGGCTGTCGCTGCACCCCCTCAACGAAGGGGGCTTTGCTCCAGAAAGATGGCAGGTGGGTGCCGACCGTTAGTCGGCACCTGCCGGATAAACGTCGCGGCCCAGGCCGCTCCTGCCAATGCAACGGGTGTTGCGGTGGGAGCGGCCTGGGCCGCGATGCTTTCCACCCGTAGGAGCGGCTTCAGCCGCGAATGCTTTCCGGGCGTGTTGCAAAGGCAATCGCGGCTGAAGCCGCTCCTACGGGCGGGAACCAGGACGCTCCTGGCCGCGCGGCCTGTCTACCGCAGGGTCAGCGCCAAACACCGGACTGCCGCCGCACCGTTCGCCATTGCGGGTTATCCCCGGCAATCCCTACGGCACCCGTCGATGGCCATGTCCGCCCGCATCGTTTTCCACCTGTAGGAGCGGCTTCAGCCGCGAATGCTTTCCGGGCGCGTTGCAAAGGCAATCGCGGCTGAAGCCGCTCCTACGGACGGGAACTAGGATGCTCCTGGCCGCGCGCCCTCAATGCCAGCGCCGGATTGCCGCCGCACCGTTGGCCATTGCGGGTTATCCTCGGCAATCCCTACGGCAACCGACGATGGCCATGTCCCCCCGCATCGCCTTTCTCGCCAGCAGCACCGATGCCGCGCAGCAGGCCCGCGGGCACCTGGCCGCGCGCTATGGCGACCACGCGCCGGACGATGCCGACGTGCTGTGCCCGCTGGGTGGTGACGGCTTCATGCTGCAGACGTTGCACCGCTTCGGCAGCATGGGCAGGCCGGTGTTCGGCATGAAGCTGGGCACGGTCGGCTTCCTGATGAACCACCACCGCGACGACGACCTGCTGCAGCGGCTGGCGCAGGCCGAGCCGGCGCACCTGCGGCCGCTGGAGATGATCGCGCGCACCGAGTCGGGCACCACGGTCGGCTCGCTGGCCTACAACGACGTGTCGATGCTGCGGCAGACGCGGCAGGCCGCGCACATCGGCATCGACCTCAACGGCCAGCAGCGCGTGGAAGAACTGATCTGCGACGGCGTACTGGTCTCCACGCCGGCCGGCAGCACCGCCTACAACTACTCGGCGCATGGGCCGATCCTGCCGCTGGGCTCCAACACCATCGCGCTGACGCCGCTGGCGCCGTACCGGCCGCGGCGCTGGCGCGGCGCCATCCTCAAGGCCGAGACCGAGGTACGCTTCCGCGTGCTCGATCCGTACAAGCGGCCGGTCAGCGTCACCGCCGATTCGCACGAGACCCGCGACGTGGTGGAAGTGACCATCCGCGAATCGCGCGAACGCCGGGTGACGCTGCTGTTCGACCCCGAGCACAATCTGGAAGAACGCATCCTCAGCGAACAGTTCATGTTCTGAACCGTAGGAGCGCGCCTGGGTGCGCGATTGGGCTTTCCCTGCGTTACCAGAAGGCGCAAGGCCCCTCTCCCACCGGGAGAGGGGTTGGGGTGAGGGGAGGGCGGAGACCACGATGGTCAACCATCCGCAATCCATTCACACCTCGTTGGCCCCTCGGCGCACCTGCATGCGGCACATCCTGTACCCCCCTTCCTGGCGGCTTCTCCGTGCAGCCTGGCAATCCTGCCGCACTCTCTCCCGCAGGCACAAGGGCGCTTCCGGTTAGACTTCCAGCTCCCACTCCATCACCTTCGTCAGGTTTCCTCATGGGCGACAACTCCCCCCGGCTGCTCACCGTCGCGGTGACCTCGCGCGCCTTGTTCGACCTTGAAGAAGGCCATGCCCTGTTCGAGCGCGAGGGCGTGGAAGCCTATGCCGCCTACCAGCGCGAGCACGAGGACGACATCCTCAAGCCCGGCGTGGCCTTCCCGGTGGTGCGCAAGCTGCTGGCGCTGAACGACGGCGCGCCGGTGGAAACGCCGCGGGTGGAGGTGATCCTGCTCTCGCGCAACTCGGCCGATACCGGGCTGCGCATCTTCAACTCGATCCAGCATTACGGGCTGGGCATCGTGCGCGCCACCTTCACCGCCGGCGAGCCGACCTGGCCGTACGTCAAGCCGTTCGGCACCGACCTGTTCCTGTCCGCCAACCCCGAATCGGTGCGGCGCGCGCTGGTGCACGGCATCGCCGCGGCCACCATCCTGCCGCGCGGTCCCGGCGAGGTGTCCGCCGCCGCCGCGGCTACCGATACCGGCCGCCCGCCGGCGCAGCTGCGTATCGCCTTCGACGGCGACGCGGTGATCTTCGGCGACGAGGGCGAGCGCATCTCGCGCGAGCACGGCGTGGAAGCCTTCGGCCGCCACGAGCGCGAGAACGCGCGCGAACTGCTCAGCGGCGGGCCGTTCCGCAACTTCCTGTCGGCGCTGCATGCGCTGCAGACCGCGTTCCCGGCGGGCGAGGAGGCGCCGATCCGCACCGCGCTGGTCACCGCGCGCTCGGCGCCGGCGCACGAGCGGGTGATCCGCACCCTGCGCGAGTGGGGCGTGCGCCTGGACGAGGCGCTGTTCCTCGGCGGCCGCCACAAGGGACCGTTCCTGGAGGCCTTCGGTGCGGACATCTTTTTCGACGATTCTCAGCACAACATCGACAGCGCCCGCCAGCACCACAGCGTCGCCGCCGGCCACGTGCCGCACGGCATCGCCAACGCCGACCGCGCGGAATGAACGGCGGCGGAGGCGCCCACGTCCGCCGCACCTGGCGGCATGTGGAACTGCAGTTCCGTGGCGACGTCACCCAGACGCGCATGTCGCGCTGGTTCCCGCAGCGGCTGCACGTGGGCTATACGCGCACCATGCTCGCCGCGCTGTGGCTGCACCCGCGGCCGCGGCGCATCGGCATCATCGGGCTGGGCGGCGGCGCGCAGGTAAAGTTCTGCCACCGCCACCTGCCGCTGGCGCGCATCGACGTGGCCGAGAGCGATGCGGACGTGATCGCGCTGCGCGGCGAATTCCGCATCCCGGACGACGATGCGCGGCTGCGCGTGGAGTGCATCGACGGTGCGCACTGGCTGCGCGGCCATCGCGGCTGCTTCGACCTGCTGCTGCTCGATGCCTACGACGCGCAGGGCATTCCCGCGGCGCTGTCCACCCAGGCGTTCTACGACGACTGCCGCGCCGCGCTGGGCGCCGACGGCGTCATGGCCAGCAATCTCTACGACACCGACACCCGCGCCCACCTGACGCGGCTGCGCCGCAGTTTCGACGGCCGCGTGCTGAAGCTGGACGAGCCGGACATGAGCAACAAGGTGGCGATCGCCTGGAACGGCATGCCGCATCCGGAGCCGGTGGACGCCGCGCTCGCCGCGTTGCCATGGCGCGCGCGCGGACAACTGCGCGCCGGCTTCCAGCGGTTGTCCGCCGCATGGGCGCGCGCCGTGCCGCGCTGAGTTCACCATGCCCGTATGGAGCGCGTGCACACGACGCGGCGGCGCATGCAGAGGAGCTCAGACTGAACCGCGATCCGGTCCCGCATTTGCTTTGCGCGCGAGAAGCCACTACCGTGGGCGTGCTGAATTACAAGGGTCACCTTGAATCGTGGCCCGATGCTGTAGAGGTTCGCCTTCTGCACTGTTGCACCCGCTTCTCAATTCTCCTTGGAATCAGCGTCCTGCCGCGAATGCGGCTTCCATCCGTAACAAGGAGCATTGAAATGTCCCAGTCCCAGTCCGGTACCGTGAAGTGGTTCAACGACGCCAAGGGTTTTGGCTTCATCACCCAGGATGGCGGTGGCGAAGACCTGTTCGTCCACTTCCGCTCGATCGAATCGTCCGGCTTCAAGTCGCTGCAGGAAGGCCAGAAGGTCACCTACGTGGCGGTGAAGGGCCAGAAGGGCATGCAGGCCGACCAGGTGCGCGTGGTCTGATCCGACCTGCGACCGCCTGATGAAAAAGCCCGGCTCACGCCGGGCTTTTTCATTGGAACGGAGTGCGCCATGCAGCCGCTGGAAGCGGTGGGAGGATTCCTTTCCCGCCCGAAGCGTCAGGACGATGGAATCCCGCATGCCGCCTCCTGCCTTTCGACATCGCCTGCTGGCATGGTGTACCCAGTCGCACCACCGGCGCGCCCAAAGCGGCATTGACGGAAAATCCGCGCACCGCCGTCATGCGTTGCCGGGCGGTCCCGCGTTGAAGCGGCTGGGCGCACCTGCGCACAGGGTGCGCCGGTGCGCTTTCTACATCAGGAGGCGGATGCCGGCCGGTCGGCCGCATCGGCTGGCGCCGTGCCGTTGTCGGCGCGCTTCTTGGCGAGCTTCGCGTCCTTCTGCTTTTTCTTGGCCAGCTCGCGCTGACGCTTTTCGAATGAATAGTTGATCTTGGCCAAAGTCGTCGTCCGTTGGGGAGGGAGGGGTCAGGGTTTTCCTGCGGTGCCGTCGGTGGCAGCCGGCGCCTTGCCGGCCCGGCCGGACGGGGCGGGTTTCGGGCTTTCGACCTTGCCGCGCAACGGGGTGTTGCCGAGGGTTTCTATCTTTCCGCCGGCCTTGCCGAACGCGGCCAGGTCCTCGGCGATGCGCTCGCGGGTCAATGGCCCGTGCTGGGATGGGCTGGAGAATGCCGCGGTCGTTCTTTTCGGTGCGGCAGTGCCGGACTTGCGCAGAGTGCTCATTTCTTTCCTCATGCCAGTGTCGATTCGATGGTGCCGCTTGCGGGGCGCGCGTATTCCTCGCGTACGGACCTGCAATAAGGGCCGCCCATGACGAAGGATCTGCACACGGCCGGCCGGCTCGCATGGATCCGGCAGTTCATCCGCTGCCCATCCACGGCCACGCACCAGCCCTCCGGATCGCGCGCCATGACCCGCAGGCCGTGGAGCCGGGTGGTCAGGTGCTCCGGGACGACGTCTTCGCTGCCCAGTACCACGGTCAGGCGGCAGCACACAGCATCGCAGGACGTGCAACGGACCGCGGAAGGCGTCCGCCGGGTGGACGGGTTCAGAGCCTGCCTCCCTGCATGCCGCATGGCGTGGAGGACGCTGCCGATGCCTGCCCGCCGAAACGGATGCCGGGCCGGCGTGATGCCGGTTTGCCGCAGGTGGAGTGTGGGTACATGAATACTCCCGTTGAGCGGCCGTCCGGATGCGCCGGAGCGGATGACGCAGGAAAGGGAGCGGAGCGGGCAACTGCCTTGGCGGCTGCGCGGAACGCGCGGGGCAGGCATCGCCTGCACGGGCATGCTAGCACTTTGCACGCGCTGGCGGTTTCACGCGCCTTGTGGGCTTGGGCATGCGTTGCATCGATCGCGTCCGCAGACGATGTGGATCGATGGCGAATGTCCGATTTCCGTGATGCCCTTGGGGACACGGCTTGTCCCGCGCGGCGAGGCTCTCTTTCCGTCGGCGACAAGGCTGCGCGATGACTGCCGAGGAAGACACGGACGGCCTCGTGGCAGCGGGCCGAAATCACCGTCGCGCGTCGTGTCGACCGCCTTGTGTTCTGCCCCGTTGCCGCCAGGAAAGAGGCGGCCATCGGCTCAATGCCGGACCGCGCCGTCCTCGGAGTGCGTGCGATGAATGCAGGGTTTCTCCGATACCGTTCGCATCCGGGACCGGCACGCCTCTCCAGCCACTACGCCTGACAAAGACGGAGTCAGGCATTGCGTGCGAAAGTCCGTGCCGTGCATGGATCATGCAGGCAGGCAGGCCGGCTTCAGCGCGGCGAGTCCAGCGGCAGCGTGATGTCGGTCAGGCGCCAGCGCAGGCCCTGCCGGGTCAGCACGAAGACCACGTCGCTGCCATCGTCCAGTTGCCGGGTGGCGGTGAAGCGCGACAGCGATTCGTAGCGTCCGTGCGCACCCTGCAGCGGACGCGCGGGCGCGGGCGGACCCCAGGTGTCGCCGTCGGCGGTATCGCCGGTGGCGCGCTTCCACACGCCATGGCCCTGCAGCAGGGCGGCGATGCCGGCGGGGGTGATCATCACGTCCACCGCCGCGCCGGTCAGGCGGCCGGCTACGCCCAGCGCGACCGCGCCGAACAGGCTGGACTGCATGTCGCTGCCGGCCCGCCGCACCAGCTGGTCGTCGAGCTGCGCCTTGAGGTTGACCCGCAGCGCGGGGAAATCGACATGGCGGGAAAGGCGCGCCGCATCGCGCTGTTCGATCGCCTTGCCGATGCCGTGGATCGCCAGCCAGGGGCCGGCGGCCACGTAGCCGGCGAGCAGCACCAGCAGCGTGGCGACGGCGGGAAGCAGCCATTTCTTCATGCGCGCGCTCCGGTCTCAGGCTGGCAGGTCGGGATGGGATTCGGCCCAGCGCCGCAGCATCACCAGGGTCTCGGCCCAGGCCTGGCTGCAGAAGCCGAGGAATTCGCTGTCCGGGTTCCAGCCCAGGTGCCGGAATTCCAGCACCGTCATCGGCTCGCCCTCGTGCGGCAGGCCGCGCCAGGCGCCGGGGCTGGCGCGGCGCGACAGCTCGAAGCGGATCTCGGTGCCGGTCCAGGCCGAGGCCGGGCTCTGCGCCGGATGCCGGCTGATCGTTTCCCAGCGCACGCAGTGCGCGGACGCTTCCAGCACCTTCATCGCCACCACGCCGTGCGCCGGCCCCGGGTTGTGGCTGAGCACCGTCGCGCCGTCGATCACGCTGCCGGTATGGGCGATCCACCAGCGGCCCAGTCCCCCGGCCGTGGCCAGCCCGGCATGGACGGTGGCCAGCGGTGCGTCGATCCAGATCTGGTGATGGATGGCGGCCATGCGGCGGCTCCGGTGGGGCGACTGCCGGCTAGGGTGCCGCAAATCCGCCGGCACGGCGTGAATCCCGCCGTGCTCAGAACTCCAGGTCCAGCGACGCGCACAGGTAATCGACGAAGGGGCCGAGCGCGGCGAGGTCGGCGGCGAGGGTCCGGCGCAGCCGCGGGCCGGTCATGGCCGCATCGTCCAGCGGGCGCCACAGCACCCAGTTGCGGTGCTTGAGGTCGTCGATGAACTCGAAATCGGCGGGGAAGCCGCGCGGCGCGCGCACCAGCTTCTCGCTGGTCTCGAATTCGTAGCGCCGGCGCGTGGCCGGCGCATGCGCGGCGGTTTTCCAGCTGCCGGGGTTGTCGAAGATGAACTGGCGGATGCGGCGCTGCGTGTCCGGCTCCGGATGCCAGATGCCGGCGCCGACGAAGCTCTCGCCCGGCGCCAGGTGGATGTAGTACGACGGCGCCGGCACCTGCTTGCGGCGTTCGTGGAACAGGCGCGCGCCCTGCCAGGTCTTGTACGGGGTCTTGTCGTTGGAGAAGCGCGAATCGCGGTAGATGCGGAACAGCGAGCCGCCGACGGTGCGCGGATCGGCGCGGAAATGCGCGCTGACCTGCGCCAGGTCCGGCTGCAGGTCGGTGATCAGGCGCAGGAACGGCTGCCGCACGTGTTCCTCGTACTCGTGCTTGTGCTCGGCGAACCACGGTTTCTCGTTGTGGCGGGCGAGGCCGCGCAGGAACTTGAAGCTGGCGTCGCTGAAATAGGCGGTCATGGCGTTTCCTGCAGGGTGAGGCGCCACTGCTCCAGTGCATCGAGCAGGGCCAGCGAGGCGGGATTGTCGTGGTGTTCGCCGCGCAGCGCGCTGATCTGCGTCAGGTAGTCGTCCATCGTCTGCTCGGCCATGCCCGGCGTGGCGAAGCGCTGGCGGCGGTAGTCGTCCCAGCGCGCCCGTTCGCCGGCGTCCAGCGTGCGCGGGTGGTTGCGCGCGCGATAGCGGAACAGCAGCTCCGGCAGGCGCGGGTCGCGGAAATTCCCCTCCAGCTGCGCCAGCGCATCGGGCGGGCAGGCGCGCACGCGCGCCAGCTGCGCGCGGTCGCCATCGGCGAGGAAACCGTCGTACAGCGCGCCATCGGGATCGGGCGGACCTTCGGCCGGACGCTCGCGGGCGAACACCCGGCGTACCTTCTCGGCCAGTTCGGGCCCGTGCGCGCGCAGCTGCGCGGCGCGCGCCTCCATGGCCACGGGGTCGATGCACAGCCGCTCGAAATCGGGGGCGCGCAGGTGGTTCCAGGCCACCAGCGCCGGTACCTTGTTCAGGTGCACTTCCTTGAGCGGAATGCGCTGCTGGCCTTCCGGCAGGTCGGCGGCGCGGGTGTACAGGCGCTGCGCGATCTCCTCCCCGGACAGGTCCAGCAGCGCCTGCGGATCGCCGTCCAGGTCGAACACGATCACCCGGTTGCCGATGTGCGGGTGCGTGGCCAGCGGCAGCACCGGCGCGGCGCACAGGCGGCTGGCGGGGTAGCGCATCGAGATGTGCAGCGCCGGCTGCATCGCCACCACGTCCAGCAGGCTGGCGACGAAACGCTTGTCGCGCAGCTTCAGCGCGTAGTCCCACATGCGCGGCTGCGCCTGCCGGAACTTCCGCGCCATGCCAATGGTGGCGTAGACGTCGGACAGCGCCTCGTGCGCGTCGCCCTGACGCACGTCGTTGGCCAAGGCCAGGTGTTCGAGCTTGAACGAGGTGGCGCCGTCCTCGCGCTGCGGCCAGGCGATGCCATCCGGGCGCAGCGCGTGCACCAGCCGCAGCATGTCCAGCAGGTCCCAGCGTGAGTTGCCGCCGCGCCACTCGCGCTCGTAGGGATCGAAGAAATTGCGGAACAGGCCGTGGCGCACGAACTCGTCGTCGAAGCGCAGCGTGTTGTAGCCCAGGGTGCAGGTCTGCGGCCGCGCCATCAGTTCGTTGATGCGGGCGAAGGCCTCGGCCTCGCTCACGCCCTCGGCCAGCGCATGCTGCGGGGTGATGCCGGTGATCAGCGTGGCGATGGGCGAGGGCAGCAGGTCGTTGGCCGGCTTGACGAAGAAGCTGACCGGCTCGTCGATCACCTGCAGTTGCGCGTCGGTGCGCACCGCGGCGAACTGCGCGATGCGGGTGCGGCGCGGGTCCTGGCCGAAGGTTTCGAGGTCGTAGAACAGGAAGGTATCGGGCATGGGGGTCTTACCGTCGGCCAGTCGTCGGCATCATCCGCGGCGACGGTACCGTCGCCCGTCGCAGGACGCGCGCCATCAGTGCGCTCCTTCCAGGGGCGCCAGCTGCGCGTGGATGGTCTTCTCCAGGGCGGTCCAGTCGATGCGCTCCAGCGTGGCGTGACCGGCGGTGGCCTCGGCGAGGATGCGCTGCTGCAGGCGGGTGCGTTCCAGCGCCACCGCGTACGGCGTATGCAGGAAGGTGACCATGGTGTAGTGCGGTACGAAGCGCGTCGGCCAGCGGCGCTGCAGCTCCTGCTCCAGTTCGCGCTGCAGCAGGAAGGCCGGGTCGGCGACGTGGTCGCGCATCTCCAGGTAGTTGTCCAGCGCCATCTGCTGGATCGCCGCGGCGTTGGGCTTGCGCTCGGCCTCGAACGCGGCGAAGGCCTGCGCCGTGTCCTCGTGCGTCTCCAGCAGGTCCGCCAGCGCGATGCAGTCCTCGAAGGCGCAGTTCATGCCCTGGCCGTGGAACGGCACCATCGCATGCGCCGCGTCGCCCAGCAGCACCGCCTTGCCGCCCAGGTGCCAGCGGTCCAGGTACAGGGTGCCGAGCAGGCCGGGCGGATGCTGTTCCCAGTCGCGGCGCAGGTGCGGGATCAGCGGCAGCGCGTCGGCGAATTCGCGCGCGAACAGCGCCTCGGCCTCGGCGCCGCTGCGCACCGTGGCGAAACTGGGGTCGCCCGCGTTGGGCAGGAACAGGGTGACGGTGAAGGTGCCTTCGTCGTTGGGCAGGGCGATGCACATGTAGCGGCCGCGCGGCCAGATGTGCAGCGCGTTGGGTTCGATCAGGAATCCGCCGTCGGCGCCGGGCGGGATCTCCAGCTCCTTGTAGGAGTGGTCGAGGAAGTCGGTGCGTTCGCCCAGCGGCGACTTGCGGTTCATCGCCGCGCGCAGCGCCGAGCCGGCGCCGTCGGCGCCGACCAGCGGCGTGTCGAAGTGGATGTCCTGCGGCTGGTCGTCGCGGTCGTCGATGAAACGCGCGTAGCCGGCATCGAAGTCCACCGTGTGCAGGCGATGGTGGAAGTGGAAGCGGGCGCCGGCATCCTCGGCCAGCTGCAGCAGCGTGGTGTTGAGGTCCTTGCGGTGCACCGACCAGATCACCTCGCTGTCGTCGCGTCCATAGCGCTGCAACTGCGCCGCGCCGCCGCCGCGCGGATGCACCATGCGCCCGCGCATCATCACCGTGCGTTCCATCACCGCGTCCTCCACGCCGGCCCGGCGCAGCGCGTTGCGGCCGCGTTCGGCCAATGCGAGGTTGATGGAGCGGCCGCTTTCGTAGTCGGCCACGCGCGGGTCGCCGCGGCGTTCGTAGACGGTGATGCGCCAGCCGCGGCGCGAGAGCAGGATGGCGAGCAGCGAGCCGGCCAGGCCGGCGCCGATCAGGGTCAGGTGACGCGTGGGGGAAACGCTCAAGTCATTGCTTCCGATGGATCAGGGGCCGGCCCAGGCTTCCACTTCCTCGACGAAGCGCAGCACGTCGCGGTAGCGGTTGTACATGGGGGTCGGGGAAATGCGGATCACGTCCGGTTCGCGCCAGTCGCCGAGCACGCCGACCGACTGCAGGTACTCGAACAGCGAGCGGCCCTGTTCGCGGCCGCCGCTCACGCGCAGCGACAACTGGCAGCCGCGCCGTTCGGTCTCGGCGGGGGTGACGATCTGCAGCACGCTGGACAGGCGCGTGCGCACCAGCGTTTCCAGATAGCCGGTCAACTGCAGCGACTTGGCGCGCAGCGCGTCCATGCCGGCCTGGTCGAACAGTTCCAGAGATGCGCGCAGCGGCGCCAGCCCCAGCACCGGCGGGTTGCTCAGCTGCCAGCCCTCGGCGCCCAGCTCGGGCACGAACTCCGGCGCCATGCGGAAGCGCGTGGCCTGCTCGTGGCCCCACCAGCCGGCGAAGCGCGGCAGCGTGGCGTCGCGGGCATGGCGCTCGTGCACGAAGCAGCCGGCGACCGCGCCCGGCCCGCCGTTGAGGTATTTGTAGTGGCACCACACCGCGAAATCGGGCGCGACGTCGTGCAGCGCCAGCGGCATGTTGCCGACCGAGTGCGCCAGGTCGAAACCGACGTTGGCGCCCTGCGCGCGCGCCAGCCGGGTGATCGCGTCCAGGTCGAACGCCTGGCCGCTGCGGTACTGCACGCCGGGCCACAGCACCAGCGCCACGCGCCTGCCGTGCTCGGCGATGGCGCGTTCGATCGCCGCCATCGACAGCGTGCCGTTGGCCTCGTCCGGCTGCACTTCGATCAGGTCGGTGGCCGGGTCGAAGCCATGGAAGCGGATCTGCGCCTCGACCGCGTGGCGGTCGGTGGGGAAGGCGCCGGCCTCCATCAGGATCGCCGGGCGTTCGCGCGTGGGCCGGTAGAAGCTGACCATCATCAGGTGCAGGTTCACGCTCAGCGTGTTCATCGCCACCACTTCCACCGGCTGCGCGCCGACCACGCGCGCCAGCTGGTCGCGTACCAGGCGGTGGTAGTTCATCCAGTGGGTCGGGCCGGTGAAGTGGCCTTCGACCGCGATGCGCGCCCACAGGTCCATCACTTCCTGCACCATCGCCTGCGCGCCGCGCGGCTGCAGGCCGAGCGAGTTGCCGACGAAGTAGGCCTGGTCGGCGCCCTGGTGCTGCGGGAACAGGAACTGGCCGCGCAGCTGGCGCAGCGGGTCGGCCGCATCGAGCGCGGCGGCGTGGGCCGGGGACAGGAGTTCGTTCATCGGGGCGCGTGCATTGAAGTGTGGCCGCAGTGTACCGCCGGCCCGCGGCACACGGTCGTAGGAGCGGCTTCAGCCGCGATAGGGCTTGCGCGGTGAAGGGTTCGATCGGTAAAGCCCTATCGCGGCTGAAGCCGCTCCTACGGGGGGGCGTTTGGCGGTGCGTTTTTTGCGTGCGGGGGGCGCTCAGGCCTGCGCCGGCAGCGGGTGCACCGCGCCGCATTGCCCGCAGGTGCGGTGCGCCAGCGAGGAATGGAAGCGGTCGAACACCTTGGGCAGGTCGGTCTCGATGTTGCCCAGGTGGAAGAATTCCTCGTACAGCTTGTGGTTGCACTGCTCGCAGTGCCAGGTCACGCCGTCGAGTTCGTGCGGCAGGCGCTTGCGTTCGACCACCAGGCCGACGCCGCCGGGCGGGCGCCGCGGCGAATGCGGCACCCGCGGCGGCAGCAGGAAGATCTCGCCGGCGCGGATCGGGATGTCGCGCACAGCGCCGTCTTCCTGCACCTTGAGCACCATCTCGCCCTCGAGCTGGTAGAACCACTCCGGGCCTTCGTCGTAATGGAAGTCGGTGCGCGTATTGGGCCCGCCGACCACCATGACGATGAAGTCGCCGTTGTCGATCATCCGGTTGCCCACCGGCGGCTTGAGCAGGTGGCGGTTGTCTTCGATCCAGGCGTGCAGGTTGATCGGCGAGGCGAGCATGGTCGGCTCCTGTCGGGAATCAGTCGCGCCGGCCATGGCGCGGGACGAAGGCCAGGGCGCTCTCGTAGGCCGGCTTCAGGTCTTCGGACGCGCCCACGTCGATGCCCATCTCGCTGACGCGGCCGTCCTTCAGGCTGTAGACCCAGCCGTGCACCATCAACTTCTGGCCGCGCGCCCAGGCATCCTCGACGATGGTCGAGCGGCACAGGTTGGCGACCTGCTCGATCACGTTCAGTTCGCACAGGCGGGCGTGCCTGAGTTCGTCGTCCTCGATCGCATCGAGGATCGCCGAGTGCTTCTGCACCACGTCGCCGACATGGCGCAGCCAGTTGTCGGCCAGGCCGACGCGGGTGTTGTGCAGGCAGGCGTGCACGCCGCCGCAGCCGTAGTGGCCGACGATCAGGATGTGCTTGACCTTCAGCTGGTCCACCGCGTACTGCACCACGCTCAGGCAGTTCAGGTCGCTGTGCGCCACCACGTTGGCGACGTTGCGGTGCACGAACACCTCGCCCGGGGCCATGCCGATGATCTGGTTGGCCGGCACGCGTGAATCGGAGCAGCCGATCCACAGGTATTCCGGATGTTGCTGCTTGGCCAGCTGGTGGAAGAAGTCGGGATCTTCCTTGGCGATCCGGTCCGCCCATTCGCGGTTGTTCTGCAGCAGCCTGCGGATGTCTTTCATGTCGGGTGTCCCTGACGTCGGTGGGGAGGAGGGCGCGGCCGCGGTGGCCGTGCCGCCACGGGAAACGGGTGCGCTCAGTCGCCGGCGGCGGCCTGCCCGCGGTGATGGCGCATCCACTGCGCCAGTTCGCCAGGCGCATGGCCCGGCAGCTGTTCCAGCGCGGCGATCACCGCCTGCCGGTTGGCGTCCGGATGGTTCTGGCTAAGTTTCAGCTTGATCTGTACCTGTTCGGTATGGAAGCGGAAGCCGACGATGCCGCGCAGCTGGCGGCGCTGTTCCCCGCGCTCGGGTTCGAAACGCCAGTGCTGGCCCACGCCCGCCTCGAAATGATCGCTGAGTTCGCCTACCAGCGCGGCCAGCGCGTCTTCATCGTCGAACGGTTCCAGGCGGCCGCACAGTTCGGCGCCGGCGTAGTTCCAGGTCGGCACGCGCGCGGCACTGTCCTTGTCCGGATACCAGCTGGCCGAGATGTAGCCATGCGGGCCATCGACCAGCACCTTGGCGGCACCGGCATGGCGCGCCTGCGGGTTGGCCCGCGCCCAGTGGCCGAGCAGTTCGATGCGTTGCCCGTCGCGCCGGTACAGCACCGGCAGCCGGGTCAGTTCGGGCAGGCCGTCGCTGCCGGTGGTCAGCACGGTGACGAACGGGTCGCGCGCCAGCAGGCGATCCAGCCAGACCAGATCATGCTCGGCGAAGGCGCGTGGGGTGAACATCGGCCGCTCAGGCGCGTCCGCCCAGCGACTGCACCATGCGTCCGCGCAGTTCGTCGTCGCTGGCCGCCCGCGGCGGCTGCACCTCGTGCAGCGAGAAGCCGCGCGCCAGCGCATCCTCTTCGTCCAGCCCGTCCCAGGCGACGAACTCGGCGTCGAACAGCTGCGCGCGCGCGGTGTCCTCGCTGTCGTAGCTCAGGGTGTTGCCGTCGCTGTCCAGCACCTCGGCGGTACCGGCCGGGCGCACGCGCAGGCGCGCCCAGACCAGGGTGGTGCCGAGGCTGGCCAGCCACCACTGGTCGGTGGAGGTGTCGATGTCGTTCATGTCATTGCCTGCGAGAAGAGCCACAGCGCCAGCGCCATGCCCAGCCCGCCGCACATCACCAGCAGGGCGATGCGGGCCGGCGTGGCCAGTCCGGACAGCGAGGGGTCGGGGATGCCGGCGAAGCCGCGGCCCAGCAGCCAGCGCAGCGACTGCGGCTTGAGGAAGGCGCCGGCGCCGAAATCGGCCGCCAGCGCCGGATGCCGGTCGCGGATGTGGATCAGCGTCAGCGGCCAGAAGATCAGGAACGCGCTGAGCCCGGCGATGGCCACGCCGACGAAGCACAGGGCGAGGAAGAGCGTCATCGGGCCGGGAACCAGCGAGCGGGAACGAGGGGCCAGAGCTGGGCGCGTCCGCGCGCTGCGTTGGCGTCCACGGGTTTCTCGTTTCTCATCTGGTTCCTCGCCGTCAGAATTCCGCCGAGCCCGGCGCGCGCGGGTAGGGGATGGCGTCGCGGATGTTGGACAGGCCGCAGACGTACACCACCAGCCGTTCGAAGCCCAGGCCGAAGCCGGCGTGCGGCACCGAGCCGTAGCGGCGGAAATCGCGGTACCACTGGTAGTGCTCCGGATCCAGGCCGAACTGCGCCATGCGCGCGTCGAGGATGTCCAGGCGCTCCTCGCGCTGGCTGCCGCCGATGATCTCGCCGATGCCCGGGGCCAGCACGTCCATCGCCGCGACGGTCTTGCCGTCGTCGTTCAGGCGCATGTAGAAGGCCTTGATGTGCTCGGGGTAGTTGGTCACCACCACCGGGCGGCCGACATGTTCCTCGGTCAGCCAGCGCTCGTGCTCGGTCTGCAGGTCCAGGCCCCATTCGACCGGGTAGTCGAACTTCCTGCCGGACTTCTGCAGCAGGCTGACCGCATCGGTGTACTCGATGCGCTCGAACGGCGCGTTGACGAAGGTCTCCAGGCGGGTGACGGCGTCCTTCTGCACGCGCTCGGCGATGAAGGCCATGTCGTCGGCGCGCTCGTCGAGCACGGCGCGGAACAGGTACTTGAGGAAGTCCTCGGCCACGCGCGCGTCTTCGGCCAGGTCGGCGAAGGCGATTTCCGGCTCCACCATCCAGAACTCGGCCAGGTGGCGGGTGGTGTGGCTGTTCTCGGCGCGGAAGGTCGGGCCGAAGGTGTAGACCTTGCTCAGCGCCAGGCAGTAGGCCTCGACGTTGAGCTGGCCGGACACGGTCAGGAAGGTTTCCTTGCCGAAGAAGTCGCGGCTGAAGTCGATGCCGCCGTCTTCGCCGCGCGGCAGGTTGGCCATGTCCAGCGTGGAGACGCGGAACATCTGGCCGGCGCCCTCGGCGTCGGAGGTGGTGATGATCGGCGTGCTGATCCAGTAGTAGCCGTTCTCGTGGAAATAGCGGTGCACCGCCTTGGCCAGGCAGTCGCGGATGCGGGTGACCGCGCCGAACAGGTTGGTGCGCGGGCGCAGGTGCGCCACTTCGCGCAGGAATTCCGGCGACATCGGCTTGGGCTGGATCGGGTAGGTCAGCGGGTCCTCGACCCAGCCGACGATTTCCAGGCTTTCGCCCTGGATCTCGAAGCTCTGGCCCTTGCCCTGCGACTTCACCAGCCTGCCGCTGGCGACGACCGAGCAGCCCGGGGTCAGGCGCTTGACGTCGTCGAAATTGGCCAGCGCATCGGTGGCCACGACCTGGATCGGAGCGAAGCCGGAGCCGTCGCTGACATTGACGAAGGCCAGCCCGTTGGAGGCACGGACCGTGCGAACCCAACCGCGAACCGTGACTTCTCCGCCTTCCGGGATCTTCCCGGCCAGGGCGTGCGCAACGCTGACCACCGTCATGACTTGAATCCTCTGCTGATCGACTCGATCTGTGAACACGGAATTCTAGCGGCTGCGCGGCCGGACAGGCGAGGAATCCGCCATCCCGGGCCGGTACAGCCGGCTTTTCCTATAATCGCCCCCGCAATCCCCCGGAGTCGCTCCCCCATGGCCATCCACCTCACTCCCGTCGCCTTCGCCCGCGTCCAGCGCTTCGTCGAGCAGACCCCCGGCGCGCTGGGCCTGCGTTTCGGCGTGACCCGCACCGGCTGCTCGGGCTGGGGCCACGTCACCGACCTGGCGCGCGAACAGCGCGAGGACGACACCGTGTTCGAGCAGGACGGCGTGCGCATCTTCGTCGACGCCGACAGCCTGGCCCTGGTGGACGGCACCGAGATCGATTTCGGCAAGCAGGGCCTGAGCGAGACCTTCACCTTCAGGAACCCCAACGCCACCGCCGAGTGCGGCTGCGGCGAAAGCTTCACCACCGACGAAAGCCACCGCTGAGGCGGAACAGGCGGGCGCTGGCCGACGCTGCGCCCGACGGTTCACCGGCAGCAGGCCAGCGCCCGCGCCGCGCGGCGGCGGTCCAGTCGCATCGCCACGACCCACAGCAGCAGGCCGACCGCGGCGGTGGCCGCGCCCACGTAACCGGTGGAGGCATGGCCGAAGCCGGCGCCGATCGCCATGCCGCCGAGCCAGGGGCCGAGCGCGTTGGCGGTGTTGAACGCGGCGTGGTTTGAGGCCGCGGCGAGGGTCTGCGCCTCGCCGGCCGCGTCCATCAGCCGGGTCTGCAGGGCGACGGCGAGCGCGCCCATGGTGCCGACCGCGATGATCGCCGGCGCCATGGTCCAGGCCGAACCGGCGGCCAGCGGGAACAGCATCAGCACCAGGATCGACCACGCCAGCAGTACGCCGGCGGCGCGGAACTGCAGGCGGTCGACCAGCTTGCCGCCGGCGACGTTGCCGATGATCGCGCCCACGCCGAACAGCCCCACCGCCACCGGCATCCAGCGCTCGTCCACGCCGGTGACGTCGACCAGGGTCGGCGCCAGATAGGTGAACACGCAGAACATGCCGGCGAAGCCGATCGCGCCGATCGCCAGCGCCAGCCACACCTGCGGGCGGTTGAAGGCGCGCAGTTCGCGCATCGGCGTGGTGCGGACCTCGTCCGGGTCCGGGCGGAGATGGCGCGCGAGCATGGCCACGGTGGCCAGCGCCAGCAGGCTGACCAGGGCGAACGCCGTGCGCCAGACGAACTGCTGGCCCAGCCAGGTGGTCAGCGGGTTGCCGACCAGGATGGCGATGGACAGGCCCAGCAGCACCCGCGAGACCGCCGCGCCGCGCTGTTCCGGTGGGCTGATCGAGGCGGCCACCAGCATCGCCACGCCGAAGTAGGCGCCATGCGGCAGGCCGGCCACGAAGCGGGCCAGCAGCATGCTGGCGTAGTTGGGCGCCAGTGCGCTGGCCAGGTTGCCGGCGGCGTAGAAGCCCATCAGCCAGAGCAGCAGGGTGCGGCGGCTGACGCCGGCACCGGCGAAGGCCAGCAGCGGCGCGCCGACCACCACGCCGATGGCGTAGGCGCTGATCAGGTGGCCGACCTGGGCCTCGCTGATCGCCAGCCCGCGGCTGATTTCCAGCATCAGGCCCATGCTGGCGAACTCGCTGGTGCCGATGGCGAAACCGCCCAGCGACAGGGCCAGCAGGATGAGGGTGCGTTGCCGCGGGTTCAGCGTCGCGGCCAGGGAGGAGGGGGAGGGCACGGCGTATCCGGGATCGGCGTGGAAACGGTTCCATAGTGTACTGCTGCGGCGCAGCATGAGGTCCCGGGGCCGGTGCCACCAGGCGAACGCAGCGTTCAGGCGGCAGGATGGCGCGACTTGTCCGCAAGCCGTCCGCAGTGGATAATGCGCGGCTCCCTGCGCCCCTGGTGCGGGGGTCCTTGCTCCACCGCGTTGCATGGCGGGGGGCTGTCCGGCCCGAAAGGGCTACATCCGAAAGGTAGAAAAAAAACATGAGTCGTCATTACGAAGTCGTGTTCCTGGTCCATCCGGACCAGAGCGAGCAGGTCCCGGCCATGGTCGAGCGCTACAAGGCGCTGGTCGAGGGCAACAACGGCAAGATCCACCGCCTGGAAGACTGGGGCCGCCGCCAGCTGGCCTATCCGATCCAGAACCTGGTCAAGGCCCACTATGTTCTGATGAACATCGAAGCCGACCAGTCGGTGCTGAACGAACTGACCGAAAGCTTCCGCTTCAACGACGCCGTGCTGCGCAACCTGGTCATCAAGCGTGACGAGGCCGAGACCGAGCAGTCGCTGATCATGAAGAGCAAGGACGAGAAGGGCGACAAGCCCGAGCGTGGCGAGCGCCGTCGTCGTGACGACGATGAAGCTGCCAATTCCAACAATGAAGAAGCCGGCGACGACGCCGCCTCTGCCGAATAAGGAGTCAGCTCATGTCCAAGTTCTTCCGTCGCCGCAAGTTCTGCAAGTTCACGGCCGAAGGTGTGAAGGAGATCGACTACAAGGATCTCAACACCCTGCGCCAGTACCTGACCGAGAACGGCAAGATCGTGCCGAGCCGCGTCACCGGCACCAAGTCCAAGTACCAGCGTCAGCTGTCCACGGCGGTCAAGCGCGCCCGTTTCCTGGCGCTGATCCCGTACACGGACAACCACGACGTCTGAGAAAGCCGGGAACCAGTGGCGGCTTCGCCGCTGGGGAACGAGGAACGCAGCAGGGCTCTGGCCTTCACTGTTTCTGGTTCCTGATCGCTGGTTCCCGCCTTCACCCCCGTCCATTCGGACAGCAAGCGTTGCGGTGTGCCTGAAGGGGCATCGCTAACGAATAACGGAGCAAGAAAATGAAGCTGATTCTTCTGCAGAAGGTGACCAACCTGGGCAACCTGGGCGATCTGGTCGACGTGAAGCCGGGCTACGGCCGCAACTTCCTGGTCCCGCACGGCAAGGCCGTGCCGGCCACCGAAGCCAACGTCGCCGCCTTCGAAGCCAAGCGCGCCGACTATGAAGCCAAGGCCAAGGCATCGCACGACGACGCCGAAGCCCGCGCCGCCAAGTTCGCCGACGCCAGCGTCACCATCGGCGCGCACGCGTCGACCGAAGGCAAGCTGTACGGCTCGGTCGGCCCGCGCGACATCGCCGAGGCCTTCACCGCCGCCGGCCTGCCGCTGGAAAAGAGCGAAGTCATCCTCGGCGAGGGCGCCTTCCGCGCCGTCGGCGAGTACGACGTCATCATCAAGCTGCACGCCGACGTGGAAACCACCGTCAAGGTCATCGTCGAAGCCGACGCCTGATCGCTGCGGTTCAAGCTGTATCCGGAACGGGCGCCGCAAGGCGCCCGTTCTTTTTGTCGCTTCCCTCTTGAGGAGACAACCCGGCAGGACTGCCGGATTGCGCGGCGAAGCCGCCCGGAGAGTGGGGCACAGGGATGTGCCGGATGCAGGCGCCCCGCTCGCGAGGCAGGATGCCGAAGCGGACGGCGAAGCCGGCCCGAGGGGCGTGCCGCAGGAGCGGCACGCGAGGGGCGGATGAGGGTACGGGCGAAGCCTCGTGCAGCCGGATGTCGCAAGGCTGCGCCCGTACCCGCACCCAACCCCTCTCCCGCGGTGAGAGGGGCTTATACTGCCCGCGGACCGTTTTTCCCGCGCCCTGATTCCCCGCAAAACCCAACGGTGCCACCCATCGGCCCGGCACTGGAACCCTGCTGCCCCATGCGTCTATCCACGATCAAACTGTCCGGTTTCAAGTCCTTCGTCGATCCCACGACGCTGCACCTGCCGACCAACATGACCGGCGTGGTCGGGCCCAACGGCTGCGGCAAGTCCAACATCATCGATGCGGTGCGCTGGGTGATGGGCGAGAGCTCGGCCAGCCGCCTGCGCGGCGATTCGCTGACCGACGTGATCTTCTCCGGCTCTGCCGGGCGCAAGCCGGTCTCGCAGGCCACGGTCGAGCTGATCTTCGACAACACCGACCACACCATCGCCGGCGAGTACGCCTCGTTCAACGAAATCTCGGTCAAGCGCCTGGTCAGCCGCGACGGCAGCAGCAACTACTACCTCAACGGCACCAAGTGCCGGCGCCGCGACATCACCGACCTGTTCCTCGGCACCGGCCTGGGCCCGCGCAGCTACTCGATCATCGAGCAGGGCATGATCAGCCAGATCATCGAGGCGCGCCCGGAAGACCTGCGTGTCTACCTGGAAGAGGCCGCCGGCATCTCCAAGTACAAGGAGCGCCGCAAGGAAACCGAGACCCGCATCCGCCATACCCGCGAGAACCTGGAGCGCCTGGGCGACCTGCGCGAGGAGATCGGCAAGCAGCTCGAGCACCTGCGCCGCCAGGCGCGGCAGGCCGAGCAGTACCAGGCCCTGCAGGAAGAACGCCGGGTCAAGGACGCCGAGTGGAAGGCGCTGGAATACCGCGGCCTGGATACGCGCCTGGGCGGCCTGCGCGAGGCGCTGGCGCGCGAGGAAACCCGGCTGCAGCAGTTCATCGCCGAGCAGCGCGAGGCCGAGAGCCGCATCGAGACCGGCCGCGTGCGCCGCGAGGAAGCGGCCGAGACGCTGGCCCGCGCGCAGGCCGACGTCTACCAGGTCGGCAGCACGCTGGCGCGGCTGGAACAGCAGATCCAGCACCAGCGCGAGATGGCGCAGCGCCTGCACAAGGCGCGCGACGAGACCCGCCAGGCGCTGGCCGAACTGGGCCAGCACATCAGCGGCGACGAGGCGCGGCTGATGGTGCTGCGCGAGGCGGTGGAGAACGCCGAGCCGCAGCTGGAACAGCTGCAGGAAGAGAACGAATTCCGCCAGGAAGGACTGCGCGAGGCCGAAGCCGCGCTGCACGACTGGCAACAGCGCTGGGAAGCGCACAACCGCAACACCTCCGAAGCCACCCGCTCGGGCGAAGTGGAGCGCACCCGCGTCGATTATCTCGATCGCCAGATCCTGGAAGCCGACCGCCGCCGCGAGGCACTGGCCGCCGAGCGCGCCGGCCTCGACGTGGAGGCGCTGGCCGAGGCGTTCGAGCAGCTGCAGCTGCAGCACGAATCCCAGGCCGCAACGCTGGACGAACTGAACGAGCAGGTGGAACTGCGCAAGGAAAGCGCGGCGACGCTGCAGGAACGGCAGCGTACCAGCCAGGCCGAACTGGCCGAGGTACGCAAGCAGGCGCAGGCCGCGCGCGGCCGCCTGTCTTCGCTGGAAACCCTGCAGCAGGCCGCGCTCGGCCAGGAGCAGGGCGCCGCGGTGGCCTGGCTGAAGGCGCAGGGGCTGGATTCGGCCGCGCGCGTGGGCGAGCGCATCACCGTCGAAAGCGGCTGGGAAAACGCGGTGGAAAGCGCGCTGGGCCAGTTGATCGAAGGCGTGCTGGTGGATGCGCCCGAAGCTCTGGTCGATGCGCTGGGCGAACTGGGCGAAGGCCGCATCGCGCTGGTGTCCGATACCCCGGGCGAGGCGGATTTCGCGCCGACCTCGCTGGCCGCGCGCGTGCAGGGACCGCTGGCGATCCGCCGCCTGCTGGCGCGCCTGCATGGCGCCGAGGACCTGGCCGCCGCGCGCGACCTGCAGCCGCGGCTGGACGAGGGCGATTCGATCATCACCCGCAACGGCGAGCGCCTGGGCCAGGGCTGGGTGCGGGTGTCGCGACAGGGCGCGGCCAAGCAGGGCGCGCTGCTGCGCGAGCGCGAGATCGTCGCCCTGCGCGAGCAGATCGAAGGCCTGCAGGAGCGCGAAGGCGAACTCGAGCGCCAGCTCGGCGCGTTCCGCGAACAGCTGCTGGCCGCCGAGCAGCAGCGCGAGGAAGCGCAGCGGGCGCTGTACCAGGCGCATCGCGGCGCCTCGGAACTGGCCGGGCAGATGCAGAGCCAGCGCGGCCGGCTGGAATCGGCGCGCACCCGCATCGAGCACATCGAGGCCGAGCTTGCGCAGCTGCTCGACGCGCTGGACACCAGCCGCGAGCAGGCCGGGCAGGCGCGGGTGCGGCTGGAGGACGCCGTGTCCAGCATGGGCGGCCTGGAAACCACGCGGCAGGCATTGGAGGGCGAGCGCCGGCAGCTGACCGCAGCGCGCGACCTGGCGCGCGACGCGGCGCGCAACGTGCGCGACAGCATGCACGCGCTGGCGCTGACGCTGGAGTCGCAACGCGCGCAGATCGCCTCGCTGTCGCAGGCGCTGGAACGCATGAGCACCCAGCGCGGGCAGCTGGATTCGCGCCTGGGCGAGCTGCATTCGCAGCTGGACCAGGGCGACACGCCGGTGCAGGCACTGGAGGCCGAACACCAGAACACCCTGGGCGAGCGCGTGCGTGTGGACCGCGTGCTGGCCGAGGCGCGCGCGCAGCTGGACGGCATCGACGCCGAACTGCGCACGCTGGAGCAGACCCGCCACCAGCGCGACGAACAGGCGCTGGCGCAGCGCGAGCGCATTTCCCAGCGCAAGCTCGACCAGCAGGCGCTGGTGCTCAGCGCCGAGCAGCTGCAGGCGGCGGTGGAGAAGGCCGGCTTCGTGCTGGAGGACGTGGTCAACACCCTGCCCGAGGACGCGCGCATCGGCGAGTGGGAACAGGCGGTGCAGCAGATCGACGCGCGCATGCGCCGGCTGGAACCGGTCAACCTCGCCGCCATCCACGAATACGGCGAGGCCTCGCAGCGCGCCGAGTACCTGGAATCGCAGAACGTGGACCTGACCACCGCGCTGGAGACGCTGGAAGAGGCGATCCGCAAGATCGACCGCGAGACCCGCGGCCGCTTCAAGGACACCTTCGACCGCGTCAACGCCGGCGTGCAGGCGCTGTACCCGCGCCTGTTCGGCGGCGGCCACGCCTACCTGGAACTGACCGGCGAGGACCTGCTGGACACCGGCGTGACCATCATGGCGCGCCCGCCGGGCAAGCGCGTGTCCAGCATCTCGCTGCTGTCCGGGGGCGAGAAGGCGATGACCGCGGTGGCGCTGGTGTTCGCCATCTTCCAGCTCAACCCCGCGCCGTTCTGCCTGCTCGACGAGGTGGACGCGCCGCTGGACGAGGCCAACGTCGGCCGCCTGGCCAACATGGTCAAGGAGATGAGCGAGAAGGTGCAGTTCCTGTTCGTCAGCCACAACAAGGCGACGATGGAGGCCGCGCACCAGCTCTCGGGCGTGACCATGCGCGAGCCGGGCGTCAGCCGCCTGGTCAGCGTGGACCTGGAGGAAGCCGCGCGTTTGGCGGGCGCGGCCTGACGTGCCATTCTTTATCGACCTGAACACGTTGACCGGAGAACCCACCGCATGTCCGACATGGCTCTGTTGCGCATCGGCATCCTGGCCGCCGGAGTGCTGCTGATCGCGGCGATCTTCCTGTTCGGGAGGACCCGGAAGCCGGCGCAGGGCAAGCGCCGCGAACCGGTTGATAACGGTGCCAAGCCGCGGCGCGAACCGGTGCTGGGCGCGGACGGCGAGGGCGGCGATGCCGTGGCCGATGCGGACGCCGGCGCGGAAGTGAGCCAGCCGGAGCTGGGATTGCCGGACGTCGAGGCCGCGGCCGGCAGCGAACTGGGCAAGCGCGCCAGCCAGGACTTCGACAAGATCGTCTCGCTGTACGTGGCCGCGCGTGCCGGCCAGGTGCTGCGCGGCGAGGACATCGTGGTCGCCGCCGAGAAGACCGGGCTGGTGTTCGGCTACATGGGTGTCTTCCACCGGCTGGTGGAAGGGCATCCCGAGCGCGGGCCGATCTTCAGCATGGCCAGCATCATGAAGCCGGGCAGCTTCGACATGGCCCGCATCCGCGAGATGGAAACCCCGGCCATCGCCTTCTTCCTGACCCTGCCGGCGCCGATGACCGCGCTCGACGCCTGGGAAAAGATGCTGCCCACCGTGCAGCGCATGGCCGAACTGCTCGACGGCGTGGTGCTGGACGACAGCCGCAACGCGCTCGGGCGCCAGCGCATCGCCCACATCCGCGACGAGCTGCGCGCCTACGACCGCCAGCACCAGGCGCCGCCGCTGACCAAGCCGCCGCGCTGGTGAGTCCAGCCGGGTAAACAAAGGGCGCCGCATGCGGCGCCCTTGTCGTTTCGGCGGCCCGCCACACGCGGTGCATACACCGGCGCGCGGTTAAAATCGGCGCATGACTTCCGACGCCCCCGCCCGCGAGCGCATCGCCGAGCTCCGCCAGCAGCTGTCCGTGGCCGCGCACGCCTACCACGAGCGCGACGAACAGCTGATCCCCGATGCCGAGTACGACCGGCTGATGCGCGAGCTGGAGGCGCTGGAAGCGGCGCATCCGCAGCTGGACAGCGCCGATTCGCCCAGCCACCAGGTCGGCGGCAGGCCGTCCTCGCGCTTCGCCGAGGTGGTGCACGCGATGCCGATGCTGTCGCTGGGCAATGCCTTCAGCGACGAGGAAGTGCACGATTTCGTGCGCCGCATCGACGAGCGCCTGCATCGCCAGCGGCTGCTGTTCTCGGCCGAGCCCAAGCTCGACGGCCTGGCGATCAGCCTGCGCTACGAGGACGGCGCGTTCGTGCAGGGCGCGACCCGCGGCGACGGCACCACCGGCGAGGACGTCACTGCCAACCTGCGCCAGATCAAGGTGATCCCCGCCCGGCTCGACGGCGAGGGCTGGCCGGCGGTGCTGGAGGTGCGCGGCGAGGTCTACATGCCGCGCGCCGATTTCGAGAAATACAACGAGCAGGCGCGCCTGCACGGCGGCAAGGTGCTGGCCAACCCGCGCAACGGCGCGGCCGGCTCGCTGCGCCAGCTCGACCCGAGGGTCAGCGCGCAGCGGCCGCTGAGCTTCTATGCCTACGGCACCGGCGAGGTCGCGGGCGGCGAGCTGCCGGCCACGCATTCGGCCACGCTGGCGCAGCTGGCGCGGTGGGGCTTCCCGGTGAGCGACCTGTGCCGCGTGGTCGAGGGCGCCGACGGCCTGCTCGACTATTACCGCGACATCGGCGCGCGCCGCGACGGACTGGCCTTCGACATCGACGGCGTGGTCTACAAGCTCGACGACCGCGAGGGCCAGCGCGAGATGGGCTTCGTCGCCCGCGCGCCGCGCTGGGCCATCGCCCACAAGTTCCCGGCGCAGGAACAGACCACCCTGGTGGAGGCGATCGGGATCCAGATCGGCCGCACCGGCGCGGCCACGCCGGTGGCGCGCCTGCAGCCGGTGCAGGTGGCCGGGGTGACCGTCACCAACGCCACCCTGCACAACGCCGACCAGATCGCGCGCCTGGACGTGCGCGTGGGCGACACGGTGATCGTGCGCCGCGCCGGCGATGTGATTCCCGAGGTGGTCAGCGTCATCGCCGAGCGCCGCCCCGAGGGCACGCAGCCGTGGACGATGCCGGCGGCCTGCCCGGTCTGCGGCGCGGAGATCGTGCGCGAGGAGGGCGCGGCGGCGTGGCGCTGCTCGGGCGAACTGAGCTGCCCGGCGCAGCGCAAGGAGACCATCGCCCATTTCGCCTCGCGCCGCGCGATGGACATCGACGGGCTGGGCGACCGCTACATCGAGACCCTGGTCGATGCCGGCATCGTGCGCGGCGTGGCCGACCTGTACCGGCTCCGCCGCGATCAGCTGCTGCACCTGAAGCTGGTGCTCGATGCGGACGATCCGTCGGCGCTGGCGGCCAGCCTCAAGCCGCACCTGCCGGCCGAGGGCAGCGGCGCGGCGCTCAACGCCGTGCTCAGGCTCGATGGCACCGACGCCGGCTGGCGCGCGCAGGCGCTGGCATTGCCGGTGGTCTTCGAGTGGAACACGAAGAAGATCGCCAGCAAGTGGGCCGACAACCTGATCGCCGCGATCGACGCCAGCCGCGACGCCACGCTGGAGCGGCTGCTGTTCGCGCTGGGCATCGAGCATGTCGGCGAGAGCACCGCCAAGGCGCTGGCGCAGTGGTTCGGCGACCTGGAGCTGATCCGCCATCTGCCGTGGCCGCTGTTCAAGCGCGTGCCCGACATCGGTGGCGAGGTGGCGCGCTCGCTCGGCCATTTCTTCGAACAGGAAGGCAACCAGCAGGCCATCGACGACCTGCTGCAGGTCGGGCAGGTGCGCATTGGCGACACCCATCTGCCCTCGGCGCGGCTGCGCGAGGGGCTGGACCTGCCGCAGCTGCTGGTCGAGGCCGAGATTCCCGGCATCACCCGGCTGCGCGCCGAGAAGCTGGCGGCGGCATTGCCGTCCGCGCAGCAGATACTCGATGCCGAGCCGGAGCACTTCATCGCCGCCGGCCTGCCGGAGGACACCGCGCGCGGGCTGGTGCAGTGGCTGGAAGGCGAGAACCACGGCCAGTTGCTGCTCAAGGGCGAAGCGCAGATGCTGCGCCTGCTGGAACTGGCGCCGGAAGCCGCCGCGCAGCCGGCCGGCCCGCTCGAGGGGCAGACCGTGGTGCTGACCGGCACGCTGGCGGTGCTGACCCGCGATGCCGCCAAGACCAAGCTCGAAGCGCTGGGCGCCAAGGTCGCCGGCAGCGTGTCGAAGAAGACCGCCTTCGTGGTCGCCGGCAGCGAGGCCGGCTCCAAGCTGGACAAGGCCAACGACCTGGGCGTGGAAGTGTGGGACGAACCGCGCCTGCTCGCTTTCCTCGCCGAACACGGACAACAGCCATGAACCTGCGTTTCCGCCTCGCCACGCCCGAGGATTTCCCGCGCCTGCTCGCGATGGTGCGCGCCTTCTACGCCGAGGACCGGATCGCGTTCGATCCGGCGCTGGTCGAGCCGGGCCTGCGTACGCTGCTGGCCGAACCGGCCTGCGGCGCGGTATTGCTGCTGGAAGGCGACGACGTGGCCGAAGCCGGCTACATCACCCTGGGCTGGTGCTTCAGCGTGGAGCAGGGCGGCCGCTTCGTGCTGCTGGACGAGTTGTACCTGGCGCCCGCCGCGCGCGGTCGCGGTTGGGGCCGGCTGGCGCTGGCGCTGGCGCGCGACTGGGCGATCGTCGAGGGCGCCAGCGTGATGCGGCTGGAGGTGAACCACCACAACGCCAGGGCCAAGGCGCTGTACCTGTCGGCCGGCTACCGCGACGACGAACGCGACATCCTGACCCTGCCGCTGGCCGTCACGCCGAAGGGGCTGCATCCATGAAAAAACGGCAGGACAGCCGTTTTTCACGGCGAAGCCGCCCGAAGGGCGGCGCACGGCCGGTTTCTGCTCCTGCAAAACCGGCATTTCCGCCATCTATGGCGGTCAGGTGTGCGGCATGAAAAAACGACAGGACAGCTGTTTTTCACGGCGAAGCCACCCGAAGGGCGGCGCGCGGCCGGTTTCTGCTCCTGCAAAACCGGCATTCCCGTCATCCATGGCGGCCAGGTGTGCGCCATGATCGAGGCCCTGCATCGGCGTGCGCGCCTGAACGCCCTGATCCGCGATTTCTTCGCCCGCCGCGACGTGCTGGAAGTGGAGACGCCGATCATGTCGGCGGCCGGCAACACCGAGCCGAACATCGACGGTTTCCAGACCCGCTTCAGCGGTCATGTCGATGCCGGCTCGCCGGTGCGCTGGCTGCGCACTTCGCCCGAATATCCGCTCAAGCGCCTGCTCGCCGCCGGCGTCGGCGACTGCTACGAGCTGGGCCGTGTCTTCCGCAACGGCGAGGCCGGCGGCCGCCACAACCCCGAGTTCACCATGCTCGAGTGGTACCGCGTCGGCTGGGATCATCACCGGCTGATCGACGAGACGGTGGAACTGGTGCGCGCGGCGCTGGCGATGGTCGGGCGCGAGGCGGCGCTGCAGGTGCTGACCTACCGCGAGCTGTTCGTCGACGCGGTCGGCGTGGACCCGTTCGGCGCCGACGAGGCGCAGCTGCGCGCGCCGCTGGCCGGCATCGGCATCGATCCGGACGGCCTCACCCGCGACGACTGGCTGGACCTGCTGATGACACATCGCATCCAGCCGCATTTCCCGGACGACCGCATCACCGTGATCCACGACTGGCCGGCCACCCAGGCCGCGCTGGCGCGCATCCGCCCGGGCGAACCGCCGCTGGCCGAGCGCTTCGAGCTGTACCTGGGTGCGGTGGAACTGGCCAACGGCTATCACGAACTGAACGACGCCGAAGAACAGCGCAGGCGTTTCGCGCGCGACCTGGCGGTGCGCGCCGCGCGCGGCGACGTGCAGCCGCCGCTGGACGAGCCGTTCCTGGCGGCGCTGCCGGCATTGCCGGCGTGCGCCGGCGTGGCGGTGGGCGTGGACCGGCTGCTGATGGCGCTGTTCGGCACCGGCCGCATCGCCGACGTGCTGGCCTTCGACTTCGCCCACGCCTAGCCGTCCCGCCGCTCATCGGTCTGTCTGGAGCCTGCATTTGGCGTATGGCACGTGCATCCGGAATGCGTTCCGGATGCACGCGGGATCCCGTGCCCGCTTATGCGCGGATCGGCCCACGTCTCCAGTACGCCGGCCGCGCCGACGATCGCCGCGCCACGCTATTGCCTGTCTACCGGCGATGATGCTCTGATCACGGCTGCCGATGCAGTGTCCGTATCGGTGGACTCCGTCGATTGCAGGGTGGAAGGTCGGATGAAGGGTGTTTGCGGCCTGTTGCTGTGGCTGATGCCGATGCTGGCCCTTGCCGGGCAGGACGGAGCGTCGCCGGCCGATGCGCCGGTGGTGCGCTGCGAGGCGGACGGAAGCGCGCGCCAGCACTGCGCGATGGACGTGACGCGCGGCGTTCAGCTGGTACGCCAGCTTTCCACGCACAGCTGCATCCGCGAGACCAGCTGGGGCGTGGACGAGCGCGGCGTGTGGGTCAGCCGCGGTTGCCGCGCCGAATTCGCCGCCGAGGCGCCGGCCGCCGCGCAGCGCCGGGTCCGGCGCATGGTGCGGTGCGAATCCAAGGGCGGCCGCACCATCACCTGTCCCGTGCTGCTGCGCGGCGCGCCGGTGCGGCTGATCCGCCAGCAGTCGCTGCTGCCGTGCCGGGAAGGGCGCACCTGGGGATACGGGCGCAACGAGATCTGGGTGAGCCGCGGCTGCGAGGGGCAGTTCGAGGTTGCGGCCGAGGACGGCTCCGGGTTCGTGGACATCCCGCGCCAGGTCACCTGCGAATCGAAGAGCGAGATGCGCCGTGAATGCGGGGTGAGCGTCGAGCGCAGGGTCACCCTGGTCAAACAGCTGTCCAACGCCGCCTGCGAGGAGGGCCGCAGCTGGGGCTGGGACCGCGCCGGCATATGGGTGGACAAGGGCTGCCGCGGCGAGTTCTCCGCGGACTGACGGCGGCACCGATACAATGGCGCGATGAACGAAAACCACGCCATCGATTACGCCCGCTACGACCACATCCGCCCGATCCGCTGGACCGGCCAGGCGCTGGAACTGCTGGACCAGCGCAAACTGCCGTTCGTGGTCGAGCACGTGCTGTGTGGCGACAGCGACGCGGTCGCCGGGGCCATCCACGCGCTCACCGTGCGCGGCGCGCCGGCGATCGGCATCGCCGCCGCCTGGGGCGTGGTGCTGGCTGCGCGCGAGGTCGACGCCGATGATGGCGCCGCCGCACTGCTGGAACTGGAACCGGCGATGGCGTGCCTGAATGCCGCGCGCCCGACCGCCGTGAACCTGGCCTGGGCGCTGGCGCGCATGCGCCGCGCGCTGGCCGCCGCCGGCAGCGACTGGAAGCAGGTGCTGGCGCTGGAAGCCCAGGCCATCGCCGACGAAGATCTGGCCGCCAACCGCCACATGGGCGAACTGGGCGCCGGGCTGATCGCGCCGGGCAGCGGCGTGCTGACCCACTGCAACACCGGCTCGCTGGCCACCGCCGGCTTCGGCACCGCGCTGGGCGTGATCCGCGCCGGCATGGCGCAGGGCCGCATCGGCCGCGTGTTCGCCGGCGAGACCCGGCCGTGGCTGCAGGGCGCGCGCCTGACCGTGTGGGAACTGCAGCAGGACGGGATCGACGCGACCCTGGTCGCCGACTCGGCCGCCTCGCACCTGATGAAAACCGGCGCGGTGCAGTGGGTGATCGTCGGCGCCGATCGCATCTGCGCCAATGGCGACACCGCCAACAAGATCGGCACCTACCAGCTGGCCATCGCCGCGCGCCACCACGGCGTGAAGTTCATGGTGGTGGCGCCGTCCTCGACCGTGGACATGGGCACCGCGCATGGCGATGAAATCGAGATCGAACAGCGCGACCCCGGCGAGCTGTTCGGCGTCGGCGGCGTGCGCACCGTGGCCGAGGGCATCGCCGCCTGGAATCCGGTGTTCGACGTGACCCCGGGCAGCCTGATCGACGCCATCGTGACCGAGAAGGGCGTGATCCTGAATCCGGACGTCGAGGCCATGCGGGCCGCTTTCGGCGGCTGAATCCGGCCGCCCGCCCGCCGTCCGCGCGAGTGCCGGCGGCGGTCATCCGGCACCGCTCCGCGCCAATGGGCGCAAGTGGCGGCAACGGGCGGCTAAGTCCCTGATTTGCTCCGCTAAAAGTGCTGCTGCCGGAGGCGGCAGACGGCGCCGTGTGGTAAACTCGGCCACTTGAATCGGGCTTGTGCCGGGACCGCCCAGAAGGGCCATCGGCGCCGCTCCGGACCGCTACCAGAATACGGAATCCGAATGGCAGAAACCGCCAAGGAAATCATCCAGGTCAACCTGGAAGACGAGATGCGCAAGAGCTACCTCGATTACGCCATGAGCGTGATCGTGGGACGTGCGCTCCCCGACGCCCGCGACGGCCTCAAGCCGGTCCATCGCCGCGTCCTCTACGCGATGCAGGAGCTTGGCGCGCACGCCAACAAGCCGTACTACAAGTCCGCGCGCATCGTCGGCGACGTCATCGGTAAGTACCACCCGCACGGCGACAGCGCGGTCTACGACACGCTGGTGCGCATGGCGCAGCCGTTCTCGCTGCGCTACATGCAGATCGACGGCCAGGGCAACTTCGGTTCGGTCGACGGCGACAGCCCGGCGGCGATGCGTTACACCGAGTCGCGCCTGTCGCGGATCAGCCACGAGATGCTGGCCGACATCGACAAGGAAACCGTCGATTTCCAGCCCAATTACGACGAGAAGGAACTGGAGCCGACGGTCCTGCCGACGCGCTTCCCGAACCTGCTGGTCAACGGTTCGGCCGGCATCGCGGTAGGCATGGCCACCAACATCCCGCCGCACAACCTCACCGAATCGATCAACGCCTGCATCGCGCTGATCGACAACCCGGCCATCGACGTCGATGGCCTGATGGAATACATCCCGGGCCCGGATTTCCCGACCGCCGGCATCATCAACGGCACCGCCGGCATCATCGCCGGCTACCGCACCGGCCGCGGCCGCGTGCGCATCCGCGCCAGGGCCGACATCGAGGTGGCCGACAACGGCCGCGAGTCGATCATCGTCACCGAGATTCCCTACCAGGTGAACAAGGCGCGGCTGATCGAGAAGATCGCCGAGCTGGTCAAGGAAAAGAAGCTCGAGGGCATCAGCGAGCTGCGCGACGAGTCCGACAAGGACGGCATGCGCATCTACATCGAGGTCAAGCGCGGCGAGTCGGCCGACGTGGTGCTGAACAACCTGTACCAGCAGACCCAGATGGAGTCGGTGTTCGGCATCAACATGGTGGCGCTGGTCGACGGCCGCCCGAAGCTGCTGAACCTCAAGGAGATGCTGGAGGCGTTCGTCCGCCACCGCCGTGAGGTCGTCACCCGCCGCACCATCTTCGAACTGCGCAAGGCGCGCGCCCGCGCGCACGTGCTGGAAGGCCTGACCGTCGCGCTGGCCAACATCGACGAGATGATCGAGCTGATCAAGACCTCGTCCAACCCCGCCGAGGCCAAGGAGCGCATGCTCGCCAAGGTGTGGTCGCCGGGCCTGGTCGGCGCGCTGCTGGGCGCCGCCGGCGCCGAGGCCTCGCGGCCGGAGGACCTGCCCAAGGGCATCGGCCTGGTCGACGGCAACTACCAGCTGTCCGACGTGCAGGCCACGCAGATCCTGGAAATGCGCCTGCACCGCCTCACCGGCCTGGAGCAGGACAAGCTCACCGAGGAATACAAGCAGCTGCTGGAAGTGATCGCCGGGCTGATCCATATCCTGGAAAACCCCGACCGCCTGCTGCAGGTGATCCGCGAGGAACTGGAAAGCGTGCGCGCCGAGTACGGCGACGAGCGCCGCACCGAGATCCGCCACAGCGAGGAAGACCTGGACATCCTCGACCTGATCGCGCCGGAAGACGTGGTGGTGACGCTCTCGCGCGCCGGCTACGTCAAGCGCCAGCCGGTGTCGGCCTACCGCGCGCAGAAGCGCGGCGGCCGCGGCCGCAGCGCGGCGGCGACCAAGGACGAGGATTCGATCGAGCAGCTGTGGCTGGTCAACACCCATGACACGCTGCTGACCTTCACCAGTTCGGGCAAGGTGTTCTGGCTGCCGGTGTACCAGCTGCCGGAGGCCGGCTCCAACGCGCGTGGCCGCCCGATCATCAACTGGATCGCGCTGGAGAACGGCGAGCGCGTGCAGGCGGTGCTGCCGGTGCGCGAATACGACGACAACCACTTCGTATTCTTCGCCACCCGCAACGGCACGGTGAAGAAGACTCCGCTGAGCGAGTTCGCCTTCCGCCTGGCGCGCGGCAAGATCGCCATCAACCTCGACGAGGGCGATGCGCTGGTCGGCGTCGGCCTGACCGACGGCGAGCGCGACATCCTGCTGTTCGCCTCCAACGGCAAGACCGTGCGCTTCGGCGAGGACAAGGTGCGTTCGATGGGCCGCACCGCTACCGGCGTGCGCGGCATCAAGATGGCCAAGGGCGAGGAAGTGGTCAGCCTGATCGTGGCCGAAAGCGCCGGCGGCGTGGAGGACGAGAACGAGGACGACAACGGCGTCGAGGACGTGTCGAGTGAGAGCGGGGTGGTGGACGGCGCCGAGATCGTCGATGCCGCGGACGATGCCGGCGTGCAGTACATCCTCACCGCCACCGAGAACGGCTACGGCAAGCGCACCCCGCTGGTCGACTACCCGCGCAAGGGCCGCGGCACGCAGGGCGTGATCGGCATCCAGACCAGCGAGCGCAACGGCAGGCTGGTCAGCGCGGTGCTGCTGGGCACGGGCGACGAGGTGCTGCTGATCTCCGATGGCGGCACCCTGGTGCGCACCCGCGGCTCGGAAATCTCGCGCGTGGGCCGCAACACCCAGGGCGTGACCCTGATCCGCCTGTCCAAGGGCGAGAAGCTGCAGGCGGTCGAACGCCTGGACGCCTCGCTGCAGTCGGCCGACGATGCGGACGAGGATGCTCCGCCGGTCGATGCGGAACAGGCCGCGACGCCGCCGGAAGCCTGATCGACCGCAGTCCGCGTGGAATCGGAAGCGCCGGCGCAAGCCGGCGCTTTTTTGTTGCCGCCATCCCTGGCGGCAACCCTTCGGGCCATCGACAAGCGATGTCAAAAACCGCTCCCGGCGGTTTTTTTTTTGCCATGCATGGAAGCAGCCCCTTGGCCATCGTTGTGCGATGCCGAACGGCGCCCGGTGGGTTTCTGTTGTCGCCAGCAGGAGTGACGATCCTCCGGCCATCGACGATGTGGCCGTCGTGTCCCGTGAGCGGAAGGGGCCGCCGATACGGCGCTCTGCGATGCGTGCCGGCGGCGATGGGAATGGGCGCCATCGCCGGGACGAAAAAAAACAGCAGGCAAGGCCTGCTGTTCGGTGTAATGGTGCGCCCGGAGAGATTCGAACTCCCGACCGCCTGGTTCGTAGCCAGGTACTCTATCCAACTGAGCTACGGGCGCGTCGTCAGGAGCGGAATTATGCTGATATGGCGCGCATGCGTCAACGCTTTTGTGAAAATTCCTGGGACGCCGGCGATGTCAGCGCATCGGCGACGATGGCAGGCGATTTCATCCAGCTGAAATGGTCGGCGCGCGTGCCCAGTTCGGCGGCGGTCAGGATCCGCAGCGTCGCCGGCGCGGCCGGAAGCTTGGACAGCAGGTGGCGCATGGAACCGGCGGGAGCGAGCCAGTCGGCGTCGAACAGCAGCGCCTCCACCGGCAACGTGAGCGCGCCCATCGCCGCCTCCAGGTCGACCGGCAGGCCGGCGGCGGCGTAACGGCCGCCGAGGCCGACCCGGGCCCAATCGCGGATCAGGCCGCGCGCCTCGGTGCCGCCGAAGCCGAGCCTGCGGCCGGGCAGCGCGCCGCGCCGTTGCGCCAGCCACGGCAGGAAACGGTAGGCCAGCGGAAGCAGCCAGCGCCGCGGCGCGGGAAAGCCGTGCCACCACGGCGTGCCGCTGGCAACCAGCCAGAGTCCGGCGAAGGCATCTGGATGCAGTCCCGCATGGCAGCAGGCCAGCTGCCCGCCCAGGCTGTGCCCGCCCAGCCGCAGCGGGATGCCGGGCGCCGCGGCGCGGGCGGCCGCTTCGGCGGCGGGGATGTCGTGCTGCAGCAGTTCGCGGTAGCCCCAGTCGTGGTTCCGGTCCGCGCGCAGGCTGCTGCTGCCGTTGCCGCGCCACTCGTGGACGAACACGGCGACGCCGCGCGCCGCCAGCGCCTCGGCCAGCGGCAGGTAATGGCGGGCGGCCACGCCCAGCGCGGGCAGCCATAGCACGGCCGCCACGGGCCGGGACGGCACCTGGGCGAGCAGTTCGAAGCGGTGTCCGTCCGCCGCGACGACGTCGAGCACACTGTGAGTGTTCATGCCGGGCCGGCTGCGCCGAAGTGATCCAGCACCATGACCTCGCTGCGCCCCGGCTGGTAGCCGCCGCGCAGCCCGCGCGCGACGTAGTCGATGGCCGCCTCGCAGGCGTTGGGCAGGGACAGGCCGCGGCACAGCTGCGCGGCGATGGCCGAGGCCAGCGTGCAGCCGGTGCCGTGCGCATCGACGGGCAGGCGCGCATGGCTGAATTCCTCGCTGGCGACGCCGTCGTAATAGCGGTCGATCACGCGTGGGCCTTCGGCCAGGTGGCCGCCCTTGAGCAGCACCGCGCCGGTGCCCAGCCCGAGCAGCGCGGCGGCGGCATCTTCGGCATCGGCGGCGCTGGCGATGCGGCGTTCCAGCAGCAGTTCTGCTTCGGGCGTGTTCGGGGTCAGCAGCGTGGCCAACGGCAGCAGGCGCGTGCGCAGGGCATGCAGCGCGCTGTTCTCCAGCAGCCGCGCGCCGCTGGTGGCGACCATCACCGGGTCGAGCACCACCTGCGGCGGGCGGTGTTTCTCCAGGACATCGGCGACCAGATGGATTACCTCGGCGTTGGCGAGCATGCCGAGCTTGACCGCGTGGATGTCGAAGTCGTCGAAGCAGGCATCGAGCTGGGCCTGCAGGAATTCCAGTGGCGGCACGTGCACCGCGGTGACGCCGCGCGTGTTCTGCGCGGTCAGCGCGGCGATGGCCGACAGGCCGTGCACGCGGTGGGCGGCGAAGGCCTTGAGGTCGGCCTGGATGCCGGCGCCGCCCCCGGAATCGGAGCCGGCGATGGTGAGGGCGGAAACGGGCGTGGAAGGCGTCATGGCGGGATTGTGCAATGTTTCGCCGCTGCCTGCGGTCAGTCGCGCGGCGCGCGCTGGGCCAGCCGGTAGGCGATGTAGGTGGCGCCGGTGCAGCCGGTGAGCAGGGCCGGGGCCAGCAGCGCGTCGTAGCCGAAGTGCAGGAACAGCCAGGCGCCGATGACGCCGCCGGCAAGGAAGCCGCTGATGATCAGGCCGCTGAGCGTCAGCCGCCGCACCTGCAGCGGCAGCCCGCGCAGCAGGTGGCCCAGGCCGATGCCCAGGTCGGTGAACATGCCGCTGAGGTGGGTGGTGCGCACCACCGCGCCGCTGAAGGTGGTGACCATGGCGTTCTGCAGGCCGCAGGCCATCGCCGCGGCCAGCGCGCCCCAGATCTGCTGCTGCTTGAACAGCGGGATCGCCACCAGCAGCAACAGCGATTCCAGGGTCAGCACCACGCCGTAGCGCCGGCCCAGGCGCAGCGCGCCGTCCTGCACGATCAGGCCGCTGAGCATCGCGCCCAGCGAGAAGGCGATCAGCATGCCCCACAGGTGGGCGACGTTGCGCCAGTCGCCCTGCGCCAGCGCCATGCCGAGCTGGCTGGTGGTGCCGGTGAGGTGGCTGACGGCCTGGTGCTCGAAGCCGAGGAAGCCGACCACGTTGACCATGCCCGCCACGCAGGACAGCGCGATCGCACCGATCCACACCCAACGCGGAAGCTGTATGCCCATGCCGCCGGCGGCTCAGAACTCGCCGTTGGTCGCGATGTCGGAGAACGTGCCTGCCTGCGGGTCGTATACCGCGCCCCAGAAGGCGGCGCCGCCGTCGCAGACCCGCACCGCCTCGCGCGCGGGGTTGATCTTCTCGTGGTCGGGCAGGGTGAAGGCGTTGATGTAGATCAGCTGACGGCCCTGCGCGATGAAGCCCACGTATTGGCGTCCGGACCGCGCCGGTTCGGCGATGGCCGGTTGCAACTGCTGCAGCCGGCTTTCCAGCGCGTCGATCTGCGCGCGGCTGGGCGCCCAGTAGCCGCTGACGCCATCGGCATGCCTTGCAGGGCTGTCGCGCGAGCAGGTGTCCAGCACCTGCGCGGCGACGGCGGGACGGGTGACCACCCACGACTGTCCGGCCTTGAGCGCCGTGGGCACGCTTGCGCCGGGCTTGACGTTGGCCGGCGTGCAGGCAGCCAGCGCGAGCAGGCAGGTGGCGAGCAGGGGCAGCGGATGGACGGCTTTCACGGGAAACTCCGGTGGGGCGGGGAAACGTCAGGCGATGGTGGCGGGGGCGCAGGTTTCAAGATAACCGCAGCGCGGGCAGCGGTAACCGCGGGTTTCCAGTTTTTCCGGCGGTGACTTGAGCCCCATCCAGAACGACTTCTGCGGCTGACCCCGGGCCCATGCGGTGATCGAGTGCTGGTTGCCATGGCCTTTCCCAGGACGTAGCCCGGTTGCATCGGCGTGAGGCATTTGCAGTATTCGATCCTGTTGCCGGTCATTGGCCCGGGGCGGCGAGTGGAAGGAAGACAGAGCATAGCCGGCCGCATGCATGGCATGCGGCCGGCGCCGGTCACAGCACTTCCGAGGCGTAGTCGGCCAGCCGCGAGCGCTCGCCGCGGCGCAGGGTGATGTGCGCGCTGTGCGGCCAGTTCTTGAAGCGGTCCACCGCGTAGGTCAGGCCCGAGGTCGTCTCGGTCAGGTAGGGCGTGTCGATCTGCTCGACGTTGCCCAGGCAGACGATCTTGGTGCCCGGGCCGGCGCGGGTGATCAGGGTCTTCATCTGCTTCGGGGTGAGGTTCTGTGCCTCGTCCAGGATCAGGTAGCGCGACAGGAAGGTACGCCCGCGCATGAAGTTCAGCGAGCGGATCTTGATGCGCGAGGCGAGCAGGTCGTTGGTGGCCGCACGGCCCCAGGCGCCGCCTTCCTGGTTGTGGGTGAGCACTTCCAGGTTGTCGGTGAGCGCGCCCATCCACGGCGTCATCTTCTCTTCCTCGGTGCCGGGCAGGAAGCCGATGTCCTCGCCGACGCTGACCGTGGCGCGGGTCATGATGATCTCGCGATAGCGCTGGGTGTCCATGGTCTGCGCCAGGCCGGCGGCCAGCGCCAGCAGGGTCTTGCCGGTGCCGGCGGTGCCGAGCAGGGTGACGAAGTCGATCTCCGGGTCCATCAGCGCGTTGAGCGCGAAGTTCTGCTCGCGGTTGCGCGCGGTGATGCCCCATACCGAATGCGCGCCGTGGCGGAAATCGTCGACCAGGGTCAGGGTGACGCGGCCGTCGGCCTCCACCTTGGCGACCTTCAGCTCGACCTCGTCCTCGCCCGGCAGGTAGACGTACTGGTTCGGGAACCACTGCTCGTCGTCGGTGGCGCGCACCTCGTAGCTGGTGCGGCCCTTGTCGCTCCAGCTGCGCAGGTCGCCGGAATGCTTCTTCCAGAAATCCTCTGGCAGCGGCGTGGCGCCGGTGTACAGCAGGCTGAAGTCGTCCAGCGCGCGGTCGTTCTCGTAGTCCTCCGAGTCGATGCCGGCGATGGCCGCCTTGATGCGCAGGTTGATGTCCTTGGAGACGAACACCACCGGCACCTCCGGCGTCTGCTCCTTCAGCGCCAGGATGGCGCCGAGGATGGCGTTGTCCGGGATCACCGCGCCGAAGCTCTTGCCGGCCTCGAAGTGGCTGGTCTGGAAATACAGGTGGCCGGCGCTGCGCGCGCCGCGCAGCTGCAGCCCCTGCGGCAGCACCAGCGGCACGCCGTTGGCGATGCCGCCGATGCCGGAGGATTCGATCAGCTCGTTGAGGAACCGGCTGACCTGGCGCGCGTTGCGGCTGGCCTCGGAAGTTCCCTTCTTGCCGTTGTCCAGCTCCTCGATCACCTGCATCGGCAGGTAGACGTCGTGTTCCTCGAATTTGAACAGCGCGGTCGGATCGTGCATCAGCACGTTGGTATCCAGCACGTAGATGCGCTTGCCTCGGGTCATCGTCGATTCCTGGTTACGGGCAGGGAAAAGCCGCCACGACCTGCGGGGCAGGGGCGCGGCGGGCAGAGTGGGCGAGGGGACTCACTTGGACTGGGCGGCCTTCAGGGCGTCGAGCACGGCATCGGCATGGCCGGCGACCTTGACCTTGCGCCATTCCTGCACCAGCGTGCCGTCGGGCGAGACCAGGAAGGTGCTGCGCTCGATCCCGCGCACCTGCTTGCCGTACATGTTCTTCATTTTGATCACGTCGAAGGCGCTGCACAGCGCTTCGTCGGCATCGCTGACGAGCGGGAACCTGAAACCCTGCTTGGCGCAGAAGTTGTCGTGCGACTTCACCGAGTCGCGCGAGACGCCCATCACCACCGCGCCGGCGCGCTTGAACTCCGGCAGCAGGGCGTTGAAGTCGATGCCCTCGGTGGTGCAGCCGGGCGTGCTGTCCTTCGGGTAGAAGTAGAGCACCAGCCAGTGGCCGGCCTGCGCGGCGAGGGTGGTGGTGTCGCCGCCGGACAGCGCCAGCGGCAGGTCGAGGGTGGTGCGGTCCAGGGTATCGCCGATGTTCATCAGATCCTTTCCGGAGCCTGGGGTACTTCCATTGCAGCTACATGAAACGCCGCACGCCCGTGACGGGCGCGCGAATGTTCAGAACTTCATCGGGTCCATGATCGCGTCCAGGTTGAGGTGGTCGCAGAACTCGAGGAAATCGTCGCGCAGGGCGGCGATGTGCATGTTGGCAGGCACGCCGATGGTGATCTGCGCCGAGAACATCTCCGCGCCGGTCTGCATGGCCTGGTAGCGGGTGCTCTGCAGGTTCTCGATGGTGATGCCCTGGCGGTCGAAGAAATCGGCCAGCTGGAACAGGATGCCGGGCTTGTCCGCGGCGATCACCTCGACGATGTAGGGCAGCAGGTTGGACTGCGCCTGCTTGGCGGCGGTGCGGTACCAGACCAGCTTCAGCCCTTCCTCGCGCTCCAGCCGGGTCAGCATCGCCTCAAGCTTGGCCACCGAATCCCACGAGCCGGTGGCCAGCGTGGTGACCGAGACGTCGCGGCCCACCGTGGACAGCCGCGCATCGACCAGGTTGCAGCCGCTGTCGGCGATGCGGCGGGTGACGGACAGCAGGGGGGACTCCGGATGCGTCGTGTAGGCGTTGATCAGGAGGTGGTTTTCGGTCGGCTGCGGCCGCGGGGTGCTGTTGGTCAAGGTGGTTCCGGGATGCTCTGTGAGTCTGAACGGCGCCGGCGCGGGCACGTTCACTGGCACCCAGCATACTTGCCCGTGCTTTCGACCGGCAAGTAACATGCCCCCGGTCACGAACCCGCGTTCCGGCGGGATTCCCAGCCCCCACGAAGAACGGCGCTCCCTTGTCCATTTCCGGCCTCATCACCGCCCTGGCGACGCCTTTCCTTGCCGACGGCGCGCTCGATACCGAGGGCTGGCAACGCCTGCTGGCGCTGCAGGTGGCCGGTGGCGCGCAGGGCGTGGTGGTGGCCGGTTCCACCGGCGAGGCGGCGATGCTGGCCGATGCCGAGTACGACAGCTTGCTGCGCGCGGCCGTGGATTTCCTCGGCGGCCGCATGCCGGTGCTGGCGGGAACCGGCCAGTCCGGTACCGCCGGCACCATCGAGGCGACCCGTCGCGCGGCGCGCAATGGCGCCACCCACGCGCTGGTGGTCCCCCCGCCGTATGTGCGCCCGACCCAGGAAGGCCTGCACCGGCACTACCTGGCCGTCGCCGAACAGGGCGGCCTGCCGGTGGTGCTGTACAACGTGCCTAGCCGCACCGGCTGCGACCTGCTGCCGGACACCGTCGCCCAACTGGCGTCGCACCCGAACATCGTCGGCATCAAGGAGGCGGTCAGCGACATGGCCCGCCTGAAGGCGCTGCTGGAACTGCGCGGCGAAGGGTTCGCCATCCTCGCCGGCGACGACGCCAGCGCCGCGCGCGCGATGCTGGCCGGCGCCGACGGCATGGTATCGGTCGGTTCCAACGTGCTGCCCGGCGCGTTCCGCACCATGTGCGACCTGGCCCGCGCCGGCAACCACGATGCAGCCGAGGCCTGGGACGCGCGTTTGCAGCCCTACCACGATTTCTTCACCCTCGAGTCCAACCCGATCCCGGTCAAGGCGCTGCTGCAGCGCCTTGGCATCGGCCACGGGCTGCGCCTGCCGCTGTTGCCGCTTTCCGCCTCGCACCATGCCGCCGCCGACCACCTGGCGGCCGACGTGGGCGCGCTGGAAGAACTATCCAGCCACTGAACCTGCAGTGGCCAGAACCTGGAGATCCACCATGCGTCATTCCCGTTCCGCTGTACGCGCACTTTCGCTGGCCCTGCTCGCCGTCGCCACCACCGTCACCGCGACCGGCTGCCACCGCGGCGCACGCGGCGACTACGCGCTGGCGCCGGAAATGCGCCCGCTCGAAGTGCCGCCGGACCTGAACCTGCCCAACACCGCCGGCGCGTCGCAGGTGCCGGCGCTGGCCTCGGCCGCGCGCCCGGCCCCGGCGGCCAAGCCCGCGCAGGGCGGCTTCACCGTTCCGGGCAGCCGCGATGAGGTGTTCGGCAAGGTCGGCGACGCGCTCGCGGCCGTCGACGGCGTGACCATCGCCAGCCGCGCCCAGCTGCTGGGTTCCTACGACGTGGCCTATGAAGGCAGCAACTTCCTGGTGCGCGTGGTCGGCGTCGAGGCCGGTGCCTATGTGTCGGCGGTGGATCCGCGCGGCCTGCCGGCCACCGACCCGGCGGCGATCAAGCTGCTCGAGGCGCTGAAGGCCAAGCTGGCGCAGTAAGCGCTGGCGCCCGCCCATGGCGGCGGCGATGCCGCCATGGCTCGGCTCTCGCCGGCGACGGCATGCCGGAAACGAAAAGGGCGCCTGCGGCGCCCTTTTTCCGTTCCCGCCGGAGGCTCAGCGTTCCAGCAGCTTGAGCTTGTCCGGCTTGCCGTCCCATTCGGCGGCGTCGGCCGGCGGATCCTTGCGTACCGTCAGTACCGGCCAGGCCTTGGCCAGTTCGGCGTTCAGGGCGACGAAGCCTTCCTGCCCGGCGGGCACGTCGTCCTCGGGATAGATGGCGTTGACCGGGCACTCCGGTTCGCACAGCGTGCAGTCGATGCACTCGTCCGGATCGATCACCAGGAAGTTGGGGCCTTCATGGAAGCAGTCCACGGGGCAGACTTCGACGCAATCGGTGTGTTTGCACTTGATGCAGTTTTCGGTGACGACGAAAGGCATGACGGGGTCCGGCATTGAACCCCGTAATTCTAGAGCAGGATGCGACCGGAGGGCGGGACCATTTTCATTCGCGGCGCGTCTGCGCGCGTGGGCGTGCGGCTGCGGGCAGGTTGCGCGCTACCCCGGGGCCGGCTGTCAGAGCGCGGCGATCAGCGGGAGCGGCTGAAGCTTCGTTCTTCGCGAGAGCGGATGGGGCGGCGTGGTGCGTCGGCTGCGACGCGATGTCGCAGGCCCGGGGCGTCGTTCCCGGGCTGGCCGGAAAGGCGCCGGCATTTCGGCAACGCGCCTGAATGTCGCGCTGGGTGGATACCGGGAAGCCGACAGCAACCGCCAGAAGCGGTTTTCGACATCGCTTGTCGATGGCCCGAAGGGGTTGCCGCTCTGGGTGGCGGCAACAAAAAACCCCGCACAGGCGGGGTTCTCTGGTTTCGCGGACGGAGTTGGCGCTCCCTAGGGGACTCGAACCCCTGTTTTAGCCTTGAGAGGGCCACGTCCTAACCACTAGACGAAGGGAGCGTTTTGTCGCGTCCGGCGAGCGCGCTAGTATATGCACCTGTTTGCCGCCAGGCAACCCCGCAACCCCAACCGGAATCGCCACCATCAATTCCACAGTTACAACGCCGTTCACCCTGCGCGTCATCCCGCGCGACCAGCACACCATTTCGCGCAAGGACGTCAGTCCGAACGCGCTGCGCGTGCTCTACCGCCTGCGCGAGTCCGGGTTCGGCGCCTATCTGGTCGGCGGCGCCGTCCGCGACCTGCTGGTGGGCGGGCGGCCGAAGGATTTCGACGTGGCCACCGACGCCACGCCGGAGCAGGTCAAGCAGCTGTTCCGCAACTGCCGGCTGATCGGCCGCCGCTTCCGCCTGGCGCATGTGGTGTTCGGCCGCGAGATCATCGAGGTCGCCACCTTCCGCGCCAACAGCGACGACGGCAGCGGCGACCGCGAGGTCGAGAACGGCATGCTGGTGCGCGACAACATCTACGGCAGCATCGAGGAAGACGCGGTGCGCCGCGATTTCACCTGCAACGCCCTGTACTACGCCATCGAGGATTTCTCGGTGCGCGACTACGTCGGCGGCTTCGAGGACGTGCTGGCGCGGCGCATGAAGCTGATCGGCGATCCCGAAGAGCGTTACCGCGAGGACCCGGTGCGCATGCTGCGCGCGGTGCGCCTGGCGGCCAAGCTCGATTTCGAGATCGAGGCGGCCACCGCCGCGCCGCTCCCGCGCCTGGCCGGCCTGCTGGACGAAGCGGCGCCGGCGCGCCTGTTCGAGGAAGTGCTCAAGCTGTTCCTGTCCGGGCACGGCGTGGCCAGTTTCGAGGGGCTGGAGCGCCACGGGCTGCTGCCGGCGCTGTTCCCGGAGAGCGCGGCCGCGCTGAAGAGCAACCGCAGCGGTGCGCTGCGCCGTTTCGTGGTCGAGGGGCTGCGCAGCACCGACGAACGCGTGGCCAACGACGAGCCGGTGTCGCCGGCCTTCCTGTTCGCCCTGCTGCTGTGGCCGGCGTTCTGCCGCACCCTGATTTCCCTGCAGCGGCAGGGGCTGGCGCCGGAAGAAGCGCAGCGCCGCGCCGCCGACCGGGTCACCCTGCACCAGCTGACCACCATCGCGCTGCCGCGCCGGTTCTCGCTGCCGATGCAGGAGATCTGGCTGCTGCAGTCGCGCTTCTCCTCGCGCCAGCGCAAGCGCGTTTTCCGCACCCTGACCCATCCGCGCTTCCGCGCCGCGTTCGACTTCCTGGTGCTGCGCCAGGCCGCGTCCAGCGAGCATGCGGCCGACATCGAGTTCTGGCGCGAGGCGCAGCAGCAGTCCGGCCGCGAGCTGGAATCGGCGCTGGATTCGCTGCATGCCGACGACGCGCTGGAAGAAGGCGCGCCCAAGCGGCGGCGCCGTCGTCGCCGTCGCAGCAGCGCGGTCGCCGGCGAGTAACGTCCATGGTCGTGGCCTGCATCGGGCTGGGCGCCAACCTCGGCGATGCGCCGGCGACCGTGCGCGAGGCGATCCAGGCGCTGGCGACACTGCCTGATTGCCGCCTGCTGGCCGCCTCGCGGCTGTACCGCACGCCGGCGTGGGGCAACCAGGACCAGCCGGATTTCATCAACGCCGCGGCGGCGCTGGAGACCGCGCTGCCGGCGCCGACGCTGCTGGAGCGGCTGCTGGCCACCGAACAGGCCTTCGGCCGCGTGCGCCTGCCGGGCGAGCGCTGGGGGCCGCGCACCCTCGACCTGGACCTGCTGCTGTATGGGGAGCAGGTGATCGACCTGCCGCAGCTGACGGTCCCGCACCCGCACCTGCACGAGCGCGCCTTCGCCCTGCTGCCGCTGGCCGAGGTGGCGCCGGAGGCGGCCATTCCCGGCCATGGAACGGTGCGTGGCGTGCTGGCCGGCATTCAAACCTGCGGTATCGCGCCGATAGGGGGATAATGCGCGGCTCATCACCGATCGTTATCCCCACATGAGCACCCACGCAGACAGCAAGCCCTGGACCGTCCCGGCGCTGGCGCAGGCCAAGCGCAATGGCCAGAAACTGGTGATGTTGACCGCCTACGACGCCGGTTTCGCGCGCGCCTTCGACGCCAACGGGGTCGACCTGATCCTGATCGGCGATTCGCTGGGCATGGTGGTTCAGGGGCACGACTCGACGCTGCCGGTCACCGTGGCCGACATCGCCTACCACACCACTGCCGTCGCGCGCGTACTGCAGCGCGCCCTGCTGGTGGCCGACCTGCCGTTCGGCGCCGACGCCACGCCCGAGCGCGCGCTCGAGGCCTCGCTGCAGCTGCTGCGCGCCGGCGCGGAAATGGTCAAGCTCGAAGGCGCTGGCTTCAAGCTGGACGTGATCCGCTACCTGGTCGAACGCGAGATCCCGGTGTGCTCGCACCTGGGCCTGACCCCGCAGTCGGTGCTGACATTGGGCGGGTTCAAGGTGCAGGGCCGGGGCGATGCCGCCGAACGCCTGCGCGCCGATGCCCGCGCCGTGGCCGAGGCGGGCGCCGCGCTGCTGGTGCTCGAATGCGTGCCCTCGCCGGTGGCCGCGCAGGTCACCGCCGAGGTGGCGATTCCCACCATCGGCATCGGCGCCGGCGCCGGCTGCGACGGCCAGGTGCTGGTGATGCACGATTTCCTCGGCCTGGACAGCGGCCACCGCCGGCCCAAGTTCGTCAAGGATTTCCTTGCCGAAGGCGGTTCTGTGGCCGGCGCCGTCCGCGCCTACGCCGACGCGGTGCGCGCCGGCACCTTCCCCGACGCGGAGCATGCGTACGCATCATGATCGAGACCGTCACCGAACTTTCCCGGCTGCGCGCCATCGTCGGCGGCTGGAAGCGCGAGGGCCTGCGGGTGGGCTTCGTGCCGACCATGGGCAACCTGCACGCCGGCCACTACTCGTTGGTGACGCTGGCGCGCCGGCATGCCGACCGCGTGGTGTCCAGCGTGTTCGTCAACCCGACCCAGTTCGGCCCGAACGAGGACTTCACCCGCTACCCGCGCACGCCCGAGGCCGATACCACCGGGCTTGAGCAGGCCGGCTGCGACGTGCTGTGGCTGCCGACGGTCGAATCCATGTACCCGTTTGGCGTCGAGCTGGCCGCCAATGTCCACGTGCCGGGCGTCAGCGCGCTGCTGGAAGGCGCGCACCGGCCCGGTCATTTCGATGGCGTGTGCACCGTGGTCACGCGCCTGTTCAACCAGGTGCAGCCGGACATGGCCGCGTTCGGCCGCAAGGATTACCAGCAGCTGGCGGTGATCCGGCAGATGGTGGCCGACCTGGCGTTCCCGATCGAGATCGTCGGCGGCGACATCGTGCGCGAGGACGACGGCCTGGCGATGAGCTCGCGCAACCAGTACCTCACCGCGCAAACCCGGCCGCAGGCCGCGGTGATCCGCCGCGTGCTGCTGGCCATGCGCCAGGCCAGCCTGGCCGGCGCCCCGCGGGCGCAGGTCGAGGCCGAGGGCGCGGCGCAGCTGCAGGCGGCCGGTTTCCAGGTCGACTACGCGGTGGTGCGCCTGCCGGACCTGGGCGAACCGGGCGAGGGCGATGCCGGCGCCCGCGTGGCGCTGGTCGCGGCCCGGCTGGGCAATACCCGGCTGATCGACAACATCGAGTTCTGACGCCCGCGCCGGGACCGGCGCTGTCCCGGCGGCGACGGCCGAACGTCATGCGATGGCGCCCTCGTGGCGCCATTTTCACGTCCGCGACCGGGCCGGACAGCCCATGTTGCAGTGCGGGCAAGGGCCCGCGCCGGTGCTAGACTGCGTGCTTTCTTTCGCAGTATTCCGGCATCGCCATGCAACTTTCCCTGCTCAAGACCAAGATCCACCGCGCCACCGTCACCCATTCGGAGCTGAACTACGAAGGCTCCATCGCGATCGACGGCGACCTGCTGGAAGCCACCGGCATCCGCGAGTTCGAACAGGTGCACATCTGGGACGTGACCAACGGGGCGCGTTTCTCCACCTACGCCATCCGCGCCGAGGCCGGCAGCGGCGTGATCTCGCTCAACGGCGGCGCCGCGCGCCACGTGCAGGTGGGCGACGTGATCATCATCGCCGCCTTCGCCGGCATGAGCGAAGCCGAGGCCGACAGCTTCCAGCCCAAGCTGGTCTACGTCGACGGCAACAACCGCATCACCCATACCAACCACTCCATCCCCACACAGGCCGCATGACAACGCACAACGGATTGACCGCATTGCACGCCCACGCCCAGCGTCTGCAGGGCACGGGTATTCCCTCGCTGTTGGCCGCCGAGCCGGACAGGGTGAAAACCCTGGCGTTCAAGGTCGGTCCGTTGTACGTGAACTTCGCGCGGCAGAGTTACGACCGCGCGGCCCTGCAGGCGCTGCTCGAGCTGGCCGCCGCGTGCGATGTCGCCGGCGGCTTCGCGCGCCTGTTCAGCGGCGAGAAGATCAACGTCACCGAAGGCCGCGCGGTGCTGCACAGCGCATTGCGTGGCGACGCCAGCCCGAAGGCGGCGGCCGAACACGCCGAGGCGGTGGCCGTGCAGCGGCGCATGGGCGAACTGGTCCAGGCGCTGGAAGCCAGCGACGTCACCGACATCGTCAGCGTCGGCATCGGCGGCTCCGACCTCGGCCCGCGCCTGGTGGCCGACGCGCTGCGTCCGGCCAGCGGCGCGCGCTTTCGAGTGCATTTCGTCTCCAACGTCGACGGCGCGGCGATGCAGCGCACGCTGGCCACGCTGGACCCGGCCACCACCGCCGGCATCCTGATCTCCAAGACCTTCGGCACCCAGGAAACCCTGCTCAACGGCGCGATCCTGCGCGACTGGCTGGGCGGCAGCGAGCGCCTGTACGCGGTCAGCGCCAATCCCGAGCGCGCGGCCAAGGCCTTCGACATCGACGCCGCGCGCGTGCTGCCGATGTGGGACTGGGTCGGCGGCCGCTACTCGTTGTGGTCGGCGGTGGGTTTCCCGATCGCGCTGGCGATCGGCTTCGAGCGCTTCGGCCAGCTGCTGGCTGGCGCGGCGGAAATGGATGCGCACGCGGCCAGCGCGCCGCTGGAACGCAACCTGCCGGTGCTGCACGCGCTGACCGACATCTGGAACCGCAACGCGCTCGGCCGCGCCACGCACGCGGTGATGACCTACGACCAGCGCCTGGCGCTGCTGCCGGCCTACCTGCAGCAGCTGGTGATGGAAAGCCTGGGCAAGCGGGTCAAGCTCGACGGCAGCCCGGTCGACGCCGACACCGTGCCGGTGTGGTGGGGCGGGGCGGGCACCGACGTGCAGCACAGCTTCTTCCAGGCGCTGCACCAGGGCACCAGCATCGTGCCGGCCGATTTCATCGGCTGCGTGCACAACGCCGACCCGTACACCGTCAACCACCAGGCGCTGCTGGCCAACCTGCTGGCGCAGACCGAGGCGCTGGCCAACGGCCAGGACAGCGACGATCCGCACCGCCAGTATCCCGGCGGTCGCCCAAGCACGCTGATCCTGCTCGACGCGCTGACCCCGCACGCGCTGGGCGCGCTGGTCGCCATGTACGAGCACGCGGTCTACGTGCAGTCGCTGGTGTGGGGCATCAACGCCTTCGACCAGTTCGGCGTGGAGCTGGGCAAGCAGCTGGCCAACCAGCTGTTGCCTGCGCTGCAGGGCGAGGCGGTGGAGATCGCCGATCCGATGACGCGCGAGGCGCTGGCGCAGCTGCGCGCCTGATCGGCACCGCAGGGCAACGGCAGACGCCGCGCAGCGATGCGCGGCGTTTCTTTTGGGTCTTCGCCCGGATCAGGACAACCGCCTGGAGAGCGCGTGGCGGTATGCCGCGCAAGCGGGACTCGCCGCGCTGGCGCTTTGTCGGCATCGATCCAAGCCGGTACCAGCGCGCTGTGCCGTCTCGGCCAGTCAGCCGGTGGAGCGCCGCGCCTGGCTCGGCGCGCGCCCGGTCCAGCGCTTGAACGCGCGGCGGAATTCGCGCGCGTCGTTGAAGCCCAGCTGGCCGCCGATGGCGACGATGCTCAACTTCGGGTCGCGCAGCAGTTCCATCGCATGGTTGGTGCGCACGCGGTCGTGGACCGCGCTGAACGAGGTGCCTTCCTCGGCGAGCTGGCGCCGCAGGGTGCGTTCGCTCAGGTGCAGTTCGGCGGCCATTTCGGCCATCTGCGGGTTGTCGCGCAGGCGCATGCGCAGGTGGCTTTCCAGCGCGGCGGTGGTTTCGCCGCACGCCGGCAGCGCATCCAGCTGCATGCGGCACAGGGTCAGCACCTGGTTGGAGGTCACCGGGTTGTAGCTGGCGAACGGCAGTTCCAGCCAGCAGCGTTCGATCACCATCGCGTGCCGGGACTGGTCGAAACGCACGTCGCAGCCGAACACCTCGCGGTAGCGCTGCGCATAGCGCGGCGCCGGGTAGCCAAGTTCCAGGCGCAGTGGGCGGAAGCCGGGGCCGACCAGCTCGTGGATCAGTTTCAGCACGCTGGAGAACAGTTCCTCGCACAGGAACGGCAGCAGGTCGCAGGCCTCGTCCGGCGCGGTGGCGACCGCGGCCAGGCAGTCGGTGTCGCGTTCGGTCAGCGACATGTCCATCAGCGCGCCGCTGCTGCGCTGGTAGGCCAGGCCGATGCGCACCGCTTCGCCGAAGTCGGGCGCGGTCTTCATCGCCAGCCCGAGCAGCCCGAAGTTGCCCAGGTTCTGCCGGCTGCCCAGTTCCAGCCCGAGGCCTTCCATCGACAGCGCAAGCAGGGCGCGGCGGATCACGGTACTGGCCTGGCGGTAGGACATGCGCGTGTCGGGCAGGCTGATTTCCGCGGGCTGCAGGCGGGTTCCGGCGAACCAGTCGTCGCAGTCCACGCCCCGCTCGGCGGCCAGCTGCATCAGGCCGCAGAGGATGTTGGTGGGCCGGTCGGCGACGGACAGGCGATCACCGATTGCGGTGTTGAAACGCATCCGAAATCCTTCCGATTGTCCGTTTTGCCCCCCTTTGTATGCCGCTTCGGCCCTTCGCGCAACGCGTCAATACGCACCAGACTGCGGCGCAGACTTGGCGAGCACGTACGGGAGAGAATTCATGCAATGCAGCATTTTTGTCGGCACGATCGGCGCTCTTGCGCTCCTTCTCTCCGGCTGCCAGAAGGCGCCCGACACGCCGGCGCCGGCGCCCGGCGATGCCGGCTTCGCCAAGGTGCTGCAGCAGAAGCTGCTGGACGCCAAGCCCGGCGACGTGATCGAGGTGCCCGAAGGCATCTTCCAGTTCGACCGCAGCCTCAGCCTGCGCGTGGACAACGTCACCCTGCGCGGCAAGGGCATGGACAAGTCCATCCTCAGCTTCAAGGGCCAGAAGGCCGGCGCCGAAGGCCTGCTGGTGAACGCCGATGGCTTCACCCTGGAGAACCTGGCGATCGAGGACAGCAAGGGCGATGGCTTCAAGATCAGCCAGTCCGAGAACGTCACCATCCGCGGCGTGCGCGTGGAATGGACCGGCGGCCCCAAGACCAGCAACGGCGGCTATGGCCTGTACCCGGTGCTGTGCAGGAACGTGCTGATCGAGAACTCGGTGGCGATCGGCGCCTCGGATTCGGGCATCTACGTCGGCCAGTCGCGCGATGTGATCGTGCGCAACAACCGCGCCGAGCGCAACGTGGCCGGCATCGAGATCGAGAACACCATCAACGCCGACGTGTACGACAACGTGGCCACCGGCAACACCGGCGGCATCCTGGTGTTCAACATGCCGGCGCTGACCCAGCAGGGCGACGCGATCCGCGTGTTCAAGAACAAGGTGGTGGAGAACAACCACGACAACTTCGGCGCCAAGGGCACGCCGGTGGCCAGCGTGCCGGCCGGCAGCGGCGTGGTGATCAACTCCAACGACAACATCGAGATCTTCGACAACGACATTACCGGCAACCAGACCGCCAACATCATCGTCTCCAGCGTGTATTCCACCGGCTACAAGGACGACAAGGCCTCCGGTGAGTTCGATCCGTACCCCGAGCGCATCCACGTGCACGGCAACCGGCTGTCCGGCGGCGGCGATTCGCCCGACCGGATGGACTTCAAGGCGCTGAAGGTGGCGATGTACGGCCTTACCGGCAGCTTCCCGGACGTGCTGTTCGACGGCTACGTCAACCCGCAGCGCAAGGACGGCCCGCAGATCTGCCTGCGCGACGTGTCCGGCGTGCTCAACGCCGACGGTCCCGGCGGCTACAAGAACCCGAGCAAGGACGCCAGGCCCTACGACTGCACGCTGCCGTCGCTGCCGGCGGTCGACCTGAAGCGCGGTTGAGGTGGCGCGCATGTCGTTGCTCCGCTCCCTGCCGGCGCTGGCCGCGCTGCTGATGCTGGCCGCCTGCGCCCGCACCCCGGCGCCGAAGCCGGTGCAGTTCTTCGCCGAGGGCATGCCCGAGCGCCTGTCCGACTGGAGCGTGCTGTACGTGGCCGACGGCCGGCTGCGGCTCAACGCCCAGGTGCTGCCCTACGACCTGGACTCGGCGCTGTTCACCGACCACGCGCACAAGCTGCGCACGGTGTGGATGCCGGCCGGCACGCCGGCGCGCTACCAGCCGGACGAGGCCATGGATTTCCCGGTCGGCACCATCATCAGCAAGACCTTCTACTACCCCCGTGGCGAAGGCGACACGGTGCTGCGCAGCGAGGACACCGGCCCCGAGCCGGACGGCGGCCTGACGCTGGCCAAGGTGCGGCTGGTGGAGACGCGGCTGCTGGTGCGCCGCGCCTCGGGCTGGGTCGCGCTGCCGTACGTGTGGAACGCCGAACAGAACGAGGCCCGGCTGATGCGCACCGGCGAGCTGGTGCCGCTGACTCTGGCCGGCGCGGACGGCAAGCGCCAGCAGCTGGAATACCTGGTGCCGGACGAGAACCAGTGCGCCGGTTGCCACGGCACCGACCTCAAGTCCAAGCAGATTTTCCCGATCGGGCCGAAAGCGCGGCACCTCAACCACGACTTCGCCTACGCCGGCGGCAAGGCCAACCAGCTGCGGCACTGGCAGGACGTGGGCTATCTGGCCGACGTGCCGGCCGGCGAGCTGCCGCGCAACGTCGCCTGGAACGACGCGCAGGCGCCGCTGGAAGCGCGTGCGCGTTCGTACCTGGACATCAACTGCGGGCATTGCCACAGCCAGAAGGGCGCGGCGCGCACGTCGGGCATGTGGCTGGATTCGAACACCCACGATCCGCTGCGGGTAGGCCGCTGCAAGCTGCCGATCGCCGCGGGGCAGGGCACCGGCAACCGGGCCTGGGACATCGCGCCCGGCAAGCCGGACGATTCGATCCTGACCTACCGCATGGAAAGCACCGACCCCGGCGTGATGATGCCGGAGCTGGGGCGCAGCATCGTCCACGAGGAGGGCGTGGAACTGATACGGCAGTGGATCGCGGCCATGTCCGCGCAGGAGTGCGGCGCATAGGCAGGTGGTTGGAACAGGCACACGGCCCCGCATCGCCGCGCGGAATCGACGTGAGGGGAACTCAATGGGAAAGGGGAACTCGATGACGTACAACAGATTGACGCGTGGTGTCCGCAAGGCCCTGCTGACTTCGCTGCTGGCATCGCCGGCGCTGGCCGCGCAGGCGCAGCAACCGCCGCCGGCGCCCGCCCAGGCCGAGGCCATCGAACTGGACCGGATCGTGGTCACCGCGCAGAGCCGCGAGCAGGAACTCAAGGACGTGCCCATCGCCCTGCAGGTGGTGGGCGAGAACGTCATCGAACAGACCATGGCCGAGAACCTCGGCGACCTGGACAGTTTCGTTCCGGGCCTGTCGGTCAGCGACGACCAGCCGACCCAGGCCGGTTTCAAGCTGCGCGGCCTGAGCACCGGCGATTTCGGCATCGGCACCGATCCCACCGTCGGCGTGTACGTGGACGGGGTCTATGCCGGCCGCGGCGGCGGCACGGTGCTGCCGTTCCTGGACGTGGAGCGCATCGAAGTGCTGAAGGGACCGCAGGGCACGCTGTTCGGCCGCAACACCGCCGCCGGTGCGGTATCCATCGTGACCAAGCGCCCCGGCAACGAGCTCGAAGGCCGTGCGCGCGTGCGCATGGGCAATTACGGCAAGCAGTATTTCGACGGCATGCTCAACCTGCCGGCCGGTGAAACCACGGCCTTCCGCCTCAATGCCATGAGCAGCCAGACCGATGGCTGGATGAAGGACGCGGCCACCGGCAAGCCGCTGGACGATGGCCGCAACTGGGCCACGCGCGCGGCGCTGCGCTGGGACATCGGCGACAACACGCAGATGCTGCTCAGCTGGGACCACGAGGACCTGGACCAGCGCTCGCGCCCGGCCATCGGCATCGTCGCGCTGCCGCCGGCGCCGGACGTGCCGCCGGTGCCCGCCGACCCGGCGCGTTACCAGGACCCGTTCGGCCACGCCGCGTACACCGACGTGCCCGACAACGACGAGACCCGGAAGTTCGATGGCGCGACCCTGATCCTCGACCACGCCTTCGAGTGGGGCCACCTGAGCTCGATGACCTCCTGGCGCACCTTCGACACCTACAACCGCGCCGAGGAGGACGGCACCAACCGCCGCGAGCTGTACCTGGACACCATCAACATCGAGGACAACACCACCTGGTACCAGGAGTTCAAGTTCAGCGGCAACACCGAGCGCCTGGACTGGGTGGCCGGTGCCAGCTGGTTCCAGGAGAAGGCCAGCCAGTCCAGCGTGGTCGACCTGACCAGCGACAGCATCAATACCGCCGCCGCCGGCCTGTATGGGATGCCCCTGTTCGGCATGCTGCAGCAGGCGGCCGATTTCTACGGCATCCCCGTGCAGCTGTTCGGCCATCCATGGCGCGAGTCGTACGACAACACGGTGGACGCCACCGCGTATGCGGCGTTCGGCGACGTGATCTGGCACGCGACCGACAAGCTGAACCTGACCTTCGGCCTGCGCTATACGCGCGACGAGAAGAAGTTCACCTGGTTCAACGACTACCACCGCGCCGACGCGCTGAACCAGGCGCTGCAGACGCTGGAGCAATACGGCGTGCTGCCGCAGCCGGTGCCGTGCGAGGCGCTGGGCCTGTGCGCCATGGACGAGGACGGCGATGGCCTGATCCCGATCGACGCGGCGTTCCTGGCCGGTTTCGACCTGGCCTTCAGCGACCCGATCTCGATGGCCAACAAGGGCGTGACCAACCGCGCCAAGAACGCGTGGAGCGACTGGAGCCCGCGCCTGGTCGTGGACTACCACCCGTCCGACGACACCATGCTGTTCGCCTCGGTGGCCAAGGGCTACAAGGCCGGCGGCTACAACGTGTTCTCGCCGGGCGCGGCCTTCGACAACGAAAGCGTGTGGAACTTCGAGGCCGGCATCAAGCGCGACCTGCGCGAGCTGCGCATCCAGTACGAAGCCTCGGCGTTCTATTACGTGTACGACAACCGCCAGGCGATCCGCTTGGACACCTCGGCCGACATCCCGCGCTACGTGGTCAGCACCAGCGACCTCACTGCGCGCGGCGTGGACTTCAGCGCGCGCTGGCAGGCCACCGACCGGCTGAGCATGGATTTCGCCGTGGAGTGGATCGATTCGACCTACAAGGATTTCGTCACCCCGGACGGCATCGACCTCAGCGGGCAGCCGACCGGCGAGGCGAACCTGTCCTTCGCCGCCGGCGCCGCCTACACCGTGCCGCTGGGCGAATACGGCGACCTGATGTTCTCGGCCCGCCATTCCTACGGCGGCCGCGGCCGCTGCAACTCCGGCTCCTCCAGCCAGGGCAACTGCGGGCGCTACGCCACCTTCACCATCGGCGAGGAGCGCAACCGCACCGACCTGTACCTGCGCTGGCGCTCGCCCTCCACGCAGTGGAGCGTGGCCGCCTACGTCAACAACGCGTTCGACAACCGCTACGTCAACGGCCTGTACACCTATGGCACCACGGTGGTCGGCACCACCGCCGCCGGCATCAGCGAACCGCGTTTCTACGGCATGGAACTGATGTACCGGTTCTGATCCAACGCCACATGCCGTAGCCGCCGGCACTGCCGGTGCTGGCGCAAGCCTCCGCATCCACGATGGATGCGGAGGCTTCTCCTGCCGCGGCACCGCCGGAATCGACGCCCCTCGTAGACTTGGACGCATGGACACCAACGCCACCACGCCCCCCGCCGAACTGCGCCCGACCCTCGACCGCCTGCGCGCCGCCTGGCAGGCGCACAAGCCGGACCACGCGCAGCGCAGCGCCGACCTGCTGCGCCTGCGCGAGGCCCTGAAGCGGCGGCTTGACGAGATGGCGGCCGCCATCTCCGCCGACTTCGGCCATCGCTCGCCGCACGAATCGCGCATCGCCGACGGCATGACCGTGCTCAACGAGATCGACCACCTGCGCCGGCACCTGCGCCGCTGGATGAAGCCGCGCCGCGTCGGCGTGGGCTGGCGCTTCTGGCCGGCACGCGCGGAGATCCGTCCCGAGCCGGTCGGCGTGGTCGGCGTCATCGCGCCGTGGAACTACCCGGTCAACCTGGCGCTGATCCCGCTGGCGACCGCCATCGCCGCCGGCAACCACGCCTACCTGAAGCCCTCCGAGCACACGCCGCGCACCAGCGCCTTCCTGCGCACGCTGTTGGCCGAGGTGTTCCCGGCCGACCGCGTCGCCGTCGCCGAAGGCGGCGCGGACGTGGCCGGCGCCTTCGCCGCGCTGCCGTTCGACCACCTGGTATTCACCGGTTCCACCGCGGTGGGGCGCAAGGTGATGGCCGCCGCCGCGCCGAACCTGACTCCGCTGACGCTGGAACTGGGCGGCAAGTCGCCGGCCATCGTCTGCGACGACTACCCGCCGGAGCAGGCCGCCGCGCGGCTGGCGACCGGCAAGTGGTTCAACTGCGGGCAGACCTGCATCGCCCCGGACTACGTGCTGGTCGACGCGGCGCGCCGCGACGCGCTGGTGCAGGCGCTGCGCGAGCAGGTGCGCGCGCGCTACGGGCAGGGCCTGGCCGGCAACGGCGACTACAGCCGCATCGTCAACGACGGCCAGTACGCGCGGCTGCAGGCGCAGGTGGACGACGCGCGCGCGCGCGGGCTGGAGGTGATCGTGCTGGGCGAGGCCGATCCGGCCCAGCGGCTGTTCCCGCCTACCCTGGTGCTGGAGCCGGGCGAGGATGCGACGGTGATGCAGGAGGAGATCTTCGGCCCGGTGTTCCCGATCCGCAGCGTGCGCTCGCTGGAGGAGGCCATCGCCTACGTCAACGCGCACGACCGGCCGCTGGCGCTGTATCCGTTCAGCCACGACCGCGCCCGCGTTGAGACGATCCTGCGCAATACGCTGGCCGGCGGCATCTGCGTCAACGACACGCTGTTCCATTTCGCCATCAACAGCCTGCCGTTCGGCGGCATCGGCCCCAGCGGCATGGGCGCCTACCACGGCCGCAGCGGCTTCGACGCGATGAGCAAGCAGTTGCCGATCCTGTGGCAGGCGCGGCGCACCGGCGGCGACCTGCTTAAGCCGCCCTATCGGAAGGCGCAGTGGCTGATCGATCTGATCGTGCGCTAGCCAGAGGACATGGATCGGCGGCGCGGGGTCGCGCACGCGTTCGGACGCAGGGGCGCTGATGGAACTGGAGCGTGGACGCTCCGGACGGACTGAAGGAATCGTCCGGACCGCTCCCGGCATCGCCCTTCGGTGACCGCCAGGTTGCGGCCGATGGACGGCGGGCACAAAAAACCCGCCATCCGGAGCCGTGAGGGGAGGGAACAAACGGCGCGGTACTGCTGGCGGGTCGGGTCGATTCTTGCTCAGTTGATGTTGCTTTGCAACATCATGGTTTTCCGGGCGGCTGCGGCGACGTGGACTGGGACGGGGTAGCGTGGGCCTCGGCGCGGTTCAGGCGGTGGTTGAGCGCGTCCAGGCGCGCATTGAGCGCCTCGATGTCCGAGCGGCTGGGAATGTCCATGCGCCGCAGCACCCGCTGCACGCGGTCCTCGAAGGATTTCTCGACCCGGTCCCAGGTGCCGGCCGCGCGTTCGCGGGCATTGCCCAGGGTGGACTCGACCGAGTCGCGCAGGCTCTCGCCGCGCGCGGAGTCCTCTCGGCTGCGCGCCTCCATCGATTCGCCTTCCCGGACCAATGAGTCGAATAGCCGGCTGCCCTCGGCCTGGGCCCGCGACAGCGCGCCAAGTCCGGCCAGCCATACCTGCTGCGCCGATTCGCCCAGGCTGCGGCCGGCACGCCCGGTCCGGTCATGCGCGGCGCCGCCCGCGTCGCGGCCGGCATCGTGGTGTTCGTGGGTGTTCATGGTGGCGTTCCTCTGTGCTGGCGACCGGGGAACACCGTAGCGGCGGCGATGCCTGCGCGGCGTGATGGAATCCGGCCCGGGGCGCTTTCGTTCAGCCCAGCTTTTCGGCCAGTACCCGCTGGATCTCCGATTCGACCATGCCCTTCATCGCCGACAGCAGGAAACCCAGCTCGGCCTTCACCCTTACCGCGCCGGGCAGCATCTCGATCGCGCCGTCGACGCCGGAGCGGGCGAAGTGCAGGGTGTCGCCCTCCCAGCGGGCATTAACCTCGAAACGTTCCTGCAGCTTGCGGGCGACCTCGGCGATGGCCTCGCGCGCGCGCTCTTCGGTCAGGGAATGGGCGTGGCGGATGTCGATGGTGGACATGCAGGTCTCCTGGCAGCTGGCGTGGAGTTGAGGGTGCGGCATTGTGCGGACACGCGCGGCGCAGTCCAAGTCCCGCGCCTACCTTCTGCATGTCCTGCCAACCTGCTAGGCTGCCGCCGGTGCGCACCCTGCAAGTCCATTTCAGCAATCGCCAGCAGCCCGATCAGCCCCTCGCGCCGGGGGTGCAGCGCATCGTCCGCGACGCCAGCGGGCAGGTCCGGCTGGGCGACGACAGCGTCGGCCCGCTGCTGCTGGCGCGCTTCTGCACCGACGAACGCGGGGTCTGGCTGCAGGTGGCCAGCGGCCGCCGCGGCATCCACGTCAACGGCCGCCCGGTGCGGCGCATGGCGCTGCTGCGCGCCGGCGATTCGGTCTATGCCGACGGTGTGGAGATGCTGCTGCGCGGGGAGTGCGAGCCCGTCGCGCAGCCGCCGGCGGCCGGCGGTGAGGAAGGCGAGGACCTGCGCGTGCTGCTGCGCGGCGTCGGCGGCCGCCATCACGGGCGCTGCTACACCCTGGATCAGCCCCGCACCATTGGCCGCGACAGCGCGGTGGACATGGTGATCGACGACCCGGTCTTTCCCGAGCAGCAGGCGCGCTTCGAGCGCCATGGCGAGCGGGTGCTGCTGCGCGACCTGGGATCGCCGGAAGGCTGCCGGGTCAACGGCGTCGCGGTCCGCCATTGCTGGCTGCAGGGCGGTGACCAGGTGGTGTTCGACGGCAACCAGCGCTTCGTGCTGGAGGTGCCGCTGGATGCGCAGTCGGCCCGGTTCCCTGTCGTCGGAGACGCGGATGGGATGGAGGAGGGCGAACCCGCCGCCGACGTCCCGCCGCCGCCTGCACGGCGCTGGCCATGGCTGCTGCTGAGTGCGCTGCTGCTGGGCGGCGCGCTGAGCGCGCTGCTGTTGTTCGGCGCCCGCTGAGCCCTGCGTTCCTCGCCATGCATGCCCCTGCTGCACGGGCGGATTGGCTGCAGATGCAACTTTTCCGCTGCCCCCAAAGCCTGTTGCGCTGCGGCATACTTGCGGTTCCCCTTGGACAGGTGTGACATGACGCGCGCGTTCAACTTCAGTGCCGGCCCCGCGACCCTGCCGGAATCGGTCCTGCGCCAGGCGCAGGCGGAGATGTTGGAATGGAACGGCGTGGGCGCGTCCATCGTGGAGATCAGCCACCGCAGCGCCGAGTTCGTGGCGGTGGCGGCGCAGGCCGAAGCCGACCTGCGCACCCTGCTCGGCATCCCCGACGATTACGCGGTACTGTTCATGGGCGGCGGCGCGACCACCCAGCAGGCGCTGCTGCCGTTGAACCTCGCCGCGGCCGGGCAGCGGGTGGACTACGTGGTCAGCGGCCACTGGGGCAAGACCGCGGTCCGGCAGGCGCGGCCCTACGTGGACGTGAATATCGCCGCCGACGGCGAGGCCGGCGGCTTCCGCGACATTCCCGCGCGTGCGCAGTGGCGGCTTTCCGACGATGCGGCCTACGTGCACATCACCGCCAACGAGACCATCCACGGCGTCGAGTTCCGCGAGGTGCCGGACGTCGGCGCGGTGCCGCTGGTGGCCGACTTCAGTTCCTCCATCGCTTCGGAGCCGATCGACGTTTCGCGTTATGGCGTCATCTACGCCGGCGCGCAGAAGAACCTCGGCCCGGTCGGCATCGCCGTGGTCATCGTCCGCCGCGACCTGCTCGAACGCGCCGGCCAGCCGCGTGCGGACATCTTCGATTACCGCTCGCACGCGGCGCGCGATTCCATGCTCAACACCCCGCCGACCTGGAACTGGTACCTGCTCGGCCTGACCGTGAAGTGGATGCTGGCGCAGGGCGGCACGGCCGAATTTGCCCGCCGCAACGCGGCCAAGGCGTCGCTGGTCTACCAGACCATCGACGGCTCCGGCGGCTTCTACCGCAACGAGGTCGCGCCGGCGGTGCGGTCGCGCATGAACATCCCCTTCTTCCTGCCCAGCGCCGACCTGGACGCACGTTTCGTCGCCGAGGCCAAGGCCGCCGGCCTGCTCGCGCTCAAGGGGCACAAGGCCGTCGGCGGCATCCGCGCCTCGCTGTACAACGCCATGCCGCTGGAAGGCGCGCAGGCGCTGGCGGCGTTCATGCACGACTTCCAGCAGCGCAACGGCTGATCCGCACACTCCCGCCGCGCGCGCCGCGCCGGCCCGCAACAGGTAGACCCGACCATGGCATCCAAGCCACCCAAGACCGCCGCTAAGGCGAAGCCGGCACCGGCGAAGAAAGCCGCCGCCAAGCAGACCGCCATCACCGTGGCCAAGCCGGTGCTGGCCGACGTGCGCGCCAAGATCGACCAGATCGACCGCAGCATCCAGGCCCTGATCGCCGAGCGCGCGCAGTTCGCCCACCAGGTCGGCAAGGCCAAGGGCAAGCTCGCTGCCGCCGTCGACTACTACCGGCCCGAGCGCGAGGCGCAGGTGCTGCGCATGGTGGTCGACCGCAACGAGGGCCCGCTCTCGGACGAAGTGCTGGTGCACGTGTTCCGCGAGATCATGTCGGCCTGCCTGGCGCAGCAGGAGCCGCTGAAGATCGGCTACCTCGGTCCGGAAGGCACCTTCAGCCAGCAGGCCGTGCTCAAGCATTTCGGTCGCTCGGCGCTCGGGCTGCCGCTGGCCAGCATCGAGGAAGTGTTCCAGGAAGTGGAAGCGGGCAACGCCGATTTCGGCGTGGTGCCGGTGGAGAACTCGGGGCAGGGCACCATCCAGATCACCCTGGACATGTTCCTGACCTCCAACCTCAAGATCTGCGGCGAAGTGGAACTGCGCGTGCAGCAGTTCCTGATGTCGCGCAGCGGCCGGCTGGAGGACATCGAGCGCGTCTACGCGCACCCGCAGTCGTTCATGCAGACCTCGGCGTGGCTGCGCGCCAACCTGCCCAGGGCCGAGAAGGTGCCGGTGTCGAGCAATGCCGAGGGCGCGCGCCGCGCGCGCAACGCCGACGACGCGGCGGCGATCGGCGGCGAGAGCGCCGGCCATGTCTACGGCCTGAAGAAGGTGGTGACCAAGCCGATCCAGAACGATGCGGACAACACCACGCGCTTTTTGGTGATCGGCCGCCAGTTCTTCCCCTCCTCGGGCCACGACCGCACCTCGGTGCTGGTGTTCATCCACGACAAGCCCGGCGCGCTGTTCGACGTGCTCAGCCCGTTCGCGCGCCATGGCATCAGCATGAACCGCATCGAGTCGCGGCCCTCGCACCAGGCCAAGTGGGAATATGGTTTCTTCATCGACCTGGCCGGGCACATCGAGGACGCATCGATGCAGGCGGCGCTGGCCGAGCTCAAGGCGCATTCGGCCGAGATCAAGGTGCTGGGTTCCTACCCGGTCGCCGTGCCGTGATCTGAACGCCCCTCTCCCCCGGGAGAGGGGTTGAGGGCAGGGGCGAAGCCTCCTCGCAGCCCTTGATCCTCGAGGCTTCACCCGTAACCCCATCCGCCCTTTGGGCACCTGCATGCGGCACATCCCTGTGCCGTACCCTCCGGGCGGCGTCGCCGTGCAGTCCGGCATCCCTGCCGGACTGTCTCCCCGCCGGGAGGGAGAAGGAACAATGGACAACCAGAGAGATCGCGCATGACTTCCCAGCCCCACTGGATCGCAAGCAAAGGCCGGCCCCTGCAGGGCACGCTCGACATCCCCGGCGACAAGTCGGTCTCGCACCGGGCGGTGATGTTCGCCGCGCTGGCCGATGGCGTATCGCGCATCGATGGTTTCCTCGAGGGCGAGGACACCCGCGCCACCGCCGCGATCTTCGCGCGCATGGGCGTGCGTTTCGAGACGCCGTCGCCGTCGCGGCGCGTCGTGCATGGCGTCGGCGTCGACGGGCTGAAGGCGCCGGACGGCGAACTGGACTGCGGCAACGCCGGCACCGGCATGCGCCTGCTCGCCGGCCTGCTGGCCGCGCAGCCGTTCGACAGCGTGCTGGTGGGCGACGAATCGCTGTCCAAGCGGCCGATGCGCCGCGTCACCGGCCCGCTGGCGCGGATGGGCGCGCGCATCGACACGCAGGACGACGGCACGCCGCCGCTGCGCATCCACGGCGGCCAGCCGCTGCACGGCATCGACTACGAACTGCCGGTGGCCAGCGCGCAGGTGAAGTCGGCGGTGCTGCTGGCCGGACTGTACGCACAGGGCGAGACCTCGGTGGCCGAGCCGCACCCGACCCGCGACTACACCGAGCGCATGCTGCGCGCCTTCGGCGTGGAGATCGATTTCGAACCGGGCCGGGCGCGCCTGCGCGGCGGCCAGCGGCTGCGCGCCACCGACATCGCGGTGCCGGCGGATTTTTCCTCCGCGGCGTTCTTCATCGTTGCCGCCAGCGTCATTCCCGGCTCGCACGTGCGCCTGCGCTCGGTGGGCCTGAACCCGCGCCGCACCGGCCTGCTGGCCGCGCTGCGGCTGATGGGCGCGGACATCGCCGAAGAGAACCATGCCGAGCACGGCGGCGAGCCGGTGGCCGACCTGGTGGTGCGGCATGCGCCGCTCAAGGGCGCGGAGATTCCGGTGGAGGTGGTGCCGGACATGATCGACGAGTTCCCCGCGCTGTTCGTTGCCGCCGCCGCGGCCGAAGGCCCGACGGTGGTGCGCGGCGCGGCCGAGCTGCGGGTGAAGGAATCCGACCGCCTGGCGGCCATGGCCACCGGCCTGCGCACGCTGGGCCTGCGCGTCGATGAGACCGACGACGGCGCCACCATCCATCCCGGCACGCTCGGCAGTGGCACCATCGAAAGCCATGGCGACCACCGCATCGCGATGGCCTTTTCCATCGCCGGCCAGTTGAGCGAGGGGCAGGTGCGGATCAACGATGTCGCCAACGTGGCGACGTCCTTCCCCGGCTTCGACCGCCTGGCGCGCGAGGCCGGTTTTGCCTTGACGGTCGCCTGACCGCCGGCGGGAGATGCGCGAACGGGCCGGAAGCATGCCGCTTCCGGCCCGTTCGCATTCCGCGGTCAGCGCTCGGCGTGGAAATCCACCGGGACGCGGACCACGCTGGCGACCTCGCGGCCGTTGCGGATGGCCGGTTCGAAGGTCCAGCCGCGCACCGCGTTCAGCACCGCGCGGTCCAGGTCGCGGCTGCGCGTGCCGCTGCGCGACACGATGCTGGCGTCGGTGACCTTGCCCTGCGCATCGATCTGCAGGTTGGCCACGACGCTGCCCTCGACGCCGGCACGCAGTGCGGCCGGCGGGTAGGCGGGCGAGGCGTTGCCCGCCAGCGGGCGCGCCTGGCGATCACGCACCAGCGGTGCCGGCTTGCGCTGGTCCTGCGTGGCGGTCGGTGCGCGTGTGACGGCCGGTGCGTCGGTCGCCGGGGCCACGACGACCGGTGCGGTTTCGTTGCCGAACGGTGCGGCGGGGACCGGCTCGCTCTGTCGCCGCACCAGCGTCAGTACGCCGATCAGGATCGCCAGCACCAGCGCGGCCCATAGCCAGGGCGAGGTGGCGTGGCGCGGTTGTCCGTCAGGGGCGGGATGCAGTTCGTGGGCATGGGTGGCACTCATCGTCAGGCTCCTTATGCGTCCAGTGACGCCTGGAGTCTGGCCCGATGCGCGGCCGTGGTGGTCAGCGTGGCGTAAAGACGCGGCCCGCGGGTGCGCCGGAGTTCAGGGTGCGGCGCAGGCGGCGTTCAGATTACTGGCCGGGCTGGAAGTCGAAGGGAATTTCCAGACTGCCGACCATCGGCTGGCCGTTGCTCTGCGCCGGCTGGAAGCGCCAGCCGCGCACCGCTTCCAGCGCCGCGCGGTCGAGGTCGCGCGAGCCGCTGCGCTGGATGATCTTCGCGTCCAGCGGCATGCCGCCGGCGTCGACGTCCACGCGCACCACCACGGTGCCGCTCTCGCCGCGCCGCAGCGCGGCCGGCGGATAGGACGGCGGCGGGCTTTGCCCCGGCAGCGGCACCGGGCGGTCGCCGGGGGCGGCTGCGGTGGCAGGCGGCGCGACGGGACTGGCCGGCGCGGTGGTCGCGGGCGTTTCCGGCAGCGGCTGCGGCGCAGGCGCGGTGTCCACCACCTGCGGGGCTTCTTCGGCCGGCGCTTCCGGGCGCGCATCGGGCATGTCGCTGGCGCCGGTACCGGCCGGCAGCGGTTCGGGCAGGGGCATGGCCTCGTCGGCCTGGACCTGCGGCTGCGCCGGATCGGCCCGGTAGAAGTCGTTGTGCCGGCGTGCGTTCAACCACACCGCCACGAACAGCAGCAGGCCGATGCCGAAGGCGATGCCGGCGATCTTCAGCGCGTTGCGCGGCAACTGGAAGGTGATGTTCTGGTCGGAGCGGGAAGCGGGCATGGGCGGCGCGGGCGAGGAGGCTTGACCGGAAGGAACGTCCGGATTCTGGCACAGGACGGTATCGGCGCGCGGCAGAGCGGCGCGGTTCGGGCGATAATCGCGTTCCGTATCCGTTTACAGTGCCGCCCATGCTCGATCCCGCCCTTCTCCGACAGCAGCCCGCCGAACTGGCGCAACGCCTGCGCGACACGCGCGGCTACGAACTCGACGTGGCCGCGATCGAGTCCCTGGAGACCGACCGCAAGCGCATCCAGGTGCGCACGCAGGAACTGCAGAGCCTGCGCAACAGCCGTTCCAAGGCGATCGGCCAGGCAAAGGCCAAGGGCGAGGACGTGTCGGCGATCATGGCCGAGGTCGCCGGCTTCGCCGACGAACTGAAGGCCTCGGAAGTCCAGCTGGACGACCTGCGCGCCCAGATCGAGGCGCTGTCGCAGGGCATTCCCAACCTGCCGGCCGACGACGTGCCGCGGGGCAGGGACGAGAACGACAACGTCGAGCAGTCGCGCTGGGGTACGCCGCGTACGTTCGATTTCGCGGTGCTCGACCACGTCGAACTCGGCGCCCGCAACGGCTGGCTGGACGGCGAGACCGCGGCCAAGCTGTCCGGCGCGCGCTTCACCGTGCTGCGCGGGCCCATCGCCCGCCTGCACCGCGCGCTGGGCCAGTTCATGCTGGACCTGCACGTCAACGCGCACGGCTACGAGGAAACCAACGTGCCGGTGCTGGTCAACGCCGACTCGCTGCGCGGCACCGGCCAGCTGCCCAAGTTCGAGGAAGACCTGTTCAAGACCGCGCTGGGCGATGCCACGCGCTACCTGATCCCGACCTCGGAAGTGCCGCTGACCAATATCGTGCGCGACGAGATCGTCGAGGCCGAGCGCCTGCCGCTGCGCATGACCGCCCATTCGATGTGCTTCCGTTCCGAAGCCGGCAGCGGCGGCCGCGACGTGCGCGGCATGATCCGCCAGCACCAGTTCGAGAAGGTGGAACTGGTGTCGGTGTGCCGCCCGGAGGACAGCGAGGCCGAACACCAGCGCATGACCGCCTGCGCCGAAACCGTGCTGCAGACCCTGGGCCTGCCGTACCGGCGCATGCTGCTGTGCACCGGCGACATGGGCTTCTCGGCGATCAAGACCTACGACCTGGAAGTGTGGCTGCCCTCGCAGCAGACATACCGCGAGATCTCCTCGTGCTCGAACTGCGGCGACTTCCAGGCCCGGCGCATGCAGGCGCGCTGGCGCAACCCCGCCACCGGCAAGCCGGAACTGGCGCACACGCTCAATGGGTCCGGCGTGGCCGTGGGCCGGGCGATGATCGCGGTGATGGAGAACTACCAGAACGCCGACGGCTCGATCACCGTGCCCCAGGCGCTGCGCCCCTACATGGGCGGCGTGGAGCGGATCGGCTGAGGCCGGCCGCTGCCGTTGTCCGCGCGAAGGCCCGCAGCGATGCGGGCCTTTTGCTCTGCGCCTCGCCGGGTAGGAGCGACTTCAGTCGCGATGGGGCTGTGCCGGTAAAGCCCCGTCGCGACTGAAGTCGCTCCTACAGACATGGGGCTGGATACAAGACTGTTTGCGGCCTGATTTGTAAAATCAGGACAAAGGTGGTTGAATTCGTGGATTCGTTCCAGTTGTGGGATCAATCCATGCAGGACCTCAACGACCTCTACTACTTCGCGATGGTGGTGGATCATGGCGGCTTCGCGGCCGCCGAGCGTGCGCTGGGCATCCCCAAGTCGCGCCTGAGCCGGCGCATCAGCCAGCTGGAGACCGATCTGGGCGTGCGCCTGCTGCAGCGCTCGACCCGCCGCTTCGCGGTGACCGACGTGGGCATGAGCGTGCATCGCCACGCGCAGACCATGCTGGCCGAGGCGCAGGCCGCACGCGAGGTGGTGGACCGCCTCAGCGCCGAGCCGCGCGGGCTGGTGCGCGCCAGCGTGCCGGTGTCGCTGGCGCAGATGCAGTTGCCCAAGCTGCTGCCGAAATTCCTGGAGCAGTACCCGAAGGTGCGCCTGCAGCTGAACATCAGCAACCGCCGCGTGGACATCATCAACGAAGGCTACGACGTGGCCCTGCGCGTGCGTTCGCGGCTGGACGACGACGGCAGCCTGGTGATGCGCAGCTTCGGCCAGGTGCAGGAACTGCTGGTGGCCAGCCCCAGGTACCTGGACCGCGCCGGCCGGCCGAAGACGCCCGAAGACCTGGCCAGCCACGTCACCCTGAGCATCAGCGAGGACGAGGCGCGGCAGCGCTGGGAACTGCACGGCCCGGGCGGCGTGGTCAGCCGCGTGGACCTGCAGCCGCGCGTGGCCGGTTTCGATTTCCCGCTGCTGCAGAGCATGGTCAAGGACGGGTTCGGCATCACCATGCTGCCGGAAACGGTCTGCGCCGAAGCGGTGCGCAACGGCGAACTGGAAGTGGTGCTGCCGGACTGGTCGCTGCCGCAGGGCATCTGCCATGCGGTGTTCGCCTCGCGCCGCGGGCTGCTGCCGGCGGTGCGGGTGTTCATCGATTTCCTCGCCGAGCACCTGCCGCCGCAGCTGGAGGCCTCGCGCCTGGACTGCGGCGGCGCCTGCGAGCGCGCCAAGGAAAAGATCCGCGCCTCGACCATGGGTGCGCTGGCGATCGAGGCCGGTTGAGCAGAATCGATGGCGGCGTGCGAGAATGCGCGCCCCCGGCCGGTGCCCAGGCATCGGCGCGACAGTCACGGGCAGATGGCCGAGCGGTTTAAGGCACCGGTCTTGAAAACCGGCGAAGGGTCAAACCTTCCGTGGGTTCGAATCCCACTCTGCCCGCCATCCCGACGGCCCGGGCGCATGCCGCGCCGGGCGCGTTCCCGGGACTCTTCCGGACTTTCGACCATGCCGACACTGCGTCCATCGCGCCCGCAAGACGGCGCCCGCGTCATCGACATCTGGCGCCGCGCCGTCGATGCCACCCATCACTTCCTCGCCGCCGCCGACCGCCAGGCCATCGAAGCCGAGGTCCGCGCGTTCCTGCCCCAGGCGCCGTTGCTGCTGGCAGTGGACGTAGACGACCTGCCGCTGGCCTTCATGCTGGTCGTGGACGGCCACATGGAAGCGCTGTTCGTCGATCCGGCGCATCACGGCCGCGGGTTGGGATGCCGGCTGGTGGCGCAGGCGCTGGGCGAGCATCCGCAGCTGGGCACCGACGTCAACGCGCAGAACCCGCAGGCGATGGCGTTCTACGCGCGGCTGGGCTTCGTCGAGACCGGGCGTTCGCCGCTCGACGGCCAGGGGCGGCCGTATCCGCTGGTGCACCTGCGCCATGCCGGCGTGCCCTGCGTATCGGAAGACGCACGATGAACGCACCCGCCGCCGGGCACGATCCGGAAACCGACGCGCGCTGGATGCGCCACGCATTGGCGCTGGCCGAGCGCGCGCAGCGCGAGTTCGACGAGATCCCGGTGGGCGCGGTGCTGGTCGGGGCCGACGGGCAGCTGCTGGGCGAGGGCTGGAACCTCAACATCGCCCGCCACGATCCCAGCGCGCACGCCGAGATCGTGGCGATGCGCGAGGCCGGCGCCCGGCTCGGCAACCACCGCCTGGTCGGCTGCACGCTGTACGTGACGCTGGAACCGTGCGCGATGTGCGCGATGGCGCTGGTGCACGCGCGGGTGGCGCGCGTGGTGTACGCCGCCACCGACCCGAAGACCGGCGCCTGCGGCAGCGTGTTCGACCTGCTGGGCGATGCGCGCCACAACCACCGCGTCGAGGTCGCCGGCGGCGTGCTCGCGCGCGAAGCGGGCCTGCGCCTGACCAACTATTTCCGCGCCAAGCGCGGCCGGCCGCTGCTGCCCGAGGACGGCGGCTGACGCTTCGGGAGACCACGCGGCGCGGCGTATCATGGGCGCCCGATCCGGGCCGGCGCCGCTGCCGCCGGTCCCCCTGCACGAGGCGCTACATGACGGACAACAGCACAGACAACGACCGGTTGATCTGGATCGATCTGGAAATGACCGGGCTGGACACGGACAACGATTCGATCATCGAGATCGCCACCGTGGTCACCGATGCCCAGCTCAACGTGCTGGCCGAAGGACCGGAATTGGCCATCGCCCATCCGCTGGAGACGCTGGAGGCGATGGACGAGTGGAACCGCAACCAGCACCGGCGTTCGGGCCTGTGGCAGCGCGTGGTCGAGAGCGAGGTCGCGATGGGCCAGGCCGAGGCGCGCACCATCGCCTTCCTGCAGGACTGGATCAAGGCCGGCGCTTCGCCGATGTGCGGCAACTCCATCTGCCAGGACCGCCGTTTCCTGCACCGGCAGATGCCGCGCCTGGAGCGCTATTTCCACTACCGCAACCTGGACGTGTCCACGGTCAAGGAACTGGCCCGGCGCTGGGCGCCGGCGATCGCCGCCGGCGTGGGCAAGAATTCCAGCCACACCGCGCTGAGCGACGTGCACGACTCGATCGCCGAACTGCGCCACTACCGCCGGTACATGGGCGCGCTGGCCGGGCTGCCGGGTGTGCCCGAACCGGCCTGAGCGCGATGGGCGAACTGGTGTCGACGCTGGCCGACAGCCCGCAGGACATGGCCGACCTGCGGCGTGCGGTGGCGCTGCTGGAAGCGCCCACGCTCAGCGCGCGCATGGCCAACCTGGTCGGTTCGCCGCTGGAGTTCGCGGTGCGCCGGCTGCCTGCGGGTGTATCGAAACGCATCCAGGGCGCGACCGAGGCCGCGCTGCACAAGGCCGCGCAGGCCGCGTTGTGGAGCATGGACAAAAAGCAGCCCGGCAAGCCGGCCTCGCCGCGGCTGCACAAGCTGGCGGCCGCCGCCTCGGGCGCGCTGGGCGGCGCCGGCGGCCTGCCCGCGCTGGTGGTGGAGCTGCCGCTGTCCACCACCATCATCATGCGCGCGGTGGCCGACATCGCGCGCAGCGAAGGCTTCGACCTGGACGACTTCGCCACCCGCCAGGCCTGCCTGGAAGTGTTCGCGCTGGGCGGCAACTCGGGCGGCGACGACGCCAGCGAGACCGGCTACTACCTGGCGCGCGGCTTCACCACCGAGCTGATGCGGCACCTGTCGGCGGAACTGGCCGGCACCACGCTCAGCGGCAGCCACGGCCTGCTGCTTGGGTTGGGGCCGAAGGAAGCCGGCAAGTGGCTGGCGCGGATCGTGGAGAAGGTCGCCGCGCGCTTCGGCGTGGTGGTGTCGGAGAAGTTCGCCGCGCAGGCGGTGCCGGTGATCGGCGCGGTGGCCGGCGCCACCTTGAACACCCTGTTCACCGGCTACTACCAGGACATGGCGCGCGGGCATTTCATCGTCCGGCGCCTGGAGCTCAAGCATGGTTTCGAGACCGTGCGCCTGGCCTACGGCGCGATCAGCGGGCGCATGACCGCCTGACCCCGCGCAGGGTGGTAGCGTGGCGGGCCGCAACATGGAGCGCCCTGCGATGAGCATTTTCGACCTGCGCGTTGAAACCGAGCGGCTACTGCTGCGGCCGGCGTCGGCGGAGGATTTCGACGCGTTCGCCGAGTTCTGCGCCGACCCGGTGGCGATGGCGCACCTGGGCGGCGTGCAGGCGCCGTCGGTGGCCTGGCGCGGCCTGGCCACGTTGACCGGCAGCTGGCAGCTGCTGGGGTACTCGATGTTCTCGGTGATCGAGAAGGACAGCGGGCGCTGGGTGGGCCGGGTCGGGCCGTGGCAGCCCCATGGCTGGCCGGGACCGGAAGTGGGCTGGAGCATCGTGCCGTCCTGCTGGGGACGTGGCTATGCGCCCGAGGCCGCGCGCGCGGCCATCGACTGGGCGTTCGACGCGCTGGGCTGGGACGAGGTGATCCATACCATCGCGCCGGACAACCACAACTCGCAGGCGGTCGCGCGCAAGCTGGGTTCGCGGGTGCTGCGCGCCACGCGCCTGCCGCCGCCGCACGAGGTCGACGTCGAGGTGTGGGGGCAGTCGCGGCAGGCGTGGCAGGCGCGCCGCTGAGGCATCGTTTCAACTGCATCCATTGCTGGGCGGGCGAGTGTGGTCCACGTCGGTTGGCCGGTGCCCGATGCGTCGCCGCCGTGGCTGGCGGTATCGCGCCGCAGCGCGCCGGCCTCCGCGGTGGATTTTGCTGCGGTCGCAGCTTTACCAAACGCCCCCGATTCCGGTCAGATGGCCGGATCGCCTGCCAGTCGGCGGTGTGGGGAATCGTGTCGTTGAGCAATCCGGGTGCTGCGTTGACGGTGTATGGCATGTCCACGTCGGGCAACTGCCACAAGGTCCGTCTGTTGCTGGAACAGCTGGGCACGCGCTACCGCTGGGTCGAGGTGGACAGCGCCGGCGGCCAGACCCGCACGCCGGACTTCCTGGCGCTCAATCCGAACGGCAAGGTGCCGCTGGTCGAACGCGACGACGGGCGCGTGCTCGCCGAATCCAACGCGATCCTGTTCTGGCTGGCCGAAGGCACGCCGTTCCTGCCGGCCGACGGCTGGCAGCGCGCGCAGGCGCTGTCGTGGATGTTCTTCGAGCAGTACAGCCATGAACCCTGCATCGCGGTGGCGCGTTTCATCAGCGGCTGGACGCCGCCCGGTTCGCCGCGGCGGCAGGAACTGCCACGGCTGCGCGAGCGCGGCCACGCCGCGCTGGCGGTGATGGAACGGCACCTGTCCGGGCACGACTGGTTCACCGGGCCGGACTACGGCATCGCCGACATCGCTCTGTTCGCCTACACAGCGGTCGCCGCCGATGGCGGCATCGCCCTGTCTTCCTATCCGGCCATCGGCCGCTGGCTGCAGGCCGTCCGCGCCCGGCCCGGTTTCGTGGCCATGCCCGATCCGCCGCCGGAGGTTGCGCGCAACTTCCTGGCCGCTTCGCCCTGATCGTCTTCCCCAACCTGCCTGCACCGTGGAGTCCCGCCTGATGTTCGCCCGTGTACCCAATCCCATTCCGGCCCGCATGAAGGGCCTGAACCGCGCCGAGATCTGCGACGCCAACTTCATCGAATTCGTGAAGGGCCTGGCGCCGGGGCCGGCCGGCGCGCCGCAGGACGGCGCCCCCGTGCTGCCGGGCAGCGCGCTGGACGCGCGGGGATTCGGCGAGCTGTTCGAATCGCAGCTGGTCAGCCGCCACCTGGACCTGATGGCGCGCGTGCTGCGCGTGCAGAACAAGGTCTTCTACACCATCGGTTCGTCCGGCCACGAGGGCAACGCGATGGTCGCCCGCGCCGCCCGCCATACCGACCCGGCATTCCTGCATTACCGTTCCGGCGGCTTCATGGCCGAGCGCTTCCGCAAGCTGCCGGGCATGGATCCGATCATGGATTCGGCGCTGAGCTTCGCCGCCAGCGCCGAGGACCCGGCCAGCGGCGGCCGCCACAAGGTGTGGGGCAGCAAGCCGTTGTGGGTGCTGCCGCAGACCTCGACCATCGCCTCGCACCTGCCCAAGGCACTGGGCACGGCCATGGCGATCGAGGCCGGCAAGCGGCTGGGGCTGGAGCTGCCGGTGCCCGAGGACAGCATCGCCATCTGTTCCTTCGGCGATGCCTCGGCCAACCACGCCACCGCGCAGACCGCGTTCAACGCGGCCTCGTGGACGGCCTACCAGAAGCTGCCGGCGCCGGTGCTGTACGTATGCGAGGACAACGGCATCGGCATCTCGGTGAAGACGCCCAGCGGCTGGATCGCCGAGAGCTTCCGCAACCGCCCGGACCTGGACTACTTCTTCGCCGACGGGCTGGACCTGGCCGCCGGCTACGGCGACGTGCAGCGCGCGGTGGACCACTGCCGCCGCACGCGCCGGCCGACCTTCCTGCACCTGCGCACCACCCGCATCATGGGCCACGCCGGCACCGACTTCGAGATCGAGTGGCGGGCGCTGGAGGAACTGTGCGCGGTGGAGGCGGGCGACCCGCTGCTGAGGTCCGCGCAGATCGCGGTCGAATCCGGGGTCATGAGTGCCGAGGAGGTGCTGGCGCTGTACGAGCGCACCCGCGCGCGCTGTTTCGCCGCCGCCGAGGACGCGGACAGGCGCCCGCGCCTGACCTCGCTGAAGGACGTGATGGCGCCGCTGGCGCCGCATACGCCGGACAAGGTGCGCGCCGAGGCGACCCGTGCCGACTACGGGCAGCGCCGGCTGCAGGTGTTCGGCGGCGAGGCGTCGCTGCCGGAGAACCTGCCGCCGCGGCACCTGGCCATCCAGATCAACCAGGCCCTGCACGACCTGTTCTGCAAGTACCCCGACACCCTGCTGTTCGGCGAGGACGTGGCGCAGAAGGGCGGCGTCTATACGGTGACCAAGGGCCTGCACAAGGCCTTCGGCCCGCGCCGGGTGTTCAACACCCTGCTCGACGAGACCATGATCCTGGGCATGGCCCAGGGCTTCGCCAACATGGGCATGCTGCCGGTACCGGAGATCCAGTACCTGGCCTACCTGCACAACGCCATCGACCAGGTGCGCGGCGAGGCCTGTTCGCTGCAGTTCTTCTCCAACGACCAGTACCGCAACCCGATGCTGATCCGCATCGCCGGGCTGGGCTACCAGAAGGGCTTCGGCGGCCATTTCCACAACGACAACTCGATCGCCGCCATCCGCGACATCCCCGGGCTGGTGGTCGGCTGCCCGTCGCGTGGCGACGACGCGGCGATGATGCTGCGCACGCTGGCGGCGCTGTCCAGGGTGGACGGACGCGTATGCGTGTTCCTGGAGCCGATCGCGCTGTACATGACCAAGGACCTGCACGAGGCCGGCGACGGCCAGTGGCTGTTCCCGTACCCGGCGCCGGAGCAGGCGCTGGAGCTGGGCCAGGGCCGCGTCTACGGCGAGGGCAACGACGACCTGGTGATCTTCACCTACGGCAACGGCGTGCCGATGGGCCTGCGTGCGGCCAGGGCCATCGAGGCGGCGCAGGGCTGGAAGGTGCGGCTGGTGGACCTGCGCTGGCTAGTGCCGCTCAACGCGGCCTACATCGCCGAGCAGGCGCGTGGCGCCAGGAGGATCATCGTGCTGGACGAGGGCCGGCACAGCGCCGGCGTGGGCGAGGGCGTGATCACCGCGTTGGCCGAGGCCGGCTTCGGCGCGGTGCCGCTGCGCCGGGTGACCGGCGCGGACACCTATACGCCGCTGGCCGGTGCGGCATTGCTGGTGCTTCCGGGCGACAATGACGTGGTGAGCGCCGCAGCCGGGCTGGCGCGTGGATAACGATCGGTATGTGTGGACTGGCGGGAATCCTGCAATCGCAGGCGCGGTTGCAGGAAGCGGAACTGGCGGCGCTGGCCGGCGCGATGGGCGATGCGCTGGCCCATCGCGGTCCGGATGACCGCGGCGTCTGGGCCGATGCCGCCGCCGGCGTGGCGCTGGCGCACCGCCGGCTGAGCATCCTGGACCTGTCGCCGCTGGGCCATCAGCCGATGGCGTCCAGCGACGGCCGCTACTGGCTGGCCTACAACGGCGAGATCTACAACTTCGTCGAACTGCGCGCCGAACTGGAAGCGCTCGGCCACGGCTTCCGTGGCCATTCCGATACCGAAGTGCTGCTGGCGGCGATCGTGCAGTGGGGGCTGGAGGCGGCGCTGCGCCGCTGCAACGGCATGTTCGCCATCGCCCTGTGGGACCGCCGCGAGCAGCGCCTTTCGCTGGCCCGCGACCGCGTCGGCAAGAAGCCGCTGTACTACGGCTGGGCCGGCGACGCGCTGGTGTTCGGTTCGGAACTGAAGGCGCTGTGGCGCCATCCGGCGTTCGACAACGGCATCGACCGCGACGCGCTGACCCTGCTGCTGCGGCTGGACTACATCCCGGCGCCGCGCTGCATCCACGAGCGCGCCTTCAAGCTGATGCCGGGCCGCGTGCTGCACCTGGACGCGGCCACGGTGGCGGCCGGTGCCGACGCGCACCGGCCCGGGCAGGCGCAGGTGGCGTACTGGGACGCGCGCGAACGCATGGCCGCCTGCCTGGCCGCGCCGTTCGCCGGCAGCGAGGCCGAGGCCGCCGACGCGCTGGACGGGCAGCTGCGCCGGGCGGTGGCGCTGCGCATGGTGGCCGACGTGCCGGTGGGCGTGTTCCTGTCCGGCGGCACCGATTCGGCGCTGGTCGCCTCGATGATGCAGGCGCAGAGCGCCAAGCCGGTGCACAGCTTCAGCATCGGCTTCGAGGGCTCGGACCACGACGAGGCGCCGCTGGCAAAAGAGGTGGCCACTCATCTGGGCTGCGACCACACCGAGCTGTACGTCAGCGGCGCCGACGCGCTGGCGGTGGTGCCGGAACTGCCGGCGATGTTCGACGAGCCCTTCGCCGACGCCTCGCAGGTGCCGACCGCGCTGGTCGCGCGGCTGGCGCGGCGCGGCGTCACCGTGGCCCTGTCCGGGGATGGCGGCGACGAGCTGTTCTTCGGCTACACCCGCTACCAGCGCGCGCTGCGCAACTGGCGCGCGCTGCAGCGCGTGCCGGCGCCGCTGCGGCGCTGGCTGGGCCGTCATGCCCGCGCCCAGGGCGAGGAATCGCGCGCCGGCGGACTGGCGGCGCTGCTGGCCGAAACCGGCGCGACCGGCATCGGCGACGTCTACCGCAACCGCATCTCGCGCTGGCGCGACCCGGCCGCGGCGGTGCGCGGCGCGCGCGAGCCGGCCACCTTCTACAGCCTGCCCGATCCGCTGCAGGGGCATGGCAGCCCGGCCGACGCGATGATGCTGGCCGACTTCACCACCTACCTGGCCGACGACCTGCTGTGCAAGGTAGACCGCACCAGCATGGCCGCCAGCCTGGAGGCGCGCGCGCCGCTGCTGGACTGGAACGTGGCCGAGTTCGCCTGGTCGCTGCCGCTGGACCTGAAACTGCGCGGCGGTGCCAGCAAATACCTGCCCAAGCAGGTGCTGCGGCGCTACCTGCCCGATGCGATGGTGTTCCGCGGCAAGCGCGGCTTCGGCGCGCCGGTGACGCAGTGGCTGCGCGGCGACCTGCGCGACTGGGCCGGGGACCTGCTCGATCCGCGGCGGCTGCGCCAGGACGGGGTGTTCGAGGAGGCCGCGGTGTCCGCGCTGTGGCGGCGTTTCGGCCAGGGCGAGCGGCGCTGGCATACCCACCTGTGGAACGTGCTGATGTTCCAGGCCTGGCAGGCGCACTGGCAGGCGCAGCGGGCGCAGGTGCGCGGCGGGTGACGCGGCCGGCCTTCACCGGCCGCGAAGGCGCCACCGGCTAGCGTGGCCGCACCTACCCCAGAGAGGTCGCCATGGAACCGTATCGCATCGCCGTACTCGTCGGCAGCCTGCGCAGGGAGTCCTACAACCGCCGCCTGGCGCTGGCGCTGGAGAAGCTGGCCGGCGAGCGCGCCCGGTTCGACTACCTGCGTATCGATGACATCCCGCTGTACAACCAGGACCGCGACAGCGACTTCCCGGCACAGGGCACGCGCCTGAAGGAGGAGATCCGCCGGGCCGACGCGGTGCTGTTCGTCACCGCCGAATACAACCGCTCCATTCCCGGCGTGCTCAAGAACGCCATCGACACCGCCTCGCGTCCTTATGGCGATGGCGCCTTCGACGGCAAGCCGGCGGCGGTGATCGGCACCTCGCCCGGCGCGGCCGGCACGGCGATGGCGCAGCAGCACCTGCGCAACGTGCTGGTGTTCGTGAACCTGTCGGTGATGGCCCAGCCCGAGGCCTTCGTGCAGTACAAGGACGGGCTGATCGAGGCCGACGGCAGCATCGCCAACGACGGCACGCGGCGCTTCCTGCAGGACTATGTAGACCGCTTCCTGGAATGGATCGGGACGCACCACCGGCGCTGACGCCGCCCTCGGGCGATAATCGCGTCCCGGCGTCCCGGCGTCCCGGCGTCCCGGCATGCCGGAGATGCCGGGCATGCCGGGCCGACACCCCCCTTGCGATGGCGGCCCGGCGGCCACATCCAGAGGCTGCCGACAGGTTGTCCACAGAACTATCCCCACACCGAAAGCCGGCATCGGCCTACCATGGGCGCTTGGCTTTTCCGCAGTAGCAGGTTTCCATGTCCGCCCGTCCCAGCTTCCGTTCCGACCGCAACGACCGCGCAGAGCGCGGCGAACAGCGCATCGACTCCCTGCGTGTGCCGCCGCATTCGGTCGAGGCCGAGCAGGCGGTGCTGGGCGGCCTGATGCTGGCGCCGGAGGCCTTCGACCGGGTCAACGAGGCGCTGACCGAGAAGGACTTCTACCGCCGCGACCACCAGCTGATATACCGCGCCATCCGCGAGCTGTCCGAGCGCGACCGCCCGTTCGACGCGGTGACGCTGGGCGAGTGGTTCGAGTCGCAGGGCAAGCTGGAGCAGGTCGGCGACGGCGCCTACCTGATCGAGCTGGCCAGCACCACGCCGTCGGCGGCCAACATCGGCGCCTACGCCGAGATCGTGCGCGACAAGGCGGTGCTGCGGCAGCTGATCCAGGTCGGCACCGACATCGTCAACGACGGTTTCCAGCCCGAAGGCCGCGACAGCACCGAGCTGCTGGCCTCGGCGGAAAAATCGGTGTTCGCCATCGCCGAGCAGGGCGCGCGCGGGCGCAGCGACTTCGTGGCCATGCCCGGCGCGCTGAAGGACGCGTTCGAGGAACTGCGCAACCGCTTCGAGAACGGCGGCAACATCACCGGCCTGCCGACCGGCTACAACGATTTCGACGCGATGACCGCCGGCCTGCAGCCGACCGACCTGATCATCCTGGCCGCGCGTCCGGCGATGGGCAAGACCACCTTCGCGCTGAACATCGCCGAGTACGCGGCGATCAAGTCGAAGAAGGGCGTGGCGGTGTTCTCGATGGAAATGTCCGCATCGCAGCTGGCGATGCGCCTGATCTCGTCCAACGGCCGCATCAACGCCCAGCGCCTGCGTACCGGCCAGCTGGAGGACGAGGACTGGAGCCGCGTCACCGGCGCCATCCGCATGCTCAAGGAAACCAAGATCTTCATCGACGACACCCCGGGCGTGTCGCCGGAAGTGCTGCGCTCCAAGTGCCGCCGCCTCAAGCGCGAGCACGACCTGGGGCTGGTGGTGATCGACTACCTGCAGCTGATGAGCGTGCCGGGCAACAGCGAGAACCGCGCCACCGAAATCTCGGAGATCAGCCGTTCGCTCAAGGGCCTGGCCAAGGAACTGAACGTGCCGGTGATCGCGTTGTCCCAGCTCAACCGCTCGCTGGAAACGCGTACCGACAAGCGCCCGGTGATGGCCGATCTGCGCGAATCGGGCGCCATCGAGCAGGACGCGGACATGATCGTGTTCATCTACCGCGACGAGTACTACAACAAGGAAAATTCGCCGGACAAGGGCCTGGCCGAGATCATCATCGGCAAGCACCGCGGCGGCCCAACCGGCTCATGCAAGCTGAAGTTCTTCGGCGAGTACACCCGCTTCGACAACCTCAGCCACGACAGCGTCGGCGCGTTCGAGTAACCCGCGCGGCCGGCCTCAGCCGCTTCCCCAGATGTCGCCGAAGGCGCGGGCGAAGTTCGCGCCCAGCACTTTCTCCACAACGCGCGGCGCATGGCCGCGGCGCAGCAGGGCATCGGTCACCAGCGCCAGCCGGCGCGGGGTGTTGGCGTCGGGCAGGTAGGGCGTGCGGTTCTCGCCCGGCGCGCCGGTACCGGCCAGCTGGCGTTCGCGCATCTGCCGGTCCATCTCGCGGATGTCCTCCGCGCCGACGGGAAAGAACAGCGCGTCCGTGCCGATGCCGACGTGATCCTCGCCGCATACGCGCAGCGCGTGCTCCAGGTGCGCGATGTAGTCGGCCAGCAGCGGCTGGCGGCCGTCCTCGGTGAGGAAGGGCAGCATGTAGATGCCGACCACGCCGCCCTTGTCGGCCATTGCCCGCAGTTCCGCGTCGCGCTTGTTGCGCGGGTGGTCGAACACCGCGCTGCAGCCGGCATGGGTGATCAGCGGCGGCGTGCGCGATGCCGCGATGCCTTCGCCGGTGGTGCGCGCGTTGGAATGGCTCAGGTCCAGCGCCACGCCCAGTGCGTTCATCCTCGCGATGGCCTCGCGCCCGAGCGGGCTCAGGCCGATAGACGCATCGTCCAGGCAGCCGCCGCCGAACGGGGTGGCGTGGTTGTAGGTCAGCTGCATGACCCGCACGCCGAGGCCGCGGAACAGGTCGATGCGTTCGAGCCTGTCCTCCAGCATGCTCGCCGCCTCGAAGGAGAAGATGAGCGCGACCTTCCCTTCGCGCTTGGCGCGCGCCAGGTCGTCCGGGGTGACGACCTTCAGGAACAGCCCGGGATGGGATTCGACCAGCTGCTGCGCGCGGGCGATGTCGGCCACCGTTTCCTCGAACGAGCCGGCTGCGCCGCCAAGGGTGGTCTTGATCGCGCTTATGCCCGATTCCCGGATCTGGCGCAGGTGCAGCGCCTGTTCGTCGTCGTGCAGCAGCGCGCCTACCGATGCCAGCGCGTTGGCGTCCAGCACCAGGGCGCGGGCGTACAGCGCGGCGCCATCCGGGGAAACGACGGGCGATGCGCTGGCCGCCGCGACGGCCGGAGGCAGGACCAGGCCCGCCAGCATGCCGCTGCTCCATCCCAGAAACCGGCGACGCGATGCATCCGTACCCATGGAACTCCCTTCCCGGCGATGACAAGGGGCCGATGATGGCGCAGGACCATTGCCGTGCACAAACCAACGCTCCCCAGGCTGTGTGGGGCGGGTCTTCCGCGATTCAACAGGGGATCATGCCGCCTTCCTCGCTGCCAGCTGGCGGAGTACGTACTGCAGCAGGCCGCCGTTGCGGGTGAGTCTGGACCGTTTGCGCGGCGCTGCCGCGCGATCCGGTCGAACGCCCCGCGCGCTGCGCGGGGCCGGCCTTCCGCCGTTCAACGGGCGATCATGCCGCCTTCCTCGCTGCCAGCTGGCGGAGCACGTACTGCAGCAGGCCGCCGTTGCGGGTGAGTCCGGATCGTTTGCGCGGCACTGCCACGCGGTCCGGTCGAACGCCCCGTGTGCTGCGCGGGGCCGGTAGTCCGCCATTCAACAGGCGATCATGCCGCCTTCCTCGCTGCCAACTGGCGGAGTACGTACTGCAGCCGGCCGCCGTTGCGGGTGAGTCTGGACCGTTTGCGCGGCGCTGCCGCGCGATCCGGTCGAACGCCCCGCGCGCTGCGCGGGGCCGGCCTTCCGCCGTTCAACGGGCGATCATGCCGCCTTCTTCGCTGCCAGCTGGCGGAGCACGTACTGCAGCAGGCCGCCGTTGCGGAAGTACTCCACTTCCTTCGGCGTCAGCAGCAGCACGTGCGCCTGGAAGGCGACGCGGCTGCCGTCGGCACGGGTCGCGGCAACGGTGGCGCGCTTGGCCCGGCCGTCGTCCAGGCCGGTGATGTCGAAGGTTTCCGAGCCGTCCAGGCCCAGCGTCTGCGCGTTCTCGCCCGGCAGGAACTGCAGCGGCAGCACGCCCATGCCGACCAGGTTGGAGCGGTGGATGCGTTCGAAGCTCTCGGCGATCACCGCCTTGACCCCGAGCAGGTTGGTGCCCTTGGCGGCCCAGTCGCGCGAGGAGCCGGTGCCGTATTCCTTGCCGGCGATCACCACCAGCGGCGTGCCGGCCGCCTTGTACTTCATCGCCGCGTCGTAGATCGACATCTTCTCCGGCGGCTGTGCGCCGAAGTACAGGGTGTTGCCGCCTTCCTCGCCGCCGAACATCAGGTTCTTGATGCGGATGTTGGCGAAGGTGCCGCGCACCATGACGTCGTCGTTGCCGCGGCGGCTGCCGTAGCTGTTGAAGTCGGCCGGCTGCACCCCGCGCGACTGCAGGAAGCGGCCCGCCGGCGAATCCTTCTTGATGTTGCCGGCCGGGGAGATGTGGTCGGTGGTGATCGAGTCGCCGAACAGGCCGAGCACGCGCGCGCCATGGATGTCGGCGATGCTGCCCACGGCCATGGTCATGCCGTCGAAGTAGGGAGGGTTCTTGATGTAGGTCGAATCCGCGTTCCACTGGTAGGCCTGGCCTTCCGGCGATTCGATGCGCGCCCAGCGGCTGTCGCCCTTGAACACGTCGGCGTAGTTCTGCTTGAACATCTCCGGGCCGACGGTGGCGGCGATCACGTCGCCGATCTCCCTGTTACTCGGCCAGATGTCGCGCAGGTAGACGTCGTTGCCGTCGCGGTCCTTGCCCAGCGGGTCGCGGGTGAGGTCGATGTCGACCGTGCCGGCGATGGCGTAGGCCACCACCAGCGGCGGCGAAGCCAGGTAGTTGGTCTTGACTTCCGGGTGCACGCGGCCCTCGAAATTGCGGTTGCCCGACAGCACCGAGGCCACCACCAGGTCGCCGGCGGCGATGCCGGCGCTGACCTCGGTCGGCAGCGGGCCGGAGTTGCCGATGCAGGTGGTGCAGCCGTAGCCGACAACGTAGAAGCCCAGCTTCTCCAGCTCCTTCAGCACGCCGGCCTTTTCCAGGTAGTCGGTGACCACCCGCGAGCCCGGCCCGAGCGAGGTCTTGACCCACGGCTGGCGGGTCAGGCCGCGCGCGGCGGCGTTGCGCGCCAGCAGGCCGGCGCCGATCATCACCGCCGGGTTGGAGGTGTTGGTGCACGAGGTGATGGCGGCGATCACCACCGCCCCGTCCTTCAGCCGCATCCTGCGGCCGTCGATCTCGATGTCGGCATGGCCCTTGGCCAGCTGCTCGTTGCCGACCGCCGCGCCGCCGCCCTCGCTGATGAAGTCGGCCACTTCGCCGTTGCGGCGGTCGCGATTGGTGGTCAGCCCGCCCAGCGCGTCGGCGAAATTCCGGCGTACGTCCTGCAGCAGCACGCGGTCCTGCGGGCGCTTGGGGCCGGCCAGCGACGGCTGCACCGTGCCCATGTCCAGTTCCAGCGTGGCGCTGTAGCGCGCGTGCGGGCTGTCCGGTTCGTGCCACAGTCCCTGCGCCCTGGCATAGGCCTCGACCAGCGCGATCTGCGCGTCGCTGCGGCCGGACAGGCGCAGGTAGTTCAGCGATTCGGCGTCGATCGGGAAGATGCCGCAGGTGGCGCCGTACTCCGGCGCCATGTTGGCGATGGTGGCGCGGTCGGCCAGCGGCAGGTGCTGCAGGCCGTTGCCGTAGAACTCGACGAACTTGCCGACCACGCCGAGCTTGCGCAGCATCTGGGTGACGGTCAGCACCAGGTCGGTGGCGGTGGCGCCCTCGGGCAGGCGGCCGGTGAGTTTGAAGCCGACCACCTGCGGGATCAGCATCGACGAGGGCTGGCCGAGCATGGCCGCCTCGGCCTCGATGCCGCCCACGCCCCAGCCGAGCACGCCGATGCCGTTGATCATGGTGGTGTGGCTGTCGGTGCCGAACACGGTGTCCGGGAAGGCCCAGCGCTGGCCGTCGACGTCGCGCTCCATCACCACGCGGGCCAGGTTCTCCAGGTTCACCTGGTGCACGATGCCGGTGTTCGGCGGCACCACCTTGAAGTTCTCGAACGCCTTCTGGCCCCAGCGCAGGAAGCTGTAGCGCTCGCGGTTGCGCTCGAACTCGATGCGGCCGTTGATGTCCAGCGCGTCGGGGCGGCCGAACACGTCCACCTGCACCGAGTGGTCGATCACCAGTTCGGAGGGGATCAGCGGGTTGATCTGCTCGGCGCGGCCGCCCAGCCGGGTGACCGCGTCGCGCATCGCCGCCAGGTCGACCACGCAGGGCACGCCGGTGAAGTCCTGCAGCACCACGCGCGCCGGCATGAAGGCGATCTCGGTGTCGGGCTCGGCCGCCGGATCCCACTTCGCCACCGCCTCGATATGCTCCGGGCCGACGGTCTGGCCGCCGTCCTCGTGCCGGAGCAGGTTCTCCAGCAGGATCTTCATCGAATAGGGCAGGTGGGAGAGATCGAAGCGCTCGCCCAGCCTGAGCAGGCTGCAGTACGCGTAGGTCTGGTCGCCGACGACGAGTTGGCTGCGGGTGGAGAACGAATCGCTCATGGCTGGCTCCTGTGGCGGATGGCGTGCGGCGGCGCGTGGGCCGCGCCGGCTGGCTGGGGCGCGTGCCCCCGTTCATTGGCGGTCGCCCGAGTATGGACGAACTTCCCCGTGGGCGAGGCGGCGCATGCCTGCCAGCATACGCACCGGTTTGTTGCAGTCGTGTCACGGAACCGGCGCCAGGCCTTGTGCCGCAAGCCTCGCAGCGGTGGCGACCGCTGCCGCGTGCGTTTGGGTATGCCGGTGAAGGTATGTATAATTCGTGCATACTTTGGAGGACGCCCATGGAAGCCACCGTTGCTGAACGCGGGCAGATCACCCTGCCCAAGGCCGTGCGCGATGCGCTGGGCCTGACCAAGGGCACGCTGCTGAAGGTCGAGCTGGAAGGCAGCCGCATCGTCCTGCGCAAGAGCGTGGACGACGCCATTTCCCGCGCCCGCGGCAAGTTCGCGCTGGACGGCTTCGAGTCGGCCGAACAGGCCGTGCGCACCGTACGCGACGAGACCGGCCAGGCATGATCGCGGTCGACTCTCCGATACTGATCGAACTGCTCAGCGACGGCCCCCGCGCCGACGCGGTGGAAGCCTGCCTGCGGCAGGCGCTGGTCGGCGGTCGCGTGGTGGTCTGCGGCACCACGCTGGCCGAGATCTGCGCCTCGCTGCGCGGCGGCGCGCAGGTGCAGGAGGCGCTGGAGGAAATGGGCGTGCATTTCAGCTCGCTGGAAGCCAAGTCCGCGCTGCGCGCCGGCGAGATGCACCGCCGCCACCGCCAGCGCACCGCCGGCGACACCCGCCGCATCGACGATTTCATGGTCGGCGCCCACGCGCTGCTGCAGTGCGACGGCCTGATCACCTGGAACGACACGTTTTATCGCGACTACTTCAAGGGCCTGAAGCTGATCGTGCCGCAAGCCTGAGCGCCTACCTTTTACCCAATCCGTACCACCCGGGAGTTGTCATGTTGGAAGCCTACCGCCACCACGTAGCCGAGCGCGCCGCCCTCGGCATCCCGCCGCTGCCGCTGTCCGCACAGCAGACGGCCGACGTCATCGAACTGCTGAAGAACCCGCCGGCCGGCGAGGCCGAATTCCTGCTCGAGCTGATCACCCACCGCGTGCCCGCCGGCGTGGACGATGCCGCCAAGGTCAAGGCCTCGTACCTGGCGGCCATCGCCTTCGGCAGCGAGAAGAACCCGCTGATCAGCCGCGAGCGCGCCACCGAACTGCTGGGCACCATGCTCGGCGGCTACAACGTCGCCCCGCTGATCCAGCTGCTGGACGACGCCCAGGTCGGCGCCATCGCCGCCGACGCGCTGAAGAACACCCTGCTGGTGTTCGATGCCTTCCACGACGTGCAGGAAAAGGCCAAGGGCGGCAACGCCAACGCCCAGGCCGTGCTGCAGAGCTGGGCCGACGCCGAGTGGTTCACCGGCAAGCCGGAAGTGCCGCAGAGCCTGACCGTGACCGTGTTCAAGGTGCCGGGCGAGACCAATACCGACGACCTGTCGCCGGCCCCGGACGCGACCACCCGCCCGGACATCCCGATGCACGCCCTGGCGATGCTGAAGAACAAGCGCGACGACGCGCCGTTCACCCCGGAAGAAGACGGCAAGCGCGGCCCGATCCAGCAGATCCTGTCGCTGAAGGACAAGGGCCACCTGGTCGCCTACGTCGGCGACGTGGTCGGCACCGGTTCCTCGCGCAAGTCGGCCACCAACAGCGTGCTGTGGTGGACGGGCGACGACATCCCGTACATCCCCAACAAGCGCGCCGGCGGCGTGTGCCTGGGCGGCAAGATCGCGCCGATCTTCTACAACACGATGGAAGACGCCGGCGCGCTGCCGATCGAGCTGGACGTGTCGAAGATGGAGCACGGCGACGTCGTCGAGCTGCGTCCGTACGAAGGCAAGGCGCTGAAGAACGGCGAGGTGATCGCCGAGTTCGAAGTGAAGTCCGAAGTGCTGTTCGACGAAGTGCGCGCCGGCGGCCGCATTCCGCTGATCATCGGCCGCGGCCTCACCGCCAAGGCGCGCGAGGCGCTGGGCCTGCCGGCCACCGACCTGTTCCGCCTGCCGGTGCAGCCGGCCGATACCGGCAAGGGTTATTCGCTGGCGCAGAAGATGGTCGGCCGTGCCTGCGGCCTGCCGGAAGGCCAGGGCATGCGCCCGGGCACCTACTGCGAGCCGAAGATGACCTCGGTGGGTTCGCAGGACACCACCGGCCCGATGACCCGCGACGAACTGAAGGACCTGGCCTGCCTGGGCTTCTCGGCCGACCTGGTGATGCAGTCGTTCTGCCACACCGCGGCCTACCCGAAGCCGGTGGACGTCAAGACCCACCACACCCTGCCGGAGTTCATCTCCACCCGCGGCGGCGTCTCGCTGCGCCCGGGCGACGGCGTGATCCACAGCTGGCTCAACCGCATGCTGCTGCCCGACACCGTGGGCACCGGCGGCGACTCGCACACCCGCTTCCCGGTGGGCATCTCGTTCCCGGCCGGCTCGGGCCTGGTCGCCTTCGCCGCCGCCACCGGCGTGATGCCGCTGGACATGCCCGAATCGGTGCTGGTGCGCTTCAAGGGCCAGATGCAGCCGGGCGTGACCCTGCGCGACCTGGTCAACGCCATCCCGCTGTACGCGATCAAGTCCGGTCTGCTGACCGTGGCCAAGGCCGGCAAGAAGAACATCTTCTCCGGCCGCATCCTGGAGATCGAAGGCCTGCCGGACCTGAAGGTGGAGCAGGCGTTCGAACTGTCCGACGCCTCGGCCGAGCGTTCGGCCGCCGGTTGCTCGGTGCGGCTGAACAAGGAGCCGATCATCGAGTACCTCAACAGCAACATCACGCTGCTGAAGTGGATGATCGCCGAGGGCTACCAGGACGCCCGCTCGCTGGCGCGCCGCGTGGAGAAGATGGAAGCCTGGCTGGCCGACCCGCAGTTGCTCGAACCCGATGCCGACGCCGAGTACGCCGCGGTCATCGAGATCGACCTGGCCGATATCCACGAGCCGATCGTGGCCTGCCCGAACGACCCGGACGACGTGAAGACCCTGTCCGACGTGGCCGGCGCCAAGATCGACGAGGTGTTCATCGGTTCGTGCATGACCAACATCGGCCACTTCCGCGCCGCGGCCAAGCTGCTGGAAGGCAAGCGCGACATCCCGACCCGCCTGTGGGTGGCCCCGCCGACCAAGATGGATGCCTCCGAGCTGACCAAGGAAGGCGTGTACGGCACCTTCGGCAGCGCCGGCGCGCGCATGGAAATGCCGGGCTGCTCGCTGTGCATGGGCAACCAGGCGCAGATCCGCGAGGGCTCCACCGCGATGTCGACCTCGACCCGCAACTTCCCCAACCGCCTGGGCCGCAACACCAACGTGTACCTGGGCTCAGCGGAACTGGCGGCGATCTGCTCGCGCCTGGGCCGCATCCCGACCAAGGAGGAGTACATGGCCGACATCGGCGTGATCAACGCCAATGGCGCGGAGATCTACCGCTACATGAACTTCGACCAGATCGCCGACTACAAGGACGTGGCCGACACCGTCGCGGCATAAGCCACGACGACTGCAGCAAGCAGAAAGCCCGGCGCAAGCCGGGCTTTCTCTTTTCCGGCCAGTGCCGCGTCCGATACCGGCGAGCGTCGCGCGCGTCAGGCCGTCACTCTCCCCGCTCCCATTATCAGGAGCAGGACATGAAGGCATTGCACGACAAGACCGTATTGATCACCGGCGCCAGTTCCGGCATCGGCCGCGCCGCCGCGCTGCTGTTCGCCGCCGAGGGCGCGCGCGTGGTGCTGGGCGCGCGGCGCGGCGCCGAACTGCAGGCGCTGGCAGCGCAGATCCATGCCGACGGCGGTGCCGCTACCTGGCTGGCCGGCGACGTGCGCGAGGAAGCCTATGCGCAGGCATTGGTGCGCCATGCCGAGGACACGTACGGGCCGCTGCACGCCGCGTTCAACAACGCCGGCGCGCTGGGGCCGTTGCAGCCCACGCCCGATGTCGCGCTGTCCGACTGGCAGGCGGCGGTGGACGTCAACCTCACCGCCGCCTTCCTCGGCGCCAAGCACCAGATCCCGTCGCTGCTGCGCACCGGAAACGGCGCCAGCCTGGTATTCACCTCGACCTTCGTCGGCCACACCGCCGGCTTCCCGTGCACGGCCGCGTACGCGGCGAGCAAGGCCGGCGTCATCGGCCTGGTGCAGGCACTGGCGGCCGAGTTCGGACCGGCGGGCGTGCGGGTCAACGCGCTGCT
>NZ_WIDL01000003.1:142311-245344 GCF_009496535.1 Stenotrophomonas sp. MYb238
CCGACACGCCGATGGCGCGCGAGATGAATCCCGACGAGGCGGCGCTGGGCGCGGTGGCGCGCCTGCATGCGCTGCGGCGGCTGGCGCAGCCGGAGGAAATCGCGGCGGCGGCGCTGTTCCTGGTGTCGCCGGCTTCCTCGTTCGTCACCGGTACGGCGATGCGGGTGGACGGCGGGGTGTCGATCCAGCGCGGTTGAGCAACCGTCCTTGGTCAGGAGCGCGGCGCCGTGCCTTCAGCGGTTCGGGTCGCGCTCCGGGCTCGGGCGCTTGAGCAGCTTGCGCTGCAGCGAGCGGCGGTGCATGCCGAGCAGGCGCGCGGCGGCCGAGACATTGCCGCCGGTCTCGTGCAGCGCCTGCTGGATGTGTTCCCACTGCAGGCGGCTGATCGGGGTCATCGCATCGGGAGGCTCGACCTCCTCGTGCTCCTCGCCGCTTTCGTCCGCCTCGCCGAGCGCGCGCAGGATCATCGGCACCGTGGCGGGCTTGGGCAGGTAGTCGTCGGCGCCGAGCTTGATCGCCTCCACCGCGGTGGCGATGGAGGCGTAGCCGGTGACCAGCAGGATGCGCATGTCCGCGCGCAGCGCGCGCAGCGGCTGGATCAGCGCCAGTCCCGATTCGCTGCCGAGCTTGAGGTCGATCAGCGCGAACGCCGGCGGCGAGCCGGTGGCCTGTTCCAGCGCGCTGGCGATGTCGTGGGCGGTGTCGGTCTCGATCTCGCGGCGGGCCAGGCTGCGCTGCAACGTGCGCAGGTACAGCGGATCGTCGTCGACCAGCAGGCCGCGGGTGGAAAGGACGCTCATGGGGTGTTCGCTTCCAGATGGGCAAGGGGCAGGCGGAAACCGACGCGCGCGCCGCGGCCTTCGGCCGGGCGCATCCACAGTTCCCCGTGCAGGCGTTCGATGGTGGCATGGGACAGCGCCAGGCCCACGCCCATGCCGTCGGTCTTGCCGCTGTTGAACAGCGTGCCCGGCAGGGCGGCGTGGGCGGCATGGTTGGCGTTGAAACCGGGGCCGTAGTCGCGGACTTCGCCATACAGCTGTCCGTCGCGGATGCGGATGTCCAGGTCCACCTGCGCGTGCCCGGCCTGCTCGCCGGCGTCGGCGGCATTGTTCAGCAGCACCTGCAGCAGGTGGCCGACGCCGGGGTCCAGCGCGAGCTGCAGCGGCGCGTCGGCGTTGCGGTGCAGGTGCACGGTCGGCCGCACCAGCCGCCATTGCTCCAGCACGTTGCCGATCGAGACCCGGGCGCGGTTGCGGGCGCCATCGGCCGGCGCCGCCAGCGCCAGCACCCGCTCGCGGCACTGCACTAGCAGGCCACGCAGGGTGTCCATGTCCTCCTGCATCGCCGCATCGCCTGCGTACTGCTCGGCGATGTCGTCGGCCAGCAGGGTCATGGTCGCCAGCGGGGTGTTCAGTTCGTGCGCCACCGAGGCCGCGTGCGTGGCCAGCGCGACGATGCCCTCGTTGCGCACGAAGCGCTCGCGCAGCAGCGCCAGCTGGTTCTCGCGTTCGCGCAGCGCGGCCGCCAGGCGCGTGGAGAACACCAGCACGACCACGCTGGAGAGCAGGAAGTTGGCCGCCGCGCCCCACAGGTGCAGGCTCATCGAATCGAAATAGCCGCCCCGCAGCGGCAGCCCGAATACCGCGCTCACCGCGTAGCCGGCCACGCAGGCGGCGGCCACCGCGTGGGTCCAGCGCAGGGGCAGGGCGAGCGCGGCCAGCGCGATCAGGATCAGGAACAGCGAGCCGAACGGATTGGCGATGCCGCCGCTCCAGCCGACCATCCAGGTCAGCACGGTGACGTCGACCAGGATGTGGCCGAAGGCGGTGACCGGCGCCGGGTCGCTGTCGTGCACGCGCAGCTGCACGTACAGGTTGAACAGCGCCAGCACGCAGACGCCGCTCCACAGCGGCAGCAGCGGCAGGTCCAGGCCCAGCAGCCAGGTGGCCACGAGGATCGCGCTGGCCTGGCCGGCGGTGGCCAGCCAGCGCAGGCTGCACAGGGTGCGCAGGAACGAGGTATCCGGGGAATCCATGGGGTGCATCGTAATGCGTCCGCGCCCGCCGGCGCTCGCCAGGATTCATGCGGCGGGATGGACGGGCGCGCTAAAATGCGCGCCATGCACGACGCCGTCACCCGTCCGACCCCGCCCGCCGACGCCACTGCCTGGCCCCGCCGCATCACCCACGCCGTGGACATCGGCGGAGTGAAGGTCGGTGGCGGTCATCCCGTGGTCGTCCAGTCGATGACCAATACCGACACCGCCGATGTCGCCGCCAGTGTCAGGCAGGTGGCCGAGTTGTGGCGCGCCGGATCGGAGATGGTGCGGCTGACCGTCAACAACCCCGAATCGGCCGCCGCCATCCCGCGCATCGTCGAGAAGCTGCGCATGATGGGCATCGACGTGCCCCTGATCGGCGACTTCCATTACAACGGCCACCAGCTGCTCACCCAGGAGCCGGCCTGCGCCGAAGCGCTGGCCAAGTACCGCATCAACCCGGGCAACGTCGGTTTCGGCAAGAAGAAGGACACCCAGTTCGCGCAGCTGATCGAGTTCGCGATCCGGTACGACAAGCCGGTGCGCATCGGCGCCAACTGGGGCTCGCTGGACCAGGCGCTGGCGGCAAAGCTGATGGACGAGAACAGCCAGCGCGAACAGCCGTGGGACGCCGGCCGCGTGCTGCGCGAGGCGCTGATCCGTTCGGCGCTGGATTCGGCGCAGACCGCGGTCGACCTCGGCCTGCCGCGCGAGCGCATCGTGCTGTCGGCCAAGGTCAGCGGCGTGCAGGAACTGATCGCGGTGTACCGCGACCTGGCCAGCCGTTCCGATTTCGCCCTGCACCTGGGCCTGACCGAGGCCGGCATCGGCAGCAAGGGCATCGTCGCCTCGTCGGCGGCGCTGGCGGTGCTGCTGCAGGAAGGCATCGGCGACACCATCCGCATCTCGCTCACGCCCGAGCCGGGCCAGCCGCGCACGCAGGAAGTCATCGTCGCCCAGGAACTGCTGCAGACCACCGGGCAGCGTGCGTTCACGCCGATGGTCACGGCTTGCCCGGGCTGCGGCCGTACCACGTCGGAGTTCTTCCAGGAGCTGGCCAAGGTGGTGCAGAACCACGTGCGCGAGAAGATGCCGGTATGGCGCGTCAGCCACCCGGGCGCGGAGAACATGACGCTGGCGGTGATGGGCTGCATCGTCAACGGCCCGGGCGAATCGCGCCATGCCAACATCGGCATCTCGCTGCCCGGCACCGGCGAGGCGCCGGCCGCGCCGGTGTTCGTCGACGGCGAGAAGAAGGTGACGTTGCGGGGCGAGAACATCGCGCAGGAGTTCGTGGCGCTGATCGACGAGTACGTCGAGAACCGCTATGCGCGCCACGCCGGCTGAATCGCGCGCGGAGGCGGCAGGCGTACGCGACTGGCTCGCGCACAACGCCTGGCGCATCGCCGCGCTGTTCGTCTGCCTGCTGCTGCCGCTGGCCGGCTTCGTGGCCCTGGCCGACGAGATCCACGAGGCCGAGTCGCTGCACCTGGACCATGCGCTGCTGTGGCGCATGCACGGGCTGGCCTCGCCGGCGCTGGACGCCTTCTTCGTGCTGATGTCCCGGCTGGGTTACCAGTGGGGCGTGATTCCCGTCGACGTGCTGCTGGTGGCCGCGCTGGCCCTGCGCCGGCGCTGGCGCGACACGCTGGTCGCCGCCAGCGCGTTCGTCGGGTCGGCGCTGCTGAACATCGGCAGCAAGCAGTTGTTCCAGCGCGAACGCCCGAGCCTGTGGGAGTCGATCGCGCCGGAGAGCACCTTCAGCTTTCCGAGTGGACACGCGATGGGCTCGATGACACTTGCCGCTACCGCGGTGTTCCTTGCATGGCATACGCGCTGGCGCTGGCCGGTACTGTTCGCGGCGGCCGTTTTCGTGCCCTGCGTCGGCCTGTCGCGCGTCCATCTGGGCGTGCATTACCCCTCCGACATCCTGGGCGGCTGGTGCGCCGCGCTGGTATGGGTGACCGGCGTGCACGTGCTGCTGTTCCGGCGTCGCTGGACGCCATCGGCTGCGGCGAATCCTTAATTGCCCGCGAGGGATGCACTGATGGCCGCATGCCGCTGCGGCGTACACCCTGTCATGGTCGGTCACCCGGCGCCGAGCGGTGCCGGGTCATGCGCGGACAAGGGGAGTCGTCCGCGCGTGCCATCCCCATGGGGCGGGACCGGCCTCTTGATTGATAATGGGGCGGCCTGCGCAATGGCCGGCGGTGGAATGCACCGCACGGCGCTCCGGTTCGCGGAGTACATGGCCGGCTGCGACTGTCACTGGGTTTCGGGGGAGGAAGCGGGTAGTGACCATCAAGGTATTTCTCATTGACGACCATGCGCTGGTGCGCACCGGCCTGCAGATGATCCTCGCCGGAGAGACCGGCATCGAGGTCGTCGGCGCCGCGGACAGCGGCGAAGCGGCGCTGCCGCAGATCCGCAGGCTGAAACCGGACGTGGTGCTCTGCGACCTGAACCTGCCGGGCCTGAGCGGCCTGGAGATCACCGAGCGCATCGTCAAGGGCGACCACGGCACGCGCGTGATCATCGTTTCGGTGCTGGAGGACGGCCCGATGCCCAAACGGTTGCTGGAGGCGGGCGCATCGGGTTACGTCGGCAAGGGCGGCGACGCCAAGGAACTGGTCCGTGCCATCCACGACGTCGCGCAGGGCCGGCGCTACCTGGCCAACAACATCGCCCAGAACCTGGCCCTGTCCAACCTCGGCGGCGACGTATCGCCGTTCGACGGGCTGTCGCCGCGCGAACTGGAAGTGGCCTTGCTGCTGGTGCAGGGACGCCGCCAGGAGGAAATCGCGCGTCGTCTCAGCCTGAGCGCCAAGACGGTCAATACGCACAAGTCGCGCCTGTTCCAGAAGACCGGCGTGCACGACAACATCGCGTTGGCCCGTCTGGCCGCGCAGTATGGCGTGGGCGACCCGTCGAAGGCGATCTGATCTCCAGCATCGCCGGGGCGAATGAAAAAAGCGGCCCGAAGGCCGCTTTTTTCATTCCGGACCGCGCTGCGCTCAGGCGCTGCGCGGACGTTCGTCGGTTTCGACCCCGGCTTCGGCTTCGACCTCGGTGCCGGCCGTATCGGCAGCCGGTTCCGCGGATTCCACCGACGGCGTGGGCGCCGCTTCGGGGATGGCCTCAGGCTTCACTTCCTGCGCCGGCACCGGCGATGGCGCCTCGCCGAAAAGCTGGCCGTTCTCCGGCAGCGTCGTTGCGGGCGCAACCGGTGCGATCGGCGCGGTTGCGGTTGCGGTGGCGGCTGCGGTCGTGTCCTCCGCCGGCGCGGCGGGTTCGACAACGGCGACCGGTTCCGGACGGGCCTCCGGCTGCGCCGGCGCGGCCGGTTGCGGGACGTCCACTGGGGCGGACGGGGCAACCGGGGCGGCTTCCGGCTCGGCCGGAACGGATGCCGCGGTCGCTGCGGTCGGTTCGACCGCCGGTTCCGGTTCCAGCTGCTGCGGCGCAGTGGCGGCGACGGGTTCGACCACCGTGGAGGTGGCTTCGTTCGATACGGCGGCCGCTTCAGGCTCGGCCGGCTTCACCACAGCTGCTTCTGCTGCTTCGGCCTTGACGCGTGCGGGGCGGGCCGGAGCGTCCATGGCGGCCGGTTCGTCGTCGAAGTCGAATTCGGGCTGGGCCGCGGCCGGCACGCCGGCCGTATCGGCGTCGTTGCCGATCTCCTCGTCGTCGCCGGCATCGTCTTCGCCACCCAGTGCATCGGCGTCGGCGCTGCCGGTGCCTTCCGCATTGCCGCGGCGACGGCGGCGGCCGCCACGACGGCCGCGACGGCGGCGGCTGGCGCCGTCGCCATTGGCGTCGTCGGTGGCTGGCGCCGCGGAGCTTTCATCGACGGTGGCCACGGCCTGTTCGGCTTCGGCGGTCACCGGCGCGGTGTCCTCCACGACCGGCGGCTGCACCTTGACCGGGGCTTCGGTGGCTTCCGTGTTCGCGGTGGCGACCACGGTCGCCGCGGCCACTGCCGGGACGACGGCTGCGACCGGACGCGGTGCCTCGGCCTGCGGCTGCCGTGCCGGCTTCTCGCCTGCCGGCTGCTGGGCAGGCTTGTCGGCGTCCTGCTGCGGCTTGGGCTGCCTGGGCTGCTTCTGCTTGGGCTGCTGCTGTTCGCGAGGCGGCTTGCCCGGCTGCGCCTGCTGCTCGCCGCGCTGCTTGGGCGGCTGCTGCTGGCCGGCGTTCTGCTGCTGCGCATTGCCACTGTTCTGGCGACGCTCCTCGCGGCGCTGTTCGTCGCGGCGGTTGCCGCTGGCATTGCCGGCGTTGCGCGCCTGCTGGCCGTTGCTGCCATTGCGGCCGTCGCGGCGCTGGCCGCGGTCGTTGCGGTTACCGCGGCCGTTGTCCTGGCGCGGTTGCGGCTGGGCCGGCGCGGCGGGAGCGGTCTCGCCGCCGAAGACGCGCTTGAGCCAGCCCATCACGCCACCGCCTGCTGGCGCGGCGGCGGGAGCCGGTGCGGCGACCGGCGCCGCGGCCGGCGTCGGTTCCGCAACCTCGCGCAGCGGGGCCGGCTGGCTGTGCTTGACGTGGGTCACCGCCGGCGCCGGCGGGATGTTCAGCTGCGCCTTGGTCAGGGCGTGCACCGGCAGCTTGCGCGGGGTGCCGCGCTGGTAGCTCGGCTTGCCCGATTCCTCGCCCAGCTCGTTCTCGCGCAGGCGGGTGACTTCGTAGTGCGGGGTGTGCAGCTGCTCGTCGGCGACGATGATGATCGGCGCGTCGTGGCGGCGCTCGATCTCGCGCAGCGCGCCGCGCTTCTCGTTGAGCAGGAAGTTGGCGATCTCCACCGGGGCCTGGACCAGCACCTGCCCGGTGTTCTCCTTCATCGCATGCTCTTCGGCGACGCGGATGATCGACAGCGACAGCGACTCGACGCTGCGCATGCGGCCCTGGCCGTCGCAGCGCGGGCAGACGATCTGGCTGGACTCGCCCAGGCTCGGGCGCAGGCGCTGGCGGCTCATCTCCATCAGGCCGAAGCGCGAGATGCGGCCCAGCTGCACGCGGGCGCGGTCGTACTTGAGTGCGTTCTGCAGGCGGTTCTCGACTTCGCGCTGGTGCTTGTTCGAGGACATGTCGATGAAGTCGATCACCACCAGGCCGCCCAGGTCGCGCAGGCGCAGCTGGCGGGCCACTTCCTCGGCCGCCTCCAGGTTGGTCTGGAACGCGGTGTCCTCGATGTCGCTGCCCTTGGTGGCGCGGGCCGAGTTCACGTCCACCGCGGTCAGCGCCTCGGTCTGGTCGACCACGATCGAGCCGCCGGAGGGCAGGCGCACGTTGCGCTCGTAGATCGCTTCGATCTGCGATTCGATCTGGAAGCGGTTGAACAGCGGGATGTCGTCCTTGTAGTGCTTGAGCTTGCGCAGGGTCTGCGGCATCACCTGCTGCATGAACTCGCGCGCGGTCTCGTATAGCTCCTCGGTGTCGACCAGGATCTCGCCGATGTCGGCGCGCAGGTAGTCGCGCAGGGCGCGCACGATCAGGCGCGACTCCTGGTAGATCAGGAACGGCGCCGGCTTGGCCAGCGCGGCCTCGGCGATGGAGCGCCACACCTGCAGCAGGTAGTCCAGGTCCCATTGCAGCTCTTCGGCGTCGCGGCCGACGCCGGCGGTGCGGATGATCACGCCCATGTCGTCGGGAATGTTCAGCTTGTCCAGCGCGTCCTTCAGCGCGGCGCGGTCCTCGCCCTCGATGCGGCGCGAGACGCCGCCGGCCGACGGCGAGTTGGGCATCAGCACCATGTAGCGGCCGGCCAGGGAGATGAACGTGGTCAGGGCGGCGCCCTTGTTGCCGCGCTCTTCCTTGTCCACCTGGACCACCACTTCCTGGCCCTCGCGCAGCAGTTCGCGGATGCCGGCCTTATTGTGGTCGACGCCGGCCTGGAAGTAGTCGCGGGAGATTTCCTTCAGCGGCAGGAAGCCGTGCTTGTCGCCGCCGTATTCGACGAAGGCCGCTTCGAGGGAGGGTTCGAGCCGGGTGATGCGGCCCTTGTAGATGTTGGACTTCTTCTGTTCCTTGGACGGCTGTTCGATGTCGATGTCGTACAGGGTCTGGCCGTCCACGATGGCCACGCGCAGTTCTTCAGCCTGCGTGGCATTGATCAGCATTCGCTTCATTGTGCGTTCCTCGCGCGCTGCTACCGCGCGGAACGCCATGGCGTTTCGCCTCTGGACACGGGTCGCCGCCCCTCGCGCAGGCGCGGGTAGGGCGGCTTGGGTTTCCAGCGCTACGACACCACGGCAGGCCGCGGGAGCGCTTGTGTTCTTGGTTTCAGGTGTTTCGGGGCCGGCGGCCGCTCCGGCCGGGGCCAGGGCGTCGCACGGGACATGTGTTTTCGTCCAGCACGGATGCTTTTGGCATCCGGCGATGGCCGGGAGCGCCGACGAGCCGCTAACATGGCCGCCCCGGGGGCGGTGGCCGCGCACTGTGCCGGATCCGTCGGAAGCCGGGCTTCTGGCCCTGGTCAACTTCCAACGAAATCAAACCCTTATATCGCTCCCCGAGTGTAACAGAATAAACAGGCAGATGACTGACTCCGAAGACCGCCGCGCACCGTCCGCGGGCAAATCCAGCGTGCGCCTGATCAAGGTTCCGGAAGACAGGGCCGGGCAGCGCCTGGACAACTTCCTGCTCGGCCAACTCAAGGGCGCCCCGCGCAGCCTGGTCTACAAGCTGATGCGCAGCGGCCAGGTGCGGGTGAACGGGGGCCGGGCCAAGGCCGAGCGCAAGCTGGAGGCGGGGGAGGAAGTACGGGTGCCGCCGGTCAATCTCGCCGAGGTGGGAGACAAGTCCGCGCCGCCGGCCGGCTTCCTGCAGCGCATGGAGCAGGCCATCGTCTTCGAGGATGCGCGGCTGCTGGTCATCAACAAGCCCTCCGGCGTGGCCAGCCACGGCGGCAGTGGTATCAGCCATGGCGCGATCGAGACCATGCGCGCGCTGCGCCCGAACCAGAACCTGGAGCTGGTCCACCGCCTGGACCGCGACACCTCGGGGCTGCTGGTCATGGCCAAGAAGCGTTCGGCGCTGACCGAACTGCAGGCGCTGCTGCGCGAGGACCACGACGGCAACGGCCCCGGCGGCATCCGCAAGCGTTACCTGACCCTGCTGGCCGGGCGCATGCCCGACGGGGTGATGAGCGTGGACGCGCCGCTGCACGTCGGCCTGCGCCAGGGCGGCGAGCGCCACGTGCAGGTCAATGCCGCCGGCAAGCCGTCGCTGAGCCACTTCAAGGTGCTGGAGCGCCGTGGCGGCCATTCCTACTGCGAGGTGCGGATCGAAACCGGGCGCACCCACCAGATCCGCGTGCATGCCCAGCACATCGGCCACCCGGTCGCCGGCGACGACAAGTACGGCGATCCTGCGGTCAACAAGCGGTTCAGGGAGCAGATCGGGCTGAAGCGGCTGTTCCTGCACGCGGCCTCGCTGGAGTTCGCGCTCGATGGCGGCAAGGCGCCCTACGTGCTCAATGCGCCGCTGGCGCCGGAACTGGCCGAGGCGATGGACCAGCTGAAGTAAGGCCGGCCAGTGCTTGTTGCAGGAGCGGCTTCAGCCGCGATGGGGGCTTTGCCGGTAAAGCCCATCGCGGCTGAAGCCGCTCCTGCGGCGGCGCTGTCTCACCACTTGAACAGCACCAGGCTGATCGCCAGCGTCGCCATGCCGGTCACCAGCCCGTAGACCGTCTCGTGGCCCTTGGCGTAGCGCTTGGCCGCCGGCAGCAGTTCGTCCAGGGCCAGGAACACCATCACCCCGGCGATCATCCCGAACACGATGCCGAAGGTCGTGTGCGAGAGCGAGCCGGCGAGGGCGAGGTAGCCCAGCGCCGCGCCCACCGGTTCGGCGAGCCCGGACAGCAGGCTCGCGGTGAAGGCGTAGAACTTGTTGTTGGTGGCGAAATACACCGGTACCGCGATGGCGATGCCCTCCGGGATGTTGTGGATGGCAATGGCGAAGGCCAGCGGCATGCCCACCGACGGGCTTTCCAGCGTGGCGAAGAACGTCGCCAGGCCTTCCGGGAAATTGTGCGCGGTGATCGCCACCGCGGTCAGCAGCCCGACGCGGCGGATGTAGCCGCGGTTGTCGGCGCGGAACAGCGGGTCCTGCTTGTCCAGGCTCTCGTGCGGGTTGGGGATCAGATGGTCGATGGCGACGATCAGCAGCATGCCGGCGAGGAAGGACAGCGTGCCGTACGTGAAGCCCAGCCGGTCGCCATGCGCCAGCGCGAATGCCGCGACCGACTTGTTCAGGATTTCCGACAGCGACACGTAGACCATCGCACCGCCGGCGAAGGCCAGTCCAAAGGCCAGCAGGCGCGGGTCCGGCCGCCGCGAGAACAGCACCATCACGCTGCCGATGGCGGTGGCCAGGCCGGCGGCGAGCGTCAGCGCGAACGCGATCCACAGGTTGTCGGTCGGGATCGCTGTCATGGGCATCGTGCGGCCGTAGGCAAAGGGAGGCTCAACCGCCGCGCCGCATCCGCTCCTCGATGGCGAAGCAGCTGTCCGGCTTCGGCTCCGGCGGGTTGAAGCTCACCGGCACCTGGATGGTGGTCGGCACCGGCTGGCCGTTGCGGGTGGCCGCCTTGAACTTCCATTCGCGCACGCGCCGGATCGCCGAATCGTCCAGCTGGCTGTTGCCGCTGCTGGTGAGCAGCGCGACGTCGGTGGGCGTGCCCTGCGGGCCGACCACGACCTTGAGCACGCTCTGCCCGCCCACGCCGCCGCAGGCCAGCTCGACGGGATAGTCCGGTGGCGGCGTCTGCACCGCGGCCACTTCGGTGGGGGCGATCGCCGGCGCCGCCGGTCCGGACGGGCTGCAGGCGGCGAGCGCTGCGACGGTGGCGAGGGAGCCCAGCAGGAGATGCGCTTTCATGTCATTGCTCCACGAGTGCGGATGCCTTGGCGGCACAGATGAAATCGTTCTCGCTCAGGCCGCCCACGTCATGGGTGGAGAAGCGGACGGTCGCGCGGTCGTAATGGACGCCCAGGTCGGGGTGGTGGTCCTCGCGGTGGGCGATCCAGGCCAGGGCGTTCACGAACGCCATGGTGCCGTGGTAGTTGTCGAAGCGGAACGTACGGACCAGCGCATGGCCGTCCTCGGCCAGCTCCCAGCCCGGGACCTGCGGCAGTAGTTCGGCCAGGCGGGCATCGCCGAGCCGGTGCTCGCTGCCCTTGCGGGCAATGCAGTGCGCCTGCACCAGCGGGATCAGATCGGCCATGGGGTATCTCCGTCTACAGGGGGTGAACGGCCTGGCGCGTGGAATCTGTGTCCCATCAGCAGCAGCCAAGACACGGCTAGAATACCCGCATGATCCAGATTTCAGATACCGCGCAGACCCATTTCCGCAAGCTGATCGAACGCGAGGCCGTGCCCGGCATGGGCGTGCGCCTGAGCGCGGTCGAGCCGGGTACGCCGCGCGCCGACGCACGCCTGGAGTTCGCCGAGCCGGCCGACCTGCTCGGCGACGAATGGGCGGTGGACTGCGACGGTTTCACGCTCTACGTGTCGGCCACCAGCGTGGCGTGGCTGGAAGGCGCCGAGATCGACTACATCACCCAGGCGGCCGGCACCCAGCAGCTGACCATCAAGGCGCCCAGGATCAAGGGCGAGGCGCCCGGCGAGGCGGCGTCGATGGTCGAGCGCGTGCACTGGGTCGTGGAGAACGAGATCAACCCGCAGCTGGCCTCCCACGGCGGCCGCGTGGCGGTGCAGGAAGTGTCCGCCGACGGCGTGGTGCTGCTGCGTTTCGGCGGCGGCTGCCACGGCTGCGGCATGGCCGACGTGACCTTGAAGCAGGGGATCGAGAAGACCTTGATGGCCCGGGTGCCCGGCGTGACCGCCGTGCGCGACGCGACCGACCACAGCAGTGGCCAGGCGCCCTACATCCCGCGCGACGGCGCGGGCTGAGCGGACCGCCGCGTGCCGGTGACGTCGGTTGCCGACCTGATCGAGCTGCTGGCTGCCCGGCGCAAGGCCAGCATCCTGCACGATCGCCGCACCGGTTTTCCCTATAGCTGGAGCGCGTGGCTGCGCGGCTGGTCGCCGGCCAAGGGCATGGCGTTCGCCGGTGCGGAGGCGGCCGCGGCGGCGCCGCCCTGGACGGGTCCGCGTTCCCGCGGCAACGGCCCGGGCCTGTCGTTCCGGCAGGCGCTGCTGCACCTGTTCCGCTGGGCGGGCGACGATCCGCCGCCGCAGGACCAGCGCGGCGTGCGCTGGTTCTCCGCGCTGTGCAGCGTTGCCCTGCACCTGTTGTTCGCCGTGCTGCTGGTCTGGGTGGCGCTGGTGCGCAGCAACGTGCCCGAGCCCGGCGCGGAGGACGGCGAGCGCGTGCAGGTGGAATACATAGGCCGCGGCACGCCGCAGGACGAAGGCGGCGGTGCGCCGCAGGCCGCCGGCGCGCAGTCGCCCGCGGCTCGTTCGGCCGGTGCGCCGGCCAGCGAGGGCGGTACGGCCGCGGCCCCGGCCGCCGCTTCGCCGCCGCAGCAGTCGCAACCCACGCCGCCGTCACCGCAGGAAAGCGTGGCGGAGGCGGAGGCAGCCGCAACGCCGGTGGACATGTCCCGGCCGGCACCGGATACGGCGGCCGAACAACCGCTGCAGGTCACCGAGGTGGCGCGGCCCACCGGCGATTTCGTGCTGCCGCCGCCCACCGTGGAAGCGCCGGCGATACGGACCAGCGAGCCGCAGGTTCGCGAGCGCACGGTCGCGGCGGTGACGGAGCGGCCGACGCCGGTCCGTGCCTTGCCGGCGCGCGAGGTCACGGCGGTGGAAGCGGCGATGCCGCAGGTGCAGGTGCGCGAGCGACGCATCGAGACCGCGCCCACCCAGCCGGTGACGATGGCGCAGGTGCGTCCGCGCGCGGCGGACGTGCGCCTGGAAAACGCCGAACCGACCGTACGCGAACGGCAGGTCGCCATCGCGCCACGCCAGGACGTGGCGATGGCGACGGTGCGCGCGCGCGAAAGCGGCGTGCAGCTAAAGCCGGTGGAAGTGGCCATGCGCGAACGGCCGGTGCCGGGCGTCGCCGATGCGCGGCCGGCGGCCACGGCCGGTTCCATGGCGGCCGCGGAGAGTGCGCGCGGCGGCGATGTGCAGGCGCTGGCTGCCGCCACCGGAGGCGGGCAGGGCGCGGCTGCTTCGCCACGATCCGGCACCAGCACCGGTGCCGGGCCGCGGCCGCAGGACCGCAGCGGCGGCTGGGCCGCGCCGGCGCGCGCCGACGATTGGGGTGCGTCGCAGCGGCAGGCGGACGGAGGCGCCGGCGCCGTGTCCGACCAGGGGCAGGGTCTGTTCAACGCCGACGGCAGCGTGCGCCTTGCCGACGGCGGCGATCGTGGCGCGGCATCGGGCGCGCGCGGTGCGCCGGGCGGCGAGTCGGACACCTGGAGCCGCGAGCAGATCGACCGCGCCGGCACTTGGCTCAAGCGTCCGCCCTACGAACACGCGCCCACCTCGTTCGACAAATACTGGTTGCCCAACGAATCGCTGCTGGCCGAGTGGGTGCGCAAGGGCATCAAGAGCATCGAGATCCCGATTCCCGGCAGCGAGAACCGCATCTCCTGCGTGATTTCCATCCTGCAGTTCGGCGGTGGTTGCGGCCTGAACAACCCCAACATGCAGGACCAGCCGGCCAGTGCGCGGCCGCCGCCGGACATCCCGTTCAAGAAGGAACTGCAGGACGACAACGGCAGCCGTTGAGCGGCGCCGCATCCGGGCGCGGAAGCTGGCGGTCGGGGCGGATTCCCGGGGATTCCTGTCCATGCAGGACGCGCGCTACGCGCGGCACATGCAATGCGCGATGGCCCCGCTCGATACCGCAGCGCCGATCAATGCCGGATCGGTCCTGGGCATGTCGGGAGGTGCGGACGAAAAGGAATCCGGCAAGCTCCGCCAGCCGGCAGATCGAGGAGGCGGCCGCGAGCTTCGGAGCGATGGCGCCGGCACGGGGCGTGCCGGCGCGCGCGGGTTACTTGAGGCCGTGCAGGTCGCGCAGCTGGCTGGGGCGCGAACCGAAGTAGGCGGCCAGGTCGGAAATGTCCTGGTCGCTGAGGTCGGCGGCCTGCGGCGACATCAGCATGTGCTCGCGGTCGCCGCTGCGATAGGCCTGCAGGGCGTGGGCGAGGTAGTCGCCGTACTGGCCGCCGAGCCGGGGATAGCTGGGATCGATCGGGGCGTTGCCATCGGCGCCGTGGCAGTCGATGCAACTCTGGCCGGTGGCCTTGCCCTTGTTGTTGGCCAGCTGCTCGCCGGCGGCGATGCGCCCCTGCGGCAGGCCGGCCGAAGAACTGGAACCATGTTCGCCGCTGGCATGGCCAGGATCGGCGGCGGACCTGCCGGTGGACTCCACCTCCGACTGCGTGCAGGCAGCCAGGGCGCAGGCGGCGGACAGTGCGATGGCGAGACGCGAAGCGTGCTTGGCTTTCGACATGGGCTGCTTACTTGAGAGTGGACAGGTAGGCGGAGAGATCAGCGATTTCCTGCGTGCTGAAGCTCATCGATTGCGCCTGCATGGTCGGATGCCTGCGCTTGCCTTCGCGGTATTCGGTCAACGCCTGGGTCAGGTACTGCGCCGACTGCCCGCCGATCTTCGGGACGCGGTAGCTCGGGTAGGCGTTCTTGTAGCCGGTGATGCCGTGGCAGCCCTGGCAGGTATAGGCCAGGGTACGGCCGGCTTCGGCATTGCCCGTGGTGGCGGGCGACGCCGCGGCGGCGGGAGCGGAAGGTTCAGACTGCTGCGGGTCTTGGGCGGCGGCCCCGAACGGCAGGGCGAAAGCCAGGGCGAGACATACGGCAAACGGCTGCGAGCGCATGGTTTCCTTGTCCGGTATGCGGGTCTGTTCGTTCCGCCGTAGGGACACGGAACGGCCCGAGTATAGCCCGCGCATTCACCGGTTCGGAACCATTCATGAATGCTGCGATGCCGCATGCGTGCATGACCTTTGGGGCATGGTGTCGCCGTGGGGTGGTGCAATACTTTGCTACAACACCAGCCACTGCATCCCCAGGGACCCACGATGTCGCGACTCCTCACTCCGTACGGCCGCACCGGAAGCTGCGCCGCCGCTCTGCTCGTCACCACGGTGTTGCTGCTTGGAGGTTGCAAGGCAGGCGGCGAGGAGGCCAAGGACAAGCCCAAGGAAGAGCAGAAGGCCAGCGACGCCGTCCCGGTCGAGGTGGCCAAGGCGGCGCACCGCGCCATCGCCGCCAGCTACACCGGTACCGCGTCGCTGGAAGCGCGCGCCGAATCCCAGGTGGTGGCCAAGACCTCGGGCGTCGCCCTGGCGGTGCTGGTCGAGGAGGGCCAGCACGTGCGCGCCGGCCAGCCGCTGGTGCGCCTGGATCCGGACCGCGCGCGCCTGGCCGTGGCGCAGAGCGAGGCGCAGATGCGCAAGCTGGAGAACAGCTACCAGCGTGCGCAGAAGCTGGTCCACCAGCAGCTGGTCAGCGCCGCCGACGTGGACCAGCTGCGCTTCGACCTGGAGAACGCGCGCGCCCAGTACCGGATGGCGACGCTGGAACTGTCCTACACCACGGTGGTGGCGCCCATCTCCGGCGTGGTCGCTTCGCGCGACATCAAGCCGGGCAACTTCGTGCAGATCAACTCGCCCATCATCCGCATCGTCGATGCCGGCAAGCTGGAGGCCACGCTCAACGTGCCCGAGCGCGAGATCGCCAAGCTCAAGCCCGGGCAGGCGGTGGAACTGGTGGCCGACGCCCTGCCGGGGCGCAGGTTCGCCGGCGTGGTGGACCGCGTGTCGCCGGTGGTGGACACCGGCACCGGCACCTTCCGCGTGGTGACCGCGTTCTCCGGCGAAGGCGACCTGCAGCCGGGCATGTTCGGGCGCCTGGGCATCAACTACGACCAGCGCGCCGATGCGCTGGTGGTGCCGCGCACCGCGCTGCTGGAAGACGGCGGCGAGCCGGCCGTGTACGTGGTGCGCGACGGCAAGGCGCTGCGCACCCAGCTCAAGCTCGGTTATGACGAGGCCGGCTGGGTCGAGGTGCGCGAGGGCCTGAAGGCGGGCGACGAAGTGGTCGTGGCCGGCAAGGCGGCGCTGCGCGAGGGCAGCGCGGTGCAGGTGATCGGCAAGGAGAAGGCGGTCGCCTCGGCCGCCGCCAAGGCGCCGGCCGCCCAGGCGGCCAAGCAATGAGTGCGCGCGATCCGTCGGTTCCCGGCGGCGGCGGTTTCGACCTGATCGAGTTCGCCACCCGCCGCCGCGTCACCATCGCGATGATGACGCTGACCCTGGTGCTGTTCGGCCTGATCTCGCTGTCGAGCCTGAAGGTCGAACTGCTGCCGGACCTGAGCTATCCCACGCTCACCGTGCGCACCGATTACGAAGGCGCCGCGCCGGCGGAGATCGAGACGCTGATCTCGCAGCCGGCCGAGGAAGCGCTGGGCATCGTCAAGGGCCTGCGCAAGCTCAAGTCGATCTCGCGCACCGGGCAGAGCGACGTGGTGCTCGAGTTCGCCTGGGGCACGGACATGCAGCAGGCCGGGCTGGACGTGCGCGACAAGATGGAAACGCTGCAGCTGCCGCTGGAGGCCAAGCCGCCGGTGCTGCTGCGCTTCAACCCGTCCACGCAGCCAATCATGCGCCTGGCGCTGTCCTCCAGGCAGGACGCGGGCAGCGAGGCCGATGCGGTGCGCCGGCTGATGGAACTGCGCCGCTATGCCGACGAGGACCTCAAGCGCAAGCTCGAGCCGGTCAGCGGCGTGGCCGCGGTCAAGGTCGGCGGCGGCCTGGAGGACGAGATCCAGGTCGACATCGACCAGCGCAAGCTGGCCGCGCTCGGCCTGTCGCTGGACACGGTCATCCAGCGCCTGCAGCAGGAGAACGTCAACCTGTCCGGCGGCCGCCTGGAAGAGGGCTCGCAGCGCTACCTGGTGCGCACGGTCAACCAGTTCACCACGGTCGAGCAGATGCAGCAGATGCTGCTCAACACCGCGGGCGGCTCGGGCGCGTCGTCCACGAGCGAGAACCGCCAGCTGATGACCGCGATCCTGGGCAGCCGCGATCCGAACGTGATCGCCGCGTTGCGCAGCGACGGCAGCGGCGGCGGCATCTCGCCGGTGCGGCTGAAGGACGTGGCCGAGGTGCGCCAGGGCTACAAGGAGCGCGAGGCGGTGATCCGCAGCGCCGGCCACGAAGCGGTCGAACTGGCCGTGTACAAGGAAGGCGACGCCAATACCGTGGCCACCGCCGACGCGCTGGAAGCGCGGCTGGCGCAGATCCGCAAGGAAATGCCCAAGGACATCGAGATGACCCTGGTCGAGGACCAGTCGGTGTTCATCCGCCACGCGATCAAGGACGTCAAGGTGGACGCGGTGATCGGCGGCCTGCTGTCGATCCTGATCATCTTCCTGTTCCTGCGCGACGGCTGGAGCACCTTCGTCATCTCGCTGTCGCTGCCGATCTCGATCATCGCCACGTTCTTCTTCATGGGCCAGCTGGGGCTGAGCCTGAACGTGATGTCGCTGGGCGGGCTGGCGCTGGCCACCGGCCTGGTCGTGGACGATTCGATCGTGGTGCTGGAATCCATCGCCAAGGCGCGCGAGCGCGGCATGGGCATCCTGGAAGCGGCGATCAAAGGCACCCGCGAAGTGTTCATGGCGGTGGTTGCCTCGACCCTGACCACGATCGCGGTGTTCCTGCCGCTGGTGTTCGTCGAGGGCATCGCCGGGCAGCTGTTCCGCGACCAGGCGCTGACCGTGTCGATCGCCATCGCGGTGTCGCTGGTGGTGTCGATGACCCTGATCCCGATGCTCAGCGCGTTGAAGGGCCGTCCGCCACTGGAGTTCCCTGCCGAGGAACCGCGCCAGACTTGGCGCCCGGAAAGCCGCTGGAAGAAGCCGGCGGCCTATGCGGGCCGCGGCGTGGGCGGGCTGTTCCGCTACGGCTTCTTCGCCGCGGCGTGGCTGGTGGTGCGCCTCTTCCGCGGCATCGCCGCGGTGGTCGGCCCGGTGATGCGCAAGGCCAGCGACCTGGCGATGGCCCCGTATGGCCGCGCCGAGGCCGGTTACCTGCGCATCCTGCCGGCGGCCCTCAAGCGGCCGTGGCCGGTGCTGGGTTTCGCCACGCTGGCCTTCGGCCTGACCCTGGCCGCGTTGCCACTGCTGGGCGTGGACCTGCTGCCGCAGCTAGCCCAGGACCGCTTCGAGATGACCGCCAAGCTGCCGCCGGGCACGCCATTGGCGCAGACCGACGCGCTGGTGCGGGAAGTGCAGCGCGCCCACGCCGGGGAGGACGGCGTGCGCCTGCTGTACGGCGTGTCCGGTACCGGCACCCGGCTGGACGCCAGCCCGACCGAGAGCGGCGAGAACATCGGCAAGCTGTCGGTGGTGATGAACGACACCCGGCGCGAGCCGGAGCTGACCGAGAAGCTGCGCCAGACCCTGAAGGCCTGGCCGTCGGCGCAGGTCGACTTCGCCCGCCCGGAACTGTTCGCGCTGTCGCCGCCGCTGGAGATCGAGATCGAGGGCAACAACCTCGACGACATCCGCGTCGCCGGCAACCGCCTGGCCGGCATGCTGCGCGAGAACGCGCACTACGCCGACGTGAAGTCGACGGTGGAGCAGGGCTTCCCGGAGATCCAGGTGGTGTTCGACCAGGACCGCGCCGCGGCGCTGGGCCTGACCACGCGCCAGATCGCCGACGCGGTGGTCAACAAGGTCAAGGGCAACGTCGCCACGCGCTACAGCTTCCGCGACCGCAAGATCGACGTGCTGGTGCGCGTGCAGGAATCGGAGCGCTCCTCGGTGAACGACATCCGCCGCCTGATCGTCAACCCGACCGGGGCCAAGGCGATCGAACTGGGTTCGGTGGCCGACGTGATCGCCACCACCGGTCCGAGCGAGATCCACCGCGCCGACCAGCGCCGCGTGGCGATCGTCTCGGCCAACCTGCGCGACATCGACCTGGGCAAGGCCATCACCGAGGTGCAGGACATGGTCGCCCGCAATCCGCTGGGCACCGACGTCGGCATGCACATCGGCGGCCAGGGCCAGGAGCTGGGCGAATCGATCCGTTCGCTGCTGTTCGCCTTCGGCCTGGCGGTGTTCCTGGTGTACCTGGTGATGGCCTCGCAGTTCGAATCGCTGCTGCACCCGTTCGTGATCCTGTTCACCATCCCGCTGGCGCTGGTCGGCGCGGTGGCGGCGCTGCTGCTGGCGCGTTCGCCGGTCTCGGTGGTGGTGTTCATCGGCCTGATCCTGCTCGTCGGCCTGGTGGTGAAGAACGCCATCATCCTGATCGACAAGGTCAACCAGCTGCGCGAGGAGGGCGTGGCCAAGCGCCAGGCGCTGGTGGAGGGCGCGCGCTCGCGTCTGCGCCCGATCATGATGACCACGCTGTGTGCGGTGTTCGGCTTCCTGCCGCTGGCGCTGGCCTTCGGCGAGGGTTCGGAGGTGCGCTCGCCGATGGCGATCACCGTGATCGGCGGCCTGCTGGTGTCCACCCTGCTGACCCTGCTGGTGATCCCGGTGGTGTACGACCTGCTGGACCGCAAGCCGGACGGTTACTACGCCGAGCGCGGCCGCCGCGCACGCCAGGCGATGGCCCAGGCCGAACAGGTGCTGGCGCATGAGCACGACCCCATCGGCGGCCTCAAGGACTGATCCGGATGAACATCACCGAGCTGTCCATCCGCCGCCCGGTCACCACGATCATGCTGTTCGTGTCGATGGTGGTGATCGGCCTGATCGCCGCGTTCAAGCTGCCGCTGGAATCCGAGCCGGAAGCATCGATCCCGTTCTTCTTCGTGTCGCTGCCGTATCCCGGCTCGACCCCGGAGGAAGTGGAACGCAACCTGCTGCGGCCGGTCGAGGAAGCCATCGCCACGATGCCCGGCATCAAGTCGATGAACGCCCGTGCCAACGCCGAGGGCGGGCAGATCCAGGTCGAGTTCAGCGACTGGAACCGCGACATCGCCATGGCCGCGTCCGAGGCGCGCGAGCGCATCGACGCGGTGCGTGACCAGCTGCCGGACGACTTCCGGCGCTATTACGTGCAGCGCTGGAGCACCAGCGACCAGGAAGCGATCAGCCTGCGCCTGAACAGCAAGGAAGACCTGACCGCGCGCGCGGGCATGATCGAGCGCACCATCAAGCAGCGCCTGGAGCGGCTGCCCGGCGTCGCCCGCGTCGAGGTGGAGGGCGTGGCCAAGCAGGAAGTGCTGGTGGCGCTGGACAAGGACCGCATCAGCGCCCACGGCGTGGCGCTCAACGAACTGGTGCAGAAGCTGCAGGCGGCCAACTTCGCGGTCTCCGCCGGGCAGATCACCGAGGAGGGCCGCCGCCTGCGCGTGCAGCCCCGGGGCGAGCTGCAGGAAGTGCAGGAGCTGCGCGACCTGCCGGTCAACAACCGCGGCACGCGCCTGTCCGACATTGCCGAGGTCAGCCTGCAGCCGCAGCGCATGAGCTACGTGCGGCGGATGGAAGGCAAGCCCAGCGTCGGCGTGGACATCTACAAGGAGCGTTCGGCCAACCTGGTGGACCTGTCGCGCGCCGTCGGCAGGGAAGTGGAGGCGCTGTCGGACGACCCGGCCCTGCGCGGCATCGACATCGAGGTGGCGTGGGACTCGGGCAAGGCGGTGACCAGTTCGCTGCTGGCGCTGGCCGAGGCGGGCGCCATCGGCCTGCTGCTGTCGGTGATCGTGCTGTACGCCTTCCTGCGGCACTGGCCGTCGACGCTGATGGTGTCGATGGCGATCCCGATCTGCTTCATCATGACCCTGGGCTTCATGTACTTCACCGGCATCAGCCTGAACATCATCTCGATGATGGGCCTGCTGCTGGCGGTGGGCATGCTGGTGGACAACGCCGTGGTCGTGGTGGAGAGCATCTACCAGGAGCGTGAGAAGTATCCCGGGCAGCCGGCGATGGCCTCCATCATTGGTACCCGCCACGTCGCCATCGCGCTGTCGGCCGGCACCCTGTGCCACTGCGTGGTGTTCCTGCCGATGATGTTCGGCGAGAAGAACATCATCACCATCTACCTGTCGCAGCTGGCGGTGACCATCTCGGTCTCGCTGCTGGCCTCCTGGCTGGTGGCGGTAAGTCTGATCCCGATGCTGTCGGCGCGGATGAAGACCCCGCCGGCGTTGAAGTCGCCGCTGATCGGCCGCCTGCAGGAGCGCTATGCCCGGGTGCTGCGCTGGACCCTGCTCAACCGCGGCTGGAGCGTGGCCGGCATCGTGCTGGTGTCGCTGGTCAGCGTCTGGCCGATGACCCACACCACCGGCGGCGGGGACAACAACAAGCCGGATGAGATCAACATCTTCTACCAGTGGAAGGGCGCCTATTCCAAGGAGGAGATGGGCAAGGAAGTGCAGCGGGTGGAGGATTTCGTCAACGCCAACCGCGAGCGGTTCAAGATCAAGCGCGTCTACAGCCGCTATGCCGAGCAGGGCTGGGCGCAGACCCGCCTGTACCTGGGCATCGACGACCGCGAGCAGAGCAAGAAGATCGAGGAGGAGGTGCGCAAGGGACTGCCGCAGTCGGCGCGTGCCAAGATCGGCATCGGCTGGCCCGGCGGCATGGGCAGCGAGGGGCAGGGCCTGCGCTTCAGCCTGATCGGCGATTCCAGCCAGACCCTGCGCGAGCTGGCCGACGACATCGTGCCGATCCTGGCGCGCGATCCCAACCTGCGCGACGTGCGCGTGGACATCGGCGACGCCAACGCCGAGCTGGCGGTGAGGGTCAACCGCGAGCGCGCCGCCTCCTACGGCTTCAGCGCGCAGCAGGTGGCGCAGTTCGTCAGCATGGCGCTGCGCGGCTCCTCGCTGCGCGACTTCCACCGCGACGATGTCGAGATCCCGGTCAACGTGCGTTTCGCCGGTTCGGAAAGCTACGGCGTGGAGGACCTGTCGTCGTTCATGGTGCGCACCGCCGCCGGCAAGGAAGTGCCGCTGCTGGCGATGGTGGACGTGAACGTCAACCCGGCGGCCAGTTCGATCCAGCGCCTGAACCGGCAGACGATGCTGCGGGTCGAGGCCGGCCTGGCCAAGGACGTGCCGATGGAGGTGGCGCGCAAGTCGGTCGAGGCCGCGCTGGACAAGGTGCAGTTCCCGCCGGGCTACGGCTACACGTTCGCCGGGGGCAGCTTCAACATCAACTTCGACGGCATGGACCAGATGAAGAACGCCATCGTGATCGCGCTGGTGCTGATGCTGGTGATCATGGCGGCGGTGTTCGAATCGTTGCTGTTCCCCGCCGCGATCATGTCCTGCGTGCTGTTCTCCATCTTCGGCGTGTACTGGCTGTTCTGGCTGACCGGCACGGAGATGAACATCATGGCGGTGATCGGCATCCTGGTGCTGATGGGCGTGGTGGTGAACAACGGCATCGTGATGATCGAGCACATCAACAACCTGCGCCGACGCGGCGTGGCGCGTACCGATGCGCTGGTGGAAGGCAGCCGCGAACGCCTGCGCCCGATCATGATGACCATGGGCACGGCGATCCTGGCGATGATCCCGATCGCGCTGAACACGCAGACCGCCGACGGCATGCCGCCGTACTACCCCATGGCGCGCGCCATCGCCGGCGGCCTGGCGTTTTCCACCGTGGTGAGCCTGCTGTTCCTGCCGACCATCTACGCCATCCTCGACGACCTGCGCATGGGAACCGCCCGGCTGGTGCGCCGGGCGCGCGGCCTGGCGCCGCTGGAGCCCGTCGCGCCGGCGCCCGCGCAGGAGTGACACCGTACCGTTCCCGGCCATCCCGGCAGGGAACGCTCGTCCAGGAGAGAGCGTCGATGCCACATGCACGTTTGCCGAACGGCCGGCTTGCCGGCGTGCTGTACCTGATCGTCGTCGTCACCGGCCTGTTCTGCCTGGCCTATGTGCCGGGCCAGCTCGCCGGCCCCGACGCGCAGGCGGTGCTGGACAACATCGTCGCGCGGCAGGCGCTGTTCCGGCAGGGCGCGGCGGCTTTCCTCGTTGAACAGGTCGCCTTCCTGCTGCTGGCCCTGGCGTTGTACCGCGGCTTCCATGACGTGAACCGTGCGGCCGCGACGCTGATGGTGGCGTTCGTGGCGATGGGCGTGCCGCTGGCCCTGGCGGCGCTGTCGCATCGCCTGCAGGCCCTGTCCCTGCTGACCGACGCCGACAGCGCGCAGATGCTGTCGCTTGAACAGCGCCGGCAGTTGGCGCATGCGGCGCTAAAGGCCTACCGCGACGGCATGCAGCTGGTGCGTGTGTTCTGGGGGTTGTGGCTGCTGCCGCTGGGCTGGCTGGCACTGCGCTCGCGCCGCCTGCCGCGCCTGCTGGGAGTGCTGCTGGTGCTCGGCGGGCTGGGCTATGGGCTGGATGTGCTCGCGGAACTGTTGCTGCCAGGCTACGCGGCCTGGTGGATTTCCGGCCACATGACGCTGCCGGCCGCGCTGGGCGAGATCGGCACCTGCCTGTGGCTGCTGTTGTTCGGACTGCGCGCCGGCCATGCGCGCGCGGCGTCTCCCCTGGTTCCCTGAGGCCATCGCCATGCAGAGCAATTCCCGCCGCGCCTTGTCCGATCCGCCGCTCCCGCTGCGGCTGAAGCTGTCCGCCCTGTGGGCCAGCCTCACCTTCTGCTACCTCTACGGCGACTACTTCGGCCTCTACCGGCCCGGCAAGCTGCAGCACATGCTCGACGGCGCCGGCCCGATGGGGCCGAGCAGCCAGGGCTCGCTGCTGTTCGTCGCCCTGCTGCTGGCGGTGCCGGGGCTGATGGTGTTCCTCTCGCTGGCATTGCCGGTGCGCCTGGTGCGCTGGCTCGGCATCGGCCTGGCGCTGTTCTACGCGACCTTCGTCGCGCTCACGATGCCCGGCGCATGGTGGTTCTACCTGGCCTACAGCGGCATCGAGATCGTGTTGTGCCTGCTGATCGTGGTCCTGGCCTGGCGCTGGCCGCGGGCCTGACGGCCGCGGCCACGCGCATGCCTGTGGGCTATACCAGCTTGCCGTAGACGGTGAAGCCGGTCAGCCACAGGCCGAGCATGCTGCCGATGTTGGTCAGCATGAAGGTCAGCACGACGCGGGTGACGCGGTTGCGGTACCAGCCCTTGAGCGTCTGCGCGTCGTCGCGCAGCTGCAGGAAGTCGCGGTAGGCCGGGCGGCGCAGGCGCGTTTCCACCAGCGCGGCGAAGGCGCCGGTGGGAATGCTCAGGCGGAACGGCTTGAACGGCGCCACCACGATCGCGGTCAGGATGCTCAACGGATGGCTGCCGGCCAGCAGCGCGCCCAGCCCCGCCAGTCCGCCGGTGTACAGCGCCCAGGTCGCCAGCATGTGCGCGCCCATGTCCATGCCGCCCTTCCAGAAGCCGACGCCGATGCCGGCCAGCACCACGGCCAGGATGGTCAGGGTGACCCACGGGACGTTGCGCTTCTTCGGCACCGCTTCCAGTGCCTGGCGCAGCGGTCCGGGGGCCTCGGTGTCGGTTTCCAGGTAACGCGCCAGGCCGGCGAGATGGCCGGCGCCGACCACCGCCAGTACGTTGCGCTGGGTATCGGTGCGTTCCTCGCGCAGGCGCGTGGCCATGTAGCGGTCGCGCTCGCCGATGATGCTCTCGTACAGCGCCGGGCTCTCGCTGGCGAATTCGCCGAAGCTGGACTCGAGCATGTCGCCCTGCTTGAGCTTCTCGATCTCGTCCTCGCCCACGTCCTCGGAGGAGAACAGGCCGGCGCCGAGGCCGGCGACCAGTTTCAGCTTGCCGATGAAGCCCAGCCGCTGCGAGGCGCGGCGGAAGGTCAGGCCGACGTCGCGGTCGATCAGGTGCACCGGCAGGCCGTGCTCCTGCGCCAGCACCACCGCGCGCTTGAGTTCGGCGCCCGGCTCGATGCCCAGTTGCTCGGCCAGCCGGCGCTGGTAGGCGGCCAGGGCCAGGTTGGCGGCGAACAGGGCGATCCGGTTCTTGCGGATCACCTCGATCAGGTCCAGCTGCGCCAGCGCGTCCGGGTTGGTCAGGGCCTGCAGGCGCTGCGGATCGAGTTCGACCGCGACGGCGTCGTACCGGCCGCTGCCGATGGCCTGTTCCACCGCCTGTACGCTGGCGGCCGAGACGTGGGCGGTGCCCAGCAGGGTGTAGCGCACGCCATCGCGCTCGACGATGCGCAGCGGCTGGCCGGCGAGCAGGTCGCCGCCGGTTTCGTTGAGGGTGTCGGTCATTGCTTCATTCATTGGAAGGGGCAGGGCCGGCGCCATCGCCGAGCGCGCGCTGCATGAACACCGTGTCCAGCCAGCGCCCGTGTTTCCACGCGATGCCGGGGAGGGTGCCGATGTGGTGGAAGCCGAAGCGCTCGTGCAACCTGATCGAAGCGGTATTGGTCGGCTCGCCGATCACCGCGACCATCTGCCGGAAGCCGCGCGCAACGCAGGCGTCGATGAGCGCCTGCATCAGCGCCGCGCCAACGCCGCGTCCCTGCGCGGAGGCGGCGACATAGACCGAATTCTCCACCACCCAGTGGTAGGCGGCGCGGGAGCGGAAGCTGTTGGCGTAGGCATAGCCGGCCACCTGCCCATCGACCTCGGCGACGAGGTAGGGGAAGCCGCGCCCGGTGATGTCCTGCATCCGTCGCAGCATTTCCGCCTCGTCCGGCACCTCGTATTCGTAGGTGTTGACGAAATCGGTCACCTCCACCGCGTAGATCGCGGCGATGGCGGCGATGTCGGCCGCGCCGGCATCACGGATGTGCACGGCCATGCGCAGGTTCCCGGTCAGTCGATGTAGCGCTTGAGCAGGTCGCCATAGGCGTCGATGCGGCGGTCGCGCAGGAACGGCCAGATGCGGCGCACGTGTTCGCTGCGCTGCAGGTCCACCTCGCAGACCAGCACGGTCGGCTCGCCGCCGGCTTCGGCCACGAACTCGCCCTGCGGGCCGAGCACATGGCTGTTGCCCCAGAACTGGATGCCCGACGCACCCAGCGGCGAAGGCTCGTGGCCGACGCGGTTGCACGACAGCACCGGCAGGCCGTTGGCCACGGCATGGCCACGATGGCTCAGCACCCAGGCGTCGCGCTGGCGGTTCTTCTCGTCCTGCGCGTCTTCCGGATCCCAGCCGATGGCGGTGGGGTAGAGCAGCAGTTCGGCGCCGGCCAGAGCCATCAGGCGCGCGGCTTCCGGATACCACTGGTCCCAGCACACCAGCACGCCGAGGCGGCCCACCGAGGTGTCGATCGGCTTGAAGCCGATGTCGCCCGGGGTGAAGTAGAACTTCTCGTAGAAGCCCGGATCGTCCGGGATGTGCATCTTGCGGTACTTGCCGAGCAGGGTGCCGTCCTTCTCGAACACCACCGCGGTGTTGTGGTACAGGCCGGCGGCGCGGCGCTCGAACAGCGAACCGACGATCACCACGCCATGGCGCCTGGCCAGCGCGCCCAGGCGCTCGGTGCTCGGACCCGGGATCGCCTCGGCCAGGTCGAATTCGTCCACCGATTCGTGCTGGCAGAAGTACGGGCCGTTGTGCAGTTCCTGCAGCAGCACCAGCCTGGCGCCCTGCGCGGCGGCTTCGGCGACGCGGGCCTCGATGGCGGCCAGGTTGGCGGCGGCATCGCCGTGGTTGCGCTCCTGGATCAGGGCGACGGTCAGGGAATGGGTTTTCATGCGGGCATTGTAAACAGGATGGGACAACAGCCCCTTAGCAGGGGGCGATCCGCGCCGGAGGTGCGGATGGGGAATGACGGCGGGAAGCCAGGGCCAAGAGTCCGCGAAGTGAACTCCGGCCGCTTGCCGGCATCAGCCGAGAAGCCCGCCGGGCAACTGCATGGTGATGCAGTGCAGGCTGCCGTTCTGCCAGATCAGCGGGCGGCACGGCACCTGCACGATCTCGCGGTCCGGGAAGGCCTGCGCCAGCACGTCGCGCGCGGCATCGTCGGCCGGGTCGCCATAGGCCGGCATCAGCACCGCGCCGTTGACGATCAGGAAGTTGGCGTAGGACGCGGCCAGGCGGCGGCCCTGGTCGATCACCGGTTGCGCCCACGGCAGCGGGAACAGGCGGTACGGCCGGCCGTCGCGCGTGCGCAGCGCGGCCAGTTCGGCGCCCATCGCCCGCAGTTCGGCGTAGTGCGAATCCTGCGGATCGTCGCAGTCCTGGTAGACGATGCTGTCGGCCGAGGCGAAGCGGGCGAGGGTATCGACGTGCGCATCGGTGTCGTCGCCTTCCAGGTAGCCGTGGTCCAGCCACAGCACGCGCTCCTGGTGCATCCACTGCGCCATGTCGGCGCCGAGCGATGCACGGTCGCGCTCGGGATGGCGCTCGTGCAGGCATTGCCAGGTGGTCAGCAGGGTGCCTTCGCCGTCGGTGTCGATGGCGCCGCCTTCCAGCGCGAACGGGATGCTGCGCACCTGCGCGTCGTTGAACGCGCCGGCTTCATGCAGCACGCCGACCAGCTGGTCGTCCAGGCTCGCCTCGAACTTGCCGCCCCAGCCGGTGAAGCGGAAGTCCAGCAGCTGGAAGCCGCCGTCGGCGCGCCGCAGGGTGATCGGGCCGGAGTCGCGCAGCCAGGTGTCGTCGTACGGCGCGGTGATGAAACGCACCCGGTCCATGTCGATGCGGTTGGAGCGCAGGCGCATTTCCGCATAGGTCTCGATGTCGTCGTCGGCCACGCAGATCAGCACCGGCTGGAAGCGGGTGATGGCGGCGACCAGGGCGATATAGGTCTCCTCGACCTCGGCCAGACGCTCGGCCCAGTCGGTGTCGGCATGCGGCCAGGCGATCAGGACGCCGGACTGGGGTTCCCATTCGGCGGGAAAACGAAGTGCATCGGTCATTGCGCAGGAATACTCAAGTAGTGTGCCGGAGCGGATCCGGGGCGTTCGTCCGCCTCCCGGTGCAGGGAGGCGCGGGGTTCGGATGTCTGCCATCGCGGGTGCCCGGGCAACCGCGACGGGTGGATCAGCGGATCGGCGGTTTCGGCCCGATCTCGTCGGCGCCGGCCTGGTTGGCGACCACGTCGATCACGCGCTGCCTTTCGAAGTAGACGGTGAAGGCCGGGTAGACCCAGCGGTTGATCGTCGGCCACTGGCGTTTCTGCCCGCCGCGCGGCTCCAGCCGTTCCTGCGGGGCGCCGAAGCGCGCCTGCACCTGCTCCATCGATTCGCCGCGCGCCGGCAGGGCGGCGGCCGGCTTTTCCTGCACCCGCTCGATCAGCAGGGTGTCGGCCATTGCCGTAGCGGGTGCCGCGACGATCGCGGCGGCAAGGGCCAGGGCCCGGATGGTGTGCTTCATGGTCGCTTCTCCCCGGAGGACAGGCTGCGATTACAGCAGAAACACGGCGCCGATACCGCGGCAGGCAGCTCTTTTCCGTGCGGCCGGCGGGTGTGCGTGCAGGGTAATCCCTGGCGGGTGGAAGATGGATGCACGGCGCCGGAGGGCAGGGATGCAAAAAGCCGCCCGGAGGCGGCTTTCTGCGAAGGCTGGAATCCTTGCGGATTCCGCTGGCGGCTTGCGCCGGCCGGCTCAGCGCTGGCGAGCCTTGAAGCGCGGGTTCGACTTGCAGATCACGAAGATCTTGCCGCGACGGCGAACGACCTTGCAGTCACGGTGACGGGCCTTCGCCGACTTCAGGGAGGACAGGACTTTCATGGCATACCTCGGCGGATACGTTGGAGTTCTACAGGGAGCGTAGCCGCGGATATGCAGGTTGACGCTCGTTCAAGCCCGCCATTCTACCGGGTAATTCCACGTGGGTTCAAGTGGTTGCGTCCGATGGGCGGCGGGCCGGGTGGGCGGGGCGCTAGAATGGCCGGATTCTTGATCCCGCAGCAGGCCCCAGATGAGCCAACTTCCGCCCGTCCTCACCATCGACGGCCCGTCCGGGGCCGGCAAGGGTACCGTCAGCCGCATCGTCGCGCACCGGCTGGGCTGGCACTACCTGGATTCGGGGGCGCTGTACCGGGCGGTGGGCGTGGCCGCCAGTTGGGCGGATATCGATACCTCCGACGCTTCGGCGCTAGTGCGCTGCACCTTCGATACCCGCATCCGCTTCGTCGAGCGCGGCGAGAGCCTGCGGGTGCTGGTCAACGATACCGACGCCACCGACGAGCTGCGCCTGGAGACCACCGGGGCGCTGGCGTCGGCCATCGCGGCCATCCCCGAGGTGCGGGCGGCGCTGAAGGAGCGCCAGCGCGCATTCAGGCTTGCGCCGGGGCTGGTGGCCGACGGCCGCGACATGGGCACGGTGATCTTCCCGGACGCTCCGTTCAAGGTATTCCTGACCGCCAGCGCCGAGGAACGCGCGCAGCGGCGGCATAAACAGTTGAAAGAAAAAGGGGTTTCGGTTAACTTTGGCGACCTCCTGCGCGAGATCATGGCCCGCGACGCCCGTGATGCACAGCGCGCAGTGGCGCCCCTGAGGCCGGCCGATGACGCCGTCCTCATCGACACCAGCGGTATCGGCATCGACGAGGTCGTTGCCAAGGTGCTGGGCCTGCTTCCCTCGCCGGAAGCGTGACCTGGCGGTTCCGCGAGAGCGGCCGGCGACGGCCGCAGTCGCACAATCCAGGCAGTACAAGGCTCCGTCGTGCAGGGTGCACGGCGGTTTTTCCACTCCACACACGGCTGCCGGCACGGGGTCGACCAACAGGCGGGCGGTACGCATTCCCCGAAGGGAACGACCTGCCCATGTGTTCAACTGAGTAAATCCAATGACCGAATCATTTGCAGAACTGTTTGAAGCCAGCCAGGCCAATCTGGCCAAGCTGAAGCCGGGCGCCATCGTCGTCGGCACCGTCGTCGACGTCCGCGGCGACGTGGTGGTGATCAACGCCGGCCTGAAGTCCGAAGGCATCGTGCCGATCGAACAGTTCCGTAACGACGCTGGCGAAATCGACGTGGGCGTGGGCGACCAGGTGAAGGTTGCCCTCGACTCGATCGAGAACGGCTTCGGCGAAACCGTCCTGTCGCGCGAGAAGGCCAAGCGCGCGATGGTGTGGGACGAGCTGGAAGAAGCGTTGGAAAAGAACGAAACCATCACCGGCCGCATCAGCGGCAAGGTCAAGGGTGGTTTCACCGTCGACATCAAGGATGTCCGCGCCTTCCTGCCGGGTTCGCTGGTCGATGTGCGCCCGGTGCGCGATCCGGCCTACCTGGAAGGCAAGGAACTCGAGTTCAAGCTCATCAAGCTGGACCGCAAGCGCAACAACGTCGTGGTTTCGCGCCGCGCTGTCGTCGAAAGCGAGCACTCGGAAGAGCGCGAGCAGCTGATGGACAAGCTGCAGGAAGGCGCGATCCTGAAGGGTGTCGTCAAGAACCTGACCGACTACGGCGCGTTCGTGGACCTGGGCGGCATCGACGGCCTGCTGCACATCACCGACATGGCATGGAAGCGCGTGCGCCATCCGTCCGAAGTCGTGAACGTCGGCGACGAGCTGGACGTGCGCGTGCTGAAGTTCGACCGCGAGCGCAACCGCGTTTCGCTGGGCCTGAAGCAGCTGGGCGAGGATCCGTGGGACAACATCGCCCGCCGTTACCCGGCCAACAGCCGCGTGTTCGGCAAGGTCTCCAACGTCACCGATTACGGCGCGTTCGTCGAGATCGAGCCGGGCGTGGAAGGCCTGGTGCACGTGTCCGAGATGGACTGGACCAACAAGAACGTCAACCCGTCCAAGGTCGTGCAGGTCGGTGACGAAGTCGAAGTGATGGTGCTGGACGTCGACGAAGAGCGTCGCCGCATCTCGCTGGGCATGAAGCAGGTTGCCGCCAATCCGTGGGAAACCTTCGCCGCCACCCACAAGAAGGGCGACAAGGTGTCCGGCCAGATCAAGTCGATCACCGACTTCGGCATCTTCATCGGCCTGGACGGCGGCATCGACGGCCTGGTCCACCTGTCCGACATCAGCTGGAACACCACCGGCGAAGACGTCGTTCGCAACTTCAAGAAGGGCGACACCCTGGACGCCGTCGTCCTGGCCGTCGATCCGGAGCGCGAGCGCATCTCCCTGGGCGTGAAGCAACTGGAGCAGGATCCGTTCGGCCAGTACATGGCCGCCAATCCGAAGGGCTCCAAGGTCGAAGGCGTGGTGAAGGAAGTCGACGCCAAGGGCGCCGTGATCGAACTGGCCGACGGCATCGAAGGCTACGTTTCGGCCCGCGACATCAGCCACGACCGCGTGGACGATGCCTCGCAGCACCTGAAGGTGGGCGACAAGGTCGAAGCCAAGTTCGTGGGCATGGACCGCAAGGGCCGTACCATGCAGCTGTCGATCAAGGCCAAGGACGAAGCCGAAACCGCCGAAGCGCTGGCCGAGTACAACAAGTCCTCGACCGAAGCCGCTGCCGGCACCACCAGCCTGGGCGCGCTGCTGCGCGCGCAGCTGGGCGGCAACAAGTCCGAGTAATCGGCCTTCGCGCTTGTCGTAGATGCAACCTGGGCGGCCCGGACGCAAGTCCGGGCCGCTTCGGGGGTTTTACCTTCGTGACGAGTCCGCAATGACCAAATCCGAGCTGATCGAAATCCTTGCGCGCCACCAGGCGCACTTGAAGGCCGATGATGTCGATCTGGCCGTGAAGTCGTTGCTGGAGATGATGGGCGGCGCGCTGGCTTCCGGCGACCGCATCGAGATCCGTGGCTTCGGCAGCTTCTCGCTGCATTACCGGCCGCCGCGCATGGGACGCAACCCGAAGACCGGCGAATCGGTCGCCCTTCCGGGTAAGCACGTCCCCCATTTCAAGCCGGGCAAGGAACTGCGCGAGCGCGTGAGCGGCGTCGTGCCGCTGGAAAGTGACCCGGCCTGAGTTTCTGCAATCGGGCTGCTGCGGATCGGCGCCCCGGCCGTTAAGCTAGTGACTCTATGGACATGGAGCAGGCTGCCGCATGAAGGCTGTCCGTCTGTTGATTCTGCTGGCCGTGCTGGTCGGCGGCCTGGTGATAGGTTCGCTCAACTCGCAACCTGTCGATGTCAGCCTGGCGTTCTGGGCGCTGAAGACCACCTCGGGCATCGCGATCATCGTTTCGCTGCTGCTGGGTGCGCTGGTCGGCGGTGGCCTCGTCGTGGCGGGCATGGTCGTTCCCCTGTATGCGAAGCTGCGGCGCGCCAACAAGGCGGCCGTTCCCGGCGCCGTGCCCGCACCGCAGACGCCTTCCCCTTTCGATGGACGCTGATCGAAGATGGCCTTTATCAGTGAATGGTTCTGGTTCTTCCTGTTCCTGCCGATCGCCGCGCTGTGCGGCTGGATCGTCGGCCGGCGCGGCGGGCAGCGCCACAGCGAAAACCAGGTCAGCCGCCTGTCGAGCACCTATTTCCGCGGCCTGAACTACCTGCTCAACGAGCAGCCGGACAAGGCCATCGAGCTGTTCCTGCACATCGCCGAGCTGGACAAGGAAACCTTCGAGACGCAGCTCGCGCTCGGGCACCTGTTCCGGCGCCGGGGTGAGGTGGACCGCGCCATCCGCCTGCACCAGGGGCTGGCCAACCGCCATGACCTGTCCGACCCGCAGCGCGTGCAGGCGTTGCTCGCCCTGGGCGAGGACTACATGAAATCCGGCCTGCTGGACCGCGCCGAGACCGTGTTCACCGACCTGGCGCGCCTGGACCAGCGCGCGCCGCAGGCGCTCAAGCACCTGATCGGCATCTACCAGGCCGAGCGCGACTGGGAAAAGGCGATCGAGAACGCCACCCGCTACGAGCAGGTGACCGACGAACCTATGGGCAAGCTGATCGGCCAGTTCGAGTGCGAACTGGCCGAGCGCTACCGCGCCGCCGGGCGCCTGGACGATGCGCGTGCGGCCATCGGCCGCGCCAACGCGGCCGATGCGATGAGCGTGCGCGCCGGCATCATCGAAGGGCGCCTGGAAAGCGACTTCGGCAACGACGAGGCCGCGGTGCGCGCGTTCGAGCGGGCGGCGCGCAACGATCCGGACTACCTGCCCGAGATCCTGCCGCAGTTGCTCAAGAACTACCGCAACGTGGGCGACCTGGCGGGCGCGCGCGCGTTCCTGGCGGAGATGACCGAGCACTACCGCGGCATCGCGCCGGTGCTGGCCCTGTCGCGCCTGATGGAAGAGCAGGAGGGGGCGGGACCCGCGCGCGCCTATCTGGGACGCCAGCTGAAGGACCGTCCTTCGGTGCGCGGCGAATCGGCGCTGATCGACCTGACCCTGGCCGAAGGCGCCGATCCGGTGGCGACGCTGCAGGATCTCAAGCACATCACCGACCAGCTGCTGGTGCGCAACCCGGCCTACCGCTGCACCCGCTGCGGCTTCGGTGCGCGCACCCACCATTGGCAGTGTCCGAGTTGCAAGGAGTGGGGGACGGTCAAGCCCCTGCTGAACTACGCGGTGCTCTGATCCATGCAGCCGGCAGAAAGGGCTGTCTGGCTGCTGGCGGTCGCGCTCGTCGCGGCGGCGTTGACGGCTGCCGCACGGTCCTACGCGCTGCGCCGGCAACTGCTGGACCAGCCGGGCGAGCGCAGGAGCCATGCGATCGCCACGCCGCGCGGCGGCGGCATCGCGATCGTCGCGTCCCAGTTGCTGGCGTACATGGGCGTGGGTGTTTTTTTTCCGGCGATCGCCGGCACCTTGGCCGTTTTTTCCGCAGGCTTGGCGATGGTCGCGGGAATCGGCTGGTGGGACGACCATCGTCCCCTGCCGGCGCTTCCACGGCTGGGGGTGCATGTCGTGGCCGGCGTGCTGCTCGGCGCGCTCGTCTGGCACTGGACGGGCGATGCGTTCCGGACCGGTTTCAGCGTCGTGCTGGCCGTCTCGTTGATCAACATCTGGAATTTCATGGACGGCATCGACGGCCTGGCGGCGACGCAGGCGCTGCTGGCTTCGGTCGCCTACGCCTTGCTGCTGCCCGCGCCTGTCGCCGGACTGGCGCTCATCCTGGCCGCGGGCGTGCTGGGATTCCTGCCTTTCAATTTCCCCCGGGCCCGGATCTTCATGGGCGACGTCGGCAGCGGCGCCCTCGGCTATCTGCTGGCTGGGCTGGTGGCGCTGGGGGCAGGGACCGGAAGCGCGCCGTGGAGCGTGCTGCTGATACCGCTGGCCGCTTTCCTCGTCGATGCGGGCCTCACCCTGGCAGGGCGGGTGCTCAGGGGGGAGCGCTGGATGGAAGCCCATACCCAGCACCTGTACCAGCGCTGGGTGAAGTCCGGCCGCAGTCACGCCATGGTCACGTCCTGCTACGCATTGTTCAGCGTTGCCGGGATCATGCTGATGCTTGTTTCCTCCCGGCTTCCGGTGCCCTGGGGCCACGTGGCGGCCGTGGCCTGGGCGGTGTGCGCGATGTGTCTGTGGTGGGTTCTGCGGAACAAGGTCTTCGATAAGGAAAATGCCTGATGGCGGTGTGGCGGCAACAGTTGGCTGGAAATTTCCCGCGTATCGCGGTGATGCTGCACGACTTGTTCATGGTCTGGGCATGCTGGCAACTGCTGCACGTGGCCCGCTATGCGATGCTGGACACCGCGCCCACTCTCCCGCTGCTGGGCTTCGACGTAGCCGTGGTGATGCTCCTGCAGGCGCTGGCGTTCCGCTACGTGGGCCTGTACCGCGGGCTCTGGCGCTTTGCCAGCGTCACCGACCTGGTCAATATCTTCAAGGCCAGTTTCATCGGCCTGGGCGCGATCGTCCTGGTGCTCAGTTACAAGCGCCTGGACGGCATTCCCATGTCCGTGCTCGCGATCTACCCGTTCGCGCTGGCGGCATTGCTCGGCGGGCCCCGGCTGCTGTACCGCGCATGGAAGGACTACCAGTCCATCCATTCGGACGCGCGCGCGCGCCGGGTGCTGGTGCTGGGCGCGGGGCATGCGGCCGAAGCGCTGGTCAAGGACCTGCGCCGTTCGGGCGACTACGAGCCTGTAGGGCTGCTCGACGATTCCCCGCACCTGAAAGGCGCGAAACTGCAGGGCATCCCGATCCTGGGGAACATCGCGGATGTGGCGTCCGTCGCCCGGGAAACGGCGGCGAAACTGCTGGTGATCGCCATCCCCACGCTGGATGCGGCCGGCATGCAGCGCATCGTCGCGCTCTGCGAGAGCACCGGCCTGCCGTTCAGGACGGTGCCCCGGTTGAGCGACGTCCTGGAGGGCAATACGCTCCCGGGCCAGTTGAAGGAAGTGGCCATCGAGGACCTGCTCGGGCGCAAGCCGATACAGCCGGACTGGGAACTGATCCGCGGCTGGCTGCGTGGGCGCACGGTCATGGTGACCGGCGCAGGCGGCTCCATCGGCTCCGAACTCTGCCGCCAGTGCGCGCGCCACGGCGTGAGCCGGATCGTGCTGCTGGAAATCAGCGAGATCCTCATGCTGAACATCCAGAGCGAACTGTGCCGCAACTTCCCGCACCTGGAGATCGAGTGCGTCCTGGGCGACTGTGGCGATGCAGCGGTCGCGCGCCGCGCGCTCACCCTGTACCGCCCGGATACCGTTTTTCACGCCGCCGCCTACAAGCAGGTGCCGTTGCTGGAAGGGCAGATGCGCGAGGCCATCCGCAACAACACGCTGGCGACCGAGTGCGTGGCGCGGGCCTGCCAGGAACACGGCGTGGACAACTTCGTGTTCATCTCCACCGACAAGGCGGTCGACCCGGCCAATGCCCTGGGCGCCACCAAGCGCTATGCGGAGATGATCTGCCAGAGCCTGAACCAGAAGAAGGGCGGGACACGCTACGTCACCGTCCGTTTCGGCAACGTGCTGGGTTCGGTGGGCAGCGTCGTTCCCCTGTTCCGCGAGCAGATACGCAAGGGCGGACCGGTGACGGTGACCGATCCGGAGGTAAGCCGGTACTTCATGACGATTCCGGAGGCCTGCCTGCTCATCCTGCAGGCGGCAGCCTCTTCCTCGCGCGGCGCGATCTACATGCTGGACATGGGCGAGCCAGTGCTGATCCGGGTGCTGGCCGAGCAGATGATCCGCCTTGCCGGCAAGCAGCCGGGCGCCGACATCGCCATCGTCTATACCGGGCTGCGCTCGGGCGAAAAACTGCACGAACGGCTCTTCTACGCCGACGAGAACAGCAAGCCCACCGCCCACCCCAAGGTGCTGGAGGCCGGGGTGCGCGAGTTCTCCACCGAGCGCGTGCTCGGCAGCCTGCCGCGGCTGCGCGAAGCGGTGGCCAACTACGATGCCGATACCATGCAGGCGATCCTTTCGACGGTCATCCCCGAGTACTCGCCGGTCCAGGAAACGGCGGAGTCGCGTGCGAAGACCAATATTGTCCCGTTTCCCTCCAAAGAGGCTGGTAGGAACTGATGTCCCAACGCATTCGCAAGGCGGTTTTTCCTGTCGCAGGTCTTGGTACCCGCTTCCTGCCAGCTACCAAGACCGTGCCCAAGGAGATGCTGCCGATCATCGACCGGCCGTTGATCCAGTACGCCGTCGATGAGGCCATCGAGGCCGGCTGCGATACCCTGGTGTTCATCACCAACCGCTACAAGCACGCGGTGGCCGATTATTTCGACAAGGCCTACGAACTGGAGCAGAAGCTCGAGCGCGCCGGCAAGCAGGAACAGCTGGAGCTGATCCGCCACGTGCTGCCCAATGGCGTGCGCGCGATCTTCGTGACCCAGGCCGAGGCGCTGGGCCTGGGCCATGCAGTGCTGTGTGCCAAGGCCGTGATCGGTGAAGAGCCGTTCGCGGTGCTGCTGCCCGACGACCTGATCTGGAACCGCGGTGCCGGTGCGCTGAAGCAGATGGCCGACCTCAACGAGGCCAGCGGCGCCAGCGTGATCGCGGTCGAAGACGTGCCGCATGACAAGACCGCCAGCTACGGCATCGTCGCCACCGACGCGTTCGACGGTCGCAAGGGCCGTATTTCGCAGATCGTGGAAAAGCCGAAGCCGGAGGACGCACCGAGCGATCTGGCGGTGGTCGGCCGTTACGTGCTGAGCCCCAAGATCTTCAAATTGCTGGAGCAGACCGGCAGCGGTGCCGGTGGCGAAATCCAGCTGACCGATGCGATCGCGCAGCTGCTGAAGACCGAAGAAGTGGATGCCTATCGTTTCGAGGGCACCCGGTTCGACTGCGGTACGCACCTGGGGCTGGTGGAAGCGACGATCCGGTTTGCGCTGGATAATCCGAAGCTGGCGGGTCCGGCGCGGGAGAAGCTGGCAGCGATGCTGGCGGAATAACGGGTTTTCAAGCGTTCCGTTTGCGGCGTCTTGATTGATACGTGGTGGGCGAGACGGGTAGGCCTTTGCAGGACACGCCGTAAACCCCTCCATGGGGGCTCGTTCGCCGCATCCATGCGGCGAACGGTCCTGCAAAGGCCCACCCGTCCCGCCTGTCAGGTTTCCTGGGGGCGCGGACGGGAAGGGCGGAATCAAAGGCAAGAGCAAAAGCAAAAAAGGCAGCCTATGGCTGCCTTTTTTGCTTGTCGGGTCAGATCCCTTTGCGCGGCAAAGGGCTGTGACCCCGGCTTTTACTCTTGCCTTTGCTCACCCCTCAGCCACCCGGGCCCTTCAGCAAACCGACAGGTCCGCCGGCAACGCCTTGAACCTTACAGCGCCTCGAAAATGCCCGCCGCGCCCATGCCGGTGCCGATGCACATCGTCACCATGCCGTACTTCTGCTGGCGACGGCGCAGGCCGTGCAGCAGGGTCGCGGTACGGATCGCGCCGGTCGCGCCCAGCGGGTGGCCCAGAGCGATCGCGCCGCCCAGCGGGTTGACCTTGCCCGGGTCCAGGCCGCAATCGCGGATCACCGCCAGCGACTGCGCGGCGAAGGCTTCGTTGAGCTCGATCCAGTCCAGCTGGTCCTGGCTCAGGCCGGCCTGCTTCAGCGCCTTCGGGATCGCGGCGATCGGGCCGATGCCCATCACTTCCGGGCGCACACCGGCCACCGAGAAGCTGACGAAACGCGCCAGCGGGGTCAGGCCGTAATCCTTGACCGCCTGCTCGGAGGCCAGCAGCACGGCGCCGGCGCCATCGCTCATCTGCGAGGAGTTGCCGGCGGTGACGGTGCCGCCGAACTGGCCGTTGCGGAACACCGGGCGCAGCTTGGCCAGGCCTTCGAGCGAGGAATCCGGGCGCGGGCCTTCGTCGGTGTCGGCGATCTTGTTGCGGGTGATAATGCGCTGGCCATCGGCCAGGTCGGGCTGGTGCGAGACGATCTCGTACGGGCTGATCTCGTCCTTGAATTCGCCCGCCTGGATCGCGGCGATGGCCTTCTGGTGCGAGGCCAGGGCGAAGGCGTCCTGCTCCTCGCGCGACACCTTCCATTCCTCGGCCACCTTCTCGGCGGTGATGCCCATGCCGTAGGCGATGGCGACGTGGTCGTTGTCGAACACGCTCGGCGCCATCGCGATCTTGTTGCCCATCATCGGCACCATCGACATCGACTCGGTGCCACCGGCCAGCATCAGGTCGGCGTTGCCCAGGCGGATCGCGTCGGCGGCCTGCGCCACGGCCTGCAGGCCGGAGGAGCAGAAGCGGTTCACGGTCTGCGCGGCGATGGTGTTGGGCAGACCGGCCAGCAGCACGCCGATGCGCGCCACGTTCATGCCCTGCTCGGCTTCGGGCATGGCGCAGCCGATGATCGCGTCATCGATGCGGTTGACGTCCACGCCCGGGGCCTGGGCGACGACGCTGCGCAGCACGTGCGCAAGCATGTCGTCGGGGCGGGTGTTGCGGAACATGCCCTTGGGCGCCTTGCCGACCGGGGTACGGGTGGCGGCGACGATGTAGGCGTCCTGGATTTGCTTGGTCATTGCGGTGATCTCTTGAAAAGGGGAGTAGGCGGGAGCAGGGGAGCGCGGCGTACCGGTCGGCCGCCGCGCCGGCGCCCACTCAGTTCCGCAGCGGCTTGCCGGTCTTGAGCATGTGCGCGATGCGGGCCTGGGTCTTTTCCTGCTGGGCCAGTTCGACGAAGTGCTTGCGCTCCAGGGTCAGTAGCCACTCTTCGTCGACCACGGTGCCGCGGTCGACCTTGCCGCCGCACAGCACGGTGGCGATGCGCTCGGCGATCTCGTAGTCGTACGGGCTGATGAAGCGGCCTTCCAGCATGTTGACCAGCATCATCTTGAAGGTCGCGATGCCGACGTCGCCGGCCACCTGGATGCGGCGTGCCGGCAGCGGCGGGCGGTAACCGGCTTCGGCCAGCGCACGCGCTTCGGCCTTGGCGATGTACAGCGCCTCGTAGCTGTTGAACACCACCTTGTCGGTGCTGCGCAGCAGGCCCAGTTCCTTGGCGTTGACCGCCGAGTTGGACACCTTGGCCATCGCCACGGTCTCGAAGGTCTTCTTCAGTTCGGCGAACACGTCACCGCCCGGACCGGCGGCCTGCGAGGCGCGTACGGCCAGTTCCTTCAGGCCGCCACCGGCCGGCAGCAGGCCGACGCCGGCCTCGACCAGGCCGATGTAGCTTTCCAGGAAGGCCACGGTCTTGGCGCTGTGCATCTGGAACTCGCAGCCGCCGCCCAGGGCCAGGCCGCGTACGGCCGCAACCACCGGCACCAGCGAGTACTTGATGCGCTGGCTGGTGCGCTGGAAGTTGGCGACCATATCTTCGAACTGGTCGACCTTGCCGGCCTGCAGCAGGCCGAGCGCGCCGGCCAGATCGGCACCGGCGGAGAAGGGTTCCTTGTGCTGCCAGATCACCAAGCCCTGGAAGTCCTTCTCGGCGCGGCTCACGCATTCCTGCAGGCCATCGAGCACCTGGTCGGACACGGTATTCATCTTGGTCTTGAAGCTGACCACGGCGATGCCGTCGCCGTCGTGCCACATGCGCAGGCCGTCGTTCTCAAACACGGTCTCGCCCTGCGGGAACTGCTCGCCCAGCAGCGGGTCCGGGAAACGCTGGCGCTGGTACACCGGCAGCGACGAGCGCGGCAGCTTGGCGTTGCGCGACGGGCTGTAGCTGCCTTCGGCGGCATGCACGCCATCGCGGCCGTCGAACACCCAGTCCGGCAGCGGGGCGCTGCTCATGCTCTTGCCGGCGACGATGTCGTCGGCGATCCACTGTGCGACCTGCTTCCAGCCAGCAGCCTGCCAGGTTTCGAACGGGCCCAGCGACCAGCCGTAGCCCCAGCGAATGGCCAGGTCGACGTCGCGTGCGGTCTCGGCGATGTCGGCCAGGTGGTAGGCGCTGTAGTGGAACAGGTCGCGGAAGGTTGCCCACAGGAACTGCGCCTGCGGGTGCTGGCTCTCGCGCAGCTTGGCGAACTTCTCGGCCGGGTTCTTGATCTTCAGGATCTCGACCACTTCCGGTGCCGCAGTGCGGTCAGCCGGACGGTAGTCCTGCTTCTCCAGGTCCAGCACGACGATGTCCTTGCCGACCTTGCGGAAGATGCCGGCGCCGGTCTTCTGGCCCAGCGCGCCCTTGGCGATCAGCGCGTCCAGCCACTTCGGCGACTTGAAGTAGTCATGCCACGGGTCGTTGGGCAGGGTGTCGCCCATGGTTTTGATGACGTGGGCCATGGTGTCCAGGCCGACCACGTCGGAAGTGCGGTAGGTGGCCGACTTCGGGCGACCGACCAGCGGGCCGGTCAGGCCATCGACTTCATCGAAGCCCAGGCCGAACTGCTGGGTGTGGTGGATGGTCGACAGGATCGAGAACACGCCGATGCGGTTGCCGATGAAGTTCGGGGTGTCCTTGGCGTACACCACGCCCTTGCCGAGGGTGGTGGTCAGGAAGGTTTCCAGCCCCTCCAGCACCGCCTTGTCGGTGGTGGTGGCCGGGATCAACTCGGCCAGATGCATGTAGCGCGGCGGGTTGAAGAAGTGCACGCCGCAGAAGCGGTGGCGCAGCTGCTCGGGCAGCACGTCGGCCAGCTTGTTGATGCCCAGGCCCGAGGTGTTGGAGGCCAGCACGGCGTGGTCGGCCACGAACGGGGCGATCTTCTTGTAGAGATCCTGCTTCCAGTCCATGCGCTCGGCGATGGCCTCGATGATCAGGTCGCAGTCCTTCAGCTGCTCCAGGCCCGACTCGTAGTTGGCCGGGGTGATGGCCTCGGCCAGCGACTTGCTGGCCAGCGGCGCCGGGCTCAGCTTGCCCAGGTTGGCGATCGCCTTGAGCACGATGCCGTCGGCCGGACCTTCCTTGGCGGGCAGGTCGAACAGCACGGTATCGATGCCGGCATTGGTGAGGTGGGCGGCGATCTGTGCGCCCATGACGCCGGCACCCAGCACGGCGGCGCGGCGGATCAGCAGGGAATTGGACATGGTGGTGGGCCTTTGTTGGTACCGGGTGGAATCAGGGGGAGGAGGGCGGGGTCGCGCCATGTGCGCTGGCGCGGAACCCGGCTTCGGCGAAATGGATCAGCTCGTAGGCGGCCTTGCTGCGGTGGGCGGCTTCGCTGATGCCGTGCGGGCGCTTGATCAGGCCGAAGTCGGCCATCGCGTAGGTCAGCGCGCCGGCGAGGAAGTCCAGCCGCCAGTACAGCTCTTCCTTGCTCAGGCCCGGCACGCAGGTGCCGATGGCCTTGCCGAACTCGCGCAGCACGTGGCCGTAGTGGTCGGACAGGAACTTGCGCAGGTTGTCGTTCTTCTCGGCATAGGCGCGGGCGATCACCCGCACGAAGGCGCCGCCGCTCTGCCGGTCCTGGGCCATGGCCAGCGCCGGCTCGACGAAGGCGGCCAGCACCGCGCGCAGCTCGCCCGGGTGGGCGATGCGGGCCTGTTCCAGCTGGTTCAGGCGGGCGGCGGTCATCTCGTCCATGCGCCGGCGGAACACCTCGTTGACCAGGTTTTCCTTGGAACCGAAGTGGTAGTTGACCGCGGCGATGTTGACGTCGGCGTGGCTGGTCACCTGCCGCAGCGAAGTGCCGGCGAAGCCGTACTGCGCGAACAGTTCCTCGGCGGCGCCGAGGATGCGGTCCTTGGTGGAGAAGCTGGCGGGTTTGCCCATGGCGATGAAGTCAATCAAACGATTGTTTGGATGCTACGCCCGGCGGACGGGTCGGGTCATGCTGCTGTGCAACATCGTTCATCTGCCGCTGTGCAAAGGCGCCGGCCAACCGTTAGAATTGGCCACCGCAATTCAGGCTAAGCCCGCGTCCGCACGCGGGTTTTTTCATGTACCCTCGGGCCGACCGGCCCAAAACCCGGAGAATTTCCATGGCGCTGGAGCGCACTCTTTCCATCATCAAGCCCGATGCCGTCGCCAAGAACGTGATCGGCGAGATCTACGCCCGCTTCGAGAAGGCCGGCCTGAAGGTCGTGGCCGCCAAGTACAAGCAGCTCTCGCGCCGCGAAGCCGAAGGTTTCTACGCCGTGCACCGCGAGCGTCCGTTCTTCAACGCGCTGGTGGAGTTCATGATCTCCGGCCCGGTGATGATCCAGGCCCTGGAAGGCGAGAACGCCGTGCTGGCCCACCGCGACCTGCTGGGCGCCACCAACCCCAAGGAAGCCGCGCCGGGCACCATCCGCGCCGACTTCGCCGAGTCCATCGATGCCAACGCCGCCCACGGCTCGGACTCGGTCGAGAACGCCGCGATCGAAATCGCTTACTTCTTCGCCGCCACCGAAGTGGTCTCGCGCTGAGCAGTACGTAGAAGGTTGAAGCCGTGAACGAGGTCGTACAGTCCCCCGCCATCCAGCCGTTGCCCAAACCGGCGCCCACGGCTGGCAAGCAGAACCTGCTCGACCTCGATCGCGCGGGCCTGGAAACGTTCTTCGTCGAGACCCTTGGCGAGCAGAAGTTCCGCGCCCACCAGGTGATGAAGTGGATCCACCATCGCTACGTCACCGATTTCGACCAGATGACCGACCTCGGCAAGTCGCTGCGCGCCAAGCTGCAGCAGCATGCCGAGGTCGTCGTCCCGAACATCGTGTTCGACAAGCCCTCCGCCGACGGCACCCACAAGTGGTTGCTGGCGATGGGCGTGGATGGCAGGAACGCCATCGAGACCGTCTACATTCCCGACAAGACCCGCGGCACGCTGTGCGTGTCCTCGCAGGTCGGCTGCGGCCTGAACTGTACCTTCTGTTCGACCGCCACCCAGGGCTTCAACCGCAACCTGACCACCGCCGAGATCATCGGCCAGGTGTGGGTCGCGGCGCGCCACCTGGGCAACGTGCCGCACCAGATGCGCCGCCTCACCAACGTGGTGATGATGGGCATGGGCGAGCCGCTGATGAATTTCGACAACGTCGTGCGCGCGATGAGCATCATGCGCGACGACCTGGGCTACGGCCTGGCCAACAAGCGCGTGACCCTGTCCACTTCGGGCCTGGTGCCGCAGATCGACCGGCTTTCGGTCGAGAGCGACGTGTCGCTGGCGGTGTCGCTGCATGCGCCCAACGACGAGCTGCGCGAGACGCTGGTGCCACTCAACAGGAAATACCCGATCGCCGAGTTGATGGCGTCCTGCGCGCGCTACCTGCGCGGCAACAAGAAACGCGATTCGGTGACGTTCGAATACACCTTGATGAAGGGCATCAACGACCAGCCCGAGCACGCCCGCCAGCTGGCGCGGCTGATGCGCCAGTTCGACAACGCGGTGCAGGCCAAGGACTCGGGCAAGGTCAACCTGATTCCGTTCAATCCGTTCCCGGGCACGCGCTACGAGCGCTCGGACGAGGAGCAGATCCGCGCCTTCCAGAAGATCCTGCTCGACGCGCAGGTGCTGACCATGGTGCGGCGTACCCGCGGCGACGACATCGATGCGGCCTGCGGCCAGCTCAAGGGGCAAGTGATGGACCGCACCCGCCGCCAGGCCGAGTTCAACCGCCTGCTGCAGGCCCAGGATGCGCTCCAGGCGCAGCGGGACACGCTTGCCTGAGCGCCTGCCCGTCGTGCTGCTGGCCGCGCTGCTGCTCGCCGGCTGCGGCGGGCACGGCATCAAGGCGACCCAGGTGCGGTGGGACCAGCAGGCGTCGCAGCAGGTGGACGTGCGCGATGGCCGGCAGGCGCGCAGGCACCAGCGCTACCAGGAGATCGTGCGGCTGGCGGGCGACAGGTACGGCCGCGGCCAATTGGATGAAGCCTTCGGCTACGCCCGTTCGGCGCAGAAGCTCGATCCGGCCAATCCGGCGGCCTATACGCTGCAGGCGGTGATCGAGGGCCGGCGCGGCAGGCAGGAGGCCGCGGGCGAGCTTTATCGCCGGGCCGCGGAGCTGGCGCCGCGTCAGGGGGACGTGCTGAACAACTACGGCGCCTGGCTCTGCGCCAATGGGCATCCGGCCGAAGCGCTGGTCTGGTTCGACCGTGCATTGGCCGATGCCGCTTACGAGCCCAGGGCCGACGCACTGGCCAATGCCGGCGGTTGCGCGCTGGATGCCGGCCAGCGCGAGCGCGCCGCCCAGGACCTGCGGCAGGCGCTGGAACTGGCGCCCGACAACGCCTATGCGCTGGAGTCGATGGCGCGCAGCGAGTTCCTGCAGGGCCGTTATTTCGAGGCGCGGGCCTTCTACCAGCGGCGCCTCGCGGCTGCGCCTGCCACGCTTTCCGTGTTACAACTTGCCATTCAGATTGAAGAACGGCTGGGCGACAGGAGTGCCGTCAGCCGATACCAGCAGCGGTTGCGCGAGGAATTTCCTGCAGGCGCGACCCCGAATTCCCAGGGCTGATGCATTGTGAGCAATGATCCGGGTATGAACGCTTTAGAGGGGGCGGTGGGCTGCGGGGAGCGGCTTCGCCAGGCGCGTGAAGCGGCCGGTCTGTCGCTGGCGGAGGTCGCCGGGCGGCTGCACATGCCGGTGCAGGTGGTCGCCGCGCTGGAAGAAGAACGATGGGAGCGGCTTGGCGCGCCGGTGTTCGTGCGCGGGCAGTTGCGCAGCTATGCGCGCCTGCTCGGCGTGGACCTGGGCGAGCTCCTGCAGCAGGCGCGGATCGCGCCGGTCGAACCGCCCAAGCTGGTCAGTCATACCCATACCCCGCGCGTGCGCCGGGTGGCCGAAAGCCTCGGCCGCCGGGCGGTCTACGTCGTGATCACCGCGGTGCTGGCGGTACCGGTCTGGTACGCGTTCCAGAGCAAGTTCGGCGTTGCGCCCCCCAGCACGGCGTCGCTGGACGTCGTGCCGGACGCGGCGTCGGTGGCCGCGGCGCAGCGGGCGGACGAACCCGCTACGCGCCCGGCGACCGAGCGTGCGCCCTACATCGCATCGATGACGCCGCTCGCGCGGCAGGCCGCCGAACCGCAGGCGTCCGCGGCATCCGCGGGCCTGACCCTGGATTTCCGCGGCGACAGCTGGGTGGAAGTTTCGGCTCCGGATGGCTCCATCGTCGAGAAGGCCCTGGTCCGGGCCGGCGAGAAGCGCAGTTATGCGGCCGGTCAGGTGGCGCGCATGAAAGTAGGCAACGCCTCGGAGGTGGACTTCCAGCAAGGCGGTGGAAGCGTCGACCTTGCGCCGTATACCAGCGGTAATAATGTGGCCCGCTTTACGGTATCCTCTGACGGCTCCGTGGCGCCCGTTTCGCACTGAAACGAGCGCAGATCAAAACAACAAGGCTCCCCCGGCAGGGATTGGAGCGAGAGTTACGCATGGCGATTGACGACCTGCTCGACGAGCATGAACAAGGCGAACGTGTCCGCACCTGGCTGCGCCAGAACGGCGCTGGAATCATTGGCGGGATAATCCTGGCGCTGGCGGTGATCGGTGGCTGGAAGTGGTGGCAGAACGAACAGGTGGGCAAGCTGGCCGCGGCCAACAGCCGCTATGACGCCGTCTCCCGCAGCCTGCAGTCCAAGAACCTGGACGAGGCAGTCAAGGAAGTGGCTGCGCTGGAAGGCAGCAAGGCCGGCATCTACGCCGACCTGGCGGCGCTGGAACTGGCCAAGGCCCAGGTCGAGGCGGGCAAGAACGAGGATGCGATCAAGACCCTGCGCGGGTTGAAGGTCGAAGGCGAGTTCAAGACCCTGATCGACCAGCGCATCGCCCGGCTGCTGATCGAGACCGGCAAGCCCGCCGACGCGCTGGCGCTGCTCGGCAACGCCGACGACAGCGCGGGCCTGGAGATCCGTGGCGACGCCATGGTGGCGCAGGACAAGCGCGAACAGGCGCGCGACCTGTATACGCAGTCGCTGGCCAAGCTCGACGTGGCCGCTCCGCAGCGTCGCCTGCTGGAAATCAAGCTGATGGACGCCGGCGGTACCGTCGCCGATCCCGCGGCGGAGAAGATCTGATGAAGCTCAAGCATGTTGCGGGCATCGCGCTGGTCGCGGTGGCGCTGAGTGGTTGCTCGACGGTGAAGGGCTGGTTCGCCGGCAAGGACGCCGAAGCCAAGAAGGCGCTGGAACCGGCCGAGCTGGTCAAGTTCGAGCCCACGGTCAAGGTCAGCAGGATCTGGTCGGCGAACGTCGGCAAGGGCGAAGGCCGGATCGGCGTGCGCCAGGCGCCGGTCGTGGCCGACGGCCGCGTCTATGCGGCGGCGGTGCAGGGGGGCGTGCACGCGCTCGACCTGCAGACCGGCAAGCAGATCTGGGAATACGAGCCGGCCAAGGAAAAGAAGAAGGCCAAGCTGCGCCTGTCCGGTGGCCCGGGCGTGGGCGAGGGCCTGGTCGTGATCGGCACGCTGGACGGCCAGGTGATCGCGCTCGACGCGGCCGACGGCAGCGAGAAATGGCGTGCGCGGGTGCCGGGCGAGGTGATCGCGGCGCCCGCCGTGGCGCAGGGCCTGGTATTCGTGCGCAGCAACGACGGCCGCACCACCGCGCTGGATGCCGGCAGCGGCGAGCGCCGCTGGTTCAACTCGCAGGAACTGCCCATGCTGACCGTGCGCGGCAACGCGCCGGTGGTGGCGGGTCCGGGTGTGCTGTTCATCGGCAACGACGACGGCACGCTGAGCGCGCTGGCGATGCAGGACGGCCGTCCGCTGTGGGAGCAGACCATCGGCACCCCGGAAGGCCGCACCGAGCTGGAGCGCATGGCCGACGTGGATGGCGCCCCGGTGCTGGAAGGCAACAACCTGTACGTGACCAGCTTCAAGAACGAGACCATGGCCATCGAAGGCCCGAGCGGACGTCCGCTGTGGTCGCGCGACCATGGCGGCGGCGGTGGCCTGGCGGTGTCCTCGGGCAACGTCGTGGTGACCGACGGCAAGGGCACGGTCTTCGGCCTGGACAAGACCTCCGGGTCGGCGATGTGGTCGCAGCAGGCGCTGGCACGGCGTTCGGTGACCGGTCCGGCGATCCAGGGCGACTATGTCGTGGTCGGTGACTACAAGGGTTACCTGCATTGGCTGCATCTGGGCGACGGCGCCCTGGCGGCCCGCGAAAAAAGCGGGCGCGACCGGGTGATCGCGCAACCCATCGTCGCCGACGGCGTCCTGCTGGTGCAGAACGTGGACGGCAAGCTGACCGCCTGGCGGTTGGCGAATTAAGGAGTCCAAGCGATGCTGCCTTTGGTCGCCCTGGTTGGACGGCCGAATGTCGGCAAGTCGACCATCTTCAATGCCTTGACGCGTACGCGTGACGCCCTGGTCCACGACCAGCCCGGCGTCACCCGCGACCGCAACTATGGCGTCTGCCGGCTCGACGAGGACAATCCGTTCCTGGTCGTCGATACCGGCGGTATCGACGAAGAGGAAGAAGGCCTGGCCGGCGCCACCGCGCGCCAGGCCCGCGCCGCCGCCGCCGAGGCGGACCTGATCCTGTTCGTGGTCGATGCCCGCGACGGCACCTCGGCGCTGGACGACGAGATCCTGTCCTGGCTGCGCAAGCTGTCGCGTCCCACGCTGCTGCTGATCAACAAGATCGACGGCACCGACGAGGACGCGGTGCGCTCGGAGTTCGCCCGCTACGGTTTCGGCGAGATGCTCACGGTCTCGGCCGCGCACCGCCAGGGGCTGGACGACCTGCTGGCGGAAGTGCTCGAGCGCCTGCCGGAAGAAGGCACGACCGAAACCCTGGACAACGATCCGGCGCGTGTGCGCATCGCCTTCGTCGGCCGACCCAACGTCGGCAAGTCCACGCTGGTGAACCGCCTGCTGGGCGAGGAGCGCATGATCGCTTCCGACGTGCCCGGTACCACCCGCGATTCGATCTCCGTGGACTTGGAGCGCGACGGGCGCCTGTATCGCCTGATCGACACCGCCGGCCTGCGCCGCAAGTCGCGCGTGGACGAGGTGGTCGAGAAGTTCTCGGTGGTCAAGACGCTGCGCTCGATCGAGGAATGCCAGGTCGCGGTGCTGATGCTCGATGCCAGCGAAGGCGTCACCGACCAGGACGCCAGCGTGCTCGGCGCCGTGCTCGATGCCGGTCGCGCGCTGGTGATCGCGATCAACAAGTGGGACGGGCTCACCGACTACCAGCGCGAGCAGGCCGAGACCCTGCTGTCGCTCAAGCTCGGTTTCGTGCCCTGGGCCGAGGTGGTGCGCATTTCCGCCAAGCACGGCTCGGGCCTGCGCGAGCTGTTCCGCGCGGTGCATCGCGCGCACGCTTCGGCCACGCACGAGTTCAGCACCAGCGAAGTGAACAAGGCGCTGGAAATCGCCTACGAGAGCAATCCCCCGCCGAGCATCCGCGGCCATGTCTCCAAGCTGCGCTACGTGCACCCGGGCGGCAGCAACCCGCCGACCTTCATCGTGCACGGCACGCGCCTGAAGGAACTGCCGGATTCGTACAAGCGCTACCTGGAGAATTTCTTCCGCAAGCGCTTCAAGCTGGTGGGCACGCCGGTGACCTTCCTGTTCCGCGAGGGCGCCAACCCCTACGAGGGCAAGAAGAACGTGCTGACCGAACGCCAGGTCAAGGCGAAGCGGCGCCTGATGAAGCATGTGAAAGGCCGGAAGTGATCATGCAGGGGCGGCCGCAAGGCCGCCCTTTTTGTCTGCGGCTGTCCCTACGTAGGCTGCCTTTCGGGCCTTTACCGCGTTTGGGCGCCATTTCAGGCCGGCGCTTCGCCACGCGCGTGAATGTTGCCGCGCCACCTCGTAACGCCGCGTTGTCGCTGTCAAAACCGCTTCTGGCGGTTTCTGTGCCTTGCGGACAGCGGGATGAATCGGGCCCACAGGGAAGGCATGGCCGATAATCCCGCCATGAGCATCCGCGAACTGACCCCGGAACAGGCCCGCGTCCGCCAACTGGCCGGCGCGGTGTTGATCGACGTGCGCGAGGCGCACGAACGCGCCGCTGGCATGGCCGAAGGTGCGCGGGGCGCGGCCTCGGGCGAACTGCTGGCCGATCCGGCGCTGTTCCTGCCGCTGCCGGAGCAGGAGATCATTTTGCTGTGCCAGAGCGGCAGGCGTTCGGCCGATGCGGCCGTGGCACTGTCGGCTGCCGGCTATGCCGATGTGGCTTCGGTCGCGGGTGGAACGCTGGCGTGGCGGGCGGCGGGATTGCCGCTGGTGCAGCCCGAACTCGATGCCGGCGAGCGCGACTTCCTTGACCGGTATTCGCGGCACCTGTTGCTGCCGCAGGTGGGCGAGGCCGGACAGCGGCGCCTGCAGCGCTCGCGGGTGCTGCTCGTCGGCGCCGGCGGGCTGGGCGCGCCGGCGGCGTTCTACCTGGCCGCGGCGGGGGTAGGGCGGCTGCGCATCGTCGACGACGACGTGGTGGAACGCAGCAACCTGCACCGGCAGATCATCCATACCGATGCCGGAATCGGCACGGCCAAGGTGGAGTCGGCGCGCGCGCGCCTGCTCGCGCTCAATCCGCACATCGAGGTGGAGGCGATCGCGCAGCGGGTGACGTCAGGCAATGTCGATGCGTTGATGCAAGACGTGGACGTGGTGCTGGATGGTTCGGACAACTTCCCGCTGCGCTACCTGCTCAACGATGCCTGCATCAAGCACGCCAGGCCGCTGGTATATGCGGCGATAGAGCGTTTCAACGGCCAGGTGGCCGTGTTCGATGCTGGCCGCCGGCGCGGCCAGGTGCCCTGCTACCGCTGCCTGTTCCCCGAACCGCCGCCGCCGGAATTCGCGCCCAACTGCGCCGAGGCCGGCGTGCTCGGCGTGCTGCCGGGACTGGCCGGGGTGATGCAGGCCGCCGAGGCGCTCAAGCTGCTGCTGGACATCGGCCAGCCGCTGGCCGGACGCCTGCTGCGCTTCGACGCGCTGGGCATGCGCTTCCGCGAGAGCGGCGTGCATCCCGATCCCGATTGCCCGGTCTGCGCGCCGGGCCGCGCGTTCCCGGGCTACATCGACTACGCCGCGTTCTGCGCCCATCGCGGTTGATCGCCGCTGCCGGGCGCGCCGGCGGGATGTCGCGCCGCGCCGAATCGGGGACAATAGCCGGCCCGTTCCCGCCCCCACGCCCATGACCCTGCCTGCCGATGCCTCCGCGGCGACCTCCCGCATCCTCGACGGCCGCCGTATCGCCGAAGAGCTGCTCGACGACCTGAAGCTGCGCGTGGACGCGCGCCTCGCGGCCGGCCGTCCGCGGCCTGGGCTGGCGGTGGTGCTGGTCGGCGGCGACCCGGCCTCGGCGGTGTACGTGCGCAACAAGCGCCGCGCCGCGGAGAAGGTCGGCATCGAGGCGTTCGACCACGACCTGCCGGCGGGCACCACCGAAGCGCAGCTGCTGGACCTGATCGACCGGCTCAACGCCGACCCGAAGATCCACGGCATCCTGATCCAGCTGCCGCTGCCGGGCATCCCCGACGCCAACCGGCTGATCCAGCGCATCGATCCGCGCAAGGACGTGGACGGCTTCCACCCGCAGAACGTGGGGCACCTGGCGCTGCGCGAATTCGGCCTGCGCCCGTGCACGCCGCGCGGCATCATCACCCTGCTGTCGCATACCGACCAGCCGGTGCGCGGCCGCAACGCCACCATCGTCGGGGTCAGCAACCACGTAGGCCGGCCGATGGGGCTGGAACTGCTGATCGCCGGCTGCACCGTCACCAGCTGCCACAAGTTCACCCCGCGCGACGAACTGGAGCGGGCGGTGCGCAACGCCGACATCCTGGTGGTGGCGGTGGGCATCCCGCAGCTGATCCCGGGCGAGTGGGTCAAGCCGGGCGCGGTGGTGATCGACGTCGGCATCAACCGCCTGGACGATGGCCGCCTGGTCGGCGACGTCGGCTTCGAGGCGGCGTCCCGCCACGCCAGCTGGATTACCCCGGTACCGGGCGGCGTCGGCCCGATGACGGTGGCCACGCTGATGCAGAACACCATCGAGGCGGCCGAAGCGGCGGACTGAGCCGGTCCGGGGCCGCGCCGGCTGCGACCGGCACCCTCTGCGGAGCCCTGAACGGCGCGCGCCGGCGCGACACTGCATCGCACCGGCCCCCTGCCATCGGCGCCCGAACAAGGGTAAAATGACGCGCTTCCCCACATCTCGGGTATGCCGATGCTGCGCATCCAGGCTGAAGCACTGACCTACGACGACGTCTCGCTCGTCCCCGCCCATTCCATCGTCCTGCCGCAGGATGTCGACCTCGGCACCCGGCTGACCCGCGACCTGCGGCTGAAACTGCCGATCGTCTCGGCGGCCATGGATACCGTCACCGAATCGCGCCTGGCCATCGCCATGGCCCAGCTTGGCGGCATCGGCATCATCCACAAGAACCTGCCGCTGGAGCAGCAGGCCGCCGAAGTGGCCAAGGTCAAGAAATTCGAGTCCGGCGTGATCCGCGACCCGATCACCGTCGGCCCCGAGACCACCATCCGCGACGTGCTGGCGCTGACCCGCTCGCACAACATCTCCGGCGTGCCGGTGGTGGGCAGCGACGGCCTGCTGGCCGGCATCGTCACCCATCGCGACATGCGCTTCGAGACCGAGCTGGACGACCCGGTCCGCCACATCATGACCAAGAAGGACCGCCTGGTCACGGTGAAGGAAGGCGCCGCCTCGGACGAGGTGCTGTCGCTGCTGCACAAGAACCGCATCGAGAAGGTGCTGGTGGTCAACGACGCGTTCGAACTGCGCGGCCTGATCACCGTCAAGGACATCCAGAAGAAGAGCGACAACCCGAACGCCGCCAAGGACGCCGCCACGCGCCTGCTGGTCGGTGCCGCGGTGGGCGTCGGTGGCGACACCGAGCGTCGCGTCGAGGCGCTGGTCGCCGCCGGCGTGGACGTGCTGGTGGTGGACACCGCGCATGGCCATTCGCAGGGCGTGCTGGACCGCGTGCGTTGGGTGAAGAAGACCTTCCCGAACGTGCAGGTGGTCGGCGGCAACATCTGCACCGGCGAAGCAGCACTGGCGCTGCTGGATTCCGGCGCCGATGCGGTCAAGGTCGGCATCGGCCCGGGCTCGATCTGCACCACCCGTGTGGTCGCCGGTGTCGGCGTGCCGCAGGTGACCGCCATCGACCTGGTCGCCGAAGCGCTGCAGGACCGCATCCCGCTGATCGCCGACGGTGGCATCCGCTACTCCGGTGACATCGGCAAGGCACTGGCCGCCGGCGCGTCGACGGTGATGATCGGTGGCCTGCTGGCCGGTACCGAGGAATCACCGGGCGAGACCGAACTGTTCCAGGGACGCTCCTACAAGAGCTACCGCGGCATGGGCTCGCTGGCCGCGATGGAGAAGGGGTCCAAGGACCGCTACTTCCAGGACGCCGCCACCGCCGACAAGCTGGTGCCGGAAGGCATCGAAGGCCGCGTGCCGTACCGTGGCCCGGTCGGCGGCATCATCCACCAGTTGATTGGTGGCCTGCGCGCGACCATGGGCTACGTCGGTTGCGCCACCATCGAGGACATGCGCACCCAGCCCAAGTTCGTGAAGATCAGCGGCGCCGGCCAGCGTGAGAGCCACGTCCACGACGTGCAGATCACCAAGGAACCGCCGAACTACCGCGCCTGACGCGGCAGCGGGCAAAGAGGAACGTGGACGTGTCCCGTTCCTCTTTCTCTATGTGTTCCCCGATTTTCGTTTTCACCGATTCGTCCCGGCAGCCATGACCAACATCCACAACGACAAGATCCTCATCCTCGATTTCGGCGCCCAGTACACCCAGCTGATCGCGCGCCGCATCCGCGAGTTCGGCGTATACTGCGAAATCTGGGCGTGGGACCACGATCCGGCCGAGATCGCCGCGTTCGGCGCCAAGGGCATCATCCTGTCCGGCGGCCCGGAATCGACCACCGAGCCGGGCTGCCCGGCCGCGCCGCAGGAAGTGTTCGACAGCGGCCTGCCGCTGCTGGGCATCTGCTACGGCCTGCAGACCATGGCCAAGCAGCTGGGCGGCGGCACCGAGGCGGCCGACCAGCGCGAGTTCGGCCACGCCGAGGTGAAGCTGCTGGGCAACGACGGCCTGCTGGGCGGCCTGTCCGACCACGACGGCGAGCCGCGCCTGGACGTGTGGATGAGCCATGGCGACCATGTCACCCACGTGCCGCCGGGCTTCGCCATCACCGCCGTGACCGACCGCATCCCGGTGGCCGCGATGGCCAACGAGGACAAGCGCTGGTACGGCGTGCAGTTCCACCCCGAAGTGACCCACACCAAACAGGGCGCGGCGCTGCTCAAGCGTTTCGTCACCGGGATCTGCGGCTGCGCCACGCTGTGGACCGCGGCCAACATCATCGACGACCAGATCGCGCGCGTGCGCGAGCAGGTCGGCAGCGACGAGGTGATCCTCGGCCTGTCCGGCGGCGTCGATTCGTCGGTGGTCGCCGCGCTGCTGCACAAGGCCATCGGCGCGCAGCTGACCTGCGTGTTCGTCGATACCGGCCTGCTGCGTTGGCAGGAAGGCGACCAGGTCATGCAGATGATGGCCGACAACATGGGCGTGAAAGTGGTGCGCGTGAACGCCGCCGACCGCTATTTCAAGGCGCTCGAAGGCGTCAGCGACCCGGAAGCCAAGCGCAAGATCATCGGCAACCTGTTCGTGGAGATCTTCGACGAGGAGTCGAACAAGCTAGGCAACGCCAGGTGGTTGGCGCAGGGCACGATCTACCCGGACGTGATCGAGTCGGCCGGCAGCAAGACCGGCAAGGCGCACGTCATCAAGAGCCACCACAACGTTGGCGGCCTGCCCGAAGACATGAAGCTCAAGCTGGTCGAGCCGCTGCGCGAGCTGTTCAAGGACGAAGTGCGCCGCCTCGGCGTCGAACTCGGCCTGCCGCGCGCCATGGTCTACCGCCATCCGTTCCCCGGTCCGGGCCTGGGCGTGCGCATCCTGGGCGAAGTCAAGCGCGAGTACGCCGAGCTGCTGGCCAGGGCCGATGCCATCTTCATCGAGGAACTGCGCGCGGCCGACCTGTACGACAAGACCTCGCAGGCCTTCGCCGTGTTCCTGCCGGTCAAGTCGGTGGGCGTGGTCGGCGACGCGCGCGCCTACGAGTGGGTGATCGCGTTGCGCGCGGTGGAGACCATCGACTTCATGACCGCGCACTGGGCGCACCTGCCGTACGACTTCCTCGGCCGCGTGTCCAACCGCATCATCAACGAACTGCGCGGCGTCTCACGCGTGGTCTACGACATCTCCGGCAAGCCGCCGGCGACGATCGAGTGGGAATAGAATCTCAAATTTTCCAATAAAAATCAAACACTTGCGATATCGTATTGGACAATTGATTGATCGCTGGTTTTTCGTAAGTGTTTGATGTTTTGAGCTTTTATTTCTGCGGTTTCGTGCCAGATGTAGAGCAAGGAACTGGATTTAACGGTATCTGTAACGGTATCAATGAATCTCGTCTGGCTGCGCTGAAGTTGGCGGTGATTCCATCATCTCGGCAATACCGTCAGGAACGGTAGAAATTTGATCCCAAAACCACGATTTCATGAGGGTTTCGGGCATCTGCATGGTTCGCGATTGGTGACGGCAATTGGTCGTCTAAATCAAGAGAACAATGCATGCTCACAGACCTCGCACTTCGGAATCTCAAGCCTCGTTCGACCCTCTACAAGGTCACAGATCGCGATGGCATGTATGTGGCCGTCTCACCGACGGGATCCATTTCTTTTCGATACGACTACAGCATCAATGGCAGACGCGAGACGCTAACCATCGGTCGCTATGGTTTTGGTGGCATCTCGCTCGCTGTAGCTCGGGAAAAGCTGCTTCATGCCAGACGGTTGGTGAATGAAGGCACTTCACCGGCACTGCAGAAGCAGCGGGAGAAAGCTCGTGGCCCCGAGACCAAGACATTCAGTGATCACGCAACCCATTGGCTTTATGGTGCCTCCATGGCTGCTTCGACGCGTTCAATGCGCAAGAGCGTCTTGGAGCGCGACATCCTGCCGAATTTTAGAAAGCGTCTTTTGAGCGAGGTTCGTGCAGAGGATCTGCGTGCGCTGTGCATGCGGGTGAAGGGGCGAGGGGCGCCAGCGACGGCGCTTCACGTACGCGATATCGTCAAACAGATCTATGGCTATGCCAGCCTGCATGGGGAGAGAGTTGCAAATCCGGCCGATGAGGTAGGCGTGGCCTCTATCGCCACGTTTGTCCCGAAAGATCGGACGTTGTCTCCGGCTGAAATCCATTTGATGCATCGACAGCTGGATATTGTGTCGACTTATCCTGCTATCCGGCTCGCATTGCGTTTAATTTTGCTGACGCTTGTGCGCAAGAGCGAATTGATTGAAGCGACCTGGGATGAGGTCGATTTCGAAGCCGCGGTATGGACGATTCCAAAGGCAAGAATGAAGGGAAGAAGGTCGCACAATGTATATCTGTCCTCCCAAACACTCGATATCATGATCGAGTTGCGCACATATGCTGCCGGATCAAGGTATGTATTACCCTCACGCTATGACGCGGATCGATGCATATCGAGAGCTACGCTTAATCGCGTCACGCGACTAATTTCTGAGTACGCGAAGAGTGCAGGACTTCCATTGGAGCCATTCACAGTTCATGACCTTAGACGGACCGGCTCCACGTTACTCAGCGAGGCAGGTTTTAGCAGTGATTGGATCGAGAAGTGCCTTGCACATGAAAGCGGACGGTCTTCGCGATCAATCTACAACAAGGCAGAGTACGCCGAAGGGCGCCGTCATATGCTCCAGGAGTGGGCCAACATGGTCGACGCGTGGAGGGGCGGCGAAACATACACTCCGACGATGCATGCGGCGAGGATGACAACCGTTGATCGGTCGATGCAGTAATTTTCTTGGTGTTGACGCGTAAGAGCGATCGCTCGGCCAATTTTAGCTGGCTGATCGTCGCCTACAATGCGCCAGTGCTGATGTGTAAGCTGGCGCCTTGTTTTGCTTGATGTCCTGAGTTCTCGCGTCAAACGTTGCGAATACGCAGGCGTTTCGAGATCAGGAACGTACTGGGCCCTCCCAAGGGGCCGGCAGCGCCTGTCGGATTGGGGCCTACCCAAGCACTACCGACAGTAGGCTATGCCAAGGCACGTGGGTGCCGCCGACGATAACAACGGCAACGAGGACGCGGCGAACGTCGCGCGAAATCAATGCCCGCAGTCTTGCTCCATCGTCTCGGAACGCACAGTAAGGGGCTGCAGCCCAACGCGCGGCACTACCCGCAAGGCTAGTGGAAGATCCCTTCGAGGACGGCATGTCAGTTCGCCTCCTGGCGTGCGCCGGGCTTCTGGTGGCGCGACTTTTTCTTCTTGGGAGTGCCGGTGCCGGGCTTGGTGCCTTTCCCGCTTTCATTGTCACCGGCCTCCTCTCGCAGACGCTCGAGCTTTTTCTGGAACTCATTGATATCGCGAAGGGCGCCGATGTCCGCCAGGCGATCCTCGAAGCGATCTGCCAGATGCTCCTGCAGCTTCTTCTGCTTCTTAAGCTCCGCTAGGACGATGTTTGGATTCAGAAGCAGCACGTAGTGGAACTCTCCGCTGGTCCCCTTCTTCGTGCGAATGAACCCCAGTTCCCTGAGCCGCTTCATCCGGCGGCGCCACGTATCGCTTGCACGCTGTCCGATGAAGCCGGCTTCGGCAGCGAAAGTCGTCGGCGATTCGATGACCAGCAGAGGGTGATCGGGCGCGCGAGCCCAGAGGCAGAAGAGGGTATGCCCGCCTGGATTTCCTTTCGACAGGGCGTCGATCGCCTGCATGGCGATTGGGAGCGTGCGAGGAATGGAGGAATAGCCGTCGTTGGTCTTCCGGTGCCAGAGCGGTTCCCGTTCATAGTCGGGAAAGTGTTTTTCCATTTGCTGGCGGGCGCGATCGGCCATTTTCGGGCGCTTGGCCTGCAATTGTTTCACCGTCGACATGGATTCGATCCTTGATGGGGCTGCCATCCATTAGACGCCACCGGCGGCTTTTTTCACACCAGTGAGTTAGCACAAAATCGCCGTATCTCACGCAAATTTTGAGATCATCTGGAACGGGAGATTGGAAATTTTCTGTGCGAAATACAGGAATGAGTTAGCACAATTTCGCTGACTTTGTTGGGAAAATATCATATTAATCAGTGATTTGTCCGCAAGGGGCGGTGATCCCGTGCTCTGAGTGCTCCGTGTGCTCAGTGTCCTCATGTGCTCCCGGGGGAAGGTCACTAGGAAGGGGGGACGGGCCGACACCATAGTCCGTGGTCGTGGCTCACAGCCGGCTGTCGGGAGGCTTCCCATTGGAGTCCCAGACACAAATGGAGCGCTGGTGTCAGATCCACCATGTCGGAGCCTGACGCGACCACGGCGCTGCTGAGCAAGACAACGCATCGACATTCCTGGGGCAGTGCCTCCAACGCAGACGGCAGCCGTCGCGCGAACTGCCGGGCATCGCTCATCACCCGCATGCGTTCTTCTTCGGTTTGTGCCTCTCCGATGGGGCGCCATCACCACAGGTACCAGGCGAGGCCCAGGACGAGACCGAGGCCGATAGGCAGGATCCAAGACGCCAGCAACCAGTCTCGCTGTTCGCGCAATTTCAAGGCTGTCGACTGGATCTTGCTCAGTTCCTGGCTCACGCGATCCAGTTCCTGGTTCTGCTTGGCCAGAGCGGATGCATGTCCAACCGCGGCATCTTGAGCGGCCTGCAGCCGTGAGGACAGACGCTGGGTTTCTACGGCCGATGCCTGCAACTGCTCCCGGGACCCTGCCAGCAGCTCCTTTTGCTTTGCGATCTCGCTCTTCAGCGATGTGATCTCGCGGCGTTGATTCCGTATCTCGGCCTGCAGGTACGCATTCGAGCTGGGATTGCTGAGGATCACCCCCTTGAGGAAGCCGCGCTCGCCTTCGAGGATCTTCTTGATCCGTTGCCGATAGTGTTCTTCCTTCGCGTCGCTGGTTTCGTCTTCCGAGATGGTGTAGACGAAGCATTCGGGAATCTCCACCTCGATGACCGGAAGTCCCAGTTCCCGAAGTTCATCTTGTTTCTTGGCATCGACCGCGTGGGTATGGCAAATTTCCAAGTACAGCCGGTTTTCCCATTTCAATGCGAGGCCGGTGTCATCCTCAAATTCCATGTAGACATCCGCCCGGAACGGCGCCGCATCCGAGCGCGGGACGATTTTCTCCTGTTCCGCTTTCCTGATTCGAATGGGAACGTCCATCCAGTGCCTCTGGGTTCCCGAGGTGGTTACATACAGGGAGAGCTTGGTGCATTCCAGTCGCTCCAGTGCCTCCTTGAACAGGAGGTGGCTCAGCGATTCGCCATCGGAAGCGGAATCGTTGCTTCCGCCTTCGATGTAAGCGAAGAAGCCGTTCCCTTTTAGAATGTGCTTAACGGGACGGCGCTGTCCCACACGATGCGTACTGAAGAAACGTTGGCCGGTTGGCTGGCGGTTGTAGTCGCGGCATCGGATCTTGCTGATGGCCTCCGCCGTTACCATCTGGTTGCCGAACTCCGAGGTATATGCTCGCGTTTTGGTCATTGGCGTTCTTGTCAGGTCGATGTGGAAGGGGCCTCCAGCCTAGATGCCTTCGGTCTCGCCAGCTGAGTTGGAAGTTCTTGGGCTGACCGCGAAGAGCTCTTTACTCGCCGACGATGCCAAGCCTGTGAGCACGCTGCACTGTGAGCTATGGGCCTGCTTGTTTGGTTGAAGGTGACTAACAGGCCTCACGTGGTGGATGCCCACAAGCGTGCGTGCCGGGTACGGCCTTTGCCGATACTTGGGCAAGGGCGGCAGCCTCCTAGGTGTCAGCGTGGTGACCCAAGTCCGGGCGGGTTGAAGGACGTCGCTGGAGGGCGGCTGGCCGGGGTGCCCAAAAGAAGAGCGCCGGTCCGAAGACGCGGCGCTCGCCAGAAATAGCAGGCCCGCTGGCCTAGAGAACGGGCATTGTGGACGGCATGGGCGGGTGGAGGCCATCGACCTCCTGGTGCTCGGCCTGCCGGTCTCGGCGCTTGGGGGCACGCGCGGCCAGGTCGAGAAGCTGGCGGAGGGAACCCATGAGGTCGGCAACGGGAAGAAGGTGGTCGTTCGCAAGGTGCTGGTGGTTGCACAGCCGCAAGGCGCGCTGGTCCAGTACGCAGGCATGGCTCTAGTATCGTGAGGGGTGTAGCTATCCCGTATGGCACGCGATGCATGTACATTGAAGCAGCTCTTGAGGGGGACGGCCGGGGGTGAAATGACAAGCTCGGAAGCGCGAAATGACAAGGCATCGGATGTTGCCTCTTTCGTATTCCTGTTGATTGGGATCACCCTTGTTCTGGTTGCCGGATACTTCCTTTTCTCAAATCTTTGGAGTACCAGAAAGCTCATGCGCGAGAAGGGGGCTACGGCCTGTTGGTGGTAGTTCAAAGAGGCAGCTTCTTGAGGTCACAAATGTGCTTTAGATCCTTGATCTTTGCCTATAATCCCTACCAAGTTTATGGTTGGCATTCGAAGGTGCTGTCTCCGGCTTGAAGTTTGTGAGCTTCCCCTCCACGATGAAATCGGACGCAAGGTCGGTCAGTCGTTTGAGCAAGATTTGCGAAAATACGGCAGGTCCTCAGAGCGCGGGCTACATCCTGCAGCTAGATCGTGCCCTTCATCATCTCGCTACTGCAACCTCCATAGAGGACGTTATTGCGGTTGAGCATTTCGACGATGTTGCTGTACTACGGGATGGAAAGCTGATTATTGCGGAACAGGACAAGAACACCTCCAATCCGTCGTCGAAAGTCTTGAACGATCGTAGCAGGGCGCTCTGGCGAACACTGCAGATATGGCTCCAGCTTCGGGAGATGGATGAGGGTAGGGACTGCAATCGTCATCTCCTCTTCGTCAACCAATGGGTGGCGACCCCGCTCGCAACACTTCTTCGAGATCGCGTAGCCAACGCCACGCCGACTCTAGATATCGTCGCCGCGCTGCGCACGAAGGGTGCAAAGCCCGGCAAGGCGAAAATCGACATCCTCATTGCGGACGTGCTGACCCGCGATGACACCACTCTGTCGAAGCTGATTGAAGCGATCGAGATTGTTGGAGCTGATGAGCCAGCCACGATCCGAGCGACTCTGGCGAACGGATTGGCGCTCCATCCCCAGGCGGACACCGATGCCATCATCGACGGTCTGCTCGGATGGCTTACAACCAAGGTCCGGACAGACTGGTCCGAAGGACGTCCTGCTCTTATCTCTCGTCGCGAGATACTGGTACAAAGTCACGCGCTTCAGGACATGCAGAAGAAGAGCCGCTTTCTGCCGCGAGCATCCGGTGACGTTCCCGTCTCTGTCCACGACCGTGAACTAGCCCTCGCCCGCAATTTTGTAGGGCATCTTGGCCGCATTTCAGCCGAGCAAGAAGACATCGTCCAGGCCGTCGACCACTTTCTGAAATTCAGTATAGAAAAGCATCGTCTGGTGAAGGGGGGCGATGTTCCGCTCGCTGAGTGGGAAAATCGATCAAGCCGACTACAGGAGCGCTGGCGGAATATCATGCGTCGGCGGTCGCGTGAGATGGTTTCGGCAAGTTCATCCCAGATCGGCTTGGCCGTGCTGGCTGAAACTACATATGAGTGGGAGTGATCCTGGCGCTGCAGATGCTTGGGTCCGAACGCGCCTGAATCCGGCAATGCACAACGCCCCGCCAGGGGCGTTGTTTTTTCGAGCTATGGTTGCCGGTACTGGCCTGCCGAGCGCAAGCTTGTCGATATTGGCTACGCGGATCTACCTTTTCCTTTCGAAGAACATGCCCCGCCTCGCTGGAGATACGAAAGACGTGGAATCTGGAGGAATTGCTGGGCTACGTCTCCACCTTGTCGGCGGTGCGCAGCGTGCGCGAGGCAGGGTACGAAGGCATCCTGCATGACTTCGCCGCCGATATGGCGGCGCTGTGGGGTGACGCCGCACAGCGCCGCGAGGTGCGTTGGCCGATCAACATGCGCTTGGGGACCTTGTAGCCGGCACACGTTGCCGATAGCGTGATGCCGGTGTCGGTGGAGCGAGTGAAAGGGGATATGGACGAAGCATCTGAACGCATCCGCACGATGCTGGAACGGGCATCGTGGCTGGCCGGGTCATCGCCGCCTGCCGATGACCATGTGCCATCCGGCACTACGCCGGAGGCCGCGGCGGCGAAGCTGGTGCGTCGCCTGCAGACCCCCACTACCAGCAGCGGCAGGATCTGGCGCTGGGCGGTGGAGAACCCGCGAGCGAGCGTGGAGGACGCGCGCCGGGCGCTGCCGGATGAAAATGGAGGCATCAATCGGCCCGAAGGCAGCCAGGTGCAGCAGGAGTTTCATGCTTGCAGGCGGGCGCAGCGGCTGGTGCAGGGAGGCGCCACGGCGCTACCTCCGCTCTGGAAGCTCTCGCATGGTTCGGCCGATTTCAGCGGCTTGGAGCGCGAGCAGTATTTGCAGCGGGGGCTGGCAGTCATGCACGCCAACACCGGCAAAGGCCAGGGCGAGGCCTTCGTTGAGGCGCCGCTGGGCAGCGTGTTCTTCCTGTGTCATGGCAACGAACGCATCGTGCTGCTAGGCCAGTTCACTTCGGCCGCCGAGCCCTGCGCCAAGGGCGAAGGCTGGTTGCAGCGGCATTACCGGGTGTTGCAGCCGGCCATCCGACAGGACTCCTATTCCGCAGAGCGACGCGGCTGGACGCCGAACTACAACTCCACCTTCAAGCAGGTGCCGGCGGCCGAGCTGACCGATTGCGAGGGCTTGCTGCTTGCGCCTTTCTTCGGGCTGGGTCTGGTCGGGCTTGCGGAACTGGCGAAGGGAAATGCAAACGTGACGATGACATCGAACGATCAGCAGGTGGCCGGCACCGCGCCGCTCAACCGCATCTATTACGGGCCACCGGGAACGGGAAAAACCTGGCGGGTTTCGAGGCTGTTGAAGGAGCGCTTCACGCAATCGCAGGCCAGTGCCGCCGAGCTTCGCGAACAACTCATCGCCGAACGCATTGCGCCGTTGACCCGCTGGGAAGGGCTGGTGGCCGCGCTGTACCAGCTGGGCGGCAGCGCCTCGGTCACCGCATTGGCCGAACATCCGTTCATCACCGCCATCGCGGCGGCCAAAGGGCAGTCGCAGAGCCGGAACGCGCGCCAATATCTGTGGGGCGCATTGCAGGCGCATACCGTGGACGATTCGATCACGGTGAAATTCGGGCGGCGCAATGCGCCGGGCGTATTCGACAAGGACGAAAATTCGATCTGGCATCTTGCCGGCGACTGGCATGAATCCTGCGCCGACATCATCGACACCGTGGATGCGTTGCAGGCCGGCAGGGTGGCCGGCGAGGAAATCCAGCGCTACAGCTTCGTCACCTTCCACCAGTCCTATGGCTACGAGGAGTTTGTCGAAGGCTTGCGCCCGATGCTGGACGAGGAGGCCGAAGGCGGGCAGGTGCGCTACGAAATCCGCCCCGGCGCGTTCAAGAAGCTGTGCGAGCGGGCGCGGCGCGAGCCGCAGCACCGTTTCGCGATGGTCATCGACGAGATCAACCGCGGCAACATCAGCAAGATATTCGGCGAACTCATCACCCTGATCGAGGCCGACAAGCGCGAGGGCGCGGCCAATGCGCTGTCGGTGCTGCTGCCGTATTCGGGCGAGCCGTTCAGCGTGCCGCGCAACGTGGACATCATCGGCACGATGAACACCGCCGACCGTTCGCTGGCGCTGCTGGACACCGCACTGCGCCGACGCTTCGAGTTCGTGCCGGTACCGCCCGACCTTGCGCCGTTGCAGGACTTGCGCGTCGGCGAGATCGACGTCGCGCGCATGCTGGCGGCCATCAACCGCCGCATCGAAAGCCTGTACGACCGCGACCATGCCATCGGCCATGCCTTCTTCACCGGCCTGCGCGACGTGGCGGAAGGCCCGGCGCGTTTTGCCGCGCTGAAGGCGGTGTTCCGCAGCCGCATCCTGCCGCTGCTGGAGGAATATTTCTTCGAGGACTGGAACAAGATCCGCCTGATACTGGCCGACAACCAGAAGCCGGAGGGCGTGCGGTTCGTGGTGCAGGCCGATGCGGATGGCGCGCTGGAGCAGTTGTTCGGCGACGACCACGGCCTGGACGAACATGGCGTCAACCCGCGCCATGAACTGGACATGCAGGCGTTCGAGCGGCCCGAATCCTACGTCTGTATCTATTCGACCTTGGCGTGATGCCGATGCCGGCCGGGGTCATCACCGCTCACGAATTCGACCGGCTGGTTGCCGGCGACGCGGCGACCGCGCTTGAGGCCGGCGTGCGCGCGGTGCCGGCATCGACGTATCGCTGGCTGGAGGCGCGATGCTTCGGCGGCGATGGCGACGCGCCCTGGATACGGCCGGCGCGCTGGCGCGGGCGCCCGGCGCTGCAACTGACCAGCCATGCCGGCATCGTGCAGGCCGCCGATGGTGTCCGGATCGAGGTGTTGCCCAAGGTCGGCAAAGCCATTGCCGGTGGCGATGCGTCGGCGCGGCGTCTGCTGGTGGCGATGCTGCGCTGCCTGCCGGGGTTCCGCCACGTGCGCGCCGGCAGCGCCGAACAACTGGCGCTGCGCATGCCGCTGCCGGAAGTGTTCATCGCCGGATTCCTCGATGGCGTACGGGGTATCGTCAAGCGCGGCCTGCGTAGCGATTACCGGCAATGCGTAGGCAACCTGCCGGCGCTGCGCGGCAAGCTGCTGCTGGGCGAGCAGCTGCGGCGCAATCGCCTGCACCCGGACCGCTTTTTCACCGCGCACGATGAATTTTCCAGCGACCGCGCCGAGAACCGCCTGCTGCATGCGGCGCTGCGCCGGGTGCTTGCGCAGAGCAGCTCGCGGGAAAACCAGCGGCTGGCGCGCGAGTTGGCCTTCGTGTTCGCCGAGGTGCCGCCCTCGACGGCGCCGGCCATGGATTTCGCGCGGGTGCAGCGCGACCGTGGCATGGCGCATTACGCCGATGCGCTGGCGTGGGCGCGGTTGATCCTCGAGGGCTGCTCTCCGTTGCCCAGCGGCGGTGCGCATGCCGCGCCCTCGTTGCTGTTCCCGATGGCCGCCTTGTTCGAGGCCTATGTCGCCAGGCACCTGCCTGCGCAACTGCCGGCGTTGCTGCACCTTGCCGTGCAGGCGCGCAGTGAGCACCTGGTGCGGCATGCGCAGGCGCAGTGGTTCCGGCTGCAACCGGACTTGTTGCTCAAGCAGGGGACGGCGGCGCGCATGGTGCTGGATACCAAATGGAAACTGCTCGATTCCCGCTCAGGCAGCGCTGCCCGCGGCTATGGCCTGGCTGAGGCGGATTTCTACCAGCTGCATGCCTATGGCCATGCCTATCTGCGTGGGGTGGGCGAGATGGCACTGGTCTATCCGATGACCGATGCCTTCGCCGCGCCACTGGAGTTCACCTTCCCGCACAACCCCGGCTTGCGCCTGTGGGCGTTGCCGTTCTGCCTGGAAAGTGCGCGCCTGCATCTGCCCGACGCGCTGCTGCCGCAATTGCTGCAGGCCGGCTGACGGCTATTCGTTGACCTTGGCAATGGTGCATGGGGCCTGCGAGGCGGCCCGGCGCGCCAGCACCGCCTCGCGATGGGCGATATAGGCATTGGCGGCGAGGATGATGGCCGCGCCCAGCAGGGTCCAGCGGTCCAGCGTCTCGCCGAACAGCAGCCAGCCCAGCAGCACCACCAGCGGCAGCTGGGTGAAGCTGATCGGAGTCAGCGCCGAGACTTCGCCCAGCCTGAGCGCGCGCGTCCACAGCAACTGGCCGACCGTGCCCAGCACGCCGGTGGCTACCAGCCACAGCCAGGCGATGCCGGTCGGCCAGGTCCACACGAACAGCGCCGGCACCAGCGACAGCGGTACCCAGAACACGTAGGTGTAGAGCACCACCGTATCCGGGCCGTCGACGCGGGTGAGCTGCTTGATCTGGATCGACACCAGTGCGCTGAGCATGGCCGCGGCCACCGCGATCAGGCTGCCGGCCTGGAAGCCGTGCGAGCCGGGCCGCACGATCACCAGCACGCCGATGAAGCCGGCGATCACCGCGGCCCAGCGGCGCGCGCGCACGGTCTCGCCCAGCCACAGCACCGCCGCGATGGTCACGAACAGCGGCGTGGAATAGGACAGCGAGATGGCCTGGGACAGCGGCAGGTGGCCCAGCGCCCAGAAGGCGCACAGCATTGAGGCCAGGCCGATCGCGCTGCGCACCAGGTAGCGCGGCAGTTGCCGGGTGCGCAGCGGCGCATGGCCCGGGCGCAGCAGCATCGGCAACAAGGCCAGCAGGCCGAAGGCGTTGCGGAAGAAGGCCACTTCCTGGGTCGGCACGTGGGCCGTGGCGTAGCGGATGGCGATGGCCATCAGGCCGAAGGCCATGGCGCTGCCGAACATCAGCAGCGCCGCGCGCAGGGGGGCAGGGGAGGCGGTGGCCGCGGCGGCGTTCACCAGCGCGCGCCGACCAGCCGCGGTTCGGGTTCGATCGGCACGCCGAAGGTTTCCAGCACCGAGGCGGAGATGCGGCGGGCGAAGGCCAGCAGTTCGGCGCCGCTGGCGTTGCCGTGGTTGACCAGCACCAGCGCATGGTCCGGCGACACGCCGGCATCGCCCTCGCGCCGGCCCTTCCAGCCGCAGGCCTGGATCATCCACGCCGCCGACAGCTTGCGGCTGCCGTCGCCGTCGCCGGGGAACACGGGCAGCTGCGGATGCTGCAGCGACAGCACCTCGGCCTGCTCGCGCGGCAGCATCGGGTTCTTGAAGAAACTGCCGGCGTTGCCGAGCACATCCGGGTCGGGCAGCTTGCGGCGGCGGATGGCGATGACCGCGTTGGCCACGTCGGTAGCCGCCGGCAGCTCCACGCCCATGGCCTGCAGTTCCTCGCGGATGCCGGCGTAGTCCAGGCGCAGTTCGTGCAGCAGCGGCAGGCGCAGCTGCACCGCGGTGATCAGGTAGCGGTCCGGCTCGTGCTTGAACAGGCTGTCGCGGTAGCCGAAGCGGCAGGCCGCCTGGTCCAGTTGCACCCATTCGCGCTGCACCGTGTCCCAGGCCTCGACGGCCTGGATGAATTCGCCGACCTGGGCACCGTAGGCGCCGATGTTCTGGATCGGTGCGGCGCCGACGGTACCGGGGATCAGCGCCAGGTTCTCCAGCCCGGACAGGCCCTGGGCCAGCGACCACATCACCAGCTCGTGCCAGACCACGCCGGCGCCGGCGCGGACCACGGCATGGTCGGCGCGGTGCTCGAGGATGTCGATCTCGCGGTTGTCGAAGCACAGCACGGTGCCTTCCGGATCGGCGGCGAGCAGCACGTTGCTGCCGCTGCCCAGCACCAGCAGCGGCGACGGCGCCACCGCGGCCAGCGCCTCGGGCAGCGCGGCCGCATCGCTCACGCGCAGCAGGCGCGGCGCGCGGGCGGCGACGTGGAAGGTGTTGAGGGAATGCAGCGGGGCGTTTTCGGTCAGCGACCAGGGTGCAGCGGTTGTCATAGCGGAGCGACGGCGCCTCGGGACGGGGCCTCGCGGCGGCGGCGGATGGCGTCCACGCATTCCCCAATCAGCGCCGGGCCGCGGAAGATCAGACCGCTGTAGCACTGCACCAGGGTCGCGCCGGCGGACATCTTCGCCACCGCGTCGGCGCCGGACTGGATGCCGCCCACGCCGATCAGCGGGATGCGTTCGGGCAGGCGCGCGCGCAGACGGCGCAGCACCAGGGTGGACTGGCCCAGCAATGGCGCGCCGGACAGGCCGCCGGTCTCGGCGGCGCGCGGGTCGCGCTCGACGCCCTCGCGGCCGACGGTGGTGTTGGTGGCGATCACGCCGTCCACTTCCAGCTCGCCCAGCACGCGCGCGGCCGCCTCGATGTCGCGGTCGCTCAGGTCGGGGGCGACCTTGACCAGCATCGGCACGCGCCGACCATGCTGGGCGGCCAGGCGTTCCTGCGCCTCGCGCAGGCCGCCGACCAGCCGCCGCAGCGCCTGCTCTTCCTGCAGTTCGCGCAGGCCGGCGGTGTTGGGCGAGGAGATGTTGACGGTGATGTAGTCGGCCAGCGGGTACACCTTCTCCATGCAGGCCAGGTAGTCGGACAGCGCGTCCTCGTTGGGCGTGTCCTTGTTCTTGCCGATGTTGATGCCCAGCGGGCCGGTGCGCTGGCGGCTGCGCTCGACGTTGCGCACCAGCGCGTCGACGCCGGCGTTGTTGAAGCCCATGCGGTTGATGATGGCCGCGTGCCGCGGCAGCCGGAACAGGCGCGGCTTCGGGTTGCCGGCCTGCGGGCGCGGAGTGACGGTGCCGATCTCGACGAAACCGAAGCCCAGGCCGAACAGCGCGTCGATGTGCTCGCCGTTCTTGTCCAGCCCCGCCGCCAGCCCGACCGGGTTGGGGAAGTCCAGGCCGAACGCCGCGGTCGGCATCGGCGCCGGCCGCGCCGCGATCAGCGGCGTGGTGCCGGTGCGCCAGGCCAGTTCCAGCGCGGACAGCGTCAGGCCATGGGCGCGTTCGGCGTCGAGTGCGAACAGGAAGGGGCGGGCAAGCGGGTACATGCTGTTTCAGTCCAGCGTGCCGATGAAGGCACGGGTTCGGTATTCGAAGGCGACCCGTCCGTCCACCGCATGGGCGTCGAACAGGGCGCGCAGGGCCTCCAGCATCGGCGCATGCCGCCGATCGCCGGCCTGCGGCGCATAGGAGGAGGAAAGGAGGCGGCCGCGCAGGCCGTCGAAGTCCAGGTGCTGCGTATTCGGCAGCTGGACCATGCCGCGCAGGCCGTAACCGAACCAGGCGCGCATCGTCGCGTCGTCCTGGTAGCGCTCGGCCACCGCGTTGTAATCGGTGCCGTAGTCCTGCAGCAGCTGTTCGTAGCCGGACAGGAACGGCGAGACATCGAGCAGGCGCGAGTTCCAGTACACCAGCGCCATGCCGCCCGGCTGCAGGATGCGCCGCCATTCCGGCCGCACCGCGTCGGTGTCGAACCAGTGGAAGGCCTGGGCGACGCTGATCAGGCCGATGCTGGCATCGGCCAGCGTGGTGGCTTCGGCGGTGCCGGCGGCGAAACTCAGCTGCGGGTGGTCGTGCGCCAGCCAGCGCTCGGCGGCCTGGCGCATCGCGGCGTTGGGTTCGACCGCGACCACCGGATGCCCGGCGTCGAGGAACATACGGGTGGAAATGCCGGTGCCAGCGCCGATGTCGGCTACCGGGGTGGTGGCCGGCACGCCGATGTCGTGATGCAACCAGTGCAGCAGCGCCGGCGGGTAGCCGGGGCGGTAGCGTACGTAGTCCGCCACCCGGTTGCTGAAACGTTCGGTCGGATCGGTGTGCACGCCGGTCTCAGGAGTTCAGCGCGGCCAGCCAGGCCAGACCGCCGAAGAACAGGACGAAGGCGAGGATGCAGAGCACCCACATCGCCACCGACACCCAGCCCAGCACCAGGCCGGTGATGGCCAGGCCGTCGCCGTCGAGCTGGCCGTTGCTGCGGCGGATCTGGCCGCGCGCCATGTGGCCGAAGATGATGCCGCCGATGCTGCCCAGGAACGGCAGCAGGGTCCAGCCGAGGATGCCGGCGACCAGGGCGATCACGGCATAGTTGCTGGTCTGTCGTGGTGCGGGGATGCTCATCGTGGGACTCCGTCGTGGGTGGAGAGGATCTCTCCCCGTGGGGCGGGAGGGCGCGGCCTGCGCGCCATGGGCGCGCGTGCCTTGGAGTGCCCACGCCAGCGCGGCGTGGGCCGGAGCGCGGGTGGGGAGAGGGAAGGGAGCGAAGCCCGGCGGTATTCACCGCGCCCGGCTTCACCCTTGCCTTCATCCGCCCCTGCGGGACGCCTTCATCCGGCACATCCCTGTGCCTCCCCTTCGGGCGGCTTCGCCGTGCGACGCGGCGGTCCTGCCGCGTCGCCATCCCGGAGGGGAAAGGGAAAGCCGTTACAGGTCGAACTTGATGCCCTGGGCCAGCGGCAGCGAATCGGAGTAGTTGATGGTGTTGGTCTGGCGGCGCATGTAGACCTTCCACGCGTCCGAACCGGACTCGCGGCCGCCGCCGGTTTCCTTCTCGCCGCCGAACGCACCGCCGATCTCGGCGCCGGAGGTGCCGATGTTGACGTTGGCGATGCCGCAGTCGCTGCCGGCGGCCGACAGGAACTTCTCGGCCGACTTCAGGTTGGTGGTGAAGATCGACGAGGACAGGCCCTGCGGCACGCCGTTCTGCATGTCGATGGCTTCGTCCAGGGTCGTGTACTTCATCACGTACAGGATCGGCGCGAAGGTCTCGTGCTGCACGATTTCATCGGTGTTCTTCAGCCCGGTGACGATCGCCGGCAGCACGAAGTTGCCCGGACGGTCGATGGCGGTGCCGCCGGTCTCGATGGTGCCGCCGGCGGCCTTGGCCTTCTCGATCGAGGCCAGGAACTGCTGCACCGCCTCGGGGCTGTTCAGCGGGCCCATCAGGTTGGCCGGATCGGTCGGGTCGCCGATCTTGCCTTCGACCTGCTTGTAGGCCTTGACCAGGGTGGCCAGCACGTTGTCGTAGATCGATTCGTGCACGATCAGGCGGCGGGTGGTGGTGCAGCGCTGGCCGGCGGTGCCGACGGCGCCGAACACGATGCCCGGCACGGCCAGCTTCTGGTCGGCGGTCTCGTCCAGGATGATGGCGTTGTTGCCGCCCAGCTCCAGCAGGCAGCGGCCCAGGCGGCGGGCGACGCGCTCGTTGACGACGCGGCCGATCTGGGTCGAGCCGGTGAAGGAGATCAGCGGCACGCGCTTGTCGTCGACCAGCTTTTCCGACAGTGCGGTGCCGGCGTCGTTGATCAGGAAGAAGATGTCCGGGAAGCCGCCTTCCTTCAGCGCCTCGTTGCAGATCTTCATCGTGGCGATGGCGGTGAGCGGGGTCTTGTTGGACGGCTTCCAGATGCACACGTCGCCGCAGATCGCGGCCAGGAACGCGTTCCAGCTCCACACCGCGACCGGGAAGTTGAAGGCCGAGATGATGCCGACCAGACCCAGCGGGTGGTACTGCTCGTACATGCGGTGGCCGGGGCGCTCGGAGTGCATGGTGTAGCCGTACAGCATGCGGCTCTGGCCCAGCGCGAAGTCGGCGATGTCGATCATCTCCTGCACTTCGCCGTCGCCTTCGGGCTTGGACTTGCCCATCTCCAGCGCGACCAGCGAGCCCAGCGCGTCCTTGTGCCGGCGCAGCGCCTCGCCGCACAGGCGCACGGCTTCGCCGCGGCGCGGTGCCGGCGTGGTGCGCCACACCTTGTAGGCTTCCTGGGCGCGGGCGACGATGGTTTCGTAATCGGCCTCGGTGGTGGCCTGGACCTCGGCGATCACCTCGCCGGTGGTCGGGTTCTTCGGCTTGAGCACGCCCGCGCCGGTGGCGGCGGACCACTGCCCATTGCCCATATAGGTGCCAGCGTTGGAAGCGTCGAGGCCGAGCGCCTTGAGCATTTCGAAGGACATGAAATCTCCTGATTGCTTTGCGTTGGGGGGCGCAGCCGCTGGCAGCGGTGGGGTGCGGCATGCAGAAGCGCGATTTTAGCAGAGCCGGCGCCGCTTCTCGGCACCGGTGGCTGCCCGACGGTGCGGCGGCATGTCACAATACGCGTCCGCAGGCCCCGTAGCTCAGCTGGATAGAGCGGTCCCCTCCTAAGGGACAGGTCGCACGTTCGAATCGTGTCGGGGCCGCCATCCTTCGTCGCTGCGAATCTCCGTCCCGCGGCGCCCCGGTTGCGGGGCCGGCCGCCTCCTGCGCAGGCTGCCTCCATGTCCGCCAGCACCCCCCATCTGCGCCGTTATCTCGGGCCCACCGGGCTGGAGTGCCACGACTACGCGCAATGGGTGCTGCCGGTGCGCGGCGAGCTGCAGTTCGAAGTGGGCGGCGCCGGCGGCCACCTGGACCGGTTGCAGGGCGCGTTCGTCGCGCCCGGCCAGACCCACGACTTGGAGGCGCTGGGCGAGCACTGCTGCCTGATCGTCGATTGCCCGGCAGGCGTGCTCGACGACGACACCCTGGACCATCTGTACCGCAGGCCCTGGCTGGCTGTGCCGGCGGACATGCGCCGGCGCCTGCAGGGACTGCCGGGCAACGGCCTGGAGGCCGATCCGCTGCCGCGCCTGCTGCGGCATTTCGCGCCGGCGGGCAGCGGCGCGCGATTGCAGGCGCTGTGCATGGCCGTGGCCTCGGCGCCGGGCCTGGACTGGTCGGTGGCGCGCATGGCGGCCGTGGCCGGCGTCAGTGGCAGCCGCCTGCACGCGCTGTTCGCGCGCGAGTTCGGTCTTGCGCCGCAGGCCTGGGTGAGCGCCGCGCGCCTGCGCTGGGCCAAGCGGCAACTGCTGGGCAGCGACGCCAGCATCAGCGACATCGCCCAGCGCGCCGGATATTCGGAGCAGAGCGCCTTCACCCGGGCGCTGCGCCGGGAGAGCGGGCGCACGCCGCGGCAGTGGCGGGCGGGGCAGTAGCCTGGGTCAAGACGCTGCGCCGGGGCGGCGCCTACACTGCGCGCCCTTCTCCACGGCAGGTGCGGCAGGCGTGAGTCGTTCGATGAGTGTCGGGATCGCCAACGGCGTGGCCTCCGGGGCGCTGTGGGGCGTGGTGTTCCTGGCCCCGGCCATGCTGGCCGGATTCGCGCCGTTGCAGCTGGCGGCCGCGCGCTACCTGGTCTACGGCGCCATCGCGCTGGTGCTGCTGGTGCCGCGCTGGCCGGCGCTGCGTTCGCGCATCGGCCGCGCCGAATGGGGCGCGCTGGCCTGGCTCAGCCTGCTCGGCAACCTGCTCTATTACGTGCTGCTGTCCATTTCGGTGCAGTGGAGCGGCGGCGCCGCGGCGTCGCTGATCGTCGGCATGGTGCCGGTGCTGGTGGCGGTCACCGCCTCGCGCGAGCCGGGCGCGGTGCCATTGTCGAAGCTGGCGCCGGCACTGGCCCTGTGCGTGGCCGGCGTGGTGCTGATGGGATGGGCGGCGATGGCGTCCTCGCATGTGCACACCGGCGCCGGGCAGCGCCTGGTCGGCCTGCTGTGCGCGGTCGGTGCGCTGCTGTCGTGGACGGTGTACTCGGTGGGCAATACGCGCTGGCTGGCGCGCTGCCCGGAGGTATCCGGGCACGACTGGTCGCTGCTGACCGGCGTGGCCACCGGCGCCCTGGCGCTGCTGCTGGCGCCGGTCGCGTTCGCCTGCGGCGGGGAGGGGCGCCCGGCGGCCGCGTGGGGGCAGTTCTGGCTGATCGCCGCGGCGGTGGCGGTGCTGGCCTCGATCCTTGGCAATGCCTGCTGGAACCGCGCCAGCCGGGCGCTGCCGCTCACCCTGGGCGGGCAGATGATCGTGTTCGAGACGCTGTTCGGCCTGCTCTACGGCTTCCTCTGGCAGCAGCGCTGGCCGCTGCCGCTGGAACTGCTGGCCGCGGGCTGCCTGCTCGCCGGCGTGGTACTGAGCGCGGCCGCGCACCGGCCCGCTGCCGAGGCGGTCGCTCCCCACTGATCGCCGCTTTCCGGCACGCGTTCCGCGCAGTTCTTTCCTGTTCCGCCATTTGCCGGTCCTGCGCCTCGGACTGTTCGCGGCGTATCGAAGGGCTGCTGTCTGCGTCGCTTGCAGGCATGCGAAATGGCGTTTTCGCTGATGCTTGCGCGATAGATGGGCGATGATGGGCGTTGATGACATTTGCAACCGATGCCGGCAGGTTCGCCGACGATGGCCGCAGGTGATCTTTTGCGTTGCAACACTTGACAGCGCATTCACCGCTGGTGTCCTCTTGACCGCATGAACACGCCGTCGTCTCTCTTCGCCATCGCCCCGCCGCCTGCAGGCGCGCTGCCGGGCATCGGCGCGCGCGTGTCCATTACCACCACCATTACCGTCACCACTCGCCCGGTGCGGCCCGTCGTCTTCGCGTAGTTTCCGAAAACCACGGCCCCGCACCCGGATCAGGATGCGGGGGCTCCCATCCTGATGCGTGTCGGGGCCTCCAGCCGAGGTTCATCCGATGTCGCCAGTTGCCGCTTCACCCCTCGCTCCCGCCGCGGACGCCGCCGTCCGTACCGTCGTCCACAAGTTCGGCGGCACCTCGGTGGCCGATGCCGACCGCTACCGCCACGTGGCGCAGCTGCTGCTGGCGCGCGAGGAGGACGTGCAGGTCACCGTGGTCTCGGCGATGAAGGGCGTGACCGATGCGCTGATCGACCTGGCCCGCCTGGCCGCCGCCGCCGATGCGGCCTGGGACGAGCGCTGGCACGAACTGCGCGCCCGCCACCGCGCGGCGGCGGTGGCGCTGCTGGCCGAGAACGCCGGCCCGACCATCGAGTGGCTGGACGCGCGCTTCAACCGCCTGCGCGAGATCCTCGCCGCGCTGGCGGTCATCGGCGAACTGCCGCGGGAAGTGCTGGACCGCGTGCAGGGCCTGGGCGAGGTGTTCTCCGCGCACCTGCTCGGCCACCACCTGCAGGCGCTGGGCGAGGACGCCGACGTGCTGGACGCGCGCGAGGTGCTGGTGGTCGACCACGGCGAACTCGGCGTGGACGTGGACTGGAAGGCCAGCGCGGCCAAGCTGGCGCTGTGGCGGCAGTCGCATCCGGCGCGGCGGCTGGTGGTGACCGGCTTCGTGGCCCGCGACCGCAAGGGCAACATCACCACCCTCGGCCGCAACGGCAGCGATTTTTCCGGCGCGATCTTCGCCGCGCTGTTCGCCGCCGACGAACTGCACATCTGGACCGACGTGGACGGCGTGCTCTCGGCCGATCCGCGCGTGGTGCCCGAGGCGGTGCAGCTGGAGGCGCTCAGCTACGACGAGGCCTGCGAACTGGCCTATTTCGGCGCCAAGGTGGTGCACCCGCAGACCATGTCGCCGGCGATCGAACGCGGCCTGCCGATCATCATCCGCAACACCTTCCAGCCGCAGCACCCCGGCACCCGCATCACCGCGGCCAGCGCCGGCAGCGGGCCGATCAAGGGGCTGACGCTCAGCCCGGAGCTGGCGGTGCTGAACGTCGAGGGCACCGGCCTGATCGGCGTGCCGGGCACCGCCGAGCGCGTGTTCGCGGCGCTGCGCAACGCGCACGTGTCGGTGGTGATGATCTCGCAGGGATCGTCCGAGCATTCGATCTGCTGCGTGGTGCGCCAGGCCGAGGCGGCGCACGCGCGCGATGCGCTGGTGCAGGCGTTCTCGCACGAGCTGGCCGCCGGCCAGGTGCAGCGCGTGCAGCTGACCGAGGGCGTGAGCGTGCTGGCCGCGGTGGGCGACGGCATGGCCGGCCAGCCGGGCGTGGCCGCGCGCCTGTTCGAGGCGCTGGGGCGGGCGCAGGTCAACATCCTGGCCATCGCGCAGGGCTCGTCCGAACGCAACATCTCGGTGGCCATCGACACCCGCGACGCCACCAAGGCGCTGCGCGCCGCGCATGCCGGGTTCTGGCTGTCGCCGCAGACCTTCTCGGTCGGCGTGATCGGCCCGGGCAACGTCGGCGCCGCGCTGCTGGAACAACTGCGCATCGCCCAGCCGCAGCTGCTGGCGCGGGCACGGCTGGACCTGCGCCTGCGCGCGGTGCTGTCGCGCAACCGCATGCTGCTGGAGACGCGCGGCATGCAGGGCGACTGGAAGGCCGCGTTCGAGGCCGCCGCGCAGCCGGCCGACCTGGACCGCTTCACCGAGCACCTGCTGTCCGCGCGCCTGCCGCATACCTTGATCATCGACTGCAGCGGCAGCCCGGACGTGGCCGACCGCTATGCGGACTGGCTCGCCGCCGGCATCCATGTGGTCACGCCCAACAAGCAGGCCGGCTCCGGGCCGCTGGCGCGCTACCAGGCCATCGGCGAGGCCGCCGCCGCCACCGGCGCGCGCTTCCGCTACGAGGCCACGGTGGGTGCCGGGCTGCCGGTCATCACCACGCTGCGCGACCTGGTCGATACCGGCGACGAGGTCACCGCGATCGCCGGCATCTTCTCCGGCACGCTGGCGTGGCTGTTCAACAAGTACGACGGCAGCGCGCCGTTCTCGCAGCTGGTCGCGCAGGCGCGGGCGATGGGCTACACCGAACCGGACCCGCGCGACGACCTGTCCGGCGTGGACGTGGCGCGCAAGCTGGTGATCCTGGCGCGCGAGGCCGGCCATGCGCTCAGCCTGGAGGACGTGGCGATCGAAGGCCTGGTGCCCGAGGCGCTGCAGCAGGGCAGCGTGGACGACTTCATGGCGCGCCTGCACGAGGTCGATGCCGGTTTCGGCCAGCGCCTGGCCGACGCGCGCGCGCGCGGCAACGTGCTGCGCTATGTCGCGCGCTTCGAGCCGGGGCAGCGGCCCACGGTCGGCCTGGTCGAACTGCCCGGCGACCACGCCTTCGCCAACCTGCGCCTGACCGACAACGTGGTGCAGTTCACCACCCGCCGCTACTGCGACAATCCGCTGGTGGTGCAGGGGCCGGGCGCCGGCCCGGAAGTGACGGCCGCCGGCGTGTTCGCCGACGTGCTGCGGGTGGCCGCGGGGGAGGGAGCGCGACTGTGAGCGGGCAGGCAATGCAGCAGGGTGGCGGGCGGCGCGAGGCGCGTGCCTTCGCGCCGGCGTCGGTGGCGAACGTGGCGGTCGGGTTCGATCTGCTCGGCTACGCCGTGGCCGGCGTCGGCGATACGGTGACGGTGCGGCGCATCGAGGCGCCCGACATCGATGAGCCGGGTGTGCGCATCGCGGCGATCCGCGGCACCACCGCGGAACTGCCGAAGGAGGCGGCCGGCAACACCGCCGGCGCGGCGCTGATCGCGCTGCGCCAGGCGCTGGCGCTGCCGTTCGGCTTCGAGATCGAGATCGACAAGGGCATACCGCTCAGCTCCGGCATGGGCGGCTCGGCCGCCTCGTGCGTGGCCGCACTGGTCGCGGCCAATGCCCTGCTGGATGCGCCATTGAGCCGCGAGGAGCTTTACCTGCATTCGCTGGAAGGCGAGGCGGTGGCCAGCGGCAGCCGCCATGGCGACAACCTCGGGCCGATGTTCCTCGGCGGGCTGGTGCTGTCCACGCTGGAGCGGCTGGTGCCGGTGCCCGTGTCCGGGCAGTGGCACAGCCTGCTGGTGCACCCGGACGCGCTGCTGGAAACCCGCCGCGCCCGCGCCGCCCTGCAGGGCAGCTACGAACTGAAGGAGTTCGTCGCGCAGAGCACCCACCTGGCGCTGGTGCTGGCCGGCTGCCATGCCGGCGATGCCGGGCTGGTGCGCGCCGGCCTGCGCGATGTGCTGGTCGAACCGCGCCGCGCGCCGCTGATCGGTGGCTTCGACGCCGCCAAGCAGGCTGCGCTGGATGCCGGTGCGATGGGCGCGAGCATTTCCGGCGCCGGGCCCAGCGTGTTCGCGTGGTTCGAGACGCGCGAAGCGGCGGAGGCCGCGGCGCCGAAGGTGCAAGCTGCTTTCGCCGCCGCGGGCTTCGGCAGCCAGAGCTGGGTCACCGCGCTGGACAGCCCGGGCGCGCACTTGCTTTGAAGACCTGAAGCCCCTCTCCCATCGGGAGAGGGGTGAGGGTACGGGCGGAGCCGCGTGCAGCGCGGTACTGCAAGGTTTCGTCCGTACTTTCATCCGCCCCTTCCGAGCACCTTGTACTTCCCGCTTCGGGCGGATTCCGGCGATCCTGCCGGGCCATCTCCCGGAGGGAGAAGGACAGAACACGGTGCCCCGCAAAAACAGTCCCATCCGGAACCCTTCGCCATGCACTTCATCTCCACCCGCAACACCGCCCCCGCCGCCACGCTCAGCCAGGCCATCGCCGCCGGCCTCGCACCCGACGGCGGCCTGTATGTGCCGCAGCAGATGCCGCCGGCCCGCGCCCTGCAGGCGGGCGACGCGCTGGCCGATACCGCGGCGACGCTGCTGCAGCCGTTCTTCGCCGGCGACGGCCTGGAAGCGGAACTGCCGCGGATCTGCGCCGAAGCCTTCGACTTCCCCGCGCCGCTGCGGCGCCTGGCCACCCGCAACGACCACGTGCTGGAGCTGTTCCATGGCCCGACGGCGGCGTTCAAGGATTTCGGCGCGCGTTTCCTCGCCGCCAGCCTGTCGCGGCTGCGCGCGGGGCAGGAGCGCCCGTTGACGATTGTGGTGGCGACTTCCGGCGACACCGGCGCGGCCGTGGCCGCCGCCTTCCACAACCAGCCCAACCTGGAGGTGGTGGTGCTGTACCCGGATGGGCGCGTGTCGCCGCGGCAGGCGCACCAGCTGGGCTGCCTGGGCGGCAACATCCGCGCGCTGCGCGTGGCCGGTTCGTTCGACGACTGCCAGGCCATGGTCAAGCAGGCATTGAACGATACCGGCCTGCAGGCGCAGGTGCCGTTGAGTTCGGCCAACAGCATCAGCCTCGGCCGCCTGCTGCCGCAGATGAGCTACTACGCGCACGCGGCGCTGACCCACCATGCCGCGCACGGCTCGCTGCTGAACCTCGTCGTTCCCACCGGCAATCTCGGCAACGCGATGGCGGCGGTCATGGCGCGCGCGCTCGGCGTGCCGCTGGGGCGGATCGTGCTGGCCACGAACGCCAACCGCGTATTGCCGGACTATTTCGCCGGCGGCCAGTACCAGGCCCGCACCAGCGTGGCCACGCTCGCCAACGCGATGGACGTGGGCGCCCCCAGCAACTTCGAGCGGCTGCGCTGGCTGCATGCCGGCGACGACGCGGTGCTGCGCGCGCAGTTCCTCTCGCGTGCGGTGGACGACGACGCCATCCGCGACACCATCGCCACGCGCCACCAGCGGCACGGCGAAGTGTTCTGCCCGCACACCGCCACCGCGGTACGGGTGCTGGAGCAGCTCCGCGCCAGCGGCGAGGCCGCCGCGCACGAGCACTGGGCGGTGGCGGCGACCGCCCACCCGGCCAAGTTCGAGACGGTGGTCGAGCCGCTGATCGGCCGCGAGGTACCGGTGCCGCCGGCGCTGGCGGAACTGCTGCGGCGCCCGGCCCATGCCGAGCCGTGCGCGCCGGAGTACGCGGCGCTGCGCGACACCCTGCTGGGCTGAGCGCCGCGGCCGCGTTGTCCACAGCGGATGTGGAACGCGGCGAGGAAAGCCTGTGGACAAGTACCCGCCGGGCCAGTGCCGGCGGGCGTCGGCGCCGGTCTGGTCAAAACGGCGCCAGGCCGGCGTCCGCGGCTAGGCGGTGCGTGGGCGGGGTAGGTCGCCGGAGCGGTCGCGCCTGTTGCCGCGCCCGGACAGGCTGAGCAGCCAGGTCGCCACCGGCAGTGCGGCCAGCATCAGCAGCCAGCCCGCGACGATGAAGCCGCTGGCCGAGAACATCGGCAGGCCCGCCGCGGCGGTAAAGGCGGTGGCGAACACCAGGGTCGCCAGCGCGCAATGGAAGCGGAGCCGGTCGCGTCCCAGCCGCCGCAGCAGCCAGGCGGCGGGCAGGGCGAGCAGCAGGTTGATCGCGAAGTCCTGCAGCAGCGTCGCGCCATACCAGGCGGTGCCGGACAGCCCGGCCTGCGCGAGCCGCACCGGAACCGTGTTGTGCGCGGCGATCAGCGGCCAGGCGTAGAGGACCAGCAGCACGAAACCGATGCCGATGGCGATGGAGAGCAGTGCGGCGATGGCGCGCGACATGAGGCCTCCCGGGTCTGCCGCCGGCGGTGTCGCGGCGGTCGTGGCCAGCTTGCAGGGCCGGTACGGGAGAGTCAAACGCAGGGCCGGCGCTCAGCCCAGGTCGTCGTTGGCCAGCTTCTGCAGGCCGGCGAAGTCGAGGATCTCGACCACGTTCAGGTGCGGCAGCGCGATCAGGCCCTGCTGGCGCAGCTTGGTGAAGGTGCGGCTGACCGTTTCCATGGTCAGGCCGAGGTGGTCGGCGATGTCGCCGCGGCCCATCGGCAGTGCCACGCGGTTGCCGACCTGGCCCTGCATCGCCTCGCGCGCGGCCAGGCGCAGCAGGAAATCGGCCAGCCGTTCCGGCGGCTGCAGCCGCGCCAGCGCCAGGGCGTTGTCCTGGGCCGCATCCAGTTCCTGGCAGGCGCGCTGCAGCAGCTTGCGTTCCAGGTGCGGGAAGCGCTGGCGCAGGTCGCGCATCTGCGAGGTCGACACGCGGCATACGCGACTCTCGGCGATGGCCTCGATGTCGTAGCGGTGGTGGTCGCTGCCGCTCAGGCCCACGTAATCGCCGGGCAGCACGAAGCCGTTGACCTGGCGGCGGCCGTCGGACAGCGTGCGCACCAGCCGCAGCGCGCCTTCGGTCACGGTGAACACATGCGCGCGCGGCTCGCCGCTGCGGGCCAGGGTGGTTCCCATCGGTACCGGCATGGACAGGGTGATCTGCTCCAGCGCCTGCACTTCGTCGCAGGACAGCGCCGAGCACACCGACAGGTGCCGCACCGAACACTGCAGGCACTCGCGCGCGCCGCTTCCCTCGGAAACGGTCGGCAATGCGGAGGTTGGCTCGGAACCGGGGACGGGCCGGGTCATGGCTTCGGGGCGGGGGACGTGCGCGCATGATACTTCATGCGGTCGGCCGGGCGGCGTGGCGCTAGAATTGGCGTCCGCTCACCCCCACCGTTTGCAGGAGTTTCGCCCGTGATCAAGCCCCGTACCCCGCCCGGCATCATGGAATTGCTGCCGCGCGAGCAGATTGCGTTCCAGCGCATGCTGGACGTCATCCGCCGCAACTACGAGCGCTTCGGGTTCCTGCCGGTGGAGACCCCGGTGTTCGAGCTGTCCGACGTGCTGCTGACCAAGTCCGGCGGCGAGACCGAGCGGCAGGTGTATTTCGTGCAGTCCACCGGCGCGCTGGCCAATGCCGCCGAGTCGGGCGAGAAAGGGCTGCCGGAAATGGCGCTGCGCTTCGACCTGACCGTGCCGCTGGCGCGCTACGTGGCCGAGCACGAGCACGAGCTGACCTTCCCGTTCCGCCGCTACCAGATGCAGCGCGTCTACCGCGGCGAGCGCGCCCAGCGCGGCCGCTTCCGCGAGTTCTACCAGTGCGACGTGGACGTGATCGGCAAGGACGCGCTGAGCATCCGCTACGACGCCGAGGTGCTGGCGGTGATCCACGCGGTGTTCTCCGAGCTGCGCATCGGCCGCTTCGCGGTGCAGCTGAACAACCGCAAGCTGATGCGCGGTTTCTTCGAGGCGCAGGGCGTGTCCGACCCGCAGCAGCAGGCGCTGGTGCTGCGCGAGGTCGACAAGCTCGACAAGCGCGGCGCCGATTACGTGCGCCAGACCCTGGTCGGCCCCGACTTCGGCCTGCCGGCCGCGGCGGTGGAGCGCATCCTCGCCTTCGTCGAGGTGCGTTCGCAGTCGCACGCCGACGCGCTGGCGAAGATCGACGCGGTGCTGGCCGACGCCGGCGCCGCCGCCAGCGAATCGCTGCGCACCGGCGCCGCCGAACTGCGCGAGGTGCTGGAACTGGTCAGGGCGCTGGGCGTGCCGGAAAGCGCGTACTGCCTGAACTTCTCCATCGCCCGCGGCCTGGACTACTACACCGGCACCGTCTACGAGACCACGCTGCTGGACCACCCGCAGATCGGCTCGATCTGCTCGGGCGGCCGCTACGAGGACCTGGCCAGCCACTACACCAAGAGCCGGCTGCCGGGCGTGGGCATCTCCATCGGCCTGACCCGCCTGTTCTGGCAGCTGCGCGAGGCCGGCCTGATCGACGGCATCGCCGAGAGCAGCGTGCAGGCGATGGTGGCGCTGATGGACGAGGAGGCGATGCCGCACTCGCTGGACATCGCCCGCCGCCTGCGCGCCGGCGGCATCAACACCGAAGTGCAGATGGAGCCGAAGAAGGTCGGCAAGCAGTTCCAGTACGCGGCCAAGGCCGGCATCCGCTTCGTGGTGCTGGCCGGCGAGGACGAACTGGCGCGCGGGGTGGTCGCGGTCAAGGACCTGCTGCGCGAGCAGCAGTTCGAGGTCGCCCGCGACGAACTGGCGTCCACCCTGCGGGTGGAGCTGGAGCAGGCCCGCGCCATGGCGCGCTGAGCGCCTGGTGCCGCCGCTACGGAAGGCCCCGCATCGCGGGGCCTTTTCTTTTGTCCGGATGGCGGCCGCGGGCCGGATGTTTGACCGGGCTGTCCGGTTTGGATTAATGTGCTAGCACGCTATTACATTGGTACGTATGAAGACCCGCCCCGACTCCGACCGCGAAAAGGCTTCCGACGCATCCCTCAAGGCATTGGCGCGCGCGTTCGCCGCGCTGGAACGGCCGCAGGACGTGCAGGCCTTCCTGCGCGACCTGTGCACCCCGGCCGAGCTGGAGGCCATGGCCGACCGCTGGCGGGTGGTGCCGCTGCTGCGCAAGGGCGTGCCGTACCGCGAGATCCACGACCTGACCGGGGTGAGCGTGACCACCATCGGCCGGGTCGCGCGCTCGCTCGAGCATGGCGCCGGCGGTTACGCCGTCGCCATCGCGCGCCTGTCCGCGCGCAAGACCGAATCCAACTGAGACAAGACCCATGAGTGCTTCCACCTCCGCGCCGGCCCGCGACCGGCTGCGCATCGCCATCCAGAAGAGCGGCCGCCTGGCCGACCCGGCGCGCAGCCTGCTGGCCGCCTGCGGACTGAGCTGGCGGCAGAGCCGCGACAAGCTGTTCTGCTTCGGCGAGACGCTGCCGGTGGACCTGCTGCTGGTGCGCGACGACGACATCCCGGGGCTGATCGCCGATGGCGTCTGCGACCTGGGCGTGGTCGGCCTCAACGAACTGGACGAGCAGGCCAACGCGCGTCGCCAGCTGGGGCTGGCCGATGCCTACCAGCCGCTGCGCGGCCTCGGCTTCGGCCAGTGCCGGCTGATGATCGCCATACCCGAGGAATGGGACTGGCAGGGGCCGGCGCAGCTGGCCGGCAAGCGCATCGCCACCAGCTACCCGGCCATCCTCGCCGCCTGGCTGAAGGACAAGGGCGTGGACGCGCAGGTGGTCGAGCTGTCCGGCTCGGTGGAGATCGCGCCCAAGCTCGGCACCGCCGACCTGATCTGCGACCTGGTTTCCAGCGGCGCCACGCTCGCGGCCAACCAGCTCACGCCGGTGGAAACGCTGCTGGAAAGCGAGGCCGTGCTGGCCGGGCCGGCGCACGAACTGGACGACGCCCGCGCCGGGCTGATGGCGATGCTGCTGCGCCGCCTGGACGGATTGACCCGGGTGCAGGACCGGAAGCTGCTGATGTTCTCCGCCGCCGAGGAACGCGTGGACGAACTGGCGCGGCTGCTGCCCGACGCCGAACCGCTGCTGCGCCTGCCGGGCGATGGCGGGGCGGTGCGCCTGCAGACCATGTGCAACGGCGCGTTGAGCTGGCAGCGGCTGGAGGAACTCGAACGCGCCGGCGCGCAGGGGCTGATGGTGCTGGCGGTGGAGAAGTCGCTGGCATGAACATCCTCGACTGGAACGCACTGGACGCCGACGCGCAGGCGCGCGCGCTGACCCGGCCGGTACAGGCCGTGGCCGCGCAGACCCGCGAATCGGTAGCCGCGCTGATCGAACAGGTGCGCGGCGTCGGCGATCCTGCCCTGCGCGAGATCACCGCACGTTTCGACGGCGTGGCGCTGGAACGCTTCGAGGTGGGCGAGGCCGAGTTCGCCGCCGCCGAACTGGCGGTGCCGGCCGAACTGCGCATCGCCCTGCAGCAGGCGGCCGGCCGCATCGACGCCTATCACCGCGCCGGCATGGCCCAGCCGTACCGCGTGGAAACCGCGCCCGGCGTGGTCTGCGAAAAGATCATCCGCCCGATCGGCCGCGTCGGCCTGTACGTGCCGGCAGGCAGCGCGCCGCTGCCTTCGACCGCGCTGATGCTGGGGGTGCCGGCCAAGCTCGCCGGTTGCCGCGAAGTGGTGCTGTGCACGCCGCCGCGCAGGGACGGCACGGCCGATCCGGCGGTGCTGGTGGCCGCGCGCCTGACCGGCGTGCACCGGGTCTACAAGATCGGCGGCGCGCAGGCGATCGCGGCGATGGCCTGGGGCACCGAAACCGTCCCGTCCTGCGACAAGCTGTTCGGACCGGGCAACAGCTACGTCACCGAAGCCAAGCAGCAGGTGGCGCAGGCCGGCGCCGCGGCGATCGACATGCCGGCAGGTCCGTCGGAGGTGCTGGTGATCGCCGATGCCGGCGCCACTGCGGCCTTCGTCGCCGCCGACCTGTTGTCGCAGGCCGAGCATGGCCCGGATTCGCAGGTGATCCTGCTCAGCGACGATGCCGGGTTGATCGCGGCGGTGCAGGCCGAGGTGGAAACGCAGGTGGCGCGGCTGGCGCGGCAGGACATCGCGCGGCAGGCGCTGGCTGCTTCGCAGCTCATCAAGGTGGCGTCGATCGAGCAGGCCTTCGCCGTTTCCAACCGCTATGCGCCCGAGCACCTGATCCTGGCGCTGCGCGAGCCGCGCCGCTGGCTGGATCATGTCGAAGCCGCCGGCTCGGTGTTCCTCGGCGACTACACGCCCGAAGCGCTGGGCGACTACTGCTCCGGCACCAACCACGTGCTGCCCACCGCCGGCGCCGCGCGCGCCTACAGCGGCGTCAGCGTGGCCAGTTTCCAGAACCAGATCAGCGTGCAGGCGGCCAGCGCCGAGGGCATCGCCGGCATCGGCCCGTGCGCCCTGGTCATGGCCCGCGCCGAAGGGCTGGACGCGCACGCCAACGCGGTCGCGCTGCGGCTGGGAGCGGCGCCATGAGCGGCGTGCTCGACCTGGTGCGCGAGGACCTGCGCGGTTTCGCCGGCTACGCCTCCGCGCGCAGCGCGAAGATCGAGGGCGAGGTCTGGCTCAACGCCAACGAATCGGCATGGGCCAATCCGGGCGACGCGGCAGCCACGTGCCGGCGCTATCCCGAACCGCAGCCGCAGGCCCTGCGCGAACGGCTGGCCCAGCTCTACGGCTGCACGTCCGGGCAGTTGCTGATCGGACGCGGCAGCGACGAGGCCATCGACCTGCTGGTGCGCGCGCTGTGCGTGCCGGGCCGCGACGCGGTGCTGTACACGCCGCCGGTGTTCGGCATGTACGCGGTCAGTGCGCGGCTGCAGAACGCGGCGACGCTGGAAGTGCCGCTGCGCGACGAGGAAGCGGGCCTGGTGCCGGACATCGAGGCCATCATCGCCACCGCCCGGCAGGGCAACGCGCGGCTGGTGTTCCTGTGTTCGCCCTCCAATCCCGGCGGCCTGGGCATCCCATTGGCGCAGGTCGAACAGGTGGCTACCGCCTTGCGCGGGCAGGCGCTGGTGGTGGTGGACGAGGCCTATGCCGAGTTCGCCGACGAACCCTCGGCGGTGAGCCTGCTGCCGCGCCACGACAACATCGCCGTGCTGCGCACGCTGTCCAAGGCGCATGCGCTGGCCGCCGCGCGCATCGGCTGCGTGATCGCCGACGCCGCCCTGATCGCGGTGCTGCGCCGCTGCCAGGCGCCGTACCCGATCCCGTCGCCCTGCTCGGCGCTGGCCATGGACGGGCTGGACGAGGCGGCGCTGGCGCGCACGCGCGAGCGCGTGGCCCTGGTGCGCGCCGAGCGCGAGCGGCTGCGCGCCGCGCTGGCGGAACTGCCCGGCGTGCGCCGGGTCTACGCCTCCGATGCCAACTTCCTGCTGGTGCGTTTCGTCGATGCCGAAACCGCGTTCCAGCGCCTGCTGGCCGCCGGCGTGGTGGTGCGCGACCAGCGCGCCGCGGCGCAGCTGCACGACGCGCTGCGCATCACCCTCGGCACCCCCGAACAGAACGCGCGCGTGCTGGGCGTGCTTGCCACCCTGGAGCCTGCCGCATGACCCCCATCCTGTTCGTCGACCGCGACGGCACCCTGATCGAGGAGCCGGCCGATTTCCAGATCGACGCCTACGAGAAGATCCGCTTCGTGAAAAATGTCATCCCGGCGATGCTGCGCCTGCGCGACGCCGGCTACCAGTTCGTCATCGTCTCCAACCAGGACGGGCTGGGCAGCGAGAGCTACCCGCAGGCAAGTTTCGACGGCCCCAACGACCTGATGCTGCAGATCTTCGCCAGCCAGGGCATCGTCTTCCGCGACGTGCTGGTCGACCCGAGCTGGCCGGCCGACAACAGCCCCAGCCGCAAGCCGGGCATCGGCATGATGCTGCCGTACCTGCAGGACCGGAATATCGACTGGGCGCGTTCGGCGATGGTCGGCGACCGGCCCACCGACATCCAGTTCGCCGACAACATGAAGATCCGCGGTTTCCAGCTGCGCACCGCGCAGTTCGGAGGCGAGTGGGACTGGGACGGCATCGCCCACGAACTGGCCGATGCGCCGCGGCGCGCCGTCGTGCAGCGTGATACGAAGGAAACGCAGATCCGCGTGGCCGTCGACCTGGACAAGGCGACCGCGGCGAAGATCGATACCGGCCTGCCGTTCTTCGACCACATGCTCGACCAGATCGGCCGCCACGGCGGGTTCGCGCTGGAAGTCCAGGCCAAAGGCGACCTACACATCGACGAGCACCACACCATCGAGGACACCGGTCTGGCCCTGGGCCAGGCACTGCGCGAGGCGCTGGGCGACAAGCGCGGCATCGGCCGCTACGGCTTCACCCTGCCGATGGACGAGACCCTGGCCAGCGCCGCGCTGGATTTCAGCGGCCGCCCGTACTTCGTGTTCGAGGGCGGATTCAAGCGCGAGCGCGTGGGCGACATGCCGACCGAACTGGTGCCGCACTTCTTCCGTTCGCTGTGCGACGCCGCCGGGCTGAACCTCAACCTCAAGGTCGAGGGCGACAACGACCACCACAAGGTCGAGGCCTGTTTCAAGGCGCTGGCGCGGGCGTTGCGCCAGGCGATCCGCCGCGAGGGCACCGAGCTGCCGTCGACCAAGGGCGCGTTGTGATCACGGTCGGCCTGATCGACGCCGGCGGCGCCAACCTCGGCTCGGTGCGTTATGCGCTGGAACGGCTCGACGTGGCGGTGCGCATGGTGCGCGAACCCTCCGAGCTGGAAGGTGCGTCGCGGGTGATCCTGCCGGGCGTCGGCGCCGCGGCCGAGGGCATGCGCCGGCTGCACGCGCAGGGGCTGGTGCAGCCGCTGCGCGGACTGCAGGTGCCGTTGATCGGCATCTGCCTGGGCATGCAGCTGCTGTTCGAGCGCTCGGAGGAGGGCGGGGTGGAATGCCTGGGGCTGCTGCCGGGCGTGGTGCGCCGCCTGCATCCGGCAGTGGGCGTGCGCGTGCCGCACATGGGCTGGAACAAGCTGCTGGCGCTGCGCGAATCGCCGCTGCTCGATGGCGTTGCGGCCGGGTCCAGCGCCTATTTCGTGCACAGCTACGCCGCGCCGGTCACCTCCGACACGGTGGCGGCCTGCGATCACGGCGGCCTGTTCACCGCGGTGGTGCAGCGCGGCCGCCTGTGCGGCGCGCAGTTCCACCCCGAACGTTCGGCCGGGCCCGGCGCGCGCATCCTGCGCAACTTCATCGAGAACGACTTTTCATGAGCTTTGTTGTCTATCCCGCGCTCGACATCCGTGATGGGCAGGTGGTACGCCTGCTGCAGGGCGACTACGCGCAGCAGACCATCTATGGCGACGACCCGCTGCCGCGCGCGCAGGCCTTCGCCGCCGCCGGCGCGCGGTGGATGCACCTGGTCGACCTGGACGCGGCCAAGGCCGGCGGCTATACGCTGTCGCCGCTGCTGGCGCGGATCGCGGCGAGCACCTCGCTGGACGTGCAGACCGGCGGCGGCGTGCGCGGCCGCGACGACGTGGCGCGCATCCTCGACGCCGGCGCCCGCCGGGTGGTGATCGGTTCGCTGGCGGTGCGCGAACCCGAACGCGTGCTGGCCTGGCTGGAGGAATTCGGCGCGGAGCGACTGACCATCGCGCTGGATACGCGGCAGGGCGGCGATGGCGTGTGGCGCCTGCCGGTACACGGCTGGACCGAAACCGCCGACGCCACCCTGGACGAACTCGCCGTGCGCTACGCGCAGGCGGGCATGAAGCATCTGCTGTGCACCGACATCGCCCGCGACGGCATGCTGTCCGGTCCCAATCTCGACCTGTACGCGCACCTGTCGCGGCTGCTGCCCGGCGTGGCGGTGCAGGCCTCCGGCGGCGTGCGCGACGTGGCCGACGTGGCCGCGGCCCGCGCGGCCGGTTGCGCCGGTGCGGTGCTCGGCAAGGCGCTGCTCGAAGGCCGGCTGCGGCTGGAGGAGGCGCTGGCATGCTGAGCCGCCGCATCATTCCCTGCCTGGACGTGCGCGAGGGCCGCGTGGTCAAGGGCGTGCGTTTCCGCGACCACGTCGACATGGGCGACATCGCCGAACTGGCGCTGCGGTATCGCGACGCCGGCGCCGACGAATTGGTGTTCTACGACATCTCCGCCAGCCCGGAGGGGCGTTCGGTGGACCGCGCCTGGATCGAGCGCGTCGCGCGCCTGATCGACATCCCGTTCTGCGTGGCCGGCGGCATCCGCGACGTGGAGACCGCGCGCGGCATCCTCAACGCCGGTGCCGACAAGGTCTCGATCAACACGCCGGCGCTGGAGCGGCCGGCGCTGATCGGCGAGCTGGCCGAGGCGTTCGGCCAGCAATGCGTGGTGGTCGGCATCGACTCCATCCGCGAGCCCGACGGGCAGTGGCGGGTACGTTCCTATACCGGCGACCCGGCGAAAACCCGCGACGAGGCGCGGCTCACCCTGGACTGGCTGCGCGAGGCGCAGCAGCGCGGCGCCGGCGAGATCGTGCTCAACTGCATGGACAGCGACGGCGTGCGCAAGGGCTACGACATCGTCCAGCTGCGCCAGGCCCGCGCCCTGTGCCACGTGCCGCTGATCGCCTCCGGCGGCGCGGGTACGCCGCAGCATTTCGCCGACGTGTTCGAGCAGGCCGACGTCGACGGCGCGCTGGCGGCCAGCGTATTCCACTCCGGCGCCATCGCCATTGCGGAATTGAAGCGCTTCCTGCGCGCACAACAGATCGAGGTACGCGATGTCTACTGAAAACGCCTTCGACCCGGCCGCGCTGGACTGGGACAAGGTCGGCGGGCTGATGCCGGCCGTCGTGCAGGACGCGGCCACGCTGCGCGTGCTGATGCTCGGCTACATGGACCGCGCCGCGCTGGAGCGGACGCTGCAGGGCGGCAAGGTCACCTTCTTCAGCCGCAGCCGGCAGCGCCTGTGGACCAAGGGCGAGACCTCGGGCAACCACCTGGAACTGGTGGCGGTGCGTACCGACTGCGACGCCGATACGCTGCTGGTCAGCGTGCGCCCGCACGGGCCGACCTGCCACACCGGCAGCACCAGTTGTTTCGGTCACGCGCCGGGGCATTTCCTGGGCGCGCTGGACGCGTTGGTCCGGCAGCGCGAGCACGACCGCCCGCTCAACAGCTACACCACCAAACTGTTCGAGAAGGGCACGCGCCACATCGCGCAGAAAGTGGGCGAGGAGGGCGTGGAGACGGCGCTGGCCGGCGTGGTCCAGCGCGACGACGAACTGCTGGGCGAATCGGCCGACCTGCTGTTCCACCTGATCGTGCTGCTGCGCGCGCGCGGGCTGTCGCTGGACGATGCGGTGGCGGTGCTGGAACAGCGTCATGCCAGGGCGGCGGAGAAGGCCGCCGGTTGAGGACGGGCGTCTTCAGCGATCCCGTCTGTCGATCCGCCGGCCGCGGCAAACCCAGCGCCATGCGCCTGTCGCATGACGGGGCGATAATGGCGGCCTGTCCGTTCGCCCGACGAGGCTTCCATGCGCCCTTACCTGCTCGCCGGCCTGCTGCTGGCCTGCGTACCGCTGACCGCGGCCGCTTCCTGCGTGGAGGGCCTGGTGTTCGACGATGCCAACGGCAACGGCGTGCGCGAGGCGGGCGAGCAGCCGTTGCCGGGCATCCGCGTTTCCGATGGCGAGCACATCGCCGTCACCGGCCGTGATGGCCGCTACCGCCTGCCGGATTCGGCGCAGCCCACGGTGTTCGTCATCAAGCCCGCCGGCCGTCGCGCCGCATCGCGCGCCGACGGGCTGCCGGACATCTGGCGCCCGCGCGCGGGCGAGGCGCAGGGCGGGCAATGTCGGCCGTTCGCGCTGGTGCCGCAGCCGGATGCGCCGGACGTCTTCCAGGCGCTGGTGATGGCCGACAGCCAGACCGCCAGCGCGCTGGACGTGGGCTATTTCGAGCGCGACATCGTCGCGCCGCTGCGCGGCCGGCACCAGGCGCGGCTGGGCATGACCCTGGGCGACATCACCAACGACGATCCCTCGCTGTACCCGCTGCTGGTCAAGGCGGTGACCTCGCTCGGCGTGCCGTGGCTGCACGTGCCCGGCAACCACGACATGGACCTGGGCGCGCGCAGCGATGCGCAGTCGCTGGACAGCTTCCACCGCCAGCTCGGCCCGGACACCTATGCCTGGGAGGAGCCGTCGATGGTGTTCATCGGCCTGGACGACATCCTCGCCCAGCCGGGACAGAAGCCGGCCTATGTCGGCGGCCTGCGCGAGGACCAGTTCGCCTTCCTCGAACGCTACCTACCGACGGTGCCGCAGGACCGGCTGGTGGTGCTGGGCATCCACATCCCGCTGTTCGACCACGCGTTCCGCGCCGGGGACCGCGCGCGCCTGTTCGCGCTGCTGGAGAATGTGCGGCACCCGCTGGTCCTGAGCGGCCATACCCACAACCAGAACCAGGTGTTCTGGAATGCGGCGCAGGGCTGGAAGGGCGCGCGGCCGCTGCACGAGTACAACGTCGGTGCGGCCTGCGGCGCGTTCTGGTCCGGGGTGAAGGATGCGCAGGGCATTCCCGACACCACCATGTCCGACGGCACCCCCAACGGCTACGGCCTGCTCAACGTGCAGCCGCAGGGCTACTACAGCGTGGAATACCGCGTCGCCCGCGCGCCGGAGGACGAGCAGATCGCGCTGCATGCGCCCAAGGTGCTGCGTCGCGGCGCCTACCCGGCGTGGGGCGTGTACGCCAACGTGTTCATGGGCCACGACGGCCTGCCGGTGGAGTTCCGCGTCGATGGTGGCCAGTGGCAGCCGATGAAGCGCGTCGAGCAGCCCGACCCGCGCCTGCTGGCCGAGAACGTGGCCGACGATCAGGCCGGGCGCCTGCGCGGCTACGACCGTTCGCCCGAGGCGACGCCGTCCTCGCACCTGTGGCGCGCGGCATTGCCGACAAAACTGGATGCGGGCGAGCACGCGGTCGAGGTGCGCGCCACGCTCGACGGCAGGGAATACCGCAGCCGCACCACCTACCAGCTGCAGGACGCGAACCCCTGAGCGCGGGGGTCAGGGCTGCGGCTTGACCAGTTGCTTGTGCACCTCGGCCAGGCCGGCCAGTGCGGCGCTGCCGTAGTACGCGTGGTATTCGGCCACCATCTCGCCGTTGACCAGCACCGGGTCGGTCGCGGCGAGGCGGCGCGCCTCTTCGATGTCGGCCACGGCGAAGACGAACAGCCCGCGCCAGCCGTCCACCCCGTCCAGCGGGCCGGCCAGCACCAGCTTGCCCTCGTCCGACAGGCGCTGCATGTTGGCGAAGTGGCCGCGGAACATCGCATCGCGTTCCGGTCCGTCCGGTACCCTGTTCGGCCCGGTCTTCAGGATGACCAGCACGTAGGCGCGCATGCCGCGCTCGTCGGCGCCGAACCTCGCCGCCAGCGCCGGGTCATACGCCGGCGCCGCCGGTTGCGCGGCAGCGGGCAGGGCAAGCATCAGCAAGCCGGCAAGCGTGCCGGCAATCCTGAAGAACATGGCGTTCTCCCCGGGGTTTCGAGTGCAGGCATCGTACTGCGCCGCGGCGGCTACGGTTCCGGGCCGGGTGGCGCGCCCGCGGATGCGTGCGGGGCCGGCTGCGGCACGTGGACGAAGGGATAGGGCACCGGCGCGCGTTCGGGCAGGCCCGTGCGCCATCGAGCCAGCACCGGCGCGATCGCCCTGCCGGCGAAGAACTGCGGTTGCGACGGCAGCTCGCCTTCCTCCTGCTCCCGCCGCCGCACGGTGTCGCGGGCCATGCCGAAGGCGGCGGCGAAGTCGCTGGTGGCGTTGAGCGCCTCGACCAGGAAGGCGCGGCCGAACCAGGTGGCACTGTCGGTGTTGCCACAGCCGAACGACGGGCGGTCCCGGCGCGCGGCGGTGATGACCATGCGGTCGGGTGCCTTCAGCACCGGCACGAACCCGCCCGAGTAGCAGGCCGAGATCACGATCACCGCGTTGCCGATCTTCGCCTCGTCCAGCAACTGCGCCAGGTCCTCCGGCGCTAGGTAATCCTCCTCGTCCGGCCCGGTGTGCAGGTAGACGCTGTTGTCGTCCAGGCCATGGCTGCTCAGGTAGAGGAACAGCACGTCCTCGCGCGGGTCCAGCGTCTGCCCCAGCACGTCGAGTGCATAGCCGATGCTTTCATAGGTGGCCAGCGGCGCGGCGGGCTCGCCGGGCAGCGCATCAGGCTGGTTGACCAGCGCGACCATGCGCCCTTGCGCGTCCCAGCGCTGCGCCGACAGCTGCCGCAGGTAGGCGACCTCGTTGCGGAACACGTCCTCGTCGGCGTCGCCGGCCACGCCGAGCACGTACAGATCGGTCACGCCCGGGCGCTGCGGCGGCAGGCGCTCCAGCGCGGCATCGAGCAGGGCCAGTTGCGCGCCTTCCAGCCGCGGCGTGGTCGGTTCCCACGCATCGGCTTCGGGCGTCTGCGCCAGCGCCGGCCAGATGCAGGCGAGCAATGCCAGGACCGGCGCCATCGCCTTGGAGCGTCGGACGACGCGCGTCATGGCAGAAGTTGTGGACGTCATCGGTACAGGCGCGAAGGAAGGCGGGGCGATTCTAGCGTGACCGTTGCGGACCGCCGTCGGCCCCGGCCCTGCCTCAGTGTTCGGCTGGAATGCCTGCCTGCGCGGCCTTTTCCCGCAACGGCTTCGCCAGATGCACGACGTCGCCCCCTTCCATGCCGGCGATGTGCTCGAAACCTTCGCTCAGGTACAGGCCGATGTTCTGCGCACTCCGGGCCCCGGTCTCCAGCGTCGCCCGGGCGCAGGCCGGCTCGGCCTTGCCTTCCACGAGCTTCAGCAGCCAGCGGCCGACGCCGGTTCCGCGCATGTGCGGCGCCACGGCCAGGCGGCCGATGTTCCATGCATCGCCTTCGCGCCGGGCGCGGATCATGCCGAGCAGCTTGCCGTCGCGCCACAGCCCGAGCGCCGTCCATTGCCCGAGCCAGTGGCGTACATCGTCGAGGCCTTCGTGCAGGGCCGGGATGTCCAGGGTCTGGTTGGCAAGCGCCTCGTCCACCCAGCAGCAGCGCTGCAGGACGATGGCATCGGCTGCATCCGCCGGCGTCAGCCTGCGGACGTGGGAGCCGGCGACCGGCCCGGCCTGCGTCGCGGCGTCCAGCGGCTCGCGCATGGGCCGCAGCGCATGGCCCAGCCTGACGACCTCTCCCAGGAGCCGGGCCGCGAGGCCGTCCAGGCGCTCGTCCTGCCGCACCTGTCCCTCGGCGATGGCGTCGCCGATGCGCAGGGACACCGTCGCCCCGGTCGGGACGAGCCGCAGTGCGGACACGACCTGCTTGGCGTGCTGCACCGACCGCGTGCCGGCGGAGGTATGCCCGTAGCTGACGAAGCCGACCGGCTTCCACGCCCATTCGCGACCGAGGTAATCGAGCGCGTTCTTCAGGACCGCGGGCATGCCGTAGTTGTATTCGGGGGTGACGAAGACGAAGCCATCGACGCCATCGACAAGCGCGCTCCAGGCCAGCGAGTGCGGCTGCCGATAGACGCCGGACGCGGGGTGCTCGGGTTCGTCCAGGAACGGCAGGTCCAGGTCGGCCAGCGAGACGGGTACCAGTTCCACGTCCAGCGTCTGCGCATGCGGCGCGGCCGCACGCACGAACCAGTCTGCGACCGCGGGGGCCAGTGCGCCTGGGCGGGTGCTGCAGGCGAGCACCATGATGCGGGGTTTGTTCGTTGACATGTAATCGAGACTGGGGGATATTCGATTACATGTCAACGAAAAAGAAGACGGCCACCTCGGACTGGCTCGACGGCGAGGAGGAGGAGGCATGGCGCGCCTTCCGGCGCATGACGGTCGGCGTGCGCACGCGGATCGGCCAGGCGCTGGCCGCCACCGGGTTGTCCGAAGCGGACTACGAGGTGCTCAGCACCCTGGTCGAGCGCCCGGACACGACCAGCACCCTGCACCTGCAGGCCGCCAAGATGGGGTGGTCGCGCAGCCGGCTCTCGCGGCATGCCTCGCGCATGGAGGCGCGCGGGCTCATCGAGCGTGCGCCCGACCCCGAGGACGGCCGCGGGTGCCTGCTGGTCCTGACCCGCGCGGGCCGGGACACGCTGCGCGCGGCGACGCCGCGGCACCTGGAGTCTGTGCGCCACCATTTCGCCGATCTGCTCGATGCCGACGACCTGCGCGACCTCAAGCGGATCGCGGAGAAACTCTGCGCGGGTGGCTCTGCCGCGCCGCAACCCGACTAGATCGGCAATCAAGCCACGATCGGTCCGGTGTCCGCGGGCAGCGCTTCCGCGCCGATGCCGTCTGGTGCGATCCGTGCATGGCCGGTTTCGCGCGCGGACGGCCGGCGATGCGTGCAAGAACGGATACGGCATCGGCGCGCCAGCCTGCCGGTACCAGCCCGATCACCTCACCGACGGCGAACTGCGGCTGCAGTTCGCCTTCCTGCTTTTCACGGTGGCGCACGGTGTCGTCGGCCACGCCGAACACGTATGGGTCACGCCTGGATGCTGCGGCAGCAGGCGGTCCAGCGCGACGTCGAGCAGGGCCAACTGCGCGCCTTCCCGCTTCGGCGTGGTCGGTTCCCATGGTGGTGTGTTTGGCATATGCGCCAGCGCCAGCCAGATCGCGCCGACCAGAGCGCAGGCGAGGGCGATGGTGCGCGAATGCCGAACGAGGCAGAGCAGGGCGATGGCGGCTGGAGGCACCGTCGCGGCATGGGCGGAACGGAATGATCGTGCGCCATCGGCCGGGCGATGGACCGCCGCCGCTCAATCCAGCGCGTCGCGCCAGTTCAGCCACCACGCCTTCGGCGGGCGCGGGATCTGCTCCCACCATTGGTTCATGGCGTGCACGCTGCCGTGTTGCCATGCCGTGCGGTGCCCCGGCGCAGGCGCGCCGTCGAACATCGCCGCGAGCCGGGGGTAGAGCGGCCCGGAGGCCAGCGCCGGATAGCGGGTGAGCAGGGTGAGCAGGGTGAACCGGTCCGCGGCCGTCGCCTCGCGGGCGATCAGCGCCTCGGCGTCGGCGGGGCGCTGTCCCGCCGCCATCGCCCGGTCGAACCGGTCCACTGCCGCGCGGAAACCGGCGCTGGCGCCCGTCGCCAGCGGGATGCCGCTGCGTTCGCCGGTGAAGTCGAGCGTCGAACCGGCCGGCACCAGGGTTTCCTGGCCTTCCACGCTGTGCATGACCCAGCCGCTGGTGACATGGATCGTGCCTTCGCCCTGCGGCGTGCGGCTCATTTCAAACTCGCATCCCAGGTCGACGGTTTCGCTGGCGCCGGCGGCGATGCCGAAATGGCCGGGCGGCGCCCAGATGCGCGCGCGGATGCGGCCTTCCAGCAGTTCGAGGCGGTGATGGCCGGTGCGCGTGTCCGCGAGCCGGATCCGCGTCCCCGGCATCACCTGCATCCGGCCGATGCGCGCCACCTGCAGCGTGGCCGACTGCGTCGCCGCCGTCGCCAGCGTCTGTCCGACCGCCAGCGTTGCCGGGAAGGGGGGGGCATCGGTCTGCACCGCCCACTGCCGGTGCTCGCTCCATTGCAGGCGCCACGGCACCCAGGCGGCGATGCCGATCGCGCACGCGACCAGCGCGGCGGCCGCGGCCAGGGGGAAGAGGCGCCTGCGCCGGCGGCGCAGCGGCGGCGCGGCCGGCACCGGCCCGGGAACATGGCGGTAAGCGCCCAGCAGCGCCGTCAGGCGCTCCAGTTCACCGTCGCCGGGAAGATCCGGGTCCCACAGCGGATCGGGTGTCTCAACCATCGCTCGTTTCCTCCTGCCGGGCGATGCCCAGCGCATCGCGCAGGCGCTGCATGCCGCGATGAAGATTCACCCGGACCGATTGCGGCGTCAGTCCGGTGAGGCTGGCGATCTCCGGGCCGCTGAGGCCTTCGACCAGGCGCAGGATCAGGGTCTCGCGGTAGGCCGCGGGCAGGTTGCGGATCGCACGCAGCGCCTGGCCGGCCTGCGCCATCGCATCCGGGCCCGACCCGGGCCAGACCGGCTCGTCCGCGTCGGCCAGCCCGCGTTCGTCGATGGTCGTGGACGGGCGGTTCCTGCGCGCGATCATCGCGATCCACGGCCCGAATCGCGCCGGCTCGCGCAGCTGCTCCAGCCGGGCGAAGGCGATGACGAAGGTTTCCTGGGTCAGCTCCTCGGCGCGCGCGCGCGAGGCCATGCCCAGGTGGATGGCATGCACCAGCGGGGCGAAGGTGCGGTAAAGCCAGGCGAACGCCGCCTGCGACCCGCGGCGGGCGTCCTGTACCTGCCGGGCGATGTCCAACGGGAGGGTCGCGGCCTTCATGTCCTGGAGGGTCGGGGGAGCACGGAGAAAGAGGGCACGTCGGCGTGGAGTGTTAACACGGCGGCGCGGTTAACGCCGCCGCGCCGGATGCGCTCTTCATTGGCGAACCCCGCCTGGAGCGTCCCCATGCACCGATCCACCCCGCCGTCGATCCCGAACCCCGCCGCGCGCGTCGCACGCGTGCCGATCCTGCTTGTCCTGCTGGTCGCCTGCAGCGGCGTCGGCGCCGGCACGACGCCGGTCGTCGGGCTGCCCTGCGAGGACTGCGACGTACCGCTGATCGGGTTGCCCGCCGCGCCGCCGGCCACGGCCCTGCTGGCGCCCGCCGACGAACCCGGACAGCGCCTGCGCCTGCACGGGCGGGTGACCGACGCGCAGGGACGGCCACGCCAGGGCGTCGTCGTCTACGCGCACCAGACCAACCAGCAGGGCATCTACCCGGGCGAGAAGACGGACGCCGCCCCCGGCGTCCGCCAGCATGGACGGCTGCGCGCGTGGGCCGCCACCGACGCCGACGGGCGCTACGCGTTCCTCACCGTCCGCCCCGGCAGCTATCCGGGAACGCGCATGCCCCAGCACATCCACCTGTACGTGATCGAGCGCGGCTGCGCGCTGTACTACATCGACGACGTGCTGTTCCGCGACGACCCGCACCTGACGCCCACGGTCGCGCGCAAGGCGGCCCAGGGCCGCGGCGGCCCGGGCATCGTCGCGCCGGTGCGGGTCGCCGATGGCTGGGAAGCGACGCGCGACATCGTGCTGGGCCGGAACATCCCCGGATACCCGGGGTGCGCGCCGTGAGCGGCCGCCGCGTGCAGCGTTATCCGCTCGCCCTGCGCCTGCTGCACTGGCTGCTCGCGCTGCTGCTGGCGCTGCAGATCGCGCTCGGGTTCGCGGCCGAACATGCGCCCACGCCGGCGTTGTCCGAGGCGCTGTTCCCGCTCCATTTCCGGCTGGGCGTGCTGATCCTGTGCCTGATGCTGCTGCGCCTTGCCGTGCGCGTGTGGCTGCCGGTGCCCGGTCACGACGGCGGGGCGCGGTGGGGCGCGCGGCTCCGCGGCGGGGTCCACGGCCTGCTGTACGCGCTGGCGCTGGTGCTGCCGGTCAGCGGCCACGTCATCTGGGTATGGATGGGCGCGGACCGGACCCTGTTCGCGGGCGTGCAGGTGCCGGCCCTGTTCGTCCCGCCAGCCGACGAAACAGGACGGGCGCTCGCCTGGTACGTGCATGTGTACGGCGCCTGGGCGCTGTCGGCCCTGGCCGCCCTGCACGTGGCGGCCGCGGTGTCGCGCCAGATCCGGCATGGCGACGGTTTCATCGCCCGGCGCATGGGGTTCGGGGCGTTGTCCGGAAAGGCTGCAGACGGCGGGCCGGCACGATGCACCGGCACCGGCGCGGCGTCGCAGGTCGGGGAATGAAGTCGGCATCCGACGGAGGGCAGATGCCCGCCGCCTGCCGGCGGCGCATCAACCCCGCCGCAGCCAGAAATAGATCGGCAGCCCGGCCACGACCAGTCCCGCGCCCCACAGCAGGGCCTCGGCGCCGATGCCGCCCAGCGCGTACAGGCTGAAGGCCAGCGCGCCGGCGGCGGCCAGGCGCGAGGCGCCGCCGTTGCCGCGCCAAAGCCATGCGGCGGCGCCAGCGAGATAGGGCAGCAGGGTGGCGGCGGTGGACAGCAGCACCGAGAACTTGAACAGGTCCACCAGCGAGCGGTTGTAGTTGCTGATCACCAGCACGGTCGCCAGCAGGCAGCTGACCAGGACGCCGAAGGCCGGCGCGCCGCGGCGGTTCTCGCGGGCGAAGGCGCGCGGCAGCACGCCGTCGCGGGCCGCGGCCATCGGCAGCTGCGCCGCCAGCAGGGTCCAGCCGTTGAGCGCGCCCACGCAGGACACCGCCATCACCAGCGCCAGCAGCACGCCGGCCGCCGGGCCCCACAGCGCGGCGGCGGCGTCGGCCATCGGTGCGCTGGAGCGGGCCAGCATCTCGGCTGGCAGCAGGCCCAGCACGGTGGTGCAGGCCAGCACGGTGGCGACGCCGGCCAGGGCGGTGCCGGCCACGGTGGCGCGGGCCACCGTGCGCGGGGCGTCGTCCACCGACCCGGCCGGCACGGTGGCCGCTTCCAGGCCGATCATCGCCCACAGCGTCAGCGCCACGGTGGCGCCGGCCACGCTGCCCAGCGACTGGCCGCTGGGGTTGAACGGCACGTAGCGGCCGGTATCGACGAACCACAGCGCCACCAGCCCGAACAGCAGCAGCGGCACCACCTTCAGCACGGTGGTCAGCAGCTGCAGGCGGCCGGCCTCGCGCAGCCCGGCCAGGTTCACGCCGGCGCACAGCCACAATGCGATCAGGCCGCAGCTGGCCGCGCGCACCGGCGTGGCGGTCAATGCCGGGAAGATGGCGCCGACGCTGCCGGCGAAGGCAACGGCAATCGCGGCGATGGCGCACCACATCGAGATCCAGTAGCTCCACGCCACCACGAAGCCGGGCAGTTCGCCGAAGGCGTTGCGTGCGAATACGTACGGGCCGCCGGTCTGCGGCCAGCGCCGCGCCAGCCGGGCGAAGGTGACGGCCAGCAGCAGCGCGCCGCACAGGGTGATGGCCCAGCCGACCAGGGTGGCGGCGCCGTAGGGCGCCAGCGTGGCCGGCAGCAGGAAGGTGCCCGAGCCGATCATGCTGCCCACGACCAGGGCGGTGGCGGACCAGAAGCCCAGCGGGCGGTGCGAGGTAGTCATCGGATGCGCGGAGGAAGGCGCGGCCGCGGGCGCGGTGGCGCCGGACCGGGCGGAAGAGGGAGGAGGAACGCCTGCGTGGACGGGCGCGGGATCGGGCGCGGATTATGACGGTTTGCCGGCACCGCCGCGACGGCCGCCGCGGCAATGACCTTTGGCCCTTTCCCCGGCCGGGGCGCTGCATGGACGCTGGCCGCTTCCTGTACCCAATGGATTGCCCGATGAAGCTCCGCCCCCTGGCCCTGTCCGTTTCGCTGTCCCTGGCCGCCGCGCTGTCGGCCTGTTCCCCGTCCTCGCAGCCGGCCGGCGGCGACGCCGCCAGCCAGGCGCCGCAGGCCGACAAGGCCGCCCAGCTCAACCAGCTCTATGCCGACTACTGGGAAGGCGTGCTCAAGCTGAATCCGCTGCAGGCCACCTTCCAGGGCGACAACCGCTACAACGACCAGCTGCCGGATTTCGGCTCGGCGCAGTTCCGCAAGCAGAGCCACGATTTCACCAGCGAATGGCTGGCCAGGGTGGAGAAGATCGGCGACGCCGGCCTGGCCGGGCAGGACCTGCTCAGCTACCGCATCTTCGTCGAGGAGCAGAAGCAGTCGCTGGAAGGGGAGAAGTTCCCCGGCTGGATGATGCCGGTCAACCAGATGGGGTCGACCGTGAGCTATGCGGTGATGCTGGGCTCGGGCCAGGTCGCGCAGCCGTTCAAGACGGTCAAGGACTACGACAACTGGCTGGCGCGCGCCGCGCGCATCCCGGTGCTGCTGGATACCGAGATCGCCAACATGCGCGAGGGCATGAAGGCCGGCGTGGTGCAGCCGCGCGTGCTGATGGAAAAGGTGGTGCCGCAGTTCGACGAGATCCTGGCGGCCAAGGGCGCCGAGGACAGCCAGTTCTGGGGGCCGGTCACGGCGATGCCGGCGGACTTCGCGCAGGCCGACAAGGAGCGCCTGACCGCCGCCTACCGCACGCTGATCGCCGACCAGCTGCTGCCGGCGATCCGCAAGCAGCGCGATTTCATCGCCAACGAATACCTGCCGGCCACCCGCGACACGGTCGGCCTGGATTCCCTGCCTGACGGCAAGGCGTGGTACGCCTTCAACGCCAAGGAAAGCACCACCACCGCGCAGACCCCGGAGCAGATCCACGAGATCGGCCTGAAGGAAGTGGAGCGCATCCACGGCGAGATGCGCACGGTGATGGAGCAGGTGGGCTTCAAGGGCTCGCTGCAGGACTTCTTCAAGTTCATGCAGAACGACAAGCGGTTCGAGTTCACCTCCGAGCCGGCCCTGCTGGAGCACTACCGCGGCCTGGAAGCCAAGATCAATGCCAATGTACCCAAGCTGTTCTCGCTGACGCCGAAGGCCGGTTTCGAGATCCGCCCGATCGAGGCGTTCCGCGCCAAGTCGGCCGCCGGCGGCGAGTACATGCAGCCCAGCGAGGACGGCAGCCGTCCGGGCATCTTCTACGTCAACACCTACGACCTGCCGACCCGCAAGACCTGGGATGCGGAGGACCTGTTCCTGCACGAGGCGATCCCGGGCCACCACTTCCAGCTGGCGCTGCAGCAGGAGCTGAAGGGCGTGCCGGCGTTCCGCCGCTTCGGCGGCGAGACCGCCTTCATCGAGGGCTGGGGCCTGTACGCCGAGAGCCTGGGCAAGGACCTGGGCGTGTATACCGATCCGTACAGCTACTTCGGCCGCCTGCAGGGCGAGCTGTGGCGCGCGGTACGCCTGGTGGTGGACACCGGCCTGCATTCCAAGGGCTGGAGCCGCCAGCAGGTGCTGGACTACATGTTCGCCAACTCCTCGGTCAGCGAGCCTGATGCCATCGCCGAGGCCGAGCGCTACATCGCCTGGCCGGGCCAGGCGCTGGCCTACAAGACCGGCGAGCTGAAGATCCAGGAGCTGCGCAAGCGCGCGCAGGAGAAACTGGGCGCCAGGTTCGACATCCGCCAGTTCCATGCCGAGGTGCTCAAGGACGGTTCGGTGCCGCTGGACGTGCTGGAAGAAAAGGTGGACGGCTGGATCGCCGCGCAGGGCGGCTGAGCGACGCCGCGCACGGACGGGGCGCCGGCATGGCCGCGTCGCCTCGTCCGCGGCCGATGGCGCCGTGCGTGCACGGCGCCGTGCTTGGCCCGCCGCATTCGTGTTGCGCGCGAAGAACGCACTGGTCCAGCCGGTGCCATCGTGCCGCGGCGCGGCTGTGCCACAGTACCCGCCATCCCCTTGAACGACTTTCCGCCAGCCGGTCCGCGGTCCGTCCGCGTCCGCCCGGTTGCCGCCCCCGCAGATGACCCTGATCGTATCGTTGCTCCTGCCGCTGCTGGCCCTGTGGCTGTGGTGGCCCGTGCAGTCCCTTGGCCGGCGGCAGCGCCGCTGGCACCTCGGCATTACCCTCGCGCTGGCCCTGCTTGGAGTGGGCTTGGCCACGCTGTGGCGCATGGACGTGCTCGCGTACGCGGTCGAAGCCTGGATCCAGCTGGCGTTCGGCTGGGTGCTGGCGATGTTCGTGATGCTGTTCGCCTACCTGGTGCTGCGCGAGGCCGGCTGGCTGCTGTCGCGCCTGGCGCCGCGCACCTCGGCCCTGGCCACGCCGTGGCACGGCGCACGCACGAACCAGGCCGCCGCCGCGGCGATCGTGCTGCTGGCCACGCTCGGCATCTGGAACGGCCTGAAACCGCCGCAGGTGCAGGAGCGCGACCTGGTCGTGCCGGGCCTGCCGGACGAACTGGACGGCCTGCGCATGGCGGTGCTCGCCGACCTGCACGCCAGCCCGGTCAAGCGCACCTGGCGCACGCGCCGCATCGTCGATGCGGTGATGACCGCACGGCCCGACCTCATCGTGCTGCCCGGCGACATGGTGGACGGCGAGGTCGAGGACACGGCCGCCTTCGTCGCGCCGCTGGCGGAACTGGCCGCGCCCCATGGCGTATGGGTGGCGCCGGGCAACCACGAGTACTACCACGGCTACCGGCGCTGGATGGCGCACTTCCGCGGCCTGGGCCTGGGGGTGCTGGAGAACCAGACCGCCAGGCTGGACATCCATGGCCGCACGCTGGCGGTGTCCGGCGTGGGCGATCTGGCCGCGCTGCGGCCCAGCGCCTACATGCGCGGCGGGCTCGCCCCGGACCTGCCGGCGGTGATCGCCGCGGGCAAGGGCAGCGACGCGCACATCCTGCTCGCCCACCAGCCCAAGCAGGCGCGCGAGGCGGCCGCGACCGGCGCGTTCGACCTGCAGGTGTCCGGCCATACCCATGGCGGCCACATGCTGGGCTTCGACCGCTGGGTGGTGGCGCCGGCCAACCACGGCTACGTGCGCGGCGCGTACCGGGTCGGCGGCATGACGCTGTTCGTCAGCAGCGGCGCCGGGCAGTGGGACGGTTTCACCGTGCGCCTGGGCGTGCCGTCCAGCATCGACGTGCTGGTGCTGAGGAGCGGGAACACGAACGGGCGCTGAGGCGCCGCCGACCCGCATGCCGTCAACCGTCGTCGGCCAGGCTGCCGGGCGCGGCCTTCCGGTCGGGCATCAGCCTGGGCAGCGCGCTCACCACCGCCAATGCGGCCACGGTGGTGGCCAGCGCCACCATCTGCATGCCCATGCCGGCGGCCATGCCGATCGCCGCCGTCATCCAGATGCCGGCGGCCGTGGTCAGGCCCTGTACCCGTTCCTTGCGGTCCTGCTTCAGGATGGCGCCGGCGCCGAGGAAGCCGATGCCCGAGACGATGCCCTGCATGACGCGGGTGACGTCCGCGCCGCCGATGCCCATCTGCAGCGGCGCCAGCACGAACAGCGCCGAGCCCACCGACACCAGGATGTGGGTCTTCAACCCCGCCGCGCGGCCCTTGCTCTCGCGTTCCAGTCCCAGCAGCCCGCCGAGCACGATGGCGGTAAGCAGGCGGGTAGCGACAACGGTCAGCGTGCCCATGTCGGGAATGGCGAACTCGGCGGCCAGCGCCTGGCCGATCTGTGCGGTGATGCTCATCGGGTGCCTCCGGCGCGGATGGGACTACGGGTCGAGGGACGTCTTGCCGCCGCACGCTAGCATCGGGCCGATGCGGCCGGGGTGAGGGCCGCGGACGCAAGATCATGGAAGCGCGCAGACGACGGCGGCCCGCTGAGGGGCCGTCGCGGTCATGCGTCGCGGGTGCGCCGGCGTGCGCTCAGAGCACGATCTGCCCGAAGTTCTCCACGCGCGCGTGGCCATGCGTGGCATCACCGGTGCGCGGCATCGGGTAGTCGTCCAGGCGGTCCAGCAGCACGGTGCGCAGGCCGGCTTCGCGCGCGGCATCCAGCTCCTCGACGATGTCGGACAGGAACAGGATGTCGTGCGGCGCGATGCCGATGGCCGCGGCGATGCGCGCGTAGCTGCCGGCTTCGCGCTTGCCGCCGATCTCGGTGTCGAAATTTCCCGAGAACAGGCCGCCGAGGTCGCCGGCGTCGCTGTAGCCGAAGAACAGCTTCTGCGCCGCCACCGAGCCGGAGGAATACACGTACAGCGGGATGCCGGCGGCATGCCAGCCGCGCAGCACCGCGGCCACTTCCGGATACAGGTGCGCGGTGTAGTCGCCGTTGCGGTAGCCGGCGTCCCAGATCATGCCCTGCAGCGCCTTGAGCGCGGTGTGCTTGCGGTCCTGGTCGATCCAGCCCTGCAGCGTCTCGACAATGACCTCGTCCTGGCAGGCGCTGGCGGCGATCTCGGTGGCGACGGCATCGAGCCAGCGGCGCACCTCCGGTTCCTGGCCATGCGCGCGCACGAAGCCGGGCAGGGCGGCGCGGGCATAGGGGAACAGCACTTCCTTGACGAAGGAGATGCTCGAAGTGGTGCCTTCGATGTCGGTGAGGATGGCGCGGATGGTCATGCGGGGAGTCCAGTTCCTTTCCTTGCGGGGGACAGCTTGGCAGGATTGCCAGCTGCACGGCGAAACCGCCCGGAGGGTGAGGCACAGGGGTGTGCCGGATGCAGGTGCCCGAAGGGCGGAAGGGGTTACGGTGGAGCGGGGGGGGGGGGCAG
>NZ_WIDL01000030.1 GCF_009496535.1 Stenotrophomonas sp. MYb238
GCGGCCTGGTCCATGCGGTAGCTGATGATGCCGGCTTCATGCTGGCGCTCCATCTCCTGCTGGGCGGCGATCACCGCGCGCAGCTGCGACTGCATGCGCTGCATGGCCGACAGCAGCTGGCCGACCTCGTCGCGGCGCGAGGTGTCGATGCGGCGGTCGAGCTTGCCGGCGGAGACGTCGTCGGCCACACGCACCGCCTCGCCCAGCGGCAGCGTGATCGAACGGATGATGGCCCAGCCCAGCAGCGCGGCCAGCGCCAGCGCCAGCGCCATGCCGGCGACCACGGCGACCAGCGAGCGCGTATACGCGGTCCGGGACGCGGCCACGTCCTTGGTCAGCTGTTCCTGGTTGTACTGCGACATCGCCTTGAGCTGGTCGAACAGCACGCGGCGCAGCTTGCGCGATTCGTCGGAGGAAATGCGCCGGGCGGCGTCGAAATCGTCGGCGGCGATGGCCGCGGCGATGCGGTCGTGCGCCTCGAAATACGCCGCACGCTGCGCCTTGAGCTTGTCGTACATCGCCAGTTCTTCGGGCGTGTAGTCGGTCTCTATGTCGTCATAGGCCTTCTCGGCCGCCTCGATCAGGCCGCGGGTGTCGGCCAGGCGCTTGTCGTAGTCGGCCAGCTGCTCGGCATTGCCCTGGTAGCCGAGCTGCGCCTGTTCGTAGGTGCGGAACTCGCCCAGCTGCGAACGCATCTCGCCCAACTGCTGGACGGCGGGCATCCAGTTGTTGTTGATCTGCTCGATCTGGGTATTGGCGAGCATCATGCGCCACAGCGAGAACCCGCCCATCAGCAGGGTGAGCAGGCAGGTGATGCAGAAAGCGAGGATCAGCTTCCGCGTGATCGAAAGGTTCTGGAACCATTTCATCGCAGGATCTCCAAGGGGCAGGCGTCAGCGACAGGCAGGCCCGGCGCTCCTGCGGGGTGTCATCGATGCGGATGGGCCGCGGCGGGAGGCCCGCACCCGGGGGGTGCACAGTTGCGGTATCGGCGCCGGCGTCCGGTTCTTGACGCCGGCGTTGCGGCCGATGCCGGAATCCGGTGACGGCCGGCACGGAATCGGCCCGCGCCGGCCTGGCGGGACCTCAGAAGTGCAGCTGCGCCCGCAGCTGCACGGTCTCCGGCTGCAGGTGCAGGGCGCCGCGGCGGGCGTCGGCGCGCACGTAGTTGGCCTGGAGCTTCAGGTGGCTGCCGACGTACCAGTTGGCGCCCAGGGTCCAGTTGCGCTCGCGGCCGCCGCGGATGGCGCCATCGTCCAGGTCGATGCGGCTGTAGCGCGCCAGCAGTTCGACGGCGCCGCGCTTGCCTGCCGGCCGCGGGTTGGCGACGTTGCCGCCGCTGTAGGCGCGGGATTCGCCGGTGAGCAGCCAGCTGCCCGCTACATACCAGCCATCGCCGCTGTAGTCCGGCAGGGCGTGGCACCGGGTGGTCTGCTGCAGGTATTCGCCCTGCAGCGACCACGGGCCCTCGATCCACAGCGCTTCCAGCCCGCGGCGGTCGATGCGGCCGACGTCGCGCAGGGTGCCCGAATCGACCAGGCGCAGCGGCGTCAGCGAGGCCTCCGGCTTGGCGCGCCAGCGCACGTTCGGCGCGATCTCCACGCCCAGGCCGTTGGTCTCGGCGTCGGGGCGCTCGCGGGTAGCGGACACGCCCAGGTGCAGCACGTGCGCGGCGTCCTTGCGCGGCGTCCAGGCCAGCCGCGCGGCCAGGCTGTCGCCGCGGTTGTTGCCCTGCAGGTCGTGCGAATAGGCTCCGGCGTTGAGCAGCCAGCGCGGCCGCTCCAGCGCCCAGTCCACGCCGATGCGGCGGCCTTCGTAGAACGCCTGCGTCGGCAGCGCGTTCTCCATGAAGGCGCCGTTGCGGGTGGCGGTGTTGCCCTCGAAGCCAAGAGGCAGCTTCATCTGGCCGACGCGCCACTTGCCGAAGTCGCGGCCGGTCAGGCCCTTGCTCTCCAGGCGCAGGGCCACGTCCATCCAGGTGTCTGACTGGAAGTCGTAGGAGGCGGTGAAGTCGTACAGGCCCTTGCGCTTGATGGCCACGCCGAACTCCTTGCGGCGCCAGTCCTGATCGTCTTCGAACGCGCCGCCGCCGTCGGCGAAGCGGTTGATGTCCCAGGCGAAGTTGCCGGTGAACGCGGCCTCGGTGCCGTCGGCCAAGCCCAGCTTCGGCGGCCATGCGCTGGCCTGGGGAGCGGCGAAGGCCGGGGCGGCGAGGGTGAGCAGGGCAAGGGGTGCGAGGTGGCGCATGCGGGTGTCCCGGAACGGAGGAGGCCCAACGCGGACGCGTGGGCCGGGTGTGGATTGCGAAGCCCTCCGCCGTGCGGCAGGAAGGCAATGGCCGCGCGCCACCGCCGCGCGCATGGAGGGTGCGCCACGCCGCGTCGGCAGGGCAGGGAGGGAAGCATCCTGCGCTGCGCGCATTCGGTCCGCGCCTGCGAGGTTCAGTTCCGGAGCGGTGCGTCGGACAACGGGCGCCTGTCGCCAGCCGGCGCTCCGCAGCGACGGCTTCGCCCCGAAGGGCGAAGCGGTGGAACTCAGGCCGCCTGCGGCAGGCGCAGCGAGCGGACCAGGCCGCCGACGTCGACGATCAGCGCGACGCGGCCGTCGCCCAGGATCGTGGCGCCGGAAACGCCGGAGATGCGCCGGTAGTTGTTCTCGATGTTCTTGACCACGACCTGCTGCTGGCCGAGCAGCTCGTCCACTTCCAGCGCGATCTTCTGGCCGTCGCCCTCGACCACCACCACCAGCGGATCGGCATGGGTCTGCTGGCGGTAGCCGTAGTAATGCCCCAGCGCCAGGATCGGCAGATATTCGCCGCGCACGCGCAGTACGCGGCCTTCGCCGGCCATGGTGCGGATGTCCTCGGCCTTGGGCTGCAGCGCCTCCAGCACGTAGGCCAGCGGCAGGATCAGGGTTTCGCCGGCGACCGACACGGTCATGCCGTCGAGGATGGCCAGGGTCAGCGGCAGGCGGATCAGCACCCGGGTGCCGGCGCCGTTCTGGCTCTCCAGCTGTACTTCGCCGCCCAGGGCCTGGATGTTGCGGCGGACCACGTCCATGCCGACGCCGCGCCCGGACAGGTCGGTGACCGCGTCGGCGGTGGAGAAGCCGGGCTGGAAGATCAGGTCCCAGACCTGGGTGTCGGTCGGGTTGTCCGGAATCGCCAGGCCGCGCTCGTGGGCCTTGGCCAGGATCTTGTCGCGGTTCAGGCCGCGGCCGTCGTCGCTGACCTCGATGACGATGTGCCCGCCCTGGTGCGAGGCGGCCAGGGTGATGGTGCCCATCTCGTCCTTGCCGGCCTGGCGGCGCACGTCGGGCATTTCCAGGCCGTGGTCGATCGAGTTGCGCACCAGGTGCACCAGCGGATCGGCGATCTTCTCGATCAGCCCCTTGTCCAGCTCGGTGCCTTCGCCGATGGTGCGCAGCCGCACCTGCTTGCCCAGGCGCGAGGACAGGTCGCGCACCAGCCGCGGGAAGCGGCGGAACACCGCGTCCACCGGCAGCATGCGCACGCCGATCACCGCTTCCTGCAGGTCGCGGGTATTGCGCTCGAGCAGGTCCAGACCGGCCAGCAGGCGCTCGGCGTGGGACGGATCCAGGCCGCCGGAGACCTGCTTGAGCATGGCCTGGGTGATGACCAGCTCGCCGACCAGGTTGATCAGCGCATCGACCTTGTCGACGCTGACGCGGATCGAGCTTTCGGCCTCGTGGCTGGCGCCGGCCGGGGCGTTGGCCGCGGCGGCCGCCGGGCGCACGGCCGCGGCGACTTCGGCCGCCACTTCCTGCACCGGCGTCGGTGCGCTGGTGGCCAGGCTCGGCGGGGCGATGATCGGCTGGATGTCCAGCTCGCAGTCGTCCACCACCCAGGCGAAGGTGTCTTCGATCTTGCTGCGCGGGATGCGCCCGGTCAGGCCCAGGTCCCAGGCGATGTAGGCTTCCAGCGGGTCCATCTGCTCGAAGCCGGGCAGGCGCTCCATGCGCGCATCCACCTGCAGCTGGCCCAGGGTTTCCAGCTCGCGGATGATGCGCAGCGGGTCGTTGCCGCTCATGAACAGCGACGGCGCCGGCACGAAGCCGATCTGCCAGCCTTCCGGCTCGGCCGCCGCTTCCTCGCGCTTGGCCGCGACCGGCGCGGCGGCAGCGCCGGACAGCACCGCTTCCAGGCGCGCCTTCACCGCGGCGACGGCGGCCGGATCGGCGGCCTGGCCGTGCTCGGCCTCGCGCAGCAGGGCGCGCAGCACGTCCACCGAGGACAGCATGGCGTCGACCGCGGCGCTCTCCAGCGCCCGCTTGCCGGCGCGCAGCTCGTCCAGCAGGGTTTCCAGCACGTGGGTCAGGCCGGCGATGGCCTCGAAGCCGAACGTGCCGGCGCCGCCCTTGATCGAGTGCGCGGCGCGGAACACCGAGTTGATGATCTCCGGGTCCTGCTGCCCGTCCTCCAGGGCCAGCAGCCCGGCCTCCATGGCGTCCAGCCCTTCGCGGCTTTCCTCGAAGAAGGTGGCGTGGAAACGTTGCAGGTCCATGCTCATCGGCGCGCTATCCGGTCGGGGTTCGGGACGGTGGGGGTGGGCGATCAGCCCAGGACTTTCTGGACGGTGGCGACCAGCTGTTCCGGGTTGAACGGCTTGACCAGCCAGCCGGTGGCGCCGGCGGCCTTGCCTTCGGACTTCTTGTCGGCGGCCGATTCGGTGGTCAGCATCAGCATCGGGGTGAACTTGTAGTCCGGCAGCTGGCGCAGTTCGCGGATCAGCGAGATGCCGTCCATGTTCGGCATGTTCACGTCGGTGACCACCGCGTTGAACTTGGCGCCCTTGGCGCGGCCCAGGGCGACGGCGCCGTCTTCGGCCTCCTCGACGGAATAGCCGGCCGAGGTGAGGGCGAAGGCCACCATCTGGCGCATCGACGCCGAGTCGTCCACCACCAGGATTCGAGCGCTCATGCAACGTTCTCCACAGAATTCGATTTGTCAGGGGTTGCGTCCAGACCCAGGGTCTGGAGGACGCCGAGCAGGCGCGCGGCGTCGCGGAAGGTATCGGTAGCGTCGTCGAAGACGGTGGCGTGGCCGGCCTGGCGGCGGGCCAGGACGAAGGCGCACAGCACCTGGATGGCGGCGGTATGCACGCGGCCTACCTGGCTGGCATCCACGCGCAACGCGCCGTCCCGGCCCAGGTGCGGGGCCAGGTGTTGCTTCAGCTCGCTGGTGGACTCGATGCCCAGATCTTGCGCCAGTGCCACAGTGCTCATCGTTGCTCCGGAGAGACGGTACTGGACCAATTAGCGGCAACCGCGCGGGGTTCTTTAGCGGCGTGAAGGCCGGCCGTCGATTCTGTGAACGGGTGCGCGGAATCGGGCTGGCGCAGGAACCCGCCCTGGGGCGCGATGGCGCCTCCCGGGGGAGAGGCCATGCGCGCCCCAGGGTGGATTCCTACCGTTCGCACTGCAGCAGTTCGGAGGCGTCGAGCAGGATCATCGGCTGCTGGCCGATGCGGGCCACCCCGCGGAACAGGGTGTTGGAGATCTGGCAGATGCGCGCGGTGTCCGGCGGTTCGATCTGCGATTCGGTCAGGTTGGCCACGTCCTCGACCGCGGACACGCGCAGGCCGAGCGTCTCGCCCTTTTCCTCGAGTACGACGATGCGGGTCTGGCTGTCCTCGCCGACCGCGGCGAAGCCCAGGTGCAGGCCGAGGTCGATCACCGGCACCACCTGCCCGCGCAGGTTCATGATGCCGAGCATCGCCGTGGCGGTGCCGCGCAGGCCCAGCAGCGGCACCGGCAGCACCACTTCCTGCACCTTGAGCAGTTCCAGCGCATAGGCCTGGACGCCGCAGCGCAGGCGCAGCCAGCGCGAGGCGCGTTCGCTGGCACGGCGCTGCTGCGGCTGGTGCGGCTCGCGCGCCTGCGCCTGCAGGGCGGCCCAGACGTTGTTGCCCGGGGTGGTGGGCGCGGGAGCCGCGGCCGGGCGCGCCGGTGCGGCGTCGGGCGGGGGCGGCGCCACAGGTGCAGGCGCAGGCCTGGCCTCGGCCCTGGGCACCGACACCGCGGGCGAAGGGGGCGGGGCAGGCGTCGGTACCGCGGGGGCGGCCGGAATCGGCGCGGGCGGCGCTGCGGCCCGGGCCACCGCCGGCACGGGCGCAGCAGGCGGTGGAAGCGGTGCCGGTTCCACTTCGGCCGGGGCGGCGGGCGGCGCCGGCGTGGCGGCGGCCGGCACGGCGGCTAACGGTGCCGGGGCGGCGGCCTGCGCCGGTATCGCGTCGAGCAGCAGCTCGCCCAGGTAGTCGTCCAGCACGTCCACGCCGTTCATGCCGTTCATGCCGCGCGCTCCAGCTGCGCGGCGTCTTCGGCGCGCAGCCATTCCAGCGCCCGGCGATAGGCCGACAAGCCGCGGCCGGGGTAGGCGTCGTCGTGCGCCGGGGCGGTGAGGGTGGCCGGCGTGCTGATGCGGGTATCGACCGGGATGGCGTCTTCCCACACCCGCTCGCCGTAGCGGTCCTGCATCAGCTTGAGGGTTTCGTTGCCGGTGCGGGTGCGGCGGTCGAACAGGGTCGGCAGGATCGACACCGGCAGCGGGCGGCCGCGCGAGCGCTCGACCATCTGCCCGGTCCGCACCATGCCTTCCAGGCCGTGCAGCGCCAGCGGCTCGGCCTGGGTGGGGATGATCAGGCGGTCGGCGGCGGCCAGCGCGTTGATCATCAGCAGGCCCAGAGTCGGCGCGCAGTCGAGCAGGATGTAGTCGTGGCGCTGCCCGTGCTGGGCCAGCGCGTGCTGCAGCGCCAGGCCCAGGCCGGGCTGGTTGGCGCTGCGCCGCTCCAGGGTGGCCAGCGCGGCCTGCGCGCACAGGTAGTCCAGGCCGGGGATGCCGCCGGCGCGGGCGAGGGCGGAGATCTCCACCGGCGGGGGGGCGAACAGTTCCAGCACGCCCTGCGGCGGCGGGTCCAGCGGCACGCCGAAGGCGCGGGTCAGCGAGGCGTGCGGATCGAGGTCGATCAGCAGCACGCGATGGCCGAGCGCGGCCAGGCCGCGGCCCAGCGCCAGCGTGGTGGTGGTTTTGCCGACGCCGCCCTTCTGGTTGGCAATGGCCCAGATACGCATCAGTGGACTCCTTTTATTGCTGCCGGCGTGGCCGGTCCGGACGCGCGCGCGGGCGCATCGGCGCCGTCGGCATCGCGGGTGGGGTGTTCGGCGGCGACCGTGGTCGCGCCGTCGGCCAGCGCGTCGGCGCTGGCGGCCGAGTCGGCCAGGATGATGACCATCACCCGCCGGTTGCGGTTGCGGCCTTCAATCTGCGCGTTGCTCTCGCGCGGGCGGAATTCGCCGTAGCCCATCATCGCCAGCCGCTGCGGCTGCACGCCGTGGTCGGCGAACAGGTGCACCACGCTGGCCGCGCGCGCGGCCGACAGTTCCCAGTTGGACGGGTACTGCGCGGTCGCGATCGGCATGTTGTCGGTATGGCCTTCCACGCGCACGCCGTTGGGCGCGTCCTGCAGCACGTCGGCCAGCGTGCCCAGGGTCTGCCGCGCGCCGGCGTCCAGCGTCGCCGAGCCGGGGGGAAACAGGATGTCGCTGTTGATCTCCACCTCGATCCACAGCTCGGTGCGGCGCACGGTGATCACGCCCTGGCTGACCAGCGGCGCCAGCGTCTGGGTCAGCTTCTCGGCGATCTGCCCGAGCTGGCGCTCGGCGCGCTGCAGCTGCTCGCGGTCGCGCAGCGATACCGGCTGGGTCATCTGCGAGGCCATCGACGGCAGCCGGGTCGGGTCGGCGACCGCGCCGCCGGTCATGCTCGGCGCGCGGATCACCGCCGGGCTGTCGTGGCCGCCGCCCTGCAGCTGCTGGTGACCGACCTGCACCTGGGTGATGGTGCGCGGCGAGCCGCCGAAGGCGGTGGTCAGGGCGTCGGCCATGACCCGGTACTTGCCCTCGTTGAGCGAGGAAATGGCGTACATCACCACGAAGAAGGCCAGCAGCAGCGTCATCAGGTCGGCATAGGGGATGGCCCATGCCTCATGGTTGGCGTGCTCTTCGTGGGACTTTCGACGGGCCATGGTTCAACCCACGAAGCCGGCCAGGCTGGTTTCGATGTTGCGCGGGTTCTCGCCCTGGGCGATGGCGATCAGCCCTTCGATGATCATCTCGCGCTCGCGGCTGTTGCAGGCGATCACGCTCTTGAGCTTGGCCGCGACCGGCAGGAACAGCAGGTTGGCCGAGGCAATGCCGTAGATGGTGGCGGTGAACGCGGCGGCGATGCCGTGGCCGAGCTTGCTCGGGTCGGCCAGGTTCTTCATCACCGCGATCAGGCCCAGCACCGCGCCGATGATGCCCAGGGTCGGCGCATAGATGCCCATGCCCTCGAACACCTTGGCCGCGGCCAGGTCGCGGTGTTCCTGGCCGCTGAGCTCGATCTCCAGCATGTGCCGGATCGCGTCGGGCTCCACGCCGTCCACCACCAGCTGCAGGCCCTTGCGCAGGAACGGGTCGTCCTGCATCTCCACCTGCGGCTCCAGGCCCAGCAGGCCCTGGCGGCGGGCGATGTTGCTCCAGTCCACGATCTGCCGGATCAGCGCCTGGCGGTCGCTGGCCGGCGGCTGCACCACCCAGCGCACGATCCGGAAGGCGTGGCGGAAGATCGCCGGCGAGGTGTGCAGCAGGATCGCGGCGATGGTGCCGACGATGACGATGACGAACGCGGCCGGCGACCACAGCGAGGACAGGCCCGCTCCCTTGAGAATGCTCCCGCCCACCAGCGAGGCCAGTGCGAGGAAGAGTCCGATGATGCTGAGTCTGTCCATTTAACGGATATCGGCTTTTGCGGGGGGTACTTGAACGGTGGAGGCAGGAACGGCGGCAGGAGCGGCTTCAGCCGCGAACGCTCTTGGCGAAGGCCCGCGGATGCTTCCCGGCGAAAGCCCTGAAAGCATTCGCGGCTGAAGCCGCTCCTACGGGCGGGGATCACTCCTGGCCGCGCAGCCCGTCCACGTCCAGGATCAGCGCCATGCGCCCGTCGCCGATCAAGGTGGCGCCGGCGTAGCCCTTCAGACCGCGCAGGGCCTTGGGCAGCGGCTTGATCACCACTTCCTCGCGGCCGCGCACCTGGTCCACGACCAGGCCGAAGCGGGCCTCGCCGACCTGCAGCACGACGATGGTGAGCAGGGTGGAGTGCGCCGGTTCCACGTCCAGCCACTGGCGCAGGTCGAGCAGCGCCAGCGTGTGCGACTTGCGGTCGAGCACGGCGCGGCCGTCGAACCAGCCCAGCGAGGTGCGCGGCGCGTGCAGCACTTCCATCACGCGCGCCAGCGGCAGCGCGTAGATGTCCTCGCCGGCCTGCACCAGCAGGGTCGGCAGGATCGCCAGGGTCAGCGGCACGCGGATCAGGAAGCGGCTGCCGCGGCCCAGTTCGGACTGGATCTGGATCTGTCCGCTCAGCTCGCGGATGCGCGACTGCACCACGTCCATGCCGACGCCGCGGCCGGAGATGTCGGTGACCTCCTGCTTGGTCGAGAAGCCGGGCAGGAACACCAGGTGCAGGCATTCCTCGCTGCTCAGGCGCGCGGCCGCTTCCGGGTCCAGCAGGCCCTTCTCGCGGGCCTTGGCGCGCAGGCGCTCGGGATCGATGCCGGCGCCGTCGTCCTGCACCTCGATGCTGACGTAGTCGCCTTCCTGCTGCGCCGACAGGCGCACGCGGCCCATGCGCGGCTTGCCCTGCGCCTCGCGCAGCTCGGGCATCTCGATGCCGTGGTCGATGGCGTTGCGCACCAGGTGCACCAGCGGGTCGGCCAGCGCTTCGACCAGGTTGCGGTCCAGCTCGGTCTCGGCGCCGACCAGTTCCAGGTCCACTTCCTTCTTCAGGTTGCGAGCGACGTCGCGCGCGACCTTGGGGAAGCGCGAGAACACCTTGCCCACCGGCTGCATGCGGGTGCGCATCACCGCCGACTGCAGGCGCGCGGTGGCGATGTCGAGGGTGGAGACGGCGCGGTCGAGTTCCTCGTCCTTCAGCCGCGTGCGCAGGGTCTTGAGGCGGTTGCGCGAGAGCACCAGTTCGCCGATCAGGTTGACGATGGCGTCCAGGCGCTTGGTGTCCACGCGCACGGTGTGCTCGGGCTCGGCGGCCTTGGGCGCGGCCGCGGCGGGCGCGGGCGTGGCCGCACGCGGTGCAGGCGCCGGGCGCGGCGCGGCGGCGGGCGCGGCGGCCGGCAGCGCGCGGGCGCCGGGGGCGGCGCCGCCGTGCAGGGTGTCGAGCAGGGCCTCGAACTCGTCCTCGCTGATCAGGTCGTCGCCGCCCTTGGCCGCGGCCGGCGCGGGAACGGCCGCCGCAGGCTTGGCGCCGGGCGCCGAACCGCCATGCAGCTGGTCGAGCAGGGCTTCGAACTCGTCTTCGCTGATCAGGTCGTCGCCGCCCTTGGCCGCGGCGGTGGCGACCGGCTTGGCGCCGGGGGCCGAACCGCCGTGCAGCTGGTCGAGCAGGTCCTCGAACTCGTCCTCGCTGATCAGGTCGCCGCCGGACGCGGCGGCGGGCGCCGCGGCGGCCACCGGCGCGGCCGGGGCGGCGTCGACATCGAACAGCGCGATCAGCGCCGGCGGCGCGTGCTCCGGGTCGGTGCCGGCGGACACCGCGTCGAGCATCGCCTGCAGCCAGTCCAGCGACTGCTGCGCGGCGTCGAAGTGGTGCGCCTGCAGCACCGCCTTGCCCGAGCGCGCCATGCCCAGGGTTTCCTCGGCGGCGTGGCACAGTTCGACCATCGCGTTGATGCCGAGGAAGCCGGCGCCGCCCTTGAGCGTGTGGAAGCCGCGGAACACCGCGTTGAGCTGGTCGTTGTCCTGGGGCGACTGCTCCAGCGTGACCAGCTGTTCGCCCAGGCGGTCCAGGATTTCCTGGGCCTCGAGGATGAAGTCGGCGGCGATGTCGTCGGCGAAGGCGCTCATGGCGTCACAGCCCCAGGTCGGAGAGCAGGTCGTCGGCGTCGTCCTGGCTGACGGCGTGGCGGTCGATGCCTTCCAGCGCCGGGCCGGCCAGGCCGCCGCGCGCCTGTTCGCGGGACTCGTGTTCCGGCGGCGGCAGGCCGAGCGCGCCGAACCCCTCGTGCACGCGGCGCACGATGCCGACCACGCGGCGGATGATCTGCCCGGTCAGGTCCTGGTAGCTCTGGGTGAGGGCGATCTCGGTGAGGTTGTGGCGGATGTGGTCCAGCGCCTGCTCGTGTTCGACCGCCGGCAGGCTGCCTTCGCGCAGGCCGGTGACCAGCCCGCGGCACTGTTCGGCCAGGTCCAGGGTGCGGTGGGTGGCCTTCTCGGTCATCTCCACCACGTGGTCCAGCCGCGCGCAGGCATCGTCCAGCTCGCCGGCCTCGGACGGCACCGTCGGCAGTTCGCCCAGCGCCTGGCCCAGTTCGCGCGCCAGCCGGCCCAGGCCGGCCATCATCGGCTGGGTGCGCAGCGCCGCCAGCGCGTCGATCTCGCGGCGCCAGCCGGTCTCGTCGCCGCTCTCCAGCGCCGCCAGCGCGTCCTGCAGGCGTTGCACCAGGGCCGATTTCTCGCTCAGGGTCTGGCTGGCCATGGTCGTCATCAGGCGCTCGCCGCCAGCCGCTCGAAGATCTTGCCCAGCTTCTCCTCCAGGGTCTGGGCGGTGAACGGCTTGATGATGTAGCCGTTCACGCCGTTCTGCGCGGCCTCGATGATCTGCTCGCGCTTGGCCTCGGCGGTGACCATCAGCACCGGCAGGGTCTTGAGCTTGGCATCGGCGCGGATCGCCTTGAGCAGTTCGATGCCGGTCATCACCGGCATGTTCCAGTCGGTGACCACGAAGTCGAACGGCTGGCTGTTGAGCAGCGCCAGCGCGGCATGCCCGTCCTCGGCCTCGGCGGTGTTGGTGAAGCCCAGGTCGCCCAGCAGGTTCTTGACGATGCGCCGCATGGTCGAGAAGTCGTCGACGATCAGGATCCGCATGTTCTTGTTCAAAAGGTGTTCCTCTTCATGGTTCGACGAGGCCGGCGTCGGCCGCCTCGAAAATCTTCAACCGGCCGCGCAGGCGCAGCATGGCCTGGCCGTGGATCTGGCAGACGCGCGACTCGCTCACCCCGAGCACCGCGCCGATCTCCTTCAGGTTCAGTTCCTGCTCGTAGTACAGCGACAGCACCAGCTGCTCGCGGTCGGGCAGCTGGCCGATGGCCCTGCCCAGTTCCTCGCCGAACTGGCTGCGCTCGAGCACCTGCTGCGGGGTCGGGCCGCCGGTGGCCGGGGTATCCAGTTCGCCCTGGTCCTCGATGCGCGATTCCAGGCTCAGCACCTGGCCGCGCGCGGCGTCCTCGATCAGCCGCATGTACTCGGGCAGCGGCATCTCCATCGCCTCGGCCACCTCGGTGGCGCTGGCGGCGCGGCCGGTGGACTGCTCCAGGCGGCGGATGGTGGCGGCCGCGTCGCGGGCGCGGCGGTGCACCGAGCGCGGCACCCAGTCGCCGCGGCGGATCTCGTCGATCATCGAGCCGCGGATGCGGATCGAGGCGTAGGTCTCGAAGGAGGCGCCCTGTTCGGCGTCGTAGCTGCGCGAGGCCTCGATCAGGCCCATCATGCCGGCCTGGATCAGGTCGTCGATCTCCACGCTGGCCGGCAGCCGCGCGGCCAGGTGGTGGGCGATGCGCCGCACCAGGTCCGAATGGCGGGCGATGCAGTCGTTGGCGCTGGCGCGCTGCACCTCGCGGTAGTGGGCAGCGGCGGGCTTCATGTGGCCACCCCGCGCTGGAGGATGCGCTCCAGGAAGAACTCCACGCCGCCGCGCGGCTCGGTGGGCGCCTGCCAGCGGGCGGTGCGGCGGGCGATCTCCTGGATGGCCAGCGAGGCCGGCGCCGAGGGGTACAGCTTCACCACCGGCTGCTGGCGCTGCACCGACAGGCGCAGCCAGTCGTCCTGCGGCACGCAGCCCAGGTAGTTGAGCGAGACGTCGGCCAGGAACTTGTCGCAGACCCGCACCAGCTTCTCGTACAGCACGCGGCCCTCGTTGGGGTCGCGCACCATGTTGGCCACCACCTGCATGCGGTCCACGCCGCGCTCGCGCGAGAGCACCTTGATCAGCGCATAGGCGTCGGTGATCGAGGCCGGCTCGTCGCAGACCACCACCACCGTGTCCTGCGCGGCCTGGCAGAAGGTCAGCACGCTGTCGGTGATGCCGGCGGCGGTGTCGATGATCATCACGTCCAGGTCGCGTTCCAGCTCGGAGAACACGTTGACCAGGCCGACGTGCTCGGCCGGCTGCAGCTCGGCCATGTGCCGGCGCCCGGACGCGGCCGGGACCACCAGCACGCCGCCGGGGCCCTCGATGATCACTTCCTCCAGCGTGCAGCGCCCGGCGACCAGGTCGGCCAGGGTCCGCTTGGGCTGCAGGCCGAGGATGACGTCGATGTTGGCCAGGCCCAGGTCGGCGTCCAGCAGCAGCGTGCGTTTGCCCATGCCGGCCAGCGCCACGGCCAGGTTGGCCGAGACGTTGGTCTTGCCCACGCCGCCCTTGCCCCCGGTCACCGCGATGGTGCGCACGGGGCCGGCGGGCTGGCGGCGGGTGGCCGACAGCGGGAAGGCATTGGTCAGCTTGGCGTATTCACGCGACGGCATGGTTCAACTCCGGATTGCAGGGCATATCGGCCGCGCGGCGCAAATCTTCAAGGCGAAGCACGAGATTGGCCGCCGAGGCCCGATGCAGATCTTCCGGCACATCCTGCCCATCCGTCACCCATGTGATCGGCAAATGGTGATCCACTGCCACCGAAAGGGCCGAGCCGAAGCGGCCGGTCTCGTCCAGCTTGGTCAGCACCAGGCCCTGCGGGTTGGCCGCGCCGAAGCGGCGCACCACCTCGTCCATGTCCTGGAAACCGGTGTTGGCCGGCAGCACCAGCAGGGTGCGGATCTGGCCGGCGGCGCGCAGCCACTGCAGCTGGGCGGTGAGGGCGCGGTCGCGCTGGCCCAGCCCGGCGGTGTCGATCAGCACCAGCTTGTAGTCGGCCAGGCGCTCGAGCAACTGGTTGAGGTTGGTGCCGCTGCTGGCCTCGTGCACGGCGATGCCGAGCTGGCGGCCGAAGCCGTACAGCTGCTCGCGCGCGCCGATGCGCTGGGTGTCGGTGGTGACCAGGGCCACGTCGCGGGCGGCGTGGGCTTCGGCGAAGCGCGAGGCCAGCTTGGCGATGGTGGTGGTCTTGCCGGCGCCGGTGGGGCCGACCAGGGCGATCACGCCGCCGGCCTCGATCGGGTCGACCGGGGCGATCGGCAGCCGCTTGGAGATCAGGCCCAGCATCAGGCCGCGGGCGCGCGCCGGGTCGATGTCGGCGGGCATGCGCACGGCGACGTCGCGGGCCAGGCCGGCGTCGAAGCCGTATTCGTCCATCAGGTCCAGCGCGTTGGCGCGCACCGGGCTGCCGCGCAGGCGTTCGTCGGTGAAGCGGTGCATCTCGCGCTCGATCAGCTGGCGCATGCCGGCCACTTCCTGGCGCAGCTGGGCCAGCTGGCCGTCTTCGCGCGGGGCCGAGGCGACCACGCTCAGCGCCGGTGCGGCGGGCGCGGTCTCGGTCGCCGGCGCCGGAACATTGACGGTCGCGACGGCCGGCATCGCCGGTTCGGCCGCGGAGGCCACGACCGCGCGCGGCTGGGGCGCTTCCGGCAGGGCCGGTGCCGGCGTGGCCGGTTCGGTGCGCGGCGCCGGCGCGGCGGCCAGCGCGGCGGGGACGGCGACCGGCGCCTCCAGCGGCGGGTCGATCACGAAGCGGGCGCGGTTGAGCGCGGCCGGCACCGGTGCCGGCTCGGCGACGGCGAAGCCTTCGGGGCGGAACGCCGGCACCACCGGGGCGTCGTCCAGCGCCGGGAAGGTGGCGAAGATCTGTTCCGGAAGTTCAGGCGCGCGTGCCGCGGCTGGCCGCGGCTGCGGCTTGAGCAGCGAGGAGAAGCGGCTGCCCGGCGCCAGTTCGACGCTGCTGTCGATGGAGCGGCCGGTGGCGCCGACCGCCGAGCGGGCCAGCGCGGCCACGGCCGAGGCGGTGGCCACCACCGGTTCCGGTTCCGGCGCCTTGCGGCGGGTCATCGCGGCGATGATCGCCTCGGCGGCGCTGCGCGGCTTGGGCGCCGGTTCCGGCGCCGGGCGCGAGGCCTCCAGGGCGCGCTGCACCGCGGTCTCGTCGTAGTGGGCGGCCGCCACGATCTCGACGCCTTCCTCGATCCGCCGGTTGGACAGGATGACGGCGTCGGGGCCGTGTTCCTTGCGCACCAGGTTCATGGCGGTGCGCATGTCGGCGGCGACGAAACGTTTGATCTTCATGCTGGAGTACCGGGAATTCGTGTGCGGGTGCGGCGCGGGAGCAGTGGCGTTGGCGGTGTCGTGCATGGCGGTGCGTGCTCCTTCGTCCTTCGTTGTGGCGGTGGCCGATCAGGTGTCCGTTCTTTGACGTGGCCCGATGCCGCTGCCGGTTTCCAGGCTTCCTCAGCTGATCGTGCCGACCAGCTTCAGGCGCTTGTCTTCCGGTACCTCGCTGTAGGCCAGCACCGACAGCGAGGGGACGCTGTGGCGGACCATCCGCGCGAGGGCGGCGCGGACCGGGCCCGGTACCAGCACCACGGCCGGCTCGTTGCGCGCCTCCTGCTTGCCGACGCATTCGGCAAGACTCTGGTGGAGGCGCTCGGCGAGACCGGGTTCCAGTGCGGCACCGTTGCCCTGCGTGGATTCCTGCAAGACCCGTTCCAGTTGCGGATTCAGGGTGAACACAGGCAGTTCCGGCGACATCCCGGCAATCTCCTGCACGATGAAGCGGCCCAGGGCGTTGCGCACCGCGGCGGTCAGCGCGACCGGGTCCTGGGTGAGCGGGGCGTTCTCCACCAGCGCCTCGGCGATCTTGCGCAGCTGGCGGATCGGGATGCGCTCGACCAGCAGGTTCTGCAGCACGCGCGCGACCGCCGAGATCGGCAGCGCCTTCGGGGTCAGGTCCTCGACCAGCTTGGGCGCGCTCTTGGCCAGGGTCGCCAGCAGCTGCTGCACTTCCTCGTGGCCGAGCAGCTCGGGGGCATGCTCGCGGATCAGGTGCGAGAGGTGGGTGGCCACCACCGTGGCCGGGTCGACCACGGTGTAGCCCAGCGATTCGGCGTGGGCGCGCTGGTGCGGCTGGATCCAGGTGGCGTCCAGGCCGAAGGCCGGGTCCTTGCCGGGAATGCCGTCCAGCTGGCCCATGGCGCTGCCCGGGTCCAGCGCCAGCTCGCGGTCGGGGTGGATCTCGGCGCTGGACACCGGCACGCCGTGGATCAGCACGCGGTAGGTGGTGGCCGGCAGCTCCAGGTTGTCGCGGATGTGCACCGAGGGGATCAGGAAGCCGACGTCCTGGGTGAGCTTGCGGCGCACGCCCTTGATGCGCGCCATCAGTTCGCCGCCCTGGGCCTTGTCCACCAGCGGGATCAGCCGGTAGCCGACCTCCAGGCCCAGCGGGTCGACCGGGCGCAGTTCGTCCCAGCTCAGTTCGGCGGTCGGCGCCGGCTGCGAGGAGAGCAGGCCGGGGATCTCGCCCGGCGCGGCGGCGCCCTCGGCGCCGGCCTGGGCCGCGGTGGCCATGTCGCGTTTCCACAGCTTCCAGGCCAGGAAGCCGAGGATCGAGGCCAGGATCAGGAAGGCCAGGTTGGGCATGCCCGGCACCAGGCCGACCAGGCCGATGATCGCCGCGGCGATGGCCAGGGCGCGGTACTGGCCGAACACCTGGCCCATCATCGCCTCGCTCATGTCCTGCGAGCGCGAGGCGCGGGTGACCAGCATCGCCACCGCGCTGGATACCAGCAGCGCCGGCAGCTGCGCCACCAGGCCGTCGCCGATCGACAGCAGGGTATAGGTGGCGGCAGCCTGGCCGAACGGCATGCCGTGTTGCAGCACGCCCACCGCCAGGCCGCCGATCAGGTTGATGAACAGGATCAGGATGCCGGCGATGGCGTCGCCGCGGATGAACTTGCTCGAGCCGTCCATCGCGCCGTAGAAGTCGGCTTCCTCGCGCACTTCCTCGCGCCGGACCTTGGCTTCGGCGGCCGTCAGCAGGCCGGCGTTGAGGTCGGCGTCGATCGCCATCTGCTTGCCGGGCATCGCGTCCAGGGTGAAGCGCGCGGTCACTTCCGACACGCGCCCGGCGCCCTTGGTGATGACCACGAAGTTGATGATGGTCAGGATCGCGAACACCACGATGCCCACCGCGTAGTTGCCGCCGATCACGAACTCGCCGAACGAGGCGATGACCTTGCCGGCGGCCTCGTGGCCGTTCTGGCCGTTGAGCAGGATGACGCGGGTGGAGGCCACGTTGAGCGCCAACCGCAGCATCGTGGTGATCAGCAGCACGATCGGGAAGATGGTGAAATCCAGCGGCCGCTTCACATAGACCACCGCCAGCAGCACCATCAGCGAGATGGCGATGTTGAAGGTGAACAGGGCGTCGAGCACCGGCGCGGCCAGCGGCACGACCACCATCGCCAGCAGCGCCAGCACGATCAGCGGCGCGCCGAATCCCTGGCGGATCACCCCCAGCAGGCGGCGCGCGGTGCCGGGCATGGGCTGGGCGCTCATCGGCGTGCCCCCGGGCCGAATTCGTCGATGTCCACGGCCGGCTGCTGCGGCATCGGCCCGCCGCGCCAGGCGCGCAGCTGGTAGACGTAGGACAGGATCTGGGCGACGGCCGAATACAGTCTCACGGGGATTTCCTTGCCGAGTTGGCTTTCCCTATACAAGGCGCGTGCCAGCGGCGGCGCCGAGACGATGGCCACCCGGTTGCCGTCGGCCACCTGGCGGATGCGCAGGGCCAGTTCGTCCACGCCGCGCGCGACCACGGTCGGGGCGTTCATGCGCCCGGCCTCGTACTTGAGCGCCACCGCGTAGTGGGTCGGGTTGACCACGACCACGTCGGCGCCCGGCACGGCCTCCATCATCCGCCGCTGCGACATCTGCATCTGCATCTGCCGGATCCGGCCCTTGACCTCCGGGCTGCCCTCGCTTTCCTTCATTTCCCGCTTGACCTCCTCGCGGGTCATCTTCAGTTTGCGCAGCCAGTTCCAGTGCTGGTACGGCGCGTCGATCGCCGCCAGCAGCGCCATCGCCCCGGCCGTGGCCAGCAGCAGCCGCAGGGTGAAGCCGAACCCGTCCAGCACCGCCCGTTCCAGCGGCATCCGCGGCAGGCCGCGCAGGGCGTCCAAGCCGTGCCAGATGCACAGGCCGGCGGCGGTGCCCACGAACAGCACGCGCAGCAGCGACTTGGCCAGTTCGGCCAGCGACTGCGCGCCGTAGATGCGCTTGATCCCGTTGAGCGGGTTCATGCGGTTCAGGTCGGGCATCAGCGCCTTGGACGAGACCCGCAGCCCGCCCATCAGCAGCGGCGAGACGAAACTGGCCAGCAGGCACACCAGCAGCAGCGGCCAGGTCGCCAGCAGCAGCTTGAGCAGCAGCAGCCCGGCATGGCCGAACAGCGCGTCCGGGGTCTGGAACAGGCCCGGGTCGGGGGTCAGCGCGCCGCGCATCCAGGCACGCGCGTTGCCGCCGATCACGCCGGACAGGGTGGTGACGGCGACCACGCCGGCGCCGAACACGGCGGCGGTGGCCAGTTCGCGCGAGCGCGGGATGTCGCCCTTCTCGCGGGCGTCGCGCAGGCGTTTGCCGGTGGGTTGTTCGGTTTTTTCGGTGCCGTCTTCGTTCTCGGCCATGGCCAGGCGCGGATGCAGGAGTCTGCCGCTGCCGTGCAAGAACCGTTCCGCGTCGCCGGTGGGCGGTGGGAAGGCGGGCGGCCAGGGGCCGGCGGCCCGCGCCGTGGGCGGTTACCCGTGGCGCGGGCGGCCAGAGCCAGGCTGCCAGCCCGCGCCACGGATCGGCTGCGGCGCGCCGCCGCCGGGCTCCCGGCGGCCGGCCGTGGCCGTCAGGCGCCGCCGTACAGGCGCATGAAGCTCTCCGCGCCGACCGGATGCCCCAGCTGGTAGCCCTGCAGGTGGTCGCAGCCCAGGCGCTCGGCGTAGGTCCGCTGGCCGGAGGTCTCGATGCCCTTGGCGACGACTTCCATGTTCAGCGCATGGCCCAGGGCCACGATGGCCGAGACCACCACCACGTCCTCGTCGCTGTCCTCCAGCGCCAGCACGAAGGCGCGGTCGATCTTGATCTCGGTGGCCGGCAGCCGTCGCAGCTGCAGCAGGCTGGAGAAGCCGGTGCCGAAATCGTCGATCGCGATGCCCACGCCCAGCGCGGCGATGGCGCGCAGCACGCCGACCGCGGCGTCGGCATCGCGGGTCACCGCGTTCTCGCTGACTTCCAGGACCAGGCGCGAGGGCTCCAGCGCGTTGCGCTGCAGGGCCTGGCGCACGTCCTCGACCAGGCCGGGCGAGTCCAGCTGCAGGCCCGACAGGTTGACCGACACCTGCCAGTCGGGATGGCCGGCATCGTGCCAGCAGCGGATCTGCCGGCAGGCCTCGTCCAGCACCCAGCGGCCGATCGTGTCCATCAGCCCGTTCTGCTCGGCCAGGCGGATGATGCGCTCGCTGGGCACCGGCCCGTGCGCGGGATGGTGCCAGCGGATCAGGGCCTCGGCACCGGTGGTGCGGCCGCTGTCGGCGTGCACCCGCGGCTGGTAGTGCAGCGACAGCTGCGCGGTTCCCAGCGCCCGGTGCAGGTCCTCAAGCAGGCGCCGGTCCTGCTCGGCATCGGCGTTCATCCACTCGGCGAACTGCGCGTGGGTGTTGCGCCCGGCCTGCTTGGCGTGGCCGGTGGCGGTCTCGGCATGGGCCACCAGCTGCGGCGCGGCGGTGCCGTGCTGCGGATAGAGCGATACGCCCAGGCTGCCGGTCACGCGCATGTCGCGCCCGCCCACGCGCACCGCGTTGAGTGCGATCAGGATGCGTTCGGCCAGCGGTGCGGCGCCGGCGCCACCGGCCAGCGGCGTGGCGACCACGAACTGGTCGCCGCCCAGGCGCCCGACCAGGCCGCCTTCCGGCAGCAGGCGGCGCAGCTGTTCGGCCACGTCGACCATCACCGCGTCGCCCGCCTGCGGGCCGAAGGCGCTGTTGATGTGGCGGAACTCGTCCAGGTCCAGCGTCATCACCGCGCACGGCAGCCTGTCCGTGGCGCAGCGCTGCAGCAGTTGCTCGATGCGGTCGTGCGAGAGCTGGCGGTTGGGCAGGCCGGTCAGCGAATCGTGGCGGCTGGCGTGGAACAGTTCCTTGCGCGCGTCGTCCAGCGAGGCCGACAGCGTCGAGTTGCGCAGGTGCAGCAGGCGCGCCTGCATGCGCTGCTCGAACAGCGAGATGACCAGCACCACCGCCATCACCGCCACCGTCAGCATCACCACGCAGGCGGCCAGCCATTCGACGCTGATCCCGCCGTTGGTCGCCGCCCCGCAGACCGAGCCGGCCGGGAAGCGCGCTGCGGCCATGCCGGTGTAGTGCATGCCGACGATGGCCAGGCCCATCACCGCCGCCGCGGCCAGGCGCTGCGGCAGCGCCTTCTCCACCGCGCGCAGGCGGAAGGCGATGTACAGCGCGCTCCACGAGGCGACCACCGCGATCGCGATGGAGAGCACGAAGCGCAGCGGGTCGTAGTCGATGGCCGGCTGCATGCGCAGCGCGGCCATGCCCGCGTAGTGCATCCAGGCGATGCCCATGCCCATCAGCAGCGCGCCCAGCGCCAGCCGCAGGTGCGGCAGGGTCGGGCGCGAGACCAGCCACAGCGCGAACAGCGAGGCGGCGACGGCCACCAGCAGCGATTCGACGGTCAGCCCGAGGTCGTAGCCGAGCGGGATCGGCAGGCGGAAGGCCAGCATGCCGACGAAGTGCATCGACCAGATGCCCGCGCCCATGGCGATGCCGCCGGCCAGCAGCCAGCCGACCGCCGCGCCGGAGTGGCGCGAGGCCGAGACCCGCGAGGCCATGTCCAGCGCCGTGAACGAGGCCAGCATCGCGACCAGGACCGAAAGCACGACGAACAACGGGTTGTAGCTTCCTGCAAGCATCGCTCCCTCCCTACGCTCGATGGCACGTTGGGGTGTGCCATGGTCCCGCGCGCCGGTGCTTCCCCGCCGGCGACAGGGCTCCAGACTATCCCGGCCCGGCCCCGCCCGGGCAAGGGAACCGGCGCTGGAGGCGCCGTCCCGCCCAAACGGCGCCGCGCATCACGACGTCACCTGGCGCGCCGCGTCGAATGCCTCGTCGAACAGGCGCTGCACCGGTGCGGCCATTTCCCCGGCCAGCAGGGTCAGCAGGAACAGGCCCAGCAGCAGCGACACCGGCAGGCCCAGCTGCATCGGGTTCAACGCCGGCGCGGCCCGCGCCAGCGCGCCGAAGGCCAGGTTCACCGCCAGCATCGCCACGATCAGCGGCAGCGCTAGGGTCAGCGCGCCGCGGAACACCTGCAGGAACAGGGTGGGAACCACCGAGGCCATCGCGTGCGGGTCGGGCAGCGCGGTGCCGATCGGCAGCGCCTTGTAGCTTTCCACCAGCAGCGAGATCAGCGCCAGGTGGCCGTTGCCGGCGAAGAACAGCAGGCCGAACAGCAGGTAGAACCACTGTCCGACCACGCCGGAGCTGCCGCCGCGCAGCGGGTCGGTCATCTGCGCGAACGCCAGGCCGGTGCCCTGCGCGACCAGTTCGCCGGCCATCGCGCCGGTCTCGAAGATCAGCCGCAGCAGGAAGCCGATGGTCACGCCGACGGCCAGTTCGCGCGCCACGGTCAGCACCGTGGCCGCGTCGAACCCGTTCCACGCCGGCACCGGCGGCAGCACCGGCGCCAGCGCCACCGACAGGGCGACGGCGAGCATCGCCCGCACCCGCGCCGGCACCGCGCGCGTGCCCACCATCGGCATGGCCATCAGCATCGCGCCGATGCGCAGCATGACCCACAGGGTGGTGCCGATGATGGCGAAGGCCTGCTGGCCGTCGATGGCCATCCGGGTGACGGGATCCACGGCGCGCCTAGCCGATCAGGTGCGGGATGCGCTGGAACAGCAGGGTGGTGAACTCCACCAGGTGGCCGATCAGCAGGCTGCCGAGCGCGAACAGCGCCGCGGTCAGCGCCGCGGCCTTGGCGATGAAGGCGATGGTCGGTTCGTTGAGCTGGGTGGCGGCCTGGATGATGCCGATCACCACGCCGACCACCAGCACGACGATCAGCAGCGGGCCGGCGATCCATAGCGTGGCGACCAGGCCGCCGCGCAGTTCGGTAAGGGCAAGTTCGGGACTCATGCGGAAGGCCGGGAACGGGGAAGGGGGAACAGGGAAGGAAGAGGGCTCGGCGGCGGGAGGGGCGGGAAAAGAGGGAAATCCACCTTCCCCGTTCCCCTTTCCCCGTTGCCCGCTTCAAACCGCATTGAAGCTCGCCGCCAGCGTGCCGACCACCAGCACCCAGCCGTCCACCAGCACGAACAGCAGGATCTTGAATGGCGCGGAGATCAGCATCGGCGAAAGCATCATCATGCCCATCGACATCAGCACGCTGGACACCACCAGGTCGATGATCACGAACGGGATGAAGATCAGGAAGCCGATCTCGAAGGCGGTCTTCAGCTCGCTGGTCACGAACGAGGCCACCAGCACCGGGAACGGGATCGCGTCCGGGCCGGCATAGGGGCCGTGGCCGGCCAGGCCGGCGAAGGTCATCAGGTCGGTCTCGCGCACCTGCGCCAGCATGAAGGCGCGCAGCGGCTGGGTGGTCAGCGCCCAGGCGGTCTGGAAGTCGATCTGCCCGTCCAGGTACGGCGCCATGCCGGTGGACCAGGCCTTGTCCCAGACCGGCATCATGATCATCGCGGTCAGGAACAGCGCCAGGCCGAGCAGCACCTGGTTGGACGGCGTCTGCCCGGTACCCATCGCCTGGCGCAGCAGGCCGAGCACGATGATGATGCGGGTGAAGGCGGTCAGCACCAGCAGCAGCGACGGCAGCAGGGTGATGGCCGTCATCAGCAGCAGGGTCTGCAGCGGCAGGCTCACCGGCTGGCCGCCGATGCGGCCGACGTTCACGTCAGGCAGGGCCGGCAGCTGCGGCGCGGCGGGTGCGGCCCAGGCGAACAGCGGCAGCGCCAGCAGGGCGAACAGGAACGCCAGCTGCCAGCAGCGGCGGGGATCGAAGCGGTGGACCGGCATGGTCAGGCGTCCTTGCGCAGCTTCTGCTGCAGCAGCTGCGCGAAATTCGGGAGGTGTTTGAGGTTGGGAAGCGACGGCGGCGGCGCCTGCGGCAACGGTTCAGGCAGCTGGTGCAGGGTGCTGATGCCGCCGGCGGTGACGCCCAGCAGCAGCTGCTGGCCGTTGACGTCCACCACCACCACGCGTTCCTTGGCGCCGACGTTGAGGCTGGCCACCACCTTCAGCCCGTCGGCCGGGCGGAAGCCGCTGCCGGGCATGCGCTTGAGCAGCCAGCCCAGGCCGACGATCAGCGCCAGCACCATCAGCAGCGCCATCACCGCGCCGAACAGGCCCGGCGCGGCGGGAGCGTGCTGCCCGACCGGCGCGGCCTTGGCCGCGACGGCGAGGGCGGCGGCCGGCAGCAGGCTCAACGCAGTCTCCGGATGCGTTCGCTGGGGCTGACCACGTCGGTCAGGCGCACGCCGAAGCGGTCGTTGATGACCACCACCTCGCCGTGGGCGATCAGCGTGCCGTTGACGAACACGTCCAGGGACTCGCCGGCGCCGCGTTCCAGTTCCACCACCGAGCCCTGGTTGAGCTGCAGCAGGTTGCGGATTGGCACGCGCGCGCGCCCGACCTCCAGCGACAGCGTCACCGGCACGTCCAAGATCACGTCCAGGTTGAGGTCGGCCTGGCCGTCGCCCTCGGCCTGCAGGTTGGCGAACTGCGCCGGAGCGGCGGCGGGCGTTTCGTTGGGGTCGTTCTCAGTCATTGGACTCTTCCTGGGACACGGGCGGGCGCTGGCGCTTGCCCGGCGGATGGGTTGCGGTGATCTTGATGGCGTTGCGGTCGTTGGCGATGCCGAATTCCCCGGTGAACACCGGGATGCCTTCCACGCACAGCGGGACGTCCTTGATCATGTCGATGGGCAGGACGTCGCCGACCTTCAGGCGGGTGAGGTCGCGCAGGCTCATGCGGCGGCGCGCGATCACGCTGGACAGCTCCACCTCGGCGGTGTCCAGTTGTTCGCGCAGCATGATCGCCCAGCTCTCGTCGCGGTCGTTGCGGTCGCTCTGGATGCCGGCGTCGAGCAGTTCGCGGATCGGCTCGAGCATCGAGTAGGGCAGGGTGATGTGGATGTCGCCGCCGCCGCTCTCCAGCTCGACGTGGAAGCGGCACACCACCACGTACTCGCGCGGGCTGACGATGTTGGCGAAGTGCGGGTTGATCTCGGAGTTGATGTAGTCGAAATCGACGTTCATCACCGGGCTCCAGGCCTCGCGCAGGTCGGCGAAGGTCTGCTTGAGCATCAGCTGGATCACGCGCATCTCGGTGGCGGTGAACTCGCGGCCCTCGATGCGGGTGTGGTAGCGCCCGTCGCCGCCGAAGAAGTTGTCCACCACCGCGAACACCAGGGTCGGTTCGAACACGATCAGGCAGGTGCCGCGCAGCGGCTTGAAGCGCACCAGGTTCAGGTTGGTGGGCACGTACAGCGAGTGCAGGTAGTCGCCGAACTTGATCAGTTCGATGCCGCGCACCGACAGCTCGGCCGAGCGCCGGATCAGGTTGAACAGGCCGATGCGCCACAGCCGCACGAAGCGCTCGTTGACCATCTCCAGGGTGGGCATGCGCCCGCGGATGATCCGGTCCTGGCTGGCGAAGTCGTAGGCCCGCGCCTCGCCCGGCGGCGGTTCCGGCTCGACGGTCTCCACCGCGCCGGAATCGACGCCGTGCAGCAGGGCGTCGATCTCATCCTGGGACAGCAGGTCGTTGATGCTCATCGGCGCGGCCTTACTGGGTGACGAAACTGGTGAACAGCAGGTCGTCGGCGGTCTTCTTGCCGGTCTCGGCCATCATCAGCTTCTGCACCTCGGCCAGCGCGGCGGCCTGCAGCTTCTCCTTGCCGGCGCGGTCGGCGATCTGTTCCGGTTCGACCTGGGAGAACAGCATCAGCAGCCTGGCGCGGATCGCCGGGGCATGGGTCTGCAATGCCGGCAGCGCTTCCGGGTCGCGGGTCATCAGCTGCACCTCGACCTGCAGGTAGCGCGGGCCGTCCAGGCGGCCGCTGAGGTTGACCACGAAGGCCGGATCGAGCGCGAAGTACTGGGCGGGGGCCGGCGTGGCCGGCGCGGCGGCCTTGGCCTTGGCCGGCGCCGCGTCGGCGTGGCCCTGGGTGAAATACCAGACCGCGCCGCCGGCGCCACCGGCGGCGATCACGGCGATCAGGACCGTGGCCAGCATCGAGCGGCGCGGCTTGGCGGCCGGGTCCTTGTCCTTGTCCTTGTCCTTGGAGGGGTCTGGCTTGCGGGATTTGTCGGCGGCGGCTGCCACGTTGTGCTCCTCAGGGTTGCTGTCCCTGAATATGCAATATGCGTGCCGCAGTGCGGGTCAAGTGCGACGACGGGAAGTTGACGACCGCCAGTCGCGACGAAACCGGGACCGGCGTCCGGTTTCCCCCTGGAAACCGCCGTCCGGCCGCGGTTTTCCTCAGGCGTAGGCGTCGAGCAGGCCGCGCAGCCGGATCGCGTGCACGCCCGTCGTAGCTTGCGCCCCGTCGCCGCCCACGTCGGCTTCTGCGCTGCCGCCGCTGCCGGCCGCCTGGCCTTCGCCGCCGGACGCGCGCGGATTGGAGGACTGCTGGCCGACGTCGGCATGCGCCAGCTGCAGGCCCTGTTCGCCGAGCATTTCGCGCAGCCGGGGCAGGCCGTTCTCCAGCGCGTGGCGGACCTCGGCGTGGGCGCTGGAGAAGGTGGCATGCACGCGGTCGCCTTCCAGCTGCAGCTTCACCTCCACCGGTCCCAGGTCGTTCGGGGTGACGCGGATGTGGGCGTGGCCGATCTTCTGGTCGGCCAGCCAGCCCACGCGCGCGCCGACGGCTTCGTCGAAATCGGGGGACTGCATGTCCACCGGCGCGGACAGCGCCGGCGGGAAGGCTGCCGCCGGCCGCGCCTCGGCCACGGCGGCCAGGTTCTGCAGCAGCGGGCCGAACAGCGCGGCGGTGGCGGCGGAAGGCTCCGTCGCCGGCAGCGCGTTGCCGGCATCGGCGCGCGGCGCACCCGGAGGGAGTCCGGTGGCCAGCTGCGCCACGGCATCGACGGCCGCCTCGGCGGCGGCCGCCTGCGGCGCGGCCTGCACGGTGGGCGCGGCGACGGCCGGAGCGGACGTCATGGCCGGAGCCGGCTGTTGAAGCGGTGCCGGTGGCGCCGCCGGGTTGGCCAGCGTCGGCGGGGCCGCGACCGCGCGCGGATCGCCCGCGAAGGCCATGGCGCTGACGCCGGCAACGGCGGGATCGACCGGCGCCGGAATATCGACAGGCAGGCCGGAAAGGCCCGGCGGCGGCCACGGCAGTTCGTCCGGATCGGCGGCGTCCTGCGGTTGCCGGGTATCGGCCTCCGGCTTGGCTGCCGGCTTGTCGGCGCCGCTGGCGGCGGTCTCGTCGACGGGCCCGGAAGGAGTGCCGGATCCGGGCGCGGAAGCGGAATCGTCGGTGCCCTTGCCCTGCGCCTCCGGCGCGGGTTTGGCGGCGGGTCTGGCCGCCGGGCGCGGCGCGGGCGGTGGCGTGGCCTGCAGCAGCGCGTCGAAGCCACCGGCGTCCTTGCCGCCGCTGCCCGCGGCCGTGGAAGCGGCACCCGCGCCGCCGGTGCCGGCCGCCGCGGAGGGGCCGAGGGAAAGCGGGGTCATGGCGTACCGTCCTCGGTGGAACGCTGGGCCTGGCGGACGCGGCGCGCGCCCAGGTCGTCCATCTCGCGCTGGTCGCGGCGGTCCTCGACCTGTTTTTCCTGGGCGCGGTAGCTGGCCGCGAGCTGCTCCAGCACCTGCTTGTCGCGGCTGGCCAGCAGCAGGCGCGCGCGTTCGGCATCGACGCGCTCGCGGTTGCGGTCCACGGTCTGGCTCTGCTGCTGCACGGCGCTGTCCAGGCGGTCGAGGAAGGCGCGGCGGTTCATCAGCTGCGACGGGCTGGTGGCGGCCATCTGCGCGCCGGCGTATTCCTCGGCGTAGCGGCGCAGTTCCTCCAGGCGCGACAGGTGCATGTCCAGCGCCTGCTGGCGCTCGGCCAGGGCGCGGGCGACTTCGTCTTCGTGATCCTGCGCGCGGCGCAGCAAGGGGTCCAGGCGACGGGATTGCTTCATGGGACGTTCTCGCTTTCGACCAGGCGTTTCAGTGCGGCAAGGCTGTGGGGAAGGTCGGCGGCCAGGCTGACGTCCTGGCCGAGGAAATCGAGGATCTCGGGCCAGCGTTCCAGCGCTTCGTCGGTGGCCGGATCGTTGCCGCGCTGGTAGGCGCCGATGGCGATCAGGTCGCGGTTGGCAGAATACGCCGCCACCAGCCGCTTGAGCTTGCGGATGCGCAGGCGCCAGGCGTCGTCGGCGATGTCCTGGACCACGCGGCTGACCGAGGATTCCACGTCGATGGCCGGGTACAGCCCCGAATCGGCAACCCGGCGCGAAAGCAGGATGTGGCCGTCGAGGATGGCGCGCGCGGCGTCGGCGATCGGGTCCTGCGGGTCGTCGCCCTCGGTGAGCACGGTATAGAAGGCGGTGATGGAGCCGCGGCCCTTGGCGCCGTTGCCGGCGCGTTCGACCAGCGCCGGCAGCTTGGCGAACACGCTGGGTGGGTAGCCGCGGGTGGTCGGCGGCTCGCCGACGGACAGGCCGATCTCGCGCTGGGCCTGGGCGAAGCGGGTCAGCGAATCCATCAGCAGCAGCACGTTCAGGCCCTGGTCGCGGAACCATTCGGCGATCGCGGTGGCGCGGTAGGCGCCATGCAGGCGCGCCAGCGGCGGGCGGTCGGCCGGGGCGGCCACCACCACGGCGCGGCGCAGGCCTTCCTCGCCCAGGGTGGTCTCGACGAAATCGCGCACTTCGCGGCCGCGTTCGCCGATCAGGCCCACGACGATGACGTCGGCCGAGGTGAAGCGGGTCATCATGCCCAGCAGCGTCGATTTGCCGACGCCGGAGCCGGCGAACAGGCCCACGCGCTGGCCGCGGCCGATCGGCAGCAGCGCGTTGATCGCGCGCACGCCCACGTCCAGCGGCTGGATGATGGGTTCGCGCGCCAGCGGGTTGATCGAGGCGCCGGCCATGCTGGCGCTGCCCTCGGCGCGGATCGGGCCCTTGCCGTCCAGCGGCACGCCGTCGCTGTCGATGACGCGGCCGAGCAGGCCTTCGCCCACTTCCACGCCGCCGCGCCGGTAGGAGGGCACCACCCGCGCGTTGGGCAGCAGGCCGTGCAGTTCGGCGCTGGGCATCAGGTAGGTGCGTTCGCTGGCGAAGCCGACCACTTCGGCATCGACCCAGCCGCCATCGACCTCGACCTTGCAGGTGGCGCCCATCGGCGCCTCGCAGCCGACCGCTTCCAGGGTCAGCCCCACCGCGCGGCGCAGCACGCCTTCGCGGATCAGGCCGCGGCCGTGGCCGGGTTCGATGTTGATGGCGTCCAGGCGCGCGGCCAGGCGCAGGTTGCGCGCGGCCGCCCAGCCGGCGGGCGCCGGTACGGCGGGGGCAGGGGCGGGCGTGTTCATGACGCGGCCCCGGCCTTGCGCATCACCGTGGACAGCGCCGCGCGCAGGCGTGCGTCCAGGGTGCCGTCGATGCGCACGCTCTCGGCGTGCACGCGCAGATCGCCGCGGCTCAGTCCCGGGTCGGGGCTCAGGCGCTGGCCGGGTGCGAGCCTGAGCAGCGGCGCCAGCGCGGCGATGTCGTCCGGATGCAGCCGCACCTCGACCTCGCGGCTGCTGCCGCCCACGGCTTCCAGCGCCTCGTTGACCAGTTCCTGCAGCAGCGCCGGTTCGGCCTCGTAGGCGCGGCCGAGCAGCTGCCCGGCCACGCGCACGGCCAGTTCGCCCAGGGCGAGCACCACTTCGTCCTCCAGCCGCACCAGCGGCCGGCTGAAGTTGTCCAGGATGCCGTCGATCTGCGCGACCAGCCGCCGCACCTCAGCCTGGCCCTGGGCATAGCCTTCGGCATGGCCCTGTTCCAGCCCCTCCTGGCGCGCGGCGTCCTGGATGGCCTGGATCTCCTCCAGTGTCGGCGGCTGCAGTAGCGGTTCGGGCGGGAAATCGCCGGCGTCGTCCGCGATTCCGCCGGCATCGGGCATCGCCGGTTCCGGCGCGGCGGTGAGGTCCGGGGCCATCCAGCGCACGACCGGGCTCACAGCATGGTCTCCGCGTTGCCGCCGATGGTGAGGGTGCCTTCATCGGCCATGCGCTTGACGATGGCCAGGATCTCGCGCTGCGCGGCCTCGACGTCGGACAGCTTGACCGGGCCGCGCGCCTCCATGTCCTCCAGCAGGATCTCGGCGGCGCGCTGGGACATGTTGCGGGTGATCTTGTCGCGCACCTTGATGTCGGCGCCGCGCAGGGCCAGGCCCAGGCGCTCGCCGCTGACTTCGCGCAGCACCAGTTGCATCTCGCGGTCGTCCAGGTCCACCAGGTCGTCGAAGACGAACATCAGGTCCTGGATGCGGCTGCCCAGCGGCGCGTCGACCTGCGCGATCGCGCCGAGGATGGCCTGGTCCTGGCCGCCGTCCATGAAGTTGAGGATGTTGGCCGCGCACTGCACGCCGCCGATGTTGGACGACTTCAGGTTCTGGTTGCCGGCGAACTGGCGCTCCATGATCTCGTTGAGCTCGTTGAGCGCGTTGGGCGGGATGCCGTCGAGCGTGGCGATGCGCAGCAGCACGTCCACGCGGGTGCGTTCGGGCAGCAGCTTGAGCGCCTCGGCGGCCTGGTCGTTCTCCAGGTGCGACATGACGATGGCGATGATCTGCGGGTGTTCGTTGCGCACCAGGTCGGCGACCGCGCGCGGGTCCATCCACTTGAGCGTGTCCAGGCCGGTGGTGTTGCGGCCCAGCAGGATGCGGTCGATCAGGTTGCTGGCCTTCTCGTTGCCCAGCGCCTGCACCAGCATGTTGCGGATGTAGTCGTCCGAGCCGACGCTGAGCGAGGTCTTGTTGCCGAGCTCGTTGCTGAACTCGTCCATGACCTGCTGCACCTGCTCACGGCTGACGTCGGTCAGGGTGGCCATGGCGATGCCGATCTTCTGCACCTCCTTGGGCTCCATGTGGCGCAGCACTTCGGCCGCGTCGGCCTCGCCCAGCGAGAGCAGCAGCACGGCGGCGCGCTGCACGCCGCTGATCTGCACGGTGGGATCAGTCATTGGCCACCCATCCCTTCACCACCTGGGCCACGCGCTTGGAATCGGCGCGGACCGCCTCGCGCGCCATGCGCAGGCGCTCCTCGTAGGCGTCCAGCGGCAGCGCCAGCGGCGCGTTGCCTCCCAGCTGCAGTTGGTCGTTGGCCAGGCCGGGCAGGCCGTCGGCGTCCTCGACCAGGTGCACGTCGGCGCTGAGCGGGTCGTGGTCCGGGCCGGCCAGGGCCTTGGGCGGTCCGGCGATCTGGCGCAGCGCCGGGCGCAGCACGCCGAACAGCAGGGCCAGCACCACGATGGCGCCGAGCAGCAGGCGCAGGCCGTCGCGGACCTGGGGCATTTCCCACCACTTGGGCTGCTCGACCGGGGTGGTGTCGCGCACGAACGGCGCGTTCATCACCGACACCGTGTCGCCGCGCGCGGCGTCGAAGCCGACTGCCTGCTTCACCAGCGCCTCGACGCGGGTCAGCTCGGCGGCGCTGAGCGCCTGGTCGCTGACCTTGCCGTTGCTGCCCGGGCGCGGCACGTGGTCGACCAGCACCGCCACCGACACGCGCTTGACGCGGCCGGCCGGCTGGCGGGTGTGCTGCAGGGTGCGGTCCAGCTCGTAGTTGCGGGTGGCGTTCTTGCTGCTCTCCGTCGGCGTCGCGGCGGTAGCCGGCGCGGCCGCCGGGCCGGGCGGGCTGTTGCTGGCCGCCCCGGGCACGCCCTGCGGGCCCTGGGTGGTGCTGGTGTTCTCGCTGATCTGCTCGCTGCGCACTTTCTGCGGCTCGCCGTTGTACAGCTCGCGCGCTTCCTCGGTGACGGAGAAATCCATGTCCACGCTGACTTCCGGGTTGACCCGGCCGGGGCCGGTCATCGGCTCGAGCAGTTCGCGGATGCGCTGGTTGTAGGAGGTTTCCAGGCGGCGCACCTGGTCGAACTGGGCGGCGTTGAGCGCGGCGTCGCTGTTGGGATCGGCGATGGTCAGCATGCGCCCGCTCTGGTCGACGACGGTCACCCGTTCCGGCGCCAGGTCCGGGATGCTGGAGGCGACCATGTGCACGATGGCGTCGACCTGGTTGCGCTCCAGCTGCTGGCCCGAACGCAGTTCCAGCACCACCGAGGCACTGGCGACGTCGCGCTGGCGGGTGAAGGCGCTGGGCTTGGGAATGGCCAGGTGCACGCGCGCGTCGCGCACCGGGCGCAGGGTGCTGATCGTGCGCACCAGTTCGGTTTCCAGCGAATGCTGGTAGCGGGCGTTCTCCATGAACTGGCTGACGCCGAAGCCGGGGTCGCGCTCCATCAGCTCGAAGCCGAGCCGGCCGCTGTCGGTCAGGCCCGAGCCGGCCAGCTTGAGGCGGGCGTCGTGGATGTTCTTCTCCGGCACGCTGATCGCACCGGTGGCCGCGTCCAGCTCGAACGGGATCTGCGCGGCGCGCAGCAGGTCGGTCGCCTCGGCGGTCGCCTTCTGGTCCAGGCCGGTGTACAGCGGCACCATCGGCGGCTTCTGCGCCCAGAAGAAGACGAACAGGCCGGCGGCCACGGCGATGGAGATCATCGCCATCAGCCCCAGCCGGCGGGTGATCTGCAGGCTCTGCAGCCGGTCGAACCAGGCGCCGGCCTTTTCCGAATTGATTGAATCCTTGGACAGCGCGAGTGCCATGGCGACCTGTTCCTTACAGCGGCATGTTCATCACGTCCTGGTAAGCCTGGACGAGACGGTTGCGGACTTCCACCGTGGCGCGGAACGCCAGCTGGGACTGCTGGGAGGCGACCATGACCCGGGCCAGGTCGGCGCCCGGTTCGCCGCGCTCGAACGCGGCCGCCAGCGCGCCGGAGGCCTGCTGGGCGCGGTTGACGTCGGCCAGGGCGCCCTGCAGCGTGTCGGTGAAGCTGGTTGCCGGGGCCGGCCGCACTCCCGCCAATCCGTCGATGGCGTTGCTGCGCGCGACGTCGGCGGCCGGCAACGGCTGGCTCGCCTGGGTCTGGTAGCTGCGGATCTGGGAAAGGATGGAATTGACGGAGTGGGACATCGGCAAACTTCCGGGACAGGGGAGTACTGCCTGTTCATGTGCAAGTCGCGTGCCGGAACCGGGAGGGCGGGAAAACCCGCGTGGAAGCGCCCGATGATAGGGCAGGCGGCGGACCCGGCGACGGTTTTCCGTCGGGGAGAGCCGGGGAAGCGTGACGGCGCGCCGGACGCCGTCGGAAGCACCGGCGGTCGGCCGGCGCCTGCATCACAGCGGAGGGCGCGGATCTGCCGGCCGGCGGCCGGCGTCACCGGGAGCGGCGGCCGGGCGTGGGGCGAGGCGATCCCGTCTCAGGGCAGCCAGGCGGCCCGCCATTCCGCCAGGCCGGCGTCGGCCAGCATCCAGTCGCGGTGGACCGCCGTACGCAGCGCGTCGCCGGCCGCGGCGCGGGCGTCGGCGTCGGCCAGGTGCCCGCGGATCGCCCCGACCCAGTCGCGGTGGCGGTTGCGGACCCGGCTCACCGGCAGCCCGTCCTCGCGGTAGGGGCCGATATCGCTGCACACCACCGGCACCGCGCAGGCGCCGTATTCGAGCAGGCGCAGGTTGCTCTTGCACTCGTTGAAGCGGTTCTGCTCCAGCGGGGCGATGGCCAGGTCCAGGTTCAGGCGCGCCAGGAAGCGCGGATAGGCCAGGATGTCGACGCCGGGATGGAATTCGGCCACGTACGGGCGCAGGCGCTCCGGGCACATGCCCAGGAACACCCAGTCGACCTCGCCGGCCAGCTCGGCCACCACGTCGGCCACCATTTCCAGGTCGCCGGTGTGGCCCAGGCCGCCGGCCCAGCCCACGCGCGGACGCGGACCGGTGTTGCGGCGCGGTGCCGGCAGCGTCTTCCACCAGGACGGCGGCAGGCGGTTGCGGGCGACGCGGATGTCCGGGTGCAGGCCGGCGAAGGCCTCGGCCAGGGCGGGAGTGGAGACCACGAAGCGGTCGACGGTGCCAAGCGCCTGACGCAGGCTGCGCAGGACATCGCGCGGCATGTGCTCGCGGTGCACGTTCTTGGCCGGCAGGTTGGGCAGGTAGTCGTCCAGCTCGTAGACCTTCAGCGCCCGCGAGAAGCGCGGCATGCGCCGCATGCGCTCCAGGTCCTCGTCGGAAACCCGGCGCTGCAGCACCACCACGTCCGGGTCGATGCGCGCCTGCTCGACCGTATCCAGCAGCGAGGCGTAGAGCGCGCCCTCCGCCTCGCCGGCGGCGCGCAGCGCCTCGAACGGCTGGATCACCCGGTACTGGCCGCTGCCCCAGGGATCGGCCGGATGCGCCAGCACGCGCGGGATGGGCCGCCACGGCAGCGGCCGCCACGAGAAATCGGACTCGCCCAGGCGGAAGCCGCCGGGCACGTCCAGGCGCAGGTTCGGGTTGTAGGCCGGATCGTGGGCGAGGGCGGGCAGCCAGCGCTCAAGCAGCGCATCGCCGGCCGCTTCCGGCAGCGGCGCGGCGTCGAGCGAATGCAGCAGCACCGCGTGCGGCGTCCACACCGTCAGGTAGCCGCGCTGGCGCGCGCGCAGGCACAGGTCGACGTCGGCGCCCGCGTCGGCGAAGGCGGCGTGGTCGAAGCCGTCCAGTTCCATGAACAGCGCCGTGTCGACCAGCAGGCAGCTGTCGGCCACCGCCGAATAGTCCTGCGCCACCTGCAGGCGGTTCATGTAGCCGGGCGCATCCATCGGCGAGCCGGCGAAGGCGCGGCCGCCGCTGCACAGCAGGCCGGGGACCAGCCCGGCGTGGGTGACCTTGCCCTCGGCCGAGATGGTCCTGGCGCCGACGATGCCCACCTCCGGACGCAGGCCATGGTTGAGCAGTTCGTCCAGCCACTGCGGTTGCAGCGCCGCCACTTCCGGGCGCAGGAACAGCAGCAGTTCCCCCGCCGCCTGGGTGGCGGCGACGTTGCAGGCGGCGGCGCGCGCCAGCGGCGGATCGAAGGCGAAGGCGCGCACGCGCGCGGCCGCCAGCGTTTCCACCTGCTGCATCCAGCGGCGGGTCTCGTCGGTGGCGCCGTTGTCGATCAGCAGCAGTTCGTAGTCCGGGTAGCCGGTCTTCTCCAGCACCGACACCACGCAGCGCTCCAGCGCCGCCAGCGCGGTGTCCGCCGTGACGACCACGATCATCGAGACCGGCGGCCGCCGCTCGTGGCCGTAGCCGATCCGGTAAGCGCCGGCGCCGATCGCGTCCACCGACGCGCCGTCATAGCCGCGGGCGTGCAGATGCTGCAGCAGCGCCTGGCGCGTGGCGACGGCATCGTGCCGCGGAGGGTTGCAGATCAGCAGCGGTTCGGGCAGGTGCAGCAGGCCGGCGGTGCCGCCCGCCTGCAGCAGATGCAGGACCATCGACAACCGGGCATCGCCTTCGGTTACGAGGTACGCACGGGAATCCAGCAGCGCCTGCCGGCGCACCAGCCAGTGCCTCGCCATGGCCGGAGTACCGAGCAGCAGGTCGAGGTTGAAGTCCGGCCGCAGTACCGGCACCAGTTCCCCGGCGACCCCGCGGTGCCATTCGTCGGCGAACAGCGCCCGCGCGTCGTCGCCGACCGACTCCAGTTCCAGCAGCAGCCGGATCAGCGCGCCCGGCAGGAACTCCACGTCGCCGTCCACCTGCACTATCCAGTCGACGTCCCAGTCCTCGATCGACGCGGCCGACGGGGCGGCGTCCTCGAGGCGCTGCATGCGCGGGAACGGATGGGGCAGGTCGTGCGCCGGCAGTGCGGGACCGGCGCCACGCACCGCCACCCGGCCGGCCAGGGAATGGGGCAGCACCAGGCTGGCGAGCAGGCGCCGCACCTCGACCCGGCTGTTGTCCTGCGCGTGCACCAATATGCCGATGCGCGGCGGATGCGCGGTCGCGGCAGCGTGGGCGTGGATGATCCGTTGCTGGGCGACATTGGGCCGGCGCCGGCGCCACCAGTCGCGCAACGGCAGTACCCGGCGCGAGATCGCCAGCGCCTGTTCCAGCGCGTCGGGCAGGTCGACCCGCTGCATCGGCCGCGAACCGTCCAGCGGCGCCATCGAAACCTGCCGGGTATTCCCGCCGCGGTACCAGCCGAGCCGCTGGATCGCATCGCGCAGGGCCTGGTGGCCGCTTTCGCCGATGCCGGGCATGTCGCGCCCCCGCTGGCTGAACTGCTGGCGCGATATGCGGAAATCCACGAGCGGCCGGCAGATCATCGCCACCGGGCCGTGCTTGATCAGCTTCACGTACAGCGCCAGATCCGCCACCCACGGGATCGCGGTGCCGCCCAGGACCGCCAGTCCTTCCTCCATCTCCAGCAGCGGCGCGCGCCGGCACATCGCCGAGCTGGGCTCGCCCAGGAAATTGAGGGTGTGATCGCACAGGAAATCGATCAGGTCGCGCCCGTCGATAAGCACGTCTTCGATGGCGGGAAAGGCCGAGGCCAGCTCGTCCGGGATCAGGCCGGCGCGCTCGTTTATCAGCTGCCGCCGCGCCACCGCCAGGGCCAGGCCCGGGGTGCGCTCGAACGCATCGACCAGGGTGGCGACACAGTCGTAGTGAAGGAGATCGTCGTCGTGCAGGAACTTGACGTACTCGCCGCTGGCCAGCCCGACGCCGCGCGCCGTGCTGCGCGTCTCCCACAACCGCTCGGGATTGCGCGAGTAGCGCACCGGGAAGTCGGCCTGCGCGGCGAAGCTCTCCACCAGGTTGCGGACGCGCTCGTCCTGCGAGTCGTCGCAGACGATCAGTTCCAGCGGCCGATAGGTCTGCCGCCGCACGCTCTCCAGGGCCTGCGCCAGATAGGTGGGTTTGTAGGCTGGCATCACCACGCTGACCAGCGGGCGGTTGTCGGGGACCACGGTCATCGGGCAAGGCGTCCTGCAATGGCGGCATGGATGTGCTCCACCACGCGATGCGTATTGCCGGCATCGTCATGGCGGAAGAACAGGCGGCGTGCGCGCTGGTAGCGCGCGTCGGGCTGGAAGGCCGGGGCGGACAGGGCGGCATCCAGCGCATCGATCAGTTCGACGAAGGTGGTGGTCACCGGTCCGGGGAAGGCCAGGTCGAGGTCGTAGAGCAGGCCGTTCTGGTGCGTGCTGTAGTCGGCCAGGTCGTGGGCGAAGCCGACCACGGGAAGGCCGAGATAGAGCGCATCGATGTAGACGGACGAGTAATCGGTGATCACCAGGCTGGCTTCCCGCAGCAGGGGAGCGATTTCCTCGAAGCGGGCATGGCCCAGATCGAGCAGCAGGTCGTCATCCAGGTGACGTGCCGGATCCAGCGGCACCGCGGCCCGGGCGACGTAATGATTGCGGATGCCCAGTACGGCGTCGTGCCGGCGCAGGAGCTGCTTCAGCGCAGCCACTTCGGCGTCGCTGAAGCGGTAGCAGGGGCCGTTGCCGGCGCTGCCGTCGCGGTAGGTGGGCGCGTACAGCAGAAGGCGGCGACCGCGGCGCAGGGCGCGCAGCCCTGCGAGCTGGCGGTCCAGCCCCGCAGGCAGCTGCGCTTCGGGCATGCGCAGGAAATCGTTGCGCGGCAATCCGGTTATCCAGACGTTGGCCGCTGCGATCGGATGGAAGATGGCGGCCATCGAGCGGGCGTCGGTTTCCGAGGACGCCACCAGTCCCGCATAGAAGCCGCGTTCCCGCCGGCGGAAGGCGTCGCGGTCGCCCGCGCGGCGTTGCGCAGGGTTTGCAAGCGCGAACAGCCGCTTGAGCGGTATGCCATGCCAGAGGTTGACCACCACGCGCCGCCGCAACGCGGGGCGGGGGGCGCTGTAGCCTCCGCCGCGCCAGGCCAGGGACATGTCCAGCGCGGTGGAGTTGGTCAACAGCAGCACGCCGCAACGGGCCAGCATCCACAGGCCGGCCAGGGTATCCAGCGCCACGATGCGCACCGTGGCCGATTCGACGATGTCGCGCGGACGGGTGCCGCCACGGACGAAGATGCACACCCGGACGGCGGGGTCCGCGCGAATGTGTTCGTACACCGCGCGCGCGTTCTCGATGAACTGGCCGCGTTTCAACGGATGGTCGAACAATGCCCAGTGGTCCAGGCGCTTGGGTGTGAGCATATCCAGCAGTCGCCATGCCTGGAGCAACGGCCGGCCGAGCCATCCCTGCACGATCCTGCGGCGATGCAGGGGCGCTGCTTCCGGGGCGGCGTTCATGCCACGTGGCGGCGGTGCTGCGAAAGGATCAGATCGCACACCTGGTCCACGTCCGCGTCGGAAAGCTCGGGGTGGATGGGGAGGCAGAGCACGCGCCGCGCCGCTTCGTGCGCGGTCGGCAGGTTGCTCGGCTGGGCCGAGGCAAGCCCGCGGTACATCGGGAACTCGCTTATCAGCGGATGGAAGTAGCGCCGTACCAGGATGTTGCGGTCGCGCATGTGCTGATACAGCCCGTCCCGGCCGACGGGGAAATCGTCGTCGATCATCACCGGGAAATAGGCATGGTTGGTCGTGCCGGCCGCAGGCATCCGCGGGCAGCGCAGGCCGCGGACGCCGGCCAGGCGCCGGCGATAGCGGGCGTCGATGTCCGCGCGCCGGGCAAGGGCATGGTCTATGTGCTTGAGTTGCAGCAGGCCGAACGCGGCGCAGACCTCGTTCATCTTGCCGTTGATGCCCGGCGCGACCACCGTGGTCTCGTTGACGAAGCCGAAATTCTTCAGATGGTCGATGCGCTGCTTGGTGCGGGCGTCCGGGCAGACGATGGCGCCGCCCTCGAACGTGTTGAACACCTTGGTGGCATGGAAGCTGAGGATCGACAGATCGCCGTGGCGCAGTAGGCTGCCGCGCGTATCGCGCACGCCGAACGCATGGGCCGCGTCGTAGATCACCTTGAGGTTGTAGGTGTCGGCGATGCGCGCGATGGCGGCGACGTCGCAGGGCCTGCCATAGCAGTGCACCGGCATGATGGCGGTGGTCTGCGGGGTTATCGCCGCCTCGATCCTGGCCGGGTCCAGGTTCAGCGTGTCCGGGTCGATGTCCACGAACACCGGCTTGATCCCGTTCCAGAGCAGCGAGTGCGCGGTGGCGACGAAGGAATAGGGCGTGGTGATGACTTCGCCGGTTATCCGCAGCGCCTGCAGCGCGGTCACCAGCGCCAGGGTGCCGTTGGCGAACAGCGCGATGTGCTTGACCCCCAGATAGGCGCAGAGGGCTTTCTCCAGTGCCTGGTGCATGCTGCCCGAGTTGGTCAGGATGCGGCTGTCCCATATCTTCTCCAGATACGGCACGAACTCCTCCAGCGGCGGCAGGAGCGGGCTCGTGACGTGAATGGGTTTGACTTTCATGGGCAGGGCGGCGGTCTGCG
>NZ_WIDL01000031.1:0-13926 GCF_009496535.1 Stenotrophomonas sp. MYb238
TGGAGCGGTGGGGGGGGCAGGCGGAGTCGGAACACCACACGCGTTCGCTGCGTTTTTGCCTTCGCCATGCCTTCACCCGAACCCCCGCTTCGCGCCCCGGCCCTTGCGCTGGCGCAACGGCGTTTGTGGGGCAGCGAACCGGTGGTTCGCAAACTGTCCCTCTCACCCCGAAGGGAGAGGGGCTTCAGGCATTACGCGATGCCGGGTTCGTAGCGAGGAAACTGCCGGGCGATGTCGGTGCCGGTGAAGTGGCCGACCCAGCCGTCCGGCTCGGTGAAGAAGCGGATCGCCACGAAACTCGGCTCGGCGCCCATGTCGAACCAGTGGGTGGTGCCGTCCGGTACCGAGATCAGGTCGTCCTTGACGCATTCCACCTCGTAGACCTTGCCGTCCACGTGCAGGGTGAACAGGCCCGAGCCGGCGACGAAGAAACGCACTTCGTCCTCCTTGTGGTAATGCTCGTCGAGGAATTTCAGGCGGATCTCGGCGCGGTTGGGATTGTCCGGCGCGATCGAGGCCACGTCCACGCTCTTGAAACCGTGCGTGGCCACCAGGCGGTCGATGTCCTCGCGGTAGGCGGCGAATACCTCTTCCTGGCTGGCGCCCGGCGCGACCGGATGTTTCGCCTGCCAGCGCTCGAAGGTGACGCCGATCTTCTTCAGCTCGGCGCTGATGACCCCGCCGTCGCGGCTGTCCAGCAGCGGCGTGGCGGGATCGGTGTCGTTGAAGATGCGCAGTCGGCTCATGGCGGCGGCTCGAGGCGTGGGGGACGAAAAGGGTAGCAGGCATGGGCGCGCCATTGCGCCGGTAGGAGCGACTTCAGTCGCGATGGGGCATTCCCATTGGGCATCTGCACAGGAGCCAGGCCGCCACGGAAGCAACTGCTTGCAAGCCCCATCGCGACTGAAGTCGCTCCTACGGGGTGATGCGGCGGTCAGGCCGGGGTGCGCAGCCGGCGCAACTCCAGCTCGCAGTGGAGCAGGAACTCGAAGGCTTCCAGATGGCGGCGCGCCTCGGCCATGTCGCGACCCCAGGCGTACAGGCCGTGGCCGTCGATCAGGTAGCCCCACATCGGGCCCTTGTCCAGTTCGGCTTCCACCTGCGCGGCGAGCACGTCCATGTCCTGGGTGTTGGGAAACACCTTCAGGTCCACCGCGGTCTCGTGGGTGGAATTGCCGTGCAGCGCCTTGAGCAGTTCGTAGCCCTCCAGGCGGATGTGGCCGTCGCCGCCGTACAGGCGCGAGGCGATGGTCTGCACCGGCGAGTGCGTATGCAGCACGCAGTCCACTTCCGGGAAGCGCGCGTAGAGCTGGGTGTGCAGCAGGGTTTCGGCCGAGGGGCGCAGCGGACGGCCCACGGCCTTGCCGTCGAAGTCCACGACCATGATGTCGGTCTCGACCAGCCGCCCCTTGTCCTTGCCGGACACGGTGATCGCCGCGTGGCGTTCGTCCAGGCGGTGCGAGAAGTTGCTGCTGGTGGCCGGCGTCCAGCCGGCGCGCGCCAGTTCGCGCACGTTGTCGATCAGCAGCTGGGCCAGTTCGCTCAGGCGCTGGGCGTCGTAGGGAGCAGAGGGGGCGTTCATGCCCGCAATTCTACGAGGTGCGTGCAACCGGTGTGTAGCGTCCGGCCGCCGGCCGGGTGTGGAGCGGTGCCGGCCGGCGGCCGGCACCTGCCCGTTGCCTCACCGGCCCTGTTGCCGCAGCTTGCTGTGGCGGTAGCTGTAGGTGAAGTAGATGATGAAGCCGGTCAGCGTCCACAGGCCCATCAGCATCCAGTTGTGCAGGGTCATCGCGGTGAGCAGGGCGATGCAGCTGAGCACGCCGAGGCTGCAAAACAGCCAGGCGGCGGGCATGCGGAACGGGCGCGGCAGTTCCGGGTGGGTACGGCGCAGCACCAGCACGCCGGCGCAGACCGCGGCGAAGGCGATCAGCGTGCCCATCGAGGTCAGCTCGCCGAGGATGTCCAGCGGGAACAGCGCCGCCAGCAGGGCGATGCCGATGCCGGTGATGACGGTGTTGATGTGCGGGGTGCGGTACTTGGGGTGGATGCGGGTGAACACCGGCGGCAGCAGGCCGTCGCGGCCCATGATCATGAAGATGCGCGGCTGGCCGATGATCATCACCAGCACCACCGAGGACAGGCCGATCAGCGCGCCCACCTCGACGATGATGCGCAGCCAGCCCAGCTGCGGATGCGCGGCCACCGCGGTCACTACCGGCTCGGCGGTGCCGAGCAGCTTGTACGGCACCAGGCCGGTCATCACCGCGGCCATGGCGATGTACAGCACGGTGCACACCACCAGCGACAGCAGCATGCCGATGGGCATGTCGCGCTGCGGCTTGTGCGATTCCTGCGCCGCCACCGACACCGCCTCGAAGCCGATGTAGGCGAAGAACACCATCGCCGCGCCGCGCAGCACGCCTTCGAAGCCGTACTTGCCCGGGCCTTCGTTGGCGGGGATGAACGGGGTCCAGTTGCCCGGGTCCACGTATTTCCAGCCGGCGAAGATCACCAGCACGATCAGCCCGGTCTTGAGCAGGACCATGGCCATGTTCATCGCCGAGGACTTGCGGATACCCACATAGCAGAGCCAGGTCAGCAGCAGCACCAGGCCGGCCGCCGGCAGGTTGGCGATGGCGCCGGTGGGGCGCAGCTTCTCGTCCAGCGGCGCGTTGACCAGCGCCGCCGGCAGGTGGATGTCGAAATGGCTGAGCAGGCTCAGGAAATAGCCGGTCCAGCTCACCGCCACCGCCGAGGCGGACACGCCGTACTCGAGCACCAGCATCCAGCCGATGAACCAGGCCGACAGCTCGCCGAAGGTGGCGTAGGTATAGGTGTAGGCGCTGCCGGAGACCGGCACCATCGCCGCGAACTCGGCGTAGGCCATGGCGCAGAACGCGCAGCACACCGCGGCCAGGACGAAGGACAGCATGATCGCCGGGCCGGCGTGGTTGGCCGCGGCCTGGCCGGTGATGACGAAGATGCCGCCGCCGATCACCGCGCCGATGCCCAGCGCGGTCAGGCCCCAGGGGCCCAGGGTGCGGCGCAGGCTCAGGCCGTTGGCTTCCTCGTGGGCGGCGTGCGGATGTTTGGTGGCCCACAGTTGCTTGAACATGGTCGGTCTTCGGAAAGTCGGCGCGCAGCGCGCAATGAAACCGGCGCCCTTGGGCGCCGGTCGGAGGAGGTCAGGCGTTCTTGTTCAGCTTGCTGTGGCGCATGCCGTAGCCGAGGTAGATGGCCACGCCCAGCACGTTCCACAGCACGAACACCAGCCAGTGCGCGGCGAAGGCCATCGCGAACAGCGCCAGGCAGATCACCGCGCCCAGCGGCGCGACGAGCCACACCGCCGGCACGCGGAAGGCGCGCGGCATCTCGGGACGGGTGCGGCGCAGGATCAGCACGCCGACGCAGACGGTGGCAAAAGCCAGCAGCGTGCCCATCGCGACCAGTTCGCCGAGCACGTTCAGCGGCACCAGCCCGGCCAGCGCGGCGGCGACCGCGCCGACGATCACCGTGCTCAGGTGCGGCGTGCGGTACTTCGGATGCACCTTGCCGAACACCGGCGGCAGCAGGCCATCGCGGGAAATGGTGTAGGCGATGCGGGTCTGGCCCATCATCATCACCAGCACCACCGAGGACAGGCCGGCGATGGCGCCGATCTCCACCCAGGTCTTCAGCCACGCCAGGTTGGCGTAGGCCTCCAGCGCGGTGGCCACCGGCTTGTCGGTGCCGAGCTTGCTGTAGTGCATGAGCCCGGTCATCACCGCGCAGACCACGATGTAGATGATGGTGCACACCGCCAGCGAGCCGAGCAGGCCGATCGGCATGTTCTTCTGCGGGTCCTTGGTCTCGCCGGCAGCGGTGGAAACCGCGTCGAAACCGATGTAGGCAAAGAACACGATGGAGGCCGCGCGGAACACGCCGCTCCAGCCGAATTCGCCGAAAACGCCGCTGGTGTTGGCGGGGATGAAGGGCGTCCAGTTCTCCGGATTGACGTACATCACGCCGAACCCGACGAACAGGCAGATCACCGCCACCTTGATCGCGACGATCACCGCGTTGACGAACGTGGACTGGGTGACGCCGACGTACAGCAGCCCCGAGATCACCGCGATGATGAGTACCGCCGGCAGGTTGAGCAGCTTGCCGGAGGCCACGAACTGGCCATTCTCCCAGGCGATCGGCGCGGCGGTCAGTGCGTCGGGGAAGGGCAGATGCAGGGTGCTGGTGAGGAAGCTGAGCAAATAGGCCGACCAGCCCACCGCCACCGACGAGGAGGCGAACAGGTACTCCAGCACCAGGCACCAGCCGATGAACCAGGCCATGCCTTCGCCCAGGGTGGCGTAGGAGTAGGAGTAGGCGCTGCCGGAGACCGGCATCATCGCCGCGAACTCCGCATAGCACAGGCCGGCGAAGGCGCAGGCCAGGCCGGCGAGCACGAACGACAGCATGATCGCGGGGCCGGCGTGGTGGGCCGCCGCCTGCCCGGTGATGACGAAGATGCCGGCGCCGATCACCGCGCCCATGCCCAGCAGGATCAGGTGCCTGGCGGTGAGGGTGCGCTTGAGCGTGGCTTCGCCCTGCAGGCTGCCTTCCACCGGTTCGCCGGCATCCACGTGTGCGGCCGGCTCGACCGGCTTGACCCTCAACAGTGTTTTGAGCATTCGCTGTTTTTCCAGACCTGGGTGGTATTCCACGCCTCCAGCGGAGAGGCGCATGGGACGAAGCAAGCTGAACCGCCGGCAACGGCCTACATTGCCAAAGGCCGGGGAAACCGACAAGCGCAGGTGCAGCATGGACGGCGATAATGGGCGCCGGATCGGACCGATGGGATGTGCCTGCAGTCATGCACGAACGGGATGGGAGCCTGCGCGACGCGCTGCGGGACTATGCGCGGCGGGTGCCGGAACACGCGGCGGTGGTGGACGGGTTCGTGTGCCTGCTCGACGAGGGCGGCGACGACCCGTTCCAGCGTTCGCGCCTGGCCGGCCACTTCACCGGCAGCGCCTGGCTGGTCAGCGCCGACGGTCGGCGCGTGCTGCTGACCCATCACCGCAAGCTGGACCGCTGGCTGCAGCTGGGTGGCCACGCCGACGGCGACCGCGACCTGGCCGCCGTGGCGCTGCGCGAAGCGGAGGAGGAATCGGGCCTGCCCGGACTGCGGCTGGAGTCGCATGCGCTGTTCGACCTGGACCGGCACTGGATTCCCGCGCGCGGGCAGGTGCCGGGCCACTGGCACTACGACGCCCGCTACGTCGTGCGGGCCGGTACGGACGAACGTTTCAAGGTCGGCGAGGAATCGCTGGACCTGGCATGGCGCGACATCGCCGCCATTGCCGCCGACGCGCAGGCGGACGAATCCCTGCGGCGCATGGCGCTGCGCTGGCTGGCCGTCACGCGCTGAGGCGCGACAACACGTCGCCGTTCTGTCGTAGGAACGGCTTCAGTCGCGATGCTTTTCGCGGTAATGCCTCCGAAAGCCTTCGCGGCTGAAGCCGCTCCTACGAAAGCTGCCTGGCCGCGAGCGTCCTCAGTACAGGATGCGGGTGCGCAGGGTGCCTTCGATCGCGGCCAGTTCGCCGCGGATCGCGTTGGCCTGTTCCTCGGTGGCGGTGATGTCCACGACCACGTAGCCCAGCTTCGGGTTGGTGCGCAGGTACTGGCCGTCGATGTTGAGGTTGTGGCGCGAGAACACTTCGTTGAGCCGCGACAGCACGCCCGGCACGTTACGGTGGATGTGCAGCAGGCGCAGGCTCTGTTCGTGCTCGGGCAGGGTCACTTCCGGGAAGTTGACCGCCGACAGGGTGCTGCCGTTGTCGCTGTAGCGCACCAGCTTGGCGGCCACTTCCACGCCGATGTTGTCCTGCGCCTCCAGCGTGCTGCCGCCGACGTGCGGGGTCAGGATCACGTTGTCGTGTTCGATCAGCGGCGACTCGAAGCGGTCGCCATTGCCCTTGGGCTCGACCGGGAACACGTCCACCGCGGCGCCGCCGATGTGCCCGGAACGCAGCGCCGCGTCGAGCGCGTCGATCACCACCACGGTGCCGCGCGCGGCATTGATCAGGTGCGCGCCGGGTTTCATCTTCGCCAGCTGGGGCGCGCCGATCATCCACTGCGTGGCGGGGGTTTCCGGCACGTGCAGGGTGACGATGTCGGCGCGGGCGAGCAGGTCGTCCAGGCCGGCCGCCGGCTGCGCGTTGCCCAGCGACAGCTTGGTCTCGATGTCGTGGAAGATCACCTGCATGCCCAGCGCCTCGGCCAGCACGCCGACCTGGGTGCCGATGTGGCCGTAGCCGACGATGCCCAGGGTCTTGCCGCGCACCTCGTGGCTGCCGGCGGCCGACTTGGACCAGCCGCCGCGGTGGCATTCGGCGTTTTTCTGCGGCACGCCGCGGGTCAGCATGATCGCCTCGGCGATCACCAGTTCGGCCACCGAGCGGGTGTTGGAGTAGGGCGCGTTGAACACCGGGATGCCGGCCAGTTCGGCCGCTTCCAGGTCCACCTGGTTGGTGCCGATGCAGAAGCAGCCGGCGGCGATCAGGCGCTTGCCGTGCGCCAGCACCTCGGCGGTGAGCTGGGTGCGCGAGCGCAGGCCGACGATGTGCGCCTCGGCGATGCGCGCCTTCAGCTCGTCTTCCGGCAGGGCCTTGGCGTGGTATTCGATCTGCGTGTAGCCGGCCGCCCTGAACGTCTCCACCGCCGTCTGGCTGACCCCCTCCAGCAACAAAACACGGATGTCCTGCTTCGGGAACGAGGTTTTCTTCGGCGACATGGCGGTGGCGGCTGTGCGAGCGGAGGGAGTTGCCGACTATGCCAGAAGCGACCGCCTCTTGTGCACTGCGACACCTGGTAATGTCTTGATAACCCGACGGTTTCAGCTGAATCCATCGCCGCCGCTGGCGGCCGCTGGACGCGCCGCGCCGCGGCTGGCAGGCTTTCCGGTTTCCCCTGCCGAGCACTTCCGCCGCCATGACCGATCCGCGCCTGGATACCCTGCTGCACGCCTGCCCGGGGCTGCGCCTGAAGACCGATCCGGCCGATCTGGAGCACTACGGGCGCGACTGGACCCGGCGCTGGACGCCGGCCCCGCTGGCCATCGCGTTGCCCGCCAGCGTCGAGGAGGTGCAGGCGGTGGGGCGCTGGGCCAATGAACACACCGTCGCGGTGGTGCCGTCCGGCGGCCGCACCGGCCTGTCCGGCGGCGCGGTGGCCGCCGACGGCGAGCTGGTGCTGAGCCTGGAGCGCATGAACAGGGCGCTGGACTTCGACGCGGTCGACCGCACCCTGACGGTGCAGGCCGGCATGCCGCTGGAAGCCGTGCACAACGCCGCCGGCGAGCATGGCCTGATCTACCCGGTGGACTTCGCCGCGCGCGGTTCCTGTTCGATCGGCGGCAACATCGCCACCAATGCCGGCGGCATCCGCGTGATCCGCTACGGCAACACCCGAGAATGGATCGCCGGGCTCAAGGTCGTGGCCGGCAACGGCGAACTGCTCGAGCTCAACAAGGGCCTGATCAAGAACTCCAGCGGCTACGACTTCCGCCAGTTGCTGATCGGTTCGGAAGGTACGCTCGGCATCGTGGTCGAGGCGACGCTGAAGCTCACCGACCCGCCGCCGGCGACCAACGTGATGCTGCTGGCGCTGCCGTCGTTCGAGGTGCTGATGCAGGTGTTCGCCGCGTTCCGCGAGCGCATGCAGCTGGAGGCGTTCGAGTTCTTCACCGACCGCGCGGTGCACCACGTCACCGCGCACGGCGCACAGTACCCCTTCGCCGAGACCTACCCGTACTACGTGGTGACCGAGTACGCCGCGGCCGACGAGGCGGGCGAGGCCGCGGCGCTGGCCGCCTTCGAGCACTGCATGGAGCAGGGCTGGGTGCTGGACGGGGTGATCAGCGCCAGCCAGGCGCAGGCGCAGCAGCTGTGGCGCCTGCGCGAGGGCATCACCGAGTCGCTGGCGCGCTACCGGCCATACAAGAACGACGTGTCGGTGCGCATCTCGGCGATGCCGGCGTTCCTGGCCGAGGCGCAGGCGCTGATCAACGGCGCCTACCCGCATTTCGACGTGGTCTGGTTCGGCCATATCGGCGACGGCAACCTGCACATCAACGTGCTCAAGCCCGAGGACACCTCCGATGCCGAATTCCTCGGCCAGTGCGAGCAGGTGACCAAGCTGCTGGCGCAGGTGCTGCACCGGTTCCACGGCAGCATCTCGGCCGAGCACGGCATCGGCCTGGTCAAGAAGCCCTACCTGTCCAGCACCCGCGATGCGGCCGAGATCGCGCTGATGCGCGGGGTCAAGCGGGCGTTCGACCCGTTGGGTCTGATGAATCCGGGCAAGCTGTTCGACCTGTAGCCGGCGGCCGGTTACGCTCGCCTCCTGTCCCACGTTTCCCGCCCGCCGATGATCCGTCCGTTCCTGTCCTGCGTCCTGCTCGCCGCCTCCGCGCCGCTGCTGGCGTCCAGCTTTGCCGGCAGCACCGCCGGCACCTCCGCCGGTGCTTCGTCCAAGGGCTCGAGCAGTTCTTCCGGCGACGACAAGGTGATCCAGGCCGCGCGCGAGGAAGCCGCCGGCTTCGTCGCCAGCGACGGCCGGCTGCGCGGCGCGCGGCTGCAGGCGGCGCTGCTGCACCTGCGCCGGCACGATGCCGGCGCCGCCAGCGCCAGCGACATGGAACTGGCCCGGGCGATCCTCGCCCGCTGATGCGCCTGGGGGCGGGGCTTGCCGCCGTGCTGCTGCTGGCCAGCGGCAGCGGCCGGGCGCTGGAACTGGCGCTGGACCCGGCGACGCTGGATGCAGCGCAGCGGCAGCGCGCGCTCGACCTGCTGGCCCGCGTCCAGTCGCGGCTGCCCGCGCGCTGGCAGGCCGACCCGCGGCGCCTGTCGCTGCGCTTCGACCCGCAGCTTCCGGCCGATGTCGCAGGCCGGCACCGCCACGGCGAGCTGCGGCTGTCGCCACGGCTGTTGCAGCTGCCGGCCACGCCGGCCGCGCACGACCTGGCGCAGGCCACCGTGCTGCATGAAATCGCCCACGCCTTCGACCGCGGCGAGGGCGGCGGCTGGTCGCGGCAGGCGCAGTTCCGCCGCCTTGCCGGTTGGGACCGGCGCGGCGCCAACGCCTATGCCCTGCGCAGCCCGGACGGTTACGAGCGCCACAGCCCGGCCGAAGCCTTCGCGGTCAACCTGGAGTGGTACCTGCTCGACCCGCAGTACCGCTGCCGGCGGCCGGCGCTGGCGGCGTGGTATCGAAAGCAGCTCGGGCCGGCGCCGTTGCCCGGGGTGGCCTGCGCCGATGCGCTGCCGCTGCTGGTGGCCGGCGGCGCCGCCGCGCAGCTGGAACTGGAGACGCTGGACCCGGCCCGCGTGTACGCGGTGGATTACCTGCTGGCCGACAGCGGCGAGGCGGCGATGAGCCGCTTCGGCCATGCCATGCTGCGGCTGGTGGTCTGCGCGCCGGGCCGCGAACCGGGCCCGCACTGCCGGATGGACCTGGCCTACCACCGGGTGCTGTCCTTCCGCGCCTTCGTCAACGACGTGCAGGTTTCCAGCTGGCGCGGGTTGACCGGCGCCTATCCGGCGCGGCTGTTCGTGCTGCCGCTGGACCAGGTGATCGACGAGTACACCCGCATCGAACTGCGCGACCTGCAGGCCTGGCCGCTGGCGCTGTCGCCGGCGCAGATCGATGCGCTGCTGCACCTGGCCGCCCGTGCGCACTGGAGCTACGACGGGCGCTATCGCTTCATCGGCAACAACTGCGCGGTGGAAAGCGGGCGCCTGCTCGATCTTGCGCTGACGCCGTCGCGGCGCCGCCTGCAGGCCACCACGCCGCGCGGCGTCCTGCAGCGCCTGCAGCGCGCCGGGCTGGCCGCCCGGCAACGGCCGTCGACGCGCAGCGAGGACGGCCTGTACTTCGCCTCGGCGCGCGAGGACTACCGGCAACTGCTGCAAGGCCTGCAAGAGGCCGGATCGGCGCCGCCGCTGCCGCTGGAGCGCTGGCTGGAGGGCACGGCGCGCCAACGGGGCGAACCGGCGCCGGATCTGCCGCTGCAGGCGACCGCGGCGTGGTGGGTGCTGGAAACCGCCGCGCTGCGCCGGGCCGAGCTGCGCGCGCTCGCGCAGCTGAAGCGACAGCTGGGATCGGGTGCCCCCGAACTGCAGGCGCGCCTGGCCGACTGGCAGCGCTTCAGCGGCCTGTTCGACGCGCCGGCGTCGCTGCTGCCGGCCGCGGGCTACGGCATCGTCCAGCCCGACGAGCTGGATGCGCTGGCGCAGGCGCTGGCCCGGCATGACGAAGAAGGGCAGGCGCGCTGGCAGGCCCTGCACGAAGCCGCCGCACAGGCCTTGCCATCGGCGCAGCGCGAGGAACTGGAGCGGACGCGGCAACGCGTGCATCGGCTGGCCGGGCGCATGCGGCGGCTGGCCGCCGCACCGGACTGAGGCGCGGGCATCGGCGCCGTTCTTGATCCTGGTCAGGGCGGCGGTGGAGGGGAGGCCTAGCATGGGCCGCGTTTCCCACGATGGAGTTCCCGCGATGCATGTGTCCCTCGATCCCGCCCCGCATGTCCACGTCTTCGACGCCCGCGGCGTGGCGCGCCGGTTCCGCCACTCGGCGATCTTCGGCGCGCTGGGCGCGCTGCGCAACGGCGAAACCATGCGCTTCGTCAACGACCACGATCCGATCCCGCTGCTGGGCCAGCTGAGCCAGCGTTTCGGCGAGCACCTGTCGATCAGCTACCTGCAGCGCGGACCGGACGCGGTGGTGATCGACTTCGGCATCCAGGGCCTGCCGGAGGAGTGAACCCCGGTCATGACGGCGCCGCCCCGGGGCGACGTACTTTCCCGGCATCCGCGCCGCCGCCACGCTGGCGGCGACCCGGGACCGGCCATCGGCACGGCGGGTACCCGGGCGACGTGTGGGAATGACTGCCTCCGGCGCCCGGGGCGGCCTTCTTGTGCGTCCAAACGCTGGCGGGAAGGACACGCGTCTCAGAAGTCGTAGGCCACGCTCAGGCGGTTCTCGCGGTAGCCGGCGCTGCGTCCGCGCTGGCGCTGCACGGCGAAGTAGTTGCTCACGCTCAGGCCCTTGAGCGCGCCACCGAAGCGGTAGCTGGCGAAGATCATGTATTCGCGCTGGCCGATGGACGGCTGGTCGGCGGCCGGGCGCAGGTCCATGTACGACCAGCGCGCGCCCCAGCGCAGCCGTTGGTTCGCGGCCACGTCCAGTTCGGCCGACCAGGCATCGCCGCTGCCCAGGTCCTGGGTGCTGGTCAGGTAGGGCTGGGCGAACAGCGGTCCGGAGGTCTGGTAGCTGGCGTAGGGCGTGGCCAGCGCGCCGTTGCGGAACGTACCGGCGCGGTGCGGCATGCGGTTGTGGTTGAGCGTGGCCGTCGCCCGCTGGCCGCGCACGCCGAGCCGCAGGCCGTAAGTGCGGTTGTCCACCGGCCCCAGCAGCGCGGCGCCCTGTTCGTGCTGGCGGGCGACCTGCACGGCCGCGAACGGGCGTAGCGCGCCGTCGCGGGCGGCCAGCTCGGCCTGGCCGTAGTACAGGTCGGCATAGTCCAGGTAGCGGATCATCCAGGCCTGGCCGCTGGCGTCCAGCGGGCCGAATGCCGCCCGGCGGGCGCCGCCCACGGCCCAGAAGCCGTCGCTGGCGGTATCGCCCACGCCCGGGTGCAGCGGCGAGAAGCGGCGGTTGTAGTTGGTGGCGCGCGCGAACGATTCGTCGATGCGCGACTTGTAGCGGAACATGCGCAGCGCGCTGAAATGGTTGCCGCCCTGGCCGTAGCGCAGGCGCACGCCCTGGTAGAGCTGCGGCACGATGCGGAAGTCGTAGCTGGAGGTGAAGGGCACATCGTCGATGGCCTGGTTGCCGGCGCGCAGCAGCAGCTTTCCGCCCTGCCATTGCAGCCAGCTTTCGCCCATCGAGGTCAGATCGCGGCCCAGGTCGCGGTCGCGGCCGCTGCCGGCATGGACCAGGCTGCGCTGCAGGTAGGCGCTGGCGCGCAGCGACACGCCGTGCAGCGGCGCGCTGGTGAAGCCGAGCCGGCCGCCGGTGGCGAAGGTGTCGCGGTCGACCCCGTCGGCGAAGAAGGCATTGCCGGTGGCGTAGTACTGGCCGCGCAGGCTGCCGTCGGCCTGGCCGAGGGCGAACATCTGCCGCAGGTCCTGCGCTTGTTCCGCGGCGCTGGCGACAGCGGGAAACAGCAGGAGGGGCAGGAGGCAGGGGCGGCTGAAGCGCATCGGTCGGTCCGGACAGGGGAAGGCCCCGGGCCGCCGCGGCGGAGGGGGAACTGCCGGGTTATCGGCGCGCCGCCGCCGATCTTCACAGACGACGACGGCGCCCCAGGGGCGCCGTCGCCTGCCGCTGTCCACCGGGTCAGTCGGCGCGGCCGCCGAACTCGCCGGTGGTGGTGTTGACCAGGATGCGCTCGCCGTTGGTGATGTACTCCGGCACCATGATCTCGATGCCGGTGTTCAGCTTGGCCGGCTTCGGGCGCTTGGTGGCGGTACCGCCCTTCAGTTCCGGCGGGGTTTCCACCACTTCCAGGGTGACGTGCTGCGGCATCTGGATGGCGACCGGCTGGTCGTCGATCACCTGCACGTAGATGCCGGTCAGGCCCTCGGTGATGTAGCCGGCGTCGTCGCCGATCACGTCCGCGTCCAGCGTGTACGGGGTGTAGTCCTCGTCGTCCATGAACACGAAGGCATCGCCGTCCATGTACGAGAAGGTGGACTGGCGGCGCAGCAGTTCGACTTCCGGCAGGTTGTCGTCGGCGTCGAAGCTGGCGTCGAGCTTGTTGCCGCCCGGCACGCTGTACATGATGAAACGGAAGCGGACGTTGCCGCCGCGGCCCTGCGGCGAGCTGCGCTCGATGTCGCGGATCTGGTAGACGCCGTTGTTGTATTCGACGACGTTGCCTTTCTTGATATCGCTGGCTTTCATGCTTGGAAAGTCGGTTGGGGTAAGGGATGAATTGAAGCGGGCGCCTTGTGGGCGCCCGCGGGGTGGATCACTTGGGCGCCAGGCGCACGGCGCCATCCAGGCGGATGGTCTCGCCGTTGAGGTAGGTGTTGCCGATGATGTGCCCCACCAGCGCGGCGAAGTCGTCCGGCTGGCCCAGGCGCGAGGGGAACGGGATCGAGGCGGCCAGCGATTCCTGCACGTTGGCCGGCATGCCGTCCACCATCGGCGTCCAGAACACGCCCGGGGCGATGGTCATCACGCGGATGCCGAAACGCGACAGCTCGCGCGCCATCGGCAGGGTCATGCCGACCACGCCGCCCTTGGAGGCGGAGTAGGCGGCCTGGCCGATCTGGCCTTCGTAGGCGGCGACCGAGGCGGTGTTGATGATCACCCCGCGCTCGCCGTCAACGCCGGTCTCGTTGTGCTGCATCAGGTCGGCGGCGGCCTTGGCCACGTTGAAGCTGCCGACCAGGTTGACCATGACCGTGGCCTGGAAGTTGGACAGCGGCATCGGCGCCTCGCGGCCAAGCACGCGGCCGGCGCCGAGGATGCCGGCACAGTTCATCACCACGTTCAGCCCGCCCAGGAACTCGCGCGCGGCGGCCAGGTTGGCGGCCACGCCGGCCTCGTCGGTGACGTTGGTGGTGAAGTAGCGGGCCTTGTCCGTGCCCAGTTCGGCGACCGCGGCGGTGCCTTTCTCCTCGTTGAGGTCGAACAGGGCGACCTTGCCGCCGTTGGCGACCAGGTGCCGGGCCACGGCCAGGCCGAGGCCGGAAACGCCGCCGGTGACGACGGCGCGGACGGAAGACAGCTGCATCGGACGCTACCTGCAATGGGTTGGGCGGTGATTCTAGCCGATGCCGCCGTCCCCACAGCGGGACGGCGGCCCGTTAGTACTGTCGGGGCGCGGGGACGGGCATCGGCTAGAATCACCGCCCAACCCATTGCAGGTAGCGTCCG
>NZ_WIDL01000031.1:13936-36275 GCF_009496535.1 Stenotrophomonas sp. MYb238
CGGCCTTTCCCGCCACAGGAACTCGAGCCGGCAGTCGTCGGCCGTGCGCCGGCACATGGCCAGGGCCTTGTCGATCGCGGCGCGTTCGTCGCTTTCGCCCAGCGCATGGCCGAAAGCGGCGCTGCCGCTGGCGATGGCCGAATACCCGGCCTCGGCCGACGTGCTGGCCACTTCGGTGCAGTTGGCCGAACGGCGCGCGCAGTGGCCCATGGCGGCCTGCAGGGCGAGGCTGGCGGAGGGATGGTTGTAGGCGAAGCCGTAGGCGCCGGCGTCGGAGAAGGCCACCGCCGAAGCGGCCAGGACGTTGCCTGCCGGGAGCAGGGCGGCGATAACGAGAGCGGTGCGGATCATGCGGGAGAATCCTTTCGGTGAGTCGATCAGTGGGGAGCCATGGCCTTGCCGGCCTTGCTGCCGTTGGCGCGGCCGAGCAGGCCGGACAGCCAGCGTCCGGTGTCGGCCAGCGCCGGCAGGTCGATGCCGGTGTCCAGGCCCATGCCGTGCAGCATGTAGACCACGTCCTCGCTGGCGACGTTGCCGCTGGCGCCGCGTGCGTAGGGACAGCCGCCGGTGCCGCCGACGGCCGAGTCGACCACGCGCACGCCATCCTCCAGGCAGGCGGCGATGTTGGCCAGCGCCTGCCCGTAGGTGTCGTGGAAGTGCACCGCCAGCGCCGCCATCGGCACCTCCGCGGCCACCGCCCGCAGCATCGCGCGCGCCTTCAGCGGCGTGCCGACGCCGATGGTGTCGCCCAGCGAGATCTCGTGGCAGCCCATGGCGTGCAGCGCGCGGGCCACGCGCACCACGTCGGCCAGCGGCACCTCGCCCTGGTAGGGACAGCCGAGCACGGTGGAGACGTAGCCGCGCACCGGGATGCCATCGGCGCGCGCGCGTTCCAGTACCGGCGCGAAGCGCTGCAGCGATTCGTCGATGCCGGCGTTGGTGTTGGTGCGGTTGAACTGCTCGGAAGCGGCGGTGAATACCGCCACTTCCCGCGCGCCGGCGGCCAGCGCCCGTGCGTAGCCCTGTTCGTTGGGGACCAGCACCGGGTAGGCGATGCCGGGGCGGCGCTGGATGCCGGCCATGACCTCGGCGGCGTCGGCCAGCTGCGGCACCCACTTCGGGCTGACGAAGCTGGTGGCCTCGATGGTGCGCAGGCCGGTGGCCGAGAGGCGGTCGATCAGCGCGATCTTGTCGGCGGTGGCGACCTGCTGCTTCTCGTTCTGCAGGCCGTCGCGCGGGCCGACCTCGACGATGCGGACGAAGTCGCTCATCGCGGTTCCCCCGCGACCCAGCGCGGCGCGCGCTTCTCGAGGAAGGCGGACAGGCCCTCGCGGCCCTCGTCCGAGGCGCGCAGCGCGGCGATCAGCCCGGCATTGGCACGGTCGAGCGCATCGCGGTCGCCGGCGGCGGCCTGCACCTGGCGTACCAGCACCTTGGCCGAGGCCGCGGCGACCGGGCCGGCCTTGCCGATGAGGTCCAGTTGCGCCTGCACCGCGGCGTCCAGCGCGTCGGCGGCGACCACCTCGTGCACCAGGCCGATGCGCAGCGCGGTGGCGGCGTCGAAGTGCTCGCCGGTGGCGAACCAGCGCCGCGCCTGGCGCGGGCCGATGGCGGCGATGACATAGGGCGAGATCACCGCCGGCAGCAGGCCCAAGCGGCTCTCGGTCAGGCCGAAGCGTGCGCCGTCGGCGGCGATGGCGATGTCGCAGCAGGCCACCAGGCCGACGCCGCCGCCGAAACTGGCGCCGTGCACGCGGGCAATGGTCGGCTTGGGCAGTTCGTCCAGGGTGCGCATCAGCCGCGCCAGCGCCAGCGCGTCCTGGCGGTTCTCTTCCTGCGAGGCGCCGGCCATGGCGCGCATCCACTGCAGGTCGGCGCCGGCCGAGAACGAGGGGCCGTGCCCGGCCAGGACCACCGCGCGCACCGCCGGGTCGGCGCCGAGCGCTTCCAGCGTGGTGGTGAGGGTGGCGATCAGCCCGGCGTCGAACGCGTTGTGCAGCCCGGGACGGTTCAGGTGGAGCGTCGCCACGGCCTGGTCGTGGCGGACGAGCAGCGCATCGCTCGCCGGTTCCGGCGCCCTGCCGGCGGTCGAATCGTTTTTATCTTCCATACATCACTCGCTTGCCTGATCTGGATTTTTCGGATTTTAAAGAGACGCTCGGGCGGCGGAAGGTCAGGCCAGCCTCTTGCGCATGAATATCCGTTCATGGCCTGCCGGATAGTCGTTCAGACGGCCAAAACATGCATAGCCCTGGCCGGCGTAGAACCCTTCGGCCTGCCAGCCGAACGTATCCAGGCGGGCAGAGTGTGCACCCCGGGCGCTCGCCCTGCGTTCGCATTCCGCCAGCAATGCCGCTCCCAGTCCGGTCGCCCTCTGGTCGGGTTCGACCCACAGCACATGGATCTCCAGCCAACCCAGCGCCACGTCCGCCAGAATGCCGCCCAACAGCGCACCTTCCGCAGTTCGGGCGACGATGCGGATCGCAGCCTCAGGGTGTCCTTCCGTAAACGGCCGGTTGTACGCCTGGAGCGATTCGCAGAGGCGATCGACGTCCGCAGGGGCCGCCTGCACCAGCATGGCCTCGTGGTTGGTCGCTTTCTTCCTGCCGGTCACCATGTTCCACCGAATCGTCTGGATACTAGCCTGCGTGCCAGGTCCGTGCCGCCTTGCCGGCTGTCGCCGGCCAACAGCGCACGTCCACAACGCGGCTGGCAAGCCGCGCGGTGAGGCACGGTAAAGGCAATGGTTACTTTATTTCCGGAAAAGCGACGTCGTCGCCATAGACAATGCCCACGACGGCTTCCAGAAACGCATTGGTCGCAATGCGCTCGCCATTGGTCGAGTACGCGATGGCCACTTCATCGGCCGGGTTGTAGATGACGCGCGAATGCGAGCCGAGCACGTCGCCGCCATGGCCGAGAAAACGATGCTTCCCGTACGTGAACTCCGCCAGCCCCTTTCCCCAGCCGCTGCCCACGGCCGGCATCATCTGCTCCAGGGTTTCCCTGCGCAGGATCCTGTACTCGAACAGGCCGGTGATCAGCACGTTCAGATCCGCGGTGGTGCTTGCGATGTCGCCAACGCCGATCACGTTGGAATAGGCGATGTCCTTGATCTCTCTCCACTGTCCCGCGAAGGCATAGGACCTGAAGGTATTGGCCGGATGGGCCCCTGCCGAAGCGAAGTTTCCCAGGCCAAGCGGTTCCGCGATTTCCCGGGCGACGATCTCGTGGTAGGGGCGCCCGTATTTCTGCTCGAGGATCATCCTCAGCAGGAAATACGCGGAATTTGAGTAGGCAACGCGTTCGCCGGGCGCGAAGGCGACGCCCTGTCTCCTGATTTCCTCCAGGATCTCTTCCTGGCTCACCTCGTCGACGACCCAGACCGAGCCGTTCCTTATCGCGAAATTTCCCAGGCCGCTGGAATGCGCCAGCAGGTTCCCGATGGTGATCTTCCGCGATGACGGCATGTCCGGATAAAAGTCGGACAGCCTGTCGTTCAGGCTCAGCCGCCCATCCTCGATCAGCTTGAACGCCAGGATGGCCGTCACCATTTTGGTCACGGACGCGATCTGGTACTTGCTGTTCTGGTCATGGACCACGCCAGGGAGGTTCTTCTGCCCGAAGCTCCGGCCATAGACCTCGCGACCGCCCTTGAAAACGGACAGGCTGCCGATGCCGCCATTGTCGTCTTCCACCTGGCGGAGGAAGTCGTCCAGCCTTTCCTCGTGCACCCCGTGCGGCGATACAGGGGCCGGCTGCGCCGCATGCGCAAGCGCGAACGCCGGAAGAAACAACAACAGGGCAGCCAATCTCTTCATGTCGCTCGCTTGGATTCAGTTCTTCAACGGCTTGCGCGGCGTGATTGCCCATGCCTGCGGCATGTTTGCCTTGCGCGCAAGGGCCAAGGACATCGAAGAGGCCACGGCCTGCCCAGGCTACCGGGACCCCCCCGGTCCTTCGGCATCCTCCCGCGCGGCGATTCTCTCGACCAGCGTATCGATCGCCGCTTCCATGGCGCGTGCGGTCTGGTCGCCGCTCTGGTTGGTGATGACGAATATGCCCAGATCGTACTTGGGCATGATGTAGATGTAGCACTGCGAGCGGGGCACGCCGCCATGATGGGCGTAGTAGACGCCCTTCAAGCGGTCGCCGCTGACGATGTTCCAGAAATAGCCGATGCCAAATTCCGGATCGAATTCGACGAGGGGACGGTGCGACTCCGTCGCGACGGGCCCGCCGGCCAGCTGGAATTCAAGGTATTTCATCATTTCCGGGACGGTCGCCTTCACGTTTCCGGAAGCGCCCCAGGGCAGCTGCGGCATCGGCGTGGTCGGTACCGGGTTGTCGCTGTGGTAGCCGACCGCAAGCCGGGCCGCCTCGGCGTCGTCCAGCCTGATCCTGAGGCCGGGCATCGCCGCGGAATCGTGGAAGAATCCGCGCAGCAGCGACTCGTAGTCGCTCTTGTAGACCGTCTCCAGGATATGCGCGACCAGTTCGGTTCCGGTGCTGGAATAGGCGTAGTCCTTTCCGGGCGCCTGGCCGATCTCGACGGCGTGCAGGTCCCTGAAGAAATCGGCCTTGCCGTAGCCGGCGTAGATGGCATTGAGTTCGCCGGGCGTGCGCTGATCGGTGAAGTCGGCGAGCACCGTGTTCGCGCGGTCCGGCAACATGTTCGGCAGGCCGCTGGTATGCGACAGCAGGTGACGGACGCGGATGGGATCGCCCTTGTATTGCAGGTTCGGGTAGTCCCCGTGCAGGTACATGCGGACATCGTCGTCCAGGCCCACCCTGTGCTCCAGCACGGCATTGGCCATCAGGGTTCCGGCCAGGGTCTTGCTCAGCGAACCGATCTCATACAGGGTCGCATCGGTCGGAGGGCCGGGCTTCCCGGTTTCCATGTCGCCGCGGTGACGGATGAACTGCTTGCCGCGATAGACGACTCCGATCGAGGTCGAGTGCAGCAGCGGCTGCTCGATCAGCGTCGCAGCGACCTCATCGATGTCCGCCCCCAGGTCTTTCGCCGGCCCATGCTTCCTCGCGCAGCCCGCGGCCAGGAGTGCGGCGGACAAGGCCAAGCAGTGGAGCCACGGCCTGTTCCGGACAATCATCGAAATCGCTTGCATGCGTCGGCGCTTGAAGGGGAGGGCGGAAAGGGCGCTCACGATAGCCGATCGCCGAATCCCACGCCTGCGCCCGCTCCCGCGATTGTGTTTGTCCGAGGCTGTGGCCATGGCCGCCGAAAACGGCGCCGGAATTTGGCCGTGGACATTTCCAGTGGGTTGGGCTTGCCCGGCGGTGCCGCGCGATCCGTCGGGCTGGGGGAGGCCATACGCATGGAGCGCTTGGCAGTAACGGGAATCCGGCCTGGTTCGGCCGAGGGGTTGTCCGCTCAGCGTTCCGGAGGCCAGCGGATTCCATGCTTGCCCGGGCGTCCGGATCGTGGCGGAGCACCCAAGGCAGCAAGTCGCGGCGCGGCGATGCTAGAATTGATAACCATTCTTATCCACTCATCCAGAGGCGCCGTTCAGTGACGTTGTCAGATTTGCCGCTGCATGCACCCGCGCAGGTGGAGGCGGTGCAGGACCTGCATGCCAATGATGCGATCGCCCGGCGGTTGAGGGAGCTGGGGTTCGTCAACGGCGAGGACGTGCGTGTGGTCGCGCGCGGGCCGGTGGGCGGCGAACCGCTGCTGGTGCAGGTCGGCTTCACCCGTTTCGCGCTCCGGCGCAGCGAGGCCGCCCGCATCCGGATCACGACGGAGGTGGCGGCATGAACGCAACGACGACCGTGTCGCGGTTGGCCCTGGTGGGCAACCCGAACTGCGGCAAGACCGCGCTGTTCAACCAGCTCACCGGCAGCCGGCAGAAGGTGGCCAACTACGCCGGCGTGACCGTGGAGCGCAAGGAAGGGCGCATGCGCGCGCCGTCCGGGCGCGAGTACGCGGTGCTGGACCTGCCCGGCGCCTACAGCCTGCAGCCGGCCAGCCTGGACGAGGCCATCACCCGCGACCTGTGCCGCGGCTTCTATCCCGGCGAAGCCGCGCCCGACGCGCTGGTGTGCGTGGTCGACGCCACCAACCTGCGCCTGCACCTGCGCTTCGCGCTGGAAGTGCGCGAGCTGGGCAAGCCGATGATCGTGGCGCTGAACATGGTCGACGCCGCGCGCCGGCGCGGCATCGAGATCGACGTGGCGGCGCTGGAACAGGCGCTGGGCGTGCCGGTGGTGGAAACCGTGGCGGTGCGCCGCAACGGCGCCAGCGAGCTGGTGGCGCGCATCGACGCGATGATGCCGCAGCTGGCGACGATGGCGCCGCCGCAGGTCGTGGCGGCTGCCGACCACCACGCCCAGGTCCGCGACATCCTCGCCGGCGCGGTGCGCATGCCCACGCGCACGGCGAAGATCGACGACGCGCTGGACCGCTGGCTGCTGCACCCGGTGTTCGGGCTGCTGACGCTGGCGGTGGTGATGTTCCTGATCTTCCAGGCGGTCTACGCCTGGGCCACGCCGCTGATGGACGGCATCGAGGCCGGCTTCGGCTGGCTCGGCGAGGTGGTCGGCGAACACCTGCCGGAAGGGCCGCTGGCCAGCCTGCTCACCGACGGCATCATCGCCGGCGTCGGCGGCGTGGTGGTGTTCCTGCCGCAGATCCTGATCCTGTTCTTCTTCATCCTCGCGCTCGAGGAATCCGGCTACCTGCCGCGCGCGGCGTTCCTGCTGGACCGGATGATGGCCGCGGCCGGCCTGTCCGGGCGTTCGTTCATCCCGCTGCTGTCCAGCTTCGCCTGCGCGGTGCCGGGCATCATGTCCACGCGCAGCATCCAGGACCCGCGCGACCGGCTGGCGACGATCCTGGTCGCGCCGCTGATGACCTGTTCGGCGCGGCTGCCGGTGTACGCCCTGCTGATCGGCGCGTTCATCCCGCAGAAGACCGTCTGGGGCGTGTTCAACCAGCAGGGGCTGGTGCTGTTCGGCCTGTACGCGGCCGGCATCCTCAGCGCGCTGGCCATGTCGTGGACGATGAAGAAGTTCCGCCGCGACAAGGGCGAGCACCCGCTGCTGCTGGAACTGCCGTCCTACCGCCTGCCGCATGCGCGCGACCTGGCCGTGGGCCTGTACGAGCGCGGCATGATCTTCCTCAAGCGCGTGGGCGGCATCATCCTGGCGCTGACCATCCTGCTGTGGTTCCTGCTGTCGTTCCCGGCCGCGCCGGCCGACGCCACCCTGCCGGCCATCGACTACAGCTTCGCCGGCCGCATCGGCCATGCGATGGCGGTGTTCTTCGCGCCGCTGGGCTTCAACTGGCAGATCTGCATCGCGCTGATCCCGGGCCTGGCCGCGCGCGAAGTGGCGGTGGCCTCGCTGGCCACGGTGTACGCGCTGTCGGCGGCCGACGACGATGCCGCCGCGCAGGCGCTGACCCCGCTGATCAGCGATGGCTGGTCGCTGGCCACGGCGCTGTCGCTGCTGGTCTGGTACATCTACGCGCCGATGTGCATCTCCACCCTGGCCACGATCAAGCGCGAGACCAACTCGTGGAAGCAGATGACGTTCGCCACGGTCTACCTGTTCGCGGCGGCCTGGCTGGCGTCGCTGGTGACCTACCAGGTCGCCGTGGCGCTGGGGGCGGGCTGATGGACCGGGGCCTGCTGCTGCAGTACGCGATCATCGCCCTGGCCGTGCTGGCCAGCGCGTGGGTGGTGCTGAAGAAGCAGTTCCCCGGCACCGTGCGGCGGCTGCGCGGCGCGCTGGCGCTGTGGCTGCTGAAGCCGCAGCGCTCGCCGCGGCTGCAGGCGCTGGGGCGCCGGCTGGCGCCGCCCGCAACCGGCGGCGACGGCGCCTGCGGCGGCTGCGATGGCTGCGGGCCGACGCCGCCCAAGCAGCACTGAGAGCATCGCCCGCCGCCGGGCTGGACCCGGCATTCAATGGACTGAAGCCAAGGATGCCTTGATGAAATTTCTCGTGGGAGTGCTGGTGCTGCTGGCCGTGGCCGGCGGGGTCTACCAGTGGGGCGGCAATTCGCTGGACGAAAAACAGGTCCGCGAGTACTACCGCGGTGTCGAGCAGGCCACGCTTGCCTTCGACGACGAGCTCCTGTGCGGGATGCTCGCCGAGGACTACCAGCAGTCGCTGGTGATGAAGTCCGAGTCCTCCAGCCAGGAAAGCATGCTCGGCAAGCAGGAGTACTGCCAGGACACGGCGCGCAGCATGGCGATGCTGCGCCGGGTGCAGGAGGCCCTGGGCGGCCATGCGCCGATGCGCTACGAGCAGACGATCAAGAGCATCCGCATCGCCGACGACGGCCGTTCGGCCAGGGTCGAGACCAGCGCGCTGCTGGACATGCCCGGCGTACGCCTGGTTTCGCGCAGCCGCGACACGGTCGAACGCCGGCGCTGGCGGGTGCGGGCCACGCGCAGCGTCGCCGTGGTCCACGCCGGCCGCGGCGGCTGAATGCGGCCCAGGCTTGTCTGTTCGCATTCCAAGGCGGTAGTTTGCCGGCCATGAACCAGACTCCCACACGCTTGCTGATCCACGGTGCTTCCGGTCGCATGGGCCAGGCCCTGCTGCGGCTGGCGGCGGAAGATCCTTCGCTGCAGGTGGTCGCCGCGGTGGTGCGCAGGGCGCCGGCGCAGCGGGTGATCGATGGCGTGCCGCATTTCGCCGCCAGCGAGCTGTCCGGCGCGCCGCCGTTCGACGTGGCCATCGATTTCAGCCTGCCCGAAGGCTTCGACCCGGTACTGGACCTGTGCCTGGCGCGCGATGCGGCGTTCGTTTCCGGCACCACCGGCATCGATGCCGCGCAGCAGGCCGCGCTGGCGGCCGCCGCGCAGCGGATCCCGTTGACCTGGGCGACCAACTTCAGCCTCGGCGTGGCGGTCCTGGCCGAGCTGGTCGAGCGCGCTGCCGCCAGCCTGCCGGGCTGGGACTGCGACATCGTCGAATCCCACCACGTGCACAAGAAGGATGCGCCCTCGGGCACCGCCCTGACCCTGGGCGAGGCCGCCCGCCATGGCGGCGCCGAGCCGCGCTACGCCAGCCTGCGCGCCGGCGACATCATCGGCGAGCATCTGGTCCAGTTCGCCGGGCTGGGCGAGCGGGTGGAGCTGGTCCACCGCGCGACCAGCCGCGACATCTTCGCCCGCGGCGCCCTGCATGTGGCCCGGCAATTGCGGGGACGGGCGCCGGGCCGCTATTCCGTGCGCGACCTGGTGGCGGCCGCCGCGGGCTGAACGGGGGGACTGCACCGGCCGGGCAGGGCGGGGCCGGCGCACACGCGGCGCTGGCGCCGGTGGCACCCATGCCTTTACAATTCCCGCTCGCCGAATCACGTCAGCCGGACCGGTTTAACACCGCCGTCCGCGCTTTTTTGCAACCGGTTTTTGCCGTGAGCGCAGGCGTGGCTTCGGAGCCCCCTCGGTAGCCAAAGTGAGATTCCCGTGACCCAAGCCGCAATCCTCGTGCTCGAAGACGGCACCGTATTCGAGGGCGAATCCGCAGGCGCGCCCGGCCTGTCCGTGGGTGAGGTGGTGTTCAACACCGCCATGACCGGTTACCAGGAAATGCTGACCGACCCGTCCTACGCGCGGCAGATGATCACCCTCACCTACCCGCACATCGGCAACACCGGCACCAACGAGCAGGACAACGAGGCATCGCAGGTCTGGGCCGCCGGCCTGATCGTGCGCGACGTGCCGCGCCGCCCGAGCAGCTGGCGCAACCAGCTGCCGCTGCAGGACTGGCTGATCCAGCGCGGCGTGGTCGCCATCGCCGGCATCGACACCCGCAAGCTGACCCGCATCCTGCGCGAGCGCGGCGCCCAGAACGGTGCGCTGATGGCCGGCCCCGACATCGACGTGGACAAGGCGCTGGAAGCGGCGCGCAAGTTCCCCGGGCTCAAGGGCATGGACCTGGCCAAGGTGGTCAGCACCGACAAGCCCTATCCGTGGCGCGAAGGCCAGCTCGATCTGGACAACAACCAGTTCGTACAGGCCGAACCGAAGTTCAAGGTCGTGGCTTACGACTATGGTGTGAAAACCAACATCCTGCGCATGCTCGCCGAGCGCGGCTGCGACCTCACCGTGGTGCCGGCGCAGACCCCGGCCGCGGAGGTGCTGGCGATGAACCCGGACGGCGTGTTCCTGTCCAACGGCCCGGGCGACCCGGAACCGTGCGACTACGCCATCGCCGCGATCAGGACCTTCATCGAGAAGAAGATCCCGACCTTCGGCATCTGCCTGGGCCACCAGCTGCTGGGCCTGGCCTCGGGCGCCAATACGATGAAGATGGGCCACGGCCACCACGGCGCCAACCACCCGGTGCAGGACCTCGACAGCGGCCGGGTGATGATCACATCGCAGAACCACGGTTTCGCCATCGACGAGGCCACGCTGCCGGCCAACGTGCGCGTCACCCACCGCTCGCTGTTCGACCAGACCATCCAGGGCATCGAGCGTACCGATGTACCTGCCTTCAGCTTCCAGGGTCACCCCGAAGCCTCCCCCGGCCCCCACGATGTCGCGCCGCTGTTCGACCGGTTCGTCGCGTTGATGGAGAAGAACTGACATGCCAAAGCGCAACGATCTCAAGACCATCCTCATCATCGGCGCCGGCCCGATCGTCATCGGCCAGGCCTGCGAGTTCGACTACTCCGGCGCGCAGGCGTGCAAGGCGCTGCGCGACGAGGGTTACCGCGTGGTGCTGGTCAACTCCAACCCGGCCACGATCATGACCGACCCGGAGATGGCCGACGCGGTCTACATCGAGCCGATCAACTGGCAGACGGTGGAGAAGATCATCGCCAAGGAGCGCCCGGACGCGCTGCTGCCGACCATGGGCGGTCAGACCGCGCTGAACTGCGCGCTGGACCTGGCCGACAACGGCGTGCTGGAGAAGTACGGCGTCGAGCTGATCGGCGCCAAGCGCGAGGCCATCCGCATGGCCGAGGACCGCGAGCTGTTCCGCGTGGCGATGCAGGAGATCGGCCTGGAATGCCCGAAGGCGGCCGTCGCCCACACGCTGGAAGAAGCGCTGGAGATCCAGACCCGCGTCGGCTACCCGACCATCATCCGCCCATCCTTCACCCTGGGCGGCAGCGGCGGCGGCATCGCCTACAACCGCGAAGAGCTGATCGAGATCGTCAACCGCGGCCTGGAACTGTCGCCGACCACCGAGGTGCTGGTGGAAGAATCGGTGCTGGGCTGGAAGGAATTCGAGATGGAGGTGGTGCGCGACACCGCCGACAACTGCATCATCGTCTGCTCGATCGAGAACCTCGACCCGATGGGCGTGCATACCGGCGACTCGATCACCGTGGCCCCGGCGCAGACCCTGACCGACAAGGAATACCAGCGCCTGCGCGATGCCTCCATCGCCGTGCTGCGCAAGATCGGCGTGGACACCGGCGGCTCCAACGTGCAGTTCGGCATCAGCCCGACCACCGGCCGCGTGGTGGTGATCGAGATGAACCCGCGCGTGTCGCGCTCCTCGGCGCTGGCCTCCAAGGCCACCGGCTTCCCGATCGCCAAGGTCGCGGCCAAGCTGGCCGTCGGCTACACGCTGGACGAACTGAAGAACGAGATCACCGGCGGCCTGACCCCGGCCTCGTTCGAGCCGTCGATCGATTACGTCGTCACCAAGATTCCGCGCTTCGCCTTCGAGAAGTTCCCGGCCGCCGACGCGCGCCTGACCACGCAGATGAAGTCGGTGGGCGAGGTGATGGCCATGGGCCGCACCTTCAAGGAATCGCTGCAGAAGGCGCTGCGCGGGCTGGAGACCGGCAAGATCGGACTGGACCCGACCGGGCTGGACCTGTCCAGCGAAGACGACATCACCACGCTCAAGCGCGAGCTGAAGGCCCCCGGCCCGGAGCGCCTGTTCTACGTCGGCGACGCCTTCCGCGCCGGCATGAGCGTGGACGATGTCTACGGCCTGTCCTGGATCGACCCGTGGTTCCTGGACCAGATCGAGGACATCATCGCCGACGAGAAGCAGGTGCAAGCCGACGGCATCGACGCGCTGGACGGCAGGCGCCTGCGCGCGCTCAAGCGCGCCGGTTTCTCCGACGCGCGCCTGGCGCAGCTGACCGGCACCAACGAGGCGGCGATCCGCGCCCTGCGCCGCGCGCACAAGGTGCGCCCGGTCTACAAGCGCGTGGACTCGTGCGCGGCCGAGTTCGCCACCAGCACCGCCTACCTGTACTCGACCTACGAGGACGAGTGCGAGGCCAACCCGAGCGACCGCGACAAGATCATGATCCTCGGCGGCGGTCCCAACCGCATCGGCCAGGGCATCGAGTTCGACTACTGCTGCGTGCATGCCGCGCTCGCCCTGCGCGAGGACGGCTATGAAACCATCATGGTCAACTGCAACCCGGAGACGGTCTCCACCGACTACGACACCTCCGACCGCCTGTACTTCGAGCCGCTGACGCTGGAAGACGTGCTGGAGATCGTCGAGCTGGAGCAGCCCAAGGGCGTGATCGTGCAGTACGGCGGCCAGACCCCGCTCAAGCTCGCCCGTGCGCTGGAAGCCAACGGCGTGCCGGTGATCGGCACCTCGCCGGACTCCATCGACCTGGCCGAGGACCGCGAGCGCTTCCAGAAGCTGGTGCAGGACCTGGGCCTGAAGCAGCCGCCGAACCGCACCGCGCGCACCGCCGACGAGGCGCTGGCGCTGGCGCGCGAGATCGGCTATCCGCTGGTGGTGCGCCCGAGCTACGTGCTCGGCGGCCGCGCGATGGAGATCGTGTACGGCGAATCCGACCTGGCCCGCTACGTGCGCGATGCGGTCAAGGTGTCCAACGATTCGCCGGTGCTGCTGGACCACTTCCTCGACGCGGCGGTGGAAGCGGACGTGGACATCATCTGCGACCGCGACGGCAACGTCCTGATCGGCGGGGTGATGGAGCACATCGAGGAGGCCGGCGTGCACTCGGGCGATTCGTCCTGCTCGCTGCCGCCGTATTCGCTGTCGGCGGCCACGCAGGACGAACTGCGCCGCCAGGTGCGCGAGCTGGCCAAGGCGCTGAACGTGATTGGCCTGATGAACACCCAGTTCGCGATCCAGACCGACGCCGACGGCAACGACGTGATCTACCTGCTGGAAGTGAACCCGCGCGCCTCGCGCACCGTGCCGTTCGTGTCCAAGGCCACCGGCGTGGCGCTGGCCAAGATCGCCGCCCGCTGCATGGCCGGCATGAGCCTGGCCGAGCAGGGCGCGACCGAGGAGATCGTGCCGGACTACTACTCGGTGAAGGAGGCGATCTTCCCGTTCGCCAAGTTCCAGGGCGTGGACCCGATCCTCGGGCCGGAGATGCGCTCCACCGGCGAGGTGATGGGCGTGGGCCGCAGCTTCAGCGCCGCCTTCGCGCGCGCGCAGGAGGCCGGCGGCATCAAGACCCCGCCGCCGGGCAAGGCCTTCATCTCGGTGCGCGACGCCGACAAGCCGCGCGTGCTGCCGGCGGTGCAGGGCCTGGTCGAGCGCGGCTACTCGGTGGTCGCCACCCGCGGCACCGCCGCGTGGCTGCAGCAGCAGGGCATCGCCTGCGAAGTGGTCAACAAGGTGGTCGAGGGCCGCCCGCACATCGTGGACAGCATCAAGAACGGCGAGATCGTCTACATCGTCAACACGACCGAAGGCCGTGCCGCGATCAACGATTCGTTCTCGATCCGCCGCGAGGCGCTGCAGCATCGCGTCACCTATTCGACCACGGTGGCCGGCGCCAAGGCGCTGGTGCAATCGCTTGAATTCCGCGGCACCGGCCCGGTCTGGTCGCTGCAGGAACTGCACAAGGAGTTGAACGCATGAGAGCCCCCATCACCCTGAAGGGCGCGCAGCGCCTGCGCGACGAGCTGGACCACCTGAAGTCGGACAAGCGCCCGAAGGTGATCGCCGCGATCGCCGAGGCGCGCGAGCACGGCGACCTGAAGGAGAACGCCGAGTACCACGCCGCGCGTGAGGAGCAGGGCTTCATCGAAGGCCGCATCAAGCAGCTGGAAGGCGAGCTGTCGCATGCCGAGATCATCGACATCAGCAAGCTCAACGCCGGCAGCAAGGTGGTGTTCGGCGCGACGGTGACGCTGGCCGACGTGGAGAGCGACGAAGAGAAGCGCTACCAGATCGTCGGCGACCTGGAAGCGGACATCAAGCTGGGCCTGATCGCCATTTCCTCGCCGGTGGCGCGTGCGCTGATCGGCAAGAACGAGGGCGACACCGTCGCCATCGCCGCCCCGGCCGGCCAGCGCGAGTACGAGATCGTCAGCGTCGAGTACCTGGATTGATGCAGTGACCATGCCCTCTCCCTCCGGGGTGGGAGGGGCAGCTCGCGAACCGCCGGTTCGCTGCCCCGCGAACGCCCTTGCGCCAGCGCAAGGGCTGGGGCGCGAAGCGGGGGTTGGGTGAGGGGCAGGGCGAAGCACCGGGCAACATGCTTGCCCTTGCCCCGGCAGCGGCATCCTGATTGTTTCCCCCGGACGTGTGGCGCGTTCATCGTTGCCGCGACCGGTGGTTGCTTGCGGTGCGGCTTCGCCCTGACCCTCGTCCGCCCTGCGGGATACCTGCATGCGGCACATCCCTGTGCCGCCCCCTTCGGGCGGCTTCGCCGCGCAGCTTGGCAATCCTGTCAGGCTGTCTCCCGCAGAAGGATCAATGGAGCCAGCCATGACCCACGCCAAAGCCACCCTGCTGCTTCCCGCCCGCAGCCGCTTCCCGGGCGGCACGCTGCCGGCGCAGGTGGCTACCGCGCTCGGCCGCGCCGACCGCAGCCAGGGCCAGGCCGGCGAGGCGGCGCAGCTGCGCCGGCACTTCCAGGTGCAGCCCGAGGCGTGGTCGGCCGCCGCGCTGACCCGCCAGGCCGATGCCGGCGATGCCGCCGGCAGCCTGTGGCTGCGCGCCGACCCGGCCAACGTGCAGCCGGACATGCAGGGCGCGCGGCTGATGGCCTCGGCCGAGACGCTGCGGCTGGAGCCGGCCGACGTGGCCGCGCTGCTGCCCGCGCTGCAGCCGCTGTTCGCCGGCTTCGGTTTCCAGCTCGATGCGCCGACGCCGTCGCGCTGGTACCTGCGCCTGCCCGACGACACGCCGCTGCCGGCGTTCACCGCGCCGGACAGGGCGCTGGGCGACGACCTGTTCGAACACCTGCCCGAAGGCGACAACGGCCGCCGCTGGCGTGCCCTGCTGACCGAGGCGCAGGTGGCGCTGCACCAGCACCCGTGGAACGAACAGCGCGTCGCGCAGGGTCTGCGTGCAGTCAATTCGCTGTGGTTCTGGGGCGCCGGCCGGCTGCCGCAGTCGGTGCGCACCGGGCATGCGCAGGTGCGCAGCCGCGACGCGCTGCTACAGGGGCTGGCGACGATGGCCGGCGTGCGCGTCGATGGCCCGGGCCCCGATGACAGCCGGGCCGTCGATGCGCTGGTGGACCTGCGCCAGCTGCGTTCGCTGGACCAGCTCGCCCGCGACGCCATCGCGCCGCTGCTCGAGGCCATCGGCCGCGGCGAACTGCGCGAGCTGCTGCTCGATTTCGAGGACGGCGCGGCTTACCGCATCCATCGCGGCCAGCGCTGGCGTTTCTGGAAGAAGCCGCTGGCGGCGCTGCACGATGAGTGAAACGCTGAAGATCGTCCGCCGCGACGCCGTCGAGGGCGGACAGTGGGACGAGGGCACGCTGCCGCTGCTGCGCCGCATCTACGCCGCGCGCGGCGTGCACTCGCCGCAGCAGGCGCAGCCGAAGCTGGCGCAGCTGCACGCGCCGGACCTGCTCGGCGGCATGCAGGCCGCGGTGCAGCTGCTGGCCGCGGCGATCGCCGGCGGCCGCCGCATCCTGATCGTCGGCGACTTCGATTGCGATGGCGCCACCGCCTGCGCGGTCGGCGTGCGCGGGCTGCGCCTGCTGGGCGCGCGCGACGTGGTGCACGCGGTGCCCAACCGCATGGTGCACGGCTATGGCCTGTCACCGTCGCTGGTGGCCGAACTGGCCGCGCTGCAGCCGGACCTGCTGGTGACGGTGGACCACGGCATCGCCTGCCACGCCGGCGTGGCCGCGGCCAAGGCGCTGGGCTGGCAGGTGCTGGTGACCGACCACCACCTGCCCGGCGAACGCCTGCCGGCCGCCGACGCCATCGTCGATCCGAACCTGGACGGCGACGCGTTCCCGAGCAAGGCGCTGGCCGGGGTCGGGGTGATCTTCTACGTGCTGATGGCGCTGCGCCGGCACCTGCGCGAGGCCGGCGCGTTCGCCGACGGCGGGGAGCCGGACCTGACGCCGCTGCTGGACCTGGTGGCGGTGGGCACCGTCGCCGACCTGGTCGTGCTGGACGCCAACAACCGCGCGCTGGTTGCCGCGGGCCTGCGCCGGCTGCGCGCAGGCCAGGGCTGCGTGGGCCTGCGGACGCTGATCGAGGCCAGCGGCCGCGACGCGCGGCGGCTGACCGCCAGCGACATCGGTTTCGCGCTGGGGCCGCGCCTGAACGCCGCCGGGCGCCTGGAGGACATGGCCCTGGGCATCGAGCTGCTGCTCACCGAGGACGCCGCGCAGGCGCGCGAGATCGCCGCGCTGCTGGAGGAGATCAACGCCGAGCGGCGCGCGGTGCAGCAGTCGATGACCGACGATGCCGAGATGGCGGTGGCGCGCGCCCTGCTGGCCGACGACCGCCAGCGCCCGGTCGCGGCCTGCCTGTTCGACGCGCAGTGGCACCCGGGCGTGGTCGGGCTGGTGGCTTCGAAGATGAAGGACCGCCTGCATCGACCGGTGATCGCCTTCGCCCCGGCCGAGCCGGGCGCGCAGGCGCTGCGCGGTTCGGCGCGCTCGATTCCCGGTTTCCACATCCGCGATGCGCTGGCCGCGGTGGATGCGCGGCATCCCGGCCTGATCGAGCGTTTTGGCGGCCATGCCATGGCCGCCGGCCTGAGCCTGCCGCAGGAGCGCCTGGACGCCTTCCGCGACGCGTTCGAACGGCAGGTGCTGGCGGCGCTGGATCCGGCGCTGTTGCAGCAGCACCTGCTCAGCGACGGCGAGCTGTCCGCCGCCGAACTGGATTTCCGCCACGCCGAGGCGCTGCGCCTGGCCGGCCCTTGGGGGCAGGGCTTTCCCGAGCCCCTGTTCGACGGCCATTTCGAGGTCGTGAAGTGGCGCGTGCTGAAAGAGCGCCATCTGAAACTGGAACTACGCCTGCCGGGCAGGGACGCGCCGCTCAATGCCATCCACTTCGGCGGCTGGACCGGCAACGATCCGGGCCGCCACGTGCACCTGGCCTACCGCCTGGTCGGCGACGATTACCGCGGCGGTGGGGCGGTCCAGCTGATCGTCGAGTACCAGGCTCCCGCGTAGCGCCGGGCTTGTCCGGCGGCGGCTTTCCCGGTTCGGGCGGGAAGCGCCGCAGAGCAACGAGCTGCCCGCTACCTGGAGCGGGCGCGGCAGTCATGGAGCGGGGCTTGCGTCGCTGCGAGGGCGGTGAATTTCCGGGAAAACATCAATCGTCTGTTCCGTGCGGGTGCAGCATGGCGGGGAGGTCGAAGCGCCACGCATTGCGAGAGCCGTTCAGCGGCGCATCCAGCCGGCGTTTCAGCGCCTGCATGTTCTCGTCCAGATAGGGAGCGTCAGGCGCGTGCTGGCAACGAACAGTCCGCCGAAGCGCCGGCGCCTTCTCCAGGCACATGGAATCCACCTCGCCAAGCGTTGGCGGAGCAGGGGCGGCGCTACGTCTGCGTCACCGTTCTCCCGTGCGGGCGGGGATCGGCGGCAGGCCGAACAGTGGCCGCAACCAGCCGATGCGGCGTATCGCTTCGTATCCGGCAAGACACAGCGCGAAGGTCGCCACGACCAGCAGCGGGCCTTCCAGTGCGGGCGGCAGTGCCGCCGGCCGCAGGTTCCACGCCAGCACCACGATTACTGTCTGGTGCAGGACATAGACCGGGAATACCGCCGCGGTCAGGTAGCGCAATACGGCGCTGTCGGCATGGCGGAAGTGGTAGGCGAACCCGAACAGGGCGGCGATGGCGCACCACTGGTCCACGGCCCAGGCCACGCGCAGGGCCAGGCGCAGCGTCTCCGGCGGTGGGTTCTGGTCATCGTAGCCGGCGCAATACCAGACGCCGACCAGGGCGGCGTAACCGAATGTGGCCGCGGCCAGCGCCACCCAGCGCCGGCGTTGCAGGGATTCCCAGAAGCCGCCGGAAAACGCCAGGAAATAGCCCAGCAGGAACATCGGCAGGTATTGCGCGTGGTTGTACCAGTCGTCTACCAGGTCGTGCGTCGATTCGAACCGCGCCACCAGCAGCAGCCGCGCCAGCGCCAGCCACAGCACCGGCCATAACAGTGCGCCGATGCCCGTCATCCGGCGCCCGAGCCAGGCACCGGCCGCCTGCATCCGGGTTGGCGCGGCTTTCAGCAGCAGCCACAGCACCACCGTGTACGCCCACAGGTAGGCGAGGAACCACAGGTGGTTCCAGGTGGGCCCGTCCAGGCACTGGTGCGGAGCCGCGCAGTAGAAATCGCCGCCGCGCAGGTAGGTGGCCATGAAGCCGGCATAGCCGGCGTGGTAGCCCCCCGGCACCTTTCCGGCCAATTCCAGGTACAGCTGCGGTGGCACGATCACGTACATGCCGAACAGCAGGGGTGGCAGCAGGCGCCAGGTGCGCGGGCCGAGGAAGCGTGGCGGGGCCGAATGTTCTGCCCGCCGCAGCAGGAAGGCGGTGGCGACACCGGAAATCACGAACAGCAACGACATGCGCCAAGGACTCGTCAGCAGCATGAACGGTTCCAGGGCGGTGCTGGCCCACGGGCTTTTTACGTGCCAGTCCCAGCTCACGTAGTACATGCCCACGTGGTAGAGCACCAGCAGGCAGAAGGCGAAGACGCGGACCAGGTCCAGGTCGTGGCGGCGTTGCATCGTGGTCCCATTCCATCGCGTTGATAGGGCGGCCAGCCTTGCCGCGGCGGGCGTCGCCGGCCAGCACCAAGGGACGGCCGGTGGGCACAAAGGGACCAGTGGCGGGCGGGGAGGGACGGCGAGAAGGCACCGGCCGGCTAGAATGCGGCCGATGCGCGATACCGAACCGATGCCGTACGAACGCTATCTGCCGTGGAGGCGCTGGGTCGAATACGGCTTCTGGCTGGTCACGATCGGCGGCAACTGCATCGCCAACACCCTCGTCGTGCTGATGGAAATGCGCCGGCGCGGTGCCGGCGTCCATGCCTGGGAGCCGATGCTGTGGGAAGCCAGCAGCGCCATCCTGTGGCTGGGGTTGATCCTGCCGGCGATGGCGTGGTTCACCCGCCGCCATCCCTTCCGCTGGGGCGGGTGGTCCGTCCAGCTGCTGCGCTATCTCGGCGCCAGCCTGGTGGTATGTGGGGTGCATGTGCTGGGCATGGTCGCGCTGCGCAAGCTCGTCTACGCCGGCATGGGCATGGACTACGACTTCGGCCCATGGCCGCGCGAACTGCTCTACGAATACCTGAAGGACGTGCGCAGCTTCGCTTACATCGTGCTGACCATGGAGGCCTACCGGGCGCTGCTGCGGCGCTGGCAGGGCGAGGCCAGCCTGCTGTCGGAGCCGGACGAGGGACCGGCGCTCGAACCGGTGGAACGCCCCGAGCGTTTCCTGGTGCGCAAGCTCGGCCGCGAGTTCCTGGTCGCCGCCGACGACATCGAATGGCTGCAGGCCGCCGGCAACTACGTCAACCTGCGGGTGCGCGGCCACGACTACCCGTTGCGCAGCACCATCGCCGGGATCGAGGCCAGGCTGGACCCGGACGGCTTCGTGCGCATCCACCGCAGCTACATCGTCAACCTGGGCCAGGTCGCCTCGATCGAGCCGCTGGACAGCGGCGATGCGCGCGTGCACCTGCGCGACGGCACGGTCCTGCCGTGCAGCCGCCGCTACCGGGCCGGACTGCGCGCGCGCGGCGGCGTCGAGTAGAGGGACGAAGCGGTGGGCGGTTGCGGCTCAGCCGCCGCCGCGCAGATCGGTGACCAGGCGCGGCAGCTCCCAGAAGCCGCCGGGTTCGCCGCGGCACAGGCCGGTCTGGTAGCTGGAGGTTGGCACGAAGCCCTCGCCGTTCCAGTGCCAGCTCGAGTATCCCCAGCAGTCGCCGATGCCGCGGCCTTTCTGGCTGGCGATGATCTGCCCGGCGTCATGGCCGGTGCCGTCGTAGGTCACCAGGCGGGGGGCGAACGGCGGCCGGTCGTTGACGACCCAGTAGGCGTCGCCGCTGTTGTAGGCGCCCATCCAGCAGGGTGCCGCGACAAGCAGCCGGTGCGCGTCCAGCCGTTCGACCTGCAGCGGCTGGTCGGCGCTCGTGTCGAAGCGGTCGCACTCGCCCGGGTCCGTATCCAGGGTCGCCCGCAGCGCCGCCCGCAGCGTGGCCGACTGCCCCAGCGCGGCATCGTCCGCGCGCGTCGGCAATACCGTCGCGGCCACCACCACCGGCAGCGGCAGCGCCGCAAGGACCGAGGTCTCGGCCCTTGCGCCCTTGCGGACCAGCGCGCCCGGCGTCTGCAGCCGGCCCTGGTACTCATCCATCTTCAGCAGCACCGCCGCCGCGCCCTGGTCGGACAGGGCCCAGCGCCTGCCAGTGCGGTCGGCCACCTGGATGTCGCTGTCGCGGACCAGCGCCGCCAGCAGTGCGGCCAGGTGTCGGGCGGAGAGCGGATGGCGGCCCTGTGTATCGGAACCGGCCAGGGCGCCGAGGTCGCGGTCGTCGATCAGCAGGTGCAGGTCATCGGCCGATGCCGGTTCGTCGCCGCCCACCTGCAGTTCGCCGGTCACGGGCTGCATGGGGCCGGCGGCGCGGGTCAGCAGCACGGTGGCGCCGTCCTGGCCATCGTCCGGCGCATAACCGGCGGCGCGGCAGGTGCGGGTGTTGTCGCAGACCAGCTGCCAGTCGTGGTGGGAGAAATCCATGCCCGGACGGGGCTGCGCCCATGCGGGAGCGGCCAGGAGCGCCGCGCAGAACAGGAAACGGGCCGACGCCATGGTGCTCCTCGCAATGGCCGCCGTTGCGGCGGCCTCTCCTGGTTCGAGGAAAGCCGGCTGTCGCCAGCCGGCTTTCCGTGCCTGCCGCGGCGCTTACCGGCGGCGGACCAGCAACCGGTAGGCGCCGGTCGCGGACGGGTCGAAGCTGTGCGCCATCAGCACGTAGCGGCCGGCGTCCAGTTCGACTTCCAGCAGCGGGTCCAGGCTGGTGTCGCTGTCGTCCTGCGAGGCGACTTCCTGGCCGTCGCGCATCAGGGTGACCATGCCGTCCAGGCCGTTGCTGCCGGTCATGGCGATCACATAGCGGCCCTTGCGCGGGATGTCGAGCGTGTACAGGTTGCGCAGCCCGGGGCTGAGCTGGCCGGCCACCTCGCGGCCGATCGCCAGCACCGGGCGGGTCGGGCCGTCCGGCGCCGGCGCGGTGCCGGTGGCGATCTGGAAGATGCCGCCGCGGCCGTTCACCGACCGCACCGAGACGTTGTACTCGCCCGGGTCCAGCACCTGCGACAGGCGCGCGTTGACCCCGCCGCCGCCATCGTCGTCGCTGAGCGCGATGTCCGCGCCCTGCAGGCTCAGCACCGGGTCGATGTCGCGGCTGCTGGCGTCGAACTGCACGCGGCGGCGCTCCGGCAGCGAGAATACGAAGCTGCGGGTCCCGTCGGCGCCGACGAAGCCGCTGGCCAGGCCTTCCAGCGGCAGCGCGCTGCCGTCCTCGAATACCAGTCCTTCCGGGAAGTCGGCCTGTTCCACGCCCAGGTAGAACGCGCCGCCGCTGCGCGAGAACGCCGCGGCGGTGAGCGTGTAGCTTCCCGGCTGCAGCGGCGCGACCAAGCGTGCGTTAGTGCCGTTGCCGCCGTCGTCGTCCTCCAGGCTGATGCCGTTGCCGGCCAGTTCCAGGTGGGCGTCGAACGCGTCCGATTCCAGGTTGAGGGTGTACAGGCCGGGCTTGTCGACCTGCAGGGTGTAGGTCTGGCGTTCGTCGACCAGCCAGTCGGTGATGCGCTGGCCGGCGGCCAGCGGCTTGCCGTCGTAGGCGACGATGGGCGTCGCGCTCAGCTGGAACGGGCCGAAGGCGCGCGGATCGGCGCCGCTGACGGCGACCAGGTACTGGCCGGCCTTGTCGGCGCGCACGCTGAGCTGGGCGCCGTTCTCGCAGCCGCACTCGGTGCGGCCGACCAGCATGTCGCGGTGGAAGACCGCCAGCGTGCCGTTGAGCGGGCCGTCCAGCTTCAGCGACACCGCCTGGCCGGCGGCCAGTTGCAGGCTGAACAGCTGGCTGCGGCTGCCGTCGCTGTAGTTCAGCGCGGTCGCGGAGGTGATTTCGCCCGACACCTCGCCATTGCTGGTCAGCGGGCGGGCGGCGGGGGCG
>NZ_WIDL01000032.1 GCF_009496535.1 Stenotrophomonas sp. MYb238
GGCGGCCGGCATAATGCGGGCATGGATTCCCTCAGCCAGATCGTCCTGGGCGGCGCGGTTGCCGCCGCCATCGCGCCCGCCGGCCACCGCCGCGCGGCCTTGCTCGCCGGTGCCGCCCTAGGCACGCTGCCGGACCTCGACGGCCTGCTGATCGTCGCCTTCACCCGCGACCCGGTCAGCCTGATGACGGTGCACCGCAGCTTCAGCCACTCGCTGTTCGTGCTGCCGCTGCTGGGCACGCTGATCTGGTGGCTGTACCGCCGTTTCGGCCATGGCCGGGTGGCGGCGGCGCCGGCGCGCTGGTGGTGGGCGATGGTGCTGGCGCTGGTTACCCACCCGCTGCTGGATGCGTTCACCGTCTACGGCACGCAGCTGTGGTGGCCGCTGATGCCGCCTCCAACGATGTGGTCGAGCGTGTTCATCATCGACCCGCTGTATACCGTGTGGCTGGCGCTGGGGTGCGTGGTGGCGTGGTTCGCCAGGGCGCGACCGCTGGCGCAGCGCGCGCTGGTCGCCGGGCTGGCGCTGAGCTGCGGCTACCTGGGCTGGTCGCTGCTGGCCAAGGGCATGGTCGAGCGCGACGCCGACCGCGCGCTGGCGGCGATGGGGCTGGGCGATGCGCCGCGGTTCTCGGTGCCGATGCCGTTCAACACGCTGCTGTGGCGGGTGGTGGCGATGACCCCGCAGGGCTACGTGGTCGGCGACCGCTCGCTGTGGGCCGACCACGGGCCGATGCGCTTCAGCGGCCATCCCTCCAACGTGCAGGCGCTGCGGCAGGCGGCGCCGATCCCGGCGGTGGCGCGGCTGCAGTGGTTCAACCGCGGCTTCATGCGCGCGCAGGTGGTGGAAGGCGAACTGGTGCTCAGCGACCTGCGCATGGGCCTGGAGCCGGACTACAACTTCAGCTTCGCCGTGGCCCGGGAGGACGGCGACGGCTGGGCGGCGATCCCGCCGCGGCAGCTGCGCCCGGTCTACCGCGCCGCCGGCGGCCGGGCGTTGCTGGAACAGCGGTTGGCGCAGGTATGGCACCGCATATGGAACGACGAAGGCGCAGCGCCCGGGGAGGTGATGGCTGGCGGATAGCAGGGTTTCCAAGCGGAAGGATGATTGTTTTGAATTTGGAACAAATAGTGATTTTTCTGATATTTGTTCTGAATTTGCTGGTAACTACACTGGCGCTCAATCCATGAACGGCCGCCTAGCCGGCTTTCCTTCCTTCCGGAGTCACCATGAACAGCCAAGCCATCGCCCTGTACAAGCAGCGCCGTTCCCAGTACGCGCTCGGCCGCAACCTGCCCATCGGCCAGGACCAGGCCACCGACCTGATCAAGCACGCCATGCGCGAGGCGCCCTCGGCCTTCAACTCGCAGCCTACCCGCGCGCTGATCCTGCACGGGGCGCAAAGCGTGAAGTTCTGGGAGCTGGCCAAGGATGCGCTGCGGCGGATCGTGCCGGCCGAGGCCTTCGCCGCCACCGAAGGCAAGCTGGACGGCTTCGCCGCTGGCGCCGGCACGGTGCTGTTCTTCAACGACGTGGACGTGACCAAGGGCCTGCAGGACCAGTTCCCGCTGTATGCCGACAACTTCCCGGTGTGGGCCGAGCACGCCAACGGCATCGCCCAGTTCGCGGTGTGGACGGCGCTGGCCGAGGCCGGCATCGGCGCCAGCCTGCAGCACTACAACCCGCTGGTGGACGAAGCCGTGCGCCGCGAGTGGGGCATCGCCGGCAACTGGCAGCTGCGCGCGCAGATGCCGTTCGGCTCCAACGAGGCCGCCGTCGGCGAGAAGAATTACATGGAAGACGAGGCCCGCTTCAAGGTCTTCGCCTGACCCTTCCGGCGCGTTCCTCCCCCCGCGCCGATCCAGGCCCGCCCGCTCTGCCGGCGGGCCTTTTTGTTGCTGCCTTCCATGGCGGCAGTCCTTCGGACTATGTCCGGCAGGAAGGCGGCCCCCGCGGGTTCATGGCCGTGTCGAGTAAGCGCAGGCCTGGAATTGAGGCGTCGCAGGTGAGGGATCGAGGCGTCAGGGGTGCGGGGCCTGCCCGCACGGAAACCTTCCCGGGAACGCCCCCCTTCGGGCTACGTCTGAGAGGAAGGCGGCCCCCGCAGGTTCATGGCCTTGTCGAGTAAGTGCAGGCCTGGAATTGAGGCGTCGCAGGTGAGGAATCGAGGCGTCGTGGGTGCGGGGCTTGCCCCGCACGGAAGCCTTCCCGGGAACGCCCCATTCGTGGCAAGCCCCGTATCTACGCAATCTGGCTGCCGAAGCACAGAGGCCTTCCCGGTGGTAACCCGCATCGCGTTCCGCGTTTGCGGTCTAGCGCGGTCGTCAGGCGGCGGCCCGCGGCTGCCCGGCGATCAGCCCGTCGAAATAGTCGCGGGTCAGGCGCAGCTGCGCGTCGGCGCTCTCGGCGGCGTTGACCACGGCGCGGAAGGCGGCGTTCTCCGGCCGGTCCTTCGCGTACCAGCCCAGGTGCTTGCGGGCGATGCGCACGCCTTGCGGTTCGCCGTAGAAGGCATGCAGGTCGGCGAGGTGGCCGAGCAAGATGTCGCGCACCTCTTCCAGCGATGGCGGCGGCAGCTCCTCGCCGGTGGCCAGGTAGTGGGTGATCTCGCGGAATATCCATGGCCGGCCCTGCGCGGCGCGGCCGACCATCACCGCATCGCATCCGGTATGGGCCAGCACCTGCGCCGCCTTGCGCGGCGAATCGACGTCGCCGTTGGCCAGCACCGGGATGTCGAGCATCGCCTTGATCGCGGCGATGGTGTCGTACTCGGCGGTGCCGGTGTAGTGCTGGTCGCGGGTGCGGCCGTGGACGGCCAGCGCGGCGATGCCGCTGTCCTGCGCGATGCGGGCGATGGCCGGCGCGTTGCGCACCTCGGCGCACCAGCCGGTGCGGATCTTGAGCGTGACCGGCACCTCCACCGCGCCCACCACCGCTTCGAGGATGCGCGCCACCAGCGCCTCGTCGCGCATCAGCGCCGAACCGGCCCAGGCGTTGCACACCTTCTTGGCCGGGCAGCCCATGTTGATGTCGATGATCTGCGCGCCGTGGTCGACGTTGTAGCGTGCGGCCTCGGCCAGCTGCCGCGGCTCGGTGCCGGCGATCTGCACGCTGATCGGCGCCGGCTCACCGGCATGGTCCATGCGGTGGATGGACTTGCGGGTATTCCAGAAGCGCGGGTCGGAGATGGTCATTTCCGAAGCGGCCAGGCCCGCGCCCAGCCGCTTGCACAGCTGCCGGAACGGCTTGTCAGTGACGCCGGCCATGGGCGCGAGCACCACGTTGGGCGCGATGGTGTAGGGACCGATCTGCATGCGGCGCATTGTAGTGCCCGGCGGCAGCGCTGTTCGCGCACCGCGTAGGAGCGGCTTCAGCCGCGAAGGGGCTCTACCGGTGAAGCCCCTTCGCGGCTGAAGCCGCTCCTACCCGGGAGGGGCCTGCCAGACGGCTGCTCAGCCGGCGTCGGCCGGCGTCATGCGCGGCATCGCCACCGCCGCGCCCTCGCTCTCGGTGGAGCGGGCCGCGTACTGGTTGGCGAAGCGCACGTGCTTGATGAAGGCCGCGTCCGGCGCCTGCGCCAGCGAGGCGACCAGCGCACCGTTGAAGGCGTCGCCGGCGCCGGTGGTGTCCACGACCTGCACCGATTCGGCGGCCACGCGGTAGTACGGCTGGCTGTCGCCGCGCAGGCGTTCCTCGTCGTGCGAGACGAACACGCCGACCGCGCCGAGGGTGACCACCACGGTGTTGCCCGACAGCTTGCGGCACAGCGCATGCAGGCTGGCGCCGTCCAGCGCGGCCACGTCGTCGGCCTCCACGCGCTCGCCGACATGGCGGCCGAGCAGGGCGGCGAACTCGGTTTCGTTCGGGGTCAGCACGTCGGCCAGCTTGAGCAGGCCGATGGTCGAGGGCGCGTTCGCCGGGGCGGCGTTGAGCACGGTCAGCACGCCGGCCTCGCGGGCGATGCCCAGCGCCGCCTCGATCGATTCCACCGGCGATTCCAGCTGCGCCAGCAGCACCTTGGCGCCGCCGATCAGCGCCGCGTTGGCGGTCATGAACTCCGGGCTCAGCGAGGCGTTGGCGCCCGGGCCGATGACGATGGAGTTGCGGCCGCGGCTGTCCACGTAGATGCCGGCGGTGCCGGTGGGCTCGCTGCTGGCCTCGGCGGCCAGCGCGATGCCGTCGGCCGCCGCCAGCTGGCGCGCCAGCGCGCCGCCGGCGTCCTCGCCCAGCGCGCAGACGAAGGTGATGCCGGCGCCGGCGCGGCGCGCGGCCACCGCCTGGTTGAAGCCCTTGCCGCCGGGACCGGTGCTGTAGCGCCCGGCAATGGTCGCCCCCGGCGCGGGCAGGGCATCGCAGCGCCAGACGTGGTCGACATTGAAGGAACCGGCAACGACAACAGAACTCATGGAATCTACTTCTCTGGGATGGCCGTGGGGCAGCCGGAAAGGGGAGCGCGTCGGGGCTCAGCCGAAATGGCTGAGCACGCCGGCGATGGTCGCCGTCATCAGCGTGGCGATGGTGCCGCCCAGCACCGCGCGCAGGCCGAACCTGGCCAGGTCGTGGCGACGGTCGGGAGCCAGGCCGCCGATGCCGCCGATCTGGATGGCGATCGAGCTGAAGTTGGCGAAGCCGCACAGCGCGTAGGTGGCGATCAGGCGGCCTTCGTCGCTCAGCGCGACGCCGGCGACATTGCCCTTGATGATCTCCGACAGCTGCAGGTAGGCGACGAACTCGTTGATCACCACCTTCTGGCCGATCAGCGAACCGACCGTGGTGGCATCGGCCCACGGCGTGCCGATCACCCAGGCGATCGGCGCCAGCACGTAGCCGAAGATCGTGGCCAGGTTGGTCGGCTTGCCGATGGCCTGGGCCAGGCCGGTGACCTCGCCCAGCCAGGTCAGCGGCGCGTTGAGCAGGGCGATCAGGGCGATGAAGGCCAGCAGCATCGCGCCGATGTTCAGCGCCAGCCTCAGGCCGTCGCCGGCGCCGGCGGCGGCCGCGTCGATGATGTTGGAGGAGGTCTTCTCCACTTCCATCTTCACCGTGCCGCGGGTCAGCGGGGTATCGGTCTCGGGCACCAGCAGCTTGGAGATCACCAGCGTGGCCGGCGCGGCCATGATCGAGGCGGCCAGCAGGTGCTTGGCGTAGAACGCCTGCGCCACCGGGTCGCCGCCGCCGAGCATGCCGACGTAGGCCGCCAGCACGCCGCCGGCGATGTGCGCCATGCCGCCGATCATCATCGTGATCAGCTCGGACTGGGTCATCTTCGGGATGTACGGGCGCACGGTCAGCGGCGCCTCGGTCTGGCCGATGAACACGCTGGCGCAGACGCTGGTGGTCTCCGCGCCGGACACGCGCATCACCTTGGTGATCGCCCAGGCCATGACCTTGACCACCGCCTGCATCACGCCCAGGTGGTAGAGCACGCCCATCAGCGCCGAGAAGAAGATGATGGTCGGCAGCACCTGGAAGGCGAAGATGAAGCCGTACTTGGGCACGTTCATCAGGTCGCCGAAGATGAAGCTGGAGCCTTCGTTGACGTAGCTGAGGATCTTGACGAAGCCCTGGCCCAGCCAGTCGAACACGTCGCGTCCGCCGGGCACCAGCAGCACCAGCGCGGCGAAGGCGATCTGCAGGCTGATGCCGGTGGCGACCAGCTTCCAGTCCACCGCCTTCTTGTTGTTGGAAAACAGCCAGGTGATGCCGATCAGCACCACCAGGCCGAACAGGCCGAAGCCGATCCTGCCCAAACCTTCGACCATGAGTATTCCCCGGGCCAGCCCGCAAAAGCGGCAAGCCTAGTGCAGCGGCCGGTGGCGGGCAACAATTCCGGTGCCGGCCGGGCGCAACGGCGACGAACGCGCCGGTATCGGCAAGGTTCGGGCGACTGCCGGGGCCGTGCCGGGCGGTACACTGACGCCCCGCCCGCGCCGCCTGCGCGGGCCGCGTTCCAGGAGCCTGCCATGCACTACCGCCGCCTCGGGTCGTCCGGCCTGCAGCTTTCCGCCCTGTCCTTCGGGGCCTGGGTCACCTTCGGCAGCCAGATCGCCCGTGGCGAGGCCCGCAACCTGATCGCCGCGGCCTGGGACAACGGCGTCAACTTCTTCGACAACGCCGAGGTCTACGCGCAGGGCCGCGCCGAACAGGTGATGGGCGACGTGATCGCCGACCTGCGCCTGCCGCGCGACGGCTACTGCGTGTCCAGCAAGGTGTTCTTCGGCGCGGTCGACGCGCCCAACCCGCTGCAGCGGGGGCTGTCGCGCAAGCACGTGCACGACGCCTGCCACGCCGCGCTCAGGCGCCTGCGCGTGGACTACCTGGATCTCTATTACTGCCACCGCCCGGACCCGGAGACGCCGATCGCCGAGACCGTACAGGCGATGGACGTGCTGATCCGCCAAGGCAAGGTGCTGTACTGGGGGACGTCGGAATGGTCGGCCGAGCAGATCGCCGAGGCGGTGGCGTTCGCGCGCGGCCACGGCCTGCATGCGCCGACCATGGAACAGCCGCAGTACAACCTGCTGCACCGCGCGCGGGTGGAACAGGAATACGCGCCGCTGTACGCCGACGCCGGACTGGGCACCACCATCTGGTCGCCGCTGGCCTCGGGCCTGCTGACCGGCAAGTACAACGAGGGCATCGCCGCCGACAGCCGGCTGGCGCAGACCACGATGGACTGGCTGAAGGACGCGGTGCTGGGCACGCCGGAGCAGGACCGGCTGGGCAAGGTGCGGCGCTTCACCGCGCTGGCGGCCGAACTGGGCGAATCCCCGGCGCAGCTGGCCATCGCCTGGTGCCTGCGCAATCCGCACGTGTCCAGCGTGATCCTCGGCGCCAGCCGGGTGTCGCAGCTGGAGGAGAACCTGCGCGCGCTGGAAGTGCTGGAGCGCCAGGGCGAGGACGCCTGGCGGAAGGTGGAAGCCGTGTTCGCCTGATGCGGTCGGCAGGCCGGGGCACCGTGGCCCCGGCACGGAAGGGTGGCCGGGGAGGCCGCGCGAAAAAATCCTGCGTCCCCTCTTGCGTCGCGGATGAGAATCATTATCATCAATTCCGTCCCCGCCACGGAATCCCGACGATGTTCGCCCAACCTGTCCTGCTTCGTCCCCGTACGCTGCACCTGCCGCAACGTTCCGCCCCGCAGGCGGTGGCCGTCGATGACACCATCGACAGCGGCGCCCTGCTCAAGGGCCAGCGCGAAATCCTGATCCGCCACGGCGACCGCGTTTACCGCCTGCGCCATACCAGCAACGACAAGCTGATCCTGACCAAGTAACCGCGCCGGCCCGCGCGCCGGCAGCCGCGTCCCCGCTCTCTCCCCCCTTGGCCGCGACCGGGCCGCTCCGGCGGTCCGGTCGCCAAGCCAGGGGTCTTTGGCTGCCGCGCGGCAGCCGGACAGGACCACGCGCCGATGCGGCCACGCACTCCCTGCGGAAGAATGCACCGGCCAGGGATGGCCATTGCGCCCGGTACCGGGCTGGAGCCATCGATGAGACACCTGTCCCTGCTTGCCTGCCTCGCCCTGGCCGCGGGCGGCGCCGCGGCGGCCGACGTCGGCCGCGACCACGACAGCATCCTGGCGATGCGCGGCGAATACGACGTGGATTTCGCCTTCGACGAGACCGTGCTGCTGGCTCCCGGCTACGCGCGCGCGCCGGCGATGCGCAGCGGCGGCAGCGAACTGGTGGTGGTGGTCGAGGACACGCCCACCCGCATCGTGCTGCAGCACCTGCTGGTGGACGCCAGGAGCGGCCACGTCACCAAGCACTGGCGGCAGGACTGGACCTACGAGGCGCCGACCCGCTTCGAGTTCAGCGCCGACCAGACCTGGCGCGTGCGTGCGATCCCGGCGTCCGTCACCCGCGGCGCGTGGACGCAGTGCGTGTACGAGGTGTCCGATGCGCCGCGTTATTGCGGCACCGGCCGCTGGAGCTACGACAACGACGTGCCTACCTGGACCAGCGACCCGGGCTGGCGCCCGCTGCCGCGCCGCGAGTACACCCGGCGCAGCGACTACAACGCGCTGGCGATGCTCAACCGGCACACCTTGACGCCCGGCGGCTGGACCCACGAGCAGTTCAACACCAAGGTGCGGCGCGGGGCCGATGGCGGGCAGCACGAGATCGCGCGCGAGTTCGGCTTCAACGACTACACGCGTTCCAGCGCCGTGGACTTCACCCCGGCCCGCGACTACTGGAATGCCACCGCCGGCTACTGGGCCAGGGTGCGCCAGCGCTGGAACGGTTTCCTCGCCGCCGCGCCGGGCGTGCACCTGAAGACCCGCCTCGACGGCATGGCGATGATCATCCCGCTGTTCACCCAGGCCGAGGCGGTGCAGGCCGGCGGCGAAGTTGCCGACGCGCGGATCGACGCGGTGTTCGCCGAGTTCGTCGCCAAGGCTCCGAGCGGCGATTGACGCCGCCCGGCGCGCTGCGTCCTATTCCTTGAACATCAGCAGCGCGGCGACCACGATCAGGGCGAACGCCGCCCAGTGGTTCCATTTCAGCGGCTGGCCCAGGTAGAACGCCGAGAACACGGCGAAGACCAGCAGGGTGATGACCTCCTGCATGCCCTTGAGCTGCGGCGCCGAATACACGGCCGCGCCCAGGCGGTTGCCCGGCACCTGCAGGCAGTACTCGAAGAAGGCGATGCCCCAACTGACCAGGATCACCGCCAGCAGCGGCGCCGAGCGGTATTTCAGGTGCCCGTACCAGGCGAAGGTCATGAACACGTTGCTGCCCACGAGCAGCAGCACGGGGTACAGGTAGGCGGTGAAGGGCGTGGCGGGCATGAAAGGGTCCGGGGGAAAGGCGCGCATAGCATAGGGGCGGGGCGGCCGGTCCAGTCACCGCGCGCGGCCGCGGGTTTCTTCACGCGGGATCCACTCCGGATACGGCATGTTTCACAAAGCTGAAGAACGAGGGAGGCTCCATGCGACAGACCAAGGAATCGTCCGGACTGGTGCTCGTCATCGAGGACAACCGCAACATCTCCGAAATGATCGGCGAGTACCTGGAAGGCAAGGGATTCGAGGTGGATTACGCCTGCGACGGCCTTGACGGCTATCGGCTGGCGGCGGAAAACAGCTACGACGTGGTGGTGCTGGACCTGATGCTGCCGCGCCTGGACGGCATCGAGGTCTGCCGCCGCCTGCGCAACGAGGCGCGCAAGTCCACGCCGGTGCTGATGCTGACCGCACGCGACACGCTCGACGACAAGCTCACCGGGCTGGGTTTCGGCGCCGACGACTACCTGACCAAGCCGTTCGCGATCCAGGAACTGGAAGCGCGGCTGCGCGCGCTGATCCGACGCGAACGCCGCCAGGTGGGCGCGGAGGTGCTCAAGGTCGCCGACCTGGTGCTGGACCCGGTCAGCATGCGCGCCACCCGCGCCGGCACCGAGCTGCAGCTCTCGCCCATCGGCCTGCGCCTGCTGACCATCCTGATGCGCGAATCGCCGCGCGTGGTGACCCGGCAGGAGATCGAGCGCGAGATCTGGGGCAATGGCCTGCCGGATTCGGACACCCTGCGCAGCCACCTGTACAACCTGCGCAAGATCATCGACAAGCCGTTCGACCGGCCGCTGCTGCACACCGTGCAAAGCGCGGGCTACCGCATCGCCGACATCGCCCAGCCGATGGGCTGAGCATGCCGGCGAACGCACTCCGTCGCGAAGGGAAGGGCCGCGCCGCGGCCCGCTTCCCCTTCCCCTAACCGCACAGGATCACCGCCGGGGCTGCGATGCTGCACGGGTTGCCGCGCAAGATCAGGACCGCTTTCATGCTGCAGGCGCTGCTGGCCGGCCTTGCGGTGCTGCTGGGCGGCTATCTGGTGCTGCTGGTGGTCAAGTTCGGCCTGGTCAACGCCCTGCTCAAGGAAGAGGCGGCGCACTTCTGGGAACTGCACGCCGCCTCGGCGGTGCAGCCGCCGCCCAATACCAGCAACATCCGCGGCTACCTGCTGGAAACGGGGCAGTCGCCGCTGAGCCTGCCGGCCGACCTGCGCGCGCTGGCGCCGGGCTTCCACGAGATCGGCGACGCCGACCAGCTGGTGCTGGTGGACGAGAAGCCCGCCGGGCGGCTGTACCTGGTGTTCCTGCGCTCGCAGGCCCAGCGCCTGGCGTTCTGGCTCGGCGTGGTGCCGGTGCTGCTGATCCTGCTGGCGGTCTACGGCGCCTCGTGGCTGACCTACCACGTCTCGCACCGCGTGGTGTCGCCGGTGACCTGGCTGGCGCGGCGCGTGTCGCAATGGGACCCGCTGTATCCGGACGCGAGCGAACTGGCGCCGGAGCGGCTGCCGCCGGACGTGCAGGGCGAGGTGCGCCAGCTGGCCGATGCTCTGCACACCATGGCCGGGCGCATCGGCGACCACGTCGCGCGCGAGCGCAACTTCACCCGCGACGCCAGCCACGAACTGCGCACGCCGCTGACCGTGATCCGCATGGCCAGCGACATGGCGCTGGGCGCGCAGGAACTGAGCCCGGGGCTGCAGCGCAGCCTGCAGCGCATCCAGCGCGCCGGCCGCGACATGGAGGCGCTGATCGACGCGCTGCTGATCCTCGCGCGCGAGGCCAACATCGAGCCGCAGGCCGAATGGGTCGAGGTCGCCGACGTGGTCCGCTACGAGGCGGCCAACGCCCGCGGCGCCCTGGCCGGGCGCCCGGTCGAGCTGGAAGTCCACGTACTGGCGGCATGCTCGCTGCGGGTGCCTCCGCAGGTGCTGCACGTGGTGGTCGGCAACCTGCTGCGCAACGCCTGCAACTACACCGATGCCGGTCGCGTCGATGCGTTCGTGGAGGCCGACCGGCTGGTCGTGCGCGACACCGGCATCGGCATGTCGCAGGAGGCGCTGGCGCGGATCTTCGAGCCGTTCTTCCGGGTCGAGCCGGAGCGGCGCCAGGGGCACGGGCTGGGCATGCCCATCGTGCATCGCCTGTGCGAGCGCTTCGGCTGGCGCATCGAGCTGGACAGCGCGCCGGGGCAGGGCACGACGGTGACCGTGCGTTTCGCGCGCGGCGCACGCAGGATCGACGAGGAACCCGGCGACGCCATGCCCGGCTGAGAGCCCGTGGGCACCGCCGGGGGCCCTTCACCTGCCCGCATGCCGTCGCGTGCGCCCGTGCCCCGCGGCCCGGGACGGGTGCCTGCGCGAGGCGGCGACAGGGCGCCGACAGGACGCCTGTGGCAGAATCCCGCGCTGTTCATCGTCACGGCCGTCCGCATGATTCCCTCCCGCTTCCGCCCCGTTCCGGCCGCCCATGCCGGTTCGATCGAGGATCGCGCCCATGGCTGACGAGGTCGGCAACCTGCCGCGCGGCCCGGCGCGCGTGCTCAAGGCGGCGATCTGGTCCTGGCAGGGCCTGACCGCGGCCTGGAGGCACGAATCCTCGTTCCGGCTGGAGGTCTACCTGTTCGTGGTGCTGGCCCCGCTGGCGCTGTGGCTGGGCCAGACTCCGGTGGAGCGCGCGCTGCTGGTCGGCTCGATGCTGCTGGTGATGGCCATGGAACTAGCCAATTCGGCCATCGAGGCGGTGATCGAGCGTTACGGCCCGGAGTTCCATGTGCTGGCCGGGCGGGCCAAGGACATGGGCTCGGCGGCGGTGTTCGTGCTGATGATGAATGTTCTGCTGTGCTGGGGCCTGATCCTGGTGCCCCGGATTCTTTGAACCACCGGCCGCGCGGTGGCGGTGTACGGTCTTTGCTGAAGGATTTCCCGCATGTCTTTTGAGTTCCTTGCCGATCCGAACGTATGGGTCACCCTGTTCATGCTCAGCGCGCTGGAAATCGTGCTCGGCATCGACAACCTGGTGTTCATCTCCATCGCCGTGGGCCGCCTGCCCGAGCAGCGGCGGCCGCTGGCGCGCCGCGTCGGCATCGCCGTGGCCTGCATCACCCGCATCATGCTGCTGGTCTCGCTGGCCTACCTGGCGCACATGGAGAGCAACCTGTTCACCGTGGCCGGCATGGGCATCTCGATCCGCGATCTGGTGCTGATCGTCGGCGGCCTGTTCCTGCTCTACAAGGGCGTGAAGGAAATCCGCGAGCTGGTCAGCGGCGGCGAGGACCAGGACCCGACCACCACCCGCGCCTCGGCCACGTTCGGCATGGTGATCGCGCAGATCGCCGTCATCGACATCGTGTTCTCGCTGGATTCGGTGATCACCGCGGTCGGCATCGCCGACCACGTCCCGGTAATGGTCTGCGCGGTGCTGCTGTCGGTGGCGGTGATGCTGCTGGCGGCCAACCCGCTGGGGCGCTTCATCGACGCCAACCCGACCGTGAAGCTGCTGGCGCTGGCCTTCATCCTGCTGGTCGGCGCGGTGCTGGTGCTCGACGGCCTGGACCTGCACGTGCCCAAGCCCTACATCTACGCGGCGATGGGTTTCTCGGTGCTGGTGGAGTGGCTGAACCTGCTGATGCGGCGCAATGCCAGGCAGCACCACGTCCCGGGCTCGGACAACTGGTAAACCGCGGCCTGCCGCCGGCGCCATGCCGGCGGCGGCGACCCGACGGGGGCCGGCCGATGCCGGCCCTTGTCGTATGCACACGTTGAACGCCGGTGGTGGCATGCTGCGGACTCCCGCCGCCCAAGGACCCCGCCCATGCGCCAGTTCCTCCGCCTGATGCTGCTCGCCATCGCGGCGATTTCGATTTCCGGCTGTGGCTACAACGCCATCCAGCAGAAGGACGAGGCGGTCAAGGCCGGCTGGTCCGAGGTGGCCAACCAGTACAAGCGCCGCGCCGACCTGATCCCCAACCTGGTCAATACCGTGCAGGGCTACGCCCAGCAGGAGCGGCAGGTGCTCACCGAGGTGACCAACGCGCGCTCGCGGGTCGGGCAGATCCAGGTCGATGCCGACGACGAGACCTCTCTGCAGCGGTTCCAGCAGGCGCAGGGCGAACTGGGCAGCGCGCTGTCGCGGCTGCTGGTGGTCAGCGAGAACTACCCGACGCTGAAGTCCGACCAGAACTTCCGCGACCTGCAGGCGCAGCTGGAAGGCACCGAGAACCGCATCACCGTCGCGCGCGGCCGCTACATCCAGCTGGTGCAGGACTACAACACCTACATCCGCTCGTTCCCGCAGGTCATCACCGCCAAGCTGTTCGGCTACAAGGCCAAGCCCAACTTCACCGTCGAGAACGAGGCGCAGATCGCGCAGCCGCCGGCGGTGGACTTCGGCACGCGGCCGGCGCCGCAGTCGCAGGCCCCGCAGCCCGCCCCGGCGCAGTGAGCCGGCGATGACGCGCCTGCTGCGCCGGTTGCTGCTGGTCCTGCTGCTCGGCCTCGGCGGGGCGGGAGCGGCCGTGGCGCAGCAGCTGGCGCCGATCCCGCCGCTGGACTCGCCGGTGGTGGACACCACCGGCACCCTGGACGCGGCGCAGACGCAGGCGCTGGTGCGGCAGGCGCTGGCCCTGCAGCAGCGCAAGGGCAGCCAGCTGCAGGTGCTGATCGTGCCCAGCACGCAGCCGGAAGACATCGCCCAGTACGCCACCCGCGTGTTCGAGCAGTGGCGCATCGGCCGCAAGGGCGTGGACGACGGCGTGCTGCTGCTGGTGGCCAGGAACGACCGCCGCGTGCGCATCGAGCCCGGCTACGGCCTGGAAGGCGCCATTCCCGATGCCGTGGCCAACCGGGTGATCCAGGAATACCTGGTGCCGCATTTCCGCAACGACGACTACGCCGGCGGCATCGCCGAGGCGACCGCGGTGCTGGTCCGGCTGGTCGATGGCGAGCAGCTGCCGGCGCCGGTGGCCAGCAACCGCGACCCGGGCGGCGGCGACGCCACCTTCTTCATCGCGCTGTTCATCGGCGGCCTGGCCTCGATGCTGGCGCGGCTGCTGTTCGCGCGCCGCTCGCGCCCGCTGAAAGGACTGCTGGCGGCAGTGCTCGGCGGCGGCGCCTCGGGGAGCTGGTGATGCGCTGGTTGCGCCATCTCTGCTCGCCCTCGGCCCACGCGCGCTTCCCCGCGTCCGGCCTGGACCGCATCGCCCATGCCATCGCCGACGGCGAGCGCCTGCATGCCGGGCAGGTGATGTTCGCGGTCGAATCCGACCTGCCGCTGTCGGCGCTGTGGCGCGGGGTAACGCCGCGCGAACGCGCCGAGCACGCCTTCGCCGTGCTGCGCACCTGGGACACGCAGGCCAACAACGGCGTGCTGGTCTACCTGCTGCTGGCCGACCACGCCATCGAGATCGTCGCCGACCGCGGCCTGCACGGGCGCATCGCGGCGGCGCAGTGGCGGCGGATCTGCGAGGACTTCAGCCGCCGCCGGCGCGAGGGCGACCTGGAGGCGGCGGTGCTGGCGGCCGTGGCGGAGATATCGGCGCTGCTGGCGCAGCATTTTCCTGCCGGTCCGCGGCATCCCCGGGACAATGAATTGCCCGACCAGCCCCACATCCTGGGCTGAACCGGCGAGAATGGCGACCTCCAGTCACGTGGACCCGGCCGCGAGCGGTACATGGTGTTGAGTCTTCTCCTGCGTTGCAACAGCCTCCCGGAGACGGGGGCGTTCTATGCCTCGCTGCCGGGTTTCTCGGTCTCGCCGGTGGACCGGGACCCGCTGGTGGTCGAAGGCCACGGCTGCGCGCTGCTCTTCACCGGAACGGACCTGTGGAAGATGCCGCCGGCCTTTTCCGGCACGCTCTACATCGCGGTCGCCGACGTGGACGCGCTGTGGGAGCAGGTCAGGGACAGGGCGACAGTCGCGTGGCCGCTGCAGGACATGCCCTACGGCACGCGCGAGTTCGCCATCAACGACTGCAACGGCTATTACGTGGCGTTCCGGCAGCAGGACTGACAATCCATCCACCGGCGCTTTCCGGCACCCCTCAATCCAGGCCAATCCGCACACGCATGATTTACCTCCACGACATAGACCCCATCGCCTTCTCCCTGGGGCCGATCAAGGTGCACTGGTACGGCATCATGTACCTGCTCGGTTTCGCCGCCGCCTGGTGGCTGGGGCGCGTGCGCATCCGCGCCGGGCGCCTGCCGGGCGTGGACATGAACGGTTTTTCCGACCTGCTGTTCTACGCCATGCTCGGCGTGGTGCTGGGCGGGCGCATCGGCTACATGCTGTTCTACGCGACCGCCGATTTCCTGCACAACCCGCTGATCCTGCTGCGCGTCTGGGAAGGCGGCATGAGCTTCCACGGCGGCCTGCTCGGCGTCATGGCCGCCGGCTGGTGGTGGACCCGCAAGCATGCGCTGCACTACTTCGACACCATCGACTTCGTCGCGCCGCTGGTGCCGCTGGGGCTGGGTTTCGGCCGGCTCGGCAATTTCGTCGGCGGCGAGTTGTGGGGCAAGTTCACCCACGCCGGCTGGGGCGTGGTGTTCCCGCACGCGCCGCTCAAGGACGTGCCGGCGGGCCTGCCGACCATGGAGCAGCTGATGTCGGCCGCGCAGATCCGGCAGGACTACGCCGCCGGCCTGCTCACCCAGTACGCGCGCCATCCCTCGCAGCTGTACGAAGCGGTGCTGGAAGGGCTGGTGATGTTCGTCGTGCTGTGGCTGTATTCGATGAAGCCGCGTCCTCGCTACGCCGTCTCCGGCCTGTTCGCGCTGCTGTACGGCTGCTTCCGTTTCCTGGTGGAATTCGTGCGCATGCCCGACAACGGCGTCTATCTCGCCTTCGGCTGGTTCACCCGCGGCCAGCTGCTGAGCCTGCCGCTGATCGCGCTGGGGCTGGCGCTGCTGGCGCTGTCGCGGCGCGCGCCGACGCTGCAGCCGGTGCTGCCGGCGGCAGACAGGGCGTGAAGCCCGTTGCCGGAGGCAAAGCAATGAAGCCCCTCGCCAGAGGCAAAGCAATGAAGCCCCTCGCCAGAGGCGAAAAATGAAGCCCTTCGCCGGAGGCGAAAAATGAAGCAATACCTGGACCTGCTGCGCCACGTGCTCGAACACGGCACCGAAAAGGCCGACCGCACCGGCACCGGCACGCGCAGCGTGTTCGGCTGGCAGATGCGCTTCGACCTCAACGCAGGCTTCCCGCTTGTCACCACCAAGAAGCTGCACCTGCGCTCGATCATCCACGAGCTGCTGTGGTTCCTGAAGGGCGACACCAACATCGGCTACCTGAAGGACAACCAGGTGCGGATCTGGGACGAATGGGCCGACGCCAACGGCGACCTCGGCCCGGTCTACGGCAAGCAGTGGCGCAGCTGGGCCACCGCCGACGGCCGCGAGATCGACCAGATGCAGTGGCTGGTGGAGGAAATCAAGCGCAACCCGGATTCGCGGCGGCTGGTGGTCAGCGCCTGGAACGTGGGCGAGCTGTCGCAGATGGCGCTGATGCCCTGCCACAACCTGTTCCAGTTTTACGTGGCCGACGGCAGGCTCAGCTGCCAGCTGTACCAGCGCAGCGGCGACATCTTCCTCGGCGTGCCGTTCAACATCGCCAGCTACGCGCTGCTGACCCACATGGTGGCGCAGGCCACCGGCCTGGGCGTGGGCGATTTCGTGCACACGCTGGGCGATGCGCACCTGTATTCCAACCATTACGAGCAGGCCCGCGAACAGCTTTCGCGGCAGCCGCGCGCGTTGCCGCACCTGTGGTTGAACCCGGAGGTGACCGACCTGTTCGGCTTCACCTTCGACGACATCCGCATCGACGGCTACGACCCGCTGCCCGCGATCAAGGCGCCGGTGGCGGTGTGAGAAGCGGGGACGCGCGAACGGGGAGCGGGACGCCGGGAGTGCGCCTTTCGCTGATTGCCGCACTGGACCGCAACCGCGGCATCGGCCGCGACAACGGCATGCCGTGGCACCTGCCGGACGACTTCAAGCACTTCAAGGCGCTCACCCTAGGCAAGCCGATCCTGATGGGGCGCAGGACCGCCGAATCCCTCGGCCGTGCGCTGCCGGGGCGGACCAACCTGGTGCTTACCCGCAGCGGGCGGGTACCGTTCGACGGCATGCGGGCGGTGGCGTCGCTGGAAGAAGCCAGGGACATCGCGTCCGGCGAAGGCGCCGACGAACTGTGCGTGATCGGCGGCGGCGAAATCTACCGGCTGCTGATCGACCAAGCCACGGACCTGCACCTGACCTGGGTGGATGCCGAGGTCGTGGCCGACACGCATTTCCCCGAGGTGGACCCGCTGGTGTGGCAGGAGGTGGAGAGTCAACCGCATCCCGCCGACGAACGACACGCCTTCCCCTTCCGCTTCGTTCATTACCTGCGCCGTCAATCGTAGGCCGATGCCGGCGGGGCATTGATGGATCGCGTGCGCGTTGGACAAGGTCGTGCGCAAGCGGGCGTGGCGCAGTGAGTTGCTGTTACTGGCCGGAGTCGCCCCTTCAAAGGCCGGAAAGCGCTTTCATGTCTACGCTGGAATAGTGCCGGTGCGACAGCGTCCGCGCACTGCTTTCCGACTTCGCCTCCGTGTGCCGGTGCGTCATCCGCGCGCGTTATCCCGGCACTTGATCCGTATCCCGGCTCTTGATCCGTTCGCGGTCCGGGCCGGATCGTTCCGGTTGCCCGCCCCTGCAATGGCGCACGCATCCTCCAGCTTCAGCGTCGGCAGATGATCCGCGTGGCTGGGTGACACTCCCAGGTCGGCGCCGCTGGATGATGTGGCATCATCCCGGCGCTGGGTTGCGGGACAAGCTTTACGGTTTGCGGGCGTACTCCTGAGGTCGTTGATCGAAGTCGTGGTTCATTTTGTGTTTCCAGGCATCAGTTTGTTTGCGCACATTCTGTTCAACGAGATTTCCCATTCGATCACTGACAAGTTTGCAAAGGAGGGTTTTCCTATGTTCAAAAAAGAGAAAGATGTAACAACAGCTTGCCGTTGCGCGATCAACGGCCATGGGGCGCCCGCCCTTCAGGCAGAGCCTGCTGATGAGCCCGTGCAAGTCGGGCGAAAGGGATCGCAATCCAGGAAAACGTGCGGGTCGGCACCGCTTCGCGCCCTGGCCTGATCCGGCGTCAGGCATCGCCCGGGAGACGACTGGCATGCATGACAGCCGTGGTCATCCCGGGTAGACGCGACGCAGGATGCCGTCGCAGCATCCAGGCGGCGTTGAAGCGCCGTGGCGTGCTTGCCGGAGAACTGCCGCATGGCCAGGCAGGGTGCATTCCCGTTTCCAGGACATGGATGGGAATCACCTGCAGGCAAGCCTGTCAGGTCCGGGAAGAACCGCCCCGGACCTGGTGGATGGCACTTACTGGGCGGGCGTAGCGCCGCCTGGATTGCCGTCGTTGCCGCCGCTGTGGCGATGCCGCCGCGGCCGCCGCCGCTCGCGGCGTTCGCCCTGGGCGTCGTTGCGTGGTTCCGGGCGTCGCTCGGCTGGCGGCCTGCGCGGTGGATGCGCGCCGGGTACCGGCGCGGGCACGTCGCGGCCGGGCACCTGCACCACGCGCAGTTCTTCGCTGTCCAGCTGCAGTGCGGTGAGCTTGCCGCCCCAGACCGCGCCGGTATCGATGGCGTGCACGCCCTGGGTGATGGTCAGGCCCAGCGCCGACCAGTGGCCGCAGACCATCTTCAGCTCGCGCTCGACCCGGCCCGGCACCTCGAACCACGGATACATGCCCTGCTGCTGGGTGCCGGGTGTGCCCTTGTCTTCCATGCCGATGCGGCCGCGCGGGGTGCAATAGCGCATGCGGGTGAAGATGTTGATGATCGCGCGCGCGCGGTCGTAGCCGGCCAGGTTCGGCGCCCAGCTGGGGCCGTCGCCGTACATGTTGCGCAGCAGCTTGCGGTAGCCGTTGCCGTGCAGCTGCTGCTCGACCTCGCGCGCATGCCTCTCGGCCATCGCCACGGTCCATTTCGGCGCGAGGCCGGCATGGAACATCATCCAGCCCAGGTCGCGGTCCACGTGCACCAGTTTCTGCAGGCGCAGCCAGTCCAGCAGCACGTCGCGGTCCTCGGCCAGCACCACGCGCTGCAGGTCCGGGTTGACCTTGCGCTGTTCCTCCGGGCTGCGCGCGCCGACGGCCAGCAGCGAGAGGTCGTGGTTGCCCAGCACCACCGTGCAGTGTTCGCGCAGGGAGTGGACCAGACGCAGGGTTTCCAGCGACTGCCCGCCGCGGTTGACCAGGTCGCCGCAGAACCACAACCGGTCGGCGGCCGGGTCGAAGTTGATCTTCTCCAGCAGCCGCCGGGTGACGTCGTAGCAGCCCTGCAGGTCGCCTATCGCCCAGGTCGCCATCAGTGCAGGGTCCTGGGAATGGACAGCACGAACGGGGCGACCGGCGCGGCGAATTCGGTGCCGTCGTCGGCCAGCATGTCGTAATGGCCCTGCATGGTGCCGCGCTCGGTGCCGAGCATGACCCCGGAGGTGTAGCGGAACTCCTCGCCCGGGCGCAGCCGCGGCTGCTCGCCGACCACGCCGTCGCCATCCACGTGCTCGGTGCGGCCGTTGCCGTCGGTGATGCGCCAGTGGCGGCTGATCAGCCGCGCCGGCACGGTGCCGCGGTTGTGGATGCGGATCGTGTAGGCGAACGCATAGCGCCCGTCCTCGGGCGCCGATTGTTCGTCGACGAAACGAGGGGAGACCTCGATCTCGATCGCGTAATGGCGGGAATCGTCCATGCGGGCAAGTGTAAGCAAAAGCGGGTGGAGCGGACGTCAGGCGACGGTGACGTTGGCCAGGGCGATGAAATCGGCCACGTCCAGCTGTTCGGCGCGCGCGTCGCTGCGCACGCCGGCGGCGGCGAAGCCGGCTTCGTCGACGATGCCGTTCAGGGCGTTGCGCAGGGTCTTGCGGCGCTGGCCGAAGGCGGCCCTGACCAGGTTGGCGAAGTGCCGCGGATCGGCGATGCCGACCGTGGCCGGGTCGCGCGGCACCAGCCGCACCACCGCCGAGTCCACCTTCGGCGGCGGCCGGAACGCACCCGGCGGCACCACGAACAGCGAGGTCACCTGGCACCACGCCTGCAGCATCACGCTCAGGCGGCCGTAGACCTTGCTGCCCGGCGCGGCGGCCATGCGGTCCACCACTTCCTTCTGCAGCATGAAGGTCATGTCCGAGATCGCCGCGGCATGCTCCAGCGCGTGGAACAGGATCGGCGAGGAGATGTTGTAGGGCAGGTTGCCGACCAGCCGGATCGGCGAGCCGCCGGCCAGCTCGGTGAAATCGACCTGCAGCACGTCGCGGTGGACGATGGTCAGTTCGCCCAGCGGCGCGGCCGCGGCGGTGAGCGGCGCGATCAGGTCGCGGTCGAACTCGATCACCGTCAGCTGCGGATGGCGGCGCAGCAGCGGGAAGGTGATGGCGCCCTGGCCCGGGCCGATCTCGACCAGCCGGTCGCCGGGTTTCGGGTTGACCGCCAGCACGATCTTCTCGACGTAGTGCGCGTCGGCCAGGAAGTGCTGGCCCAGCTGCTTCTTCGCAGGCGCGGTGAAACCGGCGTCGGCGCGCGGGGAATGGGAGGAATTCATCGGATGATTCTAGATCGTGTCGTGTGCTTTGGCGTGCGGCCCGGCGTGATCGGACCGCCGCGCGGCAGGGCGCGGGCCGCAGGCAAGGCGGATGCCTTCGGCGGCCGCAACGCCGCACCGCGATGATCCGGACGCGCCGGGATGCGCTTCAAGGCGCATGGCCCGCTCCGCGTTGCGCCGCCAGCCGCGCGCACAGTGCGGTGGCCGCCAGCAGGCTGGAAGGGTCGGCGGTGCCCTTGCCGGCCAGGTCCAGCGCGGTGCCGTGGTCGACCGCCACGCGCGGATACGGCAGGCCCAGGGTGATGTTCACCGCCTGTTCGAAGCCGCTGTACTTGAGCACCGGCAGGCCCTGGTCGTGGTACATCGCCAGCACCGCGTCGAAGCCGCGCAGCTTGCCCGGCAGGAACGCGGTGTCGGCCGGCAGCGGGCCGACCAGGTCCAGGCCTTCGCCGCGCAGCCGTTCCAGCAGCGGGATGACGGTGTCCAGCTCCTCGCGGCCGAGGTGACCATCCTCGCCGGCGTGCGGGTTCAGGCCGAGCACGGCGATGCGCGGCCGCGCCAGTCCGAAGTCGCGGCGCAGCGCGGCGTCGGTGATGGTGGTGACCCTGCGCAGGCCGTCGGCGTTGATCGCGTCGGGTACCTCGCGCAGCGGCAGGTGGGTGGTGGCCAGCGCCACGCGCATCAGGTCGTTGGCCAGCATCATCACCACCTCGACGCCGGCCTGGTGGGCCAGCAGTTCGGTGGTGCCGCTGTAGGCGATGCCGCCTGCGTTGATCGCCGCCTTGTGCACCGGGCCGGTGACCACGCCGTCGAGTTCGCCATCCAGGCAGGCCCGGCCGGCGCCGAGCAGGGCGTCGATCACCGCGCGGGCGTTGGCCGGATCGGGCTGGCCGAAGCGGGACGGCGCGGCGTTGCGCACCTCGCGCAGGCGAAGGTCGCCCGGTGCGCAGGCCTGGGCGTCCTCCGGCAGCAGGTTCAGGGGCAGGTCGAGCGCGGCCGCGGCGGCGCGCAGCACGTCCGGGTCGGCGAACGCCAACAGCCGGCAATCGCTGCGCGGCTGTTGGACGAGGCGGATGCACAGTTCCGGGCCGACCCCGGAAGGCTCGCCCGGGACCAGAGCGAGCTGGGGAATCATCGGATCAGGGCTTGGCGGGGTCGGCCGCCGGCTCGGCGGTGCCTTCGGCGCGGTCGCCGATGCGGAAGCTGACGTAGGCATCGCCACGCAGTTCCTGCAGGAAGCGGTTGTATTCGTCGTCCAGCTTGCGGCGGCCGATCTGGTCGCGGACCTGCGCGCGCTTGTTGTCGTCGGTCACGTCGGTCTGGCGCGTGGCCACGCGCTGCACGATGTGCCAGCCGGCATCGGTGCGGAACGGCGCGGTGACGCCCTCGTCCTGCACGCTCTCGACCTGGCGGCCGAAGTCCGGGCCGAACGCATCGGCCGGGAACCAGCCCAGGTCGCCGCCCTGGCCACGGCTGTTGGCGTCGTCGGACGATTCCTTGGCCACGGCCTGGAAATCGGCGCCGCCGGCGATGCGCGCACGCAGGGTCTCGATCTTCGCCTTGGCCGCCGCGTCGTCCACCTGGTCGGTCACGCGCACCAGGATGTGGCGGGCGTGGTACTCGGTGACGGTGTGGGTGGCGGCGGCATTGTCGCCGTCGCGCACTTCCACCAGCTTCAGCAGCTGGAAGCCGCTCGGGCCGCGGATCGGGCCGAGCACGTCGCCGGCCTTCATCGCCTTGATCTGCGCGGAGAACGCGTTGGGGATCTCGTCCAGGCTGCGCCAGCCCAGGTCGCCGCCTTCCAGCGCGTTGGGGCTGTCGGAATAGCGCACCGCGGCGGCGGCGAAGTCCAGCTCGCCCTTGTCGACCAGGTTCTTGATGCCGTCGACCTTGCTCTGGCCGGTGGCGATCTGCTCGGCGCTGGCGCCGTCGGGCAGCGCCACCAGGATGTGCGCCAGGTGGTACTGCATGCCGCCGGCACTCTGCTGCGCCAGGGCCGCGTCGACCTCGCCCTCGCTGACGCTGATGCGGCTCTGCGCGAAGCTCTGGCGCAGGCGCTGGGTGATGATCTCCTCGCGCACCGAGTTGCGGAAATCCTCGAAGCCGATGCCGTCCTGGGCCAGGCGCTGGCGCAGGCCGTCGACGTCGGTGCCGTTCTGCTGGGCGATGCTGGCCACGGCGTGGTTCAGTTCCTCGCCGCTGACGCGGATGCCGCTGCCCTCGGCGCGGGCCACCTGCAGCTTGACCAGCACCAGGCGCTCGAGCACCTGGCGTTCGAGCACGCCTTCGGGCGGCAGCTGGTGCTCGCGGCCGGCGTACTGCGACTTGATGTTGTTGACCGCGCGCTGCAGTTCGCTCTGCAGGATCACGTCCTCGTCGACGACGGCGGCGATGCGGTCCAGCGGCTGCGTCTGCTGCGCGGCGACCGGTGCGGACACGCCGGCAAGCGCCAGCAGGGTGGCGAGGACTGCGGATAGGGTCTTGGTCATGGAATCAGGTTCGGATCGTAGTCGTCGTCGTTCGCCTCGATGTTGCTGGGCGGAACGAGGTACAGGTCGTCTCGGTTGTAGCCGAGAATAGCACGGCGCAAGGTGCGGTCCGTGTCCTGCCCGACCGAGCTCAGGCCCTTGAGCACGAACTCGACCTGGAAGGAATTGTTCATCTCGCCCTCGCGGTTGCGCACGTAGCGGCGGGCCAGGGCGCGCACCGCCAGGCAGCAGCTGTCCCACTGCACGCCGCCGATGATCTCCAGCGGCTTGTGGTCGAGCATCGAGTAGTAATAGCGGCCGACGATGCTCCAGCGCGGGTTGATCGGGTACAGGAAGGACAGGTCGGCCTGCTTGAGCTGGTCGACGTTGGTGCTGGGGTTGCGCCGGTAGCGGTAGGTCAGGTTGACCACGCCGTCCTCGGGCAGCAGGTAGCGCGCGCGCACGCTGGCCAGGTCTTCCTTGCGGTACTTCGGGTTCCACTGGTAGGTGCTGCCCAGGGTCCAGCGGTCGTTGATCGCCCAGTTGACGTCGGCGACCCACGCCGACTTGCCCTGCTGGACGATGGCGTCGTTGCTGTCCAGGGTGACCCGCGAGTCCTCGAAGTAGGTGATCTGGCCGATGCTGGCCGACAGCTTCTCGCGGCCGTCGTCCTGGCGGATCAGGCGCGTGGTCAGCGCCGTGGTCAGCTGGTTGGCGTCGTTCTGGCGGTCGGCGCCGGTGAAGCGCGAGTCGCGGAACAGCTGGCCCCAGCTGAAGGTGAAGGCGCGGGTGTCGAACAGCGGCAGGTCGCTCTGGTCGCGGTACGGCGTGTTCAGGTAGAACAGCCGCGGTTCGAGGGTATGCAGGTAGGACCTGCCGCCGATGTCGGTCTCGCGGTCGAAGAACAGGCCCATGTCCAGGCTGGCGATGGGCAGGCTGCGGTGGGGCGCGGTATTGCCGCGCAGCTGCTCGGGCGTGGCGGTGGCCGGGTCGACGCCCGCGGCGATCAGCTGGTTGCGGCGGATGCTGTCGGCCAGGCCCCGCTCCAGCTCGTAGGCGGTGTAGCGCCAGGCCAGGGTCGGGGTGACGTACCACGCCGCGCCGGCCAGCGGCATCGACACGTAGGGCTTGATGTCCAGGCGCGAGCCGCCATCGACCCGGGTCAGGCTGCCGTCGCGCACGTACTCGCCATCGGCATCGATGGTCTTGCCGCGGATGTCGTCGTGGGTGAAGCGCACCGCCTCGGCATAGACGCCCGTTTCCAGCCAGCGGCCGAAGCTGTCGTCCCAGGTGCCGAACAGGCGCGGCTGGCGGCTGTAGGGCAGGGCGGCCTCGGTCAGGGTGTAGTCGGTCAGCTGCCAGTGGTCGGCCATCAGGCCGGCGGTCCAGGTGCGGCCGGTGCCGTACAGGCCGGCGGTGCTCTGCAGGTTGGAGGCGGTCACGCCGAGCAGGCGGTTGGCGAAATCCTCCATGTAGCGCTCGTCGCTGACCCAGGCCAGGCTCGCGCGCGCCTGCCAGTGCCGGTCGATGTTGTGGTAGCCGCTGTAGACGACCTTGCCGCGCTCCTTGTCGCGCAGCGAGTCGTGCGGCATCCATTCGGTGTCCAGCTGCCCGCGGCCGCCGCCATAGAGGTAGCGGAACTCGTTGTTCAGCATCAGCCCGCGCTTGCTCATCCAGCGCGGGGTCAGGGTGTCGTCGTAGTTCGGCGCCAGGTTGAAATAGATCGGCTGGGCGTAGTCGAAGCCGTTGCGCCCGGACAGGCTCAGCTTGGGATAGAGCAGGCCGGTCATGCGCCGGTCGTCGATCGGGAACTTGAACCAGGGCATGTACATCACCGGCAGCTTGCCGACGCGCAGCACCGCGTTGCGGGCGGTGCCGAAGCCCGCCTCGTTGTCCACCTCGATCTGCGGCGCGGCCAGCTTCCACACCGGCTGCGAGGGATCGCAGGTGGTGTAGGTGGAGCGGTGCATCTGCCCGACCGAGCCCTGCAGGTCGATGGAGTCGGCGCTGCCGTTGCCGCGGCGCGAGACCAGCTGGTAGCGGATGTCGCTGATCTTGTGGCTGTCGGTTTCCTGGTTGCCCTCGGCGCGCTTGGCGGTCAGGCGGATCGAGGAGTCGGAATAGCGGATGTTGCCGTCGGCGATGTAGTTGCCGGTTTCCGTGTCGAAGCGCAGGTTGTCGGTGCCCATGAACTGGTCGCCGCGCTTGAGCGCCACGTTGCCCTCGTACTGCGGGATCGTGCTGGTGCCGGTGAGCTGGTCGCCCTCGATGTCGGTCGGCTGCTGGTCGCGGGTGGCGGCCGCGGCCGGGTCGGCCTTGGGCGCTTCGTCGAAGGCCGGCAGCACGTCGGTGGCCGGGCACAGGTTCCAGTTCACCGGCTTTTCGCTGGCCATCGCCGACAGGCAAAGGGCGACGCTCAGGGGCAGGGGAAGCAGGCGGAGGGCTCGGCGCACGCGGATCGGATTCAGGGAAAACGGCCGCTAGCTTGCCGCATCGACTGCATGGGGGCAATGAAGGGCGTCCGCGGGCGGTGGCCGGGGTTCATGCGGCCGTCACCGGGCCCAGCAGGCCCCGCACATGGGCCACGCTGCATTCGGCCAGCGCCTGCAGGTCGTAGCCGCCCTCGAGCATGGACACCAGCCGGCCGCCGGCGTGGCGATCGGCCAGCGCGGCCAGCTCGCCGGCCAGCCAGCCGAAATCCTCGGTCTCCACCATCAGGTCGGCCTGCGGGTCGCGCAGGTGCGCGTCGAAGCCGGCCGAGACGAACAGCAGCTGCGGGCGGAAGGCGTCCACCAGCGGCAGCAGGTCGTCGGCCCAGGTGTTGCGGAAGCGGAAACCGCCGCTGCCTGGCGGCAGCAGGATGTTGCAGACATTGCCCACGCCGCGTTCGCGCATGCTGCCCGAATAGGGGAACAGGCCGGATTCGTGGCTGCTGTAATAGGCCACGCGCGGATCGGTCTCGAAGATCGCCTGGGTGCCGTTGCCGTGGTGCACGTCGAAGTCGACGATGGCGATCCGCTCCAGCCCATGCGCGTCGCGCGCATAGGCGGCGGCCACGGCGATGTTGTTGAACAGGCAGAAGCCCATCGCGGTATCGGCGGTGGCATGGTGGCCGGGCGGCCGCACCGCGCAGAACGCGCGCCGGTCCGGGCCGCGCATCACCGCGTCCACCGCGGCCACGCCGGCACCGGCGGCATGCAGCGCGGCGGCGGCCGAGCCGGGCGAGGCGAAGGTGTCCAGGTCGATCCGCCGCAGCGGCGCGGTCTGCGCCTGCAGCACGTTGTCGATCAGTTCGCGCTCGTGTACCCGCGCCAGTTCGCCGAGCTTGGCCGGCGGCGCCTGGCGCCAGTCCAGCTGCTCGGGGAACGCCGCGTGCAGCGCGTCCAGCACCGCGCGCAGCCGTTCGGGCGATTCGGGATGGTCGGGGCCGGGGTCGTGGCCCAGGCAGGCCGGGTGGGTGAATACGAGCATGCCGCACTGTAACCGAGGCCTTCGCCCGGCGGAGCTTCGGGCGGTGCCGGCCGCTGGCCGGCGCTGCATGGAATCCGGTTGATGCCAGGTGGCCGGTCAGCGGCCGGCACTACCGGCTCAGGCGCGCCGGCGCTCGTGGTTCCACAGCACTTCGCCGTGGCCGTCGGCGCGCGCCAGCACCCGCGCCAGCACGAACAGCAGGTCGGACAGGCGGTTCAGGTAGCGCACCGCCTCGTCGCGCACGGCTTCGACGCGGGCCAGGGCCACGGTCTCGCGCTCGGCGCGGCGCACGATGGTGCGCGCCAGGTGGCAGCGCGCCGCCGCCTCGCCGCCGGCCGGCAGGATGAAATCCTTCAGCGGCGGCAGGTCGTCGTTGTAGCGGTCCAGGTGCCGTTCCAGCGCATCGATGTCCGCGCCCTGGATGGCGGCGTGGCCGGGGATGCAAAGCTCGCCGCCGAGATCGAACAACTGGTGCTGGATGGTGGTCAGCAGCGCGCGCACGTCGTCCGGCAGCGGCACCGCCAGCAGCACGCCGATGGCCGAGTTGGCCTCGTCGACGGTGCCGTAGGCGCTGACCCGCAGCGAGTCCTTGCCGGTGCGGCTGCCGTCGCCCAGGCCGGTGCTGCCGTCGTCGCCTGTGCGGGTATAGATCTTCGAGAGGCGGTTGCCCATCAGCCTGCCGCCGCGGTCAGTGCGCGGTGCGGTCGGCGGCCGACTGGCGCGCGAACGCCTCGGCGGCGACCTGCGCCAGCGCCGCCATGCCGGTGTAGATGGCGGCGGTGCGCATGTACGGCAGCAACCAGTCGGTGTAGTTCTTGAACCAGCCGGCGACGGTCGGCTCGGCGACGACGCTGCTGGTCCAGTAGAAGCCGCCCTGCGCGAACAGGTGGCAGACCACGACCGCGCCGACCAGGGTCGCGGCGAACAGGCCCAGCGCACGCCAGCTGGCGCCCGTGTAGAAGCGGCGCAGGAGCATGCCGCCGGCCCACATGGCCAGATAGGCCGGGACCAGCGCCCAGTAGCCGGCCGAGACGCAGTAGTGGCCCCAGAAATCCATGCCCTGGCTGCTGATCACGGTCCAGTCGACCGCCACCGCCAGCGCCATCAGCAGCGGGAAGGCCCAGCGGGTCCAGCTGCGCAGGTAGAAGCCGCCGATGAAGAACACCGCCCAGGACGCGTCCGGGATCGGCGCGAAATGGTTGATGCGGGTGCCGACCATCAGCAGCACGAGCAGGGACAGGACGAAGGCGCGTTGGACGTTGGCGGTCATGGCAGTGGGCGGTTCGGCGGAATCAGGCCGCCATTCTAGCCGCAGTCGCGCCGCCGACGCGGCATCGCGCCGGCGGACGGGGTGGCCGAGCCCGTATCATGGCGGCATGAACGACCTGCATGATGTGGTGATCGTCGGTGGCGGACTGGTCGGCGCCAGCCTGGCCATCGCGCTGGACCGGCTGGGGCTGGACGTGGGGCTGGTGGAAGCGACCCCGGCCGGCGAGCTGCCGGCGGTGTTCGACCAGCGCAACCTCAGCTTCGCCGCGGCCACGGTCAACGCGCTCACCGCGCTGGGCGTGATGCAGCGCCTGGAAGGTGCGCCCGGCCCGATCCGCCGCATCCACGTCAGCCGCGCCGGCGATTTCGGCCGCGTGGCGATGGACGCCGGCGACTATGGCCGCGACGCTTTCGGCCAAGTGGTGGTGGCGCGCGATTTCGGCCGCGCGCTGGAGGCACGGCTGGGCGACCTGTCGCAGCTGACCCGCTACCGTCCGGCGAAATTCGTCGGGCTGGGCGGATGCGCCGACGGCCGCCGCGAGGTGCTGATCGCCGACGCGGCCGGCGAGCGCCGCCTGCATGCGCGGCTGGTGGTCGGTGCCGACGGCACCCGCAGCGCGGTGCGGCAGGCGCTGGGCATCGACGCCAGCGAGCACGACTACCAGCAGACCCTGTTCGTGGCGCGGGTGCGCGCCGCCCGGGCGCCGGACGGCACCGCCTGGGAGCGCTTCACCGATACCGGCCCGACCGCGCTGCTGCCGCGTGGCGACCGCCACTACGGCCTGGTCCACGGCGTGGCCCGCGACGACGCCGAGGCGGTGATGGCGCTGGACGACACCGCCTGGCTGGCGCGGCTGCAGGCGGTGCTGGGCTGGCGCGCCGGGCGGCTGCTGGAAAGCGGCCCGCGCAGCGCCTACCCGCTGATCCAGGTGCTGGCGCAGCGACTGGTCGGCGAGCGCGCGCTGCTGCTCGGCAACGCCGCGCAGACCATCCATCCGCTGGGCGCGCAGGGCTTCAACCTGGGCCTGCGCGATGCGTTGACCCTGGCCGAACTGATCGGCGATGCCGTGCAGGACCCCGGCGCCGACGACCTGCTGCAGGCCTACGTGCAGCGGCGCGGTCCCGACCGCGAGCAGACCCTGGCCTTTTCCGACGGCCTGGCGCGCCTGACCGGCAACCCGGCGGCGCTGCTGCGGCCGCTGCGCAGCCTCGGCCTGGTGGCCGCCGCGCAGGCCGCGCCGCTGCAGTCCTTCCTGGTCGGCGGCGCGATGGGATTCCGCGGGCAGGTGCCCGAACTGTGCAGGAGCCAGGCGCGATGAGCCGGCGTGGACGGTTGGACGCGGTGGTGGTCGGCGGCGGCGTGGTCGGCACCGCCTGCGCGCTGGCGCTGGCGCACGAAGACCTGCAGGTGGCGCTGGTGGAAGGGCGCGAGCCGCCGCCGTGGTCGCCGCAGCGGCCGGACCTGCGCGTATTCGCCTTCGCCCACGACAACGCGGCGCTGCTGGAAACGCTGGGGGTATGGCCGCAGGTGACGCAGGCGCGGGCGCATCCCTATCTGCGCATGCGCGTGTGGGACGCGGCCGGCGGCGGCGAACTGGCCTTCGATGCCGATGCGCTGGGCCGCCGCGAACTGGGCTGGATCGTCGAGAACGGCCTGCTGGTGGACCGGCTGTGGGCGGCGCTGCCGGCGGCCGGCGTGCAGCTGCATTGCCCGGCGCGGGTCGAGTCGATGGAACAGGACGAGGGCGGCGTGCGCCTGCGCCTGGACGACGGCCGCCGCCTCGACGCGGCCGTGGCCATCGCCGCCGACGGCGGCGAATCCACCCTGCGCGCGCTGGCCGGGCTGGACGTGTCGCGCCACGACTACGGCCAGCGCGGCGTAGTCGGTTATGTCGACAGCGAGCGCCCGAACGAGGCCACCGCCTGGCAGCGCTTCCTCGACACCGGCCCGCTGGCGGTGCTGCCGGTGGACCGGCACCGCAGTTCCATCGTCTGGACCCTGCCCGACGCCGAGGCCGAGCGCGTGCTGGCGCTGGACGACGACGCTTTCGGCCGCGAACTGACCAATGCCTTCGAAGGCCGCCTGGGCGCGATGCGCACGGCCTCGCCGCGCGCGGCCTTCCCGCTGCGCCGGCAGCTGGCCAGCGACTACGTCGCCGGCCGCGTGCTGGTGCTGGGCGACGCCGCGCACGTGGTGCATCCGCTGGCCGGGCAGGGCGTCAACCTCGGCCTGCGCGACGTGGCCGGGCTGCGCGACCTGGTGCGCGATGCGTGCCAGCGGCGTGCGGACTGGACCACGCCGCACCGGCTGCGGCGCTGGGCGCGGGTGCGGCGCAGCGAGAACACGGTTGCCGCCTACGGCTTCGACGCGATCAACAAGGTGTTCTCCAACGACGAGATGCATCTGACCCTGGCGCGCGGCGCGCTGCTCGGCGTGGCCGGGCGCATGCCGCCGCTGCTGTCGCTGTTCTGGAAGCGCGCCTCGGGCGTGTGACGGCGCCGGAACACTGGCGCCCACGATGCGCGCGTAGGAGCGACTTCAGTCGCGATGGGGTCTTCGAAAGCTTCGCGGGGCCTGAAAGCCATCGCGACTGAAGTCGCTCCTACAGGTACGGGGGCGGGTGGCTGCAGGCGAGGGTCAGCGGAGCAGCCAGCCGGCAAGCTGTTCGCGTGCGAGCTTGCCGCGTCGTGCGGTATCGAGCGCGTTGAACTCGTCGGCCAGCGCCGGGTTGGCCTGCGCTTCCTCGCGGCTGATGAAGCCGTCGCCATCGGCATCGAGCGCGTCGAAGTCGATGCGGTAGCTGCCGATCACGCTGTCCGGCTGGATCGAGCGCACGATCACCGCCGCCTGCCCGGGGTCGGCCGGCAGGCGCACCTGGTGCGTGACCGCACCGCTGGCCAGCGACTGGTTGCGCACGTTGACCGGCGCCGCCGGCAGCGGCGTGGTGACGGCCGCATCGCGCGGCGCGTTCTGCGCCCACAGGGGCGCGGATGGCAGTGCGGCCAGCAGCAGGACAAGGATGGGCAGGCGGGGACGGATCACGGACAGGTCTCTCGTAAGGACGGTGGAATCCGCCTGCCGGCCCGCCCGGCCTCACTTCTTCATCCAGCCTTCCAGCTGCGCCCTGCTCAGGCGGCCGCTGCGGTGGGTGTCGAGCGCGTCGAACTCGCGTTCGAGCGTGGGATTGGCCTTGGCTTCCTCGCGGCTGATGTAGCCGTCGTGGTTGCGGTCCAGCGTGGCGAAGTCGATATGGTAGTCGCCGCGGATCGAATCGGGTTCTTCCGAGGTGACCGTGACCGGCGTGCCCTTGTCGGTGAGCGTGGTCCTGCCGGTCTCCTGCGCCAGTGCCGGAACACTGGCGGCGGCGCACAGCAGCAGGGCGGAAAGCAGCGGACGGGAGAGGTTCATGAGCGGACTCCAGAAGGGGAAAACACGCCCCCGATGCTTGGCCCGTTGCTGTTAAGCCAGTCGCAAGAACGCATGCAGGCCGGCTGAATGTTGCCGCCGGTTCAGCGCCGGCCGCATGCGCCGCCTCAGCCCGGGATGAACGGGAACGCGAGCTTCAGCAGGCCCTTCAGGCCGCCCTCGACGGTGGAGCCGACCGCCTTGGCGCCGAGGCTGTTCAAGGCGCGGCGCACGTCATCCCAGCGCAGCTGGGCGACGTCCTTCTTCAGCAGGTCGGCCACTTCCTCCGAAGTGGGGGCCAGCTTCTTCAAGGCCGCCACCGTCGCCTGCGGATCGGGCTGCAGATAGCCCCAGCGCTCGGCGATCTTCAGCAGCGTGTCGAAACGCACCGCCACCACCTCGCGGTTGCGCTCGTACACCGGCAGCGCGCCGACCTCGAGGATGGCCTGCTCGAAGCGCTGCGCATCGTCCGGGTGCTCGATGCGGATGGCGAGGAAGCCCTCCTTGCGACTGCGCTCGCTCACGTGCTTTGCCCCCGAGCGCAGGTTGGCTTCGGTCAGCACGGTGGCGACGATGCGCTGCAGGGCGGCGTCCGCGTCCTCGGGCACCAGTGCGCGCCAGCGGGCGTAGCCGTCGCGGCGCAGGCCCTTGACCTTGGCCGGCGTCACCCGCAGCTGCAGCGCCACGGTGGCATTGGCGTCGCCGCGGTCGATGGTGCCGTCGCGTTCGAGCAGCACGAAGATCAGCAGTTCCAGGTCGCGTTTGGTCAGCGACTGGAAACCCTGCAGCAGGGTCAGGCGCAGGAATTCGTTGCCGAAACCGGCCGGGTCCTTCAGTTCGATGGCGTGCATGCATGTCCTCCCAGGGGTCACAGCATGCCTGATCGCGGTTGCGCGCATTGAGACGCCGCGCGCCGGACCGGCGATCCGGCCTCAATGCCCGTATTCACGCCCGGGACGATCGGCGCGGAAGGTTTCCACGGCGCCGCGGTCCTGCATCGTCACGAACACCTGCCGGCCGTCGGCGCCGCCGAAGGCGACATTGGTCGGCTTGCGCCCCTTGAGCGGCACCTCGCGCAGCAGCTCGCCGGCCGGCGAGACGATGGCGACGACGCCGGCATCGTAGCGGGCGATGTACAGGTTGCCGTCGGCATCGCAGCGCATGCCGTCCATGCCGTGATCGTCGAAGCGGATCAGCAGGCGCTTGCCCGACAGCGCGCCGGCGGCGTCGCGGTCGTAGACCCAGACGTTGCGCTGCACGCTCTCGTTGACGTACAGGCGGCGGCCGTCCGGGCTGACCTCGATGCCGTTGGTGGTCCCCATGCCGGACTCGAGCCGGTGCGCGCTGCCGTCGCGGTCGATGCGCCACAGCTGGCCGTTGTCCGGGTTGGCCCAGTCTGGGTCGCTCGCATAGAGCGTGCCGTCCGGCGCCAGCGCGATGTCGTTGGGCTGGTGCGCCCCTTCCAGGCGCGAGAACACCGCCACCGCGCGCGTGGCCGGATCGACGCGCAGGACGGCATGGCCCTTGTAGTCGGCCACGAACATCGCGCCGTCGGCGGCGAAGCGGATGCCGTTGCCGACGCTGCCCTCGGGCAGGGCGACGAACAGGTCGGCCTTGCCGTCCGCATCGACGCGGCCGATGGTGCCTTCGTGGCCGAAGTTGACCACGTACAGCGCGCCGTCCGGGCCGGTGGCCGGGCCTTCGATGCCGGCGGTGAACGCACCGTCGCCGACGTGGTCGCGGGCGACGAAATCGGGCGTGGCGGCGACGCTGCCGCACAGGGCCACGCACAGCGCGGCGGCGGCATGGCGCAACAGGAGGACGTGACGGGCGATGGCGGCGCTCTCCATGCGGGGAAGCCCGCAGTGTGCCAGAGCCGTGCCGTGGAGGCGGCCGGTGGTTGCGGTGGCAACGAGCCCCTGTCCCATTGGAGTGAGAGGGGAAAGTTTGCGAACCATCGCTTCGCGGCCCCTCGAATGCCCTTGCGCAGCGCAGGGGCCCGGGCGCGGGACGGGGTGAGGATACGGCGAAGCATTGCGATATCAGGTTGCAAGAGGCTTCGCCCGCCCCCGCCCCCGCATCCGCATCCGGCGCTTCGCGCCACCTCGCGCCGCACCCCAGCTCGGCGCAGTGCGCCGAGCGTTCAGCCGTGTGCGAGCCTGTGGTCCGCACGCCGCACGCCGCACGCCGCACGCCGCACGCCGCAGGCCTTCACCCCGGCGGGAGAAGGAGAAAGCGGATCAACCGCGCGCCGGCATCGCCAGCACGGTGATCTCCTCGCGGTCGTGGTACAGCTGCTTGGCGCGCACGGTCAGCGGCCGGCCGGCCTGCGCGGCGAACAGGTCCAGGCACAACCGGGTCTCGTCCCAGCGTTTCTTCATCGGCAGCTTGAGGTTGAAGATGGCGTGCCGGCACCAGCCTTCGCGCAGCCAGGTGGCCATGCGTTCGGCCACGCGCCGCGGCTGTTCGACCATGTCGCAGACCATCCAGTCCAGCGGCGTTTCCGGCTGCCAGTGGAAGCCGTCGGCGCGCAGGTGGTCGACCAGGCCGGTGTCGAGCACGTGCTGGCGCAGCGGGCCGTTGTCGATGCTGGTGACGCGCAGGTGCTGGCGGGTCAGCACCCAGGTCCAGCCGCCGGGTGCGGCGCCGAGGTCGGCCGCGCGCATGCCGGGCTTGACCAGCGCTTCGCGTTCCTCCGGCGTGAGCAGGGTCAGCAGCGCCTCGTCCAGCTTCAGCGCCGAGCGCGAGGGCGCGTCCGGCAGCAGTTTCAGGCGCGGGATGCCCAGCGCCCAAGGTGCGCTGTCGCGGGTGTCGGCGACGCCGACGAAGGCGTGGGTGCCACCGACGAACACCACGTGCAGCCGCGGCAGCCTGCTGTTGTCCTTGTCGGTGAGCAGGCCGGCCTTGCGCAGTGCCGGGCGCAGCGCATTGCCGAAGCTGCGCGCCAGCCCGGCCAGCGGCTTGCCTGCGTCCGAGTCGGGATGTTCCACCCACAGCTCGCCGAAGCGCGGCTGGCCCTGCAGCGCGGCGATGATCGGGCTGATGCGGTCGGCCGGGTCCAGCTGCGGCAGCTCGGCCAGCAGGCGCAGTTTCTGCCGGGCGAAGATCAGCCCGCGCCAGGGCAGGGCGCGGTCGAGCGCGGCGGCTTCGTCAGTGACGTACACCACGTAGCCGTCGTTGCGCTGCGTGCGCGCATAACCGGCGATGCCGGCATGGCCGGCGCGCTCGGTCAGTTCGGCGGCCAGTTCCGGCTCGAAGCCTTGGCGGCAGTAGCAGAGCAGGCCGGTCATGAAGATTCCTTGGTATGAGGCGAAGCGGGTTGTTCCTTCTCCCGTTGGGGTGAAGGCGTGTGGCTTGCGAGCCATAGGCTCGCACACGACTGAACGCCCGGCGCGCTGCGCCGGGCCGGGGCGCGGAGCGAGGTGCCCCGCAGGGGTGGATGAGGGTGCGGGCGAAGCCTCATGCAACTTGGCATCACTAGGGGCTTCGCCCCGTACCCTCACCCCAACCCCCGCCTCGCGCCCCGGCCCTTGCGCTGGCGCAAGG
>NZ_WIDL01000033.1 GCF_009496535.1 Stenotrophomonas sp. MYb238
CATCAGCAGCGCGCCCAGCCAGATCCAGCGGACGAAGGGCTTGACCTGCACACGGACCGCCCAGGCACCATCGCCCAGCGACTCGCCGAGCGCAACATACACATCGCCGCCCAGCGCCGGATGGATGCCGGCCTCGGTCATCGGCATGCCGCCGCTGGCGTACATGCGTTTTTCCGGATGCAGCAGGGCGACTTCGCGGTCGCCGCGGAACACGCGCACGTGACCGCGGTCGGAGTGGTAGTTGGGGCCGTCGGTGGCGTCCACGCCCTCGAACGCCAGGCGGTAGCCGCCGGCCTCGACCGTCCCGCCCGGCGCCAGCGCCACTTCATGCTGGATGCTGAGCGCCTCTACCAGCAGCGCGCCGACCAGGAACACGGCGATGCCGGCATGGGCGAGCAGCATGCCCCAGGTCTCGGCGTTGACCCGCCCGCCGCCGCGCAGGCGCTGCCACAGCACGTACAGCGTGCCGGCGCCGACCCACGCCGCGGCGGCGATGCCGACGGCGGTCTTGAGCCTGCCCTGCGGGGCCATGAACCAGCCGAGGATGCCCAGCACCACCGCCAGCGCCGCCCACGGCGCCAGCAGGGCGAGCGGGCGCAGCCCCTGTTCGCGCTGCCAGCGGGTCAGCGGGCCGAACGGCAGCAGCAGGACCAGCGGCGCCATCAGCAGCAGGAACAAGGTGCCGAAGTAGGGCGGACCGACCGAGACCTTGCCCAGGTCCAGCGCGTCGGCCAGCAGCGGATAGAGCGTGCCCAGCAGCACCATCGCGCAGGCGCAGCTGAGCAGCAGGTTGTTGGCCAGCAGCAGGCTCTCGCGCGAATTGAGCGCGTAGGCGCGGCGCGGGTCGGCATTGCCGCCGACGGTCGGCGCGCGCAGCGCGTAGAGCAGCAGCGAGCCGCCGATCACCATCGCCAGGAAGATCAGGATGAACAGGCCGCGCGTCGGGTCGGCGGCGAAGGAGTGCACGCTGGTCAGCACGCCCGAGCGCACCAGGAAGGTGCCCAGCAGCGACAGCGCGAACGCGGTGATGGCCAGCAGCAGGGTCCAGCCGATGAACACGCCGCGCTTTTCGGTGGCGGCCTGCGAATGCAGCAGCGCCGCGCCGGCCAGCCACGGCATGAAGCTGGCGTTTTCCACCGGGTCCCAGAACCACCAGCCGCCCCAGCCCAGTTCGTAGTAGGCCCACCAGCTGCCCAGCGCGATGCCCAGGGTGAGGAAGCCCCAGGCCACGTTGGTCCACGGGCGGGTCCAGCGCAGCCAGCGCACGTCGATGCGGCCGTCGAGCAGGGCGGCGATGGCGAAGGCGAACGGCACCGAGAAGCCGACGTAGCCCAGGTACAGCATCGGCGGGTGGATGATCAGCCCCGGATCCTGCAGCAGCGGGTTGAGGTCGCGGCCTTCGACCGGCGCCGGCAGCAGCCGTTCGAACGGGTTGGAGGTGAACAGCAGGAACGCCAGGAAACCCACGCTGATCAGGCCCATCACCGCCAGCACGCGCGCCACCACCAGCGGCGGCAGGCGCTGCGAAAACTCGGCCACCGCCGCGGTCCACAGCGCCAGCACCAGCGTCCACAGCAGCAGCGAGCCCTCGTGCGCGCCCCAGACCGCCGAGTAGCGGTAGATCATCGGCAGCAGCGAGTTGGAGTTCTCGGCCACGTAGCGCAGCGAGAAGTCCTGGCGCACGAAGGCCACGGTCAGCACCACGAATGCGCCCAGCACCATGGTCAGCTGCAGCAGTGCGGCCGGGCGGGCGATGGCGACGAGCGGGGCGATGCCGCGCTGCGCGCCGAGCAGCGGCAGCACGCTCTGCAGCAGCGCCGCCAGCAGGGCGAGGATCAGCAGGACCTGTCCGATCTCGGCGAGCACTCAGCGCGACTCCGCTGGCGCGGCCGTAGCCGGCACCTGGTGCTTGCCGTGGGCCACGCCCATCTTGTCGGCCAGTTCCTTGGGCATGTAGGTCTCGTCGTGCTTGGCCAGCACTTCCTCGGCCACGAACACGTCGCCGGCCATGCGCCCGGTGGCGACCACCGCCTGTCCCTCGCGGAACAGGTCGGGCAGGATCTTGTCGTAGGTCACCGGCAACTGGGCGTCGCCGTCGGTCACCTCGAAGCGCGCCTGCAGCGCGCCGGGGGCGCGCTGGAACGAGCCCTTGGCGACCATGCCGCCGAGACGGAAGCGCGCATCGGGCGCGACCTTGCCGGCCTTCACCTCGGCCGGCGTGTACAGATAGGCGATGTTGCGCTGCAGGGCGGTGGCCACCAGCACCGCGGCGACGCCGGCCACGGCGACCACCAGCAGGACCAGCAGCAGGCGGCGGCGCTGGGTGGGGCTCATCGGCTCAGTTCCTCGTCGTTGGGGACGTTGGCCGCGGCGTTGCGGCCGGCGCGCGCCAGACGATTGCGGACCTCGCGCAGCTGCCGCCGCACCTGCAGGCGCGGGACCGCGAAGTCCCAGGCCAGCACCACGAAGAACACCGCGTAGGCCAGGGCGACGTACTGGAAATAGGTCATGGCAGTTTCTCCACGCGCTCGCGCACCCAGGCCTTGCCGGCTTCGCGGCGCAGGTTGTCGGCGCGGGCGCGCGCCAGCAGCGAGCCGGCGAACCAGAACTTGGTGGCCAGCACCATCAGCCACAGCGGCAGGACCATGCTGCCGTCCATGCTCGATTCGCCGAACATGCGGATGGTCTGGCCCTGGTGCAGCGAGTTCCACCACACCACCGAATAGCGGATGACCGGCAGCAGCACCACGCCGACGATGGACAGCAGCCCGGCGGCGCGCGCGGCGGCGCGGCGGTCGTCGATGGCGCCGTACAGGCCCATCACGCCCAGGTACAGGAACAGCAGGATCAGTTCGGTGGTCAGGCGCGGGTCCCAGTCCCACCAGGTGCCCCACATCGGCTTGCCCCAGATGCTGCCGGTGAGCAGGGTGACCAGGGTGAAGGCGGCGCCGATCGGCGCGCAGGCCATGGCCAGGATCTCGCACAGCTTGATGCGCCAGATCAGCGCGATGGCGCTGTAGAACGCCATCAGCCCGAACACGAACAGGCTCATCCAGGCCGAGGGCACGTGGATGTAGAGGATGCGGAAGCTGTCGCCCTGCTGGTAGTCGGCCGGGACCACCGCCAGCGCCTGCCACAGGCCGAAGGCGAACAGGGGCAGGGAGGCGATGTAGCACCAGGGCGACCAGCGGGCGGCAAAGGCATCGAAGTAGGCGGGGGAACCCAGCCGGTGGAACCAACCTGCCAAACCTTTGAACATCCGCTTGCTCGCTAGGAAGAACGATGATGGGCTGGTCCCCAGCCATCCCGTCGCCGGGCACCGCGGCTGTCGCCTGCGGGTTCGTGAAGATTAGCCGAAGACGGCGCGGTTGGCACGGCCAGCCCGCGCCGCGGCGGTCACTTCAGGGTGAGCGTGCCCTTCATCAGCGCCGAGTGGCCGGGGAAGCTGCAGAAGAACGACAGCGGCGCGCCGGCGGCGGTGAGCTTGGCCACCGGGACGCTGAGGGTGGTGCTTTCGCCGCCGCCGACCACCTTGCTGTGGGCGATGACGCGCGCGTCGCCGGCCTTGATGTAGTCGGCGGCCAGTCCGGCCTTGATGCCGTCGGCGTCGATGCCGGCCATGTCGGCGGCCTTGGCGACCACCACGTTGTGGCCCATCACGTTCTTGGCCATCTTGCCGGTGTGCTTGAGGTTGATGGTGAAGGTGGCGCAGCTCTTGGGCACGTCGATGTTGGCCATGTTGTAGCGCATGGCGTCGTTGCCCTCCAGGTTCACCGAACAGGCGCCGGCGGCATGGGCGGCCCCGGCGGCGCCGAGGGCCAGGGTGGATGCGAGGATCAGTTTGCGGAACATCGTCAAGCTCCTGTCTGCGGGGGAAGGATCGCCACGGCGGGCGGATGGCCGGCCATGCTGTCGCCGGCGCGGTGGGATGACAAGCGACGCAATGTCGCAGGGCGAGCATGCGCCGGACACTGCATGCTCAGTCTTCACGGAGACTCGAAAGCCAGCTCGACACGGCCTGGATGCTGTCCTCGTCCAGCCGCTTGCCGACGCCGCTCATGATGAAGTCGCCGGTGGAGTCGTGCAGGTCGCCGGCGCGGTATTCGCCCAGCTTGGTCTGCAGGTAGGCGGCCTGCTGGCCGCGCAGGACCGGGAACGCCGCGTACGGCGTGCGTCCGTTCCGGTCGGCGACATCGGCGCCGGGCATGCCGCGGGCATCGGGACCGTGGCAGCCCTGGCAGGGCGGGATGCCCTTGGCCGGATCGCCATGCAGGTAGAGATCGCGGCCTTTGTCGAGCAGCGCGGCGTCCATCGTCCCGGCCGCGTCGTCGCCGGCGCCGGCCGCGGCTGCGGCCGGATGCAGCGGCAGGCTGGCGTAGTAGGCCGCCAGGTCGCGCATGTCCTGGTCGTCGAGCGTGCTGACCAGCGGGGTCATCGGCGAAGGATGGCGTCCGCGCTTGAGTTCGACCAGCTGCCAGTAGAAGAAGTCGGCGCGCTGGCCACCGATGTTGGGGAAGGGCGGCGCGGTGCCGCCGCCGTCCTCGCCATGGCAGGCGCTGCAGACCAGCGACTTCTCCTTGCCGGCGGCGGCGTCGCCGGCGATGCGCGGGGCCGTACGCAGGTCGAGGTAGCGGGGATGCAGCGGCGGAGCAGGCGCGTCGTCGTCCGCGCCGTTGGCGGCATGGGCCAGGCCGAGCAGGCCGCCGGCGACGACGAGCAGAAGCAGGACGGGACGTTTCATAGCGCCACCTCGAGCATCATCCCCAGCAGGTTGACGCGGTAGCTGGACGGGCCGCCGTCGGTATAGACACGGTGGTCGTAGACCAGCGTGTCGCCGAAGCCGAAGTAGTGCCAGTCCGAGAGATTGCCGCGTTCCCAGGTGTCGAACACGCGCAGCCGCGTGCGCTGGCCCAGCGGCAGCGACAGCCCGGCGGTGAGCGTATTGATCCGGTAGACCATCAGCGGATAGCTGCCGCTGGCCAGCGGCGCGTTGGCCGGCGTGGTGAGCGCGTCGGGCGAGTTCATGCGGTAGCCGGTGCGGCCGCGCGAGGACGTCCAGTTCCACGCCAGGTCCAGGGTGGCGCGGCCGAGCCGCCGGTTGAGGTTGAGGCCGGCGTAGTGGTTGCGCTGGGTGTCGTCCATCCACCAGCGGCTGGACTCGGGATAGGTGGGGCCGCCGAGTTCGGGGTCGCTGCCGACGGCGTCGTTGACGTTGGCGAACACCAGCTGGGAGCGGTCGTGGCCATACCAGGCGCTGGCGGTGGTGTCCGGGTTGGGCTGCCACTCCCACTGCACGCTGGTGGCGTAGCTGTCCAGCTTCTGCCGTCCTATCTGCGCGTCGTAGTGGTTGCGGTCGCCGCGCGCGGAGACGTACAGGGTCATGTCGCGGGGCAGGACGAAGGTCGCCATCAGGTCGAGCTTGTGCTGGGTGCGCGAGGCGATGTCGTACTTGCGCAGCGCCGCGACCGTATGCGGGCCCAGGCCGCCGGCCGGTTCGACGAAGCCGGGCAGCGAACTGGAGAAGGTGAACTCGTAGGGATCGTAGTAGTAGGCGCTGCCGCCGCGGTCCAGCCAGGTGTAGTTGGCGCGCAAGCTCAGCCAGTCGGCGGTGCGGTTGTTCCAGCTCAGTTTCACCGCGTTGTCGCGGGTGGTGGCGACCTCGCGGTGGGCGCGCTCGATCCAGGTGAAGGTGTAGGTGGCGCCGAGCGTGTTGCGGGTGGACGGGCGCCAGTCCATGCCGGTGGAGATCTCGCGGGTCTCCTTGTCCAGCGGCAGGTTGCGGATGCGGGTAAGCACCGAACTGTTGGCGCCGCCGTCCCACAGGCCCATTTCGCCCGGCACCACCGAGCCCTGCGAGCCGTTCTCGGCCACATAGCCCCATTGGTCGGTCAGCGGGTTGTGGGACCAGTAGGTACCGGCGTAGTCCTCGCGCAGGTAGCGTGCGGTGCTGCGCCAGGTCAGCCCGTCCATCGGCTGCAGCACCAGGCGCGCGTCGAACTTCTGGTTGTTGATGGCCATGTCGGCGCGGTCGCGCGACAGCGCGGCGGTGGTGTTCCAGTTGGCGCAGTCGGCGATGAACGGCGGCGCCAGGTCCTGGCCGAACCGGCCCTGGCAGTCCATCGGCGGCAGCAGGCGGTCGTTCTGGCGCATCGTGGTCAGCGCCGCGGCGAGGGTGAAATCGCCCTTCCACGCCGGCAGCCTGCGGCTGAAGCTGGCGCCGATGCGGTGGTAGTCGTTGTCCGGCTCGTAGGCGAACGACCCCTGGTACAGCGGCGGCGAGTTGGCGCCGGCCACCGAGGTCACCGCGAACGGCACCTCGTAGCTGTAGCCGCGGCTGGCGTGGCGGAAGAAAGAACCGGTGTAGCTGACGTCGCTGCGCCACAGGTTGCCGACGAAGCGGAAACCGCCGCTGAAGTTGAGCGTGCTGTCGTCGATCGGGCGCGGGATCTCGTAGATGCCGCCGTTGTTGGCGAAGGGATAGTTGAAGAAGAACGGCCCGCCGAACGGGCGCGCGCCCTTGCGTTCCTCGTGGGTGAGGCTGGCGTAGGTGGTCCAGCGCGGGTTGAGCAGGTAATTGATGCTCACGCCCTGTTTGTCGCGCACCACCGCCAGCGTGGTCAGCGGCTGCGCGGCGGAAATGGCCGCGACCTGCGCGGAACTGCTGCCGGCGGCGGCCAGCCCGGGCTTGAGGGTGAGGCGGTCGCTGCCCACGCCGTCCCAGATCGAACGCGCGTTGCCGCTGAGCACGTTGGGCGTACTGCGTGCGAAGGCCTGTATCTTGTAGCGTCCGGCCTGGCCGAACACCGCGCGGTAGTACTGGTTGTCGCGGTCCAGCCGGCTCAGGCGCACGTCGGCGTAGCTGCCGTCGGCGGCGCGGCGCAGGCTGAAATCGGCCTGCAGGATGATGCCGTCGTCCGGATCGCGGAACCGCCGCCAGTTGGCGTTGGCGGTGTCGCCGCTGACGTGCAGGTAGCCCAGCGCGACGTCGCCCGACCAGCGCCAGCCGCCATCGCCGGCCGGTTTCAGCGCCGGCATCTGCGGATTGCAGCCATAGAGGAAGCCGGTGGGCGTGCGCCTGGGGGTGGCGGTCAGCCAGCTGGTGCCGTCCGGATCGCAGCCGCGCCAGCCGACGCGGCCGGACGGGTCCAGCCAGTTGCCGAACTGCAGGTCGATGCCGGCGCCGCTGTCCTGCGCCTGGGCCAGCCCGGCCAGCAGCGCGAGGGACAGCAGCGACCAGCGGCAGGCATGGGGGCGTTTCCACATGTGCATGGCGTCCTCCCGTTACTTGTGCAGGCGTGGGCCGGAGGGGTGGTTGGAGCCGTGGACCTGCGCGTGGCAGGTGATGCAGCCGCGGCCCATCAGGCGTTCGTCCGGCGTCATGCCGTTGCCGAGCGACAGCTCGGTCTGCAGGTCGTTGGGGTGGCGGGTATGGGAGTGGCACTGCTGGCACAGCATCGGGACCGGCGCGACCAGCAGCGCGTGCTGGTTGGAGCCGTGCACCTGGTGGCAGTTCAGGCAGCTTTCGCGCACCGGCGCGTGTTCGAACAGGAACGGGCCGCGCTTCTCGGCATGGCACTGGTAGCAGGTCTCGTTGACCGTGTCGGTCTTGAGCAGGGTGGCGTTGAGCGTGCCGTGCGGGTTGTGGCAGTCCACGCAGCTGATCGCTCCTTCCGGCAGCGGCATGTGCGAGCGGCGGTTGAACTGCTGGCGGATGTCCTTGTGGCAGGTGGCGCAGGTCTCGCTCACCGACTGCTTGGCGGTCAGGCCTTCGGCGGAGAACTTCTGCATCGGGTTGTGGCAGTCGCTGCACGACAGGTCGTTGCGCTGGTGGATCGAGCCCAGCCAGACATCGCGTGGACCGCCGGAGTGGCAGCCCAGGCAGCTTTCGGTCTGGTTGGCCACCGGCGTGCCGCCGTCGTGGGTGAAGGCGATGATCGATCCCTTCGCGGTCGGGTTGGCCGCGTGCACCGAACCGGGGCCATGGCAGGCCTCGCAGGTGGCGGTGGCGGGATTGGCGGCCAGCGCCACCTGCATGCCCAGCGCATGCGCGGTGTGGGCGAAGTTGTCGTTTTCCTTGGCGTGGCAGGCGCTGCACACCTGCTCGCCGACCGACCGGGCTTCCGGGTGCGCCTGGTTGCGCGCCGGTACCGCGTCGGCGAAGCCGGGCGGGGCGTCGAAGCCATGTCCGGAGGTGGTGGAGGCGAACCGGGTCTCGGGGAGCTTGACCGCCTGCGCCAGCGGATCGGCCTTGACCGGAGCGAGCCAGGCCGCGGCAACCAGCACCGCGGTGGCGAGCAGCATCACCAATGCGAGATAGAACCGCACGTTCCTCTCCTTTGTCGTCCCTGCCGGCGGGTGGGTGACAACAACGTAATTGAGATTACGGTGCGATTCTGGGAAAGCCTGCGTTCAGGTCAAGCTGCAGTGCAGCAGGCTTGCGTTCAGGAACGGGGGAGGGCGCCTTGCAGGAACATGCGCACCGCCGAACGGGCGCGGCCCTGGATCTGCGGCAGCTGGGTGCCGTCGACCCAGCCGTTGATGGAGCGGATGATCAGCCCGCCGAACACCAGCATGTAGAAATGGTCGGCGGCCATGTCCGGGTCCTCGATGTGCAGGCGGCCGGCGCGGGTCTCGCGGGCGAAGTATTCGCTCAGCAGCCGCTCCGCCGGCTGGATGCCGTGGACGCGGAACCAGTCGCGCAGGGCCGGCTGGCTGATGCCCTCGGTGGTGATGATGCGGTGGCAGGCGATGCGCGCCGGGCTGAGGATCTCCTCGACCATGTGGCAGGCCGCTTCCTCCAGCGCCTGCGCCGGCGGCAGCGGCGAGTCCAGCAGTTCCTCCACGTCCTTGCCGAAATCGCGGATGCTGCGCTCCATCAGCGCGTGCACCAGGCCTTCCTTGTCGCCGAAGGCGCGGTACAGCGTGGACAGCGAGCCGCCGGCGCGCTTGACGATGTCCGACAGCCGCGCGCCCTGGTAGCCCTTTTCGTTGAACACCTCGATGGCCACGTCGAGGAAGCGCTCCACGCGCAGTTCGCCACGGCGCTGCAGTTCCACCGCCGGGCGCGGCGGCAGCGTGGGTTTTTCCGGGGAAGGGTGCGGCGGTCTGCGCATGCGCGGTCGCGGGGAAGTCCGGCGCCAAGGATAGCGCCGGCGTGCCTCAGGAGTTGGCGATGCGGATCGCGGCGGCGGCGGTCAGCGGCGCCAGCAGCAGGCTGACCACCAGGCCGGCGGCGAGCAGCAGCAGCGCGCCGCTGGCGTCGAAGCCCTGCGCCGCCGCCGCCACCGCGCCGGCGCCGAATACCAGCACCGGCACGTACAGCGGCAGCACCAGCAGCGCCAGCAGGATGCCGGAGCGGCGCATGCCCACGGTCAGCGCCGCGACCACCGCGCCGAGCAGGCTGAGCAGCGGCGTGCCCAGCGCCAGCGAGGCGACCAGCACGGGTAGCTGGTCGCGCGGCAGCTGCATCAGTTCGGCCAGCAGCGGGCTGACCAGCACCAGCGGGAAGGCGGTGGTCAGCCAGTGCGAGAACACCCGCACCGCGACCAGCCACGGCAGCGGTACCGGCGAGAGCAGCCACTGTTCCAGCGAGCCGTCCTCGGCATCGCCGCGGAACAGCGTGTCCAGCGACAGCAGGCCGGCCAGCAGCACCGACAGCCACAGCACCGCCGCGGCCACGCGCTGCAGCAGCTGCGGGTTGCCGCCGAGGGCCAGGGCGAACAGCGCCACCACCAGCAGCGCGAACAGGATCGGCTGCGCGGCGTCGCCGCGGCGCCGCCACAGCAGTTTCAGGTCGCGCGCGAGCAGCGCCCGGGCGGCGTCGAACAGGGTGGGCTGCGGACCGGGCAGGCTCATGCGGCGGCCTCCACCGCGGCCGGGCCGAGGGTGAGCGTGCGGTTGCGCACCGGCGGCGCCGCGTAGGCGCCATGGGTGGTGACCAGGGTGCCGCCGCCGCTGCGCAGGTGCGCGGAAATCATGCGGTTGACCAGGTTGATGCCGTCCAGGTCGAGGTTGGCGTAGGGCTCGTCCAGCAGCCACACCGGCGCCGGCGACAGCCACAGCCGGGCCAGCGACAGGCGCTTCTTCTGCCCGGCCGACAGCTGCCGCACCAGGGTGTCCTCGTAGCCGGCCAGGCCGACGATGGCCAGCGCGTTGCCGGGCATCTGCCGCGCGCGCCGGCCCTGCAGGCCGCACAGCACGTGCAGGTTCTCCAGCGTGCCGAGGTCCTGCTTGAGCGCGGGCAGGTGGCCGAGGTAGGCGATGTAGCGCGAGCGTTCGCCGGCACCGGCGGGATGCCCGTCGATGCGGATCGTGCCTTCGTCGGCGCGCAGCAGCCCGGCCAGCACGCGCAGCAGGGTGGTCTTGCCGGCGCCGTTGCCGCCCTGCACCAGCAGGGCTTCGCCAGCGTCCACATGCAGGTCGAGGGGGCCGAACACCGGGTCGTCGTTGCGGGTGAAGCGCAGCCCGCGCGCGTCGAGCAGCGGCGGAGTGTTCATGGTCGCGGTCATCGGATCGGGCGCTTCCGTCCTTGGGTGGGAGCGCAGACAGGCTGGCGCATCGGGCGCGACATTATAGGCGTTGCGGCGGGAGCCGCAGCGCGCAGGCGGGCGGGGGCGGCCGTTGCCGCCGGCATTGCGTAAACTCGGCGTTTCCCTTCCCCGACACCGACGCATCGATGCAACCGCAGACCAAGTTGCCCAAGGTGGGCACCACCATCTTCACCGTGATGTCGCAGCTGGCCGCCGAACACGGCGCGGTCAACCTGGGCCAGGGCTTCCCCGATTTCGCCGCGCCGCAGCGCCTGATCGACGAGACCGCCAGGGCCATGCGCGAGGGCCTGAACCAGTACGCGCCGATGACCGGCGTGGCGCCGCTGCGCCAGGCCATCGCGCGGAAGGTGCTGGACTGCTACGGCGCGCAGGTCGACCCGGACAGCGAGATCACCGTGACCTCCGGCGGCACCGAGGCCATCTTCGATGCCATCCACGCGGTGGTGCGCGCCGGCGACGAGGTCATCGTGCTCGACCCGGCCTACGACTGCTACGAGCCGGCCATCGACCTGGCCGGCGCGCGCGCGGTGCATGTCGCGCTCGACCCGCAGACCTTCGCCGTGGACTGGGACAAGGTGCGCGCGGCGATCACGCCCAGGACGCGCATGCTGATGGTCAACACCCCGCACAACCCTTCCGGCGCGATGCTCTCGGCGGCGGACATGCAGGCGCTGGCCGACGTGCTGCGCGGCACCGGCATCTACCTGATCTCCGACGAGGTGTACGAACACATCGTCTACGACGGCGCCCGCCACGAATCGGCGCTGCGCTACCCGGAACTGCGCGAGCGCGCCTTCGTCATCTCCAGCTTCGGCAAGACCTACCACTGCACCGGCTGGAAGATCGGCTACGCCATCGCCCCGCCGGCGCTGAGCGCCGAGTTCCGCAAGGTGCACCAGTACAACACCTTCACCACCTACGGCCCGGCGCAGTACGGCTTCGCCGCGATGATCCGCGACGAGCCGGAGCACCACCTGGAACTGGGCGCGTTCTACCAGGCCAAGCGCGACCGCTTCCGCGAACAGCTGCTGACCACGCGGTTGAAGCCGTTGCCGGTGCCCGGCGGCTATTTCCAGCTGGTGGACTATTCGGCCGTCAGCGACCTGCCGGACCACGAATTCGTGAAGTGGCTGACCATCGAGAAGGGCGTCACCGCGATCCCGCTCTCGCCGTTCTACGAAACCGCGCCGGCCGGACAACGCCTGGTGCGGCTGTGCTTCGCCAAGAACGACGCCACGCTGGATGCGGCGATCGAGCGCCTCCAGAAGCTCTGAAATGCCCTGAAACCCCGTAGGAGCGGCTTCAGCCGCGAACGGGCTTTCCCGGCGAAGGCCCCATCGCGGCTGAAGCCGCTCCTACGGGAATACATGTATCCGGGAGACATCATGCAAGACCTCCGCATTTCCCTCGTACAAGGCGACACCCGCTGGCACGACCCGGCCGGCAACCGCGAGCATTACGCCGCGCTGCTGGCACCACTGGCCGGTGCGACCGATCTGGTGATCCTGCCGGAGACCTTCACCAGTGGTTTCTCCAACGACGCCATTTTCAGGGCCGAGGGCATGGACGGCCCGACCGTGGCCTGGATGCGCGAACAGGCGCGCCTGCTGGGTGCGGCCGTCACCGGCAGCGTGCAGCTGCGCGTGGGCGAGGAGGTGTTCAACCGCCTGCTGTGGGCCACGCCCGATGGCGGGTTGAAGCACTACGACAAGCGCCACCTGTTCCGCCATGCCGGCGAGCACGAGCGCTATGCCGCCGGCGGCGAGCGCCTGTGCGTGGAATGGAAGGGCTGGCGGATCAATCCGCAGATCTGCTACGACCTGCGCTTCCCGGTGTTCTGCCGCAACCGCTTCGACGTGGAGCGGGCGGGGCAGATGGATTTCGACCTGCAGATCTTCGTCGCCAACTGGCCGTCGGCGCGTGCCCATGCCTGGCGCACGCTGGCCAAGGCCAGGGCGATCGAGAACCTGTGCTACGTGGCGGTGGTCAACCGCGTCGGGGTGGACGGAAACGGCCTGCACTATGCCGGCGACAGCGCGGTGATCGATTTCCTCGGCCAGCCGCAGGTGGAGATCCGCGAGCGCGAGCAGGTGGTCACCACCACCATCGCGGCGCAGGCGCTGGCCGCCCACCGCGAGCGCTTCCCGGCGATGCTGGACGCCGACGCCTTCACCCTGGCATGAGTCCGGGCGACGCTGAACGCAGGCCCGATGGATGCGCCCGCCATCGCATGCGCGATGCGGTCGCGCTGCTAGGCTCGGCCCGTCCCCTGGTTATGGAGAGCGAACCATGAAGATCCTGGCAGGCGCCCTGCTGCTGGCCGCCGTCGGCCTGGCCCCGTCCGCGCACGCGGCCGGCAACATCGATTGCGAACTGCGTTTCAACCTGTCCGGCTGGTCGATTTTCTACAAGACCGCCACCGGCAACGGCACCATCACCTGCGACAACGGCGCCAGCATCCCGGTGAAGATCAGCGCCAAGGGCGGCGGCCTGACGGTCGGCAAGTCCACGGTCAGCGATGGCCGCGGCAAGTTCACCGGCGCCTACAGCCTCAACGACCTGATCGGGACCTATGGCGGCGCCGAGGTGCATGCCGGCGCTTCCCGTTCCAGCAACGCCCAGGTAGTGACCAAGGGCGATATCTCGCTGGCCCTGGCCGGCACCGGCCGCGGCTGGGACCTGGGCGTGGGCTTCGGCAAGTTCGTGATCGAACGGCGCTGAATTTCGCCTCTGATGCCCGGTCACTGGGCCGGGTGCGAGGATCATTCGTCCGCCACCGGGAATGCCTTCAGCGCCGCCCACACGATGGGCTTGGCCCATTCGGGCACCTGCGCGAATTCCTCCTGCGTCGCGGGGCAGAGGAGCCGCCCGCGTTCCACTTCCAGCACAAGCAAGGGTTCGGCCCTGCCGTCGGCATCGGCAGGCAGGCTGTTGTCGTAGACGTGCAGTGCGGTGAGATGCGGCAACAGCTCGATCAGGTTCAACCGCGAACTGTCGAAGCGCTGGCGGATCTTGCCTTCGGGAATGTCATGGCCGCCCCTGGCAACACGGGCGGCGACACGCTGCAGATGCAGTTCGACGCTCTCCAGCCCGCAGAACCAGATGCTCACTTCGTGCCGGGTGCAGGCTTCGCGCAGCAGGGCGGGAATGGTGTTCGCGCCCAGTGTGGTTTCAAAGGCGTAATCGAGGCCACCAGCCATGGCCGAGCGCAGCCGGCGGATACCTTCCTGCCAGGCGGTGGCATTGGCTTGCTCCAATGGCCAGCCGCTCTCGACCAGTCGCCGGGTGAAAGCGTCCGGGTTGAACCAGGTGGCGCCGTCCTCGGCCAGCATCGCCCCCAGCAGGGAACTTTTGCCAGCGCCATTGACGCCGGCAAGGACCAGGATCTTCGCCATCGTTTACAGCGGCTCGCCCAGGGCGATCTTGCGTCCGCGCCGGGCCGGGCGGGCCAGCGCTTTCGCCAGGCTGCCATCCTGCAGCGCCGACAGGTGGGCATCGAATTCAGCCTGCAGGGTCTGCAGCGACTGCGCGCGCTGTGCCGCAGCGGAATGTGCGTTTGCTTGATCGACCAGGCGCTGGTATTCCTCGGCAGACACCACCACCGCCTGCGGATGGTTGTGGTTGGTGACGACCACCGCGCCGCTCCTGAGTACCTTGCGCATCAGCTCCGGCCAGCCCTTGGCCTTGATGTCGCTGGCGGGCGACTTTTCCAGGTCAGGCAGATTCAGGGTGAGATCCATGGCGGCTGTCCGGTGGCGGGATAGAGGAAAAATATCCCAAATTTCCCATTTTGGGTAAATTTTCCGGAATTGATTCAGCCCACGGACGATGTGATCCGGAAAATGGAACGCCCGGCGCTGGGCCGGGCGTTCTGGGGCATGTAGCGGGCAAGCGGCGCCGCTGCAGAGCAACGGTCAGCCGCCGCGCGGGCCGCTGCGGCGCGGACCACCCGGCCCGCGGTTGCCGCCGGCCCCTCCCGGGCCACGGTTGCCGCCCGGACCACCCGGGCCGCGATTACCGCCCGGGCCACGGTTGCCGCTGCCCGGACCGCGACCACCGGGGCGGGCGCCTTGGGCCGGCTTGGGGCTGCCATATGGACTGAAGCCCGGGTTGGCGTGGTCGGACGGGAAGCTCGGGGCGTTGCCCGGATGACCGTACGGATGCTTGCGCTGGCCCTGGCCGGCGGCCTGGCCGCCACCACCCTGCGTGCGACCCTGGCCGGCCCCCTGGCCAGCGCCCTGCGGGCGCCCCTGGCCGGGGCCGCCACGACCGGCGCCGCCGGCACCCGGGCGCGGCTTGCCGTACGGACGGGCCTGGCCTTCGCCGGCCGGGCCACGGCCGGGACCCCGGTTGCCGCCCGGACCGGCGTTGCGGTGGCCGCTGGGGCCGGTGCTCACGCCTTCGGGCACGTACCAGGTGCGGAACGCGGCGGGGTTGCCTTCCGGCAGGCTGCGGTCGCCCTTGGGCTTGCGCTGCTTGAACGGCTTCTGCGACTGCTTGGCCGCCGCTTCGCCGCTGACGGTCAGGCCGCCCTTGAAGCCGCCGCCCTTGCCGCCGCGGCCGCGGCCGCGGTCTTCGCGCAGGGTGTCGAAGCGGCGCAGTTCGCGGCCTTCGTCGGCGGTGTTGTGGCCATTGACGTAGGCATTGCCGCGGCCGCCCTCGCGCACGCGCACGGTGGTCTTGGCCGCCTTGCGCTGGCCGATCACCGGCTGCAGGGTCAGCGCCGACGGCGCGCCTTCCTCCAGCTTCAGTTCGGCGCGCAGCGCCTCGACCTGGGCGTTGGGCAGTTCCACCGACTGGCCGCGCAGCAGTTCGCGCGGCAGTTCGACCTTGCCGTAGCGGGTGCGCTTGAGGCGGCTGACCTGGCAGCCCTGCGATTCCCACAGGCGGCGCACTTCGCGGTTGCGGCCTTCCTTGACCACCACGCGGAACCAGTCGTGCGAGTCGGTGCCGCCGATGCGTTCGATCTCGTCGAACTTCGCCGGGCCGTCTTCCAGCGCGACGCCGCGGGCGAGGCGGTCGACGACGTTGTCCGGCACCTTCTCCTGGCCTTCGGGGGCGCGCACGCGCACCACGTACTCGCGCTCGACCTCGAAGGACGGGTGCATCATGGCATTGGCCAGTTCGCCGTCGGTGGTGAGCAGCAGCAGGCCGGTGGTGTTGATGTCCAGGCGGCCGATGGCGATCCAGCGCGCGCCCTTGAGCGGCGGCAGCGACTCGAACACGGTCGGGCGGCCTTCGGGGTCCTCGCGGGTGGTCACTTCGCCTTCGGGCTTGTTGTAGACCAGCACGCGCGAGGGATCGGTTAGGGCGCTGGCGACGAAGCTGCGGCCGTCCAGGTCGATCTTGTCGCCGCTCTTGACCGACATGCCGGTCTGCGCGGTCTCGCCGTTGACCTTGACCAGGCCGTCGGCGATGCGCTGTTCCAGCGCGCGGCGCGAGCCCAGGCCGGCCTGGGCCAGGACCTTGTGCAGGCGTTCTTCCAGCCGTGGCTGCTCGACAGCGGCTTCGCGCTTGAGCGAGAGCTTGTTCAACGACGGCTTGCGGGGGGTGTCACTCATTCTGTTTGGCTCCGGCCGGCGCTTTCTTCGTCGGCCTCAGGTTCGGGATCGGCTTCGTCAACAGCCACGGTCGTCGTTGCGACGGCGTTGTTTCCGGTGTCTTCCACTTCCGCCGCGCGCTCTCCCGGCGCGGCGTCGGGTTCGCCCGTGGGGGCGGTGTCGGGTGCGGCGTCCCCATCGTCCGGGGGTGCCGCGGTGTCGGTGGCAGCGCCGGCATCGTCGGCCGGCGCGCCGGTGTCGGGCGTCGCCGCGCCGGCGGCGAGCGGCGCGGCCGGCTGGCCGTCGTCGCCCAGCGGCAGCTGCGGCTCCAGTTCGCCGATGTCGCGCAGTTCGGACAGCGGCGGCAGTTCGTCCAGCCGCTTGAGGCCGAAGTAGTCCAGGAAGCCGCGGGTGGTGCCGAACAGCGCCGGCTTGCCGGGCACGTCGCGGTGCCCGACCACGCGGATCCACTCGCGCTCTTCCAGCGCCTGGATGATGTTGCTGCTGACCGCCACGCCGCGCACCTGCTCGATCTCGCCGCGGGTGATCGGCTGGCGGTAGGCGATCAGCGCCAGCGTCTCCAGGGTGGCGCGGGTGTAGCGGGTCTTGCGTTCGGTCCACAGCCGCGAGACCCAGCCGTGCACCTCGCGGGTGATCTGGTAGCGGAAGCCGGAGGCGACCTCGACCAGTTCCACGCCGCGGCCCTGGCAACCCTCGCGCAGCAGTTCCAGCGCGCGTTCGACGCTGCCCGGCGGCGCCGGCTGATCCTCGGGGAACAGCTCCTGCAGCTGCGCCAGGGTCAGCGGCTGGCTGGAGGCCAGCAGCGCGCCTTCGACGATGCGGTTGATCAGCGGTTGATCCATGTGTCGGGAATGGCTCAGGCGGGGTCGGTAGAGTCGGCGTCGTTGAATTCGCCGTCGTCGAATTCGCTGGAAAACTGCAGCGGCGCATTGGTGTTGCCGGCGGCCAGCGACTTCACGTAGATCGGCGCGAGCGGGGCTTCCTGCACGATGTCCAGCAGCTGTTCCTTGGCCAGTTCCAGCAGCGCCAAGAAGGTGACCAGCACGCCGAGCTTGCCTTCCTCGGCGGTGAACAGCGTCTCGAAGCGGTAGAACCTGCCGTCCTCGAGCTGCTCCAGCACGTCGCCCATGCGCTGGCGCACGCTCAGCGCCTCGCGCTTGATGGCGTGGCCGCTGAACAGCTCGGCGCGCTTGAGCACGTCGTGCAGGGCCAGCAGCATCTCCTTCAGGTCCACCGGCGGCGGCACCTTCACCGTGGTGCGGTCCGGCACGAAGGCGTGCGCCGGGGTGGTGTCGCGGTCCTGGCGGGGCAGGGCGTCGATGTCCTCGGCGGCCTGCTTGAAGCGTTCGTATTCCTGCAGCCGGCGCACCAGCTCGGCGCGCGGATCGGCTTCCTCGCCGTCCTCGCTGGGCGGGCGCGGCAGCAGCATGCGCGACTTGATCTCGGCCAGCATCGCGGCCATCACCAGGTACTCGGCCGCCAGCTCGAAGCGCAGCTCCTGCATGACGTTGATGTATTCCACGTACTGCCGGGTGATCTCGGCGACCGGGATGTCCAGGATGTCCAGGTTCTGCCGGCGGATCAGGTACAGCAGCAGGTCCAGCGGGCCCTCGAAGGCGTCGAGGATGACTTCCAGCGCGTCCGGCGGGATATACAGGTCCTGCGGGATCTGCAGCACCGGCTGGCCATGCACCACCGCCAGCGGCATTTCCTGCTGCTGCGGAACGGTAGGCGGCGCTGGCGGGTTCGCGGCGGGCGCGAGATCTGAAGTCATCAGGGCGACATCGGGTGTTGCGAGCCTTGTACGTTCCGGATTCCCGCCCGGAACAGGGTCCTAGCCTTCTGGATTGCAAGCCATGCGCGCCTGTCCGGCGTGCGTGCACATCAACAACGCGACATGCCGCGCTTGTCATGCGGCAACGTCATCACGGGGAGGTCGTCTACACAGTCCGGGTGAGGGATCGCGGATCGGCCGGACGGCGGTGGCCTTGCCTGCCGCCGCGCCGGGCCGTTACAAGCCGGCTGCGTGCAATGGCGTACAGAGTAATCGTCCCGGCCGGGCGGTGTCCAGCGTTGTGGCAGGGCCGGCCTTCAGGTGCGGACAGGTGGCGTTGGGTCCGCGGGCAGCCGGCATCGTCGAGGCGGTGGTCGGCGTACTCGCCTGTCGGGCGACACACGGGCAGAAACGGCGCGGCCTGTCTGCGCGGGAGGGCAGGCCCTACACTGGCGGCCCTCATCCGGCAGGCTAAGGAGAAACGGCACCGTGTGGTATGTGATCGAAGGCTACGATGGCCAGGACGTGCTGGCCGCGCGCCAGGCCGCGCGGGCGGCGCACCTTGCGCGGCTGCAGGCATTGCTTGACCAGGGGCGGCTGCTGCTGGCCGGCCCCTGTCCGGCGGTCGACGCCGAGGATCCGGGCCCTGCCGGTTTCAGCGGCAGCGTGGTGATCGCCAGCTTCGACGACCTCGCCGCCGCCCGCGCCTGGGCCGACGAGGACCCCTACGTGGCGGCCGGCGTCTACCAGCGCGTGGACGTGCGCCCGTTCCGCAAGGCGCTGCCATGAGCCGGCTGGAACGGATCCAGGCGGCGCTGCAGGCCGCGTTCGTGCCCCGCCGGCTGGAGGTGGAGGACGACAGCCACCGCCATGCCGGCCACGCCGGCGCGCGGGACGGGCGTGGGCATTTCAACGTCCTGATCGTCAGCGAGGCGTTCGTCGGCATGGCACCGCTGGCACGCCATCGTGCGGTGTACGCCGCACTTGGCGACATGATGCAGACCGATATCCATGCGTTGTCGATCAAGGCGTCGACGCCGGCGGAGGCCGGCGGCTGATCCGGCCAGAGGGCGGGGCATCCGCCCGGCACCGGATGCCGGCCCTGGCGCCTGTCCTGCATGGACAAGTCTTGTCCCGTGCCGGTTCCGGCGGTGTAACAAATCGTTTACAGATCGCCCTGGAAACGCTTACATTCCGCCCGGACCCTGCCTGCGGAGGGCACAGCGGTGTCGAAAACGGCAATCACCATCAAGGATGTTGCCCGTGAGGCGAAGGTCTCCGTCGCCACCGTATCGCGCGCCCTCAACGGCCACGAGAATGTCGCCGAGCCGGTGCGGCAGCTGGTGCTGGAGGTCGCCCGCCGGCTCCGCTACGCCCCGCACGCGGCCGCGCGCAGCCTGAGCAGCCGCAGTACCCATACCATCGGCCTGGTGCTGCCCGACCTGCACGGCGAATTCTTTTCCGAGCTGATGCGCGGCATCGACGGGGTGGCGCGTACGTATCGCTGGCACCTGCTGGTCTCCAGCTACCACGGCGACCAGGAGCAGCAGGGCGTCGCCCTGCAGGCCATGCGCGGCCGCGTCGACGGCCTGCTGGTCATGTCGCCCTACGCGGCCGACTCCGGTTTCCTGATGGACAACCTGCCGCCGGCGCTGCCGACCGTGCTGATCAATACGCCGCTGCGGGACGGGCATTACCCGGCGTTCGGCATCGACGACCATGCCGGCGCGGTGGCGATGACCCGGCACCTGCTGGACGCCGGATACCGCCGCATCGCGTTCATCGCCGGCCCCGACGCGAATCACGATGCCCGCGAACGCCTGCGTGGATTCGGCGAGGCGATGGCCGGTTTCGGCCCGGCGGCGGAGGCCATCGTCCTGCCCGGCGGCTTCGACGAGGCTTCCGGCCATGCGGCCGGGCAGGTGCTGCTGCGCGAAGCCCGCCTGCCCGACGCGGTGTTCGCGGCCAACGACATGATGGCGCTGGGGTGCCTGTACGCCTTCAGCCAGGCCGGCGTGCGCGTGCCGCAGCAGGTGGCGCTGGCCGGTTTCGACGATATCCCGCTGGCACGTTTCGTTCACCCGGCATTGACCACGATGCAGGTCAGCATCGCCGACCTCGGCGGGCGGGCGACATCGCATCTGCTGCATCTGATCGACGGCGATGGCGCAGCGGAAGGGACCGGCGGCACGACCCTGGCACCGTCCCTGGTCGTACGCGACTCCACGTCCCGACGAGAACCTTCCTGACCGCGTTCGCGCCGCGCCGGAACCCCGGCCCGCGAACCCGGAACGAACCGAATGGCAGCCCCCGCTGCCGCACCCGGAGAGCCGCACCATGAATCATTCCGCTACCCGCAAGACGCACCCGGCCCGCAGGCTGCTCAGCTGCGCGCTGGCCAGCTGCCTCGTGCTCGGCGCCGCCTCCGCGTTCGCGCAGAGCACCGGCGCCACCATCCGCGGCCAGGTGATGGCCGATTCGGCGCCGGCCGGACAGGCGCAGGTGACCGCGACCAACCTCGCCACCGGCCTGACCCGCAGCGTGCAGAGCACCGCCAATGGCGGCTATTCGCTGGCCGGCCTGCCGCCGGGCACCTACCGCGTGGACGTCAATGCCGGCGGCAGGACCAGCAGCCAGAACATCACCGTGCAGGTGGGCCAGACCGCCACCGTGAACCTCGGGGTAGGCGGGGTGGCCGAGACCGCCAGCGGCGCGGCGACGACGCTGGATGCGGTGCAGGTGACGGCGCAGGCGGTGGAAACCCGCACCTCGGAGATCGCGACCTACATCACCAACAAGCAGATCGAGGCCCTGCCGCAGGGGACCCGCAACTTCCTGGCGTTCGCCGATACCGTGCCGGGCATGCAGTTCCAGCAGGACGCCGCCGGCAATACGAGCCTGCGTTCCGGCGCGCAGAGCTCCAGCGGCATCAATGTCTACATCGATGGCGTCGGCCAGAAGGGATACACGCTGCCAGGCGGCGTCGGCGGCCAGAACTCGACCCGTGGCAATCCGTTCCCGCAGTCGGCCATCGGCGAATACAAGGTCATCACATCGAACTACAAGGCCGAGTTCGACCAGATCAGCAGCGCGGCGGTGGTCGCCGCAACACGTTCCGGCAGCAATGAATTCAGCGGGAGTTTCTTCTGGGACCGCACCTCGACCGATTGGCGCACCGCGACCCCGGCCGAAGAAAAGGCCGGCGGCGACAAGGTACCCTCCAAGGAAGAACAGTACGGCGTGTCCTTCGGCGGGCCCATCGTCAAGGATCGCCTGAACTTCTTCGTCGCATACGAAGCCAAGGAATACAGCACCCCCAAGACGGTGACGCTGGGTGCCGAGGGTCGGTACGACCCGAGCAGGATTCCGCAGGGCATCCGCGACCAGATCGGACCCGCAGCCTCGCCATTCACGCAGGACATGTACTTCGGCAAGCTGACCTGGACCCCGGACGACCGCAACCTGGTGGAGCTGTCGGCGCAGGTGCGCGATGAAAACGAACATGTCGACGTGGGTGGCCAGAACACCGCGCAGCGTGCGACGGTCAACAGCAACAAGGTGAACCGCTACGACCTGCGCTGGCAGTACAGCGCGGACAACTGGCTCAACGACGCGCACGTGACGTACGAGGATCTTTCCTGGGCACCGCATGCCACCTTCGACGGCAACGGTTACATCCTGGGTATCTCCGAGCTGGTGAACAACGACCGGCTCAACATCGGCAACATCATCAATACCGGCGCCAGCCCCAACAACCAGGACAAGGGGCAGAAGGGGTGGTCCATCCAGAACGATTTCACCTTTACCGGCTGGGAAGGACATGCGGTGAAGATGGGCGTGAAGTTCAAGCAGGTCGACGTGAACGCGATGGAGCGCAACTACTCCAATCCGCAGTTCTACTACGACCTGTCGACCAGCCTCGATCATCCCTATCGCGTCGAGTTCGCGGCAGGAGACCCGGGAACGCCCGGTGGTTTCACCACCTCGGCCAACAAGCAGTTCGGCATCTACCTGCAGGACGACTGGGAGGTCAACGAACACCTGACCTTGAACTACGGCGTGCGCTGGGATTACGAGACCACGCCGAACTACGAGGACTTCGTGACCCCGGCGGCGCTGGCCAATGCCATCCGCGATTACCCGAATTTCAAGAACGCGGACTGGAACCCGGAAAACTATATTTCCACGGGGAACAACCGCCGAGCGTTCAAGGGAGCCTGGCAGCCGCGCCTGGGCTTCTCCTATGACCTCGATGCCGACCAGCGGCACGTGATCTTCGGCGGCGCGGGCCGGTCCTACGACCGCAACCTGTTCGATTACCTGCAGATCGAGACCAACCGCACTTCCTTCGGCCGCTACAACTTCTATTTCGTCGACGCAGACGGCGCATGCCGGCGTCCGGCTGGGGATTGCGTGGCATGGGATCCGAGCTACCTCAATCCCGGAGCGCTCGACCAGCTGGCGGCAACGGTCAACCTGCCGCGCGAGTGGTGGTTGAACAACAACGACCTCAAGGTGCCTTACTCGGACCAGTTCAGCGTCGGCATGCGCAATGCGTTCGAGCTGGGGGCGCAGACCTGGTACAGCGAGGTGACGCTGAGCTATGTGCGCAGCCGCGACGGCATCACGGCGCGGCTGGGAAATCGTCGACCGGATGGCACGTTCCTTCCGCCGGGCGGAACCTGGGGCACCCCATGGGGCTTCGATCCGCCGTTCGGGCGCGTCATCCTGCTGGACAACATGTATGAAACCAAGACGAAGTCGGTCCTGTTGAAGCTGGACAAGCCGTTCAACACTGCTTCCGGCTGGGGTGCGACGGTCGCCTACACCTATACGCACGGTCGCCAGAACACCAATGCCGACGGCTGGGTCGACATGTTCGAGTATCCCAATGCCAGTTACTACGGGTGGCTGCCCTCGCGTGGCGTGCCCGAACACCGGCTGGTGACGACCGGCATCTGGGATGCGGGCTGGGGCATCACGCTTTCCGGCAAACTGACGCTGGAATCGACCAAGTACCGGAACGCGACCAATTGCCTGCCTGGCTGGGACGACTGCCTGATCGACCCGTACAAGCCCGACGGCAGCATCGGCTACAAGCGTTTCGATCTTGCCGCCAGCAAGGAATGGGACACCGGGACGAATCTGAAGCTGCGCGTGCGCGCCGATCTGCTCAATGTGTTCGACTGGAGGAACTGGGATGGCTACGACGATTGGTATGGCGGTGCGAACGATCCGAACGTGAACTTCGGGCGGCATCAGGATGGCATCGTGGGAGGCACCCGTACCTTCAAGCTGTCCTTCGGCCTGGACTGGTAACACCCTCGCCCCCGGGGGAGGGAAGGCGGCGGAGTCCGATGATGCGAGCATCGCGGACTCCGTTCGTCCCTCGTCCGCGCGGCGGATGACGACATCCCCCACCCACGTTCCACCAACGGAAAGCGTCTTGAGCATCCCGCGTATCCCCACGCTGCAGCTGTGCACCGCCGGTCTCGCGCTTGGCCTGCTGGGCGGCTGCGGCAAGGCGCCCGCGCCGGCGCCGAAAGTGCCGCCGCAGGTGATCCTGATCGAGCCGGACCTGCCGCCGCGGCCGATGAAACCCGAACTGCCGCCGCTGTTCGACGACATCGAGCGGCGCACCTTCCAGTTCTTCTGGGATACCACCAACGAGCAGAACGGGCTGACCCCGGACCGTTATCCATCGCGGCCGTTCGCCAGCATCGCCTCGGTCGGCTTCGCCCTGACCGCGTACCCGATCGGCATCGAGAACGGCTGGGTCAGCCGCACCCAGGCGGTGGACCGTACCCTGGCCACGCTGCGCTTCCTGCGCGACGTGCCCACCGGCCCGCAGCGCACCGGCAAGGCCGGCTACAAGGGGTTCTACTACCATTTCCTGGACATGCGCGACGGCCGCCGTTACGACAGCTGGGTGGAGCTGTCCAGCGTGGATACCGCGCTGCTGCTGATGGGCGTGCTGTTCGCGCAGTCCTACTACGACGGCGTCGATGCGCGCGAGAAGGAGATCCGGCAGGTCGCCGATACGATCTACCGGCGCGTGGACTGGCCATGGCTGCAGCGCAACAAGCCGCTGGTGTCGATGGGCTGGTTCCCGGAGAGCGGCTTCATCCAGCACGACTGGATGGGCTACAACGAGGCGATGATGCTCTACGTGCTCGCGCTGGGCTCGCCGACGCATCCGGTGCAGCCCGATGCGTGGACGGTGTGGACGCGCACCTACGACAACGACTGGGGCGTGTTCCAGGGCCAGGAATACCTGTCGTTCGGGCCGCTGTTCGGCCACCAGTACAGCCATGTCTGGATCGACTTCCGCGACATCCAGGACGCCTACATGCGCGAGCGCGGCATCGACTACTTCCTCAACAGCCGCCGCGCCACCCTGGCCCAGCGCGAGTACGCCATCGCCAACCCGATGCAGTGGAAGGACTACGGCGAGAACGTATGGGGCCTGACCGCCGGCGACGGCCCGCAGAACACCACCCAGGACTACAAGGGCGAGCAGCGCCAGTTCCGCCACTACTCCGCGCGCGGCGCCGGCCTGCGCGAGAACTTCGACGACGGCACCATCGTGCCGTCGGCGGCGATCTCCTCGCTGCCGTTCGCGCCGGAGGTGGTGATTCCCGCCACGCAGGAGATGCACAAGCGCTACGGCGACTACCTGTACTCCAGCTACGGCTTCCTGGATTCGTTCAATCCCAGCTTCAACTACGACATCCCGCTCAAGACCGGGCGCCTGATCCCGGAGCGCGGCTGGGTGGCCAGCGACTACATCGCCATCGACCAGGGGCCGATCCTGGCCGGCATCGCCAACTACCGCGACGAGTTCGTCTGGAACGTGATGAAGAAGAACCCCTACATCCGCAAGGGACTGGAGCGCGCCGGCTTCAGCGGCGGCTGGCTGATGCCCGAGGGCGAGGACTGGCAGCCGCTGCAGAAGGACGAGAAGGCGGCCGCCGCGCGCGCGGTGGGCATCGCCGAGTCGCGCGCCGCCGCCGCGCAGGAGCAGAAGGCCGCGGACAAACCCGCGGCGCGGCCGCAGTAGGGCGCACCGGTGATGCCGCGCCTGCCCGCGCTGTTGTGCCTGCTCCTGCTGGTCGGCTGCGCGCGGCCGCAGGACGGCGTCACCCTGCGCTTCTGGGCGATGGGGCGCGAGGCCGAGGTGGTCAGCGAGCTGGTGCGCGAGTTCGAGGCCGAGAACCCCGGCATCCGCGTCGAGGTGCAGAACATCCCGTGGACGGCGGCGCACGAGAAGCTGCTCACCGCCTACGCGGCCGATGGCCTGCCGGACATCTGCCAGCTCGGCAACACCTGGATTCCCGAGTTCGCCACGCTGCAGGCGCTCACCCCGCTGCAGCCCTACGTGGCCGGCTCGCGCGAGGTCGTGCCCGACGACTATTTCCCGGGCATATGGGACACCAACGTGGTCGAGGGGCAGTTGGTCGGCATCCCCTGGTACGTGGATACGCGGCTGCTGTTCTACCGCAAGGACCTGCTGCGCCAGGCCGGCTACGAGCATCCGCCGCGCGACTGGGCCGAGTGGGCGCGCATGAACGAGGCGCTGAAGCAGGTGCTCGGGCCGGGCCGCTACCCGGTGCTGATGCCGCTCAACGAGTTCGAGCCGCAGCTGTCGCTGGCCCTGCAGCAGGACGATCCGCTGCTGCGCGACCACGACACCCGCGGCAATTTCGAAAGTCCCGGCTTCCGCCGCGCGCTGGGTTTCTACGCCACCCTGTTCGAGCAGGGCTGGGCGCCGAAGATGTCCGAGACGCAGATATCCAACGTCTGGGACGAGTTCTTCCGCGGCTTCACCGTGTTCTACCTGTCAGGGCCCTGGAACATCCGCGAGTTCCGCCAGCGCCAGCCGGCGGCACTGGAAGGCGAGTGGGGCACCGCGCCGCTGCCGGGGCCGCACGGGCCGGGCGCCGGCATCGCCGGCGGCACCAGCCTGGTGATCTTCCGCTCGTCCCGGCACAAGCAGGCGGCGTGGAAGCTGATCGAGTTCCTGTCACGACCAGCGGTGCAGCAGCGCTTCCACGCCCTCATCGGCGACCTGCCGCCGCGCCGCAGCGTGTGGAAGAGCGCGGCCCTGACCGGCGATCCGCTGGCCGCCGCGTTCGGCGAGCAGCTGGAGCGGGTCAAGCCCACGCCCAAGGTGCTGGAATGGGAGCGCATCGCCCAGGAAATGCGCATCGTCAGCGAACAGGTGGTGCGCGGCGGGCTGGACCAGGATGCGGCGGTCAGGCGGCTGGACGCGCGTGTGGACGACATCCTCGCCAAGCGCCGCTGGATCGTCGAGCAGCAGGCGCAGAAGGAGCCGGCGCGATGATGCGGGGTTCGCTCGCCGGCTGGGTGTTCGCCGCGCCGGCGCTGATCGTGATCGGCGTGTTCTTCGGCCTGCCGGTGCTGGCGGCGCTGGCGCTGAGCCTGACCGACTTCGACCTGTACGCGCTGGCCGACCCGCACAACCTGCGCCTGGTCGGCCTGCACAACTACCTGGACCTGCTGCGCACGCCGATGTTCTGGAAGTCGCTGGGCAACACCGCGTACTTCGTGGTGCTGGGTGTGCCGTTGTCCATTGCGTTGTCGCTGGGTGCGGCGATGCTGCTCAACGCGCCGGTGGCGCGCTTCAAGGCCCTGTTCCGCACCGCGCTGTTCGCGCCGGTGGTGACCACGCTGGTGGCGGTGGCGGTGATCTGGCGCTACCTGTTCCATACCCGCTACGGGCTGGTGAACTGGGCGCTGGGGCACGCCGGCATCGATCCGGTGGACTGGCTGGGCGACCCGCACTGGGCGATGCCGACCATCATCCTGTTCGCGGTGTGGAAGAACTTCGGCTACAACATGGTGATCTTCCTGGCCGGCCTGCAGGCCATTCCGAAAGACCTGTACGAAGCGGCGCGCATCGACGGCGCATCGCGCTGGAAGCAGTTCCTGCACATCACCCTGCCGATGCTCGGGCCGGTGCTGCTGGTGGTTGGCGTGATCACCGTGTCCGGCTATTTCCAGCTGTTCGCCGAGCCCTATGTGATGACCCGCGGTGACCCGCTGCAGAGCACGGTGAGCGTGCTGTATTTCATGTTCGAGGAAGGCTTCAAGTGGTGGAACCTGGGCCGCGCCTCGGCGGTGGCGTTCCTGCTGTTCCTGATCATCCTGGGCGTGACCACGCTGCTGCTGCGCCTGGGCCGGCGCAGGGGGCTGGTATGAGCCGCGAGATCGGCCAGTCGCGCGCCTGGGGCTGGTGGATCAACGGCGCCCTGCTGGCGCTGGCGCTGGTCAGCCTGGCGCCGCTGGCGTGGATGGTGTCGGTGTCGTTCATGCCCAGCGGGCAGGCCTCGCAGTTCCCGCCGCCGCTGCTGCCGGCCCAGCTCACCACCGGCAACTACCGCGCGCTGTTCGCGCGCACCGGCATGGCCGGCAACTTCCTCAACAGCCTGAGCATGTCGGCGGGCATCACCCTGGGCTCGCTGCTGTTCAACACCCTGGCCGGCTATGCCTTCGCCAAGCTGCGCTTCGCCGGCCGCGAGCGGGTGTTCCAGGGGCTGCTGGCGGCGCTGGTGATTCCCGCGCAGGTGGCGATGCTGCCGCTGTTCCTGCTGATGAAGCAGCTGGGGCTGGTCAACACCTGGGGCGGGGTGGTGGTGCCGGCGCTGGCCAGCGTGTTCGGCATCTTCCTGGTGCGGCAGTATGCGCGCTCGATTCCCGACGAACTGCTGGAAGCGGCGCGCATCGACGGCGCGGGCGAGGCGCGCATCTTCTTCCAGATCGTGCTGCCCATGCTCAAGCCGGTGCTGGTGACGCTGGCGATCTTCACCTTCATGGGCGCGTGGAACGACTTCATGTGGCCGCTGATCGTGCTGACCGACCAGGAGCACTACACCCTGCCGGTGGCGCTGGCCTCGCTCGCGCGCGAGCACATCATGGACGTGGAGATGATGATGGCCGGCGCGGTGATCACCGTGGTGCCGGTGCTGCTGCTGTTCCTGCTGCTGCAGCGCTACTACATCCAGGGCCTGCTGCTGGGCGGCGTGAAGGGGTAGGCGCGCCGCGCCCGGAGCGCGATGAGGCTTCCTGGCGCAGCCGGGTCTTCATCGCGTGCCTGGCAAGTCCCCGTCGCGCACCGAGGTGCGCTCCTACTAGAATCCTGCGACGCCGCATCCAGACTCCCCGCGATGAAGAAGCTCTCCGCCCTCCTGCTGCTTTCCACCGCCGTGCTGGCAGGCGACGGACGGGCGGCCGCGGGCGGCGGCCGGGTGCTGGCGAAGTTCGACGACATCGGCGCCTGGCAGCTGATCACCTCGCCGCAGGTCAGCGGTTCGCTGCGGCCGGTGAGCGGCAACGGCGGCCGCGCGCTGTGCCTGGACTACGACTTCCACGAGGTTTCCGGCTACGCCGGCATCCGCCGCCCGCTGGACGTCACCTGGCCGGAGAACTACCAGGTGTCCTTCGGCCTGCGCGGCGATTCGCCGGCCAACGACCTGCAGTTCAAGCTGGTCGACGCCAGCGGCGACAACGTGTGGTGGGTCAACCGTCCCGGCTATCGTTTCCCCAAGAACTGGACGCAGGTGAACTACCGCAGGCGCCACGTCGAGAAGGCCTGGGGGCCGGACCCGGACAAGGTCCTGCGCCGCAGCGCGGCGGTGGAGTTCACCATCTACAGCAAGGTCGGCGGCAAGGGCACGGTGTGTTTCGACCAGCTCACGCTGCAGCCGCTGCCGAAGGAGGACACCTCGGCGCTGACCGCCACCGTCATCGCCGACACCGCCACCGCGCTGCAGCAGCGCATCGCCGACGGCAAGCCGGACACGGTATGGATCAGCGGCGGGGTCAAGCAGCAGACCGTGAGCCTGGACCTGGGCAGGGTGCGCGAGTTCGGCGGCGCGGTGGTCCAGTGGGTGCCGGGGCTGGAGGCGTCGCGCTACGTGGTGCAGGCCTCCAGCGATGGGCGCGACTGGCGCAAGCTGCGCGAGGTGAGCGCTGGCGGCGGCGGGCGCGACTGGCTGGCGCTGCCCGAAACCGAGGCGCGCTACCTGCGGTTCGACCTGGTCGACGGTCCCAGCTGGCGCTATGGCATCCGCGACATCAGCCTGAAACCGCTGGCGTTCGCCGACACGCCCAACGACTTCGTCCGTTCGGTGGCGCGCGACCTGCCGCGGGGGGCGCTGCCGCGCGGTTTCTCCGGCGAGCAGCCGTACTGGACCCTGCTGGGCCTGGACGGTGGCCGCGAGCAGGCGCTGATGGGCGAGGACGGCACGCTGGAGGTGGCGCGCGCCGGCTTCAGCATCGAGCCGTTCGTGGTGCTGGACGGCAAGGTGCTGGGCTGGGCCGACGTGGCCGCCAGCCAGCGCCTGCAGGACGGCTACCTGCCGATCCCCTCGGTCGAATGGAAGCACGACAAGGTCGGACTGCAGGTGACCGGCTTCGTGCAGGGCCGTCCCGAGCAGGCGCAGCTGGTGGCGCGTTACCGCCTGCACAACCCGGACAAAGTGGCGCACGACTACCGGCTGGCGCTGGCGGTGCGGCCGTTCCAGGTCAATCCGCCGAGCCAGTTCCTCAACACCGTCGGCGGCGTGAGCCGGATCGAGCGGCTGGCGGTCCAGGGCGGGCAGGTGGCGGTCAACGGGCAGCCACGCGTGTTCGCCGCGACGCCGCCCGACACCGGTTTCGCCAGCGCCTTCGACAGCAAGCTCGACGTCACCCACCTGGCCGACAGGAACCTGCCGGGCACGCGCGAGGTCAGCGACCCGACCGGGCTGGCGTCCGGCGCCATGCTCTATACGTGGAAGCTGGAACCGGGGCAGAGCCGCGAGGTCGCGCTGGTGCTGCCGCAGACCGGCGCCTGGTCGATGCCGGCCGGTTTCGACGCGGACAAGGCGCAGCAACAGGTCGCGGCGATGTGGCGGCAGAAGCTGGACCAGGTGCGCCTGCAGCTGCCCGAGGCCGGCCAGCCGCTGGCCGATACGCTGCGCACCGCGCTGGCGCACATGCTGATCTCGCGGGTGGGGCCGAGCCTGCAGCCGGGCACGCGCTCGTATGCGCGCAGCTGGATCCGCGACGGCGCGATGATTTCCGAAGGGCTGCTGCGCCTGGGCCGCGAGGATGCGGTGCGGCAGTACCTGGACTGGTATGCGCCGTACCAGTTCGACAGCGGCATGGTGCCGTGCTGCGTGGACGCGCGCGGCAGCGACCCGGTGCCGGAGAACGACAGCCATGGCGAGCTGATCCACGCCATCGCCGGGTACTGGCGCCACACCGGCGACAGCGATTTCCTGCGGCGCATGTGGCCGCACGTGCTGGCGGCCTGGGGCTACATGGAAGACCTGCGGCTGGGCGAGCGCACCGAGGACAACCGCGCACGCAACCCGGGCTTCTACGGAATGATGCCGGCCTCGATCAGCCACGAGGGCTATTCGGCCAAGCCGGTGCATTCGTACTGGGACGATTTCTGGGCGCTGCGCGGCTACAAGGACGCGGCCGACATGGCGGTGGCGCTGGGGCTGGAAACCGAGGCCGAGGCGATGGCCGGCGCGCGCGACCAGTTCCGCCAGGACCTGTACGACTCGCTGCGCGCGGCGATGGCCGCCCACCGCATCGACTACCTGCCCGGATCGGTGGAACTGGGCGATTTCGACGCGACCTCGACCACCATCGCGCTGGCGCCGGGCGGCGAGCAGGGCCGCCTGCCGCAACCGGCGCTGGACACCACCTTCGAGCGCTACTGGCGGCAGTTCGTCGAGCGCCGCGACGGCAAGCGCCAGTGGAAGGACTACACCCCGTACGAGTGGCGCAACGTCGGCGCCTTCGTGCGCCTGGGCTGGCGCGAGCGGGCGTGGGAGGCCGGCGAGTTCTTCTTCAAGGACCGCGCGCCGCCGGCGTGGAACCAGTGGGCCGAAGTTGTGTCCTCGACGCCGCGCACGCCGTTCTTCGTCGGCGACCTGCCGCACGCCTGGGTGGCCTCGGACTTCGTGCGCTCGGCGCTGGACATGTTCGCCTACGAGCGCGAAATCGACGACGCCATCGTGCTCGCCGCCGGCGTGCCGGCTCCCTGGCTGGCCGGCAAGGGCATCGCCCTCGACGGCCTGCGCACCGCGCATGGCCCACTGCGCTACGCGCTGGTACGCGGCGACCGCCAGCTGACCCTGAAGGTCGCCGACGGCCTGCGCCTGCCGGCGGGCGGGCTGGTGCTGCCTTGGCCGTACGAGGGCGCGCCGGGCCAGGCCAGCATCAACGGCGAACCGGCCGCGTGGTCGGGCAACGAACTGCGCATCATGGCGCTGCCGGCCAAGGTCGAGATCGATATCCCGGCCGAACTGCGGCGCAGCGAACGCAGCCGGCGCTGAGGCCGCCGCGGGCCGCCATCACCGGCGCGGCGATGGCCCGCGATGCCGCGCCTGGCGCAGGCTCAGTCCACGTTGCGGGCGCGGCTGGCGTCTTCGTGCAGCGCTTCGTTCAACTGGTCCACGACGATGGCCCAGGCGTCGTCGCTGGCGATCTTCTCGCGCACGAACTGGCGCTGCCCCTCGTTCCAGAAAGGCGCCTGGCCGATGCTGGTTTCCAGCGGCAGCTGGTGGGCCTGGATGAAGCGCGCGATGTCCTGTTCGCCGGCGTCCAGGCCGAGCTGGAGGAAGAGGTTGGTCATGCGCGGGGTGGTTTCGTCCATGGGTCGCTCCTGGGGCAGGTAATGGGGACGGCGCCATCATGGCCGATGCGATGTCTTGCCGGCGCCAAGGTGGAAGGAACGGCGGTGCGGTCGCCAAAGAGAAACGCCCCGTTCCTGCGAACGGGGCGTCTGCGATGCGCGGCAACGCGCGCGCGCGTCCGCGTGCCTTAGCCGGCGCGAACCGAGCGCACGATGGCGGCCGCGGCGGCGGCGGACTTCCTGACCTCGTCCCATTGGCCGTTGCGGATCCAGGCGTCGGCCACCATCCACGAGCCTCCGATGCAGACCACGTTCTTCTGGCCGAGATAGTCGGCCGCGGTGGCTTCGGTGATGCCGCCGGTGGGGCACAGCTTCAGTTCGGGAATCGGCCCGGCCACGCCCTTGATCATCGCCAGCCCGCCCACGGCGGTGGCCGGGAACAGCTTGCAGACGCGGAAACCGCGCGCCAGCAGCGCCAACAGTTCGGTGGGCGAGGCCGCGCCCGGCACCACCGGCAGCGGCGCGTCGGCCAGCGCGTCGGCCATGTGCGCCGGCGTGCCCGGGGTCACCAGGAAGTCGGCGCCGACGTCGATGGCCTGGCGCATCTGCGCGACGGTCAGCACCGTGCCGGCGCCGACCACCACGTCGGGCAGTTCGCGCTTGAGCATGGACAGCGCTTCCATCGCCACCGGCGTGCGCAGGGTCAGCTCGATGGCCGGCAGGCCGCCTTCCAGCAGCGCGGCGCTGACCGCGCGCGCCTGGTCGAGGGTGTGGACGGTGACGACGGGCAGGATGCCGGCGGCGGTGAGCAGGTGTTCGGCGCGGTCCTGGTGCTGGGCGATGGTCATGGCGTTGTTCCGGTGGGGCGGGCCGCGGCGCGGCCCGGAGGTCAGGCGTCCTTGGCTTCGTGCGGCGCCGCGGCGGCGGCAGCGTCGTGGCCGAGCTCGTATTCGGCGTCGTATTCCCAGACGCCGCCATCGGGCCGTGCCGGGCCGCAGGAAATCGAGATGGCGCCCTGGTCGGCCGGGCCGACGATGCGGCGGTTCATCGCGAACAGGTTGCGGCCCAGGTCGTTGCCGGCCGGCGCGGTATTGGCGGCGATGCCGCGTGCCGCCCATTCGGTGGCGTCCACCAGCACTTCCAGGGTGCCGGCCTCGCCGTCCAGGCGGACGATGTCGCCTTCGCGGATGCGGGCGATCGGACCGCCGCGCGCGGCCTCGGGGGTGACGTGGATGGCCGCGGGGATCTTGCCCGACGCGCCGGACAGGCGTCCGTCGGTGACCAGCGCCACGCGCCGGCCCTGGTTCTGCAGCAGGCCCAGCAGCGGCGCCAGCGAGTGCAGTTCGGGCATGCCGTTCGCCCGCGGGCCCTGGTAGCGCACCACCGCGACGAAGTCCTGCGGCAAGGCGCCTGCGGCGTGCAGCTTGTTCAGCACCTGCGGCGCGTCCACCACCACCGCCGGCGCCTCGATCGTGCGGTATTGCGGCTTCACCGCCGACAGCTTGATCAACGAACTGCCGATGTTGCCCTTGAGCAGGCGCAGGCCGCCCTGGGCCTCGAACGGCTCGGTGGCGGGGCGCACCACCTCGGCATCGGCGCTCTGTTCGACCGCGGGCACGTAGACGACCCTGCCGTCGATCAGCCGCGGTTCCTGCGCGTAGGCGCGCATGCCGCCCTCGGCGATCGTCGGCAGGTCGTCGTGCATCAGGCCGGCGTCCATCAGTTCGCGGAATACGAAGCCCGGCCCGCCGGCGGCGGCGAAGCGGTTCACGTCCGCCTCGCCGTTGGGATACACGCGCGCCAGCAGCGGCACGATCTGCGAGAGCTGGTCCATGTCGTCCCAGGTCAGCACGATGCCGGCCGCGCGCGCCACCGCGATCCAGTGGATGGTGTGGTTGGTGGAACCGCCGGTGGCCATCAGCGCGACGACGGCATTGACGATGGCGCGCTCGTCGATCAGCCGGCCCAGCGGGCGGAAGTCGTCGCCCAGCGCGCAGATCTCCAGCGCGCGCGCGGTGGCGGCACGGGTCAGCGCGTCGCGCAGCGGCAGTTCCGGGTTGACGAAGGAAGACCCCGGCAACTGCACGCCCATCGCTTCCAGCAGCACCTGGTTGGAGTTGGCGGTGCCGTAGAACGTGCAGGTGCCCGGCGCGTGATAGGAGGCGGACTCGGCCTCCAACAGTTCCTCGCGGGTCGCCTCGCCGGCGGCATAGCGCTCGCGCACCTCGGCCTTCTTCTTGTTGGGAATGCCCGGGGTCATCGGCCCGGCCGGCACGAACACCGCCGGCAGGTGGCCGAACGCCAGCGCGCCGACCAGCAGGCCCGGCACGATCTTGTCGCACACGCCCAGATGGATGGTGGCGTCGAACATGTCGTGGCTCAGGCCGATGGCGGTGGCCTGGGCGATGATGTCGCGCGAGAACAGCGACAGTTCCATGCCGCCGCGGCCCTGGGTGACGCCGTCGCACATCGCCGGCACGCCGCCGGCCACCTGCGCGGTGGCGCCGAGTTCGCGCGCGGCGTCGCGGATCAGCTGCGGGTAGTGCTCGAACGGCTGGTGCGCCGAGAGCATGTCGTTGTAGGCGGTGATGATGCCCAGGTTGGGCGTCGCGTCGCCGCGCAGCCGCCCTTTGTCGGCCGGCCCGCAGGCGGCGAAGGCGTGGGCCAGGTTGCCGCAGCTCAGGCGCGAACGGAACGGGCCCTCGCGCAAGGCGGCATCGATGCCCGCCAGATAGGCCGCGCGCGAAGGAGCGCTGCGCTGGCGGATGCGTTCGGTGATGGCGTGGATTTTCGGATGCAGGCTCATGGCGTTACGCGCGGGGAAAGGGGAAGGGGGAAGCGGGATCGGCGGGGCAGGGGATGACGGAAAGCGGAGGGTGCG